>NZ_CP014545.1:2086010-3339521 GCF_001586275.1 Sphingorhabdus sp. M41 | reverse complement strand
TGGATGACGATCAGGCCTTGAATGAAACCAACAAGAAACCAGCCAAGCGCGCAACCGGACTTGGCAGGGGACTGAACAGCCTGTTCGGCGAAATCCAGCGGGAAGAGCCGATCCAGACCGGCGAGTCCAGCGATGGTGAACGGGCTGCGGAAGCGACCGTTGCCGATGGCCTGCGCTCCATAGCTGTTTCGGATATCCGGCCCAATCCGGATCAGCCGCGCCAGAATTTCGATACCGACGCGCTGGACGAATTGGCAAACAGCATGCGGCAACGCGGGGTGATTCAGCCGATCGTCGTTCGACCGCATGGCAAGACTTTCCAGATCGTCGCCGGCGAGCGCCGGTGGAGAGCTGCACAGCGCGCTCGCCTGCATCAGATCCCCGCGGTCGTTCGCAACCTCAACGATGAAGAAACATTCGAGATCGCGATTGTCGAAAATGTCCAGCGCAAGGACCTGAATGTCATCGAAGAGGCCGAGGCCTATGCGCGGCTCAGCAACGATTATGGGCATAGCCAGACCAGGCTGGCCGAAATTGTCGGGAAATCGCGCAGCCATATCGCCAATCTCATGCGCTTGCTGGAACTGCCAGCCAGCGTGAAGACACTGGTTGTCGAAGAGAAGCTGACGATGGGCCACGCCCGGGCGCTGATCAACGCGCCCAACGCCGAAGAACTGGGGCCTCAAATTGCGAAACAGGGGTTGTCGGTTCGCGACGTTGAGCGGCTGGTTCGTAAAGCTCTGGCGGTCAAGAAGCCGATGTCGGCGAAAAAGCAGGCGTCGCTGTCGGAGACAGATGCTGATATTAAGGCCCTCGAAACCCATTTGGGGGATCTGCTCGGCTTGAAGGTGAAAATCCAGTCCAACGGGCAGGGCGGTACCATGGCAATAGAATATGCCAATCTTGATCAACTGGACCTGATTTGCCAGCGTCTGACGGGTGAACATATCTAGCATAAACGCCCGGACCGAATCCGAAAACAGGCGGGCCAACTGCCTGGTTAACGGCAAATTAGTGGAATTTACTCCAAATTTATATCTGTTATTCAATGGGTTATCGAGTTAATCTCAAATTAACCATGAGTTACAGCAAAGCCTTATTCTTTCCCCCGGATAAGACCGGCTGAATGTTGGCGCAGACGATGGTTAGCCAGTGGGTTTGGCTCAATCACACCGTATGCGTCCGTTCAATAATGTAATGAACAATAGGGACCAGTAACTATGTCAAAATTTCTAAAGGCCGCTTTGGCTTCTTCCGTACTTGTGGCTTCGATCATGGGGGCAACCACTGCCCGTGCAGATACTGCCACTGCAGATGCGCGTGCGAATATTCTTGCACAGGTATCTGTGGATTCTGACGGCTCCAATCTCGACTTCGGCACGATTGTGACGGGCGCAGAGGCGTCGACAGTCGCTGTCAGCACGACTGGCTCGCCGACTTGCGGTACGGGACTCGTCTGTTCCGGTACGACTACGGCCGCTGGATTTGATGTCTCTGGCACCACCGGTGAAACGGTTGCTGTTTCCGTCGATCCGACAGTAACGCTGACCGGCCCGGACGGCACCATGACGGCGATGCTGAAAGCAAGCAATGAAACCATCGTTCTGGCAGGAGAAGATAGTTTCACCGTCGGTGGCATTTTGAGTGTCGGAGCCAATCAGGCGGATGGCGCTTATGAAGGTTCCTTCAACGTAGCCGTTGTCTATCAGTAAAATCTGACCGGGTAGGCCCAGGCCCGCCCCAATCTTTTTTACCATCACCCGTCTGCGATCACGATTGCAGGCGGGTTTTTATTGCGCGCGCGGGAAGCCAGGAAGGAAGGATCCAACAACAGATAATCCCAATGGTTAGCCCTTTGGTAACCCTCTTTGTTCATAAGAGCGGCGTGGGCGCAGGCGCAAAAAAACCTGCCGATCCGTAATAATGACCAGTAAAAACGGAGACTATGATGACCGACCAGGGTTTGAAGATTTTTAAGATATGTTGTGGCGGGCTGACCGCCCTTATATCCGTGATGATGTTGGCAAGCGTGCCGGCTCAGGCGGCCGGAGACCTTTTGGTCGCACCGACGAGGGTCGTGCTCGATGGCCAGCGCGGGACCGAAGTCATTCTGAACAATATAGGCTCGGAAACCGCAACGTACCGAATTTCTCTGGAGTTGCGCCGAATGACAGCAGACGGCCGGCTGGAAGAGGTAACGGAAGAACAGTCCAACGACATCGAACAGGCCGCGAAGGCGATGATCCGCTATGCACCCCGGCGCGTGACGCTGCCGCCAAATCAGCCGCAGGCTATCCGATTGGGCGTGCGCGCCCCCGAAGGTCTTGCCGACGGGGAATATCGGGTGCATCTGCTTTTCCGCGCCATTCCTGAAGCACGGTCCGTAACCGAGAAAGCAGCGCCGGAGGGCGGCTTTTCCATCGCCCTCACGCCGATCTATGGTGTCACCATCCCGATCATCGTGCGCTATGGCAATTTGCAGGCAACCGCCGCGATCGCCAATGGCCGCATGGAAAAGGATCCGGACGGACAGTCCTTCGCCTTTGATCTCAGCCGGTCAGGTGATCGTTCCACTTATGGCGAAATCCGCATCACCAAGCCGGGCGTCGCCGAACCGATCATGATTGCGCGTGGCATTGCTGTTTACGCGGAAGTGACCAAAAGAACCGTCTCTCTGCCGGTACCGCCGGAAATTGCGGCGCAGCTCAACGGACAAATCTCGGTAGCTTATTATGAATCGGCGAATGACGGCGGTGGCCTCATCGCCCAAACGGATATGGTTTTAAGATAACAACTAACTATCAAGGACTTGAATTGGCGTCAAACCGCCAATTCAAGTCCTGATGTTAGCCATGGGACAGCTGCATAAAATAATCGGCCGGCGCTTGGGTGCGCTGGTCAAAGCCGCAGGGATCGTGTCGATTTCGGCGGCTTTGCTGTTCGCGCCTACCGCGGCGCAGGCGGTCAGCCAATGGTCAGCCAGCGATGATGACGCATTGTTGTTTGACTTGCGCTCCGGCAATTATCGGCTCGGAGATGGTGTAAGAGGTTATCAAACCGACAGCGGTGTGTGCGTTGATCTCGCCGATATTATCATGGCGATGGATATTCCGCTCCGTCTTGACAAAAAGTCGCGCCGCGCAACTGGCTGGATATTTTCGGAAAGCCAGACACTGACCATTGATCGCGATAGCAATCGGGTGGAAATGGCGCATGCCACTAAAGAACTGCTGTCCGGAGAGATTCGTGAAGTGCCGGAGGGCTGGTGTGTTGCGCTGGACAGCCTGTCGGACTGGTTTGATATAGATCTCATACCCGACCTGTCCAATGCCTTGCTGACCATTGAATCCGAAACCGAACTGCCCTTTGCACGCGCTCTGGCGCGCAAGGAACAGGCCGCCAAAATCCGCCCTCGCAAGAGTTTCGACCTGGCCGGTCTGCCGCAATCGTCCGAACCCTATAAATTCTGGCGCACGCCATCGGTGGACGCGGTGGTTTCCGCCGGTGGAGTCAGAGACAATCGGTCAGGACAGCAATTTGACCTGCGCTACGAGCTTTATGCATCCGGCGAAGTGGGCAAAGCCAGCTTTGATGCGCGGCTTTCTTCAGACAGCAGCGGTGTGCCGAAAAATCTGCGGGTCCGGGCCTATCGAACCGACCCCAGGGGTGAACTGCTCGGGCCGCTACAGGCAACCCATTTTGCTCTGGGCGACGTATCGACATTCTCCACGCCTTTGGTCTCCCAATCCGTTGCCGGTCGCGGGGCATTGGTGACCAACCGTCCCATCGAGCGCCCTGACAGTTTTGATCGCACCAGCTTCCGGGGCGAATTGGCTACTGGCTGGGATGCCGAACTCTATCGCAATGGCCAGCTGCTTGCCTTTGCCGAGAACCGGACTGATGGCCGCTATGAATTTGTCGACGTTCCTCTGCTTTACGGCCAGAATCACTTCGAAATTGTGCTTTATGGTCCGCAGGGACAGATCCGGCGCGATATCAAGGTGATTCCGGTGGGCCTGGACTCGATTCCTCCCAGACAGACCTATTATTGGGCTGGAGTTCACGAAGCGGGCGAGGATCTGATCCGGCTCGGAGCCTATTCGCCGATCCCGCAGGCGGGCTGGCGCGGTGGCGTTGGGCTGGAGCGCGGACTCAACGCCAAAACCTCGGTTGCAGCATCATTATTCAGCTTGCAGAGAAACGGGCATCGCTATGACTATCTGGAAGGATCGGTCCGCCGGGCGGTCGGGCCGACGCTGGTGGAACTGTCGTCTGCGTCGGATTTTGGCAGCGGTACGGCATTTCGCGGCCAATTGCTCGGTCAGCTTGGCAATAGCTATATTACCGCTGAATCGGTTTGGGCGCGCGGCGGTTTCATTTCTGACCAGATAGAAGAAAATACCAGTTCCAGACATAGTTTGGCGGTCGACAACAGCTTCAAGATCGGCAGCAAAGCCGTTCCTGTTCATATCGACGCACAATATGAAACGCATTCCGACGGGCGCGACAGTCTCGATATCACTGGCCGCATTTCGTTCAATCTGAACCGCCTGTCGCTGACCGGCGAATTGAATTGGGAGAAAAGATTCAGTGATTTCGGACCCGATCCGCCTGACCGCCTTGGCGCACGGCTGCTCGCCAATGGCCGGATCGGCAAGGTCAGGCTGCGCGGAGAAGCGCACTACCGGCTGGCCCCGGAAAAACGTTTCGAAAGAATCGACTTTACCGGTGAATGGCGCGCCGGGGAGCGATCCGACTGGCGTGCGGAGCTTGGCTATGATGCCGAGCTTGACCGTGGACGCGCTGGAATCGGGATAATTCGCCGGTTCGAACGATTCTCGCTCACCGCCAGCGCCGAAGCGGCGAGTGACGGGTCGGTAGCGGCGGGACTCAACCTGGCATTCAGCCTCGGGCCCGATCCGCGCAACGGAAAATTCCGATTCTCTAGCAACAAGCTGGCCAATAACGGGCAAGCGCTGGCAATTGTATATTATGATGAAAATCAGGACGGTATCCGTCAGCCGGGTGAAGCACTGGCGGAAAATGTCGAACTGACCGCCGGGCAGTCGATCGCTTTGACCGCCACCGATGACAAGGGGCGCGCCGTCATCGACAATCTGCAACCCTTCCGGCCGGTTTTGATCGGCATTGATAGCAGCAGCCTCCCCAATCCTTATGTCCAGCCCGCTCTGCCAGGTATCGTGATCACGCCGCGGCCTGGCGTCGCCATGACGATTGAGCTGCCTCTGGTCAGTGCCGGCGAAGTGGAGGGTACGTTGATACGGCAGGGCGGCGGCACGATTGCCGGTGTTGGACTGGAACTGATAGACAGCGAGGGGCGCGTCGTTCGCGAAACCCAGACCGAATTTGACGGCTTCTTCCTGTTTGACGGCGTTCCTTACGGCGATTACACAGTCCGGGTCGCAAAACTGTCCGCGCAGGCCATCCAGGTACCGGTGATTCTGGCTGCGCGTGCGGTGGTGGACCAGCATAATCAGGTTGCCCGACTGGGCACCGTTGCGGTTGGCTCGCTTGCTCATCTGGCGGGCAATGACAACAGCCAGCCAGAGCGGAAAAATGCGCCCTAGACCGCCAGTACCGCGGTTCTTGTAACCTCTGCGCTTTCTGTTACTTATCCTCTTTTGGTGTAAGTCAGGGACAGCTCATGCAAGTCATCGCCAATGGTATCAATATTGAAGCCGAAGATCACGGCAATCCCGAGGATCCCGCCATATTGCTGGTGATGGGCTATACCGCCCAGCTGATTTACTGGCCGATGGATTTCGTCAACGGACTGGTGGCAAAAGGCTTTCGGGTTGTCACTTTCGACAATCGCGATGTCGGATTGTCCTATAAATTTGATGGCGTTCGGGCGCCGCATCCGATCCGGCAGATGATTGCCAAGCGCTTTTTCCCCAAACGGCAAATGGCACCCTATAATTTGAGCGATATGGCGAGAGATGCCGTCGGCGTTCTCGACGCTCTCAAGATTGACAAAGCGCATATTGTCGGCGCGTCGATGGGCGGCATGATCGGTCAGCTGATCGCGGCGGACCATGCCGACCGGGTGCTTTCTTTCACGCCGATCATGTCTTCGACCAATGGTCCGGGTTTGCCCGGTGCCAATATCGAAGTGCGCAAGGTGCTGATGCAGACGGCGCGGGCGAAGGCCCGGACTCCGGATGAGGCTCTGGAGCTGGGACTGGCTTTCTCATCGCTCATCGCTTCCGAGGAAGGTCGCAGTCGCCCGGAAGAACGGCGGGAAATGATGAGGCTGGCGCAGGAACGCGCTTTCTATCCGCCCGGACCGAAACGCCAGATGGCGGCGATCATCGACACCGGGAATTTACGGCCGGTAGCCAACCGGATCGACGTGTCGACCATGGTCATTCATGGCGCTGACGATCCGCTGATCCCTTCGGTTTGCGGGCAGGATATCGCGGCCAATGTCAAAGCCGCCCGTTTCGAGTTGGTTCAGGGCATGGGGCATGATCTGCCACCCAGCAAATTGCCGGAGATGGTGGACCTGATCGCGGATCATTGCCGGGCAGCCTAGAAACCGTGGTTCAATCCGGGATCGGCAGGCAATAGGTGACCGTGCGGCTGGTCACTCTGATCTCGTGCGGCTGCGCCGGGAGAATGTCCCCATCGACCTGAAAAGAGGCCAGCCGGGATTGATCGTCTTCCGCTGCTATCGTCAGACGGCAAGCAGGCACCGACTGAACAAAATCAAGCCGGGCAGGGTCTCGGCCAAGAGCTGTCACTGCCAGAAACCGCAAAAAATCCAGAGGGCGCGCCCGGGACAGCGAGATGACGTGGAAAATGTCCGAACCTATTTCGGCCGCTGGTGCCAGCGTCCAGTTGCCGGCATAATGATGGGCCTTGATCACGTAAAAGGCGGCGCTGGTCAGTCGTATTTTCGTTCCGTCAGGGGTTTTCGCCATGAGCGAGAAGCGCAGTTCCGGCCAGTCACCGAGCAGCTTGATCAGCGACCAGGCATAGGCCGCGCCGCCAATACGTTGTTTCAGCACCGGGCTGTGCCGGGCGACTGCCTGCCCGTCCGGCCCGGCACTGATACAGGCAACAAAGGGTTGATCGTCGCCAGTAACCAGCGGCGCTTCCAGCCGCGCCTCATCCCTGGCGAGAAATCCCGCCATGATCTCGCGGGCAAATATTTCCGGATTGTCGGAATAACCCAGTTCCCTGGCTACCAGATTGACAGTACCGGCGGGAAATATGCACAGCGGTTTTGACAGTCCGGCCCTGATCATCGATGCGACGACCAGCCGCAAAGCCCCGTCACCGCCAGACACACAGACAAGGTCGCATTCGGGGAAAATCTCGAATCGCCCATTTTTCTCGGTTCGGCCCAGCCGTACCTGCGCGCCGCATGCCTGAAACGCCTGGGAGAGTACATCCAGCCGCAATTCGTCAAATGTGCCGGAGGCCGGGTTGTGGATGAGTTCGACGATCATCGTCCGTCCTTGCGGTGGGTGTTGGCGATCCGTCAATGGCTGAGGTGGTGACGAAACGGCCGACAATGGCGGATCGGAATCTAGGCCGGTATCTGCAGCCGTTCCAGCGCTATCTCCCGGGCCGCCTTATAGCCCGCTTTGCCATTGGCAGCGCGAGGGACCTCGTCGACAAGGACAATGGCGCGGGGCGCCTTATAGGCGGCCAGTTTCGATCGGACATGATCATTCAACTCGGCTTCATCAAACCGGGCGCCCTCCGATATGGAAAGCACTGCGGTAACTTTCTGGCCAAATCGGTCGTCGGGCAGGCCAACGACCAGACAGTCGTAGACCGACTCATGCGTCTTCAGTGCTTCTTCCACTTCCTCGGGGAAGATTTTCTCGCCGCCACTATTGATGCAGGCCGAGCCCCGACCGAGGAGGGTGATCGATCCATCTGCCTCGACCGTCGCGAAGTCACCGGGGATGGAATAGCGAACGCCGTCAAACGTCCTGAAGGTCGCCGCGCTTTTCGCTTCATCCTTGTAATAGCCCAGCGGCACCATCCCGCCATTACAGATCAGGCCCATCTCACCGGAGCCGGGTGCTACCGGCTTGCCCTCTTCGGTCAGCACCTTGGTTGTTGGGTTCATTTCGAATTTGGCGGTCTGGTCAATATCGATATTTTCCACCGTCGTGATCGAGGTTCCCATACTGCCCTCGGTCGAACCCATGCTGTCGACAATCGCCATATGCGGCAAATGGTCCAAAAGGCCGCGCTTGACTTCGGTCGACCACATCACTCCGGAACTGCCCATCATCTGAAGCGATGATAAATCAGAGGCATGTCCCGACGTCTTGGCATCGTCCAGCGCAGCGAGCATCGGCTTGGCAAAGACATCGCCGACGATGGTTATATCGGTGACTTTCTCATCCTCGGCGAGCTGCCAGAGGGCAACCGGATCAAAATGACTGTTATCGAACAGCACCACGCAGCCACCCAGGCTGTGTGGAATCATCGCTCCGATCCACATGCCAGTGCCATGCATCAGCGGGCATGCGGGAATGGAGCGCGACGCTGCGCCCATAGCGTGCAGCTGCTGCACCAGCGGTCCGAAGCTTGACGAATCTGTCGGCGGCTCCAGCATCCGCATTTCGAACCCCTTGGCAAGAAGCGCGCTGGCGAAAGTCTTGTGGTCATACATCACGCCCTTCGGCATGCCGGTGGTGCCGCCGGTATAGAGCATGTAAAGATCATCATCCGATCTTTCGATCACCGGCATCGGTTCCGTGCTTTGCAATGCCTCCTCATAGGACACAGCGCCTTCGAGATGTTCTCCCGATCCGTCGTCGATTTCGAGGAAGAGTTTGACCCGTTCCAGCTGATCGCGGATGGCGGCGACCCGCGGAGCAAATTGCGCCTGGAAGACCAGGGCCTCGCTGTCGCTATTGTTGATGACATGAGTCAGTTCCGCTTCGAGATAGCGATAGTTGACGTTGACCGGACAGATGCGCGCTTTGAAAGCGCCGAACTGGCTTTCCATATATTCGGCCGAATTATAGGAATAGATTGAGAGTTTTGCACCGGGTTCGAGGCCATGGTCGGTGAGCACCTGCGCGACCCGGGCAGCCCGATTTTCATATTCGGACCAGCTATAGCGTTTTTCGCCATCGACGATTGCGGGCTTGTCGGGAATTGCTTCAGCAATATTTTCCCAGATATCAGCCATCTGCCAGGTCATGCGACTCTCTCCTTGCTTTTTTGCAGAGAATAGCCAAATTCCGGGCATAAGCAACCAGATGGCGGCCGCTCGCTTCAATTGAAGCAATCTATGGTTACGGACCGGCGGCGAGTTCGGCGAGGATGGCCTCGCTATGTTCGCCCAGCGCCGGACTGGGGCCGCAGGGTGCCAGCTTGCTGCCGCCAAAGCGGGCCGGTGGCGTGACATGCTGTACCGGTCCCAGAAGCGGATGTTCGGTCTGTTCAAATATGCTCATAGCTAGCACCTGCTGATTGGCAGGCAATTCTTCCAAAGACAGACAGGCTGCTGCCGGTACGTCCTGTTTCGCCAGGCCGGCAACCATCTCGGCGCAGGTCATGTTCGGTTTTTCACTGGCGATGATCGAGGCCAGTTCTGCCATATGGATGCTGCGGTTGGTCATGCCCTTATATTTCTCTTCGGTCTTCAGGTCCGCGCGACCGACGATGTCGAATATCGCATCCCAATGGGCATCGGTCATAGCCGCGTAGGCAATAGCGCCATCGGTTGTCCGCAAGGGCAGTTGGTAATAATCGGCGAAGGGCGCGCCATGGGTGACATCCCCTCCCTTCAGCGTGAGGTGCATACCTCCATCGGGCCAGAGGAATGCAACGCAGCTTTCCAGCATCGACAGGTCGATATGCTGGCCGCTGCCGGATCGTTCGCGGGCAAACAGGGCGGCGGTGATCGCCTGTGCGGCGGTATAGGCGGTGATCTTGTCGCAGATCAGAGTTTTGACATAGGCAAAGCTTTCGGGATGGCCCTGCAGGGTCATGAACCCGGCCATCGCCTGCATCACATGATCATAGGCCGGGCGATCCGAAAGCGGTCCTTCGTGACCGAAGCCGGTGATCGCGCAGTAGACAAGGTCCGGCTTTTCCTGGCGCAGCGCATCGCTGCCCAGACCGAGCCGGTCCATCACGCCCGGCCGGTAATTGTGGATCACGACATCGGCGGACAGACAGAGCTGGCGGGCATGGGCAATGCCTTCCGCTGATTTGAGATCGAGCGTGATCGACCGCTTGGCCTGATTGCAATTGTGGAACAGACCGGAAATACCGGCCTTCTGACTGCCGAGCCAGCGCATCGGATCGCCGATGCCGGGCGGCTCCACCTTGATCACGTCCGCGCCCTGCTGGGCAAACATCATCGTTGCCAGCGAGGCGGTGACCATGGTGGAAAATTCGACGACCTTGATACCGGCCAAAGGCTGCGTTGCGTTTGTCATGCGATCCTCAATCCCTGCTCCGTTCAAGCAGAGCCGGCCGAAGCATATGGCGCAATTGAAACCCCGGCAAGCTCAGGATGGATAGGGGGGTGTCAATCGTTCAGGTTGGTCGCGAGTCTTTCATAGGCGGTGATGAAATCTTCCTTGAAGCCCTGCACCACCTGGCCCGCGGTCATCTGTTCGTTCATCAGGCCAACGCCCTGTCCGACCCAATAGGTGGCGAGATCCTTGGCCCCCTGATTGTCACCCTGGCTGAGCTTGTCGATGACCCGCAGCGGCGGTTCGGCGACCAGCGACTGCAAGGGCATCGGAAGCGGTGATGGCGCGTCGACGGATTCCCATGCATCGGTCCAGGGCGAGCGCAATTGCCGCGATGGCTTGCCGGTGCGCGACCGTGCGCGCACCGTATCGCGTGATGTCGCGGCCAGCATTTTTTCCTTCACCACCGGATTGGTTTCCGCTTCGACCGTGGTCAGCCAGACCGAACCGCACCAGACGCCGCTTGCGCCCATGGCCATGGCTGCTGCCATCTGGGCACCGGTGGCGATGCCGCCTGCGGCGAGCACCGGCGTATCATCGCCAATCTGGGCCAGCGCGTTGCAGACTTCGGGGATCAGTACCATCGTGGATATATCGCCGGTATGGCCACCCGCTTCACCGCCAACGGCAATGATGATGTCGACACCGGCGGCGACCTGACTCATCGCATGATCTCGCGTTCCGACCAGAGCCGCAACCGGAACCCCGTGCTTCTGGCCCATGGCCAGCATCACTTGTGGCGGGATACCGAGGGCATTGGCAATCAGCTTGATCGGATGGCGAAAAGCGACTTCCAATATTGCCGCTGCCGTGCCGCCGCGCAAATTATCGGTAAAGGCGACCTGTTCGCGGCGGACCGCCTCGATGTCCTCCGCGCTACGCTCTGGATCGACGCCATGACGCTGCATTATGTTGTTGGTAAATTGCTTCATTTCTTCCGGAATAGAGGCCAGCACGGCTTCGGGATCCAGCTGTTCGCCCTTCCCCTCGACCTTGTTCGGGACGATGATATCCAGGCCGTACGGCTTGCCGTCGACATGGGCGTCGATCCAGCTGAGCTCCTCTTCGAGCATTTCCGGCGAGCAATTGACCCCGCCGAACACACCCATGCCGCCGGCTCTGGAAACGGCAGCGACAACATCGCGGCAATGGGAGAAGGCGACGAGTGGAAATTCGATTCCGAGCAGGTCGCAGATTTTATTGTTCATTATTGGCTATCTCCGTTCGTGCTGAGCTTGTCGAAGCATGAGTGTGCGTGGCCTGCCGTTGACCTTCGGTCGACTTCGTCACGACAGGCTCAGGGCGAACGGTAGCTATCATGCTTCTTCGCTTTCCTCATCCGCGACAATTTCGAGAATCAGATCATCGGCCGCAATCTGTTTGCCTGCCGTGGCGGCTATGGTTTCTACCGTCCCATCAATTTCCGCGAGTATCTCATGCTGCATCTTCATTGCCTCAAGCACGGCCAGCTTGTCGCCCTTGGCGACGCGCGCGCCGGCTTCGACCAATATCTCGAGCAAAAGCCCGTGCATCGGTGCGACCACGGTGCCGCCGCCGCCAGCGTCTTCCATGGCGCTCAGTCCGGTCAGATCGGTGACGGTCAGCGATCTTTTGGGCAGCGCGTGATATAAAGTGCGATGATCGTCATAATATGTCGCTTCGATCGTGCGTCCGTCGACGCGCAATTTTGCACGGTCGGCGGTCAGGCTGATCAAGTTCACCTCGACTCCCTCTTCGCCGGAGTTGACGCGATAGTGACCCGGCTTGTCAACGTGGACGTGGATGGTTTGGGCGTCCTCGCCTTCGGCATATTGCGCCACGGTTTCCAGCGAGCCGGTGTTCGACCAGTCGAGCATTTCCCGATTGACGTTGAGCGCCAGACGATGCGCCGCCTGTTGGCGCAGCTTGTGATGGATGACGGCCGCGATCGCATAGGAAGCGAAATCATGCGCTCCCAGATCGACTCCGCCTTCACCGTAATTCTCCGCAATGAAGGCCGTGGTCGCTTCGCCTTGCACAAAATCAGGGCGGTCGAGCGCATCGATCAGGAAGTCGCGGTTGGTCTTGGGGCCGAAGAGGGCCGTTTCCGACAACGCCTTGATCATCCGCCGCCGGGCTTCATCGCGGGTGGCGCCGTGGGTTATGATCTTGGCGACCATCGAGTCGTAAAAGGGAGACACTTCGCCGCCCGTTTCGATTCCGCTGTCGACCCGCGACAGGCCGGACGGTTTCCACAAATGGACCGGCCCGGTGCTGGGCAGGAAATCATCCGCCGGATCCTCGGCATAGAGCCGGACTTCCATCGCATGGCCGTTCAGCGCGATGTCCTGTTGTTCGAGACCCAGCAAGTCGCCTGACGCAACTTTCAGCTGGAGCGCTACCAGATCAATACCGGTGACTTCCTCGGTCACCGGATGCTCGACCTGCAGCCTTGTGTTCATCTCGAGAAAATAGAAGCTGCCCGACTGGTCGAGCAGAAATTCCACTGTGCCTGCGCCGACATAATCGACCGCTTTCGCTGCTTCCACGGCAGCGGCGCCCATTTGTTCGCGCAGTGCCGGAGTCATGACAGGACAGGGCGCTTCCTCGATCACCTTCTGGTGCCGGCGCTGTACCGAACAGTCGCGCTCGCCGAGATGGATGGTGTTGCCGTGGCTGTCGGCAAAGACCTGGATCTCGACATGGCGCGGCTTGATGATTGCCTTTTCGAGGATCAGCTCGCCATTGCCGAAGGCATTTTCCGCTTCGGACCGAGCCAGCTTGATTGCATTGGGTACGTCTTCCAGATCATGGACCAGTCGCATCCCGCGACCCCCGCCGCCAGCGGCTGCCTTGACCATCAATGGTACACCGATCTTGCCCGCTTCGGCTACCAGCACATCGTCCGCCTGATCATCGTCCTGATAACCGGGTACGCAGGGAACGCCGGCGATAATCATCGCGCGCTTCGACCGCGCCTTGTCGCCCATCACGTCGATCGCTTTTTCCGGCGGACCGACAAAGATGATGTCAGCATCCGCACAGGCCTTCGAAAAGGCTGCGTTCTCCGAGAGAAAGCCATAGCCGGGGTGAATCGCATCGGCGCCGGTGTCTTTTGCTGCCTGGATGATCTTGTCGATCAGCAGATAGGATTCATTCACCGGTGCCGGACCGATATGCACCGCATCATCGGCCATTTTGACATGGGGCGCATTGGCATCCGCATCGGAATAGACGGCAACCGTGCGGATGCCTTGTTCCTTGGCTGTACGCATCACCCGGCAGGCAATTTCACCGCGGTTGGCAACAAGCAATGTGTTGATTTTTGTCATGTGTAGAGTTCCTCACGCCGTTCGTCCTGAGCTTGTCGAAGGACAGATGGTGCAAATTCATGCTTCGACAGGTTCAGCACGAACGGGCAGAATATGTTCAATATTTTCATTCCGGTTTTACTACCCAGCTAGGCTTGCGCTTTTCAAAAAAGCTGGCGACGCCTTCCTTCGCTTCGTCACTGACCATGCGATCGGTAAAATTTTCAGCGGCCAGTCGGATCACTTCGTCCCGCGGCTTTCCTGCAATTTGTCCGAGCAGTTCTTTGGTTGCGGCTACGGCACCCGGCGCGGTACCCAGCACCTGTTTGCGCAGTTGCATTTCAATGGCTTCGAGGCCTGCCACATCATCGGCGATGAAATCGGCAAAGCCCAGTTCACGCGCTTGGATGCCATCGAACCGCGCCGCAGTCAGCATCAACCGGCGGCCAGTGGCATAGCCGAGTTTCTGAATCACAAAGGGAGATATCTGCGCCGGGGTCACGCCAATGGCGGTCTCGGTCATCGCGAAGCGGGCGCCGCTTTCGCAAATCACAACGTCGGCGCAACAGCTCAGCCCAAATCCGCCCGCCATTGCAGCGCCTTCGATGAGCACGATTACAACCTGCGGTGCGGTGTTCACCAGGTCGAAAATTTCTGCCGCACCGCTCGACATGCTGATGATTGCCGTGCGGTCGCCGCTCTTTTGAAAATTTTCTTTGAAATTCTTGAGATCCGCCCCGGCACAGAATACGCCGCCGCGCCCGCGCAGGGTGATGCCGCGCACAGTGCGATCATCGCGCACGCTTTTCAATACGGCAGCGAGTTCGGCGACCAGCGCGTCGCTCAGGGCATTGCGATTGTCCGGCTGGTTGAACCAGATGGTGAGCCAGCCCTGTTGGAGTTCGAGCTCCAGGGTTTCTGTTGCGGGTAGATCAGTCACAGTCGGCACCTCTGAAACGAGGGTCCGTGCTCGGGCCGCGAAGCCGGAGCTCTGGCGACTGCAGCGTTCTGGCTCGACAGCTCCGCATTAAGTGCGGAGTACAGCATGATTGCCGGTGAAAACCTCATATCCGCGCCACCCCGAAGGCATTGGGATGAAGCGTCCGGTTCTGTGCCTCGAAGATTGTTTCCAGCGCAAAACCCAGAACCTTCCGGGTGTCGCGCGGATCAATCACGCCATTGTCGAGCACGCGGCCGGAGGTGAAGAAAGCGCTCTCCTGCGCTTCGAAAATATCCTTGATCCGCTGTTCCTGCTTGGCAATCGCCTCTTCGTCGGGCTCCACGCCCTTGCGTTTTGCCTGCACCCGGGCGACATGGCTCATCGTATTGGCTGCGGATGCGCCCGCCATCACGCCGGTTTTTGCATTCGGCCAGCTGAACAGGAAATCGGGTTCGAACGCGGTGCCGCTCATCCCGTAATTGCCGGCGCCAAAGCTGGCGCCGATATAGAGCGAGAGTTTCGGCACCCGGACGTTCGAAACGGCCTGGATCATCTTGCTGCCCAGCTTGATCATGCCCTTATGCTCGGACTCGGTACCGACAATATAGCCGGTGGTATTGTTCAGGAATATGATCGGCAATTGCGACTGGTCGCACAGCTGGAAGAAATGGGTCGCCTTGGCCGCCGCTTCGGGATCAAACGGGCCGTTGTTGCCGATCAGCCCGACAGCATGGCCCATGATGCTCGCCTGCATGCAGACGGTGCCCGGACCATAGCGTGGCTTGAATTCCTCGAAATCGGAACCATCAACAATCCGCGCCGCGACTTCGCGGACATCATAAGGCGTGGTATAGTCGATCGGTACGACTCCCGCGATTTCCTCGATATCATAGATTGGTTCTTCATAGTCGTTGCGGCGAATGGGAGCGGTATTCTTGTTCCAGTCCAGACGTCCAATGGTCTCGCGCGCAATGGCGATACCATGGGCGTCGTCATCGGCGAGATATTCGACGCTTCCGGTTGTCGAGGCATGCATTTCGGTGCCGCCGAGTTCGCGGTCATCGGCAACCTCTCCGGTTGCTGCATGGACAAGCGCCGCGCCGCCTAGTGCTGCCATGCCATTGTCGCGTATCCCGATGACATAGTCCGACATGCCCGGCATATAGGCGCCGCCTGCAGTGGAGGGGCCGTGGAGCACGACCATGGTCGGAATGCCCGCCGCGCTCAACCAGGCGAGATTGCGAAACAACATCCCGCCATGGGCCCAGAGCTCGACCGTATATTCCATCAGGTTCGCGCCAGCGCTTTCGACCAAGTGAATGAATGGCAATTTGAGGTCCTGCGCGATTTTCTGGGCGCCCTTGCTGGCGTCCCAGCCGCCTGCTGTCGCCGCGCCCGCCCGGATGCCGCTGTCATCGACCCAGATCATGCAGCGTACACCTTTGACGAAACCGATGCCCAAAATAACACTACCGCCGGGAATGCTCGTGTCAGGGTTACTGTCCTCGAGCATATAATTGGCCATATTGTACAGTTGCAGCCACGGCATGCCAGGATCAAGCAGGCGTTTCAGCCGCTCATGCGGGGTTAACTGACCGCGCGCTTCAAACGTGGGCCGCCGCTTTTCCGATGCCGCAATGGCACGGTTTTCTAGGCTGCGGAGCTGATCAATCAGCGCCAGCATGTCTTTGCGGTTCTGGGCAAAACTATCTGAACCCGTGACAATTTTCGATTTAAACTGGGGCATTGATGCAGCGCCTCTTTCCGATTTTACCGAACGGACTATTCGTTATTTGACACGGCAAGTCCACAAAGGCTAGTTGAATAGCATTCGGTATTTTCGAGTCAAGCTCAATAAGGGACAGGTTTTGACGACCAAGGCGATCAATCCGGAAACCCAGCGGGTCAAGCTGGAGCGCAAGGAACGTGCGATACTGGAGGCAGCGCGTGATGTTTTCGTAGAACATAGTTTTGACGGAGCGCGCATGTCCGAGATCGCGCGCCGGGCCGGTATCGGCGAAGGTACAATCTACAGCTATTATGAATCCAAGGCCGAATTGATGCTGGCGGTGCTGCAGCAATTCTGGGACGGGCTAACCCTGGAAGCAGAGGCGGTCATGGCGTCCATCAAGGGCGACTCTTTTTGCGACCGTTTGCGGGCGCTGGCGCAATATCATCTGAACACCGTGATATTGAATTCGGATTTCATCAACCTGACCTTTGCCCTGCGCCGTAACAATAGTGAAGTCAGCGTTTCGCGGGATCATTTGCGCCATTATGTTGCGGTTTTCGACCAGCTGTTCCGGCGTGGACAGGACCGCGGCGAATTGCGGCGAGACGCAGTGTTGTGGCAGGCACGAGACATATTCTATGGCAGTCTTGAATATAGCGCGCGATCGATTGAAATGACCATCGATGCAGAACGCCCGCATCGGCAACAAGAACCGGTTGTGGATCAGATGGTGGCCCTGTTCCGCGCGCATTATGGCGCCGACCATATTCGGGAGCCTGTTGACAGTTCGACTATGGATGAACTGTCCCGAAAGCTCGATCAACTGTCTGCGAAATTAGACGGCCTTGTGAACCAGCGTTCCTGACGGGCAAAAAAAGAGCTCCCGAAGGAGCTCTTTCTTATAGAATTCTGGTCCGGCCTAGGCTGCTTTGTAGAAGCTTTCGCCAGCATCGGCTTTCTCACGGAAGCTCATCGGCGGTTTGAACCGCTCGCCATATTTCTGCGCCAGATTGTCGGCAATGCGAACGAAATTATCGACGCCCATCGTGTCGATATGGCTCATCGGACCGCCGGTCCAGGGCGCGAAGCCCCAGCCGAAGATCGCGCCGAGATCAGCGGATTGCGGATCGGATACAACGCCTTCGTCGAAACATTGCGCAGTCGCGATCAGCTGGATGAACATCAGGCGTTGCTTGACCTCTTCGACGTCAGGCTGTTCTTCGGCCAGCGGGAAATGGTCGGCAAGGCCGGGCCACAATTTCTTGGAGCCATCGTCGGCATATTCGTAGAAACCACCGCCAAAGCGCCGACCGCGGCGGTCGATCTGCTTGACCATGATGTCCATCAGACCCTCGGTACCGCTCGGCACATAGGCGTCGCCCATTTCTTCCTTGGTCGAAGTCATGATATCATAGCCCAGTTGCAGCGTCGTCTCATCGACCACGGCGAGCGGACCAATTGGCATGCCCATGGCGATGGCGGCATTTTCGATCAGTGCCGGTTTCACGCCTTCTGCGACCATAAGCATCGCTTCATTGGCATAAGGCGGGAAGACGCGGTTGGTATAGAAGCCGCGGACGTCCTTGACGACAATCGGTACCTTGCGGATTTTCGCATTATAATCGAGGGCAACAGCCAGGGCCTTGTCGCCGGTTTCGGCGCCAGGGATGATTTCCAGCAGCGGCATTTTCTCGACCGGCGAGAAGAAGTGCATGCCGATAAACTGGTCGGGCCGTTCGCTATTCTTGGCGAGGCCGGTAATCGGCAGGGTCGAGGTGTTGGAAGCAAAGATAACATCCTTGCCGATGACCGCTTCGGTCTTCTTGATCACATCGGCTTTGACATCGGGGCGTTCGAACACCGCTTCGATGATCAGGTCGACATTTTTCAGATCGTCATAATTGTCGGTCGGGGTGATCCGGGCCATGAAGGCGTCTGCTTTTTCCTGGGTCATCTTGCCGCGCTTCACGCCCTTGTCGACGATCTTCTGGCTGTAATCGATGGCCTTTTGCGCCTCTTCCATATTGCGGTCGAGGACGATGACATTCATGCCACCCTTGGCCGTGACATGGGTGATGCCGGAGCCCATCAGGCCGGCGCCGAGTACGCCGACGGTTTTGATGTCGGATGCAGGAACATCCTTCGGACGCGCTGCCCCTTTTTCCGCTGCCTGTTTGTTGATGAACAGGGTGCGGATCATATTCTTCGATTGCGGGCCGGAGAGCAGCTTGGTGAAATATTTGCTTTCGACGCGGAGCGCAGTGTCGATCGGCAACATCGAGCCTTCATAGAGGCAGGACAGGATCGCCTTGACCGCTTCGAAATTGCCCTTGCTCTGTTTCAGCGCGATAGCTGAAGAACCGAGATAGAGCGGAACGGCGCGGGGATCCATGGATCCGGCGCCACCAGGGAATTTATAGCCCTTCTTGTCCCATGGCGCAGAAGCCTTGGGATTGGCCTTGACCCATGCTTTCGCCTTGGCAACGACTTCATCGGCAGAAACGACTTCGTCGACTATTTTCTGCGCAAGCGCTGCCTGCGGATTCATCGGCTGGCCGGTCATGATCGCCATGCCCGCTGCCTGAAGTCCTGCAAGACGTGGCAGGCGCTGTGTGCCGCCGCCGCCTGGCAGCAAACCGACCTGTACTTCCGGCAAGCCGAGTTGGATCTTCGGATTGTCGGCGCAAACGCGATAATGGCAAGCCAGTGCCAGCTCGAGACCGCCGCCGAGAGCGAGGCCGTTCAGCGCGCAGGCGACCGGCTTGGCGTGGGCAGTGCCCTTGAGCAGTTCCTTTGCCGTATGACCGCCGGTTTCCATCAGGCGCAGCATGCCGTTCAGTTCCCAAGCGCTTTCAAAGGCTTCGGCCATGCTTTCGGCTTTCGAGCCGCCCAGCATATTGAGATCGGCGCCGGCCAGAAAACCGGATTTCTTGCCCGATGTGATGACTGCGCCCTTGATGGCGTCATTGCTGTTCAGTTCGGGTACAAAGGCCTTGAAGTCGGCAATCAGTGCTTCGTTCCATACGTTCATCGATACGCCGGGCACGTCGATGGTAACGAGGGCGATGCCGTCGCTGTCGATATCAACTGTGAATGTTTCGTAGGTCATATTCTATTCCTTGCTATCTCATCCTGTGCCCCGCACTTGATGCGGAGCCTTGGCGGAGAGGGCGCTTGCCCGCCCTCCGGAGCTCCGCATCAGGTGCGGAGCAACGCGTTTAGTTCACCCGTTCGATAATCGTCGCGATACCCATGCCGCCGCCGATGCACAGAGTGGCCAAGGCGGTCGACTTGCCCGTACGTTCGAGCTCGTCAAGCACCGTGCCGAGGATCATCGCGCCGGTCGCGCCGAGCGGATGGCCCATGGCGATCGCACCGCCATTGACGTTCATTACACTGTGGTCGACATTCATTGCATCCATGAAGCGCAATACCACGGCTGCAAAAGCTTCGTTCAATTCCCACAGATCAATGTCATTTGCTGTCATTCCAGCACGTTCCAGTGCCTTCTTTGCGGCAAATTCCGGGCCGGTCAGCATGATCGTTGGTTCGGAACCGATGGCCGCCATCGACACGATCCGCGCTCGCGGTTTCAGGCCGAATTTTTCGGCAGCGCCTGCGTTGCCGACGAGTACCGCCGCCGAACCATCGACGATGCCGGAACTGTTACCGGCATGGTGGACATGGTTGATCTTTTCGATCTCGGGATGCTTGAGGATCGCGACATCGTTGAAGCCGGGCATCTGTTCGCCCATCATCTTGAACGCGGGGCCGAGCGCGCCGAGCGACTGCATGTCGGTTTCGGGGCGCATCAGTTCGTCACGATCTAGCACGACTTCACCGATCACGTCGCGGATTGGCAGGATGGAATTGGCGAAGCGTTTCTCGTCCCAGGCTCTGGCGGCGCGCTTCTGGCTTTCGACGGCATAGGCGTCGACGTCGTCGCGGCTGTAGCCATATTTGGTCGCGATCAGATCGGCGGAAATGCCCTGCGGCACGAAATATTCCTGAAAGACGAGGGTCGGGTCGGCCATGCCGCCGAGGCCGTCGCTGCCCATCGGGATGCGCGACATGGATTCGATGCCGCCGCCAATCGCCAGATCGGTTTCGCCGGAGCAGACCTTGCCCGCAGCGATGTTCACCGCTTCCAGACCGGACCCGCAGAAGCGGTTGACCTGGATCGCCGATGTCGTGTCTGCATAGCCGGCTTTCAGCGCCGCCATGCGGCTGATGACCGCGCCCTGCTCGCCGACGGGAGAGACGCAGCCAAAGGCGATATCCTCGACTTCGTGGCCCTCGAGTTCGTTGCGGTCGTTGATCGATGCCAGCACCTGTGCCGACAGATCGAGAGCGGTGATTTCATGCAGGGCACCATCGTTGCGGCCCTTGCCGCGCGGCGATCGCACTGCGTCATAGATAAAGGCTTCGGTCATTAGGGGTTCCTCTCGCTGGAAGAATTGGAAGGATGTTGCGCAATGCTAATGGTGCAGTGCAGCACAGTCAAGCAGTTTACGTAAACGTCAACCCAATCGGGAGGCGACTCGGCCCCTGATTGGCTTATTTCCACTATAAACTATTCGAGGATCGATTGATATTTCTGGCTGAAAACGTCGCGCCCGACGATGTAGCGCATGATCTCGCTCGACCCGGCGTAGATGCGGCTCATCCGGGCGTCGGTGAAGATCCGGCTGATCTCATATTCTTTCATATAGCCGGCGCCGCCGTGCAGTTGCAGTCCGAGATCGGCCATTTCCCACTCGATTTCGCTGCCCAGCATCTTGCCCTTGGCTGCCATATTGGCGGTCAGTCCACCCTGGTTGTGGATATCGACACAATGGTCGACATAGACCTGCAACATGTCAATTTTTGCGTCCATTTCGGCCATTTTGAACTGGGTATTCTGCATATCTGACAATTTCTTGCCGAAAACATCCCGATCCATGACAAATTCCCGCGTGACATCAAAAGCCCGGCGAGAGGATGCGGCATAGCCGACCATCGCGATCAGCCGTTCCTCGGCCAGCCCTTCCATCAGATGGACGAAACCCTTGCCCGGCGTGCCCAGCGTATTTTCCTTTGGTATCTTGACGTCATTGAAGAACAGCTCGGCCGTATCCTGCGCATGCAGGCCGATCTTCTCCAGATTCTGGCCGCGCTCGAAACCTTCCATGCCGCGTTCGACGATCAGCAACACCATGGCATGCTTGTCGTCGACGCCGTCGATCTTGGCAGCGACAATCACCACGTCGGCGTTGATGCCGTTGGAGATATAGGTTTTCGATCCGTTGAGCAGCCAATGATCACCCATGTCCTTTGCCGAGCTTTTCATGCCCGAAAGATCGCTGCCAGCGCCGGATTCGGTCATTGCGACGGCGAGTATCGTCTCACCGCTGACGCATTTCGGCAGGAAGCGCTCGCGCTGTTCCTCGTTGCCGATATTTTTGAGATAGGGCCCGACGAGACGGCTGTGCAGGGTGTTATACCATTCGCCGCAGCCGGCGCGCGCGGTTTCCTCGATAATGATCTGCTCGTAGCGGAAATCATTGTCGCCCATGCCACCATATTTTTCGTCCGGCCAGATCATCAGAAAGCCCTGGTCGCCGGCTTTCTTGAATATTTCCCGGTCGACAATGCCGGCTTCGCGGAATTCGTCCATCCGCGGTGCGACCTCGTCGGCCAGAAAACGGCGATAGGCATCGCGAAACATATGCTGTTCTTCGGTAAATTTGCGCATGGGATAATCCTTTGATCCGAGGAGAGACAAGCGCGCTCGAAGCCCGCTATTTGTTGCCGGTCTTAATGGGCCAAATTTAATCGGTCAATTAAGAAACAGATTCGTTAAACAAGGGCGTTGCATTTGCCCACCAACCATCGTTATGGCGTCCCGGTGAAACAGACAAAAAAACCTTTCATCCTCGGCATTGGTGGAACAACCAGTCCCGTATCCTCAACCGAAATGGCGCTGGCGATTGCTTTGGAAGCCGCCGAGGCTGCTGGCGCAGAAACCGAATTGTTCGGATCTGACCGCCTGATGGCGCTGCCCCATTATCGGTCGGACCCGGCCGGTCTCAACCAGACCGGCAAGGACTTGGTCGCTCTTGTCCGCCGCGCCGATGGCTTTCTGATATCGAGTCCCGGCTATCACGGTACCGTGTCCGGTCTGGTCAAAAATGCGATCGATTATATCGAGGAAACCTCGACCGATGATCGTGTCTATCTTGACGGACTGCCAATCGGCCTGATCGTCACCGCTTATGGGTGGCAGGCAGTCGGCAGCACGCTCGCGGCGCTGCGTTCGATCGTTCACGCCCTGCGCGGCTGGCCGACACCGCTGGGAGTCGGGATCAACGCATCGGGCGGCATGTTCAGCGAAGGCGTTTGCACCGATCCATCGGTCAACGAGCAGCTGAAAATGGTCGCCAAGCAAGTGATGCTGCGCGCAGAATCGCGCTAGATCATTCGGGCGGCAAATTGCCGTAAAAATCCCGGTACCATTGGACGAAGCGCTTGAGCCCGTCTTCCAGCATCACTTTGGGCACATAGCCGGTGAGCCCGTGCAGCTTTGATACATCGGCATAGGTGGATGTCACGTCACCGGGCTGCATCGGCCGCATGATTTTTTCCGCCTCGATGCCCAGAGCATCCTCCAGCGCCTTGATCATGTCCATCAGGCCAACCGGGCGGCTGTCGCCAATGTTGAGGATGCGGTGTTCATGGGGGCCCGGTGGATGATCGAGCGCGCCCAATATGCCGTCGACAATATCATCGATATAGGTGAAGTCGCGTGCCATTCTGCCCTGGCCGTAAACCTCGATCGCCTCACCAGCCAAGATCTTCCGGGTGAAACCGAAATAGGCCATGTCCGGACGACCCCAGGGGCCGTAAACGGTGAAGAAACGCAGGCCGGTCATCGGAAAGCCGTAAAGTTTCGCATAAGACTGGCTCATCAATTCGCCAGCGCGCTTGGTTGCGGCATAGAGCGATACCGGATCGGTGGCGGGCTCCTCTTCGGTAAAGCCTTCTCCGCCCATCGGCTTGTCGCCATAGACCGAGCTCGAGGACGCATAGACAAGATGCTGGAAATTGTCGGCATGGCGGCTGGCTTCGAGCAGCGACAGATGGCCCTGCAGATTTGATTTCTGATAGGCGAATGGATTTTCGATACTGTAGCGCACGCCGGCCTGCGCCGCGAGATGGATGATCCGCTGTACGCCGCTGGTCTGGACCAAAGTCTTTACGGCATCAGCATCCGATATATCAATTTCTTCAAAGCGAAAGCCATGAAGCGCCTTGAGATTCGCAAGGCGAGCGGCCTTCAACGCGGGATCATAATAATCATTGAGATTATCGATCCCAATTACCGATTCACCACGCTCCACCAGACGGGTGGAGACAGCGTGGCCGATGAAACCGGCGGCGCCGGTTACGAGAATGGGGGAAGTTTCAGTGTCGGGCATGTTGGCTTCCATGAATATCAATCGACTTGCCTCTAGCACGAACCGATAAACAATTCCCAAGGGAAAGCCATCGCGGCGGGAGGGGCAATTTCGGTCTGAACCGAGAGCATAAAAAAACGGCGGCACTTTTCAGCACCGCCGTTTTTTTAATATTCATCCGCCCGGAGCGATTTCCTCTCGCGCCGAGCGATACACCCCTTTGGCTTAGTAGCCAAAGATGAGCGAGATGCTCGCTGCGCGTGGGGCACCAATCTGGACAAATGGCGAGTTGCCGTCCAGGTCGCCGCCGAAACCGCCGACGTAGAGTTCGTCGAACAGGTTGGTTACGTTCAGCTGCAGGGCAACATCATCACCAAACTGGTTCTGTGTGATCGTCCAGCGAAGGTCGAGGTCGACCAGCGTGTAACCATCCACTGAAGTTTCGTTGGTATCATTCACCCAGCGTTTGCCGGTGTGCTTGACTTGAGCACCAAGTTCAAAGTCACCAAAGCGTTGCTGAACACGAGCACCAACGGTCCAGAGCGGGGAGCCGCTTTCATTTTTGCCAGCAGTGAGGGCAAAGATAGGATCGCCAACCACGGTACACTGGGGTACGTTGTTTGTTACATCGTTAGCGGAACAGTTGCCGGTCTGAACATTATCCTTGATTTCCGACTCGTTGATCGAACCGAAGATATAGAACATCGTTGCAGGTGTCGGGGTCCATGCAATCGAACCATCGAGACCATATTTGTCGACGCGGCCAAGGTTCCGGAAGATCGTTTCTTCGAGAAGCGGGTTGTAGGCCGAAGCGAGCCGGTTGTTATAGCGTGTGAACCAGCCAGCAAACTGTGCCTGAATGTCACCGGTCCGATAACGAAGCCCCAGATCGAGGCTGTCGGTTGTTTCGGGTACCGGCTGAACGCCCGGAGCATTCTCTGGGAAATATAGAGAATCGTAGAGTGGATCAGTGGCCGGTACAGAAAGGCCCTTGGCATAGTTTGCGAAGACGGAAGCGCTGCCGAAACCATAAGTCAGACCAATATTTGGCAGAATCTTGTCATATTTATAGGTCCGCGATGTAGGCAGGGCTGAACCGCTCGCATCGTTGGTTACCGGATCGTAGACATAGGGGTTTGCTGCTTCGTAGGCAGCACTGGTGCCACCGACACAGTCAAGGAAACCGCTAGCCGAAGTCGTGTAGCAGTTCTGATTCAGTTCGCGCGAAAAGAAAGGTGCCCGCAAACCGATGACTGCAGCAAGATCACCGAAATTGCCGCGATACTCGCCCGAAATCTGGTGCAATGTCGCGTAAGATTGACGGTCGCGCTTGTTAAGCTCGAAACCGTCTGCGGTTATCAATCCATTGTTGACCGGGAAGACGTCTGCAATCTCACCATTGAGAAGGGCAACCGAGGTCTGCCCCGTTTGACGATGGTTGGCATCATCATAGGTGTAGGCGAGACGGAAACGGTGGTCCGGGTTGAGTTCGTAGGAGAGGTTAGAAATGACACCGAAACGCCGTGTGCGTGTCTGGCTCGGATCGTGGCCCGTTACTTCATCAAGCGTATCGCCGTCACCATTGAGATCGCGGCCGAAATAATAGCGTCCGCGAATGAAGCCGGTCATCGGAACACCGCCTACGTTGCGGGTCTGCTCAAGCAACTCTTCGTCACCGCCGCCATTTGCCTTCACATATTGGTAGCTCGGATCGACCGAGAGAATCAGGCCGTCGGCCAAAGTGAATCGCGAGGCGCCACGGATGTTGCCGGTGTTGGAAGGATTGTAACGACGATCAAATTCCGCACCGCAGTTATTGTCGCTTTGCGCGGTACCGGCTTCCGGCAGTTCAACCGTGCAAGGATAGTTGATGTCATAGAAGCGGTCTGCCCGTGTTTGCGGGAAACTGGCCAGCGAGAAGGAACCGAAGAAGTTGTTGCGGTTTTCGTTATAGTGGCCGGCGACGGCAATGAAGTCTCCATCACTGCCGATATCCTGCCAGATACGACCGTTATATTGCTGCTTCTCGACAATGCCATAGTTGTTGAATGGATTGTTGTAGCGAGTGTAGCTGGCCGAAACAAAAGCCTTGGTGCCGAAACCGGTAATGTCGCCAGTGTCGATCATGCCAAAACCGCGCATGTAAAGCCGGCTGCGGTTATCATTGTCGCCTTTGGCAAAGGTGCTTCCGGTCGAAAGCGTGCCGGTGAGCTTGAAATCGTCGCTGGGCTCACGGGTACGAAGGTTGATCGTGCCGCCAACAGCAGAAGCCGTCGGGCTATCAACGTCGGTAACGCCAAGGTTCACGTTAACCTGTTCGATGATTTCAGAGTCAACCTGCTGGTTGGTATAGAGCGCATAGTTGCCCGAATCGTTCAGTGGCAGGCCATCAAGCGTCTGCGAGATACGGTCATCACTGAAACCGCGGATCGTGAACGAGCCGCCGGACGATCCCCATGGATCGTTGTTCTGGAAGCTTACGCCTGGAACGAGGTTGATGATATCATTGACTGTCTGGCCAGGACGCTGGCGACGAATGATTTCTTCGTCGAGAACTTGCTTCGCCTTTGGCGTGTTGGGGATTTCAACTCCGCCGACATCACTAGTGCGGGAACCCATGACAACGATCACGTCTTCCTCGAAATTGACAGTACCGGTCGACTGTGCCGCCGCCGGCGTGGCCATGAGGCCTGCTGTAGACAGGCTGACAACACTGGCAGCCAAAAGATATTTGATTTTCATGATATGAATTCCCCGTTCATGAACCGCATTAAAAGAAAGGTTGTAAGGTAATCGCCGGCAAAATTATTCCACCGCCAGACCAAAGCACGAGCAGCCCTAGGGGCCAATAATGACAGTTTTGTCTCAATTGAAACGTGAAATGCCGCAATGCAGCATTTTACATCTGCAACCGTCCCATTTGGCTGGCTTGTTTTGCTGTCAGGGTGTCGAAGTTCAGTCAGGTTCGCTTGAGTAGTTCACTGATTTTGCAGTGATATTTTCGACAGGATCATGCGAAGTGGGGTTTCATAGTGGCTTTGTGACTGTTGCGAATTTACCACGATATCGGCGTGGGATTTTGATGGCTCGACGTGCAAATCGTGCATCGGTCCGACCTGATTGGCAAATTGTTCGTGCACCGATTGTGCTGTCCGTCCGCGTTCGCGGACGTCGCGTTCGAGTCGTCGGGCAAAGCGGGTGTCGGAATCGCATTCGACGAAAATGCTGAGATCGAGCAGGTCGCGCAGTGGCTGGTGCTGCAGGATCAATATGCCATCGACCAGAATGACCGGGCGCGGTTCGGTGCGGAGGGTCTCCGTCTTCGGCATATGGGTCGGGAAGTCGTAAAGGGGGCGGTCGATTGCCTGCCCGCTTTTCAGCTGCGCAAGCTGTTCGCTAAGCTTGTCGAAATCCACCGCATGGGGATGGTCAAAATTGGGCCCGCCCTTGCCGAGCGGTGCATCACCAAGACCGAAGAAATAGTCATCCTGGGGCAGGATGACGCATTGCTGAGGGCCGAGGGCGTCGAACAACAGCTGGGTCAGGGTCGATTTCCCGGAGCAACTGCCGCCGCTTATGCCAACGACCTTTGCGGTCATGCCAGCCCGATTTCGCGCAGGCGCTGCATCAGATAGTCATGGGCAGTGATCGGTTCCGGGTAGAGATTCGGGTGAGTGTCATCGACGCAGCTCGGCAGCGTCTCGATCGAATAGTCGGGCCGGAAGTGAAGGAAGAAGGGCATTGAGTAACGCGAGAAACCACGCCGCTCCGGTGCCGGGTTGACCACGCGGTGGGTGGTCGAGGGCAGGCGGTTGTTGGTCAGCCGCTGCAGCATGTCGCCGATATTCACTGCAAGTTCTCCGGCCTTCGGTGTTACCGGTCGCCACTTTCCATTCCTGTCGAGCAGTTCCAGTCCCGCCTCTTCAGCGCCGATCAGCAGGGTGATGGTGTTGATATCCTCATGCGCTCCGGCGCGGACCGCTGGCGAATCTTCCGGCACCGGCGGATAGTGGATCAGCCGCATCACCGAATTGCCGTCGCGCACCGTGTCGACGAAGAAATCCGGTGCCAGTCCCAGGAAACGCGCGATCGCCTCGAGAATCCGTGCGCCGGCCTTGTCGAATGCGGCGAACATTTCGAGATAGGTTTCGCGGAAACCGTCGAGTTCGTTCGGCCAGACATTGGGTGGCATAAAGGATTCGAACGGGTGACCGGCGGGCAGATCGCGACCGATATGCCAGAATTCCTTGAGATCGCTGATATTGCTATCCTTGGCGCTTTCGGTACCAAACGGCGTGTAACCGCGGGCGCCGCCGCCGCCAGCGATGTGATAGGATCGCTTGACCTCTTCCGGCAAAGCAAAAAAGGCGCGCGACATGGTTTCGGCGCGCTCGATCAGTTCGTCCGGGATGCCATGGTCGGCGACAACGGCAAAGCCCCAATCGGCGAAGCTGCGGCCGATCCGTTCGGCGAAGGCATCGCTGTCCTGGTCCGCCATGGCGAGCGAAACGGCAGCCAATGTGTCTTGGTTCTGGGTCATGGTCTTAAAATGCGCTCTCGTATATTTTTGTCAATCGGGATGAATCAGCCGAGCGACAGCAAGATGCCGGCAAGCGCCGCGCTCATCAGATTGGCCAGCGATCCTGCGGCCAGGGCGCGGACGCCGAGCCGGGCGATGACCGGGCGTTGATTGGGTGCGAGGCCGCCGGTGACCGCCAGCTGGATGGCGATGCTGCTGAAATTGGCAAAGCCGCACAGGGCAAAAATGACGATGGCATTGGTCAGCGGCGAAATGCCGTCCTGCATCTTGCCCAGCTCGATGAAGGCGACAAATTCGTTGAGCACGACCTTGGTGCCGAACAGGCCGCCTGCATTCAGCGCTTCTTCCCACGGCACTCCGAGCAGAAACATGATCGGGGCAAAAATATAGCCGATCACTTGCTGGAAGCTGAGCTCGGGCATGCCGAACCAGCCGCCGATTCCGCCGAGCAGACCATTGGCCAGCGCCACCAGCGCGACAAAGGCCAGCACCATTGCGCCGACCGCGACGGCCAGCTTGACGCCGGTCTGCGCGCCCATGCCGGCGGCCATGATGATATTGGCGGGTTTCTCGTCCTCATATTCCACCGAAACGATCAGCTCTTCCGGAGCCGGGTCTTCGGGATTGTCCGGCATGATGATCTTGGCCATCAGGATTCCGCCGGGTGCCGACATGAAGGCGGCGGCGAGCAGATAGTCGATGCGGATGCCCATTGCGGCATAGGCGGCCAGAATCGTGCCGGCGACACCGGCCATGCCGACGCTCATCACGGTGAACAGCTGCGACTGGGTCAGTCTGGCAAGATAGGGGCGGATGACCAAAGGCGATTCGGACTGACCGACGAAGATATTGGCTGCGGCACAAAGCGATTCGACTTTGGAAATGCCGGTGATTTTCTGGATGCCGCCGCCGACCCATTTGATGATGAACTGCATCACGCCGAGATAATAGAGAATCGAAATCAGCGCCGAGAAGAAAATGATCACCGGCAGCGCGGCAATCGCAAAACTGTTGCCGCCAATCGACGGATCGGCGAGCGGGCCGAAGATGAAATTGGTGCCGGCCGAGGCATAGCCGAGCAGGTTGGACACGCCGAAAGCCATTGCCTCGATGATCCGTTTTCCGGCAGGAATATAAAGCACGATGACAGCAATTCCGGCCTGCAGCGCGAAAGCGGCTCCAACCACGCGGAACCGGATATTTTTCCGCCCGGTCGACAGGGCGAGGGCAATCAGCAGAATCAACGCCATGCCGGCCATGCTTGTCAGGATCGGTATCATCGGACTCTTCCAGTCAATATTTCGGGGCGGATAGGGCTCACCAGGTAAAACTGCCTGTCTCGGTGTTGCAGGCAGCGGCGAGGCGGTCGAGGCAGTCGTCGATATTGTCGGAGACAATCAGATGCTTGCGCCGTTCTGCGGACACGAAACCCTGTTCCGACATTGTGTCGAGAAACGCGATCAGCGAATCCCAATAGCCGGCGATATTCAAAATGGCGAAGGGCTTGTTATGATAGCCGAGCGCGTTCCAGCTCCAGGCCTCGAACAGTTCGTCCATCGTGCCGACGCCACCGGGCAAGGCGACAAAGGCATCGGTCAGGTCGGTCATCTTGGCCTTGCGCTCGTGCATGTTCGGCACGATGTGCAGCTCGGTAACGCCGGTATGCGCCACTTCCAGATCTTTCAGCATTTCAGGGATAACGCCATGGACCCGGCCGCCTTCGGCGAGCACCGTGTCGGCGATAATCCCCATCAGGCCGAGCCGTCCGCCGCCATAGACCAGGTCCACGTCGCGCGCGGCCATGGCCTTGCCGAGCGATATCGTCGCTGCGGCATAAGCCGGGTCCTGCCCGGAATTGGCGCCACAATAAACTGCCAGTCTCTGCAAATTATCCCCCGATCGTGCGACACAAGGGGCCGCGATCTGCTGATGTACGTTTCTTTTTCCCTATAGAAAAAATAACCCCTGTGACTATTTCTTTTTTTTCGTCGCCGACCACGCTAGGGCATCGCGATGACCGATACATCAAAAACCACTCTCATCCCGCGATCTCTATTCGTGTTTGCCGTGCTCTACGGAGGAATGACCTGCATCGCCGGAATATTGGGCGCGAAGCAGGTTGCGATCGGGCCCTTGGCGGTGGAATCGGGGATTTTCCCGTTCCTGCTGCTGGTGGTATTGTCCAGCTCGGTCGCCGAACTGCACGGCCGGGATGTTGCCAACAGACTGGTCCGGCTGGGTTTCGTCCCTCTGATCACCGCCATCATCCTGATCCAGATAGTCTTGGCGCTGCCGACCGATCCGGGGATGTATGAACCGGCGAAAGAAGCCTTTCCGATCATATTGTCCCAGGGTGCCCGGCTGATGTTCGCGGGGATCATCGCTTATGGCGTCTCGCAATTTCTCAACGTCTATATCTTCTCCCGCCTCGCCAATATGAAGGGCGCGATGCTGGCCTTGCGCGCCGCCATTGCCAGCGCCTTGTCGCAAGTTGTTGATACGCTGATCTTCATCACCATCGCTTTTTACGGCGAGCGTCCGATCGGGCAATTGCTGCTTGGTCAGGGCTCGGCCAAGGTGGTTCTGTCCTTCCTGCTGGTACCATTCCTGATCGTGTTTTTCGTGAAACTGGGGCGCAGGCTGGACCGCGACTGACTGCTTTTCAGCACTTAGCTAATTGATTTGCCGGAAGTTTCGGTTGGCTTCCGCCAGATCTTCCGGCGTGTCTATATCCATCAGAAGTTGATCACCGCCTGTGGTGAGAAGAGCATCACCCAGTAGCTTTCTAGCGCCGGAATCGCCTGTCAGCCCGATCAGCCTTTCCAGCGAGCCGGACGGGAATATTGCAGGCGGCATCGTCTGGCCGTTGCGGCCGGAGGCGACGGTGCGGGTGCTGCCCGCTTGCGCGAAACCCTCAATCAGTTTCCCGATATGATCAGGGGTCACAAAAGGCATGTCGGCCAGCATGATGCACAGCGCCTTGGCTCCGGCTTCGATGGCATGGGTTGCAGCGAGCCGCACGGATGTTGCCTGGCCTTTCGCGGCGTCTTCATTGGCGATCACCTGAAAACCCAAAGCGGTCCACTGCGCAGAGCAGGGATGGTCCGGCGAACTGATCACGAGTTTTTGCGAGAAGGGCATTTCCGCAGCGGTTTCCGCTGCATGCAGACCGAGCATCCTGCCGCCGAGCAATGCGCACAGCTTGTCCTGTTCACCAAATCTGCGGGATTGCCCGGCGGCCAGCAGCGCCAGCATGATGCCGGAACGCTCGTTCAATTGCCGCTGGCGCTTTCGATATAGGCGATGACGGCCTGTCGTTTGGCCGGATCAGCAATCGCCCCTGCAACCATCGTGGTACCGGGAATTTTTGCGGCTGGATTGGCGATGAAGCTATCGAGTTCCGCAGTGGTCCAGGTAACGCCTGACGCCTTCAAGGCATCCGAATAGGCAAATCCGGCGACTTCTCCGGCTGCCTTGCCGACGATATCGAAGAGATTGGGGCCGACGCCACTGGCTGCGCCCTGTTCCAGACTGTGGCAGGCGGAGCAATTGGCAAAGGCGGCTTTGCCTTCCGCGAGCAGCGCGCTGGCCGGAGCGTCGGCATTGGCATCTGCGGTGGCGACAGTGACGGCCGGTGCCGCTCCGGGTTCGCGAACGATAATCTGCTCCACCGGTCCTGGTGCCGGATCAGCGCCACAGGCAGCGAGCAGAAAAACGGAAAGGCAGGCAAGGGTTCGCGCTTTGGTCATGTCTCGACTCCGATCAGGCAAAGCTGTGTTTGGACAAAGGCAGTTCGCGAATCCGCGTACCGGTGGCCGCGAAAATCGCGTTGGTGACGGCAGGCGCAATGGGTGGCAGGCCCGGTTCGCCGCCGCCGCCGAGATGCTTGTGATCGCCATTGATCAGCGCCACTTCCACCTCCGGCATCTCGTTGATCCGGAGCATGGGATAGTCGTGGAAATTGCTTTGCTGGACCGTGCCATCCTTGAGCGTGATCTCGCCATAGAGGGCTGCGGTCAGGCCATAGACAATGCCGCTTTCCATCTGCGCGGCAAAGCCGTCGGGATTGACGACAAAGCCGGGATCGGCGGCAACATAGACTTTTGTCACCTTCGGCTTGGGCCCGCTCATGTCGACTTCGGCAACCTGAGCCACAATTGACCCGAAGGACGGGACAAAGGCGATTCCCCGACCATGTTTTTCCGGCAAGGCGCTGCCCCAGCCGGACATTTTCGCGGCGGTGTCGAGCACTTTCAAATGGCGCGGTGATCCCGCCAGCAGTTCGCGGCGGAAGGCATAGCCATCCTTGCCTGCGGCATGGGCCATTTCATCGACAAAGGATTCGATGAAGAAGCCATGCTGGCTGTGGTCAACCGAACGCCAGGGACCGAAGCGCAGATGCATCGGTACGTCGACCTTGCGGATCTTGTGACTGGCAATATTGTAATAAGGCACGGTTGGCGCATCTTTCGGATCGAACAGATGGGTATGGATATTGTCCCAGCTGACCAGCCTGCCATCCTTGTCGAGCCCGCCGCGGAAGCGACTGGTCGCCGACGGGCGGTAGTGATCCTGTGCCGTGTCCTCTTCCCGCGACCAGATCATCTTGACCGGATAGCCGGTTGCACTGGCGATTCGCGTCGCCATGATGACAGCGTCATTTTCCGACCGGCGTCCGAAGCCGCCACCAAGATAGCCGTTGTGATAGGTCACATCCTCAAATGCCAGACCAGCGGCATCGGCAGCTGCCTGGCGTGCATGGATCGGAGCCTGATGACCCGACCAGACATCACATTTGCCATCGCGTACCCAGGCGGTGCAGTTCATCGGCTCCATCGTCGCATGGGCGAGGAAAGGCACTTTATATTCGGCTTCGACCCTGGTCGTCGCACCGGCGAAGCTTTTGGCGACATCGCCCGCTTCAGTTTGCATATCGCCCCCGTCTTCCCCGGCTTCGTCCAGATGGCTGGCATAGCGGGCGAAAATCGCGTCCTGGTCAAGGCCATCGCCTTCGGTTTTGCTATATTGGGCGGTGATAGTGTTCAGCGCCTGTTGCGCTTGCCAATAGCCATCGGCAACCACGGCGACAAAATCGCCCATGTTGAGGATCTGCAGAACGCCCGCCATGGTCTTCGCGGTGCTCGCATCCATCGATTCAACCGTTGCGCCAATGACCGGAGGGGCCTTGACCGCCGCATATTTCATCCCCGGCACATCGGCATCAATGCCGAAAACGGCACTGCCATCGACCTTGGCCGGAATATCGTGGCGCTGCTTCGGCTGGCCCATGACCCTGTAATTGTCCGGCGATTTGAGCGTCGGTCTGGCGGGCAGGCTTTGCTCGGCTGCGGCGCGGGCAAATTTCGCAAATGGTTCGGCCTTGCCGCTCTTTGCATGGACGAGCATGCTGTCCGCCGTACTGATTTCACTGGCAGGAACCTGCCATTCGCTCGCCGCTGCCGCGACCAGCATTTCGCGGGCTGTGGCACCGGCGGTGCGCATCGCCCGCTGCCCGGTGGCACGGACGGAATAGCTGCCGCCGGTAAATTGCAGACCCATTGCCTGCGCCAGCTCCAATATGCCGCCTGCGACCGTCGGTTCAAATATCGCCGGGACTTCGAGATCGGGGACCAGAAAATCGCGGGCGATCGAATCGGATACATATTGCATGTCTGCTGGTGCTTCGAGGATTTGCACCTTGTTCCAGTCAGCATCCATTTCGTCCGCCAGCATCTGTGCCAGCGCCGTATGGACGCCCTGCCCCATTTCGACATGGGGGATGACGGCGGTAACGATATTGTCGGCATCGACCTTGACCCAGGCATTGAGCAATTGCTGATCCTCGCCATCGGTGAGCAGCGGGCCCAGCCGGTCGATCGGATTGCCCTGGCGCACGGCGACGCCGACAACCAGAGCACCACCGGCTGCCACGCCGGCTCCGATGAAGGCGCGTCTTGACCATTTGCCCATGACCTAGGCCTCCTCTTTCGCGGGTTGTTCAATGCCCGCTGCCGCCTTGATCGCTGAGCGAATCCGGCCATACATGCCGCAGCGGCAGACGTTACCCGCCATCGCGGCATCGATCTGGGCGTCGGTCGGCTGCGGGTTTTTCTGCAGCAATGCCGTCGCCGACATGATCTGGCCCGACTGGCAATAGCCGCATTGCGGCACCTGGGCTTCGATCCAGGCCTGCTGGACCTTGTGCAAGGTGCCGTCCTTGCTGGCGATGCCCTCGATCGTTGTGACGGATTTTCCTTCGGCAGCGGAAACCGGTGTCGAGCAGCTGCGGACCGGTTTGCCATCCAGGTGCACGGTGCAGGCGCCGCACTGGGCAATGCCGCAGCCGAACTTGGTACCGGGCATTTTCAGATTCTCGCGCACGACCCACAATATCGGTGTCGCCGGGTCTGCGTCGACCTCCCGGGCCTGACCGTTGACGTTCAGCTTGATCATGGAAATTTCACCCGGATTATTGAATGGCAATTTGCAACTTATAGCGGAGCGAATGTTTTAAGCCAAGTGGCCTTTGGGACATGGGGTCGATCCCATGCCGGATAGCGGCTCCGCACGAGAGTCGGTCTGTGGCGAACAGGGCCTGCGCACATCGGCGAACGCCCTGTGCGAGCGGTTGGCATTTATCATCAGATTCGACTATCGGAGCAAGGAACGTCATTCTCCGCACGAACCGGAGAGAATATGCCGGAGCGTGGATGGCGCCGATCCACCCTTGCCGTAGCGTCACCTTAATTGCACGGTTAATTGCTTGTTTCCGGCGGTTTTCAGCCTATAGTCCGGCCAAATTCTTACCAAGGAGCGCTCCCATGAATCTTGAATTCAGCGAAGAAGAAAAGGCCTTTCGCGCCGAAGTGCGTGAATTTATTGAAAATAATTATCCGCAAGATATCGGGACTCGCGGTGTGCAGGACGAAATGAGCCGTGAGGATCTGCTCGCCTGGCACAAGATTCTCGGCAAAAAGGGCTGGTCCACGCCGGCCTGGCCAACTGAATATGGCGGCACCGGCTGGACGCCGACGCAGCGCTATATCTGGGGTGAGGAAAATGCACGGAAAAACACCGTCATGCCACTGCCCTTTGGCGTGTCGATGGTTGGTCCGGTGATCTATACATTCGGCAATGAAGAGCAGAAGGCCGAACATCTGCCCGGTATCCGTTCGGGTGACGTGTGGTGGTGTCAGGGCTATTCGGAACCCGGCGCCGGTTCCGATCTGGCCTCGCTGAAAACCACCGCTGTTCGCGACGGTGACGATTATATCCTCAACGGCCAGAAAACCTGGACCACGCTGGCGCAGCATGCCGACTGGGGTTTCTTCCTTTGCCGGACCGACCCGGATGCGCCGAAGCCGCAAATGGGCATCAGCTTCATTCTCGTCGACATGAAAACACCCGGCATCGAAGTGCGCCCGATCAAGCTGATTGACGGCGGACATGAAGTCAATGAAGTGTGGCTGACCGATGTCCGTGTGCCGGCGACCAATCTGATTGGCGAAGAGAATAAGGGCTGGACCTATGCCAAGTTCCTGCTCGCGCACGAACGTTCGGGCATTGCTGGTGTGGCGCGGTCGAAGCGCGGCGTGGAACAACTCAAGGAAATTGCCGCTGGCGAAATGCTCGACGGCAAACCGCTGATCGAGGACATGGGCTTTGCCACCAAGATCAGCCAGCTGGAGATTGATCTCTCCGCCCTGGAAATTACCGAGCTGCGGACGCTGGCCGGTGAACAGGCGGGCAAGGGACCGGGACCGGAAAGCTCCTTGCTCAAGGTCAAGGGCACGGAAATCCAGCAGCGGCTCACCGAACTGACGCTGGAAGCGGTCGGCCATTATGGCACGCCCGATTTCCGCAGCTTCCCGGATGACGGGTCGAACGACTTCCCGATTGGTCCGGACTATGCCCATCACGCGGCACCGACCTATTTCAACATGCGCAAGACGTCGATCTATGGCGGGTCCAACGAGATCCAGCGCAATATCATCACAAAAATGATCCTCGGCCTTTAAGCGGACCGACACAGGGGAACCAATATGGATTTCGATTTTACCGACGAACAGAATATGGTGCGCGACGGCATTTCGCGCCTGATCCGCGAACAATATGACTTTGATACGCGCCGCGGCGTGATCGCCAGCGATTCCGGCTGGCGGCCGGAATTGTGGGCACAGCTTGCCGAACTCGGTATGCTGGCCGCGCCCTTTTCGGAAGAAGATGGCGGTTTTGGCGGCGCCACCGAAGCGATGATCATCATGGAAGAATTCGGCAAGGGCCTCGCGGTCGAGCCGTTCATTCCGAGCGTGGTCTGCGCTGGCGGTGCCCTGAAACATGGCGGCAGCTCGGCCCAGCGCGAAGAATATATCGGCGGAATCATTTCCGGCGAGATGGTCTTTGCCTTTGCCTATGCCGAACCGCGCGGTCGCTATGACCTGGCCAATCTGGAAACCACGGCCAAGGCCGATGGCGGCGATTATGTCATCAACGGTCACAAGGCTGTCGTGATTGGCGCGCCGTGGGCGACGCATTTTGTCGTGACTGCGCGCACTTCGGGCGGGCAGACTGACAAGGACGGTGTCTCGGTATTCGTCGTCGCCAAGGATGCGCAGGGCGTGAGCACGCGCGACTATGCGACGGTCGACGGTCGCCGCGCTTCGGAAGTCTATTTCGAAAATGTCAAAGTCTCCGGCGATGCCCTGATCGGCGACGCGGACAATGGCCTGCCACTGATCGAGAAGGTTGTCGACGAAGCGACCGCAGCGGTCTGCGCCGAAGCGGTGGGCGCGATGAAGGTCACCAACGAAACCACGCTCGACTATTCGCGCCAGCGCAAGCAATTCGGGACGCCGATCGGTTCCTTCCAGGTATTGCAGCACCGCATGGCGGACATGCTGATGGAATATGAGCAGTCGGTTTCGATGTGCTATCTGGCAACGATCAAGCTCGACGAGGACGACGCGACGCGCAAGAAGAATGTCTCTGCAGCCAAGGTCCGTATCGGCCAGGCAGCGCGCTTCATCGGCCAGTCGGCGATCCAGACCCATGGCGGCATGGGCATGACCGACGAACTCGCCGTGGGCAGCTATTTCAAGCGCCTGTCGATCATCGAAGGCGAATTTGGCAGCGTTGACCATCATATGCGTCGGCATATTGCCCTGACCGCGGGCTAGCCGTAACGATCCGTTCGTCCTGAGCCTGTCGAAGGATGAATGGGAGACAGCGCGCCGTTTGAAATGTGCTTCGACAAGCTCGGCACGAACGGCATGGGTCTGTATGAGTTTTGATCCTATCAATTAAGGGGATGGCGCCTGTCTGGCTCTGTCCCCTTTTTCGCGCTAGGCCGTCTGCATCCTTTGGAGAGGGTGCAGATGAAATCCAATACCGGCCCGGCCTCTGGCGGCGTCTATCGCTATTATGTGCTGATCATGCTGATGCTGACCTTCATGTTCAACATCACCGACCGTCTGGTGATGTCGATATTGATCGAGGATATCAAAGCCGAATTTGTCCTGAATGACACGCAGATCGGCCTGCTCGCCGGTACTGCCTTTACTGTCTTCTATCTGATCCTCGGCATTCCGGCGGGTCGCCTGGCAGACCGCACCAACCGCAAGACTATGGTCGCCGTATCATTGTCCCTGTGGAGCCTGATGTCGGCGCTCTGCGGCGCGGCGCTCGGATTCTGGACATTGCTGCTAGCGCGGCTCGGAGTCGGGGTCGGGGAGGCTGGCGGCGGACCGCCGTCCGTGTCGGTCATAACCGATTATTTTGCGCCGCACGAATTGTCGCGGGCAATGGGCATATATGCTGCGGGTGCGGTTCTGGGACCGGTCCTGGGCTATGCTGCCGGGGGCTTGCTGGCAGAGGCCTACGGCTGGCGGTGGACCTTTGTAATTTTGGGCCTGCCGGGAATATTGCTGGGTGTGATCCTCTATCTGACCGTTCGAGAACCCGAGCGGGGCCGTTTTTTCAAACAGCAAATGCAAAAAGCCGGAGCAGCCAGACAGCAGCCGTTCATGGTGACGATGCGGTCGCTGTGGACGAACCATATTTTTGTGCGCGTGGTGCTCGCCAATAGCTTCACCAATATTCCGTCCTTTGCCTTCGCCATATGGCTGGCGCCAACGCTGATCCGCAATTTTGACGTCTCCAAGGGCGAAGTTGGCGTTTATCTTGGTGCGGTAATGTTTGCCGGCGGTGTTCCCGGGATGATTTTGGGCGGCTATCTCGCCGATTTTCTGGCCAGGAAAAACCCCAGCTGGCGACCCTATTATTGCGCATTTGCCGTCATGATGACCTTGCCATTCTGGACCTTCTGCCTGCTGTCGACCAGCCTGGAAATGACTCTCGCGCTGTACATTTGCGGCTATGTCTTGCTTGTCTCCACACAGGGGGCCGCGATCTCCATGGTTCAGTCGGCTGTCATGCCGACCGAGCGCGGCACGGCGTCATCGATCAGCAGCCTGTCGATCAACCTGCTCGGCTATGGCATCGGACCCGCGTTGATCGGGTTGATGAGCGACAATTGGGCCGATGCCCATGGCAGCATGTCGCTCAACTATGCTGTCATTACGAGTGTGGTCGTGAGCCTGACCCTGGCCACGATCCTGTTCTGGTGGACCGGCAAGGCGGTGAAGACCGAACTGGCTGTCGCCTGACTCAAAGCAGCAACCCGCCATCCGCGATGATGGTTTGCCCCACGACATAGCCGGCCAGTGGTGATGCCAGGAACAGGACCAGTCCGGCCATATCATCCGGATCACCGATCCGGCCGAGCGGTATCGACCGGACAGTGGCTTCCCGGCGCTTGGGATTGTCGGTAGTGACCTTGGTCATCTTGGTTGCGATCAGGCCGGGCGCGATGCCGTTGACCCTGATACCGTCGGGAGCCCACGCCTTGCCCAAAGTGCGGGTCAATCCCGCTGCGCCCGCCTTGGAGGCATTATAGCCCGGATTGCCGACGGTGGCGTGGAAGGCTGCAGTCGAGCTGATGATGATCAGCGAACCCTTTGCCTCTTTCAGCAAATCGTAAAATTGCCCGGCGCAGGTCATCAGGCTGTTGAGATTGACCTGGACGACCTTGGCAAAATTTTCCGGTTCAAATTCGGCGCGCTTGTACATCACCATGCCCTGCGAACAGATGAGAATGTCCAGTTTCTCAAATTTCTTTCGGAGCGCGATGATCGCGGCATCATCGGCAGCATCTAGCTGGTGATAGGTCAGGCCTGCCAGATCGGATCCCTCGGCAGCATCATAATCGCTTTCGCTCGCGCGGGTGCCGGTGACATGAACCTCGGCGCCGCAGCCGCGAAAGCCCTGCGCAGTGGCATTGCCGATGCCGCTTGAACCGCCGATTATACAAACGGTTTGGCCGGTAAAGTCGATGGACGTGTCTAACATTATCTTCTCCTATGCAATTGACTATTGGCCGAGCATTTGCTGATCGTCTAGAGCCTGTCTCGCAATCTAGCCGGAGCACTGACATAATGGATATCCCCTTTTCGCTTGAAGGCCGCACCGCGCTGATCGCCGGTGCCTCATCGGGCTTTGGCGCGCGTTTTGCCAAGCTGTTTGCAGCGGCGGGTGCCAATGTCGTCCTGGGTGCCCGGCGCACCGACCGGACCGACACGCTTGCGAAGGAAATCATCGCCGAGGGCGGTCAGGCGCTGGCGGTTCCGCTGGACGTCACCGACGAGGCATCGATCATCGCTGCCTATGATGCGGCGGAAACGCAATTCGGCACGGTCGATACGATTGTCGCCAATGCCGGTGTCGCTGCGACCGGGCGATCGACCGAAGTGCCGGCGGACCGGTTGCAGATGCTGCTCGATACCAATTTCAAGGGCGTCTATCTGGTCGCGCGCGAAGGGGCCAAAAGGCTCATTGCCAGCGGCAGCCGGGAAAAGGAAAACGGCCGGGTCGTGATCATCGGATCGATCACGTCGCGGCTGACCGGCGAGGGCGACAGTGCCTATGCTGCGAGCAAGGCGGGCGTGACCCATCTCGGCCGCAATCTGGCGCGCGAATGGGTGCGGATGGGGGTCAATGTGAACACCATCCATCCCGGCTATATCCCGACCGAGATCCAGGGCGACTGGTACCAGACCGCCGGGGGCGAAGCGCAAATCGCCGGTTTCCACCGCCGCCGCCTGCAGGATATCGAATCGCTCGACCCGATGATGCTCTATTTCTCCTCCGACGCTTCGCGGATGGTCACGGGGTCGGATATCATCATCGACGACGGGCAATCTCTCTGACAGGCGGACCAACCGGCCCTAGCTAAACAAAGGGTGCCGGGCGCAAAATAATCCTGTCATAGCTTGACCATGGCAGAGGACATCCGCCCCAACGAGGGTATCGAGATTTCGGCAGATAATGCATCTGCTTCGCGGCGACGTGCAAATTATGCGCTTGCGGTCCTGTTCATCGTCACCATGCTCAATTTCCTCGACCGGCAGGTGATCTCGATTGTCGCCGAACCGATCAAGCGCGATCTGGGACTTTCCGATACGCAGCTTGGCCTGATGACCGGCCTGTCCTTTGCGATCTTCTATACGACGCTGGCGATTCCGCTGGCGGCCCTTGCGGATCGCTGGAACCGCAGCCGGATTATCGCCATCGCCATCGCCGTCTGGTCGCTGATGACGGTGCTATGCGGGCTGGCGGGCAATTTCGTGCAGCTGTTTCTGGCGCGCGTCGGTGTGGGCATTGGCGAAGCAGGCTCGGCACCGGCTTCGCACAGCCTGATCGCCGACCTGTTCCCGCCCGAACGCCGGGCCGGAGCTCTGGGGATTATGGGTACGGCAGTGCCGGTGGGCGCCTTTATCGCTTATGCCGGAGGCGGCTATATCACCGAAATGTTCAGCTGGCGGGCAGCGTTTCTGCTGGCAGGCTTGCCGGGTATCATCATCGCTCTGGTAATCTGGTTCACCGTGCCCGATCCGCGCGGCAAGATCAGCCTGGCAAAAGCTTTTCAGCCGGCGGACGGCGAGATGACCCTGCGCAAGGCCTTGCTCGAATTGTCGCGCAAACCGGGCTACTGGCATCTGGTCGCAGCCGGAGTGCTGGTACAATTTGTCTCCTACGGCCTCGCCAGTTTCTATGGCGGGCTGTTCGTCCGGGTGCACGGCATGAACTATGGCGAGCTCGGTTGGAAACTGGGCGTGATGGTCGGAATAACCGGCAGCTTCGGCGCCTGGTTTGGCGGCAAGGTCGGTGATATCATCGGCAAGCGCGATCCGGCCATGCCGTTGCTGGTCAGCGGACTGGTTCTGCTGCTCGCCGCCCCCGGGATGATCGCCGCCATCTATGCCGACAATGCCAATGTCGCGATTGCCCTGCTCGGATTTCCGACCTTTGCCGCGACTTTCTATTTCGGCCCCAGCTTCGCCGCGGTCCAGACCCTGGCCAGCGACCGGACCCGGGCCATGGCTGTGGCAATCTATCTGATGATCGCCGGTCTGATCGGACTGGGAATCGGTCCGGTCTTCGTTGGTGGTCTGTCTGACTATTTCGCTGGCGGCAACCGCGATCTGGAGGCGAGCGCGCTGCAGCAGGCCCTGATGGTGCTGGCTTTGTTCAACCTCTGGGCGGGTTTTCACTATTGGCGCGTCTGGTTGTGGATGAAGCGTCAGCGCGCCTGAAGCATCACTTGCCGCCCGTCACATAGAGACACTGGCCAGTCACCCAGCTCGACGCGGGTGAAGCCATATAGACAACCGCAGCGGCAATATCCTCTTCCCGGCCGAAACGGGCCAGCGGGATCTGCATCTGCTTGAGTATCTGTGCGCGCTTTTCTTCCGAATCGATACCCATCGACTCGTCGAAATTCTCTGTCGGGATTGGGCCGGGCGCCACTGCATTGACGCGAATTTTGGGCGCCAGCTCGAGCGACAGGCTGGCGGTCAGGCTGTTCACCGCCGCCTTGGATGCGCCATAAGGGGCGTTCTTTACCTGCCCGCCGATGGCGGCGCGCGAGGAAATATTGATAATTGCGCCGCCATTGTCGCTCATATGACTGGCGGCGGCAACGGCCCCCATCCAGACGCTTTTCAGATTGAGCTCGATCTGCGCGTCCCAGCTTTCTTCCGGGGTGCGGGTCAGATAGCGGGGCGTGCCATCGGGCAATCCGCCGGCATTGCTGACCCAGATCGTCAGCCGGCCCAGTTTCTCGACCGCCCGGTTGGCGAGATTCTCCAGCGCGGCGCGGCTGGTCACATCGGTCGGCACCGCAATGGCGCGGCGACCCAAGGCGCGTATCTCTCCGGCGACCTTTTCCAGATCATCGGCGGAGCGCGCGGCGACGGCAACATCAGCGCCCGCTTCGGCGAGGCCGAGCGCGATCGCCCGCCCGATTCCCTTGCCGGCGCCGGTGACGACCGCGACTTCGCCGTCCAGTTTGAATTGGTCCAATATGCTCATCATGTCTTTCCCTTGATCTTTGCGGTCATCGGTTGACCAGTCTGGCCGCCGCGCGGCCGGCGATATAGCCGAATGTCAGGGCTGGCCCCAATGTGCCGCCCGCGCCGGCGTACACGCTGCCGGTGGGCGCGCTGATCACATTGCCGGCACCGAACAGTCCGCTGATCGGTTCGCCATCGACGTCCACTATCTGTGCCTGCGCATTGGTTTTCGCGCCGCCGTTGGTGCCGAGCGCGCCCATCCGGATTTCTACAGCGTAGAAAGGCCCCTTGGTCAGCGATCCGAGAGTTGCCGCTGCGCCGTCCCGCGAACGGTCACCATAGAAGCGGTCATAGCCGGTCTTGCCGCGACCGAAATCCTGATCGTCCAATCGCTCTGCCAGTCGATTGAACCGCTCGACGGTAGCGGGCAGGTTTGTCGCATCGATCCCGATCTGTGCGGCCAGTTCTTCGAATGAATCGGCTCGGACCACCCACTCGGGCAGCGGCGTGCCGGGCAAGAATGAGGCCAATGGATAGCGCTCCCGAAATTGCGAATCGAAGATCAGATAGGCGGGCAGATTGGGATAATCATAAGTCGCCGGATCGAACTGGTGGAAGGCCCCGGCCAGCGCCGAATAATTGGCCGCTTCGTTGCAGAATCTCTTGCCCTCGCGGTTGACCATCATGCCGTGCGGCAGGGTGCGCTCGATCAGCACCGGCATGTTGCGGGTCTCGCCGCTCCGCCATTGCGCTTCGGGAAGCGCGAGGGTCGGCACCCACCAGGCGCTGGTCATATTGCCCAGACCCGCTCCCGCCGCCATCGCCATTTTCAGGCCGTCGCCGCGATTGGTCGGCGGCGAGGCCGGTGCTTCTAGTGGCCCGCGCAGAAAGGCGTGTTTCAAAGCATCGTTCCATTCGAATCCTCCGGTGGCCAGTATCACCGCGTTTCGCGCCGTGATCGTGTCCTGCTTGCCGTCGCGTTCGACAATCGCGCCGGTCACCCGGCCATTTTCGACGCAGAGCCGGTAACCGCCACAACCGAGAACCGGTTCGATGCCGCGATCCAGACAGGCCTTGAGCAGCCGTCCGACCAGCGCCTGTCCCCAGCCGCGCAAATCTCCGGCGTTGCGCCGCTGCAATTCTTCCGGCTTGACCACGCCGCTGCCGCCACCCAGCGGCGTTTCGCGCAGCATCATCCGGGGTGCCGGGCCATGATCGAACACGCGGTCTTTCCATTGCCCGAGCGAGCGATAATCGAACAGCTCGTTGTCGAGCGACCGGCCACCCCTTTTCGCACCGGGGCGGTCCTCATAATAGTCCGGATAGTCCGGCATCATGGTCAGTTTGATCGCATCGATGCCGGTCAGGAAGGAGAGCATGGGGCCGGCTTCGGTGACGAAGGCCGAGAGCACCGCTTCGTCCAATTCGCCATGGTTGAGGGAGAGGAAATAGGCCAGCGCCTCGGCGCTGCTGTCGCTGATGCCCTGCGCCGCCATCTGGTCATGGTCAGGGAGCCAAACCACGCCGCCGGAAATTGCGGCGGTTCCGCCAAGCCGGTCCTGTTTCTCGATCAGCCGGACCGAGGCGCCAGATTCGCGTGCGGCCAACGCAGCGGTGAGGCCCGCTGCTCCGGCTCCGATGATCAGAACATCTGTCTCGCTATCGACTATCGCACCTCTCCCGTGACCGGATTGGAGGCCAGTCTAGGGGCTTGGATAAGGTGCGACAAACCGCACTTTGGATAGCGGCAAGATGCTAGGCAGCTACGGTTCCCGGCTGTACCGGCGCCGGCAGGCCGGTTTCCGCCAGACAATTGGCGCGCAGCGTTTCGATATCGGGACCAAAGTTGAACGGTCCGTCAGTCTCGACGATATTCTTTGCCATTTCGGCGCGCAGGCTTTCGGTTGCCGGACCATCTACACTGCCATCATCGGCAATGACCACGCCATAATCGCGGGCGCCTTCCACGGTGACCAGTCCCTGGCGGATTTCCAGCGCCACCAGTTCGGGATCGCGTTCCAGCGGGTTGCCCCAGCCGCCGCCGCCCCAGGTGATGAAGTGAAGCAGATCGCCTTCGCGCACCTCGATGCCGTCCTGCTTGTTGCCGACAACCTCTTTCGTTCCGTCGGCGCGCTCCAATATCTTGGTGGCGCGGTCGCCGGGCTGGCCGCCATTGACGCCCCAGGGATAGGTGAACCAGCGGTCATCGTGAATCGCCACTGTTCCCGGTTCAAGGAACCGGTAGGTCATGTGGATGCCATTGCCGCCGCGGAACAGTCCGGCGCCGCCGCTGTCCGGCTTGGCTTCATAGCGCTCGATTCGCAGCGGGAAATATTTCTCGAGAAACTCGTTCGGCACATTGGTGAAGCCGGGCCACAGCGAGTGGCCATCCGGGCCATCGCCAAAGGGCCGGCCAGGAATCCCGCCAAAGCCGATCTGGAACAATTGGAACCATTCGCCGGACTTGTCGAAACCGGAATACATCAGATGCGGGCTGGACGAGAAACCGGCACCATTGAGGAATTCCGGCTGACGCTGGCCGAGCAGGCCGCCCAAGATATCGAAAATCCGGCCCAGCGCATGGGTCCGTCCGGCGAGCGCTGCCGGATATTTCGGCTTGAGCAGCGAGCCTTCCGGAATCCGGACATCGACCAGATCATAAAAGCCGTCGTTGAACAATATCTGCGGGTCGAAGACCATGATCATGTAGATGCCGAAGAACATCTTGAACATATTCTCGTTGAGGAAGAAATTGATCGAGCTCGGTGCCTGCGGGTCGGTGCCTTCGAAATCGAGGATCACCTTGCCGTCCTCGCGCCACATCTTGCAGCTGATCTTGTACGGCCCGAAGCCGACGCCGTCGTCGCAGATATAGTCGGAGAAACTCACCGGTTCCTCGCCGATGCTGGTCTCGATCAGATGTTTCATCGCGCGATGGTTGCGCGCCAGCAGCAGATCGGTGGCGCTGGCAAATTCATCCTCGCCAAAGCGGCCGCACATTTCATCGACCCGGCGGGCGGCAACCCGGCAGGAAGCGATCAGCGCGTTGAGATCGGCAGCGCACCAGTCCGGCTTGCGGCTCTGGTGCAGGACGACCTTGACCATCTCCTCGTTATAGACGCCCTTCTGGTAGATTTTCACCGGCGGAATGCGGACGCCTTCCTCGAACACGCTCTTGCTGTCGATCGGGATCGAGCCGGCGACCTTGCCGCCAATGTCGGACTGGTGGCCAAACATGGCGGTCCAGGCGACCAGCCTGCCGCCACGATAGACCGGCAGCAAAACCAGCCAGTCATTATTGTGGCTGACCGCGCCGTCGCAGCTGTACGGATCGCTGAGGAAGATCATGTCGCCTTCCTCGATCGTGCCGGGATAGGAGCGCAGGAAGCCGTCGATGAAGCTGCCGAACTGGCCGACAACCATCTTGCCGGCGCGATCGGCGATCAGCGGAAAGGCGTCGCCCTGTTCCCGGATGCCGGGCGACATGGCGGTGCGGACCAGGGTGGCATCCATCTCGATCCGGGCGTTGCGCAGGGCATTTTCCATGATGTCGAGGGTGACCGGGTCGACCTCGACCTTGTTGAACGGAGCCTTGTTGGTTTCGATAATCTGTGCGGGCATATCAGGCTCCTTCCACCGGGTTGATGATCAGATTGCCATGGTCGTCGACCAGCGCCTCGCAGCCGCTGTGGACGAGCGTGGTGCTATCCATTTCGGTGACGATGGCAGGACCCGGGATGCGATTGCCGGCCTTGAGCAGCGCCCGGTCATAGATCACGGCGTTCTGCGTCTTGCCATCCATATAGAGCTGGTGATCGCGGGTTTTCGCAGCCGATGGATCGGTGGCCCCCGTTTCGATTACCGGTGGCGCGACATCGGCGGACTTGCCGAGCGCAACCGCGCGGACATTGACGATCTCGTGCGGCGTCTCGTCGAGATTGAAGGTGAACAATCGTTCGTGCTCGGTATCAAATCGCACGACCAGATTTTTGATGGAAAGGCCTGCCGGTTCCACCGACAGCGGAATTTCAAAGGCCTGACCGGCGTAGCGGATATCAATCTCGTAGAGCAGCTCAATATCTTCGGGCGCGACACCCTCGGCCTCGAGCTCCTGTTGTACTTGCGCGCCAAGGCTGTCGAGATAGACGGTCAGTTCATCGTCATTGGTGTTTTGCACCATCTCGTTGAAACTGCGCTGGGTTTCGACGCGCTGCCGGGTGGTCGCATCGCCATAGGCGCAGAGCACACCGGGTGAAGGCGGGATGATCACCGGCCAGCTGTTCATCAGCTTGCCCATCGCATTGGCGTGCAGCGGTCCGGCACCGCCAAAGCCCATCAGGGCAAAGTCGCGCGGATCATAGCCTTGCTGGACGGAAACCAGCCGCAGCGCGCCAAACATATTTTCGTTCACAATGTCGATGATGCCCGCCGCTGCGTCCATCAGGTCGATGCCAAGCGCATCGGCAATCGTCTGGACCGCTTTGGTCGCGCCATCGCGGTCGAGCTTGAAGCTGCCGCCGAGCAGGGATTCGGGCAGATAGCCGAGCACGACATTGGCGTCGGTCACGGTCGGCTGCTCGCCGCCCTTGCCATAGGCAACGGGTCCGGGCTGAGCGCCTGCGCTTTCCGGTCCGACGCGGAGCGCCTTGGTCAGTTCGGGAACAAAGGCGATTGATCCGCCGCCTGCGCCGACGGTCTTGACGTCGATCGACGAGGCGCGGACATTCAGGTCACCGACCGAGGTTTCTCGTTGCAGCCGGGCCGCGCCATTTTCGATCAGCGCCACATCGGTCGACGTGCCGCCCATGTCGAGAGTGAGAATATTCTTCACGCCCGCGCTTTTTGCCACCCAGACCGCGCCGGCGACACCGCCGGCCGGTCCCGACATCAGCAGATTGACCGGAGCCTCGGCGCTTTTTTCGGCCGACATCAGTCCGCCATCGGAGCGCAGCAGATTGAGCTTCGCCTTGGTGCCCCAGGTCTTCAGTTCCTTTTCCAGATTGCCGACATAGCGCGCCACCGCCGGGCGGACCGCGCTATTGGCAACGGTGGTGAGAGCGCGTTCATATTCCTGCATCTCGGGCAAAATGTCGGACGAGATGGAAATGGGGATATCGGGGAAGACTTCGGCGCAGATCGCGGAGACTGCCTTTTCATGGCTGCCGTCGACATAGCTGTTCATCAGGCAGATGGTCAGCGCTTCGATTTCCTCGGTCGCTTTCAATCGTTCCAGCCGGGCGCGCATTTCCGGTTCATCCAGCTCGCGGACGGTCTGACCCTTGGCATCCATCCGTTCCGGCGCTTCGATTGTCCGCTCAAGCGCCGCCATCGGCTCCGGCTTGGGCCAGATGATCCAGGCGGCGAGGCCCCCCGGCACCAGACTGCGGGCAATCTGCATGACATGACGATAGCCTTCGGTGACGACCAGGCCGACCTTGGCGATTTTCTTTTCCAGCACGGCGTTGGTGGCGACCGTGGTGCCGTGCAGGAACAGGTCAATCTCGCCGGGGGCAATATTCTGGCGCTCGCACAGGCCGCGAGCACCATTGATAACCGCTTGCGAAGGATCTGCCGGGGTCGATGGCACTTTGTCCCGGAATGTCTGTCCGGTGGTTTCGTCAATCAGCAGCAGATCGGTAAAAGTTCCGCCGACGTCGACACCTAATCGATACCCCATATTTCAATCTCTCTCTTATATATCTGTCATTCAGGCTTCGGCTCTCGCGACCAGAGACGGCAACGGCCGACCGATTTTGGTTTCGAACCACTGGTTGGTGGCTATGGCTTTCCGCAGATCCAGACCATGTTCGATGCCGGAGCGGTCGAGCAGGTTGATCAGGTCTTCTGTTGCAATATTGCCCGTGGCATTGGGCGCAAACGGGCAGCCACCCAGACCGCCGAGGCTGGAATCCAGCGTCTGCACGCCAGCCTGAATCGCGGCCCAGGCGTTGGCGATGCCGGTGTTGCGGGTGTCATGGAAATGGGCGCGCATGCCGATATGGTCGGGGAGCAATTCCCTGAGCCGTCCGAACAGGTCGGTCACCTGAGCTGGCACGCCGATACCGATCGTGTCGGCGAGGGTGATTTCCATCGGCTCTTCTGCCGCAATTTCCTCGGCAATATGGAGTACGGTCTCCGGCTTGACCGCGCCTTCGAACGGGCAGCCAAAAGCCGCAGAAATGGTGAGCTGTGCTTTCAGTCCCTCGGCCTTGGCAAAACGGATCATCTCGCGATTTTCCTTTATGCCCTGCTTTATGGTCTGGCCCTGATTCTTCTGGCCGAACGTATCGCTCGCCACGATCACACAGCCGGCTTCGTCGATCCCGCGCTTGTTGCCTTCCCGCGTGGCGAGGCCGCGCAAGACGCCGCGCTTGTTCAGGCACAGGCCGATATAGGAAACATCGTCGCGGTCGGGCAGGCCGGCGATAACCGCTTCTGCATCGGCCATTTGCGGAACGCGTTCGGGATGGACAAAGCTGGCCACTTCCATCCGCTTTGCCCCTGCGTCCAGCATACGATTGATCAGACCCAGCTTGTCCGCCGTTGAAATGATCTCGGCTTCATTCTGCAGCCCGTCCCGTGGACCAACTTCCAATATTGTAACCGCTGTGCGACTGATAGTGCTCATATAAATTGTATACAATCCTGACAGGGCTTTGTATAGGAGAAAGGATGATGCGGGAGTGTTTTTTATGACGCAAGGGGCGTTGACAGGTTTGCGGCTGATCGAAATGGGCCAGTTGATTGCGGGGCCGTTTTGCGGCCAGTTGATGGGTGATCATGGCGCCGAAGTGATCAAAATCGAACCGCCCAAAGTGGGTGATGCGATGCGGAGCTGGGGGCAGGGGATCCCGCTCTGGTTTTCCGTTGTCGGGCGCAACAAAAAGTCCATAACCCTCAATTTGCGCGAAAAAGAAGGTCAGGCGATTGTCAAGAAGCTGGCCGAGAAATCAGACTTTCTGCTGGAGAATTTTCGCGCCGGAACCATGGAAAAATGGGGTCTGGATTACGAGACACTCAGCGCGATCAACAAGGGGCTGATCATGATCCGCGTGTCCGGCTATGGCCAGACCGGGCCCTATTCGCACCGCGCCGGCTATGGTGGCATTGGCGAGGCAATGGGCGGCATGCGCTACATCATGGGCGAGCCCGACCGCCCGCCGAGCCGGGCCGGCCTGTCGATCGGTGATTCTCTGGCGGCGACCTATGCCTGTCTCGGCGCGCTGATGGCGCTGCAGCATCGGCACAAGACCGGCGAGGGCCAGGTGGTCGATTCGGCGATCTACGAAGCGGTGCTGGCCAATATGGAATCGACGGTGGCGGAGTATACGGTCGCCGGGCATATCCGCGAGCGCACCGGCTCGATTCTGCCGAAAATCGCCCCCTCCAACGTCTATCCGACCAGCGACGGCAGCATATTGATCGGCGGCAATCAGGACAGTGTGTGGAAGCGGATGGCGGCGATGATGGGCCGGCCTGAGCTTGGCGAGGATCCGCGATATGCGACTCATATCGCCCGCGGCGAAAACCAGACCGAACTGGACGATCTGATCATGGAATGGACCAGGACGATATCCAGCAAGGAGCTGCTGGATATGTGCGAGCAACATGGCGTGCCTGCTGGCAATGTCTATCGCGCGCCGGAAATGCTCGAGGATCCCCATTTCAAGGCGCGGGAAGCGCTGGTCAAGGTGGACCATCCGCAGCATGAAAATTTCGTGATGCAGAATGTCGCACCCAAGCTTTCCAAAACGCCGGGCCATATCGACAGCGTCGGCCCGGAACTCGGCGCGCATAATGAAATGATTTATGGCGAAATGCTCGGCATGGACAGCGCGACCATGGCCGATCTGCAGGAACGCGGCATTATCTGACGGTCAATCTTTCGCAGGTCTTCTCGTCGCTCCGCTGAAGCTGTGGAACGCCCGGCGGATATGGCTGGTCATCACCGCACGGGCCCATTTTTGATCCTTCGCGGCGAACGCGGCGATCAGTTCATCATGATCTGTGCCCGATTGTATCAGGTCATCCAGCGAATATTGATTGGCGGTGCGGCGGACCACTGGCTGTTCGACCAGAGCCGGGAGCAATTTGCTCAATCTTGGTGATTGTGCGCATGCCAGTATCAGATCGTGAAACTGGCGGTTGGCATCGAGGAACGTCGTGATGTCGGGCGCTGGCTGATTCACCGCCTTCGTCAGTATATCGTTGATCGCACGCAACCGGCTCAGACTGTCGGCATCCATCCGTTGTGCTGCCCGTTCGGCGGCATGGGATTCGAGCATCGCCCGCAAGGTGAACATCTCGTCGATTTCATCATCCGACCAGTCGGCGACGGAAAGCCGCTTGGAAGGGCTGCGCACCAGCAGCATTTCATTTTCCAGCCGCTGGACCGCATCGCGCACCGGGGTTCGCGACACGCCGGAAATCTCGGAGAGACGTTCCTCGGTCAATTGCATACCCGGATGCGCCTCACCGTATAGAATGAAACTGCGGATTTTTTCATAGGCGGTGTCGGAAGCGCGGCTCATGGACTGGCTATTGGCGGAATAAACAGCGTTGAGCAAGTCTTACACCGAGGGGCAGTTTCCACTTGACGGACAGCAATTGTATACAATAGAACATCAGCAGGGAGGTTTTGCTTCACTATGCCAGAACCGAAATTGCTATGAAGCGGATAAAGGTCATTGTCCCCATCCCGATGGATGAGGCCGGAGTGGCCGCCCGCGCAGAGCAATTGCCCGCTGATTTCATCAGAGATGGCTTTCAGCCCGAATTTGTCGCTGTCCCCTGGGGCGCTGCCCTGGGTGATAGCTATCATGACACTTTGTTAATGGACTGGACCGTCTTTCAGGCTGGCATCAAGGCCGAGGAAGAAGGCTATGCGGGCGTCCTGATCGACACGGTCAGTGACAGCGGCCTGCGCGCACTCCGTTCGCGCCTCGATATCCCGGTGGTCGGTCCCGGCGAAGCGGCCTTTGCCGCGGCGATGATGCTGGGCAAGAAATTCACCGTGCTGACGATGTGGCCGGAATGGTTCCCGCTCTACGAAAAGACGATCACCGAATATGGCTGGTGGGAACGGGTCGCCTCGCTGCGCTCGATCGAGACCCGGCCCGATGTCACCGAATTGCTCGCCGGCAAGGAAGAGGTGATTTTCGACAAGCTCAGGGAAGAAGCGATACTGGCAATGGAAGAGGATGGTGCGGATGTCATCGTGCTCGGTTCGACCACCATGCACCAGTCTGCCCAATATCTGGATGAGAACCTGCCGATCCCGGTGCTCAACCCGGGACAAGTCGCCTATAAATTTCTCGAAACGCTGATCGAGCTTGGCCTGAGTCACAGCAAGAAGGCGTTTCCCGCTCCCGAAGTACCGAAGGACGATGATATCAGAAAGGGATGCTATTAATGGCTGACTGGACCCCCGGCATGGCAGGCCAGGAGCCGCTGCCCTATCCTTTCTATATCGACATCGTGACCAAGCGCTATTTTGACGGCTTCGATAACAAGAATATGACACAGATACTCAACTGTTTCGCGCCCGACGCGGTGCTGCATGAGGCTACCTCGGACACCACCCATAATGGTCGCGATGCGATCAGGGCGATGTTCGAAAAGCTGTTCGCCGATTTCGAGCAGATCTGGCATGGCAATTTTGTCCACACGGCGGACCCGGCAACAAATGCGATCTGCTCGCAGTTCACGGTGCTGATCACCCCCAATGGCGGCGAGCAGCTGCGCTATGAAAATTGCAATCGCTTCTATTGCAAGGACCGGCTGTTCCAGGACGTCACCGTCTATATGAGCGGCGACAATCTGCTGAAGGAGGGAGACGCCTGATGCAATATGAACCCGGCCTCTCCCGCGACGCGCTCATCGAACTGGCGACCAGGACCTATTTCGGCAATGTCGATGCGAAGAATATGCAGGCGGCACTCGACTGTTTCCACGACGGCGCGCTCTTCTGTGTCCAGACTGCCTTTACCCGCCATAGCGGCAAGGCGGAAATCCGGCGGATGTTCGAAGATTTTTTCGATAGTTATAAAATCATCGTCCACCGCGATTTTACCTGTACCGTCGATGAAGCCAATGGCCGGATCACAGCCAGCTTTGTTGCGGAACTGACCGACGCCGATGGCGGGGTAACATTGCTCAACAACACCAATTTTTGGAGAGTCCGGGACGGTAAATTTCAGGAAGTCTATGTCTATATGAGCGGAGCCAATGTGCTCGTTTAAATTTGTTTGACGGGTCAAAAGACCTGCAAATCATTCCATCCAGGGAAGGAAGAAAAATGCGTCGCATCAAAACAGCTCTTTCACTTTCAGCCGGCTTAGCCGCGCTGGTAAGTTTCAATCCGGCTCTCGCCCAAACCGGCGGCGAACAGGATGCCAGCGAAGGCCAGGACAGCAATGTCATCATCGTCACTGCGCGCCGTCAGGATGAATTGCTCGCCGAAGTGCCGGCATCGGTCACGGTGTTTACCGAAGAAATGCTCGACCGTACCGGCGTCCAGCAGGCGGATGAATTTGTCCAGTTGACTGCCGGCGTGACGATTGTCAGCGGCACCGCAGAAGCGGGCGACACCCAGATCAACATTCGCGGCATCAACGGCGCGCGTGATGCCGAAAGCTCGGTTGCGCTGGTGGTTGACGGCATTCTCAAGACCAATACCGCCCAGCTCAACCAGGATCAGGGTACATTGCGCCAGATCGAAATCCTGAAAGGCCCGCAGGGCGCTCTCTATGGCCGCAATGCTGCGGCGGGGGCGATTGTCATCCAGACGCTCAAGCCCGGGGACATATTGGAAGGCGGCGTCAAGCTCAGCGCGGCGGAGGACAATACATATAAGGCGTCCGGTTATATTTCCACACCGATTGGCGACAGCGCCGGTCTGGTGCTGTCGGCATCCTATAACACCAGCGACGGTTTTTATCGCAACAGCTTTCTGAACAACAGAAAAGTGGTCGATGATCAGGAAACCTGGTCGGTCGACGGGCGTTTTGTCGCCGAACTGGGCGATGCGACCGAAATCGACGTGAAAGCGCGCTATGCCGATCTTTCCGGCGCCTCCATCAATTTCAACACCGCTTTCCATCTGCCAAATTTCGCCGGTGTCGATCCGGCCTTTTTTGAAGACGTGAACACGCACGAATTCGGCTATTATTCGAACATCCGTCCGACCAATGACCAGACCACCTTCGAAACATCGGTCAAGCTGACGCATGAATTTGAGGCGATGACGCTTACCGCCTGGGCGCTTTACAGCGATGTCGACCAGGCGTTGACCGCAGACGGCACATCGGCGGATTTCGCGCGCTATACCTTCCCCGGGGCAACGCCGGCGTCGGTAGCGGCGTCGAACAGCTGTTTCGCGACCACGGCGCAATTGACCGGCTTTCCGCTCAATGCACCGACCTTTGTCGGCAACAACCCGATTCCGTTCATTTTTGATCCGGTCAATGGTTCAACTCTCGGCGCTTACAGCCCAACGACTTGTGACGGTACCCAATATCAAATTCGCGAACAGACCGATATCAGCGCCGAAATCCGGCTCGCCTCCAATGGCGACGGGCCGCTGGCCTGGCAGATTGGTGCCTATTATCTGAACATCGACCGCGATGTCGGAGTCAGCCTCGGTGCAGATCTCGGGCAGGGAGTCACCAGACAATTATATAATGACGCGAACAGCAGCAACCCGACTTCGCAGCTGTTTGCCGACAATTTCAACACCAATGTCTATGCCGCCTTTGGTTCGATTGATTATGAAGTTGCCGACAATTTCGATGTCAGCCTGGCGCTGCGCTATGATATCGAGCAGCGGGAAGTTTCCAGCCGGGTGCCACTGGTCACCGATCCGATCACCGGCGGCCCGATCAACCCGGGCCAGGCTTTCGGCGCCATCCCCGATCAGAAGCAGACGTTCAAGGAGCTGCAGCCAAAACTCTCGCTGCGCTATGGTCTGACCGACAATCTGAACTTTTACGCCAACTGGGGTATCGGTTTCAAATCGGGCGGGTTCAACAATCAGGGATCGGCCGCGATCGTCGACCAGAATTTCAACCAGTTCCTTGGTACCAATGTGCTGATCAACGATATTTACCGCAAGGAAACATCGAGCGCTTTCGAGGCCGGTTTCAAGGGATCTGCGGCCAATGACGCGATCACCTTCGATCTGGCCGGCTATTATACCAAAGTCGACGACATGCAGTTCTTCGAATTTTTCGTTGGTGCCTTTGGTCTGCTGCGGGTGGTCTCGAATATCGACAAGGTCGATATTTATGGCATCGAATTCAACGCCAATGCAGAAATTGTCGAGGGCTGGGATATTTTTGGCTCGGTCAATGTCACCGAAAGCGAGATCAAGGCCAATGCCTCCCGTCCCTATACGGTCGGCAACAAGTCACCCCATACCGCAGATTATACGATCAATCTGGGCACACAGATCGTCGCCCCGATCGCGACCAGTTTTGACCTGGTGATGCGCGCCGACTATCGGATTACCGGTCCGACCTGGTTCCATACGGTGCAGGAAGATACCGGTCCGACCCTGTTCAGTGGTCTGTTGCCCGGCTCCGCTCTGGCTCTACCAGCCTTTGTCGGGGATAACGACACGTCTGTTACCCAGCGTGATGCCTTTGGCGTGCTGGATCTGCGTTTCGGACTGGAAGGGGACAATTGGAATGTAACCGCCTTTGCCGACAATCTGCTCGACAAGCGCTATCTCAACGAGGTGATCACCGCGGTTGAATTTGGCGGTTCGTTCATTTCACCCGGTGGTTTGCGCCGCTTCGGTGTCGAAGTCGGATATAAATTCTGACGGCGACGCCTAGGCGCTGAGCGGTTCGTTGCCCAGCGCCAGATGCAGGTTGATACGGTTTTCGATGCGCGCGCGCCGGGCCTCGATTGCACGGGTCTCGGCGGCGATCGCCGTGGTCTGCGAATTGATCAGGTCGAATATCGTTGAACGCCCGTTGATATAGCGGCTGCGGGTCAGGACCACCGCTGCGCCTGCCTCTTCGGCGGCGGTCGCCGTGGCATCGACTTGCCGGGCAAGCGTGGCTTCGGCATCGAGCCGGTTTTCGACTTCCTGATATGCGGTGAGCGTCGCCTGGGCATAATCGAACAATGCCGAGCGCGCTTGCTCTCCTTGCCGGTCCGCTTCGGCGAGCAGCGCGCCGCCCCGGAACAGCGGCTGCAGCAGCCCGCCGGTGATTGCATTGATATAGGTGCCCGGATCGAAAAGGTCGCCGAAATTACCGGCAGAGCTATTGGCGTCGAAGCGCAGGTTCAATTGCGGAAACATGGCGTGGCGGGCCTCCCTTGCCCGGAGGCCCGCAGCAGCCACCCGCGCTTCGGCTGCAATCAGATCGGGACGATTTGCTAGCACCGATACGGGCGCGGTCACGGCGGGAAACGAGGCCGGGGTGATCAGGGCAGATGCGCCCCTCGCTTCACCCGCCGGGTAGCGGCCGGTCAGCACCTCCAGTGCTCGCGCGCTATTGGCCGAAGCGCGCACCGCCGCTTCCAGCCGGTCTTCGCTGTTCGACACGGCGACTTGCGCCAGCCGGACGTCGAGGCGGGAGGCGAGCCCGGCGCGGAACCGTGCATTGGTGATGCGCAGCGTATCCTTGCGTCGTTCCAGATCGCGAATGCCGAGATCATAGGTGAGTGCCGCGGCGCTGCGATCATACCAGGCACGGGCGACACCAGCGGCGAGCGCCTGTCTGGCCGCGGCAAAATCTGCGGCGGCGGCGCGCGCATCGGCATTGCCCGCCCCGGCCAGCGCCAGATTGCGGCCCCAGATGTCAATTTCCCAGCTCGCTGCCAGAGACCCGTCATAGACGGTTGCGGCATTCTCGGCATCGGTCACCGAGCCTGACAGATCGACTTGCGGAAACAGACCGGCGCGCGACACCCGCATCGCCGCCCGCGCTGCCCGCAATTGCGCCAGTACCGACTGCAGATTGCGGTTATGGGCAAAGGACTCTCGCACCGCCTGTTCCAGTGTCTCATCAGAGAAGGAGCGGATCCAGCCGTCCGGGTAAAGCGGTGCGATGTCGCCATCATTGTCACTGATCGTCGCCAATTCGGGACGCGATGACCAATTGTCCGGCGCATCGGGAACAACGGTCCGGTCGAGGTCCGGGCCTCCGCGAATGGCGCAGGCCGACAGCAGCAACAGCAGGCTAATGGAAACAAGATTTCGGTTCATGCGATCCTATCCCGCCGACTTTTTGGCGATGGCTGCAGCATTTTCTTTGTCTTTGTCATCCCATGTCACCGGCTGGCCGTCGCGCAGCCGTTCGCCTCCGCGCACCACGATCAGATTACCGGCGGCAATTTTTCCGGAGATGGCGACACGGTCACCGTCCGGCTCCCCGACCTGCACGTCGATCCGCTTGGCAGTCTTGTCCTTGGGGTTGACGACATAGACAAATATGCCGCTGTCGCGCAGCACCAGCGCATCGCGCGGTGCCGTGAGCACCTGGCGTTCAATCCCGGTCGGCACGGTGATCGAGATCGCGCTGCCCATTTTCAGATTGTGGCTGCCCATCGGCGCGCGCACTTCCAGCGTCCGGCTGACCTCGTCGCCGGTTTCGATGACCGAGCGGATGCGCGAGGTCCGTGATTCGCCATTGGCGAGAATATTGATCTCCTGACCCGCAGCGAGTGACCCGGCACTGGCTATCGGTATGCGCACGCGGGCTTCCGATCCGGTCCGGCCGATGATACGGGCAATTTCCCGGCCTGGCGTTGCATATTCGCCGACCTCGATCTTGCGTTCAACCAGCTGTCCGGCAAAGGGGCTGCGGATACGGGTGCGGGACAAATCAAAATTTGCTGTCTCCAGCGCGACTTTTGCAGCCGCCAATCGCGCCCGGGTCTGGTCGCGGGAGGAAGCGGCTTCATCCAGTGATGCTTCGGACTCGGCCTCTTCCTTGAGCAATTGTTGCAGCCGTCCCACCAGCCGGTTCTGATAGGTCAGTTCGGTCTGCAATCGCCGGACTTCCGCTGCTGCCTGATCGCGAGCGAGCCTGGCGCTGCGGCTGTCGATCACCGCGATGACCGTGCCCTTGCCGACGCGAGCGCCGATGTTGAGAGTGGACTGGATTCGACCGGCAACTTCCGAGGCCACGATCGAATCGCGATCAGCGACGATATCGCCGGGTGCGGTGAAATTGGGAGTCAGTGCAGTCTGCTCGATCTTGGCCAGCGTCACAATCGCCGGCGGCGGCCCGCCCTGACCCGGACCGTCCTGCTGGCCGTCCGCCGGGCTGGATATAAAGAATAGAAAATAGGCCAATGCGGCGAGCAGAGCGGCTCCGCCGACCGCAATCCAGCGAGCATTTTCTTTGACAAGATCGGGTAGGGCAAGGGTCATTCTGCAGGCTCCAAAACAGGTCCGCCGGACATTTTCTTCTGCGGTTCGCGCTCGTCAGGACGGGATTTTCTGGCGCCGCCCAGCTGGATCAGCGCTGGCAGCAAGACCAAAGTGAAGATGGTGGAAACAAGGACGCCACCGACGATGATGACGGCCAGCCCGCGATAAATGGCGCTGCCCGGGCCGGGCACCAGCGCCAGCGGCAACATGCCAATGACAGAGGTGCCAGTGGTCATCAGTATCGGGCGCAGCCTTAGCCTGAGCGCTGTCCGGGCCGCTTCCGAGCGGGTCATGCCGTCGGCCTCGCAGTCGCGGGCCTGGGCCATCAGCAGGATTGCATTATTGACCACGATCCCGAGCAGGATCACAAAGCCGATCATGCCGAGCAGATCGAGCGGTGTCGGCTTGAACAGATTCAGGATCTGGATTCCGATCACGCCGCCAACGGTTGCCAGCGGCAGGGCAATGATCACCAGAGCTGAATCCCAAGCAGACCGGAAAACCGATGCCATAATAACAAACAGCAGGGCTGCGGCCAGAATGAAATTGCTGCTCAGCGAGGATATGGCCTGCAGCAAGGCATCGGCATCGCCACCATAGCGCAGGGTACCGCCGGCGGTCAGCGCGTTGCGGATAGGTCCTTCGGCTGAAGTTTCTATTTTTTCCAGCGCATCGCCCAGCGCCATTCCCGGTGGCGGGGCGACATTGATGGTCAGGGTTTTCCGGCCGTCGACATGGGCGATCTGGGTCGGTCCGACACCGCGCAACAGGGTGGCGACCTCGCCCAGCGGCACGGCCCCGCCATTGGGGGTAACGATCGGAGCGCTTTCGATTGCTTCCGGATCGGCGGCTTCCAGGCCCCGCATGATCACGCGCATCCGCTCGCCATCCGATACATATTCGCCGAGATAGAGTCCGTCTCCCATCGCCCGCACCGCGCGGCCAACCTGATCGCGGGTCATGCCCAGTTCGGCGATCCGCCGGTCATTGGGCGTCAGCCGCAATTCGGGCACAACGACATTCGGATCGGGATTCGGCCGGACCATCGCGCCGGGAATGGCGGCGTTGATCGAGTCCGTGGCCACCAGAGCGGCCTGTCGCAGTGCTTCGTCGTCTTCGGCCTGGAGATAGAGTTCAATACTGCCGTTGCCGCCAAAATTGCCGAACAGGCTGCCTTGCTGGGCAAAGGCCTGGACGTCGGGGAAACCGGCTAGAATCTCGTTGTTGACGATGTCGGTCATCTCTTCGATCCGGGACTGGTCCTTGATCCTGATGCCGGTGTTCAGACCCCATGGATTGACGAACAGATAATAGTTGAGCAGCTCGGGCTGCTTCTCACCCGTGAGATAGGGGTCCAGTCGCTGCACGACCTCTTCGGCGATTTCCGAGCGCGCCGCTTCCAGCGTCTGCCCCGAAGGCAGGCCGACCCAGGCATCCACCGCATCGCGTTTGACGTCCGGCAGATAGTCGGTCTGCGGCCAGAGAAAATAGGAGATCAGCAAGGGAGCGAGAATGAGGCCGGGAATCCAGATTCTGCGTTTCCGGTCCGTGTCGATCAGGCTGAACAGCCTGTCAGCATAGCCGTCCCAGCGGCGTTCATTGTCATCCATGTCGAGATCGCCCCCGAAATGGCGCGCGGCGGCTGGCAATACGGTCACCGCAACAATCAGACTGGCGATCACCGATATGGCGATGGTCAATGCCAGATCAGCGAACAGCTGTCCCTCGACATCCTGGATGAACATGATCGGGATGAAGATTGCCACTGTCGTGGCCGTGGAGGCGAATAGCGCTGGCCAGACCTGCGACACGGCTTCCAGTGCTGCCGGGCCCGGCGCCGTTCCCTGCTTTCTGATCCGCACGAAATTTTCCATCACCACGATCGCGGCATCGAGCACCATGCCGGTTGCAAAGGCGAGACCGGCAAGCGAAATGACGTTGATTGACCGCCCCGCCATGCCCAATACGGCAAGCGTGGTAAGCAGGCAGATCGGTACGGTGGCGGCAATGATCACCGTTGCTCTGGCGCGCCGGACGAATAGCCAGAGCAAGCCGACCGCGAGCAAGGTTCCGAGGAGCAGATTGCCACCGAGAAAGGACAGGGCCCGCTTGATGAACACCGACGGGTCGAAGCTTTTTTCGATCCTTGCCCCGATTGTCCGCAGCTCGTTCTGGTTGAAAGTCTCGACTTCGCCGAGCACCGCGTCGATCGCGTCCAGCGTATTGCTGCCCGGCTCGCGCAGGACCCGCATGCCGATTGCCGGATTGCCGTTCTGATAGGTCGCTCCAAAGGCCTTGTCCGGTCCGACATTGATATCGGCGACATCGCGCATCCGGATGACCGTCGTTCCGCGCTGGGCAACGGTCAGGTCGCCGATCTGTTCGGCGGTGAAATTGCCCTGGAAACGCAAGGCATAGCCGCGGCGACCGACATCCACCGTGCCGCCGCCGACATCCTGAAAGCGACCCACCGCGCGGGATAGTTCCTCGATCGTGAGATTGAGCTGGGCGAGCCGCCAGGGATCGAAGCGGATGCGCAATATCCGTTCACCGGTCGGTGCCTCCAAATCGACGCCTTGCACGCCCTCTATGGTTTCCAGCTTGGGAATGATCGTGTCGCGGGCTAATCTGGCGAGCGCCTCGCTGTCCATATTGCTGTCCGGCAGCGCCTGCAGAAACAGATAGATCAGGGATTCCCCCTGCTGACCGCCACCGCCGCCGACGATCGGCCGATCGGCATCCAGTGGCCAGTTGCGCACCTGCTGCGCCCGGCTCGACACTTCGGCAAAGGCCTTGTCCATATTGGTGCCGAGCGCAAATTCCAGATTGAACCAGACATTGCCATTGTTGGACCAGCTGTTGATCGTTTCCAGCCCCGGTATGCCGCGTAGCTGTTCTTCGATAGGGATCGTGATTTCCGATTCCATTTCCTTGGGGCTGGCGGCGCGCCAGTTGGCCTGCATGGAAATTTGCGGCCGCTCGATATTCGGGAAGAGTTGGATCGGTGTGGTGAAGGCGGAGACGATTCCGATCAGCGCGATCAGGGCCAATCCGGCGGCAATGGCTGCGGGATAGCGCAGCGCGAGATTGGTCAGCGTCATGATCTGGCCGCCCCGGCAAAAATGCCGGCAATATGTCGCTCTTGGCTATCCCTCATCCAAGCCTCTCCCGTCCCAATAGCGGTAAAATCGCTTTCAGGGAGAAGGCCTAAGGTAACAAAAGTAACCTGATGAGCGCCTTTCGACCAAATCGGAGCGGCGTTCGATGAACGTCAATGGCGCAAATGCCATGATTTCGGTGAACCGGAGACCGGACGGCGCCTCCCTTCTGAGTCGATTTTTGCTAGGAACAAGCGGTTGTCCGAACTGTCGGCGTGCCGGATCAGCTCTGGTCCCGGGGTCGGGATGACGGCAGTCGGTCGACTAAACTAGATTCGTGATGGTTCGCCTTGCGCAGCCTGATGGGCGGCGTCATCGGCGAACAGTTTCTCGTAGACATGAATCGTCTGTTCCGCAATTTCCTCCCACTGCGGAAAGCGATCTTTGGCGACCCGGAATGCATCGGGATTGGCGTGGGCGCGGTTGAGCGCGCTCACCATGCTCCGGATATTGCCCGGACTGAAATAATGTTTGGCATTGAGACGGAGGTCCCGGTTTTCCGGCAGATCGCTCAACAATAGCGGACAGCCAAAACTAATTGCTTCGAGCAAAGTATTGGAATGGCCTTCTCGGATCGACGGGTTCACGAAGATTCGCGCACCGCGATAGAGCGGAGCCAGTCCTGATCGCGGCAGACTGCCGAGCATCACTATCCTTGGATCACCCAGTGCCACGATTTTCTTGCGATCCGCGTTTTTGTCCCATTCGCCGACGATCACCAGCTGCATCTGCGGATGGCTTTTGGCAAAGACGCGAAAGGCAGAAATCAGGCGGTGGATATTCTTCTTTTGCGATATCTGGCCGACAAAAAGCATATAATCGCCTTCGATGGGCGCGCGCGAGTCGTCCGGGAAATTCTCGGCCCGGTCCAGCGCGTTGCCAATGACATGGATATTCTGGATCTTGCCGGATGCGGCCAATTTTTTGGCTAGTGCGGGCGTGACGGCGATAATCTTGTCGGCCCAGCGCAATTGATATTGAGCGCATCGCATGGTCCATTTTCTCGGCCCGCTCCACGGATGGGCATGGCAGTCAGCCCCGTAGCGCACCACGATTTTGCAACCGATCAGCTTGTAAGCCCAAAGCAGCACTGCAGCTTCCAGGCAGGTAAAATGGACGATGTCCGGTCGCATCCGGAGTGCCTTGACCAACGTTGCCAAAATATAAAGCAGTCGGTCGATTTTCAGGAAACCCAAAGACGGAGCGCGCCAGAGGGAAACGCCGCGATACTGGCCGGTCTCGATATAGGGTTTCACGCCAGCGATGCACACTTTCCAGCCGCGGCTGGCAAGGAGCGGAAAGAGCCGTTCCGCATTTTTTTCCACGCCGCCCTCGACATCCGGAATGCCACGAGCGCCGATCACCAATATTGTTTTCACTATCTGTTTTCCTGCTGGAGCCAGAATTTGGGCTCATATCGCACCAGGGTGGTTAACAAATTCAAGTGTGATCAGGTTAGTTGGCCGTTTAAGACAAATATTCACATCGAATATCGGCATTTTACTATAGAATTTTACCAGTTCTTTTGCGGCAAGGCTTTGATTGGATTATAAAAACAGCAATAAGGACACTGTTTGAACCATGATATGGCTATAGCTGTTGCTGCTATCCGTATCGCGAGAGTGAAGGGCCGCATCTTGTTGCGAGACTCCGGTCAGCCAATGGCCGCAACAGGAATATTAGGTCGGAAGCGCTGGCGGGACGAGTCGAAGATTGATCATCCCCTCATGTTCGACTTTTGGTCGATTTGCCTAAGCGAGCCGCTTTACGATCCGAAGTGGTCTTTCCAAAGATCTTGCCTCGTTCCTGACAGGGGCCATTTGCCGCGCTCTGTTCACTCTCTTCAAAGGGCTAGAGTTTCCCTGCCGCCTGTTTGATCGCACGCCTGATGCTCATATAGGTCGCGCATCGACAGAGATTGCCACTCATTGCGGCGTCAATATCGGCATCCGTCGGACTGGGGTTTTCGGCAAGCAAAGCGGTTGCCGCCAATATCTGACCGGATTGGCAATAGCCGCATTGGGGTACATCATTCTCGACCCATGTCTCGCGGATCACGTCCGCAGCGGCTCCTGCCAAGCCCTCGATCGTTGTGATCTTGGCATTGTCGAGACTGTCATGCGGCGTGATGCAGGCCCGGGTGGGCGCACCGTCGACATGAACCGTGCAAGCGCCACATTGCGCTATGCCGCAGCCGAATTTGGTGCCGGTCATTTCGAGATGATCGCGCAATACCCAGAGCAAGGGTGTGCCTGCGGCCGCATCAACCGTCTCCTTCTTGCCGTTTATGTTCAATATGGTCGCCATGATATGCTCCTCAATCAGCTTTTGGTGATTGCCGAAAGGTCCAGTTTGTCGCGATTTGGCCCGATCAGCGGCAGGGTCCTGAAACGCTGTCCGGTTGCATTGAAAATCGCATTGGCCAGCGCCGGTGCCGCAGGCGGCGTCGGCGGCTCGCCTACGCCCGCAGGCGGGCTGCTGGATGCGATGATTTCGACTTCGAAAATTCTCGGCGCCTCGCTCATCCGCATGACTCGCCAAGTCGGGAAATTATCCTGCACCACAGCACCATTTTTGGCGGTGATCTCCCCGTACAGAGCGTTCGACAGGCCAAAGATTGTTCCGCCTTCCATTTGCGCTCTTGTGTGACGGGGATTGATGACTGTTCCGGCATCAACCGCCAGCCATATGCCGGGAATGGTCAGCGTTCCGTCCGCTGTCACCTTCACCTCGATCACGGTCGCGACATAGGTGAGAAATGACCGGTGGACCGCGATGCCCAGACCGTGCCCATCGGGAAGTTGCCGTCCCCATTTGGCCATTTTGGCGGCTTGCCTGGCGACCTTGGCCAGACGGCCGGTGTCGATGGGATAGTCTGCACTCGCCCCACCATAATTCTTGAAGCTTGCCTGCTCTGCATTGGGATCGACCAGCCTGGGTTCGCCGATCAGTTCGAGCAGATAGTCCTTCTGGTCGCGCCCCGCGGCATGCGCGATTTCCGCGGCAAAGCTCTGGACCGCGAAGGCGTGGTAGATATTGGCAACAGACCGCAACCAGCCGATACGCAAATGGCCCTTGGCAGTGCCGGATTCGACTTGCAAATTCGGGATCGCGAACGGAACATCGGTCGCGCCCATGCCCATTTCACCATCGGATGGCGCGTCCATGCCGGCGTTGAATGTCGAACCAATGGGCGGGAATACAGAGCGATGACGATAGGTGATACATTTGCCTTCACCATCCAGCCCGGCTTCAAGCCTTTGCGCGCTCGCGGTATGATAGAAGCCATGGCGGATCTCATCCTCCCTGGTCCATGTCACCTTGACCGGCTTGCCCACTTGCCGCGCCAACAGAGCCGCCTCGACTACAAAATCCGGTTTGGATTTGCGCCCGAACGCGCCACCCAGCCAGGTGGCGTTGACGGTTATATTTTCCTTATCGATGTCCAGCAAATCGGCCAATGTCTGCCGGGTCGCCTGCGGATCCTGCACACAGGCCCAGCATTCGAGCTTCTCACCGGTCCAGCGCGCGGTAGCTGCAGGAGGTTCCATCGGCGATTGCGAGAGATGGGGGGTATAATATTCGGCGGCGATGATTTTGTCGGCAGCAGCCAGCGCTGTCCCGACATTGCCCCGGCTGCGGCGAATGGTGCCGGGCTGCCTCGCCTTTGTTTCCATTGCCCGGCGAAATTTGGCTGAGTCATAATCGGCATTGGGTCCGTCAAGCCATTCGACCTCCAGCGCATTTCGTCCCTGGATCGCCGCCCATGTATCGACCCCGATTACCGCTACACCGCCGAGCGGCTGAAACATTGCGGGCGGCTTCGCATCCGGCAGCTTCACTATTTTCAGAACACCGGGAATGGCCAGCGCCCTGACGTCTTCGACCGTGCCGGTTCGGCCAAAGACCTGGGGTGGCCTGGCTATGACGGCGTGGACCATGTCCGGCACATTGACATCAATGCCAAATGTCCCTTCCCCTCTGGTGATCTTCGGGACAGTCAGCGAAGATATGTCCTGGTTTATGAAGCGCCAGTCCTTCGGCTCCTTCATGACAATATCGGATTCTGCCGGAACCTGCAGCTTGGCGGCAAGCCCGGCCAGATTGCCGTAGGACAGGATATCGCCATTTTCGCTGTTCGAGACTTTGCCTGCAGCGGCGCTACACCGAGCAGGGTCCAGTTTCCAATATAGGGCCGCAGCAGCGACCAGCATTTGTCTCATCGCCGCGCCAGCCAGCCGCAGCCGGTGAAAATTATAGCGAACCGAACGCGATCCGTCCGTATTCTGGTCGCCATAGCGTTCATGACCTTCGGCCTGAACGATTGTGACATTTTCCCAGTCCGCCTCCAGTTCATCGGCAATTATCTGCGCCATGGCGGTCCAGATTTGCTGCCCCATTTCCGAGCGATGGCAGGTAATCCTGACCGTGCCATCTTTTTCAATCGCAATCCATAATGCGGGCGTCGCATCGCCCCCTTCCACATCGGTAAGCGGGCTGGGACCTGCTTCGGGAATATCCATAGCATTCGCATCGATGACGGGTTCCGTGCTGCCGGAACATCCCGCCAACGTCACAGCGACAACCAACAGGCCGGCTCCAGCAACGAATCCGCGGCGCGTAAGATTGACAATGGCAGGGGACTGTTCGGCCCCCATCGGATTTTTCTCCTGCCAGGGATTGATTCCAATCTCTTCCAGGAACATTTCAAACCTCTTCAAATATGGCCGTAAAACAGGATATTATCGATCCGCGCGCTATGTTGACTCAACCTATCATAATTTATTACGAAAAGAAGGTTATTTATTACGGCCAGGTGATCGATTGCATGTTTCTTCGCCCTGCTTGCTTGTGATCGGCCGGGGCAAATCCTGACGGCGGTGGCTGTTCGGAGCAGCCAGTTTGCTTTGACAGTGCCCGTTTAGCGACTAATAAGAAAAGCCAATGGAATATCTAGCAGTGCAATCCCGATCGACGCATCCGGAGCCAGCCATGGTCAACAACAATCCCTGGATTGCGATCCCGTCTTGACGCCGGAAGCGCAAGCGAGGGAAGCCTTGAAGCGCGGCGATATACCGGCTGCTGCGGCCGCTGCCAAAGCCATGATATCGGCGGACGAGGATGAGCCTGCAGGTTATTTCCTGCTGGGGATTGCTGCCGCCGAAGCCGGTCAGATCGGCAAAGCCATACCGCTTGTCGAGGCTGCGGTAGAGCGCGGACCCGAGGCGGAACATCTGGCACAGCTGGCGAAGCTGCTGATCCTGCTGCGGCGTGACGGCGAAGCCGCTGCTGCCGCACGAAAAGCGATGGCCATGAAGCCTGGCGACGCGCGGACATGCGATACGATCGGCTGCGTTTTCACCCGGCTCGGAGACCATGAGGGTTCGGTTGAGCCTTTCAGATCTGCGGTTGCGGCCGACCCGGACAATCTCGACTATCGTTACAATCTTGCGGCGGCGAGCAGCTTCACCGGGCGGATTCAGGATGCCCTGACTCATTACGAGGCCATTCTCGCTGCAGATCCCGGCAATGCGCGGGCCCATTATGCCCTCGCTATCGCGTCCCGCCAGACTGCAGATGTCAACCATATATCCAGATTGAAAACCGCTCTCTCCGAGTCTCAAAAACCGGGTGACGGTCTGCGCATTCGTTATGCGCTGGCAAAGGAACTGGAAGACATCGGCGACCCTGAGGCATTCACCTATCTTGCCGCTGCCAATGACGAGCACAAGCGTTCGCTACGATATGATTTCGCTCAGGACGACGCGATTTTCGACGCGATCGAAACCCTGTTCACTGAGCCCAGGTGTAAAGCCTTGCCCGGCGCAGGAAATCCCGAGAAAGCACCGATCTTCATAGTCGGAATGCCCCGCACCGGAACGACGCTCGTCGATCGAATTCTCTCTTCCCATCCCGATGTGGAATCGGCGGGAGAAATGCAAGCCATGCCGCTTGCGGTCAAGCGGCTGGCGGCCACATCATCGCGTACCGTCATTGATCCGGCGACGGTCATGGCAAGTTGCGACATTGATCCGGCCAAGATTGGTGACCTCTATCTCGCCCAGGCCGGTCACCATCGGCATGAAGGTACCGCACGGTTTACAGACAAGCTGCCGGCCAATTTTCTCTATATCGGTCATATTGCACGCGCGCTGCCGCATGCGAAAATCGTCTGTCTGCGCCGCAATCCGATGGATACGGTCTGGAGCAACTACAAGAATCTTTTCGCCAGCCAGTCCGCATATTACGCCTATTCATACGATCTGCTCGACACGGCACGCTATTATGAGCGCTTTGATCGGCTGATGGCGATGTGGGACAGGTTGTTTCCTGGTCTGGTGCTGCAGCTATCCTACGAAGCGCTGGTCGCGGATCAGGAAGGACAGACCCGGCTGCTGCTGGAACATTGTGACCTCGAATGGAATGAATCCTGCCTGACGTTCCACGAAAATAGTGCGGCCGTGGCGACGCCCAGCGCCGCACAGGTTCGGCGTCCCATCAATGCGGACGGAGTCGGCAAATGGCGCACGCACGAAGCGGCATTGCAGCCGGCACGCATCTTTTTCGAGCAGCATTCCATCCCGATAGACTAGAGTGACGCTGCGCCGGTGGGCCCGAAGCGAAACCTGTCGCCAATATGGCAAGGGCACCTGTCGTGTCCGACAGGTGCCCTCTCCCCTTCATGCGTGAACGCAGACGGTCAGAACTTGATCCGTCCCTCGAGGCCGACGGTGCGCGGATTGACGATGGCCTGACGATAGAAGCGCACGGCGACACCGTCATTGACGCCAATTCGTGAGCGATCATTGGCGACCGAGACAACTGCATATTTGTCGAAAACATTGTCGACAAACAGGCCGAGAGTGAAGCGTTCGGTGTCATATGAGATCGAAGCGCGGTTCAGGATATAGCTCGGTATCTTGTCTCCATAGGCGCGATCCCAACCAATCCGGGACACGACATTCCCGCGATAGGTTGCAGTCCAGTTCGCGATCAGATCGCCATCCATAACCGGCGTGACATAGGTTACACCGAGGCTGGCTGTGTTCTTGGCCGAGCCGGGCAGGCGATCGCCTGCCAGAGCGTCGAGTTGAACAAACCGGTTGGAATAGTCACCCGGTGTCTCGCGAATGGTGATGATACCGGGCACGTCCTCTGTCAATTTGGCGTCGGTATAGGAATATGTTCCCTGGATCGACAGCTCAGGAGTGGGCTTGAACCGGAACGACGTCTCGAAACCTTTCGACTCTGCTGAACCGCCGTTCACGGTGATACCGGTCGCGCCATAGAGCGTAGACGAATTCACCTGAATCCCTTGCCATTTGACCTGGAAGACATTGAAGTTGAACGACAACATGTCGTCAAACAATTGCGCCCGCATGCCAAGTTCGATATTCTTGGTCGTATCCGGTCCATATTGCAGTTCTTCGGGCAGGGCACAGATGATCTGCTGACCGGGCGTAATATTAGCCGGGCAAGGTGCGACACGGTTCGGACCGCCAATACGATAGCCCTTGCTGTAGGTGAAATAGGCCATCAGGTCCGGGGTGAAATTATAGGAAGTGTTGAGTTTCCACACCCAGCCGTCTTCCCCAGCATCTCCGCCGTTGACAGGCAGATCATATGGACTGAGCGGGTCTCCCAGCACCGGCAGGGCGGCCGCGCCGGCGATCGTGGAGCTATATTTGAAGTAGCGCGCTCCGGCAGTGACCTGCCATTCAGGCGTAACCTCGAACGTGCCTTCTCCGAAGATCGCCTTCTCGGTCACTTTCGAGGTAACATAGCTGACATATTCTAGCGCTTCCGGATTGTTTACCGCGTCCACCCACGGGTGGTTTGGTATATGTTCGGCATAATCGCTCTGATATTCATTCTCGTTGTAAAAGCCGCCGAGCACCCAGCTGAATGGTCCACCATGTCTGGACACGAGGCGGATTTCCGCGTTCTTCTGCTTGCGTGTGGTATCTGACTCATTCCAGGCTGCGAAAGCGGGGAAGAGTTCATAATCGTAATCAAGGTCGAGCAGCAGGTCGGTTACGTCACCTTCGCCCCGATATTTGACTTCGGTATAGGCGCCTGTGGCGACGATATCGAAGATATCCGCGACATTGGCGTTGACTTCGGCACTGACCAGATGAGCATCGCGCTTGACCGGTTCAGTGAAACGGCTCGCATTCTCGTAGCGCCCGGTCCCGAGCACGCCAGCACTGTTTGATTGCCCGCCCCCAGTCTTTGTCTGCTGATATGCGTAGGTAAGAATCAGCTTCAGGTCTTCGCTGGTCTGTAGCAGCAACTGGTTGCGCGTAGTGAATGTCCGTTCGTAATTGAGATCCTTCTCCCTGGTGAGATTTGCTGCATAGCCGTCGGCAGAGATGCTGTCGGGACCGTCCGGTTGCGGAAGCGATACACCCGGCTCTTTGACCAAGGTGGTATAATCGATGAAGCCGGGATCGAAATAATAGCCCGTGGCCGAACGGAATGCGACGTGATCCTCCACGATCGGAATGTTGATCATACCGTCAACCTGGACACCGAAGGAGTCGCTGTGAGACTTGGCGTAGACGCGGCCGTGCGCTTCTCCTTCGATCTCGGCTGCATTGGGGCGGTTTGGAATGTAACGGATCGCGCCGGCCAATGTACCGAGCCCATAGAGCGTCCCTTGCGGCCCGAGCAGCGTCTCGACGCGCTCGATATCGATTAGCTTGAAGTCATAATAGAGTGGCACTTCGCCCAGATAGATGCCCAATGCGTCATCATAGGTGTTACCGGCATCGCCTACGCCCGATGCATTGAGGCCACGCAGGACGATCGAACCAGTCGAGCCCGGGCCCGTGTCCGAAATCGTCAAACCGGGCGTGAAATCTGCGAGATCGCGCACGTCGTCGATCCGATTGCGTTCAAGGTCTTCGGCACTGACAACCGAAATATTGACGGGCGTTTCCATGAGTGTTGTCGCTCGCCGCGTCGCGGTAACGATAATCATATTGTCGGCACCGGCATCGTCTGCCGCCATATTCTCCGACATTTCCTGTGCGAAAACAGGTGTGGCAACGATAGTGCTGGTCAACATTGTTGCTGAAAGCAGGCCCAGCTTGAGTCTTGCGTCCTTTATCATTATTCTTATCCCTCATTTTAAATGCCCCCGCGGGCCAGACGTACGTCGTTCATCCTGCGACTTTGTCTTGAGGATCTTCCAGGTTGCCTGCTTACCGTTATTCGGCTTTCAAGCTGGCAATTCTGAAATTGCGGTTATGATTCCGCCCGATTTTTGCGATCCCGAACTTACTTTTCTACGCTTTCTCCTCCTTAAATATCGGCCGACGATGGTTTGCCGCGCCTGGCCTTGAATCTGTTGATCAGTGGTTGGAACGGGAAGATGAACTGTTCGTAGATCGACAGCCGTTTGCGATCATCCTGACCCACCTCTTTGGATTCCCCTTCGCGAAACGTGCCGAAAATCCGGTCGAGCAAGATCAGGGAATTGCCGTAATTGCACCGCGTATCCTCGTAGCTCAGCGCCGTGTGGTGGAGGCTGTGATGCCGGATGGTGGTGAAGACATAGGAATAGAACAAGGGCGGGTCCGAGCGCACATTGGCATGGGCAAAAGTGGACACCACGGTGAGCACATTGAAGCCGCAGAACAGCGCAGCCGTGTCCAGATCGAAGATCGCAATGACGCTGAGGCTGATCAGGAACAGCTCGATCGGATTTCCGACAGACCCTTTCATGGCATTGAGCTGGGTAATGTGGTGATGCGGCGCGTGGGTAAGCCAGGCCGGGTACCAGTCGTGCATCAGCCTGTGCATCCAGTACTGGCCGAATTCATACAGGAAGATCACCAGGGCGACCTGCAACAGGAACGGCATCTGCATCGCCCATTCGGTGCTGATGCCGATCGATTCCTTGAACGAGGCCAGCGGCTTGTCCGCAAGCGTCTCCGTCGCCCACCCGATCGCGGTATATTGGAGGGTCAGGTAGAAAAGATCTGTGGCGAATTCCTTGCGCGTCAGACGCCAGCCTTCGTGGCGTTCCAACACTTGTTCCAGACCCAACACAAAAAAGCTGATTGCAAGGCCGGCCACTACAATGGACCAGGGACTCTCGGTCACCGATGCCGGCGCAAACCACCAGAACATGACGACGGCTACCAGAGTCGCGGGAGGTATAAGGTTGATCACCGTTCGCTTGACCGGGCTCTCGTTCGGATTGCGTTCGGATATTGTGCTTGAATAAGAGGCTGCGGCGCTGGCCGGTGCATTTTCTGATATTGTGTCGCGATCTGACGGTCGACCCATAGAAAACCTCCTATCAAGCCGGAAATCGGCTTAATGCCTCAGGTTTTCTTCCCCCATATGGCGTCGTTCTCAATGGCGACACCACATACGATATAGATATTACCTAATGCGTCAAGAGTAATAACCATGGTTTGTTCGCATGTGCACAATAAAAATGTAAAACGCCGGAAAAGCGCGGTATTTCCAGCGTTTCTCGGGGCTCTTTCACACTGTTCCATGGCTCGCCGGAACGTTCGATTCCGCTTTTTCCAAAGCTCTGGAAAAAAGGGAATCGAATTCTGGCTGGCTGATGTTGGCGAGCGTGAGTCGCTATTCCGGTGCACTCTCGCCGGCGGTCCACCAGGAAAGCGTTTGCACGTCATGTGCAGAGGTCCAGATGCCGTCTGGCGTATAGCGAAGAGCGCCGCTACCTGCGGCTGCACCGGAGCGTGACAGGATTTCCATCGACTTCGCGTCGATTGCGACAAAAGTCTGATCCTCGGTCGTGCGCAGCCAGACCTTGCCGTCGCCCACATCAATGTCACCATATAGCAAGCTGTCGCCTACTTTCGTGCGGCCGGCAAGCGTAACAGTTTCCGGGTCTACCCGTGCAACCGTGCCGTCTCCTTGCTCCTGTACCCAGACTCCTCCTTCTCCAGCAGCCAGAAAACCGGGCTGTTTGCCAAGTTCGACCGTACCGGTCACCAAATTTGTTTCCGGATCAATCCGCTGCAGCAATTGCTTGTCGCTGCTGACAGCCCATAATGCATCATATCCGAATGCAAGAAAAAACGTGCCTTCAACAACTTCGACGGTTGCGATCACGGTGTTTGTTTCCGGATCGATGCGGGTGATTTTTCCTTCAGCGTCGCTCGGGACCCAGATTGATCCGGCGCCTGCGACCACGTTGGTTTCACCCTTGGGGTTGGCAATACCGGTTGGAATGATCGTTTCGATTTCCGCGGTCTCCATGTTGATCCGGTAGAGATTTGCATCTTCGCAATTTGCCACCCAGAGCGACCCGGAGGCTACCGCCATCGTTCCGCACGGGCGGGGAATTGTCACTGAAGCGAGCTTTTCTGCCGTTGACCATTGCTCGACCCGGCCATCATTGGTTGTCCACACCGTCTCTCCGTCAACCACCAGAAAATCGGCAAATCCGGGCACGTCCAATGCCTTTTCGGTAAAGCCCGCAGGTTGCGGCGCTTCAGGAGAACAGGCCGCAGTTAATAATAGCATCAAGGCAATTGAACGGTTCATGGAAATGCTCCTGCAAAAAGCCGATATTGGCTCAGGTGTAACGATAGGGGTTGGTGTCGATCGTGGTGGTGCTGCGCGTCTGGTTGCAAAGAAACACGGTGCCGGTGAAATATATTCCGGGCTCGGTGATTGTCAGCGCGTGGGCATAGGCCTCGCGCAGCTGCTGCACAGTCATCTCCACCGGAGCCTCATTCGGTTGATAGGTGAGCCCGTAGGGATAGTCTTCGTCGTCCTTGCTGATCTCGACGTGGCAACCCATCACATGGGAGACGGGATGCGTATCAACAAATTCGATCAGCCGCTTCATGCTGTCGAACCAGGGCTGCCAATAGGTGATATAACAGCGCCCGCGATAGAACATGTCGCCCGTGTAGAGAATCCGGGTATAGCTGTCATAATAAGCGAATTCCGAAACCACGTGACCGGGCGAACCCCAGATCAGAATTTCACGACCCCCCAGATCAAGCGTCACGCGCTCCTCCGGATAGTTGGTCATGCCCCAGAAGCCGACCATCTCCTCGTGGGTCAATCCCATATAGCGTGTGTTCGGCCGGTCGGCGAACTGATTGACCGCGGCATAGTGATCTGCATGAAGATGGCTGAAGGCAACCAGCAACTCGAGGCTTGCGGGGTCGCGGCCGTTCTGCTCGCACCATGTCTCGATACATTCGTCGACAACCGCCCGCAGGTCCCAGTCATTGCGCAACTGGGTAAAGCCTTCGTCGAGCAGCAGGACCCGGTCATTGCCGAAATAGAGTGGGGTGAACGGGGCTTCAAAGCTGTACGCCTTGTTCTGCCGCAATATCGCGGTGTGCGCGTTGTACCAGTGAACCTGAACCGGCGGATCGCTGTTGTCCATGCAGGATGGTGAACCGCATATCCAGCGTTTCGGAAAGCTGCCGGGAGCGGGCAGGTTACTGTTGAAATCGATCGGCCCAGGGCGCGGGGCAGCCAGTGCTGCCTCACTGAAGGTCGTAAGCGTAGCGCCAGCGACAACCGCTGCGTTATATGAAAGAAATGTGCGACGATCCATAAATTGTCTCTTTTGTTCTAGAATGGCCGGGGAGGGTCGATGTTGGGCACGCCATCGGGCCAAACTTTTGTCCGCTGATCAGGGCTGACTCCATTGAACAGCGCAAAATCAGGCCGGAGGAGCAATGTTTTCTTGCCCTGCACCTCGCGCGCATATTGCAGCGCTTCATCGATATGGGCAGGCTCCATTTGCAGAACGCGCTCATAAGGCTTGTAGGTCGCGAAACGCGGATAGAATTTGCCCGGCACAAACATCATCTCGACATGACCGCCAAGAATCCACTGGGGCGAGCGGTCGGACGCGAATTTTTTCAGCCGCTGCAAAGAAAACACATAATCACGATCATTGCCGATATTGATCTTGCCGGGAAAAAGCAGATCGCCGGTGAACAGGATTCGGCAATAGGGATCATAGAAGGTCAGCCCGTCCTTATGTGTCCCGGGGGTCGCAATTACCTCGATTATCCGGTCGCCAAGATCGATTGCACCAGTGCCCGACGGCCAGCTTGCCCGAAAGCCGTAATGTTGCTTCATCACATCAAGCGCTGTCGGTACGATGGTCGAGTCCGGCCGATCCGAAAATTGAACCAGTCCCTGATTCTGTGCGATATCTTCACCCGAGGTCAGGGCTATGGTCAGCGGCACCTTGCTACGCCCGCGCGCCTGGCCCCAGCGAGTAATGATCTTGTCCACCGTGTCCCGCAGGGGATAATGTCGCGCATTGGCGGTCGCACCGCTGTCGATCAGCAGGGCGCCCTTGTTGCCGAACAACAGATAGGTGAAGGGCGCTTCCCAGTGGACGCAGACATTCTGCCGCAGAACGAACGTGTCCTCGTTATATTGCACGACCTGTACCCGTGGATCACGGTTCTTGACCGCGACGTTGGAGCCATATGTCCAGCGAAAGGCCAGTTTGCCCGGAGCCGGACCATCACAGTGATAATTGTGCAAAACCGGCTCGGTGCGGTTCAGCGGCACAGCAGAATCGGTATTGCGAACCCCGGCGGGATTATAGTCCAAATCGGGATTGCCGTTGCCGGACAAGGTGGGATTGATCGTGTGTGTTCGCGCTTGCGGCATCGAATACTCCTGACAAAGGCTCCAGTACGGCGATTGCCGACTGCTTTCGATGCACACCCTCCCACGTCCTGCTTATGGCCCGGATCACATGATGATTCGGCCTCCGCATGTGGCAAACATACGAATATTACCAAACATATCAATAGTAATAAATTTAGATAGACACGGACTCATTTTACGGCAATGCTGCATCTGCGAAAGGAATCGAATCATGATCAACGGGATACGTCGCGCGGGGGCATTGGCAATGCTGGCATGTGCACTGATTGTAACGTCGTGCTCGCCAACGGCCAAGGAAACGGAGGCGCCACGCACTGAATTCAATATCGGCTGGTCTATCTACGCCGGCTGGATGCCTTGGCCATATGCGGAACAGGCCGGCATCGTTAAGAAATGGGAAGATAAATACGGAATCAAGATCAATATCGTTCAGGTCAACGACTATGTCGAATCCGTGAACCAGTATACTGCTGGCCAGCTTGACGGTGTCACCGTTGCCAATATGGATGCGCTCACCATCCCTGCTGCAGGTGGCAAGGACACCAGTGCCATTATCGTTGGCGACTATTCGAACGGTAATGACGGCGTGCTTTTGAAAGACGCCGACAGTCTTCACGCGATCAAGGGCAGGAAAATCAATCTCGTTGAGCTTTCGGTTTCTCATTACCTGCTGGCGCGCGCTCTGGATGCGGTTGGCCTGTCGATGACCGATGTCAGCACCGTCAATACCTCGGATGCGGATATAGCTGGCGCATTCCTGTCCAAGGATGTGACTGCTGCGGTCGCGTGGAACCCACAGCTGACCACTATGAAGCAGGCGCCAGGCGCGAAGCTGGTGTTTAGTTCGGCCAATATTCCAGGCGAGATTCTCGACCTCTTGGTTGTCGACACTGCAACGCTCAAGGCCAATCCAAAGCTCGGCAAGGCGCTCGCCGGAATCTGGTACGAAACGACCGCGCTGATGCAACAGCAGGACGAAGAAGGCAAAGCGGCACGAGCGGCGATGGCCGCACTCGCCGGCACGACGCCGGAATTATTCGAGGAACAGCTTGCAACCACTTTCCTTTATGCTGATCCCAAATCGGCAGTCGCGGCCACATCGGACAAGGCGCTGATCGAGACGATGACGCGGGTGCGTGACTTCAGCTTCTCGCAGGGGCTGTTTGGACAGGGCGCGCAGTCGGCGGACGCTATCGGCATGGCATTTCCGGGTGGAAAAACGCTGGGCGATGCAAACAACATCACCTTGCGTTTCGACGAGCAATATATGCAAATGGCCGTTGATGGGGCGCTTTAGTCTGTCGATAGATGGCAACAGAATGATCGGGATAGGAGAATCATGCGCTGGGTGAATCGCCGCATAAGCCGGAGCAATAATCTTCTTCTGGGCTCTGTTCCGATCCTGTTGCTGATATTGATCTACCTGCTGGCGGCCGCCGAGCGGCACGCGATCAATCCCAGCGACAAACTGCTCCCTCTGCCCGGTGCCATGGTTCAGGCTATGTGGGGGCTGATATTCGAGCCCGACCAGCTTACAGGACGGTTACTCTTCTGGGCGGACACGCTCGCCAGTCTCCAGCGTCTCGGACTCGGGCTTGGAATTTCCACCCTGTCGGCACTACTGGTAGGGCTGCTGCTCGGCATCCTCCCGCCGGTCCGCGCGACCTTCGGCATGTTGGTAACAGGCATCGCGGTCATCCCGCCGATTGCCTTGCTGCCCATATTGTTCATCGTCTTCGGTTTGGGGGAGGCCTCCAAAGTGGCGCTGATCGTCATCGGTATCGCGCCGTTCATGATTCGTGATATTGCTGCCCATATCGGAAGCTTGCCAAGAGAGCAGATCGTCAAGGCGCAGACGCTTGGTGCAAGCACCTGGCAACTGATCCTTCGGGTCGCGCTGCCCCAGGCGATGCCGCGGCTGATCCAGGCGGTGCGCCTGTCGCTGGGACCGGCCTGGGTATTCCTAATCTCTGCCGAGGCGATCGCATCCGATATTGGTCTCGGATATCGCATATTTCTCGTCCGTCGCTATCTCGCGATGGACGTGATTCTCCCTTATGTAGCATGGATCGCATTGATCGCAGTGACGATGGACTTTCTCCTCGCCCGCTCCAGCCGCAGCCTGTTTCCCTGGGCGCACGGGACAAGCCATTGAACACGGTGCTCAGCTTGCGAAACCTGTGGGTGGAATATGGCGACAAGGTGGTTCTGGAGCGCATCAACCTCGAGATTGAGGAAGGCTCTTTTGTTTCGATCATCGGACCTTCCGGGGCTGGCAAGAGCAGCCTGCTCCGGGTAATTTTGGGACAGGAAGCCCCGACCACCGGATCCATTCTGCTCGACGATGTACCGCTGAATCCCGAATGCGGGCCGGACCGCGGCGTCGTATTCCAACGCTACTCGGTATTTTCTCACCTGACGGTCCTCGGCAATATATTGTTCGGCCTTGAATGTGCCCAGGCACCGTTTACCGCGCGGCTATTCGGGGCGCGGCGGCGTACAGCGGTTGCGCAAGCGGAAGAGATGCTGGAGGCGGTTGGTCTGAGCGACAGCCTGCACCTCTACCCGGCGCAGATGTCCGGTGGTATGCAACAGCGTCTGGCGATCGCGCAGGCGCTGATCAAGCGACCCCGTATTCTGTTGCTCGATGAACCTTTCGGAGCGCTTGATCCGGGCATCCGGTCGGACATGCATGCTTTGATTACGCGGTTGTGGAATGAATATTCTCTGACTATAATCATGGTTACCCACGACATCCGCGAAGCGTTCTCGCTTGGAACCAGAGTTCTGGCCCTGGATAAATTGCGCCAGGATCCGCACGCCCCGCACCGCTATGGCGCATCTGTGGCCTACGATATTCCAATCGAGAAAAAGAATGTACTACCGGGCGATGTGGGCATCGGCGCGCTCAGTGATATCAGTGCCGAAACTGGAGGCAGTATTACTGTTGACACAACTAATAATAACTGAGAGGAACAACATCATGATCTCGGAACCCACCAAGCTAGCCCGGCTCAGCATGAGCCTTCCCGCAGAATTATTGCACCATCTTGACAATATGGTCGAAGAGCGCGGCCTGCCGTCTCGGTCCCAGCTGATGTCAGAACTGATCCGGCATGCGCTTGCAGAGCATGAGGCGCTGACCCGGCCTGAAGAAATGCTCGCGGGGACCATTACGCTGGTTTATCGCGGCGACCACGCAGGCGTGCGACAACAGCTCGCGACGACCCAGCTGCATTATTTGAAAGAGGTGATCTCTTCACAGCATGTGTTCCTTGAGGACGACCAGTCACTTGAAGTGCTGCTGGTACAGGGTCCTGCGGTGCGACTGGAGGGACTTTGCGATTCTTTGCGGCGCATTCGCGGGGTACATCAGCTGCGGCTTGTTACCACAACCGCCTTGCTGCCACCGCTTCACGAACAGGAAGAGGCAACGGAGAAGAACAGAAAGACCAGAGGCGTCGCGGCATGACCACGGCGCTCGCGGATCCCTTGGCGGCCCGCGACCATGCCCGCGCGATGGCGGGTACGATCGTGGACAGCATGCCGGTGCTGCCGCCGGTCGCCGACGATTTGCCAGACGATGTCGACGCCCAAGACTTGCTGTGGGAAGAGACTATAGCTGCGGGCGGCTATGCCTCCCGCAAGCTGGCGCGGGGATCGCGTTTGCGTCTCATAGATCTTGCAGGTGACGCCTGCGCCTCCGTCCTGATTTTCAACGCGGAAATGCCCTCCGAACGACTCAATGTCGCAGACACGGTGAAGGTGCAGTGGAACGCCTATCTCGATGCCGGCAAGTTGCTGCTCTCCGATATGGGCCGCGTAATGATGAGCATCTTGGCAGATGAGGCGGCTACCCATGACGCATTTTGCGGCACGTCAAACGCGGCAACCAACAGCGCCAAATATGGAGACGGCCGCAATAGCAGTGCCTTTCCCAACGGCCGTGACCGGCTTTTGCTGGGGTCGGCCAAACACGGGTTGCAAAGGCGTGATGTGCACCCGTGCATCAATTTTTTCAAAGGTACGCGGATCGAAGCGGACGGCACCATCACTCCGCTGGTCGGTCCTTTTGATGCAGCGCGTGAACTGGTCCTGCGCGCCGAGATGGACGTGATTGTCGTTATCGCCAATTGCCCGCATATTCTTGATCCACGCGAGAGCTGGACCGTTACCCCACTGCGTGTTTCAGCGTGGCGCGGAGCCGTGACACCGGAAGACGACCATATCCGCAACGCAACGCCGGAGGGCTTGCGCGCCTTTCAAAATGTCGAAGATTATTTCCGTCGCTAGGAAGGAATATTGGTCCAGCAATGACAGCCCCCCAAGGATTACAAGATATTTCCGGCACGATCCTTCACGATGAAATCGTGCCCGCTCGCGCGCCATGGCTACATCATCTCGCTGCGGGACAGACGCTTCATATCGTCGATCTGGAAGGCAATCAGGCGGTTGATTTCCTGCTCTATTCCACGGCAGACGATGCCGAGCGCTATAGCGCGCAAGATACTGTCGCAGCGCAAGCCAATCTCTTCCTCCGCACCGGCACCGTTCTGCTGTCGAACGAAGGGCGGGCGATGATGACCATCCTCGCCACTTCGGTTGATTACCATGATACGATCGGTGGTGCCTGTTCCTGCGAGTCCAATACGTTGCGCTACGGTCATCACACCAAGAGCCAGCATGCCTGTGTCGAGAATTTCCTCGAGGCCAATCTGACCGGGGGCCGCGGCAAGCGCGACATCGTTCCCAATATCAACTTCTTCATGAACGTGCCGGTTGAGGCAGACGGGGCGCTTGGGATTGTCGATGGTATCTCGGCTCCCGGACTCACGGTCGACCTGCGCGCGGAAATGGACATTACCGTGGTGGTGTCCAACTGTCCGCAGATCAATAACCCGTGCAACGGTTTCAATCCATCCCCGGTGCGAATGATCGTTACCGCATGAGTGTTGATACGGTTCTGATTGCCAACCGCGGCGCTATAGCCACCAGAATCATTCGAACAATACGCCGCATGGGGATGCGGTCAGTTGCGGTCTATTCCGAAGCGGATGCCGACTCCCTGCATGTATCCCAGGCGGATATGTCCGTCTGCATCGGCCCTGCCGCTGCGACAGAGAGCTATCTCGACATTGCCGCTATCCTCAAGGCCGCACGAGAGACCGGTGCCAGCTATATCCACCCCGGATATGGCTTTCTTGCGGAGAATGCCGAATTTGCCGAGGCATGCGCCGCGGCGGACATTGTTTTCATCGGACCGACGCCGGAAAACATGCGAACCTTCGGCCTGAAACACAGCGCCCGGGCATTGGCAACCGAACATGGCCTGCCACTTGCGCCCGGTACCGGCCTTCTGAATGACGAAGACGATGCCGCAAGCGCTGCAAATGAAATCGGCTATCCGGTCATCCTGAAAGCCACGGCTGGCGGCGGCGGCATTGGCATGCATATTTGCGAGGATGAGGCGGCCGTGCACAAGCACTGGGACAGCGTCGCTCGTCTCGGTGCCGGGAATTTCGGTGACGCCGGTGTGTTCCTGGAGCGCTATATCGCCCGCGCGCGCCATATCGAGGTGCAGATATTCGGCGACGGGACCGGTCGGATCATGCCGCTCGGCGAACGGGATTGCTCGTTACAGCGACGGAACCAGAAGGTCGTCGAGGAATCGCCTGCGCCGGATCTGCACGAGGATGTGCGGCGCAAGTTGATCGAGGCAGCGGTTCGCCTCGGCTCTGCCGCTCGATATCTCTCCGCCGGCACAGTAGAATTTCTGTTCGACGCCGAGCGGCAGGAATTTTTCTTCCTGGAAATGAACACCCGGCTACAGGTCGAACATGGCGTTACCGAAGAGGTGATGGACATTGATCTGGTCGAATGGATGATCCGCGGCGCAGCCGGCGACTTTTCCTTTCTGGATCGCGAGCCACCGGTATCAAGGGGCCATTCGGTGCAGGTCCGCCTTTATGCCGAGGACCCCGCGCTGGATTATCGCCCGACCACCGGGACAATTACCGCTATCGACTTTCCCGAGTCCATGCGTGCCGAGACATGGTGCACGGCGGGCAGCACGATCAGCGCCTGGTATGACCCGATGATCGCCAAGCTTATCGTTCACGCCGATACGCGAGAGGCCGCAATTGCGGCCATGCAAAATGCGCTCGACGAAAGCCGCGTGGACGGACTGGAGTCCAACCTGCGCTGGCTGCGCGCCGTTGTGCGGGACGAGCGGTTCGCGGCAGGTCAGGTCGCAACGAGATTGCTGGATACAATCGCCTATATACCGCACAGCATTCGGGTGGTTTCCGGTGGTACAGCGACCACGGTGCAGGACTGGCCGGGTCGCGTTGGTCTCTGGTCGGTTGGCGTGCCGCCCTCAGGCCCGATGGACGACCATTCCTTTCGCCTCGGCAACCAGCGGCTCGGCAATCCGGAAGGGACGGCGGGACTCGAAATTACCTTTACCGGCCCGACTCTCTATTTTACCGCGCCCGCACGCATCTGCATTACCGGCGCCGATTTTGGTGCCCGGCTGGACGATGCGCCGGTTGAACGGGGAATCCCGCTGGACATTGCCGCTGGCCAGACGCTCTCACTCGGCCGTGTTACCGGCGGCGGCATGCGCGGTTACATCCTGATTGCCGGTGGGCTCGACATTCCGCCCTATCTCAATAGCCGCAGCACGTTCGAACTGGGGCAGTTTGGCGGTCATGCGGCGCGAAAACTGGTGGCAGGCGACACGCTCCATCTGGCGGAAGCGGATGTCGGCATGCCTGCACCCCTGACCGAGATGACGGATTTCGGGAACCAATGGACCCTGCGTGTCCTATATGGCCCTCACGGCGCGCCGGACTTCTTCACCGACGACGACATCCGCGCGACTCTCGATGCCGACTGGCGCGTACATTACAACAGCAACCGTACCGGTGTTCGTCTGGTCGGACCCAAGCCGCAATGGGCCCGGGCCGATGGCGGCGAGGCGGGTCTGCACCCTTCCAATATCCACGACAATCCCTATGCCATCGGAGCGGTTGACTTTACCGGTGACATGCCGATCATTCTGGGCCCCGATGGACCCTCGCTTGGCGGTTTCGTCTGTCCGTTCGTGGTGATCGCGGCGGATCAGTGGAAGATCGGGCAGCTCGCTCCCGGCGATCGTCTCCGCTTTGTGCCTGTCACTCTCGACGATGCCAAAGCCGCCGATCGCGCTCCTCTGAACCTGACGGCAAATCCGTCCGGTGCCGGCGAGCCGAAGCGCGAGATCGCCAATCTTTCGCCGATCCTCGCTGACACGCCAGCCCAGGGACTGCGTCCGCGCACGGTTTACCGGCAGCAGGGCGACCGCAACATATTGGTCGAATATGGACCGATCGTCCTCGACATCGAGCTTCGCATCCGGGTTCATGCGCTGATGATCGAGCTCGAGAAACAGGCCTTGCCCGGCGTGATAGATATCGTGCCCGGCATCCGCTCCCTGCAGCTGCACTTCGATGACGATCTTCTCGACCAGCGCGGCGCGCTTGCCGCTCTCATGGAAGCCGATGATCAGCTCGGCGATCTGGAGGACTTCACAGTCCCTTCGCGGATCGTGCATCTGCCGCTCAGCTGGCGTGACCCGGCCACGCTGGAAACAATCGAAAAATATATGGCTGCCGTCCGCGATGATGCACCGTGGTGTCCGGACAATATCGAGTTCATCCGGCGCATCAACGGCCAGCCCGACGCGGATGCCGTCGAGGACATTATTTTTGACGCAAGCTATCTCGTAATGGGGCTGGGCGACGTCTATCTCGGTGCGCCCGTCGCCACACCGGTCGATCCCCGGCACCGGCTGGTAACCACCAAATATAACCCGGCCCGGACATGGACTCCGCCCAATGTCGTGGGAATCGGCGGCGCCTATATGTGCATCTACGGTATGGAAGGCCCGGGCGGCTACCAGTTGTTCGGCCGCACTATTCAGGTCTGGAATACCTATCGGCAAACCGATGCTTTTGTCGATGGCAAGCCCTGGCTGTTGCGCTTCTTCGATCAGATTCGTTTTTTCAGCGTAAGCCCGGAAGAACTGGTCGAATGGAGAAGAGATTTTCCCAATGGTCGCCGCTCCATCCAGGTCGAGAATTCGGAATTCCGGCTCGCCAACCATCGGGCCTTTCTGGCTGAAAATGCGGACTCGATCGAGGCTTTTGAGGCCACACGTCAGTCCGCCTTCGAGGCAGAACGTGCCCAATGGCAGAAAAACGGCGAATTTGACCGTGTCACCCAATTGGCTGAGGACCCCGCACTTGGCGCTCCCGTTGCTCCCGCGATCGAAGTGCCCGAGGGCACCGACCTGATCGAGGCCCCCTTCGGCGGAAGCGTATGGAAGCTCATGGTAGCGGAAGGTGACGAGGTAAAGGCCGGGGACGTTATCGCGGTGATCGAGGCAATGAAAATGGAAAGCCCGCTGGAAAGTCCGGATAATGGCACGATCGCGGCGCTTTATATTCGCGAGCGCCAGTCGCTGGAACCCGGCGCGCCGATGCTGGCTTTGAGGAGACACCAATGACCAAGCTTGACCGCCAAAATCCCACGGTGATAGCATCGGCGGTAAATAGCGGGAAAACAAGCGCGCTGGCAGTGGCGCAGGAAACGCTTGTCCGGCTTGACGCTTATGACGCGATTCAGCCGCAAATATGGATCAGCCGCGCTGCGCCCGCCGACATGCTTGCCGCAGCCCGCGACGTTGATGCCCGTATTGGAGCGGGCGAGCAGCTTCCGCTGGCCGGCGTGCCCTTTGCGGTAAAGGACAATATTGACGTAGCGGGATTTGAGACGACGGCCGGCTGTCCGGCCTACGCCTATTCACCCGCCGGCTCTGCGACCGTGGCTGCTAAGCTGCTCGAGGCGGGAGCCATTTGCGTCGGTAAAACCAATCTTGATCAATTCGCCACCGGCCTTGTCGGCACACGCAGCCCCTATGGTATCCCCTGGAACGCTTATAATCTCGCCTATGTCAGCGGCGGATCGAGCTCGGGCTCGGCGGTCGCGGTTGCGGCGGGTCTCGTCGGCTTTGCGCTTGGCACCGATACCGCGGGTTCCGGACGGGTGCCGGCGGCTTTCAACCATCTCGTCGGTCTCAAACCGACCAAGGGCCGCTGGAGCACAGAGGGGCTCGTGCCCGCATGCCGTACCATCGACTGCATCACGGTGTTCACCGATACTCTGCCGGATGCACGGCTGGTGGATGACGTGCTCGCGGGCTTCGACTCGGCGGATCCCTATTCGAAACCATTGGCTGACCGTTCGATCAAGCCAAAGCGCATCGGCGTCCCCCGCCGCGATCAGCGGGCCTGGTTCGGTGACAGCCAGTCCGAATATCTATATGATGAAGCGGTCGCCCGGTTGGCGACAGATGTTGAAATCATCGAGCTGGACATATCACTCCTCAACGAAGCGGCGAGTCTCCTTTACAATGGTCCATGGGTTGCGGAACGAACGGCCGCCATCCAGGATCTGCTGGCCAGCAATCCCGATGCGATTCACGAGACCGTGCGTCAGATTGTGGAGCCCGGTTTGAGCAAGAGCGCCGTTGATGTGTTCAACGGCATGTACCGGCTGGCTGAACTCAAACGCCAGGCGGACGGACTGTGGGACGAGGTCGACCTGCTCGCCTTTCCCACCACAGGCACGACTTATCGCGTTGCGGAACTGCTGGCGGCGCCGATCGCCTTGAACAGCAATCTCGGTTTCTACACCAATTTCGTAAATCTGCTCGACATGGCAGCAGTCGCTGTGCCCGCTGGCATCCGTTCGAACGGGACCGGCTTCGGTATCACTTTGATCGGTCCTGCCGATAGCGATCAGGCCCTGCTTGACGCAGCCGAAAATTATCTCGCGGTAGCAGAACTGCCCGCTCCGCCTGCACTTGACCTGGAGGGAAAAATGGAAAGCGTGAAACTTGCCGTCGTCGGCGCTCATTTGAAAGATATGCCACTGCATTGGCAGCTGACCTCGCGCGACGCCGTGTTCGTCGGTGCCTTCGAAACCGCTCCCACCTATCGCCTTTACGCGATCGCCGACAGCGTCCCGCCCAAACCGGCGCTGGTGCATAGTGAGGATGGTGTAGCCATCAAGGTAGAAGTCTACGAGCTCGACGTCACTGCCTTCGGCAGCTTCGTGGCGGAAGTTCCAGCCCCACTCGCAATCGGCACAGTTACTTTGGCTGACGGCAGCAGCGTCAAGGGCTTTGTTGCCGAATCCCGGGCAACAACAGGCGCGCAGGATATTACCGTTCTCGGCGGCTGGCGCGCCTTTATCGATGCGAAATAGCATTTTTTTTAGCCGCCAATCGAAGGAAAATTGATCCACCAAAAATCGTCCAAATATTACGCTTGACGTATTTGATAATATCAATACCATGAGACGCACGGCAAAAAAAATTGTTCACAGGAGAGACACTGCAATGCCGGGCCGGTTTCGGGCTCGGGCAGTAGCTATTCTTGGGCCTTGGCCCTCAGGCAAATGAGGTAGGTGGTATGAACGGAGTTCGGGTAGGAAACAGGATTATTGGGGCGGACGCGCCGGTCACTGTCGGATGGGAAAATATCGGCAGGGTGGAAGGCGGCCCCACCAAGCAATTCATCTTCACATATTTCCAGCCCACTGTGCTCTTCGCCGTTCTCGCCTTCTGGTATTATGCACCCAATTCCATTGCTGTAGCATCGACGGCCATATGGCTCGGGATCAGTTTCAAGCTATTCCTGCTGGGACTTGAATGGGTCAACCCGCGTTACGATAGCTGGCGTCTTACCTGGAAGGAATGTGCCACGGACCTTTTCTATGTCGGGTTAGGCTATACGCTGCTCCGCATGGTCGACAATTATATCGGTGACGGGGTCATGATCGAAGCCATCCAGAGCTCGTTTGACTGGGATAAATTCTCATGGTTTACCGAATTGCCGCTGCTCGTGCAGGCCCTCCTGATCTCGCTGATATTCGAATTTGGTCAATATTGGATGCATCGCGGCATGCATAACTGGTATCCGCTTTGGCTGACCCATGCTCCGCATCACTACATCACCCAGTTGAACATCAACAAGGGTGCTGTCGGCAATCCTATTGAGCTGTTCCTGATCGGCCTGGGGATCGGCGGTTTCTTCGATTTCATCCCGCGCGCCTTTCTGCTCGCAGGCGCGATCGGGCTGACGGTCGGCGTTTACCAGCACATCAATGTTCGCTTCAATTCGCCGCGATGGTGGCGGTTTCTGTTCAACACTACCGAGCATCACAGCGTACATCACTCCCAGGACTATGAAGCCACCCGCAGCAATTATGGCGCCAGCTGGATCATTTTCGATCGTCTCTTCGGCACCTGTGTCGATGGCGAGGCGGAATTGCTCGGAATGGAAGGCGGGCGCCGGATGCCGATCAACGAGACCATGACCTTCCCGTTCACCGAAGGCTATAAGTCCGTGAAGGCCCGGATCCGCGACCGTCGGCAGCCACCAACTGCCATACCGGCCGAATAGTTTATCATTTTGCTCCTGCCCGGAATGATTTTCTCTCGGCATGGGTCATATTTGCCACTGAGCGGCGCGAAGCGGCGGGCTTTTGTGCTTCCCGGAACATGCTGGAGGAATTGTAAGTGAAATTGCCTTTCATCGACCGGATCTGGCGCGTGAAGGGCTCACTGCCCCTCGATATGTCTCTGTCCCCGGCACAAGCTTTCGACAAGCTTGATCCGTTGTTCCAGGCGAACGGAACGGACTGCGAGATCGAAGGCGATTCGCTGACATTCAACAAAACCAATCCTGCCGCGCAGGACAAGCTGGCCACGTTCACACGCGGCACGCTGACGATTGTTGAGCGAGAAGGGCGCTCGGTGCTCGCATATGACCTGACCAGCCCCGCCTTGCTGGCCTGCTTTCTGGCCCCGCTGCTGTTTCTGGCCCTGGGACAGGCTAATGTCGCCATTGGCGAATATGAAAAAGCGAAAGCGGAAGCCGCAGAAAAGTCCGGAAAGGACACCGACAAATCGAAAGAGGATGACGAGGTGGACAAAGACGTGAAGTTGCACTGGTTCGACGCAGCCATGGGCGCCCCCGCGCCGGACAAGCCCGACAAAAAGAAAAAAGAGAAAGAAAAAGAAGAGGAAAAGGAAAAAAAGCACTCGCCCAAGACCGCCTATATTCTGGCAGCGATTTTTGCGACGCTCTATGTCGTTGGGCGAATACTCGAGCCATGGCTGATCAAGTCCATCTTTCGCAAGAAATTGTCCGCCATGCCGCCAGCGGGCGACACAAGCCCTGGCGGCCAGACCAAGACGCAGCACTCCGGTTGATCACAAAGCCTCTTTGGCAACCCGGTGTACTCATTGGCCATCACATCGGCTGTCAGGAAGCCATCAACCCCTGTCATTTCTCCTCCACTGGCACTAAGTTGAAATTGGTTCGGCATTGATAGCGCAACTGCCGAACTGTGATTTGCCAATTTAGCCAGTGAGACCAGAATGAATAGCTCCCCCTTTTATCCGATCGGTATTCCGGGCCAGCCATGGGACGAGGATGAGCGGAAGCAATGGCGGGCCAGTCAATCTGTTGAGCGTCGATATGCCGAGGACGTGGTGCCGCGGATCGAGGCACTGGCCGACCGGTTCGAAATCCTCCCTTATGGCCAACTTGATTACGCTGACGAAACATACCCACTGTTCGCTCTCCGCAACGGTCCCCGAGACCCCGCTCTGCCCACGGCTCTCGTGACTGGCGGAGTCCACGGATATGAAACGAGTGGCATAATGGGCGCTCTTGAATTTCTCGAAACGCGGGCCGCCGACTATGCAGGAAAAGCCAATCTTCTGGTAGCAGCCTGCGTGAGCCCTTGGGCTTACGAGCGCGTCAATCGCTGGAATTATGACGCATTGGATCCCAATCGCAACTTCAAAGCAAATAGCGAAGCGATTGAGTGCTCCGCGCTGATGGGGTTGATTGCCTCGCAGACCGGACCGTATCTTTTGCATATCGATCTGCATGAAACAACCGACAGCGACGAGACCGAATTTCGGCCCGCCTTGGCTGCGCGAGACGGCAATAGCTATACGCCCGGGGCTGTGCCCGATGGATTCTATCTGGTTGACGACAAGGAAAACCCGCAACCTGCCTTCCAGCAGGCCATTATTTCGGCGGTCGAAAATGTAACGCACATCGCGCCGCCAGATGAAAATAACATGATCATAGGCTCGCCCGTCGTCGCTGATGGCGTGATCGAATATCCGCAAGCCAAAAATGCCATGTGCGGTGCCATTACCGATGCCCGGTTCAGGACAACAACCGAAGTCTATCCGGACAGCGCCCGCGTGACGCCCAGGGAATGTAACAACGCGCAAGTGACTGCCATATGCGCGGCACTGGATTTCGCGCTCGCTCACAGGTGAGCCGGACGGAATAGCTGCTGCAGCAGGCCTGTGAACGTGCTTTCCGGCGCAATCCCCCGTTTATGCCGGTGCCTCGCCAATGCCACGGGTTAAGCCATCGCGATGATCGCTTCTGGCTTGGCGATTCGGCCTGCGCCGCAAGGGCGGTTGTCTTGATAAAAAATCCGAAATGGTGCGGTCGAGAAGACTCGAACTTCCACGGGGTATTAACCCCACAGCGACCTCAACGCTGCGCGTCTACCAATTCCGCCACGACCGCACTGTCTCTAGCTTGGGACAGCTAAGTCCCGGGTAGGCGCGTGCCCTTAGCAAAGGGGTATCCCAGCCGCAACTGATATTCGTCACCACCCGGCTGTTCCGTTAACCGGCAGGACGGATTTGTCCCGCAAAAGCACAGGATCAGCCGTCACGGCCATCATATCGATAAAAATATCGCCAGATGAGGCTGTTAACCCATAATCGGTCTTGTCCGCTCCGAAAGGCCCGGCTTTACTCTGGCGAAATGGACAGTCTGCTGCTCTTCATGCTTTTTCTCGCTGGAGCGCCAGACCGGCCTTCGATCGACGCGCCCAGCGGTCATGCGCGGGTGCAGGCGATGGCGAGTGCCCGAATCCTGCGTGGAGAAGCGATTGATTTCAACATGCAGACCACCCGGCGCGGCGGGCAGGCCATCGCGGATGGGGGCCAGATATTCCAGATTGCCACGGCCCGCTCGACGACCGAGGTCAAAAGCGCGGACGGTGGCATGATTCGGCTGCAGGAATTTTACTGACCGGCCGGATGGCGCAGTCAGTCCCTGCTGTTATCAGCCCAACCTACTTCCAGCTGGCTGGCGCCGCGGGGCACGTCCAGCTTGGCTTCGTTGAAATTGATCTTTGCTCCGGGGGCGAGCGATTGCGCCGGGGCTTTCATTTTCCAGCTGTAGACAATCCGGCCTCCGGCATCGCGCAGGATCACCAGCATGGGCGGGACCGACTGGTCTACGGTGGTGGGATTGATGATCGTTCCGCTGGCGGCAAAATATTCGGTGCCGTCTGGCAGGGTCCGGCGGTCCTGTTTCTGGCTCAGTTCGATGAGCAGAGGAGTCGCTTCGGTCGAGGCGAACTCATAGTCGGAAATCCATTGTGGCGGTCCGAAGACATAGAGTGCGGCGCCCGAAGCCAGTACCAGCGCGGCAAAGGCGATGGCAGCCATTGTCCAGAGTTTCGCTGGATTCCGGCGGGGCTTGAACGGCGGCTCGTGCGCAAAGCTGCTTTCGCCGGCGGAATAGCCGGGTGTGACGGAAATCGGCGGCGGCGGGGCTGAACGGGTGACTGGCGAGGCAGGCGGGGTTGGTACCCAATTCCGATCAGCGACAGTTGCCGGTTCGGGAACTGCCGGCGCCTGTCCCACAGGACTGGCCTCGACCAATTCCCTTTCCGGAACGGCCGGTTCCATTTCCGGAATGGCGGCTTCCTGGAACCAGCTATGCCGACAGGAAGCGCAGCGCACCGAACGGCCATTGGGTCCAATGGCACTGTCGGGTACGAGATAACGTGTTTTACAAGCCGGACAATTCAAAATCATGACGCCCCCTCTAAACACGCCATGACCGCAAACTGCAAGTGGCTGCTTAACCGATTTGAGACCGAAGACGGTTTTTGCGCGTTTTCCTGCCAAATTGATTGTTGCTGCCTGACAGCGGAGTTGATTTGAAGGGTCTTCCCGGCCTATTGGTTGCGCGACCGGGCAATATTTCGCCGCGATATTGGAATGTAGAGCATAATGGACGAAATTGTTCGATTTGAAAATGTCGGTTTGCGCTACGGTGCAGGCGCAGAAACACTGGCCGATCTCAACTTCACCCTATTTCCGGGCAGCTTCTATTTTCTCACCGGTGCATCGGGCGCAGGGAAAACATCGCTGCTCAAGCTGCTCTATCTGTCACAACGCCCCAGCCGAGGCGTCATCCGCCTGTTTGGCGAAGATGCAGTAACCATGCCGCGCGAGCGTCTGCCCGGTTTTCGTCGCCGTATCGGTGTGGTTTTTCAGGATTTCCGTCTCGTCCCGCATCTGTCGGCATTCGACAATATCGCGCTGCCGCTGAGGGTTGCCGGGGTCCGCGAAAAGGATCTCGAGATACCGGTTACGGAGATGCTCGATTGGGTTGGTCTCGGGGATCGGGCTTCCGCCCGGCCAGCGACGCTCTCGGGTGGCGAACAACAGCGCGTGGCTATTGCTCGGGCGGTGATTGGCAGGCCGGAAATATTGGTGGCCGACGAACCGACCGGCAATGTCGACCCCGACATGGCGATCCGGCTGCTGCAGCTGTTCGAGGCGCTCAACACACTTGGCACGACCATCGTCGTAGCGACCCATGACATCCATTTGCTCAGCAAGATCCCGGGCGCGCAGATGATGCGGCTGGAAAAAGGCATGCTTGCCGATCCGACCGGGTCGCTGCGCCATCCGCCGCTCCCCAAAGCCCAGTTGCAATAGGTCGCAAGGGGCATGTTCAAATTTTTTGCCATTCCCGGTCATGACCGGCGCCTGATACCGGAAGGCCGCTTGTCCGGACCGATGCCGTGGGTCATAGCGATCATGATTTTCCTTACCGTTCTGGCGGCAGCAGCCGGGCTCGCGATGACGCGCGCGATGGGCGATGTGTCGGATGAACTGTCCAGCCGGGCGACGGTACAGATTATTGAAGCCAATCCGGACAGCCGCAACCGTCAGGCCACAGCCGCTGCCGAGCGCTTGCGCGCGCTGCCGCTCATCGAAGAGGTCCGGGTGCTGCCGCCCGAGGAGATCGAGGCGCTGATCGAACCATGGCTTGGTGCCCAGGATCTGGCCGACGATATACCGCTTCCGGCGCTGATTGATCTGAAACTGACCCGGGCGGGCACCAGTGCAGAATATCAGTCGCTGCGCAGCGCGCTGCAGCCGATCGCACCGGGAGCCCGCGTAGAGCCGAGCAGCGGCTATATCGCACCGGTCATTTCCCTAGTGCGGTCCTTTCAGTGGATTGCCTTTGGCCTGGTCGGCCTGCTTGCCCTGGCGACCGGAGCCGCGGTGATCATTTCGGCGCGATCGGCGCTCAACACCCATAGTGAAACCATCGCGGTCGTGCATTTGCTCGGCGGCACCGATCAGCAAATCAGCCGATTGTTCCAGCGGCGCATTGCTCTGGACGCGCTGCTCGGCGGATTGATCGGTCTGGCCGGCGGGGCAGCGATCATCTGGTTGATCAGCATACAATTGACCGCTCTGGGTTCCGGACTGGTGCAATCAATCGGTCTCGACTGGTGGAGCTGGTTGATAATTGCCGTCATTCCGATATTGGGAATGTGCCTTGCCATGATAACCGCCAAGCTGACGGTTATCGGCGCCCTGAAAAAGATATTATAGCCCCGCTGGATGATTTTACGTTTCTTCTCTTTCATGATCCTGCTGTGGATCATCGGCTTTGCCTGGTTCGCCATCGATTTGCCGCGTCCGGCGGTCGATGACGCGCATACCGGTTCGGTCGTCGTACTGACCGGAGGCGCTGGCCGCATTGACCGCGCGCTCGACATTGTCGCGGCAAAAACCGCTGGCCGACTGCTGATCTCTGGGGTCGACCGGGATGTAAAGCCAGCGGAACTTGCTGCCGAATATGAACGAGCCAGTGATTTGTTCGATTGTTGTATTGATCTCGGGTTTCAGGCGGTGGACACGCGCTCCAACGCCCTGGAAATAGCCCGCTGGACTGTCAGGCGGGGCGACAAGTCGGTGCGTCTGGTCACCTCAGACTGGCATATGCGGCGCGCTCGCCTGGAACTGGAACGGGCCATGCCGCAGGATATCCAGATTTTGTCCGACGCGGTGCAGACACAACCTTCGCTGGGCACATTGTTCGTCGAGTATAATAAATATCTGATGCGCCGTCTGGCCGCTTTGGCGGGGGTCTGAGATGCTGGCTTTCCTCCGTTCGCTGATCTTCATGGCCGTCTTTTATATCGGCTCGGTACCGATCATCATTGCCACATTCATTGGTGCGTTTTTCTGGCCAAAGAGCATCTATTACATGGCGCAATATTGGAGCCGCTATCACTATCTATGTGCCCGCCTGATTCTCGGCATCCGCGTCGAGATCAAGGGTGAGATCCGCAATGAGCCTTTGCTCTATGTCTTCAAGCATGAAAGCATGTTCGAAACCATCGATCTGCTGAGGATTTTCGACAGACCCGTAGTCATTGCCAAGAAAGAGCTTCTGGTCATTCCTCTATGGGGATGGGCCGCGACCAAACATGGCCTACTTGGCATCGACCGAGATGGTGGTGGCGCAGCGATGCGGCAAATCATTAAGCAGGCCAAGAAAGCAGTTGCCGAAGGCCGCCCGATCGTGATTTTCGCCGAAGGCAGCCGCGCCCATCATGGCGAACGCCCCGAGCTGCAGACCGGTTTTGCCGGTATCTACAAGCTGATGGGCATTCCGCTGGTGCCGGTAGCGCTCAACAGCGGTATCGTTTCGCCACGCGATACTTTCGTCCAGAAAAGCGGTGTGATCACCTATGAAGTGCAGCCGGAGATTGAGCCGGGCCTCGACCGCGATGACATTCGGGATCGAGTGCATGCTGCGATCAATATGCTGAACGACTAGGCACAGCTGGTCTGTCCGGGCTTCGGTGCCAACTGCGAGCTTGCGGCCCGCATTCTCGACCATAACGGGGCTGGCCAGCTTTTTTGCATCACTCCATTCAGCCGTTGCAACGCCACGTCTAAGGGAGATTACGTGGTTATCCGCTGTCACGTGCAGGCTAGGGTTGTCAGACAGGATCGGGGAATGGACGGGCGCCAGATATTATCTCACTTTTCCCCGCGCACCACCTCCGGAGAAGATGTTTATGGCTGAACAAGAAACCCCCACGGTCCGCGAAGCGGTTGGCGTCTTTCAATCCGAGCGGGCCCTTCAGACGGCGGTCGATGACTTGTTGTCGCACGGATTTGATCGCGCTGAGCTCAGTCTGCTCGCTCCGGTTTCATCTGTTGAAAAGGAACTTGGCCACAGTTTCGCCTCGGTAAAGGAACTGGAAGATGACGCCGCGGTTCCCACCACCGCTTATGTTTCGACAGATGTGATTGGAGATGCAGAAGGCGGCGTTTTTGGCGGATTCATTTATGTAGGCGCGCTGGCCACGCTCACCGCTGTGGTCGCGTCGGGCGGCGCAATCGGTGCGGCCATAATCGCAGCCGCTGCCGGAGGTATTGGCGGCGGTGCGATCGGCGCGATTCTGGCAAGGATTATCGGACAGCATCACGCCGATTATGTCGCGGACCAGCTGGAGCGCGGCGGCCTGCTATTGTGGATACGGACTTGGAATGCTGCGGACGAAAAGCACGCCGTAGAAATTCTGGTCGATCATTCCGGATCCGATGTTCATGTGCACGAGCTTCCCGCGACCCATGATATTCTCGAAAATCGTTACGGCGGCGAGAATTTCGCTGGCGAACTGCAAGCATATCGCGGCGTGCCTTATTCTTATCTCCCTAATGGAGAATATTATATTTCCGGAGAGGTCCTGCCCACGGAACGGGACGTCAAGGCGAGGATTGACCGGGACATCTATCTTGAAACATTGCAGTCCGAAGCGAAAGCACAGGGATGGGAGATCGAAGCCTTGCTGGGCAATCCCGCCGGTATATTTCAAACCCCTGCAAAATTGCTGGCAACCGACCTGCCCGATACGATCAAAGCCGATATTCTCAAACGCTGGGCCTATGGCGAAAAGCAACGCCAAATCGCGTCGGATGATGGCATGAGACCGGTCGGGAACGGCGATCATCTTCGGGAAGTTGTTCTGGCGCAGGAGCAACTGCAGGCTGGCTGATAATATCTTGCGGGCTGAGACTTGTGACAATTACGTAGTTACAAATCACTGCCCATGTTGTTTTTGGACATACCCCCGGAACGATGGACAGTGCCATGTTTCATCGATTCGCCAATGTCATTTCGGAGTCCAAGTCATGAAGAAAACGATATCCACCGTTGCTGCCACACTGGCCCTTTCTCTCGCGATTCAGGGTTGCACCCAGAAAACAGAAAGCGATGATGCGGCAGAATGCAGCACATCCGAAGATGACGCGATGGACGAAGCGGAACAAAGCCTGGATGATGCAAAACATGCAGCCAGCAAAGCCGCGGTGGAAGCGCATAATGCAGCGAGAATGTCGGTAATAGCGGCCAAGCTGGCCGTTTGTTCCGAAGCCCAAAAAGACAAGGAGGCCGCAGCACAAATGGCAATCACGGCAGAAGCCGCGGCCAAGAAGGCGCAGGTCAAGATCGTCGACGCCAATGCCAAGGTCGATCTGGCGGTGGATGAAAATGCCCGCAAGGCCCAAAATCTGGTGAAGGAGGCCGTGGCCGCAACCGGTGAAGCCGTTCGCGAAACCGGCGCATCGCTCAAGGCGGGCCTGGAATCCGACGCTTCTGCTGCTAAGCAGGCAGCAGACGCGGCACAGAAAGCCGTGATCAAGGCCGCTACCGCGACCGCCGATGCCAGCAAGGCCGCTCAGGTTGCGGCAAAGGAAAGCTGGGAAAAGGAAATGCACGAAGGCGGCGAAGACGAGTAAAAGTCTGACCAAGCGAAGCAGCGCACCAACAAGAGGAAATGCAGATGCAAGGATTTGTCGACGATATCGAAGCTTTGACCGAACAGAATGATGACTTCCGCCGCGTGCTCTACACCGGGCATAATCTGCAGCTGGTGCTGATGACGCTCCAGCCCGGTGACGAGATTGGCGAGGAAGTGCATGACGATCGCGACCAGTTTTTCCGGATCGAAGAAGGACGTGGCGAAGTGTGGATCGACGGCAAGGCGAACAAGGTCAAATCGGATGACGGCATTATCGTGCCGCAGGGCGCCAGCCATAATGTCGTCAACACCGGCAAGGAACCGCTTCGGCTCTACACTATCTATGGTCCGCCCGAACATATCGACGGTACCGTCCATGCCACCGCGGCTGATGCTCAAAAAGAACATGAGCATTTTGACGGCAAGACGACCGAATAGTTCGCGCCGCATTTCAGGCGCGCGCCTGGGATATAGAACGGCCGTCCCCGGTTCCGGGAATCGGCAGATGAGGCCTCCCTTTCCTACAGCACTCGCCTTCTGGTAAACCGATTCCATGACCAAGCCGCATCATATCGTGCCTAGCGAGCCTGTGACCCGAAAATAGCGCATTACGGCAAAAGAGTGTTTTCCGCTTTAGGGGGTGTGACCCGTGTGACCCGTTGTTTATTTTGACGGGGAATTTCGGCGACGAACACGCCTTCAGTCGTGCGTACGGCCGAAATCGGGGGCGGCGTCGTCCTGGCCTTCCTCGATGATCCGGCGGCGAATCGCGCGGGTCTTGGTGAACAGGTCGAACAGTTCGTCGCCCTTGTCCCAGCGGATCGCGCGCTGCAGCGCCGAGAGATCCTCGGAGAAGCGCTGCAGCATTTCCAGCACGGCGTCCTTGTTGGACAGGAAGACATCGCGCCACATGGTCGGATCGGAGGCCGCGATGCGCGTGAAATCGCGGAAGCCGCCGGCCGAATATTTGATCACTTCGCCGCGGGTCACGTCTTCCAGATCGGAGGCGGTGCCGACGATCGTATAGGCAATCAGATGCGGCAAATGGCTGGTCACGGCGAGAACCAGATCATGATGTTTGGCATCCATGATCTCGACATTGGCGCCGAGCTTTTCCCAGAAGGCAGTGACTCGCTGGACGTCGCCTTCTGCGGCTTCTTCTGGCGGGGTGAGGATGCACCAGCGGTCATGAAAAAGCGTTGCAAATCCGGCGTCCGGGCCGCTATTCTCGGTCCCGGCGACAGGATGGGCGGGAATGATCCGGGCGCCGGGAAGCGCCTTGGCCAGCGCGGCCAGCACGCTTTCCTTGGACGATCCGACATCGCTGATGATAGCATCGCCGGGCAGGTCCGCGGCGATCTCGGCGGCAACCTCTGCCATCACGCCGACCGGCACGCAGAGGATCACCAGGTCGGCGTCGGTTACCGCTGCGCCGGCGCTATCGCTGACGTCGTGGCAAAAGCCCAGTTCAATGGCTCGTGCCCGCACCGACGGATCGCCGTCATAGCCGGTGATCCGGGCAGTGGGCATGGTCTCGCGCACGGCGTGGGCAATCGAGGAGCCGATCAGCCCAATGCCGATGAGCGCGATATTGGCAAAAGGCAGCATCAGTCGGCGGCTTCCAGTATCTCGCGCAAGGCCTGGGCGACGCCGCGGGTTTCTTCTTCGGTGCCGATGGTGATACGCAGGCCGTTGACCAGCCCCTGTCCGGGCAGCCAGCGCACCGCATAGCCCTTGTCCATCAGCGCGCTATTGGCCTGTTCGGCGGTCACCTTGCCTTCGAACAGCACCAGCAGGAAATTGGTGTGGCTCGGCACGATCTTGAGGCCATGATTGCCGAGCGCGCTCATTTCGTCGCTCAGCCATTGCCGCCATTTGGCATTATGCTCGCGGCTGCGGGTGACGAAATCGTCGGCCGCAAGGGCGGCGACAGCGGCTTCCTGTCCCGCAGTGGTGACATTGAACGGCAGCCGGATCCGGTTCATCGCGCCGATAATATCGGCATCGGCATAGCCCCAGCCGATCCGTTCGGCGGCGAGACCATGGATCTTGGAAAAAGTACGGGTGACCAGCACGTTGGCCTCGCTGCTGGCCAGTACCAGCGCGCCGTCATCCTGACCCTCGTCCATATATTCGGCATAAGCGGCATCGAGCACCAGCAGCACGTGGCCGGGCAGGGCGGCATGCAGACGCGCGATCTCGGCGCGCGGCGTGAATGTGCCGGTGGGATTATTGGGATTGGCGATGAAGATCACCCGGGTCTTGTCGGTCAGCTTGGCGAGAATCGCATCGACATCGGTGCCATAATCCTTGTCATCGGCAACCACCGGGGTGCCGCCATAGCGCCGCGCGGCGATATCATAGACGGCAAAGCCATATTTCACGTAGATGATCTCGTCGCCCGGCCCGCTGAAGGCATTGGCGGCCAGGTGGAGCACATCATCGGAACCGGTACCGCAGATGATCCGGGCCGGGTCCAGGCCATGTTTTGCGGCAATGGCTTCGCGCAACTTGGTCGAGCCGGGATCGGGATAGCGATCGACCGAGCCTGATGCGGCATTCAGCGATTCTGCCGCGGCCGGGCTGCAGCCGAGCGGGTTCTCGTTGGCCGACAGCTTGACGATCTTCCGGCCATCTGCGCCGGTCGATTTGCCGGGCACATAAGCTGCAATGCCCATGATCCAGTCTTTAGGTTTTGGTCCGCTCATTGCCTTGGTCCGCTTGTCTGAAGATGTTCTGTGCCGCCGGACTAACCTTTGCGGCCTGTCAGTCAACAGCATTATCGTTTGACGCTCGGGATTTCGCCGCTTAGCTCGCTTGTTGATGACTGAAGATGACCGCTTTGGATTGGATAGAAAGGTTCGCCTGCTCGGACCGCTGCCGCTGGACAGCGGAGCAGAGCTCGCGCCTGTCGATCTCGCCTATGAAACCTATGGCACGCTCAACGCGGACGCCAGCAACGCGATCCTGATCTGCCATGCGCTGACCGGCGATCAATATGTCGCCTCGAAACACCCGCTGACCGGCAAGGACGGCTGGTGGGTAAGGATGGTCGGGCCGGGCAAGCCGATCGATACCGAGCGCCATTTTGTCATCTGCGCCAATGTGATCGGCAGCTGTCTCGGCAGTTCCGGGCCGGCGACGGTCAATCCCGCAACCGACCAGCCCTGGGGCATGGATTTCCCGGTGCTGACCATCGCCGACATGGTGCGCGCGCAGGCCTTGCTGATCGATCATCTGGGCATAGAAAGGCTGCACGCCGTCGTCGGCGGCTCGATGGGCGGCATGCAGGCAGTAAGCTGGGCAGCGCTTTATCCGGAACGCGTCGGCTCGGCGGTGATCATCGCCTCGGCCGCACGCCACAGCGCGCAGAATATCGCCTTTCACGAAGTCGGACGGCAGGCGATCATGGCCGACCCGCGCTGGCGCGGCGGGGATTATTATGCCGACGATGATCCGCCGAGCAGCGGCCTCGCCGTCGCCCGGATGGCGGCGCATATCACCTATCTCTCGGAAGCCGGCCTGACCGAGAAATTCGGTCGGCGCTTGCAGGACCGTGACGCCAAGACGTTTGGCTTTGATGCGGATTTCCAGGTGGAAAGCTATCTCCGGCATCAGGGGATCAGCTTTGTCGACCGCTTCGATGCTAACAGCTATCTCTATATCACGAGAGCCATGGACTATTTCGATCTCGCCGAGGCGCATGGCGGGGTGCTGGCGAACGCCTTTGCCGGTTCCAAAACCCGCTTTTGTCTGATCAGCTTCGATACCGACTGGCTCTATCCGACCAGCGAAAGCCGGGCGATCGTCCACGCGCTCAACGCCGCCGGAGCAGAGGTCAGCTTCATGGAATTGTCGAGTCCGTTCGGCCATGACAGCTTCCTGCTGGAAAACCCCGAGATGAACCGGATTGTCGACGGCTTTCTGAAAGCGGGAGAGGGAAAATGACCGGAGGTCCTGTAATATTCTGTCTCGCGCGAAGCCGCGAAGGCGCGAAGGGTGACCGGCACCCAGTCTTAGTGTCTCCGCGGCTTCGCGCGCAAAAAACTTCTGTCTCCCGTTTCGGAGAGCGTAGCGCATGACCAAACTCCGTCCCGATCTGCAGATCATTGCCGACAATATCGCGCCGGGCAGCCGGGTGCTCGACATCGGCTGCGGCGACGGCGCGCTGATGGCGGCGCTGCGCGATGAGAAAGGCTGCGATGCCCGCGGGCTGGAGATTGAGCCCACCAATGTTGCCAGCGCGGTCGCCAAGGGGCTGTCGGTGGTGCAGGGCGATGCCGACACCGATCTCGCCGCTTACCCCGACGCCAGCTTCGACTATGCCGTGCTCAGCCAGACGCTGCAGACCACCCACCGGCCCGATGTCATGCTCGACCAGCTGCTGCGGATCGGCAAGCAGGCCTTTGTCAGCTTCCCCAATTTCGCCCACTGGCGGGTACGCAGTTCCTTACTGTTCGGCGGCCGGATGCCGGTCACCCGCCTGATCCCGCAAAGCTGGTATGACACGCCCAATATCCACCATGTCACCATCGACGATTTCCGCGCGCTGGTGCAGGACGGCAAATATGCGCAGGAAGGCCAGTGGTTCCTGAGCGGCGACAAGCAGACCGGACGCGGCCTGGCGAACCTGCTGGCGGAACATGCGGTGTTCTTGTTGCGGGGGTGACCAGTCATCCCGGCCAAGGCTGGGATCCAACCCAATGGCAGTTAAGTTCGCGACCTTGGTTTAAGTCCCAGCCTACGCTGGGTGACAGGAGTCATCTTGACATTGTACTACTTTAGGTACAATAATGATTCATCATGCTGATGGAAAATTTCTCGAAGGCCCGCGCCAATCTCAAGGCGCTGATGGACCGCGTTGTGGCCGACAAGATTCCCCTGAAAATCACTCGCCAGAATGGCGAGGCGGTGGTCATGATCTCCGAGAGTGAGTGGGCCGGTATGGAAGAAACTATTCATTTGTTGTCTTCACCAAAAAATGCGGAGCGCCTGCTGGAGTCGATTAGGCAACTTGATGCCGGAGAGGGATTCGAGCCTGAGCTTTTCAAGCGGTGAATGTATTATTCTCCGCGAAAAGCTGGCCGGAATATCGATATTTCCAGGAACATGATCCAAAACTTTCCGAACGGATATATTTGCTGATAGAGGAATGTCGCCGAACGCCTTTTCGGGGTACCGGCAAGCCAGAACCATTGCGCGGTCAGCTGAAAGGCTGGTGGTCGCGGCGCATAAACCGCGAGCATCGCCTAGTCTATCGCGTCCGTGGTGAAGGACCAGAGCAAGTGCTGGAAATAGCGCAATGCCGATATCATTATTGACTCGGGCGGGTTCATAGTAATCACCGTCATCCCGGCGAGGGCTGGGATCCAACCCGATGGAAGTGAGTTTCCGGAACTTGGTTTTAGACCCCAGCCTTCGCTGGGGTGACGGCTATATAAGTTACGTGATCTGAGACACGCTCATCCCCGCTGGACCTCGTCCAACCCAAACGCCGCCCATATAGCCAACCCACTCATCCCGGCCATCACCGCCAGCACCACTTCCCCGCCAAACCAGTTCGCGACCAGACTGAAAACGCCGCCCGCCAGCAACAGCAGGCCGATAATCGTATTCGACAGCGCGGTATAAGCGGCGCGGCTGTCCTTGTCGGCCATGTCGACGAGATGCGTTGACCGGCCGAGGCGCACGCCCTGATAGGCGATCATCAAGCCGAACAGCAGCACCGGCAATATATAGCCGCCGCTCAGCGTTCCGGCGAAGGCGAGCCAGCTTGTCACGGCCAATATGATCGCGGCGACCATTGCCGAGAAGACCAGCACCTTGCGGCTGGAGCGGTCGGACAGGCGACCCCAGACGAAGCTGCTGCACAGGCTGGCGAGGGCCGAAGCGAGCACCAGAAAGCCGAGCTTGTCATAGCCTTCACCGGCTTGGCTGCCGACGGCGATCATGAACGGCGGCGCCAATGCGGTCGCGGTCAATAGTCCGCGGGTCAGGATGAAGCGGACGAGTTGCGGATCATCCCGCAGATAGGTGAAATTGTTATACGCCTCCTTCAGCGCCGTTTTTCCGCCTTCCGTGGCACCGGCCTCTTCCTTCAAGGTTGAAAACAGCAGCGCGCTTAATATCCAAGCCCCGCCGGCCAGAAACAGACCGCCGGTCACCAACAGCATCCGGTCAACCAGATCGGAGGATAGAGCCAGCGCATAGACAATCACGCTGACCGAAGCGATGGAGCCGGCCAGTCCTGTTGCGGTGCCGCGCCGGGACTTGTCGATGGTCTTGCCGAGCACGTCTTTGTAGCAGACTGAACAAATGCTGCGGGCCAGCGCCAATATCGCCAGCGCAATCACAATTGCCCAGCCCGCGGCCGCACCGGTCATGGTGATCGCGACCAGCCCGATGGCAGCGGCTCCCAGCCCCTGTACCAGCGATCCGACCGCCCATGCCCATTTGCGGCGCTGCAATTTCCGTAAATATCCGGCAGTCAGAAGCTGCGGCAGCAAAGCTCCTGCTTCCCTGACCGGCACCAGCAGCCCGATCAGCGCCACCGGCGCCCCCAGCGATGTCATCAGCCAGCTCAGCACCAGCTTCGGGTCGATCAGCCCGTCGGCGCCTTTGGTCAGCGCCAGAGAGCCGACATGTTTGAAGAAATTGCCTGGCTCCTGATGGCAGGCGCTTTCCGGAATATCGGCGCAGACTCGGCCTTCGTCATCGATGGTGATCGCTTGAAAGGCTTTCTGGGTCGTGGTTCTGCTGGCCATGACCGGGAGTTACCGGATTAGCGTTCGCGTGTCGCGCTGAACTTTAGGTCAGGATTACGCTCTTCCTGATAGCCGACATCCCAGGCGCTTTTTGCCAGGAATACCAGATTGCCGTCGCGATCCTTGGCGAGACTTGACTGGTTGATATTGGCAAAGGCATCAACGGTCGCCTCGTCGCCGCTGATCCAGCGGGCGGTTTCGAACGGCGCCATTTCAAGATAGGCATCGACTTTATATTCCGCTTCCAGCCGCGACACCAGCACCTCGAGCTGCAATTGCCCGACCACGCCGATAATCCAGTTGGCGCCGATTTCGGGATAGAAGACCTGGACCACGCCTTCTTCGCTGAGATCATCCAGCGCCTTGCGCAATTGCTTGGTCTTGGTCGGATCGCGCAGGATTACCCGGCGCAGGATTTCGGGCGCAAAATTCGGCAGGCCGGTGATCCGCACCTGGTTTTTTTCCGATAGAGTGTCACCGACCCGCAACGTGCCGTGATTGGGGATGCCGATGATATCGCCGGGCTCCGCCGTATCGGCAATTTCGCGGTCCTGCGCGAAGAACAGGATCGGTGAGTGGATCGCAATCGGCTTGCCGAGACCCGAAGGGATCAGCTTCATACCGCGCTTGAACTCGCCGGAGCAGAGCCGCATGAAGGCAATCCGGTCGCGGTGCTGCGGGTCCATATTGGCCTGAATCTTGAAAATGAAGCCGGTGACATCGTCGCTTTCCGGATCGATCGGAGCCGGTTCGGCGGGTTGCGGGCGCGGCGATGGCGCATAGTCAGCGATCGCCTCGATCAGCTCTTCGACGCCAAATTGCTTGAGCGCCGAACCGAAATAGACCGGCGTCAGATCGCCGTTCTGATAGGCCTCGAGATCAAAGCTGCTATAACCGCCCTGCGCCAGTTCGCCTTCGCTGGTCAGTCGCTCGAGCGCGCCTTCGCTGAGCACATCGGCCAGTTTCGGATCGTCGAGACCGGTAAATTGCTGTGTGACGCCATCATATATTTTGCTGTCGCCGGTCGGCTGGTGCAGCTGGTTGCGTTGCAGATCATAGACGCCCTCGAATTGCCCGCCCATGCCGGTCGGCCAGCTCATTGGACAGACGTCCAGCGCGAGCTTGTCGGCGACTTCGTCGAGCAGTTCGAACGGATCGCGGCCTTCGCGGTCGACCTTGTTGATGAAGGTGATGATCGGTACGCTGCGCATGCGGCAGACTTCGAACAGTTTGAGCGTTTGCGCCTCGATGCCGGACGCAGCATCGATCACCATGATCGCGCTGTCGACGGCGGTCAGGGTGCGATAGGTATCCTCGGAAAAATCCTCATGGCCCGGCGTGTCGAGCAGGTTGAAGACAATGCCGTTGCGCTCGAAGGTCATGACGCTGGAGGTCACCGAAATCCCGCGCTGCTGCTCGATCTTCATCCAGTCCGACCGCGCGCGTCTATTGTCGCCACGCGCCTTGACCTCGCCCGCCAGATGGATAGCGCCGCCTTTCAGCAGCAGCTTCTCGGTCAGCGTCGTCTTACCCGCATCGGGGTGAGAGATGATCGCGAATGTCCGGCGTGGTTTGGTCATATTAATATCTAACTCTCGTCATGCTGAACTTGTTTCAGCATCTCCATGTACTCGCTTGTCTCAAAAGATCCTGAAACGAGTTCAGGATGACGAATCTTCTAGCCCCTCAATTCAGCGCCCAATTTTGCCGCGTTTGTCACAACCTTGTCCGACAGCGCCTTCAGGTCCTCTTCGGTCAGTGTTGTGTCGATCGGTTGCAACGTCACTTCCACCGCTAGCGATTTCTTACCTTCGCCCACACTCGGTCCCTCGAATAGATCGAAAATCCGGGCATCGGTGATCAGCTTCTTGTCCGCGCCCTTGACCGCGCGCACCAGATCGCCCGCCGGCAGCTCCGCATCGACGATGAAGGCGAAATCGCGGGTCACTGCCTGCAAGGCAGGTGGCGCGAAGGCATCGCGCATATGGCCCGACTTCTTCTTCAGCGGGATTGCATCGAGGAATATCTCGGCGGCGACAGCTGTGCCCTTGAAGCCCATTGCCTTGGTCGTTGAAGGATGAAGTACACCATAAGCCGCCAATATCTTCTTCGGTCCCAGGCGAAACGTGCCCGACTGGCCGGGATGATAATGATCACCGGCCTCGCCGAAATCCATCAGCTTGTCGGTCGGTGCGCCGGCGGCTGCCAATATGGCGAGAACTTCCGCCTTGGCGTCATAAGCGTCGAATTTCGTCGCTCCGCCGGCCTGCCAGCTGCGGGTATGATTTTCGCCCGCCAACACCAGGCCGATGGTCGGATGCTCGCTGGTTTCCAGGTAGCGGCGGCCGACTTCGAACAGTCGGATCGACGAAGCACCGCGCGCGGCGTTGCGCTGGGCTGCCGCGATCAGGCCGGGTAGCAGCGAGGGCCGCATGACTTTGAGATCTTCGCTGATCGGATTGGCGAGCGACCATGTGCCGCCGCCGAAAGGCGCGGCTTCCTTTTCGGAAATGAAGCTCCAGTTGACGACTTCGTTGAGGCCGCGTGCCGCCGCTGCCCGCCGCGCCTTGCGCTCGGACATCTGTTCCGGCGAGGCCGTCGGTTTGGCGACGCCCGGTGCGCGCGGAAGGGGTGTCGACGGGACATTGTCCAGTCCTTCCATCCGGATCACTTCCTCGACCAGGTCCTGCCAGCCAGCGACGTCACGGCGCCATGTCGGCACGGTGACCTGCCAATTGCCGTCGATTACAAAGCCTAAAGCTTCCAAAATGGCCTTTTGCCGATCTGGTGCGACATCGAGCCCACCCAGTGAAGCGCATTGACGCGGATCATAAGCAATAGTGCGCTGGTCCGTCGGCGCTTCACCGGCGCGGGTGATTTCACTTGCTGTGCCACCGCAGAGTTCCTGCACTAGCTTTGTGGCTATAGCGATGCCTTCTTCGAGGAATGCGGGATCAACGCCGCGCTCGAACCGTTGCCGCGCGTCGCTGGTCAGCATCAGCTTCTGGCCGGTGCGGGCGATATGGGCCGCATCGAAATAGGCACATTCGATCAGCACATCGGTCGTGTTTTCGTCGGTGCCGTTGGTCGCGCCGCCCATGATGCCGCCAATCCCATGCGCGCCTGCCTGGTCGGCGATCACGGTCATGGTCTCGTCGAGAATATATTCCTTGTCGTTCAGGGCGACCAGCTTTTCGCCGGCCTGCGCCTTGCGCGCAACCAGTCCGCCGTTCAGCTTGGCAACGTCATAGACGTGCAGCGGGCGGCCCTGATCGAGGGTGACATAATTGGTGATATCGACCAGCGCCGAGATCGGTTTCTGGCCAGCGGATTTCAGCCGCGCCTGCATCCAGTCGGGTGACGCGCCATTGGTTACGCCGCTCACCGTACAACCGTAAAAAGCAGGGCAGCCTTCCTGATCATCGATCGCGATATCGGGCCCGGCGCCGTTGCGGGCGATGGTTGCCAGGTTCATTGGCTTGAGCGTGCCGAGGCCAGCCGCAGCGAGATCGCGCGCTATGCCGCGCACGCCCATGCAGTCCTGCCGATTGGGCGTGATCGAGACATCGATCACTGGATCGTCCAGCTGTGCATAATCAGCGTAGCTGGTGCCAACCGGCGCATCAGACGGCAATTCGATAATGCCGTCATGATCTTCGCCAAGCTCCAGCTCGCGCGCGCTGCACATCATGCCGAAGCTCTCGACATCTCGGATTTTCGCCGGTTTCAATGTGAAATCGCTACCCGGAATATAGGTGCCGGGAGGGCCGAAGACACCGACCATGTCCTTGCGCGCATTGGGCGCGCCGCAGACGACTTGCCAAGGCTCGTCGCTGCCGTCGTCCACCTTCAGCAATTGCAGCTTGTCGGCGTTGGGATGCGGTCCGGCTTCGATAACCTTGGCGACGCGAAACGGGCGCAGGGCATCGGCAGGGTTTTCAACGCCTTCCAGCTCCAGGCCAATAGAGGTCAGCTTGTCGGTGATTTCGGTCAGGCTTCCGTCTGTATCGAGATGGGCCCTGAGCCAGCTTAGGGAAAATTTCATGCGCCGACTCCTCCGCTCAATGTGGGGACGTCGAGTGCATCAAAGCCATAATGATCGGCCCAGCGCAAATCGCCGTCGAAGAAGGCACGCAAGTCATCCATGCCATATTTCAGCATCGCTAGCCGGTCGATGCCGCAGCCGAAGGCAAAGCCCTGCCAGACGTCCGGATCCAGCCCGCAATTGCGGATCACATTGGGGTGGACCATGCCGGACCCGAGTATCTCCATCCAGCCGCCCTCATTGCTGCGGGAATCGCCGCCGATGATCCGGCGGCCTTTCTCAACCGAAAAGCCGACATCGACTTCGGCGCTGGGTTCGGTGAACGGGAAGTAGCTCGGGCGCAGGCGCAATTCGATATCGTCGCGCTCGAAGAAAGCGCGGACGAAGGTTTCCAGCGTCCATTTCAGATGGCCCATGTGGATGCCCTTGTCGATCACCAGGCCCTCGACCTGATGGAACATCGGCGTGTGGGTGGCATCGCTGTCGCTGCGATAGGTGCGGCCGGGGGCGATAAGGTAGATCGGTTCGCCGGCGCCGCCTGTTTGCCTGGCAACATCCATCATCGTGCGGATTTGTACCGGAGACGTATGGGTGCGCAGCAATTTGGGCATGCCGCTGTCGTCGGTCTGTGGGAAATAGAATGTATCGTGCATCGCGCGGGCCGGATGGGTGTCCGGGATGTTGAGCGCGGTAAAATTGTGCCAGTCGTCCTCGATCTCCGGACCGGTGGCGACCGAGAAGCCGAGATCGGCGAATATTTCCGCCAGTTCGTCCATCACCTGCGATACCGGGTGGATGCTGCCTTTGGGGGCGGAGGGTGCAGGCAAAGTCAGATCAAGCTTTTCGGTGGCCAGCTTGGCGTCCAGAGCGGCGGTCTCCATCGCCTCCTTGCGGGATGTCAGCGCATCGGCGACAGCCTGCCGCGCGCCGTTGATTTTCGGGCCCTGTTCCTGACGCTCGTCCGGTGACATCTGGCCCAGCGTTTTCAGCAGCAGCGAAATCTCGCCCTTCTTGCCGAGCGCCGCCAGACGAATCGTCTCCAGCGCATCGCCATCGGCTGCAGCGTCAATCTGCTCCAGATATTTGTCCCTGATCGCCTCGATGTCGCTCATCATACTGTCCCATTTTCTTTCGCTGCCCGTCTAGCAAGCCTTGTGAAAAACCCAATAAAAAAGCGCCGCGAGATTGCTCCCCGGCGCTTCTTTGAATTTCTGAAAATGCTTAAGCTTTCGCCAGAGCATCCTGCGCCTGTTTGATGATGCCGCTAAATACTGCGGGTTCATTCATCGCCAGATCGGCCATTACCTTGCGGTCGAGTTCGATCCCGGCCAGCTTGGTGCCGTGGATGAACACGCCATAGGTCATGCCTTCGGCGCGAACCGCAGCGTTGATACGCTGGATCCAGAGTGCGCGGAATGCGCGCTTCTTAACTTTACGATCGCGATAGGCATATTGACCGGCTTTTTCGACAGCCTGCCGCGCGATGCGGATGGTATTTTTGCGACGGCCATAATAGCCCTTCGCCTGTACCAATAATCTTTTATGTTTTGTACGAGTGGTCGTACCCCGTTTGACGCGTGCCATATTCTATATCCTGTAAGTTAGAGAGTCGCTGCGGCGGGCTTAGCCCAAGCCGTATGGCGCCCATTTCTTGACTGTCCGAGCATCCGCATCACACAATTTCTTGGTGCCGCGGTTCTGGCGGATATATTTGCTGTTATGGCTCATCAAACGGTGGCGTTTGCCGGCTACGCCGTGCTTTACCTTACCGGTTGCGGTGATCTTGAAACGTTTCTTCACACCACTTTTGGTCTTCAACTTGGGCATTTTGGTCTCCTCTAGAAGTTACCGTTACGGACACTTGTGGCAGCCCAACACTGGCCAGAGCATCACTTCGGAAGAGGCGCATTAACAGGATTCGGCTCGAAAGCAAGGATATTAGTGCATTTCCCCATACCATTCTTTTTCCGAACCCAAGCCGCATGGATGCCGACCAGAACAGTTGAGCTCCTGATCAATGATGCTTTGGACTTCCTTGGTTTTTGAACAGTCTTTGTTGGAATTATTGGACAGGATGATTCCAGGCAACGGAGCGAGCTCCCGAACTACTCTTAAGTTCTTTCGTAGATCGCTATCAGACAGGGTTTCTCCTAATTCGGAAGCTTCCCACAGCCAACCTATATCGTGATCGGATACGGTCACGAATATCAAGGGGGTCGAGTGGTATCCAGCAGGGCTTGGTTTGTCCCACCCAGCCTTACTCAAATCGCAGATTTGCATTCGTTCTGAATTTTGATCGCCGCAAGATATCAATAGCCCGCAGACTATAAAAATTCCAGAAATGGAGCTCAATGATGGCAAGCAATAGCCTCCAGCACATCATCCACCCGTGCGTGATCGCCGATCGCCAGCACATGGCCATCTGATTCCGCGTGGAGCGGTTCGCCGTTCCAGTCGCACATCATTCCGCCGGCGCCGTCGACAATCGGGGCGAGGGCAGCGAAATCGTGGAGCATCAGACCCGCTTCGCAGACCACATCGACATGGCCGCTGGCGACCAGGCCGTAATTATAGCAATCGCCGCCATAGATAATCTTGCGCGGCGCAACTTTGCTGGCCAGTCCCATGAAATGTTCGGCATCATGCTCGTCGAAAAGATGCGGCGATGTGGTGGCGAGGACGGCATCCTTGAGTTCGCGGCAGCGCGCGGATTTTGCCGGCTGGCCGTTGAATATGGTCGGTCGCCCGATAACGCCGACCCAGCGTTCTCTTGAAATCGGCTGGTCGATGATTCCGATCAGCGGAAAGCCTTCCTGCATCAGTGCAATCAAGGTACCGAATATCGGGCGTCCGGCGATGAAACTGGTGGTCCCGTCAATCGGATCGAGCACCCATTGGCGCGAAGCGCCTTCGTTGCGCGGGCCATATTCCTCGCCGATAATACCGTCATCGGGCCGCTCGGCTTCGATAATCGCCCGCATCGCCGCTTCTGCGGCGCGATCCGCCTCTGTGACAAAGGTCGAATCGCTCTTTGCTTCCTGATCAAATTTGGCACGAAAGAAAGGGCGGATGGCTTCGCCAGCAGCTTCTGCAAGCTTTTGCGCGAGGTCGATATCTTTTGGGGTCATTCGTCATCCATAGCTGGGGGAGTAGGTCGCCAGGCCCACAGGTAGAGGATCAGGCCGGTGATGATGAACAGCGCACAGCCGGACAGCACCCAGGCATTGGCATACCAATAGTCACCCCAGGTAAACTCGCCGGCCATGATCTTTTTCCAGCCATTGAAATGCTGCATCCCCGCTACGATCAGACCCAGCACAGCGAGAGTCGATGCTATCCACCGGTTGAGCCAGTGCATGGGGTTGGCCAGCAGGAGCAGGCCGAGTAGCCCGATGATCGTTCTTTGTGCGCGGCAATAAGGGCAGACATAAACCAGTTCCGCCCATTCGGTGGCCCATGCGAACAGCGAGATGAGAATCGCCAATATTGCGATATGGATGCGATATTTCAGCAGAAGTTCGAAACTGGGCATTGTCGTCTCCTGATGTTAGAAAATGCGGTCGTGATTAGTCCCACAGGCTACTGACCGAACTTTCATCGGCGATCCGCTTGATCGCTTCGCCGAGTAGAGGCGCGATCGGGAGTACCCGGATCTTGCTGGAATCGAGCGCGGATTGTGGGGTCCGGATCGTGTCGGTGATGATCAGCTTGCGCAAGGAAGAGGCGTTGACCCGCTCCACTGCCTTGCCGGAAAGAACGCCGTGAGTGATATAGGCGGCGACATCGGTTGCACCTGCCGCGATCAGGGCATCGGCCGCGTTGCAGAGCGTGCCAGCGCTGTCGGCAATGTCGTCGATCATGACGCAAAAGCGGCCTTTGACGTCGCCGATGATGTTCATGACTTCGGACACGCCAGCCTGCTCGCGGCGTTTGTCGACGATAGCGAGCGGCGCGTTGTCGAGGCGCTTTGCCAATGCCCGGGCGCGAACCACGCCGCCGACATCGGGGGAGACGACCATGATATCCTTGTCGCTGTGACGCTTGATGATATCTTCGCTGATTACCGGCGCGCCGTAGAGGTTGTCGGTAGGGATGTCGAAGAAGCCCTGAATCTGTCCGGCGTGAAGATCGACGGTCAATACACGGTCTGCACCCGCTTCGGTAATGAGGTTGGCGACCAGCTTGGCTGAAATCGGTGTGCGCGGTCCGGGCTTCCGGTCCTGGCGGGCATAGCCGAAATAGGGAATGACTGCCGTGATCCGCTTGGCTGAAGCGCGGCGCAGAGCGTCGATGCTGATCAGTAGCTCCATCAGATTGTCGTTGGCCGGATGACTGGTCGACTGGACGACAAACACATCCTCGCCGCGGACATTTTCGTGGATCTCGATGAAAATCTCGTCATCGGCGAAGCGCTTGACGCTCGCATCGGTCAGCGGGATACCCAGATATTCGGCAATTTCTGTAGCAAGTGGCAAATTGCTGTTGCCCGACATGAGTTTCATAACTGCGTTCCCCGATCCAGAGGCCCGCAAGAATCCCCAGCGGCACCCCATGACAATTTCGTGACCCTGTTAGACAGTAGGGCGCTAAATCAAAAGTCCGTATTTGCGTTTATTTCGATTGCTCCGCACTGTGGCCCTTTCTATCAGGGCGCGATGACGGAAAAGCTTACCATCACCATGGCGCAATTAACACAGAGCGTTGGCGATCTGCGCGGCAATGCCGATGCGATGATCGCGGCGCACGGCGCGCGGCCGGACAGCGACCTGATTTTGTTCCCGGAGCTGCAGCTGATCGGCTATCCACCGGAGGATCTGGTATTGAAGCCCTCGTTGTGGGAGCGCGCCGAGGCGGAACTCAACCGACTGGCAGCTGCGACCGCAGGGTCGGGACCGGCGATGCTGGTCGGGTCGGTGTTCCGGGAAGGTGGCAAGCTTTATAACGGCATTGCGCTGCTCGCAGGCGGACATATCAAGGATATCCGATACAAAGTCGAACTGCCCAATTACGGCACATTTGACGAAAAGCGGCTCTTTTCATCGGGGCCCTTGCCGGAGCCAATCATCTTCAAGGGCTGCAAAATCGGCTTGCCAATCTGCGAGGACGTCTGGTTCCCAAGCGTTTGTGAACATCTGAAATCAGAGGGAGCGGAGCTGTTTATTTCGGTTCACGGCAGCCCATATGAAATAGAGAAAGACGATATGCGTCTGGGACAGGTGGCGACGCAGCGGGTTCGGGAAACGGGTATTCCGATGCTGTTCCTGAACCGGGTTGGCGGACAGGACGAGATTGTGTTTGATGGCGCCAGTTTCGTGCTCAATGGCGATGCCAGCGTCATGCACCAGCTGCCCGACTGGGACGAGGCGATCGTCGATACGCACTGGTCGCGCGAAGGCGGAGAATGGACCTGTGCGCCGGGCGAGATTCATCAGCTGGATGACCATCCTGCCGATATCTATAATGCGATGATAGTTGGCTTGCGCGACTATGTGAATCGTAATCGCTTTCCCGGCGTTTTGCTCGGCCTTTCCGGCGGTATCGATAGCGCCTTGTCCGCTGCGGTCGCCGTCGATGCTTTGGGAGCTGACCGGGTGTGGAATGTGATGATGCCATCGCGGTTCACCTCGCAGGAAAGTCTGGACGATGCCGAGGGTTGTGCCAAAATGCTGGGAACCCGGCTGGATACGATTCCAATTGGCCCGGCTGTCGAAGGCTTTGATGCAATGCTCGAGGACAGTTTCGCCGACAGCAATGTCGATATTACCGAAGAGAATATCCAGTCGCGGATTCGCGGCGTGACGCTGATGGCACTGTCGAACAAGTTCGGCCACATGTTGCTGACCACCGGCAACAAGAGCGAGATGAGCGTTGGCTATGCCACCATCTATGGTGATATGGCGGGCGGCTATTCAGTGCTGAAAGACGCCTATAAGCTGACCGTGTTTAAGTTATCCGCGTGGCGCAACCGCAACAAACCCAGCCTCGGCCTTGGTCCCGATGGACCGGTGATGCCGGAAAGCGTGATCACCAAACCGCCGAGCGCCGAATTGCGCGAGGACCAGAAGGATAGCGACAGCCTGCCGGATTACGAGATTCTCGATCCGCTGCTGCACGGCCTGATCGAGGAAGAATTGTCGGTCAATGATCTGGTGTCGCGGGGATTTGACCGGGAAACGGTGGTGCGGATTGAGCGGCTGCTCTATATCGCCGAATATAAACGCCGACAGGCCCCGCCGGGCGTAAAGCTTGGCACCAGGAATTTCGGCCGTGACCGGCGCTATCCGATAACCAACGCATTCAGGACTGTATGACCATAAAAACCCGCTTCGCCCCGTCACCAACGGGCCATCTTCATGTCGGCAATATCCGGACCGCGCTGCACAACTGGATGTTCGCGAAAAAAGAGGGTGGTACCTTTCTGTTGCGGCTCGACGATACCGACGCAGAGCGGTCAAAGGAAGAATATGTAGACGCGATCCAGGCCGATCTGGCGTGGCTGGGTCTGGAGCCCGACGAAGAGCAAAGGCAGTCGGCGCGCTTTGACCGCTATCAAGACCATCTGGCGAAGCTGAAGGCCGATGGCCGGGTTTATCCCGCCTATGAGACTGCGCAGGAACTGGACCTGAAGCGCAAGATCCAGCTCGGCCGGGGCAAGCCGCCGATCTATGATCGCGCGGCGCTCGACCTGACCGCCGAGCAGGTCGCGGCTTTCGAAGCGGCAGGCCGCAAGCCGCACTGGCGCTTCAAGCTTGATCACGAAACGCCGATCACCTGGACCGACCTGATAAGGGGCGACCAGAATTTTGATCCCGCTCTGCTGTCCGATCCCGTGATCCTGCGCGAAGACGGAAGCTGGCTTTACATGCTGCCCTCGGCGATCGACGATATCGAAATGGGGATCACTCATGTCGTGCGCGGCGAGGATCATGTTGCCAATACCGCAGTGCAGATTCAGATGTTTGAGGCACTTGGCGCAAAGCCGCCGGAATTTGCCCATGAGGCGTTGCTTGTGGGGACCGAAGGCAAGCTTTCCAAGCGGCTCGGTTCGCTTGGGGTCGGCAGCTTTCGTGAGAAGAATATCGAACCGCAGGCGATTGTCGCCTTGCTCGCGCGTATTGGCACCAGTGACCCGGTGGAACCGATTGCCGATGTGCAGCAACTGATTACCACCTTCGACTTTGCCCGCTTTGGCCGCGCGCCGGCGCGGTTTGACGATGAGGAACTGGCGCAGCTCAATCAGAAGATTGTGCATCTGCTTGATTATGCGGATGTAAAGGGCCGACTGCCGGAAGCGATGGACGCTGAAGCCTGGGCGGTGATCCGGCCAAATCTGCATGATATGGGTGATGTCGACCAGTGGTGGCAGGTGGTGACGGGACCGATTGCCTTGCCCGGATTTTCACCGGAAGACCGGGAGTTTCTGTCCGTCGCGCATGGTGAACTGGAAGAATTGGAAGCATCTTCCGAACTCTGGAAGGATCTCACCGGAGCGCTCAAGGAGGCTACGGGACGCAAGGGCAAACCCCTGTTCATGCCGCTGCGTCAGGCCTTGACCGGATTGGATCATGGGCCCGATATGAATGCTCTTCTGCCCTTGATCGGGCGTGAGGAAGCACTAAAAAGACTAGTAAAAGCAGCCACTTAAAGACCTTTTGGAAAGCTGACATCCTACCACAGGCACGGCCATGTTTGCAATATTCTATGTAATAGTATAACATTACAATTGGCGCTGGGGTGAGATAGTCAAACAGGCACGGAGCCGCTCCGCCACTTCTGAGGATGGTTGAGAGGATATTATCATGAGCTATGTTTCCGTTTACGAGAACAAGACACCACGGACGAAAGGTTTGATACTGGCCGGTGCCGTTCACGCGGCTATTATTGCTGCCGTGATTGCGATGCCCGGGATTGAGATTCCGGAGAGACTAAACGGCCCTTTCATTGCGACAGCTATACCGAAGCCACAGCCGACAGAGCCTGTGATCGAAGACAAAAAGCCGGAAGTCAAAGTGGCTCCGCAGATGCGGCAAACGGCAGCGGACCGGCCGATCATCAAATTGTCGGCCGCTCCGCTCAACGAATATGCCGAGGCCAAGCTTGGGAGCGGATCGGCAGGAGTGGGCATTGAAATCCCCTTTGAAACGATAAAAATCGCGCCGGATCCAGTGATTGTCGGTGCGCGCCTTAACACGCGCTATGCAGGACAGTTTCAGCCCGACTACCCGGTTGGCCAATTGCGACTTGAACGGCAGGGCGAGGTCAGCGTTCGGGTGCTGGTCGGCACCGACGGTCGCGTGAAGCAGATAGAATTGATCGATTCGCCGCATGTGGATTTCTGGACCGCGACCCGGAAACAGGCGCTGAACAAATGGCGATTTGCGCCCGCGACAAAAGACGGAAAGCCATTTGAAAGCTGGATGACGCTGAAAGTTCGCTTTGAAATCAACAGTTGATCATCGCACCGAATGGCCAGTCCGGTTTTCCGGCGGCAATTTTGCCGGAAGGGCTGGTCATCCGGGCGTGGCCGCACTATTTGGACGCCATGGGAATGTTAAAAGATGTATCGGTCGGCGGTGGCTTTGGCGATCTGGTCGCAGTCTTTCGTCAGAGTGAACCGGGCGAGCGCCTGCTCCCGGCCGCATTGGCGATTGCCTGTACGGCGTTCATTTTGTTCCTTTTCTGGCTCGATCCCAAGGTAAATACATATACTTATGTACCGCAGGAGGTCATTTATGTCGAAAACTGGACAACGGATCGCACGGACGAGGAAATCCTGCAGGACCGCTGGGAAATCCAGTGTCTGAAGGACAAGCTGGAAGAGAAGCGGCGCGAAGCGGTGAAATCGCTCGGCCGGATGTCCGGAATGGATGTCGACGAGATTGAGCGCGACGCGATCGCGGAACGGCTGGCGCGCGGCGAGGTAGAGGTGGAACGTCCCGCCGGTCTGCAATGCTGACTCCCCCGGGAGACGCCCATTTCATGGCGGCTGCCCTGGCCTTGTCGGAACGAGGGCGGGGCCGGACCGGGGCCAATCCCAATGTCGGCTGCGTCATCGTCAAGCAAGGCGTGATCATCGGCCGCGGCTGGACCCAGCCCGGCGGACGCCCGCACGCCGAGGAAATGGCGCTGGCTGAGGCTGGTCGCTCTGCCAAGGGCGCGGACATTTATGTCACCATGGAGCCCTGCGCCCATGAAAGCAGCCGCGGACCGACCTGCAGCATCTCTATTATCGACGCAAAACCAAAGAGAGTGATTGTCGCGACCCTCGATGCCGATGAACGCACGAGACGCAGAGGGATCGACCGGCTGGGTGATGCGGGCATTCCCGTCTCGGTCGGCATAAGGGAGCCGGAAGCGCGCAGTGCAATGGCCGGTTTCCTGTGTCGCCTGGAAAATGCCCGTCCCTTTGTCACGCTCAAGCTGGCGATGTCGCTGGACGGCTGTATTGCCCTGGCCGACGGGTCGAGTCAGTGGATCACCGGCGATCAGGCGAGGGCGCACGCCCATCTCGAGCGCGCGCGCAGCGATGCGATTCTCGTCGGAGCCGGAACGGCAAGAACCGACAAGCCAGGACTGGATGTCCGGCTTGACGGGCTGGCCGACCGTTCCCCGCAGCCGGTCGTGCTTGGGAATGATCCCGACAAGCCGGCTCATTGGCTGCAAATCTCCGAGCCCGCCGCGATTGCCGATCTTCCCGACATCAACTGGCTGCTCGTTGAAGGCGGCGCAAAAACCGCATCATCCTTCCTGCAAGCGGATCTGGTCGACCGGCTTTTGCTCTATCGCGCGCCGATCATCATTGGCGGCGGGCTGCCCGGCATTGGCGATATCGGGCTGGAAAAGCTCGGCGATGCGCACGGCCGGTGGCGGCGCACCGATCAGCGCCAGCTGGGGCAGGATGTGCTTGAGATATACGACCGCGCAGCCTAGGTTCCGCTCCGTTTACAGAAAATAGGCACAGCAAAATAGGATCGTCCATGTTCACAGGCATAGTATCAGATATCGGGACCATAGACTCGCTCGATCAGCGCGGCGATCTCCGCGCGAAAATCTCATGTGGCTATGCGATGGACAGCGTCGACATGGGGGCTTCGATTGCCTGCTCGGGCGTCTGCCTGACGGTGGTCGACAAGGGAGCGGACTGGTTTGCGGTGGATATATCCAGCGAGACCCTCTCCTGCACCGCGCCGGGACAATTTACCGCCGGACGGCGGATCAATCTGGAGCGCGCCCTGAAGGTCGGTGACGAACTGGGCGGGCATATCGTGACCGGTCATGTCGATGGTGTCGGCGAGGTGGTTTCCAGCAAGACTGCCGGCGATTCCCGGGAAGTCGTCATCCGGATTTCAAAAGACCTGGCACCTTATATCGCCGCCAAGGGATCGATCACGGTCGACGGTGTGTCGCTCACCGTGAATGCGGTGACCGACGATGCAGAGGGCGCGCTGTTCACCCTGAATATCATCCCCCATACCGCGCAGGTGACAACGCTCGGCGAACTGGAACCCGGACGTCCCGTCAATCTCGAGATCGACATATTGGCGCGCTATCTGGCGCGCATGGAAAAGGTCCGTTCGCTCGCCTGATACGAGGACAGGCCAGCGATTGACGGACTATTCGCTGATCAGAATGGCAGCCACTGCTGCTTCTTGCTGAATTTCATATAGCCGACATTGGCACCGAGACGCAGGCCTGCACCGAGACGTACCGGGATCAGCACCTTGTCGCCGCTGCGCAAATAGCTGACGTGGAAGCCGCCGATGAAATAGGCAGCCCCTTCGCCGGCCGGGAAGCGCTGATACAGGTCTTCGCTATTGTAGAGATTGTAAACCAGCACAAAGGTATTGGCTGCGTTTCCGCCAAAATCAAAGCCGATCGACGGGCCGGTCCAGTAAACCGGACGTTCGCCTTCGATTTTGTGAAAAAGCTTGCCCGAGCCGTAGCGCAGGCCAACGATGAAGGCACCGCTGGCTTCGCGGCCTGCAATATAGGCATTGGGCCGGCCCTGCTTTTTCAATATATCCTCGATGACTTCGGCCAGGCCTTTCGCGCCTTTGCCGAACACGCCTTCTGCCGCGCCGATCAGATCATCGTCCTGATAGGTGTTGCTGTCATCGACCGCGGCGGCCGCACTGCCACCGGTCTGGGCAGCGCTGGTGGCCGAGCCGGAGGGGGCAACAAGATCCGCGTTGATATCGCTGTCCATCGGCGCATCCTCGACCATCGTCGGGCGCGACACGTCGGATTCGAAATTCCCGTCATAGTCGGGCGCAGCCAGATCGGCATCGATCACATCATTGGGATCGACATTCTCCACCTGGGCAAATGCGGGCGACAGGCCAGGTGCAGTGGCAAGGGCCAAAACAGCGAATAGCCCCAAAAATTTCTTCGTGCACAATGGTAACATGGGTCACTCCTTCCCAATACCAGCCAGTCACGGCCCTCGGCTGTTGGACATGACCACGCAATGAACGGACGACGAACTGAGTCGATTCTGCGGCAGTGTGAGTCCCGCCATCATAAACCGGGATGTTTCAGCTTTGCCGCTATGTTTCGTGGCGGGCCATTTTTCCCGTTGCAGCCAGAGCCATCCATGGTTATAGCGCGACCTCTAGCCAAGCTGCGTGGACACGTGGGTGAGCGGCTGAAACCACCTCCTTGCTAAGGAGACAAGCCTTTACGGGCTTCGAGGGTTCGAATCCCTCCGTGTCCTCCATTTTTTCCATCCCAATCCTTTATCATCCAGAACCGTGTGAAAGTTTAAGCTTTTACACCGATTTCTTATAGAATCCGTCCAGCCCACTCCAAGTCCATCCACAGCCAATGGGGGTATATTGGGGGTACAAGCCTACCAAAAAGAGGGTAAAAAATGCAGGCGGACACAGCGATCATAATTGTGGTTGCAAAGGAAAAGCTGTATAAAATAAGCGATGGAAACAGCCTGTCCCTTGATATTTCTAAAAAGGGCGCAAAACGCGTCGCTTCAAGTTCCGATTCGGGAACAAGGAGCAGTTGCTTATCCTAGGAACCTACCCCGATATATCCTCGGCGGACCCCCGAGAAAGGCGCAACGTAACGCGTAAATTGCTGGGCGCAGGTCGTAATCCACCACATTCATTTATTCGTTCGCAACTGGTCGGTGATCCGACCGGCTCCAAAAGTTTCGATGCACGGGCTCATGAATGGTGTGATCTCAGGCAGCCGCGATGGAAGCCTATCCATACCAAAGATGTCATTGCAAGTCTCGAACGAGATATATTTCCGCTTCTGAGACCGGTGCCGCTCATAGAAATTGATGAGCCGCTATTGCTGTCACTATGCTGACCCATTGCGGCAGTTTCTGCCGACAGCTTTTGATCATGACCAAATGGATCAAGAATCTGATCGACATCGTCCAAACCAAAGGCTTCGGGGCGCATCAAATCGCCACCCCATTTTTTAAACTGCTCTTCTCTAACAAACATGCGATGGGTTGGTTGGGCCTGCGCATGTAATTGTCCGGGCAATGATTTTCTGGGCCCGATGCCAACGATCAGGTCACCTAGCTCGTTTATCACCCCAATCAGATTGTCTAACGATCCGATGCCTCGCTCTAATCTCGCAATGGCGTGCGAATAGATGCTCTTCCGTTCCGCCAGCATTTTACGTGACCAGCCCGGTGAGCGTTTAGCTTTATGCAGATCTTCGCATAAAATGTGATCAGTCTTGCTATCACAAGTTGAATAAAAATCTTGCGATTTAACTGACGATTGCGACGCACTACTCCGAGAATGCGGTCGAGTGGAGACCAATATATTTTGATCTGCCCTCTGTTTGGTAGTTACTTTTTTCATGGTTTCCTCGCAGGGCGAGCGAGACCACGACTTGGCCTACCTTATAAAAATCGCATGAGACACGATGTAGGCGCGTGCGATCATGCGCCTGTCTTCCGACCGCCTTGAGTGAAGTCGGGATGAATATTACAGATCAAGATTTCCGTATGAGCAAACCCGTAAATCAATAAATACTGTACCTGTGAACAGCTTGTGCATTGGAGTCTTAGTCAAGGAATCTTGCAAACATCGTTGCCATCCATTTGCATCGTGTCTACCGAGTCAATCAATGCGTCTGTTCAAGTGTCAGTGTATAGACATAGTCTTTTGTTTTAGAAGAATCATAAATGTCCAGAAACGTAACAAAAAAAATCGACAAACTTCGAGATCAGTTCAGGGGGAACAATGCCCGTTTTTGCGCTTTCGCGGCGTTTCTGACGCTGGTCTTTTTCATGGGTGGTAGTTCCCGTGACGATGTGCAGTCGTTGATAATCCTTCGTCCATTGGCTGTGCTGTTTGGTGCCTATGCTTTAATGTGCATTGACCGTGAGGCGTGGAAAGGTAGAATGTTCCCTCTCTATATCGCAATGGCACTTGCTGGGTTGATGGTAGTTCAACTGATCCCTCTTCCACCAAATATCTGGACCGCGCTACCCGAGCGACAGATCTTTGCCGATATTGCTGATCTGTCTGGCATTGAGCAACCATGGCGACCGTTAACACTTTCTCCATCACGTACGATAAATAGTCTTTTTTCAGTGGCCATCCCGATCACGACAATGATGCTTTACCTTAATCTTGGTGAGAGAGACAGAAAACATTCAGTTACGGTTATTATCGCGCTCGCCGGGATAAGTGCGTTGTGGGCCGCGGCTCAGCTTACCGGCTCTGCGCGGAGCCCCTTTTATCTTTACAATATTACCAACAATGGTGCCGCGGTCGGTTTGTTTGCAAATCGCAATCACCAAGCTGTATTGCTGGCAGCAACAATTGTTATGCTTGGATGGTATGGAGCGTCTCATGCTGTCACGTCGAGACTGGCGGCGTTAAAATTTTATGGCAGTATTGCTGCTATTTTTGTCATCGTTTCGTTGATTCTTATCACAGGTTCGCGAGCGGGCCTTATTTTGATGGGGCCAGCATTGATAGCGGCAATCATATTGATCTTTTTTGGAAGATATAGCGACGAAAGTCATCAATCGCGCACTCATAGCCGGACGAAGAAGAAGTGGTATAGTTCACGGCAGACGGTATTATTTGCCACTGTCGCTTTAGTTGTAATCGTAGGATCGTTGTCGATTTACTTTTCCCGATCCTTGGCCTTTGATCGACTTTTCGAACGCACCGACGTGGAAGGGTTGCGCAGTCAAATTTGGCCAGTACTCATGAAAATGACGGGAGATTACTTTCCTTGGGGAAGCGGTTTCGGAAGTTTCGAACATGTTTACCGGATGTACGAGCCTCTGGACCTTTTGAATCCAACTTATTTGAACCAGGCACACAATGATTGGCTGCAATTTGTCATTGAAGGTGGCCTGCCCGCAGTTTTAATCGCAATGCTTGCAATTATTTGGTCGATCGTACAATTTTTCACGCTCGTGAAAAATTGGAGCCACTCCCGATATGCGAAACATATCGTCATGATGTCCGCATTGGTAATATTATTGTTTCTGGCAGGAAGCATTGGGGATTATCCCTTGCGGGTGCCGTCGTTGATCGCGGTGTTCTCCGTCATGGCTTGTATATTGAAAGATAATTTGCTGGATGCCCGTCAACGCAGGGCTCGAACAAAGCCTCGCGGCACATAACAACCTTTTTGCTATCGAAACGATTATCGCTGGTTTACGGCCCAATTAGTTTGGTCTAACGGAAAACAGAATTATACGGAAATTCTCGATTATGATGAAACGCGTCTTCGTAATACTATCAATTCTGCTGCTTTCCGGCTGTGGCGGTCAGTCTATTCTGGGCGGCAGTCCGAACGTCACAGTGGTTTCCAGCGAGGGATTGCCGGAGCCGACGCGTCTTGACCAGCAAAGCTCCAATCGACCGTATTTGATCGGTCCTTTTGACGAGCTAAAAATCGATGTTTTCGGTGTTGAGGACCTAAGCAAGGAAATGCAAATTGATGCAAGCGGCCGTCTTTCCTTTCCGCTGGTTGGTGTAGTTGAAGCATCTGGTCTAACGCCGGGCGAGCTTGCCGATGAACTGGAAAGACGTTTGCGGGGGCGTTATATTCGCGATCCGCAGGTTACGGTGAACCTTGAAGAAACCGTTAGCCAGGTTATCACCGTTGACGGTCAGGTGTCGAAGCCTGGTCTCTATCCGGTTATCGGACGAATGACATTGATGCGAGCGGTAGCGACGGCGGGTGGTACATCTGAATTTGCTAAGCTAAACGATGTGGTAATTTTCCGCAACGTCAATGGAGATCAATTGGCAGGGCTTTACAATCTAAAAGCTATCCGCCGAGGCGCATATTCCGACCCGGAAGTCTTTGCGAATGATATCATTGTCGTAGGCGATTCTCAGGCGCGGCGCCTATTCCGCGACTTAATTCAGGCTTCGCCTCTTATCACAACTCCGCTCATAATCTTATTTAGAGCATAATGGATAATACAGAACGCTCCCCTATGAACAAAATTTTAGCGCGCAATAACCAGCCGACTTTGGGGGATGTCGACCCCTATGATGACCTGTCTCACGAGACGCCGATACTGGTTCAGTATTGGCAATCAGTGCTGCGTCACAGGGTTGCTATCGCAATTATTGTTGCCGTCTGTATTGCGGCTGGGATCATTGCGACTCTGCTTATGACGCCTTATTATACGTCCACTGCCACGGTCGAAATCAACCGTGAACAGGATAAGGTGACAAATGTAGAAGGCGTCACACAAGCAGGCAGTACAGGACAAAATCTGGAATTCTACCAGACCCAATACTCACTCCTTGAATCGCGTTCACTTGCTGAGCGTGTCGCGAGATCACAAAATCTCGCGACAAATGACGCTTTTTTCGAGACGTTTAATGTTGACCCGGACAACGCAGGCTTGTTGACGGGCAGCGCCAATGCCAAGACTGCGGCGCAACGCAACGAGAGGCTAAAACTTGCGGCTAAATTGCTTCAGCAGCATATTAATATTTCGCCAATTCGTGGCTCAAGCCTGGTTAGCATTAATTTCCAAAGCCCGGATCCTATGCTTTCCGCGCAAATCGCAAATTCTTGGGTAGAGCAGTTCATCGCATCAAATCTCGATCGCCGTTTTAGCTCGACAGCGGACGCACGAAAATTTCTTGAGGAGCAGCTTGCGGACCTGAAGCAGAAGCTCGAAGTTTCAGAGCGAAGCCTCTCATCTTACGCCGACAGCAAACAAATAATAACTCTGTCTTCCGAGCAAACGGCTGAAGGCAAGACTATATCTCAAAAGACCTTGGCGTCTGCCAATCTGGAAGCATTAAACGGAGCATTGGCGGAAGCAATAGCCGATCGGATTCTCGCGGAAAGTGAAGCGAATGGACGGACTGGTAACAAGAATGCTCTTACCAACATAGCGCTAAATAACCTCCGAGAGGAGCGCGCTAAGATTCAGTCTGAGTATGCCAAACTTATGGTTCAATTTGAGCCGGAGTACCCTGCTGCTAAAGCAATCGCCACTCAAATTGCGGCACTGGAAAGCAGCATTGCGGCTGAAGAAGCTCGTTCCCGGATGGGAACGTCGGCCCGCTATCGCGAGGCGCTCGACCGCGAACAAAAATTGCGTGCTCAAGTCAATAAGTTGAAGGGCCAATTCAGTGGTGAGAGACGTGACTCCATCCAGTATAATATTTTTCAGCGTGAGGTAGATACAAACCGTCAGCTTTATGACGGCCTCCTTCAGCGCTATAAGGAAATTGGCGTAGCCGGTGTCGGAACGAATAACATTTCAATTGTCGATCGAGCACAACCGCCAGAAAACCCCTCGAGCCCAAAGCTATTGTTGAACATTGCCCTTGCTATGCTAGCTGGTTTGGGAATCGCGGCAGCCTATGTATTCGTCATGGAGCAAGTGGACCAAACAATCACCGATCCGTCCGATCTAAAATCTAAACTCGGAATCGCACCACTCGGCTCGATTCCGGATTTGGACACAGACGATATTCTTTTATCACTTCGTGATAAGAAGTCTGTTGTATGGGAAGCGTATCTTTCAATTCGTACTAGTCTCGCATTCCTGACAGATCACGGCGTTCCTAGGTCATTTTTGATTACCAGCACTCGGCCTAATGAAGGAAAGAGTACTTCTGCACTGGCGATAGCGGCGGTCCTTGCGAGCACAAAAAAACGAATTCTGCTCATTGATGGCGATATGCGCAATCCTTCCTTGCACAAAATGCTGGATGAACAAAATACGAATGGGCTCAGCAATTATTTGGCGGGAGAAGAAGATCTAGGCAAGCTGATACGTCAAGACGCCCTTTACGGCTTTGACGCTATGGCTGCGGGGCCGATACCACCCAATGCTGCCGAACTCTTAAGTAGTACAAGGATGCGTGAACTGGTTGCTAAGTTAATTGAGACCTATGATACCGTAATTATCGATGCGCCTCCTGTTCTGGGACTGGCTGATATTCCTTTGCTAGCTGATTCCGTCGAAGGAGTGATTTACACTATTGAGGCGGGCGGGGTAAAACTGCGCGGCATCCAAACGGCGATCCAGCGCGTTCGGAGCTCACACGCGCACATCTTTGGCGGCATCGTTACGAAGGTTCAATCTCAGCATTCGGGATACGGCTACGGCTACACTTATCAGTATAGTTATGGCAGCAACGTTCCTGAAAAAACCTAGTTAATGAGAAGTGTTTCGTATGATGAAGAAAAATAGCATCATAGGGATAGTTGGTAGCATTGTTGCGTTAGTGTCTGGCCTTGCTGCCGCTGGTGCGATCACAAAGAATAAAGCTCCGCAAATCGCGATGTCGATTTATCCTTTCAACGGGTTCGCGGCGGAAAGCCTTGCGGCCAGGACAGTTAGATTAAAGATCACCCAAAATCAGGGCCGGTTTCCCCATGACTTGGACTCAACCACAGTCAATTTGGCTGAGCAGGCGTTTGTCGCTGAACCGGTCACGCCGGCAGCCGTAGCTGTTCTCGCGCTCGGCGGTCCGCAGGCTAACCGCCGTTCGCTGATGGATCGCGCACTAACATTGTCACGTCGGCAGCAACTGATCACCGGCTGGATGATTGCCGACAGTGCAGAAAACGAAGATATTCCGGCCATACTGAAACATTATGATATTATGGCGCGCGCGAGTTCATCTGCAGCAGCAGCGGTAATTCCGGTAATGGCGGGCGCGATAGCCAATGATGATTTTGTAGCGCCATTTACCGCTTTACTAAAGAAACAGCCGCCCTGGGAAAACCAGTTCTGGGCCACCGTAGTAGCCACACCTAATTCTCTAGTAAACGCGGCCCGGATGAGAGAGGCGCTTTATAACCCGAACGAGAGCCTCTATTCCTACCGTGATCCAGAGCTGATACTTGGACTGATCAACATCCAGCAGTTTGATCCAGCTCTGAAATTGTACGATCTTTTGGTTGGTTCAAATAAATCAAACGATTTGTTGGAAAATAGTTCGTTCGAGAATGAATCTCGCTTTCAACCTGTAGACTGGCAGCTATTCTCAACAGGAAGCTACGGCGCTAGCATAACGAATGGAAATTTGCAGCTTAGCGCTATTAGCAGCGCCGGAGGAGTATTTGCTCGCCAATTAGTAAAGCTGCCAGCTTCTATTGTGCAACTGCAAGCAAAGGTTGACTCGGATATCCCGCAAGGCACAGAATTGTCTATAAATCTTCAATGCGCAGAAAAATCCGATAAAAGGCCGTTACCGGTCAAGATCAAGATTGAGAAGTCATCGACACTAAGGCGAATAAATAATCAAGGTTCGGGCTGCGAGTACTATTGGCTTGACGTAACGGGGCGTTCTTTGGAGAATGGCGCTGGTTTTGATATAAATATTGCTTCAATTTCCCTAACTCCGTTATTACGAACAGAATAACGAAACGTAATCTGACACTATAGCTGAAAAAGATTTAATAGGTAAAGGTTAGGTAGAAAGTCTAGAACCAGGCTTCAGAAATTCGGACAATTTTTTTTCTAAAATGTCGGAAACCATATCTTTTTCGAAATGACGATTGTAATATTCCCTCGACCTGTTTCCCATAGCGGTTAAATCGGCGGGATCACATTGACTGAGCTCTCTAATCTTATCGGCTAACTCTTTTGCGTTATTAGGGGAAACCGTAACACCACCGCCAGATTGTTCAACTACCCTGGCTCCTTCACCTTTAATGCTGGCAATAATAGGTTTTCCACATGCCATGTAGCATTGCACTTTGCTGGGAACGGTAAGCGCGAAAATTGGATTGTCTTTCAAGCTCACCAACATAGCGTCGGCACGAGCAAAAAATTGCGGCATCTGTGCCTCTGGAAATCTGCCGAGCAGTATGAAGGATTTATCAAGTTTTCTGCGTTTGATTTCTTGCGTCAGCCATTTCTCGCCACGACCGCTTCCTAATATTATCCATCGTATATGATCGTCCGAAGCGAGGCGTTCGGCTGCATCCAACAAAAGCGGGAAGTTTTGGCTTTCCCCAATATTGCCCGCGAACATCAGGTTGAACTTGTTGGAAGGAACGAGCTTTCTGACTTCTGACGAGACGGATGTTTCATCAATGGGAACGAACATGTCGGGGGCAAAGTTCGGTAAGACCGAAATTCGGTCCGCGGGTACGCCGAAGCTAGCGACTTTCTCAACGAAAGCAGGGCTTTGCACCATGACATGATCGGCACGTCGGTATATCCAGCCGCAGATCAACGCCATTATCCGCTTGATCGCCTTATTGCGGATATTCAACGTAATGATCGCGCTTTCCGGCCAGATATCCTGAACCCAATATACCATTGGAATGCCGTAAAACCACTTGGCGAATATCCCTGCTATGGCTTGCAACAGTGGCGATGGCATTGATACGAAACTAACGTCGGCCCTGGGCTTGGGAAGCTTCATTATTTCGAGAAATGCAGCGAAAGGATATAGACAATAGTTCGCGATCAGCTGGAAACTGGAATTGCCTCTCGGGATCGTGAATGCGCGGCGTATCCTTAGTCCGGACCACCGTTCCTTTCGCTTTTTCCGATTGGAATACCCGTCGAAAAACCGGCCTTCCGGATAGTTTGGCACGCAGGACACTACCTCGATATCATGCCCCTTTTTTGCTAGTTCCTTACACAGAGCGTTGTTTAAAAATTGCTCCGGATAAAAATACTGCGAGATAAAGAGAATTTTCATCGCATTGGAAATCCGTTTGAGTAAGCCACTTTAAATGGACGTGTTAGAAGTCCGGTCGCCGCGACCTTTGCCAATAAATGTCGAGATCAGTATCTTGATCTCGCTAACGAGAGTTCGCTCCGCCGCATATTGTGCATCCGTTTCGGCCAATCGTTTCGGATCACTCATATCGATGTCCTGAACTTGCGCCAGCCCGGTGATTCCAGGCTTGAGGGCATATACATTGCGAATGTGCCGTTCCTCGATGAGCTCGGTCTGTATCGGCAAACACGGTCGTGGGCCTATCAGGCTCATATCATTCGAAAAAATATTGAAGATCTGGGGTAACTCGTCGAGTTTAACCGCCCGCAAAAAGGAGCCTACTCCCGTGACTGATGACGACTGGATTTCATGCGTTGCCGATTCTTTGGTACCATCCGACATGGTTCTAAATTTATAGCATGTGAATATTTTTCGGTCTTTTCCGACCCTTCGCTGGGCAAAAATAGCGGGCCCGGGCGAGGATAATTTCACGATAACTGCTATTGCCAGCATCAGCCAGCTACCGAATATTAGAACGCATATTGCGAAGAACAGGTCGCCCGATCGTTTCATAGCGGCGAACCCGCGAGGGTTTGCAAGTGCGTCGGAAACAAATATACGTCTGGCTTGAAGTGGAACGTCGCTGGATGTGACGATGTCTGCAATGGAATCCGCCAGCCGCTCAACTGATACAACCGGCTTCAGCAAGGTTAAAGCGCGCAAAGCCAGGGGCCGAAGTTTGGCGGGAAGCATTTCGAGCCGTTTCAATTTGCCGGCCAGTTCTGTGCCATAAACCGCGGGTGAATAAATTGTGTAGACCCCTTCTATCCCGGAGTTCCGTAGCTGTTGATCCCCAGTCCATTTCGAAACCGAATAATCGTCCTGCGCGGTGCTGGCGAGCGCGTGGGTGCTGGTGACGTTGATGAATTTCGCAACTCCCAGTGCTTGCGCGAGTTCAGCGGTTTCCAGCAGAAAATTCACATTGATCCGGCGAAATTCAGACGCTTCTGCATCCGAGTCATTATTAACTGTCGCCAAGTGGATGAGCGCCTCGTAGCCGTTCGCCAAGCCGGGCAATTGATCGTAAGTGCAATAGGGGATCTGTTCCGTGCCAGAAGCCTCGTTCCGCGGTTGGCGCCCGACCAGCAGGAGGTCAAAGCCCCGATTGACCAGAAGGGGCACCAGTTGCCGTCCGACGAAGCCGCTGGCACCGGTAATGATCACTCGATTGTTCTTGTTGGAGGTCAATCCGAATTCATTTCCTGAGTAAAGCGGGGCGGACGCCCCCCTAGCTGATAGGCCGATTGGATGGAACCTATCGCTTTGTTGCCCCTTTGCCAGAGAGCAACAGCGCGATCTCTGAACCGGTTTTGAGCCGCAAAGGAGGGTGCCACAATATTTATATCCTAGTATTTTTTCCAGACCGTGCGGTTTACGTAATCGGTGTAGCTAATGATCATTCTCAGCACCTTGTTTGAGACATTCGGCATTGAATAATCGGCGGCATTTCGCAAAAGACGGTCCTGTCCTCTAGGCTGATCACTGATAATATCGAGGGCTTGCAGGACTCTGACTTTGTCCAAGCCTACCATCATTACGGCGGCTTCTTCCATCCCTTCCATGCGCTCGTGCGTTTCGCGCAAATTGATGGCTGGAAAATTCAGGATCGACGCTTCTTCGGTAATCGTTCCGCTGTCAGAAATAACAGCTTTGGCTTCACATTGGAGCTTTACGTAATCGGTAAAGCCCAAAGGCTTGATAAGATTTACCAGTGGATGCAATTTTGCTCCGAATGAATCGATTTTCTTCTGCGTACGCGGATGTGTTGAAACGAAGACCGGCAATTCATATGCCGCAGCAATCTCGTTGAGAACGTCGGTAAATTTTTGAAAATTGTCATCGTTGGCGATATTCTCTTCGCGATGCGAGCTCACCACGAAATATTTATGTGGCTGAAGCTCCAGCTTTTCCAGGACAGTGGAGCGTTCGATCTTATCTTTATAATAGTTTAGCACTTCAAGCATTGGACTGCCGGTCTTGATCGTAAGGTCCGGACGCAAACCTTCCCGCAGTAGATTATCACGTGCGATATCGCTGTAGGTCAGATTTACGTCTGCGCAGTGATCAATGATGCGGCGATTGATTTCTTCGGGAACCCGCTGGTCATAGCAACGATTTCCTGCTTCCATATGGAACACCGGTATCTGGGCCCGCTTCGCCGCGATCGCTGCCATGCAGCTGTTTGTATCCCCGAGGATGAGAACCGCATCAGGGTTTTGAGATCTGATGAGTGCGTCCGCTTTGGCTATTACGTTGCCGATAGTTTCGGCGCTGGATTGGCCGGCAGCTTCCAAAAAATGGTCAGGTTTACGAATTGACAGGTCCTGAAAAAAAACCTCATTGAGTTCGTAATCGTAATTCTGGCCAGTATGTACAAGTATATGGTCGGTAAATTTGTCCAGCTCGGCAATAACACGTGACAATCTGATGATTTCAGGCCGCGTGCCTATAATGGTCATAACTCTTATTTTATTCATAGCCATCTTGAAAATTGTCCCGATAACGAAAAAGCTTAAGCGTCAAAAACCGCATGATCACCATTGGCGATAGAGTGCATGACAGGCAGCTTGAGGAGAAGATCGATCATTTCGCCGGTATCCAGTCGCTTGGTATTATGCGAATGATATTCTTCCGCCTTGGTAATCAGGACGTCGCCCTGCTCAACATATTTTGAGTAATTTAGGTCGCGAAGGTCCGGAGGAACCCGATAATATTCCCCCAAATCCTCTACGCCGGCCATTTCTTCACGGCTGAGCAGAGCTTCGTATAGCTTTTCGCCATGTCGGGTTCCTATAATCTGGGTTTCCGTATCATCGGCTTTGAGTAACGTCTTAAGAGCTTCGGTGAGAACTTCCAGTGTTGCTGCAGGGGCCTTTTGCACAAAAATATCACCTGCATTGGCTCGTTCGAAAGCAAAGAGAACAAGATCGACTGCATCGTCGAGCGTCATCATGAATCTGGTCATAGCCGGATCCGTAACGGTCAGGGGCTGACCGGCCAATATCTGCTTTACGAATAGCGGTATTACTGACCCTCGGGATGCCATGACATTGCCATAACGTGTTGCGCATATCAGGGTGTCGCCACTGCTACGGGATTTTGCCACCACTACTTTTTCCATCATAGCTTTGGATATTCCCATAGCATTGATCGGATAGACCGCTTTGTCGGTACTTAGACAAACAACTTTCTTCACATTGCTGGTTATTGCCGCCTCTAGAACGTTATCAGTGCCCAGCACATTGGTCTTGACCGCTTCAAGAGGGTGGAATTCGCAAGATGGCACCTGTTTCAAAGCCGCAGAGTGGAATATATAATCTGTACCGCGCACCGCATCGACAACCGATCGATAATCCCTAACATCGCCGATATAAAACTTCAGCTTGGGATTGTCGTATTTCTTCCGCATATCGTCCTGTTTTTTCTCATCACGACTAAATATGCGGATTTCGCGCAAGTCAGATGATAGAAAACGGCGAAGCACCGCATTACCGAAAGAGCCGGTCCCGCCGGTGATCAGAAGTGTCTTGTCAGTGAACATATTTATCTTTCGAAAATCATTATTGAAACTGGTGCATCCGCTGGACCAGTTCGGACCACGAAGGTGGCTGATAGCCCGTCTCTTTTCTAAATTTGGAAGAATCCAGCGAACGGTCGATCACGAGGGTCGCGTCCGGAGCTATGTGGATTTCCTTACCATATTCCGTCTTAACCAAGTTCAGCAGCGCCTCCTTGTCGATCGGTTCAGCTGAAAGATGATACAATCCCGACAATTGTTTTGAGGGCAGGACGTATTCGTAGATAACCCTGGCTATTTCAACGGTAGGGAGACCGGAAAAAATTGCTTTCGAAAAACCTCGAACGCTTCCTGTTTGAGCAAGAAACCACGAGATTAAACTATGCGCGCTGTTGAGTTCATGTCCAATGATGGAAGTTCTCAGAGTGACCGAATTGCTATAGTCGACTTCGCCTAAGAGCTTGCTCAGTCCATACAGATCCCGAGCATCGGGCGCCGACTCTTCGCTATAGAATCCGGTTTTACCCGTAAATACACAGTCGGTGCTCAAATGAATGAATCGGGCACCGATCAAATTGGACAGATGGGCCAGTTGATGCGGCAAAATCGAATTAATCGGAATGATATGTAGCGGATTTTTGGCACCATCCAATTGCTTCACAACGCCAACACAGTTGATTACAACTTGCGGTTTAACCCGTTCGAATAAATCTATCAGACTGTCGTGATTAGCAACATCAGTTCCGGTGATAATATGATCTTGCAAATTGACAGGCAACAGCCTTTTGGAGGCGTCGGAGCGGACCGATCCGAAAGTGTCGAAGGGAGTGTGCTCAGCAAAAAAACGGAATATGGCGTTGCCAAGCATTCCGCTTGCGCCAAGCACGAGAATAACGGGAGCGGGGCGGGTCATGTTGTGTCCTTAACGATATTCATTCTCAGTGCCAAATTTTTTCTGCCGATGGGATTTCCAGCGCAAAGGCCCATTATACATTGCGTAAGAATTTAATGAAATCGGATGGTGCGAGGGGATTCACGATATCGGTGGGCAATGCCAAATGTCGTTTTACCGCGCGGGCAATGGATCGTTCCGAGAACGGGTCGAATGTCTGAGACGGTTCGCACACGTCCCGCACAAAGTCGAGTTCTGCCGCAATAATAGGTAGCTCGGCTGTCTTGGCTTCAAGCAAAGGGATACCGAAGGATTCTGCATAGGAAGCGAAGATCAGCGCACCTGCCTTATGATAGTTATCGAGAATAGCACCATGTTCGACATGACCCAGATTGACGATATCCAGATTATGTTCCGCTTTGATCGCTTTCATATGAGCAACAAGTGCGTCGTCGCGCGCTGGCAATGTTACAGCGAGTGAAGGGCGCAATCCTTCTTCCGCCAATAGTTTCCATGCAGCGAAGAGGCGCTTGTGATTTTTATGCGCTGTACCGTCTGAGACATATATAAAATCCCACTGCTTCGCTGACAGTCCGGGCGAAGAGGCGCTTAGATGATCCGGGTCTATAAAAGGGGCTATTTCTATCCGAGGAGAAATATCGCCCTTATACCAAGTGCGCAATGCACGTCTCATTGTCGGCGTCTGTACCAAGTATAAATCTATACGCTTGCGAAAGAGATAAGCGATGCTTCTCTCCATCAGGATTCGGAATTTTATCCAGCCAGACAGATGGCTGGAGGGCACCAGTCCGATCAGATTCAGATTATGCAAATAACATATTATCTTGCCGCGCACTTGGAGCACGGGGGGCAAATTGTGAAAGCAAAAGACGGTTTCATTTTGGCCCGACAGTTTTTTTAGCGCGCGCTCTGCTTTGAGGCGCCCGATTATGCTCGGTGAACAATATTGCACGGCCCAAACTGCCGGCAGATCAACCTTGCCCCGTATGCGGTCATCGATGAAGGCTATACATTGTTCATCCGAAGGCCACGCATCGATCAGGGCTTGCAAAAGAACCATGCCGCCTCCGGTATGGATATTAGGCGCGTAGATGATCATCACAAACAACCCTGTTGATTATATGGCATGAGAGCAAGCTGCATACCTGCGAAACAAAGCATACGAGACTAGATTTAAGACGCAGTCGCGGATTTCTTTCGCCTCGCTCGAGAGCTCCCCCGGCTCTTGTCAAAAAATATCCACAATCCAACCAGTATAAATCCAATTGCAGTCTCACCCGATTGAAAAATTTGATTATTTGCCGGAATATAAAAAAACAAAATAATCATGAGGGAAAACATTGCAATCCACTTATGGCTTAGCGTTATTATGCTCAAGCCCCAACTAAGCGACAATAGGTAAGAGAAAAAGCCGACGACCAATAGGCTTCCGATAAACCCGACATCGGAAGCGAGCCAGGGATATATTGAATGCCAGAGCGCGAATTGTGGAAAGCCCTGCTTAGCTTCTAGAATGCCGGGAATAGACTGCGTAGTGAAATAGTCTGTACCAAAAATAAAGTCTACATTTCTGGAAAAGAACATAGAATTCCCGATGCCATAAGTCGAAGGATGTTCTATATCGAAAGAAAGGCTGAGCGCATAATAGCCTGAGGTTAAGTATCGTGTGATTGATTCGTAGATTATTCTCGCCTGGTCGTTCATTATATCTCCAAGCCAACCACTATCGGCTCTTATAATTGTCAGGCCGCTATTGAAAAGGCCGGAAAGGCCTACATTTCCGTCTCGTTGTTCTTGGCCCTGGCCAAAAAATATCATAAAAAGCGCAAATATAAAAAGTAATATTGAGTAGAATAACCAACGCGGAATGCGCAATCCGTTGGATCCTGCATAATGGACGATAAATATCAGCCATGGGAGAGTCAGAATAATGTCTGCAATCCCCTTGTTTACCCCGATGGATATATAAATTGCAGTAAAATAGATGATCATCGCGATGCCGATTACGCGCTTCGTTTTCGAAATGTCGCGCCAGAATATTATCAGCAGTGGAAAGAACGCTATTAGCGCCGGCGACAAGAGCATTCGAAAATATTCAACGAGTACAAATATGTTGCCTAGGCTGTTTCGTTCATAGTTATCATTGTACACTGCACCGGTATAATTGATCCCTTCTATTACGTTAGGAAATGCAGTTCCGGCACGTGATAATGCGGTAGGAATGAGAAGCACAAGATAAATCCAGAACGCTATATCAAAAAACGCCCTTGATTTCGTTATGGATTCTGCCCTGTCTTCGTTCGTCTGCGCAGCGGCGGTTCGGCAAAGTTTTTGCCATCCGGCCCAATAGCCGAGACCTATTGCAATCTGGGCAGCGACCAAAAATGCTAGCAATTTAGCAAGATTTTGATTTCCCCAGGGCCACGGTCCGATGAAATACAATATCAAAACAAATGTCAAATAGCCTTGGAACAGAATCAGGGGCGTTAGCCAAACGCGCTTCGTGAGAATAAACTGCATATGATATCTGTCTTTTAAGCCAGCGAAAGTTTCGAAAGAATTCGGCGAATTGGTTTGCTGGCGGCTGTTTTGACAAGCTGAAATTTTGCTGAAACTGATCTTAGCTTGGGATTTAATGAGCGAGCGTTTTTATAATAATGCCAGGCTAATTTCCAATTTTTTGCTCTGAGGGCATTGCGGGCTATTAAGAAATAAGCGTTACCGTAGGCTTCATCTTTGCGATTAATAATATTAATACTGATACCACTACTTGTCTCAAAATAATCATCGAGAAAGCGTACATATTCGTGACTTACTTTATCCGAATATTCTTTGTAAGAAATCGATTGATCATGCAGGCGATAGCCCGCCAGTCTTTCTGGCAAAAACGTAATGTCTCCCAGCTTGGCCATTCTTGCCCAAAACTCACGATCTGGAGCTAGCGTGTAATCGCTGTTCCAGCCGCCGGTTTGATTATATGCCTCTCGTCGGAATAATGCTCCGGGTCCGATATGGCACTCTTGCTCGATAATCAGCTTTATCAGATCAAATTCGCGGCAAACATTCTTTTTAATCACAGTTGAGTTTGCGTCGATGAGGTCGCAATCTGGAAATATGCATGAGGCATCTGGCGAGTCCCCAAGCCGTTTAACCAGGCGCGCAACGGCATCGGGATATAGAATGTCATCGGAACTTAGATAGCCAAGCAGGCTGCCCTGCGCCATATTCCATCCCTTATTCAGTGTGGCAGCTTGCCCTGAATTATTTTGACGCACTATTTTGACTTGTTCGGAAAACTGTTGAAGTACTTCGCCGGTTTTGTCGGTCGAGCCGTCATCAATAACTATATACTCTATATTCTCATAGGTCTGACATAATACGCTTCTGACCGTTTCCACGATATAATCGACTTGATTATATGTCGGCGTAATAATGGTGACGAGAGGTTTGGTCATTTTTGATCTTCACTATTACCGAACATTCGGTTGGCACAGTCTGGCGTCGCAAAAACCGCAGCCATCGATAAAAATCTGAAATCGGCAGATTTCACGGCTTTCCGATAATGCGCTTGAGTTTGTTTGCGATCGGCGTGGGGACCATGTCCCGCAAGCGTTCCGCAGAAGTTTTAGCGAACACCTCGCCGGGACGTTCACGAAAAACCGTGTTATGTTCATCGGCAAGTTCGTTTTCAGGACGACCGTTCGAATAGTAATATAGGGCAATCGATTTGCGCGTCACATGATCAGGACAGGTTAGCGGCGCAGGGTGGCCATGCCAAGAATGCTCATTCGTTCCGAAAATAACCAGTCGGTTGCCGGCTGGCTTAACGCTTTTTTTGCAAGATTCAACGTCCCTGTCCCAGAATTCCAGGCTTCCGCCCCATTCGGTATCCCAATCGTTGTTGAGATATAATATGACGTTCAAGCGACGGTCGAGATTCCAGCGACGGTGATAATTATAATCCACGTGGACACCAAGATGGCCTCCAGAAAGTGTCTGGTGCAATCCGCCCCCATCCAAATGTGGGTCTGGAATCAAGCCGTTGATGCCCGTAACCTTTTCCAGAAACTTGGTGAAGGACGAGCCGTTGGTTTCGCTTAAGAACAAGCGGATATGCCATGGAATATCACTCATGCTCTGGCTTTGTAGTTTTCTGTTTTCTTTGCCAGATCGGAATTTGTGCCACATGTCCTCTTCGGGGCCGGGAAACTCCCTTTCCAGCAATTCATAATGAGGGCGCGATAGAAAATCGTCTATGACGATATGTTCAAACGGTTGAGCAGAAACGTATTTTTCATGGAGATCGTTCAAATCGTAGCGTTCGAGAATTCCCTCATGGAAGGTGATTTCAGTGTTCATCATTTCTCTTTCAACACATGGTTTGCAAGCTGTTCAGAAGCTTATGACTGATTGCGTAACATGGCAAACAGGCAACAAATGAATCCACTTGTATTAAGCCTGTTTCGCTCTTAACGCAAGAAAGCCGAGGAAAACCCCTAGCTAAGCTTATCTACAATACAAGGGCATTTTCGCAGATGAATTTGAATTTTCTGCGCAGCAACATCATACGGAATTCCGGCGCCAATTTGGCCGGGGCGATTTTGCCCGCGATAGTGGCGATAGCGGCTACACCGTTTCTCATCGAAAATCTCGGGGTCGCAAATTTCGGCATTTTGTCTCTGCAAATCGCGATACTCGTAGTCATTGGGGTAAATGACTTTGGAGTGTCCCGGGCTATTGTGCTTGTTTGCATAGATAAAGGGGGATTTGCCAAGTCCGAGGCACGGGAGGCGGCTGCTGAAGCGGGGCTGCATCTTACATTCACTATGGCTCTGGCGGTGATCGTCATCGGTTGCAGTGCCGTCTGGCTGGCAAGTTTCTTTACTGAAATTCAATCTGATTTACTCGTTTCTCTGGTGCTGACGGTTCTCTCCGCTGCGATCTCGCTTGTTAGTTTGCCGTTGCGCGCGATTTTGGAGGTACAGGAACGTTTCGTTATTTTGAATATCTGGCGGACAATTGCCAGCACGCTTTTGTTCGTAGCTCCCTGGCTAATGACCAGCATAGTAGCCAGTCTCACTTATGCGGCCATCGGGATCTTGGTCTCCCGTATCCTGACAACTTTTGCCTTTGCAATTATAGCGAAGCTTAAAAATATACGCGAAATTGGGGCTTCCTATTTGAGCTTTATTCGCAATATCCGCTTTATGCCTGCCGACAGCCTTCACCGTATTCTGATCAGACGGGGGTATTGGATTGGCTTGGGCGGCATACTTTCGTCGCTAATTGCTTATGGCGACAGATTTATACTGGGTGTGATAGCAGCACCTGAGCAATTGGGTTTTTATGTTGTTGCTACTGAACTCAGTACAAAACTCTGGCTGGTCGTCGGGGCAATCAGCGTAGCGGCAACGCCTAGGCTTGCGTCAACGTGGGGCGGTTCGGACAACCCAAAGTTTGGCTACATATTTGACCGTTATGCCATCGTTATGGGATTCATTGCCTTAGCAAGCCATTTGTTTTTGGTTGCCTTCGCCGGACCTGTCATGGAAATCTGGCTGCAAAATAATTTTCACCAATTGATGGCTGACATAGTCAAGGTACTGTCCATCGGGATTTCGATGAACTGTCTGTCTCAGGCAAATTTTACGGCGCTCAATATATCGGGCCGGGAAAAATCGGGAGCCATGGTACAGTTTTTCTTTGCACCATTTAGCATAGTCGTTTTGTTGGTCGGTGTCGCATTATACGGCCCGATAGGGGCTGCCTGGGCTGTTACCGTGCGTCTTTTCATTGATGCTTTTGTAGTGAAATGGTTGCTGAGCAAAGGGCTCGATTCAACTCGGGTTTCCGGAGTTTCTACACTGCATATGATCTTGTTCGGCGGGCTGCTTTTGGGCATATATTTCATAGCAAAATAATTGAGCGTCCGAATTTAATCTCAGCACAGAATTACCATAGCAGCAGCAACTCGGTTGTCAGTCCAATCTATCGCGAGAAAGACTGGCGTAGCCTACGCGGCGAATGCGGTGCCAGGACGCCGAGAAAAATCTCAACCGATGATGGTGAATAACGCTAGCATAGTAGGATTGAATACGACATTGTTGTCTTGGCCTTAAATTACAGGAAAAGACAAAATGATAGATGCGAGCCAATTTGCGACCCTCCAAGACGCCATAAATGCGACTCCCGAGGGAGGTAAGCTCTTCATGCCAGTTGGCGATTATCCAGTCTCCGGCACCGGGGCCCAGCTGCTCATCATTTCCAAGGGTATAACCATTCAGGGCGAAGGGCGCGGATCGCGGATTGTTGTTGATTCTTCGGTCCCTGCAACGACCGATGTTATTCGTGTTTTCAGTTCTACCAGCGAAATCACAGGTTTGCATTTGTCTGATTTCTCCATCCAGCCAGAATCCGGAAATCCGGCACGGTTTGGCATCAATCTTGATGCAAATCTGGGGACAAACCCGATCGCCGATGGTTCAATCTTGCGAGTTTCCATAGGCGAGTTCGGGGCGGAAGGCATAGCGATGTTAGGTCCCACGCCTCCCAATTTTGATGGCATTTTTACCTTCGCGATAACCGAGTGTTCCATCAGGGGTGGATTGCTTCTTGATAGGGCGGGGGACTCCCTAACGATTACTGCGAACAAGTTTTGGGGTAGAGGGCAAATTCTTGTCAATCTGATCGGGCAAGGTAGCAATACTGCTCATGGCTTTGTGTTCATGTTTAACAACGTCACCTGTACCGGCGGCATAAGAATTTTGAACTCTTGGCAAGGTGCGATCAGTTATAATAATATCGAACTTTATGATGGAGCCGTCGGTTCTAACGGTGCCGTAATCAATCTAGAGGGTAACGGATCGATACCGCCGGAGAATTTTGAAATTCGCGGTAATTATATTGGACCAGGTCCTAGCGTTCCCGTGAGTATTCGGGTGAACCAAGCTGCAGGTACACGCGTCGAAGGAAATATGCTACCGAGGGGCACTGGCAAAACTGTCCTGCTTACCGGCAATGCTGATCGTACCCAAATCATGTTCAACAGGGCACAACCTTATGGTGAACTTATTTCCAGCTGGCTTGAGGACAACGGCACCAATACTTCAAGTTTATATGTTCACCCAAATACTGGAAAATTGACGTTAACGAATAGGCTGGATGTCGATGCAATAAGTGTCGGCGGGGGAACTGCGGTCAACAATTCGAGTCTACTCGTTCAGTATATTGGAGAAATTGTAACAACCGCATCGACTTCCGACTCTCTAAGTGATCCCCGGATTAAGGTCGGTGCCACCTGTCTAGCAGTGCCTTATAACCCAGTTGCGGCCAACATGACTGGTGTTTATGCAGCTGCTGGTAATGGGATAGTCACATTGGTTCATCCAGCTGAAGCTGGCGGAGGATTCAGCATTTTCAGCACAGGAAACTAGGGGCAGGATTTACTAGACGGTTTTCCATCGCGACGTTTTTTATAATTCAACGATCAGACGAGCGATCATGCCGGAGCCATCTCAAATTTCGAAAGCGGGGTACAGCCTGGGGTGGATCCGGAATGCGACTTTGGCCGCTGTCAACAGCAGAACGGCCTAAAAAATTTTTAAACCTGGCAGGGTCGTTCAGCTTGTTCCAGCAGACAATTGAGCGGTGCAAGAACAAGGAATTGTTTGCTGCACCAACAGTCGTTTCTGGTGCGTCACACGCCAAGTTGGTAACCAATCAACTTGGGGAGATGAACACCGATTCCTTTAAACTCATACTTGAGCCTTGTGCACGCAATACCTCGCCGGCAATAGCGCTCGCGGTGTTAGCTTGTGAAAATCCTCGAGACATCATGCTGGTTATGCCCATTGATCCTGTGATTTTGGATGGCCCGGCTTTTCTGCAAGCAGTACGACAATCCCTGCCTCTCGCGAAAACGGAATGGCTAGTAACATTTGGTCTCGCGCCTGCCGGACCGGAGACTGGATACGGCTATATCCAACAAGGTAGCGGTAACTTCGGTGAACTCTAGCTGGTCTGATGTCGGAAGTTGGGATTCTTTATTTGAAATCAATGTTGCAGATGAGCAATCCAATGTCACTTTTGGAGAGGTCACTGCAATCGCTTCCAAGAATTTTTTGTCCATGCTAGCGGGATTGAAGTTTCCACATTCGGGTTGGGGGTTTGATAATATTGGCAAATGAAAAGCAGGTCATGATCCTGCCGCGCGGGCAATCTCAAAACGTAAAACGTATTTTGCAAGAACGTAACAGTTCTGAATGAACCTGAGACAATTTCTTCGTCAATGATATCATGGCCCCTCTGGCCTAGACGGCTTCGTTGCTGCAAAAGGCCTGCCGATATCGCGCGCGCTTCGGGCGGTGGGGCGATCCTGACCGATGATCAATCCGCGATGGTCCTGACGCTTGAACCGGGCAAGCATAGGATCTAGGAGATTGGTGAATTTCAGATGGCTCACGGTCCGCTGCCTCTATGGTCCCTCGCCTGAGCGGAAGCGGTTCAGACCACCAGTTCTTCGAGCAGCCCGCGCGACAGGATTTCCAGCCGCTCCTCATCGCGCCGGATGATCCCTCGCCGTTCCAGCGCGTTGATCGCCCGCGAACCGGTTTCGCGCGTCGTCTGGGCGGATAAAGCCAGCGCCGCGATCACAGGCGGCGGTGCTATTTCGCCTTCTTCTCATACTTCGTGAAGCAATTCGGCATAGACGCGGCCATTGGCGGTCATAGTGATGCGCGCAGCCATCCGGTCGAGCACCGCATTATATTGCCGCCCCAATATTCTCGACAGGCCGCTGCCCAGCCGGGCATCCTCCTGCAACAGGGTGGTCATTTTTGCGGTGGGGATTTCGAGGACCAAGAGCCGGTTCTGCATCACGATATCGGAAATCACGATTCGCTCATGCGGGAAGGCACCAAATAATTCTCCGGGGCCATGGGCGGCGAGCAATTTGGTCTGGCCATCCATGCCGATGATCTGCAGCTGCGCCCGGCCTTCGAGCACGATCCAAAGCTTGGCCCCGAGATCGCCTTGGTGGGCCAGAATGTCCTTGTGGCGATAATGGACCAGCCGGGTCGCCGCATCGACCTTCGCGGCTTCTTCCGGCGAACAGGAAAAAAATGCGGCAAGGGCGGCGATACGGTCGCTAGTGGTCATTCTATCCTCCATTCAGCCGGTGGCAACACTCCGCGTCCCCTTTGCCGGCGGGTTTTCCGGGCCGCCAGCGAAACATTGGGCGATTTCCATCCACTGGCGAGCAGTGTCGCCGACCGTTTCTAGCGCGGTATCATCGATATTGCGGGTCTGGGTCACAACCTGGGAAAATTCTACCGCGCTGCCACGAACGACATTATCCTCTTGCGGATCATTCCATTCCCATACGGCACCCGATGGCGCGGTTAGCTGGACGAAGGGTTTCGGCGCGGGTGGCTCCTGGCGGCGATTGCGGAAGGTCCAGCCATAGGTGGTGATGCCGAGATGAGCGATATTGCGGATGCGGTCGCCGTCCTGCCGTTCCTGCCCCAATATGTCGAATATCTCCTGTCCGTGCGACCATGTTTCCATCTGGCGGGCGATGACTTTGGAGCGCGTGGTCATATCCGGTCCGGCCCAGGCGACGCGATGTTCGGGATCAGCCTCGCCATAAGCAGCGGCGAGCTTCGGATAATAGTTGCAATAGGCATCGAACAGGGCCTTGCCGCGGATTCCGCCGGCGTGCTGGTCCAGCCATTCATATTGCACATCGACATGGCTTTTGCCGGTCTTGAATGCGCCCATCATGTCCCGGATGAACTGCTTGAAGGCGTCCGGATCCTGCAGGGTCATCAGCGCGGCGGCATTCCAGATATGCAGGTGACCAATGACATCCTCGATCGTCCAGTTCTTGAACTGGGTGGCCGTGGCAAAGACATCATCTCCCGCGTTGGCGAGTACCGACGCGAGCGTAGCGCTCTCGTCCTTGAAATCCTGGGCTTCCTGCATCATCGAGATATTCCTTTCTGGTCGTCCAGCTTGTCCGCCAGCGCAGCCGGTATGGTGACCGGATGGGCGAGCAATATCTGGCCATAGCCTTTGCCCTGCGCGTCATTTCTTATGCTCGCGACACCGCCGCCGCCGAGCACCGCGTCGATCAGGAAATTGATCGCATGGGAACCCGGCATATAATATTTTTCGATTTTGGCCGCGTCGGCACCGCCCTCGATAAAATGGCCAAAGCGTTTGGCCACGGATTCAGGGGTCAGCGCTGCCCAGATATAGGGTAGATAGGCAGGGTCGCGCGCGATCACGCCGATATTGGCCTTGTTGCCCTTGTCGCCGGAGCGGGCCCAGGCCAGCTGGATCTGTGGAACGGTGACTGTGGCATCCGGCTCGTCAGGGGTTTGCGGAGGTTGTGGGCGGGTGATGGCAGCCGGGTCAAAAGCCTGACCCTCGGCCTCCCGAAACGCGATTTTCTTGCCGTCGACATCGATCGTGATGGTCACGGCATCTTTCGGCGTGAGATAGGAGAACAGCCTAACTATGGGCGACGGTTTTGCGCGGGCACCGGAAAAGCCACTCAGCCCGGGTGGCGTGGCCAGACCCAGGCCGGTCAGTTCGCGCAGCAAGATGCCGATCGCCGCTGCTTCGCTATGCTTGGCCGCAATTTTCGCGACCACCTCGCGCGGTTCGTTGACTTCAGCATAATCGCCAAACTGGCTTTCCGCGCCGATCAGTTCGACGCTGGTTTCGCTATAATCGCCGAGATTGTGACCGCGCAGGATCCTGTTGGCGCGGGCAAAGACATTGTCGCAGAATTTCTGTGCTTTTCGGGCGGCGTCAAAGCCGTAGAAACTCATATAAGTCCCGCCACGAAAGCCTTCGCCATAGGTCAGGCAGGTCTTGTAATGATCGGGTGCAGGATAGCCCTGTGCGGGGGAAACGCGGACCATATCCGGGCCGGTCTGGACAATCTCGACATTGGAAAAATCGCAGACCACGTCAGGCAGCATATAGGCTTGCGGATCGCCGATTTCATAAAGCATCTGCTCCGATACAGTGCCGACCGTCACACAGCCGCCGGTGCCTTCGGGCTTGGTGATTGTAAACGAACCATCAGCCGAAACCGTTCCGATCGGATAGCCGATATTGGATATGTCGCCGGCATCTTCCCAGTCGGTATAATTGCCGCCGGTCGCTTGCGGTCCGCATTCCAGCAAATGGCCTGCGAGACTGCCGCTGGCCAGCAGATCATGGTCGCTTGCCGACCAGCCAAATTCGTGGATACAGGCGCCGAGCGTCACCGCGCTGTCGACGCAGCGGCCGGTGATCACGATATCCGCGCCTTCGGCCAGCGCCCGGGCTATCGGGAAAGCGCCAAGATAGGCATTGATGCTGGCGATCTTTTCCTTGTCCGGAAAAGCAGCGCCGGTAAACATTTCGGTTGGCGCAGCGGCAGCAATCGCATCCCGCTCGCCGAGCAGATTGTCGCCGGTGATGACCGCAACCTTGAGGTTGAGGCCTTGTTCCCTGATCAGGGCTCGCGCCGCTTCGCCGCACGCCGCCGGATTGACGCCGCCGGCGTTGGCGATGACCTTCACCCCTTGCGCGGCAATGGCCTGGCCATGCGGTTTCAGGACGGCGCTGATGAAATCGCCGGCAAAACCCGCCGCCGGGTCCTTGGCATGGGCGCGCGCCATGATCGACATGGTGATCTCGGCGAGATAATCATAGACCAGATAATCCACACCCGCATCCAGCAGCTGCGGAGTGGCCATGGCGCTTTCGCCCCAATAGCCGCTCGCGCCGCCGATGCGGGTGCTTTTGTTCGGCATATGCTTCAACCCATCTGGTGCAGGGCGCAGAGCTTGTTGCCATCCGGGTCGCGCAAATAGGCGAGATAGAGTTTCATGCCGGGATTTTCCCTGACGCCGGGAGGGTCTTCAATGGCGGTGCCGCCGGCTTCCAGGCCAGCCTTGTGCCAGGCATCGGCCTGCTCGGGATTTTCCATCGCAAATCCGACGGTCATGCCATTGCCACATGTGGCTTCCTTGCCGTCAATGGGAGGCGTAACCATGAATATGCTGCCATTATGGATATACATCAGCCGACCCTTCGGATCGACCATGGCTTCCGGGCCACCGACGCTTTTGAACAACGCATCATAGAATTTTTTTGAGCGGTCCATATCGTTCGAACCGACCATCATGTGACTGTACATATTTCTCTCCTTGGTTCCGGGCTAGACTTTTGGGAGCGCTTTGGCCCGCGGGCAATCTTGCTCTTGTTCTAGTCGGTTCGCATCTTTAAGCGAGTGATTAATTTATTCAAGCGGGACAAGATCAAAATGGATTTGAAAGACAAGAATATCGTCATCACCGGCGGCGCCAGCGGCATCGGTGCTGCCATGGCCCGCAGGTTCGCAGCCGAAGGCGCAAAGAAAATCATCTGCGCCGACCGTGATCTCGCCGGTGCGCAGGCGGTTGCCGACGAAATCGGCGGCGTCGCGATCAAAACGGACGTGTCGCTGGCGGCGGATATCAGTAATCTGATCGAAACCGTTGAATCGGACATCGGTCCGATCGATCTGTTTGTTTCCAATGCTGGCATCATCACCAGCGGCGGTGTCGAAGTGGAGGATGCGGACTGGCAGAATATCTGGGAGATCAATGTCCTGTCTCATATTCAGGCCGCAAGGATTTTGGTGCCCAAGATGCTGGCGCGGGGCGGCGGCTATCTGCTCAACACCGCGTCGGCGGCCGGACTGCTCGCGCAAATCGGTTCCGCGCCTTATTCGGTGACGAAACATGCTGCGGTCAGTTTTGCTGAATGGTTGGCGATCACCCATGGTGCCGAAGGACTGAAAGTGTCGGTTCTCTGTCCGCAAGGCGTCGATACGCCGATGATTGCCGGCGTCGACACAGCCACAGTAGCCAAGGACGGGATCGTAACGCCGGAACATGTGGCGGATGTCTGCGTGGAAGCGATTGGCGATGAACGGTTCCTCATTCTCCCCCATCCGGTGGTTGGGGACTATGTCAAACAGAAGGGGGCCGATCCCGAGCGCTGGATATCCGGCATGCAGCGATGGCAGGCGATGCTGACCAAACAGTCATCCTGACACGGCCCTAACATTATTGTCCTGATAAAATGGAGCATTGGGGCTCTGCATATTCGTCTCTAGCGTTGCTGCAAATGCAACAGGAGAGAGAATCATGGCATTGGTATCAGTCGTGGGCGCAACCGGTCGGCAAGGCCTCGCCCAGATACGGCAACTGGCAGCCGCGGGTCATAAGGTCCGCGCCTTGTCCCGCAGCGAGCATCCCGATCTGGGAGGCACCAATGCAGCGGATGAATGCCGCCAGATTGACCTCACCGACGAGTCAACCTGGGTGCCTGCCTTTGAAGGGTCGGACGCGGTTTTCTACACCCACCCGCTGCAGGCGCGTGAGGATCGGGCGACCATGGTCGGCAAGGTCGCGGCGGCAGCCAAGGAAGCCGGTACCGAGCGTTTTGTCTGGAACACATCGAGCTGGATTCCCGAGCGTCCCGGTGACCCGTTCACCTATGGCAACAACACCATCGCGGTGAACGAGATTTTCCGTTCCGGCATGCCGGCAACCGTGTTCGGCTCGGTATTGTTCATGGACAATCTGCTGACCAACTGGGCGCGGCCGTTCATCGTCGACGAAAAACGCTATGTCTATCCGCATAACGCCGACCTTCAGGCTAACTGGATCAGCCTCGACGATGTCGGCAAATGCATGGTTGCGGCCATGGACCGGCCGGACTTTGAAGGTTCGTGGCTCAACATCGGTGGACCGCAGCGTCTGAAACCGCCTGAAGTCGCCGAAACCCTGTCGCGGGTGTTCGGTCATGAAATCAAATATGACCCCTGCACGCCGAAGGAATTCGGCGACTATCTGGTCAAGGCCTTTGGTGATGATGTGCCGCCGGAAAATCGCGAAACCATGGCGGCCGGGATCACTGCCTTTTACGAATATAACAACAACAATGTCACAAGGCCCTTTGAAGTCGATACCGATTTCATGCAGCAGCGTCTGCCGGAAGTCGAATTCGAGACGCTGGAAGAATGGGCCGCGCGGCAGGACTGGTCGGAAGACGCGCATCGTCCGCCTGCGGGATAATTCTGGTAATATGTCTCTGGAATGGATCGTCGGGCCCTTGCTTCCAGATCGGAAGCAAGGGCCCGAAGTATATTTTTCAGGCGACCATCCGCTCGACGAACCAGTAGGTAGAGATGATCCCGATGCCATAGGCCATGGCGGTCTTGGTCGGCTGCAGCCATTCGACCCGGAACTTCCGCAAGGCATAGAGCACCGCCAGAGCCACGGCGACAATCGCCAACTGACCGATTTCTACGCCGAGATTGAAGGTCAGCAAGGCGAGCGGGACATCGCCTTCCGGCAGGCCGATCTCGGCGAGCGCACCGGCAAAGCCGAAGCCGTGAAGCAGGCCAAACAGAAAGGCGACGATCCACGGGAAGCGTTCCGACAGGCGTCGGTCCTCGGGCTTGGCTTTCACCACTTCGACGGCCAGAAAGATGATCGACAGCGCAATCACCGCTTCAACCGGCTGCGAGGGCAGCGACAGCCAGCCCAGCGTTGTTCCGACCAGGGTGATGCTATGCGCGACCGTGAAGGCGGTGACGGTCTTGGCGACCAGCCAGCCGCCCTTGAGCAGCAACACCAGAGCCAGCACGAAGAACAGATGGTCGAAGCCGAGCAGGATATGTTCCACGCCGATGATCGTATAGGTCGCCGCGACATTTGAGATTATCGAGGGCTTCGCCAGAGTGGCGGCCGGTTGATCCGGGGTCAGGCGCAGTGTCTGCATCGCGCTGTCGAGCGGGGCAATGCGAACCAACGCATCGGTGGTCGACAGTTCCAGTCCATTTAGGCCGATAGTCTGGCCCTGCAGTGATCCCTCGCAGCGCAGCGAGAGGCGGGTAAGTATATTGCTGCCGGCAAATTCGCGCTGGCGCTCGGCTTCGGCTTTGCAATTGCCGGGTATGATGACTTCGCCGCTATGGCCGAGGCGCGAATTGGCTGAGGCCTTCCACAGCAGCGACCATTGACCCGGTGCCTGTTCGGTAATCTCGATATAGGCCGGCCGCAGTTCGTCGGCGCAGGCGCTGGTCGGTCCGAGGGCAAGCCCGAGACAGATAAACAGGACGGCGATCCAGCTCTTCATGGCCGGCCAGCCACCTTGATTTCATATTGCGCCCGATAGCGGGAGAGCGTTTCTTCTTCCTGTTCCGCTTGCCGGGCCGCACGCCAGTCATTGACGACCCGTTGCCGGACGTCTTCCAAAGCCGCCTTCTGGCCCGGAACCTTGGCAGAAATCTTGACCGCATGCGCGCCATATCCGGAGATGACGGGCCCGCTCCAGGTGCCGGGCTCCAGCTTTTCCAGCTGTTCGGCAAAGCGGTCGCCGAACTGGCGGCCGATTTCCGCGCTGCTGGCGCGGGCGAGCGCACTCGGCCTGGAAAGCGGTTGCGCGAAGGCAGAGGGGAGCGCTCCGCCGTTCAGCTGGTTGATCCGGTCCCGTGCGTCGGCTGCGCTGATCTGCCCCAGATAGATCTGCTCAAAATCATAGAGCGAGGGCAGGGCATATTTGCCCGGATTTTCGTCCATCCACTGCTGCAGCAGCGCATCGGTTGGTTCGGCAATCGCACTTTCTTCGCCGTCGACGAAGCGCATCTTGGTGAACAGCCTGCGCCGGATCACCGGATCATTCTTGTCCAGCCCCAGTCGCAAGGCTTCGCGATAATAGATTTCCTCGGCGATCTCCTGATCGATCAGGGCGTCGAGTTCCGCCTGTGTCGGCGCGCGGCGGAAATTCTGGACCCATCCGGTCTTGAGCCGCTCGATATCGGTTTCGTCGATGCTGATGGCATATTCTGCAGGATCACGATTGCTGCCGGTGGCCCAGAAAAAAGCAAAGATGAGCAGCGCACCACCAAGAAAATGGACCAGCGGTTCTCTAATAAATTTGCGCAACATATATTGGGTAACCCATTCAGTTCAGCCGCAGTAAGGCAAAGAATTGCGAGGCCCGTCCGCAGACAGGTCCCGGCTGATCGGTCTAGCGAGCCTAAGCCGTCGGCGTATACCAGATCGGCGAGCTATAGGCGCGTTCCTGCTGAATCTTGATTACCGAATCGGGCAGGGTCAGGCTGAATTTCAGCGCATCATAGACCGGCCAGGTCGGCGTCGGGATTTCCAGCACGCGCACATAATAAAATGCGTTCTGGTCGGAATCGAAATCGGGGTCCTGCCAGAAAGTCACCAGTTCCGGTGCGCCGGTCGCATTGTCCCAGGTGCCCTTGGCCAGGTCGACCGTATTGGGCACAGGGCTCAGTTTGCCATTGGCGCCCAGCTTGCGCGCATCTGCATCGCTCCAGCTGACATTGTAGATTTTTTCCTGGCTCTTGCCGGTCGCGTCGACCCAGCCCTTGATCACCTGGATCCGGTCGAGACTGGCGCTTTCCGGGTCCATCAGCGCGCTGATCAGGAATTTCGGTGCTTCGCCGTCACCGCCGCTCAGATCGCCGCCCATCGGAACGCCCTTGGCATAGCCGGTCTTGACCAGATCAGCGATATCGTCGGCGGTGAAATCAAAGCCGCCGAAGAAGCGAACCTGCATCCGCGGGCCGGTCGTCGCATAGACTTCGCGGCGCATCATCGCGTCGAATATAGCTTCGCGCGTGTTGCTGGTCGCCCAGACGGCCGCATAGCCGCTCGCCAGATAGTGCCAGCCGAAACGGCCTTCGCGGGTGCCAAGATTTTGCGGGTCGAGGGCGCGCGTCTTGTTATTGGCCTCGTTGCCGCTGTGTTTGCCGAAGAAATTATTCTCATCCGCCGTTGCCAGTGACGTATGGCTGTCGGTCGAACCGATCATCCCGAATTTGAACGGATTGGCGCCAATCGCCAGAGTCAGTTCCAGACCGCGTTTCAGCGCTTCGCGGGCATAGCTGCCGCCGTAGCTTTCGGGTGGCATATCCTTCGTGCAACTCAAATTGCATTTGTCCCAGCCAGCAACGCCAAAATCGGCAAATTCATCATTGGGCGAAAGGAACGGATGGGCTTCGCTGTCACCCTTGATCTGGGTAACCTCGACGATCGGTTCACGTAGCGCGCGGGTTTTCACATAGGCAGCGTCAATCGGGCTGCCGTCAAATTTGCTCATCGCGAACATGCGGCCGTTGGAGACATTGCTGTTGTGCGGAATGGCGAGCACCTTGCCGCCGGTTTTTTTCTCATAGGCTTCCATATAGCCCCAGAGTTTTTCCGGATCCTGCGACCCCAGTGCCCCATAGGGAATAGTATCACCCATTTTTTTCGGACCGTCGCGGAACATCACAACCCGGTGGAGATTATCACCATCCGGCATCGGCGTATATTCAAAGCCCATGAAGGCGGTGAACTTTCCGGGCTCATTATACTGATCCACGGTCTTGCCGTGTTTGGTCCAGAGATTGGCCGTGCGTTCTTTGGTTTCTTCAGGGTCGGTCAGCGATGTCGGCAATGTCCCCTTGGCCGCGCCATCAATAAGCTCTCCGGTCACCCGCAGCGATCCCTCGTCACTCTCGTTCATCATGTCATGCCAGCGGAGCAGGAATTCATCGGTGAGCAATGCAATACGCGGGGCTTCCATAATCGCCTTGGTGGCGCCCATTGCGTCGCTATGATCGGCAATAACCAGAAAATCGAGCGGCCGGGACAGCTTGGCCTTGGATCCCTTGGTAGCCGTGACTTCTTCGCCGCGGGCGAAGCGCAGGGCGTTCTCTGCATCCAGCCTGTTGCCAAAGCCGAATGCGTCGATGCTGTTGTCGGTGTGGAGATGGGTGTCGCCCCAGAAAACCTGTTCGGGATATTCGGTGTTCATAACCTCTGCGTTGCCGTCTTCACCCTCGACGATTTTCGAGCAGCCCGATAATACAAGAGCAGCCGTGCATGCTGCCACCATTAGTGAATTGCGCATAGTGAGTCTCCCATCCCAATGGTCCGAAGCTATCCCTCTCGGTCTATGGGCGCAATAGATAGCTGATTCGGTCAGCCTGACGTAGCGTCAACCGAGTAATCGACCGAGAAAACCGCGGTCCCGTAAGAGGGCTTTGGCGGCATTGTGGCCCGGTGCGCCGGTCACGCCGCCGCCCGGGTGGGTTCCCGAACCGCACATGTAGAGATGCTTGAGCGGGCCTTTGTAATTGGCGGCACCCATCACCGGCCGCGCTGCCCAAAGCTGGTCGAGAGACATGCGGCCATGAAATATATCGCCGCCGACCAGACCGAATTTGCGTTCCAGGTCGAGTGGGGACAGCGCCATCTGTCCCAAGATCAGCTTGCGAAATCCGGGCGCATGGTCTTCGACAACGTCCAGAATTGCTTCCACCGCTGCATCGCGTTCATCGTCCCAGCTGCGGCCCTCTGGCGATATCGGTGCAAATTGCTGGCAGAACAGGCTTGCGACATGCTGGCCGGCGGGGGCCAGGCTGTCGTCGACAAGACTGGGGATCAGCATTTCGACCACCGGTTTGCGCGACCAGCCGTATCGACGCGCGTCCTGATAGGCCCGGTCCATATAGTCGAGCGAGGGCGCCATGATGATCCCGGATTTCAGATGATCCCCGGTCCCCGAAAGGTCTTTGAAATCGGGCAGGCCGCCCAGCGCCAGATTCATCCGGAAGCTGCCGGAGCCGCATTGATAGCCGGCGATCATGCTGCGGAAATCAGCGGGCAGGTCGGAAGGATCAATCAGCTGCTCGTAGAGCAGCTTTGGCCCGACATTGGCGATGATCTTCCGTGCGTGAATCTGTTCGCCGTCCACGGTGGAAATGCCGACGACCGTTCCTTTCTCGACCAGCAGCTTTTTCACCGGTGTTTCGAGGCTGATCTCGACACCCGCTTCTTTGCAGGCGTCTGCCATCAGCTGCGTGATCCGGCCCATGCCGCCGACCACATGACCCCACTGGCCGTGCTTGCCATTGACCTCGCCAAAGACATGATGGAGCAGGACATAGGCGCTGCCCGGTGCATCGGGGCTGGCGTAATTGCCGACAATCGCGTCAAAACCGAATGCCGCCTTGATCGGCGCGCTTTCAAACCACTGGTCGAGCATTTCGCGTGCGCTCAGCGTGACCAGCTTGAGGATATTATGTTGTGCCAACGCCGAAAGACGGGTGAACCGACGGGCGGTCCTGATGCCCGCCAGCATGGCATGGGCTCCGTCCCCGGCATTGGGCGGGATTTCCAGTGCCAGATCGCGCAATATGGCTGCGGCCGATTCCAGCATCTCATAATATTCCGGCAGGCGCGCCGCGTCGGCCGGGGAGAATCGCGCAATCTCCTTTTGCGTTGCCTCCAGCGAGCCGCCGACGAGCAAATATTTCCCATCGCCAAGCGGCAGGAAATTGCTTCTGGGACGCTCGATCACCCGGTAGCCGCGTTCCACCAGACCCATGTCGGCAATTATTTTTGGTTGCAAGAGCGAGACCGTGTAGCTGGCCGTGCTGTTGCGGAAGCCCGGATGGAATTCCTCGGTCACTGCTGCGCCGCCAATCACGTCGCGCGCTTCCAATATCCGGACTTTCATGCCGGCGCGGGCAAGATAATAAGCGCAGACCAGACCGTTATGGCCTCCGCCGATGATCAACGCGTCCGGGGATTGTTTTTGCATATCGGTTCGAAGCTACCGCCCGACAACACTAGCAGCAACCGCCAATTGTCGAAATCACCACGCCCTGCCCAGGGCCAGCCCCCCCGGCAGAATTGTGCAAATCCGAACAGGATGATAGGACCGGTGCAATTCGTATCAGATAAGGAAGATTTTGAATGAGATATTTGTTGCTGACCGCCGCCTCCGCCTTGGCTCTGAGCAGTGTCACCATCGGATCCGCAAGCCACGCACAAACGGTTGCTGTTTCTGCTCCGGCGAAGGAGGACATCAATGCGCATTTGTCCGCATTTTTCAAAGATTATGACGATCAGGAACTGGTCCACTCGCCGGTATCGAAAGCCTATCGCGGCATGAGGGATGCCGATTACGGCAAGTGGGATGATGCGAGCGACGCCGCTGAAATCGCGCAATATGAACGCGGTCAGGCGGCACTTGCTCAGCTGGAGGCAGAGTTTGACAAGGGGAAATTGAGTGACGCCAGCCAGCTCAGCTACCGTCTGTTTCAGGCGCGAGCCGAGCGCTCCAGCAACGCTTTCCCGTTCCGACGCAATAGCTATATTTTTGACCAGATGAATGGCGCGCAAAGCCAGATCCCGGCCTTCATGATCAATATTCACCGGGTTTCAAGCCAATCGGATGCGGAGGCCTATGTCAGCCGTCTTGATGCTGCGGGCCCATTAATCGAATCACTGGTGGTCCAATCGGCAGAGCGGGCTGATGACGGGATCATCGTGCCGGACTGGGTTTTCCCTTATGTGATCGCCGACGCAAAAAATGTGATCAGCGGTGCTCCTTTCGAAGATGGCCCGGACTCGCCAATCTATGCGGATCTGAAGAAGAAGGTCGCGGCGCTTGATATTTCGGAATCGGAAAAAGCCGATTTGGTGGCGCGGGGCAAAGTGGCGCTGAACAACAGTCTGAAGCCAGCCTATAAGAAGTTGATCGCGGAAATGGAGCGTCAGCAGGCGATGGCTGTCGATGGCGACGGCATCTGGCGGTTCAAGGACGGCGCGGCTTATTATGCCGAACGGTTGAACAATTATACGACGACCGATCTGACAGCGGATGAAATTCACCAAATCGGACTTGATAATGTCGCGCGAATCCATGGGTTGATGCGCAAGATCATGACGGACGTCGGTTTTGAAGGTAATCTGCAGGACTTCTTCCAGCATTTGCGGACCAGTGATGAATTTTATTATGATACGCGCGAAGCCTATCTCGCTGATGTCGATAGCAAGCTGGCGGCAATGGAAGCGAAGCTGCCTGAGTTTTTCAATACGTTGCCGAAAGCACCGCTCGTCATCAAGCCAGTCGAAGCATTTCGCGAAAAATCAGCGGGCAAGGCTTTTTATAATGGCCCGGCACCAGATGGTTCGCGTCCCGGGACCTATTATGTAAACCTCTATAATTTGCAGAGCATGTCGAAGACCGAGCTGGAAGCGCTCGCCTATCACGAAGGTTTGCCTGGTCACCATCTGCAGAGAACGATCCAGACCGAACTTGGCGATTTGCCGCCATTCCGGCGATTTGGTGGATGGACCGCCTATACAGAAGGCTGGGGGCTTTATTCGGAAGAGCTTGGCAAGGATATGGGCTTCTATGAGGATCCCTATAGTGATTTCGGCCGGCTCGGGATGGAATTGTGGCGTGCCTGTCGGCTGGTTGTCGACACCGGCATTCATCACAAGCGCTGGAGTCGTGAAGAAGCGATTCAATATTTGACGGATAATACACCCAATCCGGATGGCGATATTCGCAAGGCAATTGAGCGCTATGTTGTCTATCCGGGGCAGGCGACCGCCTATATGATCGGCAAGCTGAAAATTCTCGAGCTTCGGGGACGGGCCCAGGACGCGCTTGGCGACAAGTTCACGATGGGCGGATTCCATGACGTTGTCTTGAACAGCGGTCCGGTGCCACTCAACATCCTCGAAGAACGGATAAACGCCTGGATTGCAGCGAGCAGTTAGCGGCAAGCGAGGGTAATTGTCCTAAAATGTCAAAGATAAGAGGCTAATGTGTCGTTTCTGTCCAATGAATCTCCGTAAATTGGGGTGATAGGGGCGTTGCGACCCGAAGGGCTCTTGCCATCGTAAACCGGTGGTAACTGGGTTCTTTTCCTTATTGGCCTGACTATTTATTTAGTCAGGCCTTTTTTTTAACTATGTTTTTCAGCTATAAAAGCGCATCAGATAGTCAGTCTGAACCTGGAGGAGGGACAGATTAAAGGGGTCGTCTTTTGATAAGTCTGAGATATTTTGCGCCTGCAGAGGATGTCCGGGATCTGGTTTCGGTCTATTATCTGTTCGAATTGAACTCACCGAAATTCGTGGACAATGAGCGCGCGGCAATTGCCCAGTTGCGGTTCATTCTGGAAGGCGATGGCCAGCTCAGCTTCGCCAACGGGGCGTCATTTCCAGTCGCCGACGCAATGTTGGTGGGGCCGTCAACCGGAGCGATGCGATTCGACGTCAATGGACCGTTCCGCATGTTCGGAGTCGGGGTCCTGCCCGGAGGATGGGCTATTTCCACCAAGAAGTCTGCGGCAGATTTTGTCGATATGGCGATTCCGGCCAGTGACATATTTACCCATGAGATCGACAAGAATCTGGATGTGCTGCGGCGGTGCGGATCCCCCGAGGAAATGGTGGCCTGGGCGGACAAGATCTACCGGGAACTGAAGCCGCGGCTGAAGCCGGAAACCGCCAGTTTCACCAAGATGGTCGATGATTGGTTGTCGTCGGAACCGTCGCCGCCGGTCAGCAGCCTGATGGAACGGTCGCCGCAAAGCTCGCGACAGGTGCTGCGCACGGTGAACAAGCTTTACGGCATGCCGCCCAAATATCTGGCGCGCAAATATCGCGCTTTGCGGGCGGCCCGGGCTTATGCCGAACATAATGAAGAAGAATTGCTGGAACTGGTCGATGCCTTTTACGATCAGTCGCACATGATCCGGGAAGTGAAATTCTTCGCCGGCGTGACCCCGACCCAGCTGCGGGTGGGCGAGGGAGAAACCGCTCGCCTGATCGACAAGCGCGGCAATCTGAAGGGCAAGATTACATCGCTGAGTTCTGATACCTGATTGGAAGAATTGGAAGCATGTTTCCGGCCTCGGCCTGATCCTGCAAAGCCGCGCTATGCTTGCAATGTTGGATAAATGAGACTAAATTGGTCTTGTTTAGTGTTCAACCCCCAGTGATTCGAGAAAAATGCGTCTTTCCAACCTCGCCGACTATGCTGTTGTCCTGATGTCCGCTGCGGCGCGCCATTGTGGTGCTGCGCTGCTCGCAGAGGGAAAGCTCAACGCAACAAAGCTGTCGCAGGAAACCGGTGTTCCGCTGCCGACCGCGAAAAAGCTGGTCAGCCGCCTGACCGCTGCCGGCCTGTTCGAATCGACGCGCGGCATTGGTGGTGGCATCCGGCTCGCCCGGCCCCCATCCGCGATCAGCCTCGCCGATATTGTCGAGGCGGTCGAAGGCCCGCTGGCGATTACCAGTTGTACCATTGACGGCAATCATGATTGCATGTTGGAGGACGGCTGCACCGTGAAACCCCATTGGGGCGTTGTAAACCGGACGATCCGCAAGGCACTGGCCGATGTCAGCCTGGCGAACCTGTCGGATTTGCCAGTCGCCCCCAAAATTCGAATGATGGAAAAAGCATGATGAGCGAAGACGTCAAAACATCAGATTACGACGACGACCGCAAGGAAATGAACGCCGAAGCGCAGGAAGCGGTCGACAAGGCTAGCGCCTATGAATTCGGCTGGTCGTCGGACATCGAGCAGGATTTCGCGCCCAAGGGCCTGAACGAAGACACGGTGCGGTTCATTTCCGACAAGAAGGGCGAACCCGAGTGGATGCTGGACTGGCGCCTCAAGGCTTTCCGCCAGTGGGAAAAGATGGAATCGCCGGACTGGGCAAAGCTGGAAATCCCGATGATCGACTATCAGGACGCTTATTATTACGCCGAGCCGAAGCCGAAGGAAAAGCTGGGTTCGCTTGATGAAGTCGATCCTGAAATCCTGCGCATTTATGAGAAACTCGGCATACCGATCGAAGAGCAAAAAGTGCTCGCCGGCGTCGAGGGTGCGCGCAAGGTTGCTGTGGACGCGGTGTTCGACAGCGTGTCGGTGGCGACCACTTTCCGCAAGGAGCTGGAAGACGCAGGCGTCATTTTTCGGTCCATTTCCGAAGCAATCAAGGAATATCCTGACCTTGTTCGCAAATATTTGGGCAAAGTTGTGCCGATGCACGACAATTATTTCGCCACGCTCAACTGCGCCGTGTTTAGCGACGGCACCTTTGTCTATATTCCCAAGGGCGTGAAATGCCCAATGGAGCTGAGCACCTATTTCCGGATCAATGCGGAAAATACCGGTCAGTTTGAACGGACGTTGATTGTCGCGGAAGCGGGCTCTTACGTCTCCTATCTCGAAGGCTGCACCGCGCCGATGCGCGACGAGAATCAGCTGCACGCCGCCGTGGTCGAACTGGTCGCGATGGACGATGCGGAGATTAAATATTCGACCGTGCAAAACTGGTATCCTGGGGACGAGAATGGCAAGGGCGGCATCTATAATTTCGTCACCAAGCGCGGCTTGTGCCAGGGCAAGAACAGCAAGATCAGCTGGACCCAGGTCGAGACCGGCAGCGCGGTGACGTGGAAATATCCCAGCTGCGTGCTGAACGGCGAAGGCAGTGTTGGTGAATTTTACTCGGTCGCGCTGACCAACAATTACCAGCAGGCCGACACCGGCACCAAGATGATCCACAATGGCAAGAATACCCGTTCGACGATCATCTCCAAGGGCATCAGCGCCGGTCACAGCGACAATACCTATCGCGGTCTGGTGCGGGTTGGTCCCAATGCGGAGAATGTCCGCAATTTCACCCAGTGCGACAGCTTGCTGCTGGGCGACCAGAGCGGCGCGCATACCGTGCCCTATATCGAGGTCAAGAACCCGACCGCGACGATCGAGCATGAAGCGACCACCAGCAAGATCAGCGACGACCAGATGTTCTACGCCCAGCAACGCGGGCTGGACGAAGAGGCGGCGGTGAGCTTGATTGTGAATGGCTTCGCCAAGGAAGTGCTCAAGGAACTGCCGATGGAATTTGCGGTCGAAGCGCAGAAATTGCTGGCGATCAGTCTTGAGGGGAGTGTGGGGTGAGTAGTCCTCTTCAAAGGCTAGGAAGACAGCATTTGCTGCTGGCAATGCTTTTGGCTCCATTATTGGTTGTTTTTTTGATCTTTCGAGAAACCGAAAGTTCAATTGTAGCATTGCTCATCTGCGTCAATTTTGCGGGGGCTTACGGTTTGGTTGCATTTATGACCAAGCCGGGTCGATGGCTGGGGCATGTCCAACACCCAGGAATGTCTCGAGTCACACTTCGACTGGTTCTTGGCTGTGCAGCGTTGTTTTCAGTAGCATTTGCACTGGCTCATTTTCCCGGCGGTAGTCTTGATGCCTTAGGGATTGCGGTGGTTTCTAGCGCGATCGTTGCTGAATTCGGAGCTTCCATGGCCGCCTTGTTCTCAATACCAAATTCGGAAAGCGTTTAATGCTAAAAATTGAAAACCTCCACGCCACAGTCGGCGATACCGAAATCCTCAAGGGGCTTTCGCTCACGCTCAACGCGGGCGAAATCCATGCGATCATGGGACCCAATGGGGCGGGCAAGTCGACGCTGGCCTATGCGCTGGGCGGACGGCCCGGTTATGAAGTGACTGCTGGCAGTGTTAGCTTTACGCCATCCGTTCGTCCTGAGCCTGTCGAAGGACCGGGTGCGGAGGAGAGAGGTGCTTCGACAAGCTCAGCACGAACGGGAGAAGGCGAAACGGTGGATTTGCTCGCCCTCGATCCGCACGAGCGGGCTGCCGCGGGTATTTTCCTCGGCTTCCAATATCCGGTCGAAATTCCCGGCGTGTCCAACCTGCAATTTCTGCGCGAGAGCCTGAATGCGCAGCGGCTGGCGCGCGGTGAAGAAGCGCTCAATGGCGCGGAGTTCATCAAGCTGGCCAAGGAAAAGGCGGAGCTGCTGAAGATGGACATGGATATGCTTAAACGGGCGGTCAATGTCGGCTTTTCTGGCGGCGAGAAGAAGCGCAATGAGATGGTGCAGATGGGCATTCTCAACCCCAGGCTGGCGATCCTCGACGAGACCGACAGCGGCCTCGACATCGACGCGCTGCGGACCGTTGGATCGGGCATCAACGCGATCATGCGCAAGTCGGACAAAGCGGTATTGCTGATCACCCATTACCAACGCTTGCTCGACGAAGTGAAGCCGGATTTTGTCCATGTTCTGGCGAACGGCCGGATTGTGAAGACCGGCGGGCCGGAACTGGCGCTGCAGCTTGAGAATGAAGGCTATGAAGCGATCGCGGAGGCGGCATGATGTTGTGCGCTAACTCTTTCCTCCCCGTGTCCGCAGGACATGGGGAGGTGGCACGCCGCAGGCGTGACGGAGGGGCGGTTCGCGCATTACCCCTCCACCATGCTTCGCATGGTCCCCCTCCCCATGCCTTCGGCACAGGGAGGAAAATGATATGAACGCTCCGCTTCCTACGCGTCGTGACGAGGCTTGGCGTTATGCTGATCTCAAGGCGCTCGAAACCGTCTGGGCGAAGCTAGACGGCCCCGAGAAAATCAACGTGCCTGCGGGCGAAACTGTCTCTCGCCAGATTTCCGAATTGCCGGTGATCGACGGCGTTGGCGTGATCGATCTTGATGTCACCATTGGCGACAAGGCGACGTTCAATATCCATGTGCTGGCGCACAATGCCGACTATGGCCGGATTCAGGTCAAGGCAACGCTTGGCAATGGCTCGCATTTTGAACTGGGTGGCGCGATTCTCGGGTCGGGCAAGCAGACGCTGGAAATCGTCACCGAGACGATCCACGCCGAGCCCAATGCGACCTCCAACCAGGTGGTGCGCTCGGTACTGGCGGACACGGCGACCGGAAGCTTCCTCGGCAGCATCAACGTGGCCCGCCACGCGCAGAAAACCGATGCGGCGCAGTCGGTCAAATCGATGCTGCTCGATCGCGGTGCGACCGCGAACGCCAAGCCCGAGTTGGAAATTTTCGCCGATGATGTGAAATGCGCCCATGGCGCGACCGTCGGTGAACTCGACAAGCAGGCGCTTTTCTACCTCGCCTCGCGCGGCCTGCCGCCGGCGCTGGCGAAGAAATTGATGCTGCAGGCGTTTATTGCCGATGCTTTTGTTTCGGTTGATGATGATGCGGTGCGGGACGCGATCGAAGGCAAGGCGCTTGAGGTGTTGGAGGCTTTGTCGTGAGCCAGAGCAGCTCTCTTCCGTTCGCTTCGAGCGAAGTCGAGAAGCCGGTTGTGGCCGATAGCGGTGTCTCGACTGCGCTCGACACGAACGGTGTTGCACCATCTTATCGGGCGGACTTCCCCGGCATAGCCGCTGACTGGCACTATCTCGACTCCGCCGCCACCGCACAGAAACCCAAGGCGGTTCTGGACGCCATCGCCCGCGCCTACGGCCCGGATTATGCCACCGTCCACCGCGGCGTCTATGCCCGGTCCGCCAATATGACTTTGGCCTATGAAGCCGCGCGCAAACGCGTTGCCGGTTTTCTCGGCGCTGCATCCGAAAATGAAATCGTCTTCACCAGCGGCGCGACGGACAGTATCAATCTGGTCGCCGAAAGCTGGGGCAACAAATTTGTCGGGCAGGGCGACCGCATCATGCTGTCGCAGCTTGAGCATCATTCGAATATCGTGCCGTGGCAGATGCTGGCCGAGCGGGTCGGCGCGCATATCGATGTCGCGCCGCTGACCGAGGATGGCCAGATTGATCTCGACTGGATCGAAGCGCATCTGACCGAACAGCATAAGCTGGTCGCGCTGGCCCATGTTTCCAACGTGCTCGGGTCCTTGCTCGACGGTAAACGGGCGGCGGCCATCGCGCACAAGGTTGGCGCGAAGCTGTTGCTCGACGGCTGTCAGGCCGCGCCGCGTCTGCCCGTCGATGTACAGGATCTCGGTTGCGATTTTTACGTCTTTTCGGGGCACAAGATTTACGGGCCGACCGGCATCGGGGCTCTATGGGCGCCTTATGCGACGCTCGAAGCCATGCCGCCCTGGAAGGGTGGCGGGTCGATGATCGACCGCGTGTCTTTTGACGGCACGACCTACGCGCCGCCGCCGGGCCGCTTTGAAGCGGGGACGCCGCATATCGTCGGCGTGGTCGGGCTGGATGCCGCGATCCAATATGTCGAGGGCATCGGTCTCGACGTGATTTCGGATCATGAAAATGCGACCTTGGCCAAGGCGCGGGAAGCCTTGTCCGGGATCAACTCGGTACGGGTCTTTGGTCCGGACAAGAGCATGGGAATTTTGAGTTTCGCGGTCGGCGACGTGCATCCGCATGATGTCGCCACTATATTGGATGAAGGCGGGGTTGCGATCCGCGCCGGCCATCATTGCGCGCAGCCGCTGATGGACTATCTCGGTGTAGCAGCAACGGCGCGGGCGAGTTTCGGGATTTACAGTGATGACAGGGATGTCGCCGCTCTGGTGGACGGCATCAATCGGGTCAGAAAGATTTTCGGGTAAGGTGACGATATGAACGAAGAACGCAAGATATTGGTCGAAGAAGTCGATTCGGTCGAAAAGCCGAAACTGGCGAAAGTCGAGGATGCTGTCGAGGACACTCCGTTCGTCTCGAGCGAAGTCGAGAGACCGGATGATGGCGAGCAAAGTGTCTCGACTACGCTCGACACGAACAGCAAAGCGACACCCGTCATGGCGCCATCGCCTTTCGAAGCGGAAAGCGATGCGGCGAAGCTCAATCGCAAGAAGGATTATCTCGAAGGCTTTCTGGCGCAGAAACCGACCGAGGCACCGGCCGGTGAAGCCGGTGGCGATCTCTACGAAGCGGTGATCGATACGCTGAAATCCATCTTCGATCCGGAAATTCCGGTGAATATCTATGATCTCGGCCTGATCTACGGCGTCGAGATTACGGCGGATAATCACGCGATCGTGACCATGACCCTGACCACGCCGCATTGCCCGGTCGCCGAATCGATGCCCGGCGAGATAGAGCTGCAAGTCGGCAGCGTGCCCGGCGTCGGCCACGCCGAAGTCAATCTCGTCTGGGACCCGCCATGGGACCCGCAGAAGATGAGCGACGAAGCGAAGCTTGAACTGGGGATGTTGTGATCAATTCCCCTCCCGCTTGCGGGAGGGGAGTTCGGCGGCTCTTGGCCTCGTCCGGGGGACGAGGCTGCTGCCAAACTGGGTGGGGCTACAGTGAGCTTTCGGGCCATCCACAATCCCACCCCCGACCCCTCCCGTAAACGGGAGGGGAGAAGGAGAATGAAATGACCGACACGAAAACCAAAACCCGCGAAATACCCGCCGCGATCAATCTGACGCCGGCGGCGGAGCAGCGCATTGCCGACCTGATGGCCAAGGCACCCGACGACGCGATCGGCGTGAAACTATCCACCCCGCGCCGCGGCTGCTCGGGCCTTGCCTATTCGGTCGATTATATCACTGAGGAAGTCCCGTTCGACGAGAAGATCATCACCCCCGGCGGGATATTCTATGTTGATGGTGGATCGGTGCTCTACCTGATCGGCAGCACGATGGACTGGGTGGAGGATGATTTCACCGCTGGTTTTGTGTTTGAGAATCCGAACGCCAAGGGTGCTTGCGGTTGTGGGGAGAGTTTTACGGTTTAGAAGTTTTTCTAGCCACGGTAGCAAATAAAAAGACCCCGACGTGAAAACGCCGGGGTCTTTTTATTTCGTCATCCTGAACTTGTTTACCTTGGGTGGCCTTCGGCTCAGGATCTCATGCTGATCGCGCTTGCCTAACGAGGTGCTGAAACAAGTTCAGCATGACGTGAGGGGCGAATTTCCTTCTCTTTTTTTAAGAGAGAAGGCTGTGAGCAACGATTGCCAAAAACAAACCCCTCCTTTTCAAAGGAGGGGTAGGGGTGGTTTATGAGGAGGCTGGCTCGATGCCAGTCTCCGAATTTGTGGGTGAGGATAGACACCACCCCAACCCCTCCTCTGAAGAGGAGGGGCTAAGTGTGCTTAAACCTTGCTTGTCAGTTCCGGAACCGCATCAAACAGATCCGCAACCAGCCCGATATCCGCAACCTGGAAAATCGGGGCGTCTTCGTCCTTGTTGATGGCGACGATGATCTTGCTGTCCTTCATGCCGGCGAGATGCTGGATCGCGCCGGAGATGCCGATGGCGATATAGACTTCCGGAGCGACGATCTTGCCGGTCTGGCCGACCTGATAGTCGTTCGGGACATAGCCCGCATCGACCGCAGCGCGCGAGGCACCGATGCCGGCACCGAGCTTGTCTGCCAGTGGCGTGATCACTTCCTCGAACTTCTCGCCCGATCCGAGAGCACGACCACCGGAGACGATGATCTTGGCGCTGGTCAGTTCGGGGCGTTCGGACTTGGCGATTTCCTCGCTGACGAAGCTGGACAGGCCAGCGTCGCTGGCGCCGCCAACGGCTTCGATCGTGCCGGAGCCGCCTTCGGTGGCTGCCTTGTCAAAAGCCGTGCCGCGCACGGTGATGATCTTCTTGGCATCCGACGATTTGACCGTGGCAATCGCGTTGCCGGCGTAGATTGGCCGGGTGAACGTGTCTTCGCTTTCGACCGAGAGAATATCGCTGATCTGCATGACGTCGAGCAGGGCTGCGACGCGCGGGGCGATATTCTTGCCGGTGGTGGTGGCTGGCGCGAGGAACGCATCGTGCGTGTCCATCAGGCTGGCGATCAGCGGCGCGGCATTTTCCGCGAGCTGGTTGGCGAGCGCGGCATCGTCGGCGACGTGGACGGTGGCGACGCCGGCGACCTTGGCAACCTGTTCGGCAACGCTGGCGCAGCCGGAACCGATGACGAGAGCGTGGACTTCGCCCAGTTGCGACGCGGCGGTGACAACGGCCAGCGTCGCGTCTTTCATGTTCGTGTTGTCATGTTCTACGAGTACGAGAGTTTTCATTTTGTAACTCCTTCAAATTCTTTCAAAAACCGTTCGTGCTGAGCCTGTCGAAGCACCTTGTCCCACCATCCTTCGACAAGCTCAGGATGAACGGGGGTGATTGGGCTCAAACGGTTAAATGGCTCCCACAGCTTTGAGTTTCGCGACCAGCGCATCGACGTCTTCGACCTTTTCACCGGCCTGGCGAACCGGGGGCTCGGTGACGGTGATGGTGGTGAGACGCGGGCTGATGTCGACGCCGTAATCGGCTGGCGTTTTCTCATCCATCGGTTTTTTCTTTGCCTTCATGATGTTCGGCAGCGATGCATAGCGCGGTTCGTTGAGGCGCAGGTCGGTGGTGACCACGGCGGGCAGGTTCAGCTTGACCGTCTGCAGGCCACCGTCGATTTCGCGTTTGACGGTGATGCTGTCGCTGTCGAGTTCGACGGTGTTGGCAAAGGTACCCTGACCCCAGCCGAGCAGAGCTGCGAGCATCTGGCCGGTTTGGTTCGAATCGTCATCGATTGCCTGCTTGCCGGTGATGACCAGCTGCGGTGCTTCTTCTGCAACGATCTTCGCAAGGATCTTGGCGACGGCCAATGGTTCGACTTCTTCGTCGGTCACAACCAGGATCGCGCGGTCTGCACCCATGGCGAGAGCGGTACGGAGAGTTTCCTGCGCTTTCTGCGGGCCAACCGATACAGCGATGATTTCTTCTGCCTTGCCGGCCTCTTTCAGGCGGATGGCTTCTTCAACCGAGATTTCGTCAAACGGGTTCATCGACATTTTGACATTGGCGAGATCGACGCCGCTGCCGTCGGACTTGACCCGGGGTTTTACGTTATAATCTATGACCCGTTTTACGGGCACCAGGATTTTCATTGCTGTTTCCTTTTTCAAATTTCACTAACCGATTAGCTTACGTTCACGTAAACGTCAAGTTTTACGCTGCGATGCAGCATTTGCGATTCCTGTCCAACTCTCCGTTCGTCCTGAGCCTGTCGAAGGACGAGGGAGCGCGCAGGTTCGTACTTCGACAAGCTCAGCACGAACGGGACCCGCTCCTCTTTGCCTCAGGCCGCTTCTTTGACCTGCGCGACAATCTTTTTAGCAGCATCGCCGAGATCATCGGCCGACACGATCGGCAGACCGCTGTTGGCGAGGATTTCCTTGCCCTTTTCGACATTGGTTCCTTCAAGACGAACCACCAGTGGCACCGAAAGATCGACTTCCTTGGCCGCGGCAACGATGCCCTCGGCGATGATGTCGCATTTCATGATGCCGCCAAAAATGTTGACGAGAATGCCTTCGACCGCAGGATCGGCGAGGATGATCTTGAACGCTGCGGTAACCTTTTCCTTGGTCGCGCCGCCGCCCACGTCGAGGAAGTTGGCAGGAAATGCGCCATTGAGCTTGATGATATCCATCGTCGCCATCGCCAGGCCGGCACCATTGACCATGCAGCCGATATTGCCGTCGAGCTTGATATAGGCGAGGTCGGACTTGCTGGCCTCGACTTCCGCCGGGTCTTCCTCGGTTTCGTCGCGCAGCGCTGCGATATCGGGATGGCGCATCAGCGCGTTGCCGTCAAAGCTCATCTTGGTGTCGAGCACGATCAGTTGCTGATCTTCGGTCACCACCAGCGGGTTGATCTCGACCATTTCGCAATCCATCGCCATGAACGCGTCGTAGAGTTTCTTGCCGAGCTTCTGTGCCTGCTTGTTGAGGTCGCCGTCGAGTCCGAGCGCGAAGGCAATGGTCCGGCCATGATGCGGCATGAAACCCTGGGCCGGATCAATGGTGATCGTCTTGATTTTTTCCGGTGTATTATGGGCAACGTCTTCGATGTCCATTCCGCCTTCGGTCGAGACGACTATGGCGACGCGGCCACTGGCCCGGTCGACCAGCATGGAGAGGTAGAATTCTTTCTCGATATCGACGCCGTCGGTGACATAGAGACGGTTGACCTGCTTGCCTTCGTCACCGGTCTGGATGGTCACCAGAGTATTGCCGAGCATTTCCTCGGCATTGGTGCGCACGTCGTCGATCGACTTGGACAGCCGAACGCCGCCTTTGGCGTCGGGTCCCAGTTCCTTATATTTGCCCTTGCCGCGTCCGCCCGCATGAATCTGCGCCTTGACCACATAGAGCGGTCCGGGGAGCTTTTCGGCTGCGGCGACCGCATCTTCAACGGTGAGCGCAGCATAGCCGGCGGGTACGGCGATGCCGTGTTTGGCAAGCAGTTCCTTGCCCTGATATTCGTGAATGTTCATGGAAAGATGTTAAGCCTTTCATCGAGCTTGAAAATGATCTTGTCAAAGGTACGAGTCTTGCGTGAGGCTTAAGCACAGATGGTGGCGCATTTCCACCCTGATTCATGATAATTGTCGGTTGGCTCTGCTGATGTGCGAATATAGGTTACGCGTGAAACCAATGGCGCTTGACGCATATGCAACTGGTGACAAATTTCACCATGAGCATGGGCAAAACGGTCGCTATCGCGGCGACATTTGGCTTTTTGCGCCGTCGGTTCCCGAGTGGAAACCGACTCCCGTCGTGCTGGCGAAGAATGACGGCTCTGGCGGGACTATCATCTGATCCGGGCCGAAATTGACAAAAGCCGCAGGTTGCGAAATTTTCGGCGCCATTTGCGCGTCAGATCGAAACGCTATTTCACTGCGCAGACAACACCGGACGACGTGACAACGCCGACGATCTCCGGATCCTGGAGGGCCCGGGTCTGTTTGACAAATTCGTTGATCGTCACATCACCGGCTTTGTGTTTTCTGAGCTTTCCCAGACCATTGAGCTTGCTCAATTGCCCCAGCGACAGGCGATCCACCATCCGGTCCGCCATGCAGGCTGATATAGGTGCGGATAATCCCGCACTTATCAAACCGTTGCGGACCCGGGTTTCGGGGGTGGCGCAAGCCGCCAGGGCCAATAGTGCCGTCATCATCACAATGATGCGGGGTGCGTTCATTTCTTGCTCTTCGCCAGTTCGATCGCTTCAAGCACGACTCGCCGTGCTTCGTCGGCGTCGCCCCATTTGCCAACCCGGACCCATTTTTCGGGTTCTAGGTCTTTATAATGGGTGAAGAAATGCTCAATCTGCTGCATCACGATTTCCGGCAGATGGCTGCCCTCGTCGATCTTGCGATAATATGGGAAGGTCGCGTCAATCGGCACGCAGAGCAGCTTTTCATCGCCGCCATGTTCGTCTTCGAGGTTGAGCACGGCAATCGGACGGCAGCGTACGACGCAGCCGGGCATGAAAGGCGAGCGGGCGACGACCAGTGCGTCGAGCGGGTCACCATCGGGCGACAAAGTGTGCGGGACGAAGCCGTAATTGGCAGGATAACGCATCGGCGTGTGAAGGATGCGGTCGACGAACAGTGCGCCGGATTCCTTGTCGAATTCATATTTGACGGGTTCGCCACCAACCGGAACTTCTATTACGACGTTCAGGCTTTCCGGCGGGTTATCGCCGATCGGGATTTTGTTAATGTCCATTGAAAAGGGGGTCCTTATCTGGTTTTCGGTTGCAACAGCCGGTCTATGCCGCCTTCTTGATCAACACCCTCTCCGGTGATTTTCTCGAGCGCCGGATAGCGCAGGCCACCGGAATGGTCGACCATAAAATTGTGATAGGCTTCGCCATTTTTTGCAAAGATTTCGATCTTGCCGTCACTGCCGCGATTTTCCTCGATCGCCTGCTTGAGTGCTTCTTCGCTATAGGCCTTGCCATTGACTGCGGAGATAGTCAGGCCGGATTTCAGACCGGCGGCGAACGCCGGGCTGTCCCAGACCACAGACTTTATGGTTCCCTTGCCACCCATGATCAGTCCAATGCTGTGGCTGAGGTCGACCTGTTTGCGGCGCTTGTCATTGGCGAGTATATAGGCGCTTGGCGTGTCGACAAAGACAAGCCGGTAGCCGCCGAGCTTGAGGCCATTGTGGGGGACTTCGATGCCGGACTGGTAAACCCGCTCCTCGATGAACCCGTCCCAGTCATAGGGCTGGACCTTGGTGAGCGCAGCCACAACATCCTGCCGCCCGTAGGTAACGACGCCCCAGTCGCCATCCTCGCCGCCAAAAAAGCTCTGAGCAAAATCCTCCAGCGACTTCTTGCCACCCGATTCGCGGCGGATGATCTGGTCGGCTTCGAGCCAGATCAGCAGGCCTTCATTATAATAATCCTCGGACCGCTGCCAGCTGGCCCAGGGTTTTGGTCGTCGCGCGGCGATGATCGGATCATGCGTGGTGTCGATCAGAGGGCGCCAGCTCCGTCCGACTTGCTGACCCATGCCCGCTGCGATGGCTGCCAGGGCATCGAGCGTATCCTGTTTGGAATAGAGTCCGGATCGCGCGCCCAGCACATAGCCCCAAAATTGCGTTTGTCCTTCATAGACCCATAGCAGATTGTTGCGCATCGGTTGCCGAAAATCGGGCGTCCACATGCCTTGCGGGCGACGATATTTGCCATTCCATGCATGGGTGATCTCGTGCGGCAGCAGGTTGCGGCGACCCGGCCCGCTATCCCAGTCGGTGAAATATTCACGGTTCACGCCATTTTCAGATGAGCGGTGATGCTCCAGGCCGATGCCGCCCATTTCGTCGGTCATCGCGAGCAGAAAATCATAACGGTCATAGGGATGGCTGCCGAACAGGGCCTCGGCCTCCTTGACCAGTGCGATATGCGGAGCAATCTGCGCTTTCGAAGGCTGCAAATATTTTGCGTCATCGGCCACAATATTGAGATGGGCCCGGCTGGTCAGCGGGTAGGACCGAAAATTCTGTCCGGCAAAGACCGGGCTATCGACCAGAGTGTCATAATCGGTCTTCTGATAGACGACCATATTGCCGCTGGTTGATTTCGGACGCAGGGCGCTCGCTGCCTGCCAGCCATCGGGATAGATGGCGGTTGCCTCGACTGGAATCTGGCGGACATAATAGCCGGCCGGATAGAGCGACACCTGATGCCAGCGCAGGTTGAGCATCGATGGCGCCATGACGATGCGGCCATGGCTGCTGGTGGTGGCCGAGACAAATTCGAATTTTGCAGTAATCGTGCGGATATTTTCGGGAATGGTCAGGTGAAAGGCGAAAACATCGACATCGTCGCGGACCCACGCCAGTTTATCGCCATTGGCAGTGAATTCCAGCCCGGTGATTTTCTCGATCTCGCCGCGCGGAGCATGATTGCCGGGCAGCCATTCAGGGTAAAGCAGGGTCAGGCGACCCGCTTGGGCCACCGGAATCGTCTGGATGACGCGGAATATGCCCTGGTCATGATCGCGGGCATCGACTTTCAATTTTATGATACCGGGATAGGCCACGTCCTGCGGCGCCGGGATCGTTTCTTGCGGTGCGACATAGTTCGGTTTGCTGAGATTCTTGGGCATCGCCGAAGCGGGTGCAAAAATTGTCAGGCTCAAGATAACGCCCAGTACAGCAACGACACGCATGTGAAGAAAATCCTCTGAATATGTTCCTTTCGCAAATGAAGCTTTTTGACTGCGCCGTCTAGTGGTTGCGAACCTCCCCTTCGACGGGGCCATGCAAGACGATTGAAAAACATATTCCGCTTTTCCCGATCACCGTCTAAAGGCTGCGCATGGCAAAGATACAGACACCCCAGCCGGTGCGCGGCACGCAGGATATTTTCGGCGAAGAGCAGGAACGCTTTCATCATGTCGTCGAGACATTCGAACGCGTGCGGCGGTTATACGGGTTCAAGGGCGTCGAAATGCCGGTGTTTGAACCGACTGCGGTATTCGCCCGTTCGCTCGGAGAGACCACCGATGTCGTGTCCAAGGAAATGTACAGTTTCGAGGATCGCGGTGGCGACAGCCTGACCCTGCGCCCCGAATTTACCGCGGGCATTTGCCGGGCGTTTCTGAGCAACGGCTGGCAGCAGCATGTGCCGCTGAAACTGTCGGCGCACGGGCCTTTGTTCCGTTATGAACGGCCGCAAAAGGGGCGCTACCGGCAATTTCACCAGCTCGATGCAGAGATTATCGGCGCGGGCGAAGCCGCTGCGGATGTCGAACTATTGTGCTTTGCCGATCAGCTTCTGAACGAGCTGGGCATTGCTGATGGTGTGACCTTGCAGCTCAATACTCTGGGCGATGCCGAAAGCCGCGACGCGTGGCGCGATGCTCTGGTCGAGCATTTCCAGGCGCATAAAGCGGAGCTGTCGCAGGACAGTCAGGACCGGCTGGAGCGCAATCCGCTGAGGATTCTTGACAGCAAGGAACGGCAGGACCGCCCGATTGCCGATGCTGCACCGGATATTGATGCCTATCTGTCGAACGAAGCGAAGGAATTTTTCGCCCAGGTCACTGAAGGGCTCGATGCTTGCGGTGTCGCATGGACCCGCAACAGCCGGTTGGTGCGCGGTCTGGATTATTATCGCCATACGGCCTTTGAATTTGTCACCGACCGGCTCGGCGCGCAGGGAACCGTCCTGGCTGGTGGCCGTTATGACGGCCTGATGGAATCTCTTGGTGGACCTGCCACGCCTGCGGTCGGCTGGGCTGCCGGGATCGAGCGGCTGGGAATGTTGCTGGAAGAGCCGAAAGCTGCTGGACCCGATGCCATTTTCATTCCGCTGGGCGATGGCTGCGAAGCGTCGGCGATGAAACTCATAGGCGAGTTGCGCCGAGCGGGCGTCAGCTGCGACATGGCCTATAAGGGCAATATGAAAAAGCGGATGCAAAAGGCCAATGCGGCTGGAGCGGCGCATGTGATCATCATCGGCGAGAATGAACTGGCCAATGGTGTGGCTGCGGTCAAGAATCTGGCTACCGGTGATCAGCGGGAAATTGTCTTGAGCGGCCTGGTCGAGGCGTTGACTGCATGACCAGCATTACCCCGCAAAGACTGGCGCAGATCGAGGCGCGTTTTGCCGAGTTGCAGGCGATGATGGCGTCCGGCGATCTCGACAGCGACAAATTTGTCGCCGTCTCCAAGGAATATGCCGAGATCGAGCCGGTCGCCGAGGCGGCAGCGCAGGTCAAAAACCTACGCGATGAGCAAGATGGCTTGGCCGAGATGCTCGCCGGGGACGACGCCGAGATGAAGGCGATGGCGGCAGACGAAGTGGATGGTGTGAAAAAGGCGCTCGAAAAGGCCGAACATGCCCTCGCGCTGCAATTGCTACCGAAGGACAGCGCCGATGATCGCCCCGCAATGCTCGAAATTCGTGCTGGTACCGGTGGCGACGAGGCCGCGCTTTTCGCCGGTGATCTTTTCCGCATGTATACCCGCTATGCCGAGGATCAGGGCTGGAAGGTCGAGATGATCTCGGCCAATGCCTCGGAAGTCGGCGGATTCAAGGAAGTCGTCGCCAATATTCAGGGCAAGGGCGTGTTTGCCAAGCTCAAGTTTGAATCCGGTGTCCACCGGGTGCAGCGCGTGCCGGAAACGGAGAGCGGCGGGCGTATCCATACCTCCGCCGCGACAGTCGCGATCCTGCCGGAGCCGGAAGAAGTCGACATCAAGATCCGCACCGAGGATTTGCGCATCGATACCTATCGGGCGAGCGGCGCCGGTGGCCAGCATGTCAACAAGACCGACAGCGCGATCCGCATCACCCACTTGCCGACAGGGCTCGTCGTGCAGTGCCAGGACGGCAAGTCGCAGCACAAGAACAAGGCGCAGGCGCTAAAGGTATTGGCGGCGCGGCTGTACGAGCAGGAGCGCGATGCGGTGCAGAGCGAGGAAGCCGAAGCGCGCAAGTCGATGGTTGGCAGTGGCGATCGAAGCGAGCGCATCCGCACCTATAATTATCCGCAGGGCCGGGTCACCGATCACCGAATCAACCTGACTCTGCACAAGCTGCCCGAAATCATCGAGGGCACGGCGCTGGGCGAGATGATCGATGCGCTGATCGCCGAGGATGAGGCCAGCCGGCTCGCCAATCTGGATGGGTGATGCCGCCGTTGCCCTGCGCGAAGCGGCGCAGAGACTGTCCGATATTTCCGAAAGCCCGCGCCTTGATGCGGAATTGCTGATGGCCCATGGCTTGCAGATCGAGCGGTCCGAACTGCTGCTGAAGCTGCCTGAACTGGAAGCACCGGCTGAATTTTCCGCTCTGGTCGAACGACGGCAGAAGTCGGAACCGATTGCCCATATCATCGGCCAAAAGGAATTCTGGGGTCTGGATTTTCAGGTGACACCGGATGTCCTGATCCCCCGGCCCGACAGCGAAGTGCTGATCGAGGAGGCGGTTCGCATATGCGCATCCGCGCCTCCGCAACGGATAGTCGATCTGGGCACGGGCAGCGGCGCGCTTTTGCTCGCAGCCTTGCACGAGTTTCCGCAAGCCCGGGGTCTGGGTATGGATGCCAGCGCTGCCGCCTTGCAGATTGCGCACAATAATGCCGATGCGCTTGGATTGTCGGATCGTGCCAGCTTTGTGCTGCTGGACTGGACAGAGGCAGATTGGACAAATTCGCTCGGATCCGGTTTCGATCTGATCCTCGCCAATCCGCCCTATGTTTCGACCAGCGCCCGATTGTCTGCGGATGTTGCTGGTTTTGAACCGCACAAGGCGCTGTTCGCCGGCGAAGACGGGCTGGACGACTATAAGATCATCATCCCGGCGCTGGAAAAGCTGCTCTCGCCGACCGGAATCGCCCTGCTTGAAATCGGCTTTGATCAGGCAGAACCAGTTTCCAAAATCGCCGCAAATAACGGTTATCTTGTTGAGTTAAAACAAGATTTAGGCGGCAATGACCGTTTGTTGACGCTTCGCCGGTAAAAAGGGCTTGGTTTTGCCGAAGCGAGTCGCTAAGACTTGCTCAGGCCCAGAGGATTTCTGGCTTTTTCCCTAAATCTCTGGCCTGCCCCCAACTCGATAATGTTGCTGGTTTTCGGCGTACATTTGTCTTGTATGGGCCGCTGTCGACGGGTTGTCTTCAGCGCAATCGCCACCAGTGTGTGGCTATGACTTGAGAAAGACCAAGTTTATTATCGGTATAAGGATACCTAAAATTTGATGAACAATCGTCAGCCTGGCCGCCGTGGGCGCAGCCGGAACACCAATAACCGCCCCCAGGGCAACCGCGGTGGCGGATCGGACCGTGATAACCGGATCGACAACCGCGCGCGTGGCAACGCTGCGCAGATGCTCGAGAAATTCAAGAAAATGGCGCAGGATGCGCAGGTCAATGGCGACCGCGTCCAGGCCGAATATTATCATCAATTTGCCGATCATTATTTCCGTGTAAATGCCGATACCATTGCCCGCCGCGAAGAGCAGCGGATCGCTCGCGAAGAACCGCGCGGAGACAATCGGTCCGATAACCGCAATGACAATCGTTCGGACAACCGTAATGACAATCGCGGCAATGGCTCCAGCCAGGATGATTCCAGCGATAGCGGAGATGGTGACAACCAGCGCAGCCGTCCGCAGCAAGCGCAGAAGAATCGCCCACAGCGTGAAGATCGGAATGATCGCGACGATGTGACCGCGAAAGAAGCTGCTCCGGAAGAAAAGAAGCCGGTTCGCAGTCGGCGTCCCCGCAAGGTCGAAAATGTAGCGACCCGCTCCGAAAATACGGAAAAAAATGGCGAGTCCAACGGACTGGATGCCAGCGCTCTGCCGCCTGCGATTTCGCAATCGGTCGGCGTGGAAGTGGAAAAGAAACCCCCGCGCAAAAAGCGGGTGGTCAAGCCCAAGGCAACCGAAGAAAGCGACGCTCTTTAAGCAAGGCTTCGCCTGATGGAAACAGGGGCGGGCATAGCAGCCAGGCTGTTGCCCGCCAATTTCTAGCTAAAGTGCCTGTGCCAGCCAGTCGGGCAGGTCGAGCGCTTTCAGATCATCGACGCGACGATGTTCAACCGACAGACCGTAATCCGGATAGGCGATGCGCTGGCGCTTTTCGTCGGCCTGCGCGACCGGCACGACGACCAGCCGCCGGTTGACCTTTTGCCGGTAATTCATCCGCGCCGTATTTTCCTGTCCGACATAACAACCTTTGGTGAAGCTCACGCCATTCAGCTCTGCTGCATTGCATTCGAGCCACAATGTCTTGTCGCTGCCAAGTTCTGCCGCGCCCTCGGTCACGCCGAGTGACAGGCGGTGTTTCCTATAGGCTTCGTCGACGCATGCATCGGTCTCTGCAGCGTCAAGCCAACGGTGGCCCAATGCAGGCAAACGCGGATCGACTGGCCGGCCTTCCGCCGCCAGGGCCCAATGCACATTGCGTGAATCATCCGGGGCAATATCGATCTTGCGACGCAATCGATAGAGTTTCAGGCGCTTGGCCAATGCTTCGGCCTGATCCTGTTCGCAGTCGATCAGAATATCATTGCCATCGGCCCACAGAAAGAAATCGAACAGGACCTTCCCCTGCGCGGTGAGCAGCGCCGACCATTGCGGCGCACCCTCTGCCACGGCGGTCATATCCTGCGTTACCAGTCCCTGCAGAAACGCCCGGATGTCTTCCGATCCGTCCGTTGGTGAAAGGCGGATCAGGGCGCGGTCATTAAGTCTGGTTTCGGTCATGGCATTTAGGTAGGGTGCGCGGAGCGAAAAACCAAGCCTTACGCGGAGCTATATGACCGATACTATTACCATACGCCGTCCGGACGACTGGCACGTGCACCTCCGCGATGGCGCTATGCTGGAAGCGGTGGCGCCGTTCACCGCGCGGCAATTTGCCCGGGCGATCATCATGCCCAATCTGTCGCCGCCCGTTACCACCGCCGCAAGTGCAGCGGCCTATCGGGACCGGATCATGGCAGCGCTGCCGGAGGGTACGGATTTCACACCCCTGATGACCTGTTATCTCACCGATGATGCCGATGCGGACGATATTGCTGCGGGTCACGCCGCCGGTATTTTCACCGCTGCGAAACTCTATCCTGCCAATGCCACGACCAACAGCGCTCATGGTGTGACCGATGTGGCGCATATCATGCCGGTGCTCGAGCGGATGCAGGATATCGGCATGCCGCTGCTGGTCCATGGCGAAGTGACCGACGGTGACATCGATATTTTTGATCGCGAAGCGGTGTTCATCGAACGGGTGTTGAAGCAATTGATCGCGGCATTGCCGGATCTGAAAATCGTGTTCGAGCATATCACGACCGAGCAGGCGGTCCAGTTTGTCGACAGCTGCGGCCCGAATATCGCGGCAACCATCACGCCGCACCATCTGCATATCAATCGCAACGCGATGTTCGCTGGCGGGATCCGCCCGCATGCCTATTGTCTGCCCGTGGCGAAGCGGGAACAGCACCGGCTGGCGCTGCGCAAGGCGGCCACGTCCGGCTCGCCGAAATATTTCCTCGGCACCGACAGCGCGCCGCACGAGATTCACGCCAAACTATCGGCCTGTGGTTGCGCCGGGATTTTTAATGCGCCTTATGCATTGGAAAGCTATGCGGCGGTGTTCGAGGAAGAGGGCGCGCTCGACCGGCTGGAAGCTTTTGCTTCGGAACATGGACCCAATTTTTACGGCTTGCCGCTGAATGAAGCGATGGTCAGTCTGGAGCGGAGCAATATCCATGTGCCGGACGATATGGAATCGGCCGGCTCCAGGCTGGTTCCGTTCCATGCGGGCTCTGATTTGCATTGGCGAATTCTGTAATCCTGAACCGCCAGCAAGCTCAGACGGACTGCGGTTTCCGCGCAGCCTTGCCCGACAGAAAGGAATCGGTCGAGTAGATCGCCAGACTGATCCAGATCAGTGCAAAGCAAATGATGTGGGATGGCGTCAGCGCTTCCTTGTAGATCAATACGCCGACCAGAAACTGGATCGTCGGTGCCAGATAATTCAGCAGGCCGATGGCGCTGAGCGTCATTTTCTTGACCGCTGACGCGAACAGCACCAGCGGAATTGCGGTGACCAGGGCGCCGCCGATCAGCAGCAGGTCAATCATCCGGTCGTCGCCGAGATGCTGGCTCGCCGTTGATGGGGGAAGGCCGAAAGTCAGCCAGATCAAAAACAGGGTGAAGGGAAGGAACAGGATGCTGGTCTCTGCCGTCAGGCCGACGATCGGCCCGATGTCCGCGATCTTGCGAACCAGCCCGTAGCTGCTCCAGGACACCGCCAGTGCGAGACTGATCCACAGCGTGTCCAGTGCCTGCACGGCCAGTACCGAAACGCCGGCCGTGGCAATCGCGATGGCAATCCATTTGTTGCGGGAGAGTTTTTCACCGAGAAATATCCTGCCCCACAAGACGCTGAGCAGAGGGCTGATAAAATAGCCGAGACTTGCCGCAAGAATATGATCCTCGTGCACGGCCCAGACATAGATCAGCCAGTTGGCGGCAATCAGCGAGGCGCTGGCCAGCATTGCCCAGCGCAGTTTTCTGTCGGTGAATGCAGGGCCCAGACTGGCGATATTTTTGCGGAAATAGAGAATGACAAGCAGCAGCGGCACCGACCAGATGATGCGATGGGCGACGATCTCGAGCGCGTCGACGCTTTGCAGCAGCTTGAAATAGACCGGCATCAGGCCCCAGAAGACGCAGGCCGTCAGCGCCTGGAAGAGACCGATTCGGCTGGAGGATAGTGCTCTGGACATGGTGCAGCGCTTAGGCTTCGCGCTGCCGCCGGGCAATCAAGAAATCCTATTGTCCGGAAAACAGGATCAGATAATGCCGCCGCCAATCCACAGCCGCAAGGCGCAGATACCCATGACGATCATGCAGAAATACATGCCGCTGGTGCGGGAAGAGATCAGGCCGAACAGAGCGCCGATGCCGGCGATCGGCAGGATCAGCCAGTTGGTCCATCCGAGCAGGGGGACCAGGCCGATGAAGGAGAGAATGAGGGCGATAACGCCGATGAAAATGGAGATAAGATTGAACATTACTGTATTATAGCCATAGTGCACCAGCATTTCAAGCATTTGCAAATCAACATGCTCATACTAGTCTGGCTGTTCGGGGGAGAATGAACATGGCCATTGACGAGATCAGGATAGAAACGGAGCGGTTGATCCTGCGTCCGCCCAATAGCGATGATTTCGAGCAATGGGCCGCGTTTCAGGCGGATGAATCCACGATGACCTTTATCGGCGGCGTCAAAAGCCGTGCCGAAAGCTGGCGGGACTTATGCGCCATGGTTGGGGCCTGGCACGTTCGCGGCTATGCGATGTTCTCGCTGATACTCAAAGACAGCGGCAAGTGGATTGGCCGCATCGGACCCTGGTACCCCGACGGCTGGCCGGGCACGGAAGTGGGCTGGGGCGTGGCACCGGACTATGCCGGCAAGGGCTATGCGCTGGAAGCAGCGGTAGCCAGCATGAACTATGCGGTCGATACGCTGGGCTGGAGCGATATCTGTCATACGATAGATCCCGCCAATCTGGCGTCGATCAGATTGGCGCAGCGGCTGGGTTCGACCAATCGCGGACCGACAAGATTGCCAGACCCTTATCAGGATGCGCGGGTTGACGACTGGGGGCAATCGCGCGAACAATGGCAAGAGAATAGAAAAGATTTCCAGTAGGAGAACAGCCATGGCCGAAGATCGCTATCTCGATCCCACACGCGAAAGTTTTGACGCCTTCAAGGCGTTGCCGCGCGATGTGCCGATCAATATGCTGAATCTGCTGCGCTTTCACGAGACGGCACAATATCTTGCGGATCATCCCAATGCGGGCAAGGGATGGAGCGGTGCGCGCGCCTACGAAGAATATGGCAAGACCAGCGGACCGATATTCGAACGGGTTGGCGGAACGATACTCTGGCGGGGTCGGATGGAATGCATGGTCATCGGGCCCGATGACAAGCAGTGGGATTCTTCCTTCATCGCCCGCTATCCGAACAGCGGTGCATTCATGGAAATGGTCACCGATCCGGAATATCAAAAGGCCGTGGTCAACCGTCAGGCCGCCGTTCTGACGTCCCGTCTGATCCGTTTCGGTGAAATGGACGGGCCGAATACGTTCGGATGAAGTCCCGATTCGGGACAAAGAGTTAACGAATAGTCACCGGATTAACCAGTTTCCCTAACGGAATATTAACTCTTTTTATTGCATGTGTTTCCCCAAATTCAGGAGCAAATTGCATGTCCAATCTTTCCCGTTCCCTTTGGCTGTCCGCTGCGGCTTTCGCGCTGCCCCTGACACTTGCCGCCTGTGGCAGCAATGAAGCGAGTGATGAAGAACTGGCAAAGCTGGACGACAATCTGACCTCCGATCCGGCGATGAACGATGCGCTGGAAGATGCTATCCTGGTCGATCCCGAACTCACGGATCAGGCGAACCGCAACGCAATTCGCGGGGCCAATGGTGCAGCAGATGGCGCGGTACCGCCGGGAACAGGTAAAGACGGGCGAGCCGCTGCCAAGGCAGCGCTAGGCGGCAAAATCCTTGCGGCGCCGAAGCCGCGGCAGATGACATCGGACGATGAAGGCCTGACGCTGGGTGACAAAGCCGAACTGCAGGAGACGCGGCAGAACAAGCCGGTATGCAAGGACAAGCTGACCTACGACATGGGCTGGGCCAACAAGATGCCTCCGGAATTTGCGGTCTACCCACACGCAAATGTGCAGGAAGCGGCTGGCAAATGCGATCTTCGCGTGGTCAGCTTCATCACCGCGACGCCGATCAAGAGCATCGTCGATTATTATTATACCAAGGCAAAACGTGGTGGATATGACGCCGAATATCTGTTGCGGGGCAGCGAGCATGTTCTGGGCGGCTCAAAACCGAATGAAAATAGTGCCTATGTGATCACCCTGAACAAACGCTCGGGCGGTGGCACGGTTGTCGATATTGTCGCCAGCAACGGCGGCTAGTTTGGAAGAGACTGCACCGGATGGTTCGTTGTAGCTATTCGGCTTTCAGAGGTGGCCCGCTCCGGCCACCTTTTTTTTGTCCGCTCTATTCGCGGTAGCTGCCGCCGCCATCGACGGTAATGTCATTGGCGGTGGTGAAGCTGCTCAGGTCGCTGGCCAGCCATAGCATCGCATTGGCGACTTCGACCGCTTGCCCAACCCGGTTGATCGGATGGTTGCGGTTGAACAGTTCCACCGCTTCGTCATGCGGGCCGGGATAGGCGGCGAGATAGCGCTGGTACATTGGCGTGTCGATCGCGCCGGGATGCACGGTGTTCACCCGGACCGGATATTTTTCGGCCGCACAATGCAGCGCGAGCGATTTGCTCAGCGATGTGACCGCTGCCTTGCTGGCGCAATAGGCTGCGAACTGGGCGCCGGGACGCATCGCGAGCATCGAACCGATATTCACGATCGCACCGTCCTCGCCGCTTTCGATAATTGCGGGAAGTCCGACACGGCAGCCGTAAAATGTGCCCTGGAGATTGATATCAATCGTCCGGTTCCAGCTTTCGAGATCGACCTCGTCAACCGAGCCGGGTTCCGAAATGCCTGCGACATTGAACAGGGTCGTCATCTTGCCAAAGCGTTTCTTCGTGGCATCGACAGCGGCCTGCCACTGGTCGAGATTGCGGACATCGAGCTCGACCGCATCGGCGCGGTCACCCAGGGATTCCGCCAGTTCTTTCGCCTTGTCGATCTGGATATCGGCCAGCATCACCGATCCGCCTTCCTCGACGACGCGCCGACCGGCGGTGCCGCCAATACCTTCTGCGCCGCCCGATATCAGCGCGACTTTTCCGTCCATCATGCCCATTTTAGATTCCCGTTCCTAGCCTGTCTTTGGTCTATTTCTTGTCGAACAGGATTGGCAGATTGGCCAGTCCCCGCAGCATCATATTGGGCGGATAGTTGAGTTCCGCGCCTTCCCTGATGCGGATATTGTCCATCCGTTTGGCAAATTGCTGGAACGATACGGTCATTTCCTTGCGCGAGAGCATATTGCCAACGCACATGTGGATGCCCTTGCCGAATGCCAGATGGGTGCGCGCATTCTTGCGGTCGACCCGGAATTGGTTCGGATTTTCAAACTGCTTGGGATCGCGGTTGGCGGCGTGATAGCGCATCATCACCATCGCGCCCTTGGGCAGCATCACGCCGCCCAGTTCGGCATCGCGGTGCATGACCCGCCAGATACCCGAGGAACCGCTCGACATGCGCAGCACTTCCTCGACCGCATTGGGGATCAGCGATGGATCATCCTGGATCTTCTTATACTGATCCGGGTTGGTGGCGAAAAGCCGCATGCCTTCGGCCAGCGCCGCGGTCGTGGTTTCATTGCCGGCGACCATCAGCTGCTGCACGATCGACAGGGATTCTGCATCGTCAAGCGGACGTTCGCCATCAACCCGGGCGTTGACCAGGTCGGAGAGGATGTCGTTCTTCGCCTCCTTGCGCCGTTCGTCCATATTGGCCTTCAGCGCGTGCTGATATTCGACCACCTCGCGCTCGGTTTCCAGTTGCCGCTCGCGTGTCATCATGCCGGACAGACGGTCAACAAAGGCGTTGGTCCAGCGCTTGATCGTGTGGGCGTCGGCGATGTCGAGGCCCAGTTGCACGGCAATCGTCCGGACGGGCATCGGGATCGCATATTCCTCGACAAATTCGCATTCGCCCTTGTCGATAAAATTGTCGATCAGCTCGTTCGACATTTCCCGCATACTGTCTTCCAGCTTGTTCACTTTCGGCATTGAAAAGGCGAGATTGACCAGCTTCCGGAACCGCGTGTGGACTGGCTGGTCGGCGGTCAGCAGAGTGTTGACTTGCGGCCAGCCCTTTGCCTGAATCGCCTGCAATTCCTCGTCATTCTCAAGCTCTTCTTCGGATTTTCCGCCTGAGAGCAGTGCGTTGAAATTGTTGGAAAAATCATCCAACCGGCCGACAGCTTCGGAGATCAGGTCATAGTCCAGCACAACATAGGTGCCGCTGGCTTCATCGAAGAAAACCGGGCTTTTGGCGCGCTTCTCTTCATAGAAATCAAATGGATCAACCAATATGTCCGGTTGAAAAAGGGATTTGGAGACTGCTTCGTTCATGGCAAGTTCCTGTTCTGGTCAGTCGAAGGAAGGTGTGGGCTTGCCTTCAGCATTATAAACCGGTCCTTCGGCATCGACCCGATATTTGGCGCTGACGGCGTTGATCAGGCCGAAGCTGCCGATATGGGCAAGCATATTGGCATAATGGACATTCTGAAAATGCCGGGCGAGGGCTTCCTCGTCGGTCCATTCCTCGAACACTTCGATGCGCGACGGGTTATGCATGTCGGCGGCCCAGCTATAGCAGAGGCACCCTTCCTGGCTCAGCGCGCCATCGATAAAGGGTTGCGCCTTTTTCAGACATTCTTCGCGCGTCGCCGGTTCAACGTCGATATGCGCCGCGATCAATATTTTTGCCATGTTCCAGATGCTCCTAAAGCTTGTTTCCGCCCAATTGGGCGACGATGACAAATATGCGTTTGCTGTAAAGCCACTGGCCATCGACTTTGACAAATTCATCGTCATAGCGCCCGCCCGCAACGCGCGGCACGCCCTTTTCGACCAGGATTTCGTGGGTCTGGTAGCGGCCGGATGCAGTGTCGCCAGTGACGGCAAGGCTGCCCGGAATGCCGAGAAAGCTGACGGCATCAAACTGGGCCATCGCGCCGTTCCAGAGATTGACGATATTGTCGCGGCCGACCACTTCGGTGCCCATCAGCGACCAGACTGCATCTTCCGTCCACAGCGCGCCCCAGTCATCCGGGTCCTTGCGCAGCACCGCGTCGCAATAGCTGTCGTGCAATTCCCGGATGGCCAGCCGGTCTTCTATTGGTCCTGAAAACATGGACTCATCCTCTCCTGATTATGGAGAGACTACACGGCAAAAGCGCCGGAAAAACAAGCTGCCATAAGTGCTAGCGAGAGTGGCTCAATCGCCGCTGATCCGTTCGATATCCGCGCCCACCGCCGCCAGTTTCTCTTCCAGCCGTTCATAGCCGCGATCAAGATGGTAGATGCGTTGCAGGCGGGTTTCGCCTTCCGCTGCCAGTCCGGCAATCGCCAGACTCATCGAGGCGCGCAGATCGGTCGCCATCACCGGCGCGCCGGTCAGTTTCTGGACGCCCCGGACCACGGCGGTGCGGCCCTTGGTCTCGATATCGGCACCCATCCGGTTGAGTTCGGGCACGTGCATATAGCGATTTTCGAAAATCGTTTCGGTCAGCACGCTGGCACCATCGGCGAGGCAGAGCATCGCCATCAGCTGCGCCTGCATGTCCGTGGCAAGACCGGGATAGGGAGCAGTGGACAGGGTGAGTGGTTTGAGCTTGCCGTCAGAGGCGACTCTTATCCCCTTGGCATGAACGTCGATATTCAGGCCAGCGAGCCGCAGCGCGTCCAGGGTGGCTTCCATTTCGTCAGCCTTGGCGGCGAGCAGATCGACTTCGCCGCCGGCGATGCCGACCGCGCAGGCGTAGCTGCCCGCTTCGATCCGGTCCGACATCACCCGATAGGTGCAGCCGTGCAGCCGGTCGACACCGGTGATGGTCAATGTCGAAGAGCCAATGCCTTCGATTTCAGCACCCATGGCAACCAGCATGTTGCACAGGTCGACAATTTCCGGTTCCCGCGCTGCGTTTCTCAGGATGCTTGTGCCATTGGCCAGCACCGCTGCCATTAACGCATTTTCCGTTGCACCGACCGATACCACAGGGAAGGTGAAATCGCCGCCGGGCAAGCCGCCATCGGGTACGCGTGCAATCACATAGCCGCTCGTGGTTTCAATGGTGGCGCCGAGGGCTTCAATTGCTTTCAAATGCAGATCGATCGGCCGGTTGCCGATCGCGCAGCCACCGGGCAGCGAGACGCGGCATTCGCCAGCGCGGGCCAGCAGCGGACCCAATACCAATATCGAGGCGCGCATCTTGCGAACAATGTCATAAGGTGCTTCGGTCGAGGTGATCCGGCCTGCTTTCAGCGTCATCACCCGGCCGAAATCTTCCGGTCTCGCGCCCTCAATCGTGGTCGAAACGCCCAGCTGGTTGAGCAGATGGCCGAAACTGTCGACATCGGCGAGTCGCGGTAGGTTGCGCAGGGTGACCGGTTCATCGGTCAGCAGCGCACATGGCAGCAGGGTCAGTGCGCTATTTTTGGCTCCCGAAATGGGGATTGAGCCAGACAGGCGATTGCCGCCGCGTATCGAGATAATATCCATGGTCTAGCATTTACCGGAAATGGCGATGCAGGCAAGTCTATTGCGCCGGTTGAAAGCCGGCGCAGCGGCATGACGGGCTAGTTTCTCAGCAATCCGAGCGCGGCATAAGCGGCTTCCACCGTTGGCCGTGCCATTGCCGAGGCTTTTTCCGAACCGTCGCGTAAAATTGCGTCGATCGCTGACGTATCCTTGCGCAATTCTTCGAACCGCTCGCGGATCGGCGACAATTTGCTTACCGCCAGATCGGCCAGCGCCGGTTTGAAATCGCCAAAGCCCTTGCCCGCATATTCGGCGATCACCGCGTCCTGCGATTGGTCGGCGAGCGCGGCATAAATGCCGATCAGATTTCTCGCTTCCGGGCGTTCGGCGAGATCGGCCATATTGTCGGGCAATGGCTCGGGATCGGTCTTTGCCTTCTTCATCTTGCGGGCGATCGTCTCGTCATCGTCGCTCATGTTGATGCGGCTGAGATCGGACGGGTCCGACTTGCTCATTTTCGCATTGCCATCGCGCAGGCTCATGATCCGGGCTGCTGTCTTGCCGATAAAGGGTTCGGGCAGGGTGAAGGTTTCAGTGCTCGTATCGCTGTTGAACTTCGAGGCAATATCGCGGGCCAGCTCGAGATGCTGTTTCTGATCCTCGCCGACGGGAACATGGGTCGCCTGATAGACCAGCACGTCTGCCGCCTGCAGCACCGGATAGCCATAAAGACCGAGCGAGGCTCTTTGTTTGTGCTTGCCGGACTTTTCCTTGAACTGGGTCATCCGGTCGAGCCAGCCCATCGGGGTGTTGCAGATCAGCATCCAGGCCAGTTCTGCGTGAGCGGGTACGCGCGCCTGATTAAACAGGATCGATTTGTCGGGATCGACTCCGGCGGCGACCAGTGCCGCGACCATTTCACGGCAATTGGACGCTAGTTCCGCCGGGTCGTTGTGGACGGTGATGGCGTGCAAGTCGGCGAGGAAAAACAGGCATTCGCCTTCGTCCTGCATCTTCACCCAGTTCTTGATCGCACCCAGATAATTGCCGAGATGGAGATTACCCGTGGGCTGTATGCCCGATACCGTCCGCATCGTTTTAACTTCCTTCGCTGGCGGCTTCCTCTGCCGCTTTCTTCTTCGTCAGCATGGTGATCTTGTCGCGATCGATCGCGCCGGTCAGCCATGCAAGTGCGGCATAAACCAGTCCGCCGACGCTGACCAGAGCGGTGATCGATCCGACTCGCTGCCAGATCGTCCCGTCATAGAGACCATCGCCAATCGGCGCGGCGTAGACCAGCACCACGGCCATGCCAGCGGCTGACAGCGTGATCCGCCCGATCCGCAGCAGCAATGTCCATTCCAGATGAAAATGGCCGCGCCGGTGGAGCATGGTGTAAAGCATCGCGCAATTGCACCAGGCGGCTACCGCACCGGCAAAGGCAAGGCCCTTGATGCCATAGACGGGGATCAGCAGCAGGTTGAGCGTGATGTTGATGAGCAGGGAAATAGCGGCAGTATAGACCGGTGTCTTGGTATCCTTGCGCGCGAAGAACCCCGGGATCAGTACTTTTACCAGCACATAGGCAGGCAATCCGACAACAAGTGCGGCGACGACAGCAGAGGTGGTCTGGCCATCGGCGGCGGTGAAATTGCCACCCACATAAAAGGAGGTGACCAGCGGTCCCGCGGCGAAAAACAGGGCGATGGCGGCCGGAATGGTGAGCAGCATGCCCAGTTCGATGGCGTTGCTTTGCAGTCGCTGCGCGCCGCCGAGATCGTCCTTGGCGATGAAGCGCGACAGCGCCGGGAGGATAGCGGTGCCAAGGGCAATGCCGATAATCCCGAGCGGCAGCTGGTTCAGCCGATCCGCCATTGCCAGATAGACGAACGACCCCTCCGGCAGGCGTCCGAGAAAGAACAGGTCGATGAAGCGGCTGATCTGGTAAATACCGGCACCAAAAACGGCGGGCAGGATAAGCACGCCCAGTTCTTTCACATCGGCCTTGAATTTCGGCATTTTGAGAGGAAAGCGAAAGCCGGTCTTGCGCGCCCAGTAATAGAGCCAGAGCATTTGCACCAGTCCGGCCGTGGCCACTGCAATCGCCAGAAAATAGGCAGTTTGACGCGGATCGTTCCCGTCATTGACCAGTTGGGAGGCGAGAAGCGCGGTGATCATGCAGATATTGAGCATGATCGGCGCCGCCGCGGCTGCCGCGAACTTGCTCAGCGAATTCAATATCGCCGCGAACAGGGTGGTGATGCTGATCAGGCCGAGATAGGGGAAGGTTATCCGGGCCAGCGACACCGAAAAGCCGTCGGTGCGGCCTCCGCGCCCAAAATCGTCGATCAGCCAGATGATACCCGGCATGGCCAGCATCATGATTGCCGAAAAGACCAGCAACAGGGGCACGAACACCGACAGCACGTCGACTGCGAAATTCTGCGCTGCCGTCCGATCCTCGTCCGCTTCCATCTTGCGGTTGAACAGCGGCACAAAGGCAGCCGAAAACGCGCCTTCGGCGAACAGACGGCGAAAAATATTGGGTAGCTGAAATGCGAGCTGCCAGGCATCGGCCGCTGCACCGGCACCGAGTATCCGGGCCAGCAGAATATCGCGGACGAAGCCGAATATGCGGCTGACCAGAGTCAGCCCGGCAATGGTTCCTGTGGATTTGAGCAGGTTCATACCTGCTACCCTAGCAAGGTCGTTTAAGCGTTGCCAACCGGCTGCTCGCCCGCTTGCTGTGCTGCCATCTGTTCGCGTTGCTGCATGTAGAGCGCGGTGAAATCAATCGGCTCAAGCAACAAGGCCTGGAATCCGGCGTCGCGCACGGCATCGGAAATAATCGCCCGGGCAAAGGGGAAGAGGAGCCGCGGTGCTTCGGCAAACAGGAATGGATGCGCCTGCTCTTCGGAGACGTTGCGCAGACCGAAAAGGCCACAATAAAGAAGCTCTATCGCGAACGCGACGCCTTCGTCCGCCTTGGCGGTGACGTCAATTTTCAATTCGACTTCATGGACTTCATCGGAGACTTGCGAAGAGCCGATATTGAACTGCACATCAATCTGTGGCTGTGCATTCCACTGGTAAACGTCCGGTGCGTTCGGGTTTTCGACCGAAAGATCCTTCACATATTGCGAAATCACGCCGATCTGCGGCGCGGTGTCTGCACCATTAGCAAGCGGGTCCGGCGTCGTTACATTCCCGGCGGTATTTGCGTCGGATTCGTTTTTATCATTCTCATCAGCCATCGGGCCTGTCCTTTCGGAAAATCAGTCAAACATGTCCTATGGCGCATATTGCGGCGCCGTTCGAAGCGCGCCTAGCAGGGGACGGAACCTAGGGCAATCAAAGAGTAAACTGCTATTACGGCATCCGGCATGCAAGCGTATTTGTAAGGGCAGGTTCACAAATTGGCCGATAGAAGAGGCGGGCCAATTGCGGCAAAGCGGCTTTTTCACGAATGCTATTTGAAACCGCCCCTATTTCCGCCTATGTATAGGGTCAAAGAAAAGATTGGATACCGAAGTGACCATCGAAATCGTATTATTGGCAATGGTAGCGGCCTTTCTGGGCTTGCGCCTCTATTCTGTGCTGGGCAAGCGCAGTGGTCATGAGCAGGAACATATGCCGCGTAACATCGAGCCGCGTGCCAGTGATCGCAGACCGCTGGGCGATGCCAAGCCGCATGTTCCGGATATTGTTCCCGCACCAGCTGGCACAGCCAATATGGTCTATGACAGCAGTGCGGAAGCCGGGATGCGGGATATTCTGAGCGCTGATCGCAATTTCGATGTCGGCCGGTTTGTCGAAGGTTCACAAGCCGCCTATGGCATGATTCTGGAAGCCTTCTGGAAGGGCGACAAGGAAGAATTGAAAACGCTTTGTGATGAAGATGTTTACGAAAGCTTTGCTGAAGTCATCGACGCGCGGGAGAAGCGGGGCGAAATATTGGAAAACCAGCTTGTGCGAATCGACAATGCGCGCATTTCCGCTGCGGAATATCGGCGACCTGTGGCTCGTATCACGGTGCAATTTGATGCCGATATCGCTGCGGTGGTGAAGGACAAGAAGGGCAATCTGATTGGTGGTTCGCTATCCGACGCGGCAGAAACCCATGATGTCTGGACCTTCAGCCGCGATCTCTCCAGTGCCGACCCAAACTGGTTGCTTGACGAAACCGATGAGGCCTGACTCTCGGTTGACGAGTAGCATGGTCATGAAAACAGGGGTGCTTTTCGGGGCAATGGCGATGCTCAGCGCCTGTTCCATGTCGATCATTCCTGAGGGTGCCGCGCAAAGCCGTCCGGCATCACAGGACAGTGAATGGGTTGCTGGCGATGCGCCCGATGCCGCCGTTCCGCCACCCCTCTACAAAAACGGCGCGCCGGCCAGATTCCAGCCCGTCAATCCCGCACAGCTCGTAAGTATCGGTGATGACTCGACCCGTGCAACGGGTTCCGGTGTCGCACTGGGGCCAGATGTAGCAAGCCTAAATCTGACGGAGTCAAAAGCTGCATCAGCTTTGCAATCTTATCGCACCAGCTGCATGTCGCTGGTCCGCCGCGAGGATAACAGCGGTCTGACCAATGGTGCCGACTGGCAATCGTCCTGCACCGCCGCCCAGAGCTGGCAAGAAAAAGATGCCGCGCGCTTTTTTGAATCCTATTTCGAAACAGTGCAGATTGGCGATGGCAAGGCTTTCGCTACTGGCTATTTCGAGCCGCAGATTAACGGTTCCAGGATCAGGAGCGCCAAATATCCGGTGCCGGTCTATCGGCGCCCCGACAATCTGCTCGACGTGGATCTTGGCCTGTTTTCCGAAGCGCTGAAAGACAAGCGCATTCGTGGCAAGGTCGACGGAACCAAATTGGTGCCGTTTGAAGACCGGGCGCAGATTGATGATGGCGCACTGGCAGGTCAGGGCCTGGAGATCGCCTGGGCACAGGATTATATCGAATTTTTCTTTCTGCAGATTCAGGGCAGTGGCCGTCTGGCGCTGCCCGACGGGTCGGTCATGCGGATCGGCTATGCCGGCCAGAATGGCCAGGATTATACCGGTATCGGCAAAGTGATGCGGGAACGCGGATTGCTGGCTGATGGCAAGACCAACATGCAGGGTATCGTCGAATGGCTGCGGGCCAACCCGCAGGACGGCATGAAGATCATGCGCGAGAATAAAAGCTATGTATTCTTCAACGAACTGACCGGCCCGGGACCATTGGGGGCGATGGGCCATCCGGTGGTTGCACGCACGTCGGTTGCAGCAGACCGGATGTTCGTACCGCTGGGCGCGCCCGTCTTTCTCGACATGGCCCATGATATTGCCGACGGCCTTTGGGTTGCACAGGACAGCGGTGGCGCGATCAAGGGGGCCAACCGCTTCGATACATTCTGGGGCGCAGGGGAAGAAGCGGCCAGAATCGCGGGCGGCATGTCTTCAAACGGGCAGGCGTTGCTGTTCCTGCCCAGAGGCACTGTCTCCAGGCTGGTCGCAGTCCGTCAAAACGCGGGCAAGTAATTTATGTCGGACCGGCCTCTTACCGCCGGCGAAAAGGCGCTCTGGCAGAAGTTCATCGAAAGTGTCGAGCCGATTGATCCGGGACGGGTGAAACGGGTCGAAAGCCTTCCCGTTGCCAAGCGGCCCCGTGATTTATCTGGACCAATCACCGCGGAAAGCTTTGGCGGAAAATCGACCAAAGCCGTCCCGCTGCGCGATCAGAAGCCGGTGCCCACGCGCCACGGCCTCGACGGCGGTTGGGATCGCCGGCTTGCCAAGGGCATGGTCCAGCCCGATGTCACCGTCGATTTGCATGGCTATACGCTGTCATCAGCGCATGGCCGACTCGACAGTGCGCTGGAGCTCAGCATTGCCGCCGGTCATCGCGCGATATTGCTGATCACCGGCAAGGCGCGCAATGATGACGAACGCCGTCGGGAGGGTGGTCGCGGGGCGATCCGGGCGGCAATTTCTGATTGGTTGGCGGCGTCCCGGCATCACGCGCATATTGCAACGGTGCGGCGCGCGCATCCCCGACATGGCGGCGCAGGCGCGCTATATATTATTTTGCGGCGACGGCGCTGAGCGCCAGACTTTGCTTTCTGATCCAGCGCGTCGGCTGGCTCAGGCAGCTATTTGCCGAAGCCGGTCAGGACAGCGCGCGGGTCACGATCAGCGCAAAGATTTTGGACAGCTGATCGAGGTCGTCAATCGCTACCGCTTCGTCGAGCTTGTGCATGGTGGCGTTGCAGAGGCCAAATTCAACCACTGGCATGATCTTGGCCAGAAAGCGCGCGTCGGAGGTGCCGCCCGAGGTGGACAGTTCAGGTTCCACCCCGGTCACTTCGCGAATCGCGCCCGCGACTATGTCCGAAAATTCTCCCGGTGGCGTCAGGAAGGGTTCGCCGGAAATGATCGGCTTCAGCTCGCCGCCATGCCGCTCGACAATCTCCTCGACCAGGGCACTGAGGCTTTCGCCGCTGTGCCGATCGTTGAATCGGATCGACAGCCGTCCTTCTGCCTTGGCCGGAATGACATTATGGGCCGGATTGCCGACGTGGAGATCGGTAAATTCGATATTGCTCGGCTGGAACCAGTCGGTCCCTTCGTCGAGTTGAAGCGCATCAATCTCGGTGAGAATCTTGCCAAGCTTGGTGATCGGATTGTCGGCATTATGGGGATAGGCGACATGGCCCTGCATGCCGTTCACCGTGATCCACATATTGACCGAACCACGCCGTCCAATTTTCATCATGTCGCCAAGCTGGTGGACCGATGTCGGTTCGCCGACGAGACAGAGGTCGGGAGTAATGCCACGCTCGGCCATGAGGTCCATGATCGCGACGGTGCCAAACCGTGCTGGCCCTTCTTCGTCACCGGTGATGATCAGGCTGATCGTACCCAAATTTTCGGGAATTTCGTGGAGTGCAGCGACAAAGGCGGCAATGCTGCCTTTCATGTCGACAGCACCGCGACCGTAGAGAAGGTCGCCGCGGATTTCGGGAGCGAAGGGATCCGTTTGCCAACCCTGACCGGGCGGAACGACATCGAGATGACCGGCATAAGCAAAATGGTGTGATCCGGCGGGACCCTTGCGAATCGCGAAGAGATTCTCGACCGGGCCGCCCTGTTCGGCATCTTCGGCCGCATCGCCAGCAATGAATCGGGTTGTTTCAAAGCCGAGCGGCGCGAGCATCGCTTCCATCTCGTCAAACACGCTGCCGGTTGCGGGAGTGATGCTGGGCTGGGCAATCAGCCTTTTTGCATAGTCGAGAGTGGATGCTCGGGTCATTGGCGGCCGATCAGCTATTCGCCGCTTCCGGCTGTTCGAGGCGTTCGATCACCCAGGGTTCCTCTTCGGCAGCTTCCATCCATTGCGCGGTCCACTCATGATCGAGTATGGTCTGCATATAGCTGGTGGCAAAGCCGGGAAGGCGCAGGCCGTAAGTTTGGAAGCGCGAAACCACTGGCGCATACATGATGTCCGCAGCGCCATAAGTGCCGAACAGAAACGGTCCGCCGCTGCCAAAGCGCGCGCGCGCCTGCGCCCAGAGTTCGATAATCCGGGCGGCATCAGCCTTGACCTCGTCGCTCAAGTCCAGGCCTTCGTAGATTTTCCGCGTATTCATCGGACATTGCCGGCGCAGCGCCATATAACCGCAATGCATTTCTGCAGCCATTGAACGGGCCATGCCGCGTGCGGTCTCGTCTTTGGGCCAGAAGCGGTCCCGGTGCGTCTTGTCAGCAAGCCAGTCGATAATCGCCAGACTATCCCAGACCACGGTCTCTCCATCCCACAGTATCGGGACTTTCCCGCCAGAAGGGGCGAAATTTTCGCTTTCGCGGACATGGTCCCAGTCGTCGCCAAACAATGGCACGGTCAGTTCCTCGAAAGACAGGCCCGACTGTTTGCAGGCGAGCCAGCCGCGCATCGACCAGCTGGAATAGGCTTTGTTTCCGATTATCAGTTTCATATTCTGTCCCATAACCAAATATGGTGCGCTGTGTATAGAAAAGCGTCGCCAGGCTGCGATCTAGCTCTGCACAGCCTCGAGCACGGCCAGTCGCAGTTCGTCGATACCCTGTTTCTTTTCAGAAGAGGTCAGCAGCAGATCGGGATGGGCGGCTGGATGTTTCTTGGCAATTTCTGCGACCTTTGCGGCGGTGATATCCAGCTCTTCCTGCTTCACCTTGTCCGCCTTGGTCAGCACTACCCGGTAGCTGACCGCCGCCTTGTCGAGCATTTCCATGACTTCCTCATCGACCGGTTTGATACCGTGCCGTGAGTCGATCAGGACGAAGGTCCGTTTCAGTACCGCCCGCCCACGCAGATAGTCGTTGATCAGGAAACGCCATTTTTGCACCACTTTTGGTGGCGCTTTGGCGTAGCCATAGCCCGGCATGTCACAGATCCGAAAGACCAGCGGATCACCGACATCAAAAAAATTGAGCTCCTGAGTCCGTCCGGGCGTGTTTGACGTTCGCGCCAGACCATTGCGATTGGTCAGGGCGTTGATCAACGACGACTTGCCGACATTGGATCGACCGGCAAAGGCGATTTCCGGCACCGTCGGTTCGGGCAGAAATTGCAGCTGCGGCGCACTTTTCAGGAAGCTGATCGGTCCGGAGAAGATCTTCGGGTGGAGAGGGGTCATGCCTCGGCCTTGTCAGCAGCAGCTTTTTTCGCTTTTTCTTCCGCTTCCTTTGCCATCATTTCCTTCATCTGCGGGTGGCGCGAATAGAGCCACTTCTGCTGCGCGATGGTCAGAATGTTGGAGACGGTCCAGTAGAGTTGCAGACCGGCAGCAAATGGCGCCATGATGAACACCAAAATCCATGGCATGATGCTGAATATCTGCTTCTGCATCGGATCCATCGGTGCCGGGTTGAGCTTGAACTGAAGGTGCATGGTGATACCCATCAGGATCGGCAATATGCCGACGGCCAGGAAGGTTGGCGGATCAAATGGCAGCAAGCCAAACAGATTGACCGGGGTTAACGGATCGGGTGCGCTCAGATCCTTGATCCACAGGGCAAAGGGCTGGTGACGCATTTCGATGGAGAGCATCAGGACTTTGTACAAAGCGAAGAAGATCGGAATTTGCAGGAATATCGGAAGGCAGCCGGCAAGCGGATTGACCTTCTCGTCCTTGTACAGCTTCATGATTTCCTGCTGCTGTTGCTGCTTGTCGTCTTTATGCTTGGCCTGAATGGCCTTCATTTTCGGCTGCACAGCGCGCATTTGCGCCATGGAGGCGAATTGTTTCTGAGCGATCGGGAACATGATCCCACGGACGATGAAGGTCATCAAGATGATCGCTACACCGAAATTCCCAACCAGCTTGAACAGCCAGTTGAGCAGATAGAAAAGTGGCTTTTCGAACCAGTAGAACCAGCCCCAGTCGATGGCGCGATCCAGATTCTTGATACCAAATTCTTTTTCATATTTTTCCAGAAGCGCGTTTTCCTTGGCTCCGGCAAATAGACGGGTCGTCGTTGTCAGCTGTTTGCCAGGCGCGATTATCTGCGCGTTCTTTTTAGCGATCTCGGCCTGGAAGATATCCCCGCCGCCAGACCGGAATCTGGCATCGACGTCGTTGATATTGTCCGGGATCAATGCCCCGAGCCAATATTTGTCGGTAAAGCCCAGCCAACTGACTTCCGTGTCATAGGAATTGGTTCCGGCAACCGCGGAGGTGCCGAACAGGCCTGAAAAGAAACCCGGTTCTTCGCCGGCGAGATTCTCATAGTCGACATCGTAATTTGCAGCGCCTTCATAGACACCGACCGGGCCGGAATGGATCGTCCAGGTGCTGGCTTCATTGGCCGGGATATTATTCAAATCCCGTTTCCGGTTGATCAGGCCATAAGGTTTAAGCGCGATAGCGTTCTCGCCGCGATTGGTGACGCTTTGTTCGGTGGTGATCAGATAGTCGGCGTCAATCGACAGCTTTATCGTGAAGGTTTGCCCGGTCTCGTTGGACCAGCTCAAGGTGACCGGCGTGTCCGGAGTCAAACGGCTCTGGTCAGCGGACCAGATTGTATTGTCATTGGGAACCGCAACGCCCTCACCGGCCCAGCCAACGCGGCTGAAATAGGCGTTTTCGGTTCCGGACGGGGCAAAGAGCCGAACAGGTTCGCTGTTCTTGCTCATATCAACGGTATGATCGGTCAGTGTGAGATCATCGATGCGCCCGCCCTTGAGGTTGATAGAACCCTTCAGTCGCGGCGTTTCAATCAGGACACGAGGATTTTCGCGCAACACTGTCGCCAATGGACGAATTTTCTCTGGTACCGATGCGGCAGCAATGTCTGTGCCGCCAGCGGTGGAGCCGGCCGTTGGCGCTGATATGCCTCCAGCAGCCTGGTCATTGGCGGGAGCGTCAGCCTGTTCGACCGCGTCATTCTTGTTCGCCATGTCCGGGAAAAACTGTTCCATCAGCACGGGCCAGCCAAAGAGGATGATCCCGGTGAGAAGCACCGCCATGATAATATTACGCTTATCGTCCACTATTTCGTCCCGCTTTCGGCCATTTGTTGCAAATAGGATCGGTGTTCAGGGTGTCACGGCACTGGGTCATAGCCCGAGCCTCCCCAAGGATGGCAGCGCAATAGCCGTTTCGCCCCCAGCCAGCTACCCCTAATTGCACCATGTTTCTCGATCGCTTCGATCGCATAGGCGCTACAGGTCGGCATATAACGGCAAGTGGGAGGCAAAATGCGGGATGGTCCCCATTGCCAGCATCGTACGCAGAAGATGAAAATGGATTTCAGCATTTCTAACCCAGCTTCTTGGCCAGATATCGCAAGCCCTTTTCCAGATCGGCCTGCATCGTCGCGAAACCTGCTTCTTTGTTGGTTTTACGGCCAATCATGACGTGATCGACGCCAACTATACCATGGCTGGGCAATGTATGCGCGAGCAACGCGCGAAATCGACGTTTCATACGATTGCGCGCCACGGCATTGCCAATTTTCTTGGTGACCGTGATGCCGCGGCGAATCGTGTCGGCTGGAATGGGATGATCGCTGTGGCGACGATGCGCCAGCAGGACAAAGTTGGGGGTAACGAATCGCTTGCCGCGATTGGCAGCAAGAAAATCTGCGCGCTTCCGAATCACTTCGATCGATCCGTTTGAATCAGATTGATTCGAATCGGTCGAAGAATGCTCCGAGTCCAAATGATTTAGCGATGGGCGTGCTTCGACATGCGTAGCACGAGCGGTCACGTCGGTTTTAGGCAGAGAGCTTCTTGCGGCCACGGCTACGGCGGGCGGCTAGTACTTTGCGGCCGCCAACTGTGGCTTTGCGGGCGCGGAAACCATGGCGCCGTTTGCGGACCAGGCGGCTCGGTTGAAATGTACGCTTCATCGCGAATATCCTACGTCAAAATTTCGATAAAAAAGGCCGCCATAAGCTGCGGCCGATACGTTGTGGCTGCGATTAGGCAGCCAGGCGCGGAAAGTCAAGCGTTTGCGCTAGAGCCAGGGCGGATTAAATGCGTGGAGCGTGGTTTGACGCGATTTGGCTTTGCGCGACGAAGGCAAGCGGAGCCAGAGCGGTGCTATCGCACGCTTTCTTAACAGCGCACAGGGGAAAATCGGTCAAATCCTTCGCTAGACAAAATGGCTGGAATCTCGAACCGAAGCTTCTCTGAAACGGCAAAAAACATGGCTGGCGGGCGCTTTGATTCGATAATATTGCCATGTTGATGCCACGCCGGTACTTTTAAGAGGCCCTGACTCTAGACTTTCTTGTCCCGATTGCCAGTTTTCACCTTGCCGAAAATAGGCAGTTCAAAATCTTCAGGAATCGTCTTGTGGTGGTGTCGGCGCATCGCCCAGTCGGTCCATTTGCCGTAATTGGGGAATCGACGCTTGAAATCGACATAGCGTTTCTTCGCCCATCGTGAATTTTGCAGAACCAGCGCCAGGCCGATCGGAAAGACGATTATGAATCCCGGGCCGGGGATTGCGCCGATGATCGGCGAAACGAGAATCAGCGTGAATCCGATCACCGAGAGGAGGAATCGGGATCCGGAGGTATATTTCCACCGCTTCTTGTTAATTTTGTCGTTCATCTCGTTCCACTTGGTGCTTTGCGGGCAGAGTCGCAAGCTTGCTTCGTTAACTAAAGCGCGTGGAAGTGATTATTGTTCCCGAACCATGCATAAGACGTGAACGGGGGGTGCGGATGAGGAAGATTAATGGACCATCTGGAAGCGGGCCATATCATTACGCGACAGATGCAACTGTTCCGAGAAGGGAACGCTGTTGGTCAAAGCGTAAAATGCTTTTGCCGTCCCTGAAGGTACGCCCATTTCGGCATAATAATCGAGATATTCCGAATGGACCGGATCACTGGCCGGATAATCGTTCGCTTCCCGACCATCTTCGTCCATCCAGCTGTGCACAACGAACTCCGCATTGGGGTGCGCTGTTCGTGTGACGCCAGCGAGAAATAGCTCTACGGCACCGGAGCGTATCGAACCATTGGCCGGCACATGGGTGCTGATTCCCGCGCGGCGGATCATGCGTGCCAGATTAAGATTGGCTTCCTCATCTACGGATCCGTCACAATCAACCATTTCGATGCGCTTGATTGCCGGGAAATGTTTCATCATCTGACGAAAGACTGCAGGAGTGTAACTGTCTACGGTTCCAGTCATTTCCACCGTATCCGCTGCGATTACGCGAAACGGACCATATTGGCCGAATGCCGCGCTAGCCTGTGCAGCCGGTGCTTCTGGTTCGTACAAATCATATTCGAAAACCTCGACCGTCTCGGTGACGATATAGCTGCTAGCGCTAATCGCGGGTTGGGCCGGGAAGAGGAGCAGCGCAACAAGCAGCAAGGCGCTGACAAGGAAACCGCCGCTTGAATTAGCCGAATCGGTGCGATTCTGTGGAATGTATATCTGGTTACTCTTACTCATACGGTTGCTTTGGGGGGCTGGCGCTTGCCAGAGAGTATCGGGGTTTAGTTACCCGATATTAACCACTGGCATTCGTTTATCTCTCTGGTTTTGACGGTTACGGCCATGGCGTGGTTGCCGCTCGACTCAATCTCTCGTCATTGTCAGTATTCCGGACATGAAATTGGGGCAGCTATGATGGTGGCGCTGGTTCAGACGGTGGCCTATCTCGGACTGGAGGCGCGTGGTGTCGAAGTGCAATGTCAGGTTGCACCGGGATTGCCGGCGTTTAATGTTGTCGGTCTGCCGGACAAGGCAGTCGCGGAAAGCCGGGAGCGCGTACGGGCAGCCATCGCAGCGATGGGACTTTCGCTGCCCCCGAAACGCATCACGGTCAATCTGTCGCCCGCCGACTTGCCAAAAGCCGGTTCGCATTATGATCTGCCCATTGCGCTGGCGCTGCTTGGCGCGATGGGGATTATCGATGCCGAGACCTTGGCAAATTATGTCGTGGTCGGAGAATTGTCGCTTGATGGCCGGCTGGCGATAACGCCGGGCGTATTGCTGGCGGCGCTCCACGCATCGGGTAAAAGTCTCGGCTTGATCTGCCCGGCCTTGCAGGGGTCCGAGGCGGCCTGGGCCGGTGACATAGAAGTGCTGGCACCGGCTGACTTGCTGGCGCTGCTGAATCATTTCAAGGGCCAGTCGATATTGACGCCACCGGAAACCGGGGCCGCGCCCGAGCCGGATTATGGACCGGACCTCAAGGATGTGAAGGGCCAGGAAACCGCGAAGCGGGCATTGGAAATCACGGCGGCTGGCGGCCATAATCTGCTGATGAATGGTCCGCCGGGATCGGGAAAATCTTTGCTTGCCTCTTGCTTGCCGGGCATTTTGCCGCCCTTGTCAGCGTCGGAAGCTCTGGAAGTATCAATGGTGGCTTCGGTCGCCGGCACACTGGAAGGCGGCCAGATGTCCCGCCAGCGACCATTTCGCGCACCGCATCACAGCGCATCGATGGCGGCGCTGGTTGGCGGCGGGCTGAAAGTTCGCCCCGGTGAGGTCAGCATGGCGCATCTCGGGGTGCTTTTCTTGGACGAGCTTCCCGAATTCCAGCGACCGGTGCTCGATTCGTTGCGGCAACCGCTGGAAACCGGAGAAGTCAGCGTGGCCCGGGCCAATGCACATGTCACCTTTCCTGCTCGCGTCCAGATGGTCGCCGCGATGAATCCCTGTCGCTGTGGCCATTTGGGCGATGCCGCCCTGGCTTGTTCGCGGGCACCCCGCTGCGCAGCCGATTATCAGGCGAAGGTCTCCGGGCCGCTGCTCGACCGGATTGATTTGCATATCGAGGTGCAAGCTTTGTCCGCCGCAGACCTGACCATGCCGCCGTCAGCAGAGGGGTCGGAAACGGTGGCAGCGCGGGTTGCAAGCGCGCGATCAATTCAGTGTGAACGCTATGCTGATCTGGAGGCACGGACCAATAGCGAAATCGACGGCGAAGCGCTGAAACAATTTGCCACGCCCGACGAGCCGGGACAGGCCTTGCTGATGCAGGCGGCTGAAGCGATGCGGTTAACCGCGCGCGGCTATACCCGGGTTTTGCGCGTAGCCCGTACCATCGCCGATCTGGCTGGCGCGAGTGAAATTGGTCGGATTCATGTGGCGGAGGCGCTCAGCTATCGCAGACAGGCGCCCAGAAACTAGCACTGGCGGCGGTTTTCGATCAGATGTTAGCGCAGAATGGCGTCTTCAGGCTGCTTTGTCGCCTGGGGTCAGCTCCAGCGGGATAGCCATTTCATTCATGTTCACCGTCGATTTGGCAAGATTGGGTGCCTTGCTGCTGCGGTGCTTGAATTTGCCGTCGACATGACCGCCTTGCTCGATCGTCACATTTTCATAAGTAACGTCCCCGCCGATGCGGGCGGTCGAGGCGATGGCAAGATCGCCCGCGTCAATCGAGCCTTCGACCGAGCCGGACAGGCTGGCGTTTTGCGCGATGATCGCACCCTTGATTTTGCTCGATGGCCCCTGAACCAGCGAAAGGCATTTCACGTCGCCGATCACTTCGCCGTCGATATGCAGATCAACTTTCGATTCGATATTGCCGGTAATGACTATGCCGTCACCAATGATCGAAAAACTCGAGCCGCTGGTACCGCTGCTTCTAGCCACGGCCGGGGCCTGACTTGCCGCGGCTGGGCGTTTTTGCACGTTGTCGTGCGATGGCTTTGATCTTGAGAACATCTGTATTCGCCTCTAAAAATGGTCGGGGGTTGATAGCGCGTCCGTTCATCCGCACCTCAAAATGGAGATGCGTACCGGTCGAACGTCCGGTGCTTCCCATTGCTCCCAATTGTAGTCCTTGTTCGACTTTTTGGCCAGTGGTCACGCCAATTTTGGACAAATGCGCATAGCGGGTCATCAATCCATTGCCATGAGTCACTTCCACGGTTTTGCCATAGCCCGATTTCCAGCCGGCATGGGTGACCTTGCCACCAGCGGCAGCAAGGATCGGCTGGCCATGCGGCCCCTTGAAATCCATGCCGCTGTGCATGGCGCCGCCGCCGGTGAATGGATCACGACGATAACCGTAGCTGCTGGAAATCATTCCGGTGCTGGAGGGCTTGCCAGACGGGATAGCGATCAACGTCCGCTCCAGCGCATCCATCCGTTGCAGCGCAAGATTAAGCCGTTCGAGTGTGGGATGCAGCTGCTGGTCTTGCTGTTTGAAGAAAGGGATCAGCGGACCACCCATGGCATCCACCGAATTTTTGGTCAGCTTGTCAGGGTTCAGCCCGAATTTGCGAATCGCTTCTGCGGCTTGCTCGGTGCGTCGAATGGCAGCCATCGTCAGGCGCCGGGCGAATATAATCTGACGGGCTTCCAGTTTGGCAAGATGGACCGCTTCGGGGAAAGCCCTGCTGATTTTCCGCGTATTTTCGGACAATTGTTCGTCGGCTTGCTTCTGCTCTGATGAATCAGCAGCTTCGGATTGTTCGCCGACAAATTGTTCGGTCATCTGGTCCAGGATGTCCTGACGTTGCTGGAGGTCCGCGGCGACATCGTCAATCGATGCCTTATAATCGGCGACGCGGCTTTCGGTGCTGTTCACCTCGGCCTCTTTTTGAGCGAGGGCCATGCGTTCGCCGGTGACAGTCAGCTGATTGACCATCATCGCCAGCGTGATCAGCAGCCAGAAAGCCAGCGCTGCAATGACAGAATAGAACACCCGTTTCTGCAATATTGCCGATATGGTGATAAAGCGGACCTGTCCGTGTGATCGCATGAAAAACTCACGATCCGTAAACATATGGTCCAGCCGGGCTTTAAACCCTGTTCCGGTATTTTGTTTGTGCATGACCCGCCGTTGTTATTCGTAATCCCCATTGATTCGCTAACAGAGGGATTCGAGGCTGGCGAATCGTGAGGGCGTGACTCGTGACGAGTCGAATGAGTCGCGGGGTGAATTGCAGGATTCCCGATAATCGGTCTGCAACAATCGCCTGTAAAAGGACTCGATTATTGCCTGGGAAGAAAATTTTCTTGCTCAAATTATCTGGCGATTTTGGGTTAAATTGCAGACGTCGGCATGCTAGCAGCCGCTTATGACAGAACCTGCACAACTGATTATCGATATGGGGCGCAAGGCGCGCGCCGCCTTCTCCATGCTGACCGGGGTGACCGATGCCCAAAAGGCTGCCGCCCTGAAAGCGGCTGCACGGCATTTGCGCGACAGTCAGAATATTATTCTGGCCGCCAATCAGCGCGATATGGAAAATGCGCGGGCCCGGGAACTGAGTGACTCCATGCTCGATCGGCTGATGATCGACGCCGAACGGCTTGAAGCCATCGCCTCGGCCGTGGAGCATGTGGCCGAGCTTCCGGACCCGGTTGGCCAAGTTATCGACACCACCGAACGACCCAATGGTCTCGTCATGGAGCGCATCCGGGTGCCGCTGGGCGTTATCGGAATCATTTATGAAAGCCGGCCCAATGTTACCGCCGATGCCGCTGCCCTGACGCTGCGTTCGGGCAATGCCGTCATCCTTCGCGGGGGATCGGAGGCAATACACAGCAACGGTGCGATTTTTGACGCCATGGCAGCGGGCGTCGTCGAGGCGGGCCTTCCCGCTGATGCTATCCAGCTGGTCCAGACCACCGACCGCGCTGCGGTGGGGGCGATGCTGAAAGCCAGCGGGCTGATCGACATCATCATTCCGCGCGGCGGCAAGTCGCTGGTCAAGCGGGTGCAGGACGAGGCGCGGGTGCCCGTGCTCGCGCATCTTGATGGCATCAACCATACTTATATCGGCAAGGAAGCCGATCCGGAAAAAGCGACGGCGATAGCGGTCAATGCCAAGATGCGGCGAACCGGAATCTGTGGCGCGATGGAGACATTGCTTATCGATCAGGATTATCCGGCTCCCGGCCCCTTGGTCCGCGCCCTGCTTGATGCTGGCTGTCAAGTGCGCGGCGATGACGCCGTGCTCGAACTGGACGAGCGAATCGTCTCGGCAGACGAGACGGACTGGGATACCGAATATCTCGCCCCCATATTATCCGTCGCGATGGTGAACGGGGTCGACGAGGCGCTTGCACATATTGCCGAACATGGGTCGCATCATACGGATGTCATCGTCACCGAAGATTCGGAAATGGCAGAATATTTCATCCTGCGCGCCGACAGCGCGATTGTGATGCACAATGCCTCAAGCCAGTTTGCCGATGGCGGGCAATTTGGCCTGGGTGCGGAAATCGGCATTTCTACGGGACGCCTTCACGCCCGCGGTCCGGTCGCACTGGAAGGGCTGACAACCTATAAATGGGTGGTGCGCGGAACCGGGCAAGTCCGCCCTTGAGCATGAATCCGTGAAGACAACCGGCCTGCTCGGCGGATCGTTTAATCCGGCCCATGGCGCCCATCGCTCGATCAGCCTGTTTGCGATGGAAGAGCTGGATCTTGACGAATTCTGGTGGCTGGTGTCACCGGGCAATCCGTTGAAAGAAGGTGCGAGGGATATGGCACCGCTGCATGCGCGCCTGGCATCGGCCCAGAAAATGGCGCGGCGCAGCACCATCCAGCCGACGGCTATTGAACAGCAGTTCGGCACGAAATATACTTATAATACGTTGCTCAAACTCGTTCGTCGCTATCCCAAACGGCAATTTGTCTGGATCATGGGGGCGGATAATCTGGCGCAATTTCATCGCTGGAAAGACTGGCGAAAAATTGCCCGATTATTGCCGATTGCAGTTATATCGAGACCCGGCTATGATGACGATGCTTTTGCGGCTCCCGCAATGGCCTGGCTGCGGCGCTTCGTCCACCCCGCGAGCCAGCGTGGTAACTGGACCAACTGGAGTACGCCGGCGCTGACATTCCTGCGCTATCGTCCCGACCCACGCTCAGCCACCGCGATCCGGATGGCTCGGCCCCATTGGCATCAGCAATATGATGATCGCCGCGTTCGTGACGCGGTGACACACCGGTTGATTGGCCCAGAAGATTAGGATTTAAGTTGACGAAACCGAAGGTAAAAGCTCTGAAATCTGCCACTTCCAAGGAAGGAAAGGCGGAGTCGGACGCGCTCCATGCACTGGTCATGAAGTCGCTCGACGATGATCAGGCGCAGGACGTGGTCTCCATTCCACTGGCGGGCAAAAGCAATATTGCGGACCATATGGTGATCGCCGAAGGGCGCTCGACCAGACAGGTTGCGTCTATCGCCCAAAAGCTTGCCGAGCGTGTCAAGCAAGCAGGCGGCACCGCGCGAATCGAAGGACTCGCCAATGCCGACTGGGTATTGATCGATGCTGGCGATGTAATCGTCCACCTGTTCCGGCCGGAAGTCCGCAGCTTCTACAATCTTGAGCGGATGTGGGCTGTCGACGAGGAAGGCGATGCGGCGGAAGTCGTCGAAGCCTGATATAGCCGGGCGATGAGACTGCATATCGTCGCCCGCGGCAAAATCGGCCGCAGCCCGGAAGCGGAGCTTGTCGACCGCTATGTGAAGCGGATCGGCTGGGACGTGAAGATCAGCGAGCTGCCCGACCAGGGCGGCAAGTCGCCAAAGCTGCAAGGTGTCACCAAGATTATTGCGATGGACGAAGCCGGCGAAAACTGGAGCTCCAAGAAATTTTCGGATTTGCTGTCGGCCTGGCGCGATGACGGTGCGCGCGAGGCGCGTTTCCTGATCGGTGCCGCGGATGGCTTGAGCGCGGACGAGCGAGCCAGCGCCGACCATTTCTTCTCTTTCGGCAAGGCAACCTGGCCGCATATGATGGCACGGGCGATGTTGGCGGAACAGTTGTTCCGGGCGACATCAATCATTGCCGGCCACCCTTACCACCGGGAGGGGTGAACATGATGATGCGTTCTGCTCTCGCTTTGATCACTGTTCTTGGCTTGGCGACGACCGGAGCGGCGCTACTCTCCGCGCAGACACCGGGAACGAGCCTCTCGGAGCAGCAGCGGAGCCTGTTGTCGGCGCGCCAGCAATCTGACCGCGCCCGGCAGCGTAGTGATGCTTTGCTGCGTCAGGCTGAATCGGCCAGCAATGATGCCGACCGGATCGCCAGCGAAGCTGCAGCTCTGGCTGCCCGCATCCAGGCCGCAGAGGCGGATATCAAGGCTGCCCGCACCCGCATTGCCATTGTGACTCAGCTTCAGCAGCGCCAGCGCGCGCGGCTGGCGGAAAAGCAGGGGCCGATGATCCGGCTGACGGCTGCGCTGCAGATGATGACTCGCAAGCCGACCGCCCTTGCTCTTGTTGAGCCGCGCTCGCTCGACGAACTTATCTATATGCGTTCAATCCTGTCCGCCGTGATGCCGGAAATCGAACAGCGTACCGCCAGCCTGCGCGATGAAGTCAGACAGGGCGAACAGCTTCGGCTGCAGTCGGCGCGGGCCATTGCCTCGCTCGACGAAAGTCAGCGACAGCTGATCGAACGGCGGCGACAACTGGCGGGACTGGAAGCCAGCGGACGGATTGAAGCCGCGCAATTTTCCAGCGATGCCGGAATCGAGCAGGAGCAAGCGCTCGCCCTCGGCGAGGAAGCGCGGGATATATTGGATCTGATGGACCAAATCCGCGAAAGCGGCGCGGTTCGGGAATCACTGGCTGAACTGGATGGACCCGTCTTGCGACCCGGTCAGGGGCAGGAGTCACGGGTTCGGCCTGCCAAGCAAGGTGACGATGTCGGCAATGCGTACCGCTTGCCCGTGATCGGTGAAATTGTAGCTGGCCTCGGCGAACTATCCGATAGCGGTTATCGCTCTCGCGGCCTTACCATCGCTGTTGATCCCGGCGCCCAGATTGTCGCACCGGCAGCCGGCCGGGTGGCTTATTCTGGCCGTTATCGCGGCTATGGCAATATCCTGATCATCGAACATGATGCCGGCTGGACCAGTTTGATCACCAATATGGCGACCAGCAGGGTCGCGGTTGGCGATCGGGTCGTACAGGGTGCACCGGTCGGGCAGTCCGGGTCCGATGATCCTACCGTGACCGTCGAATTGCGCCGTCATGGCAGACCCATTGATATTGCCGCACTGATTGGCTGATGCGGGGCAAAGGGAATCGCAAATCGCTGTTCGTCGAAGCTTTCCGTCATTATTGGTTAAGCTGCTTTGCTTTACAAACGTTTCCAGCCTATATTTGACGACGATTTAGACCGACAGGACACGATTGATGAAAAAGCCCGTTTTGCAAGCCGCCGCCCTTGTTTTGACCGTCGCGCTTTTGCCCGCCACGACTTCTGCAATTTCTGCTGTGGATGCCAATACCTATCGCGAGATGGAACAGTTCATGAGCGTCTTTGAACGGGTGCGGAATGACTATGTCGATCAGGTGGACGATGCCGATCTGATCAAGGGGGCGATTGAAGGCATGCTGGGCAGTCTCGATCCCCACAGCAGTTTTCTCGATGCCCGGGATTTTGAAAATCTGCGCACGCAGACGGATGGCAATTACGGTGGCCTGGGTCTTTCGGTAACGCTGGAAGACGGTGCGGTGAAAGTCATTGCGCCATTCAAGGATACTCCGGCAGACAAGGCAGGCGTGAAAGCAGGCGATTATATCACCCATATCGATGGCGAGCTGATTTATGGCGGCACGCTGGATGAAGCGGTCGAGGAAATGCGCGGCAAGCCGGGTGAACCGATCACCATAACGATCGTCCGCCCCGGTCGGGATAAGCCATTTGATGTATCGATGAAGCGCGCGATTATCGATCTCAAGCCGGTCACATGGGAGATCAAGGATCAGATCGGTGTGATCAGCATCAACAGCTTCTCGAACGACACGGGTGCCGATGTCGCTGCCGCTATTGTCGGTATCGACAAATCTCTCGGCAAGAAGCCACTCGGTTATGTGCTGGATCTGCGTTCCAATCCCGGCGGCTTGCTTGATGAAGCGGTGTCGGTATCAGACGTCTTCCTGTCGCGTGGCGAAATCGTATCGCAGCGCGGACGCGAAAAATCCGATATTGAGCGCTATTTTGCCAAGAGTGGCGATGCCGCTGGCGGCCTGCCGGTCATTGTCCTGATTGACGCCGGTTCGGCTTCGGCTTCCGAAATTGTGGCCGGTGCCCTGCAGGATCATCACCGCGCCTTGGTCATGGGCGAGCGCAGTTTTGGCAAGGGGTCGGTGCAAACATTGCTGCCACTTTCCAACAGCAGCGCGCTGCGTCTGACCACAGCGCGCTATTACACGCCATCGGGCAAGTCGGTGCAGGAGGGCGGGATCGAGCCCGACATCAATGTGCCGCAATTGTCCGACCCGGATTACAAGACCCGTCCGCGGTTCCGGGAATCCGATTTGCGCCGTCATCTGATCAACGAGATCAAGTTGAAAGACGATGTGCTGGAAGAAGACAGCAAGGAAGATCCGCGCTTCACCCAGAGTGCCGAAGAATTGAAGGAGCAGGGCGTGGAAGATTTCCAGCTGCACTATGCGCTTCAGACTATTGGACGTCTCGGGCCCGACGGATTGAAAATGGCGATGAACAAGGCGGCGAAAAAGCCCGCCAAGAAAACTGTGGTCGCGAAAAAATAGGACCGGCTGATGGCAACGATCCGCAGTGCCAATTGGCTGGCTTTCTTGTTGCCCACAGCTTTGCTCGGCGGCGCGTTGATAAGCCAATATGGTTTTGGGCTTTATCCCTGTGAAATGTGCATGTGGCAAAGATGGCCGCATCTTGCGGCAATAGTTCTTGCTCTTTCTGCGCTGTTGTTGCGCGCCAGAAGCGCGGCGTTGCCATTGGTTGTTGCTGCGACAATGGCAATATTGACCAGCGGACTGATCGGCGGCTTTCATGCCGGGGTGGAATATGACTGGTGGGAAGGGCTTACCTCATGCGCGACCAATATTGCGGCGGGGGGCGACATGCTCGATTCAATCATGAACGCGCCGCTAGTCCGCTGCGATGTCGCGCCATGGACGCTGTTCGGTATTTCACTGGCCGGTTTTAACTTTCTCTTGTCAGTGAGTGGCGCGATCCTCATCTTGATGATGATTGCAAAGCGGCGAAAGGATAGCGACTATGTCTGAGCCAAAATTGGGACGAGAAGAAGCCGACATTGCGTCGATGATCCGGGTCAATCAGGCTGGAGAATATGGCGCGGCTCAAATCTACAAGGGCCAGCTGGCGGTGATGGGCGATAATGCGCCGCACAGCAGCGCGATCCACCATATGGCGGAGCAGGAACAGCGGCATCTTGATGCTTTTGACCAGATGATCGCAGATCGTGGTGTCCGGCCCACGGCGCTACAGCCATTCTGGAAAATCGCCGGCTATGCACTGGGCGCGACAACGGCAGCGATGGGTCCCCGGGCGGCAATGTCCTGTACGGCGGCGGTGGAAACCGAAATCGACCACCATTATCAGGAACAGCTGGATGCGCTCAAATCGGAAAATGATCCCGAACTGACCCGTATGATTGCGGAGTTTCGCGAAGAGGAATTGGAGCATAAGGCAACAGCCATTGCATCGGGAGCGGAAGACACGCCAGGCTATCCGGTTTTGAGCGCGGCGATCCGGCTGGGCTGCCGGGTGGCGATAGGATTGTCGAAACGAATTTAGGAAGCGAAACCCGCTTCAGCGCCGGTTCACACCCGGGTGGACAAAGGAACGATATGATGAAGAAATTTTTGATCTCCGCTGCCGCGCTGTCAGGTGCAGGCCTTCTGGTATTTCCCGCACAGGCGCAGGACCAGCCAGGAGACCGGGTCAATCAGCTGGTCATTTATGGCGACGACCCTTGCCCACAGAGCAGTGAGGACGAGATTGTCGTCTGCGCACGCAAGGATGAGGGCGAGCGCTACCGCATCCCAGAAACGCTGAGAAGCGGCAGTCTGGGCGATGCCAAGAATCAGGCCTGGTCGGAACGCGTCCGTTCCTATGAATATGTCGGAAAATCGGGGACGAGCAGCTGTTCGCCGACAGGGGCCGGTGGTTTTACCGGATGCACACAAGCGCTACTCAGTCAGGCCTATGCCGAAAAAGGCATTGATGACACGGTCAACTGGGGACAGCTGATCGAAGAGGAACGGCAGAATCGGCTTTCCCGGATCGATGCGGAATCCGATGCCGTGGAAGAGCGGGTGCTGGAAATCGAAGCCGACCGTGAAGCGCGGGAGGCAGCGGCAGAGGAAGCAAGAGACCGGCTTGATGCAAAGGATGCAGGTGCGGTTAATGCCACCAATGATCTTGCTGTGCCACCGGGGGCGGATGAAACCCCTGAAAAAGACGACTGACCGTCATTGGCTGCGTTGGTTCAGTCTGCTTCTTCCAGCAACTCGCTAATGCTGTCATCTATTTTAAAACTGGCGATAATCCATCCAGAAGAACGCTTGTAAAACGAGAGTTTCAATCGCGTCGCATATTCATTTTGAAAAATGAGATAGCTATTCTCGACATATCGGTCGGAAGCAGATTTTGCTCGCACCAGTTCCCATCCTTCAACGGGTCCATAAATATCCAGCAATGTCTGAATATTGGTCTTGATCTGGGCTTTCAGTGTGGCGGTTTTGTCCAGTAACGGAGAGGCCGTCACCAATTTGCTAAATTCGTCGACATTGCCTTTTTGGTAGGCAACCAAAACATCGTTGGCCAGTGTTTCCGGCGTTGCTTGCGCCAGCGAGGGAGTCGCGACGGCAAGGCTGATTATATATAAAATGGCTCGAAACAATTTCATCTATTTCTGTCCTTCTATCCACCGATTTACTTGCGCCTCGAGCATATCGAGCGGGACAGCGCCCTGACCCAGTACGACATCGTGAAATTCGCGCAGGTCGAACTTGTCGCCCAGTTCGCGGGTCGCCTTGCCGCGTAGCTCGCGGATTTTCAGTTCGCCCATTTTATAGGCCAAAGCCTGACCGGGCCAGCTGATATAGCGATTCACTTCCGCCTCGATATTGGCCTCGCTGAGCGCGGTATTGTCGGTCATGAAATCGATCGCCCGCTGCTTGCTCCAGCCCTTGCTGTGAATGCCGGTATCGACGACCAGCCGGCAGGCGCGCCACATTTCGTAGGATAGCCGGCCCATATTCTTGGCTGGCGTATCGTAAAGGTCCATTTCGATACCGAGCCGTTCCGAATAGAGTCCCCAGCCTTCGACAAAGGCGGTGAAAAATGCGCCATGTTTGCGGAAGTCCGGCATGTCGAGTTCCTGCTGCAACGCGATCTGCTGATGGTGGCCGGGCACCGCTTCGTGAACGCTCAGCGCCGGAATTTCCCAGAAGGGCCGCTGGTCGAGTTTCGACGTGTTTACATAATAAAAGCCAGCAATGCCAACATCTGGCGAACCGGGATTATAATAAGCGGTGGTCGTGCCTTCGGCCGTCTCTGCCGGGATTTCCTTGATGCCATAAGGCAGCCGTGCCAGCTTGCCGATGATCGATGGCATTTTGCCATCAATGGTCTTTGTCACCCGGGCGACTTTCTCCATCAGCTCTTCCGGCGTCTTGGCATAATATTGCGGGTCGGTCCGCAGATGTTCGATAAAGGCTTCGCGGGTATCGTACCCAGCCTCCTTGGCGACATCCACCATCTCGGCCCGGATCCGCGCCACTTCGCTTAGGCCGATATTGTGGATTTCGTCGGCCGTCTTGTCGGTGGTCGTCATCTGGCGGATGCGGAAATCATAATATTTCGCACCGCCGGGCTGGGCCGAGACCCCGGGTGCCTGGGCGCAGTTCGGGGCATAGTCTTTGTTATACCAGTCGAGATGCTTTTTCACTGCGGGGTTGATGACGCTGGTGATGGTTCCGGCGGCTTCTGCTGCCAGCTTGTCGAACGTCTCTTCGTTAATCGTCTCAGGCCGTTTGCGTGTGAAGGGCTGGTAGAAACGCGACTCTCTGGCATCATCGGTGAGCAGGCCGGAGATACTGGTTTCATAGCCGACCATCGAAACGCAGGGCTGGACATAGCCGCCGGCGAGGGCCTGGTTGGCGACCGTGATCGACTGGTCATTGACCGTGGCATATTGCTTCAGCCGGTTGATATAGGTCTGATAATCCTGCGCGTTGCGGAACGGCAGGTTGTTCTGCATGCTGGCAAAATTCTGGTGCCAGCCGCCGCGATTGGTGAAATTGATCGTCCGCTGGCCGTAGTTATTCGCTTCGATCTGCTCTGCGAGCGTCCGGCGCAATATGCCATAGTTGGTCTTGTCATCCTCGCTCAGGGTCGCGGTGTCTATCGCGTCGAGTTGCGCGAGCCAGGCCTTCGCTTTTACGACGCGACTGTCTTCCGCTTCCAGACTGTAGTCGCTGACCCGGCCAATCGGATCGTCAACCCCGAGGGAGGATGCAAATTCCGGATATTGTTCCAGCTGATAGGCCCAATAATCATCGATGATATCATGTAACTCGGAGGATGTCCGGTTGGCATCCGCTTGTGCATGGACCGGCGCACCGACCAGCATTGCCAGCGGTGCCAGCATGGCTAAACTTGTTCTGCGCATCATCTTCTCTCCGAAATTGCCTCGATAATATCTCTGGCAACTATCGTGAATGATCGGCGGCTTTAGTCAAGCCTGATTTTGGAGGTGGAGTATCCGGGCGCGCAAATTCATGGCGTTTTGAAAGCCGATAGCGGCGATGGTGAGCGGCGCGATCGTCGATCCTCCGGCAATGCCGATAGTGAGCGTTGCGAGGTCCAGCGGATGATCAAGCGGCCTTTGGCTGACATCGACGGTCTGAATCTTGCGGAGCGGGAGGATGGTCAACTTGCGTCGCCACCAGCCGGACCGGACGTATAGCTGGCCATTGCTCAAGGCATATTGATGGTGCCGCCAGTTGAGAAATTGAATCAGGCCAACCGGACCAGCGAGCAGGATGATTGCGAACAAGCCGGGATGGACGAACAGGCCGCTGCCGAGGGCGATAGCGATGAGCAGCAGCGAGATCATGAGTGCACCGCGCCACCAGAAGGCGGGGTTGACGCCCTGAAATATAAGATCGGCCGGGGGCTGGCGGATGGCACAGTCATCGAGGATCGGTTCGATTTCGGCGAGCGTTGCACAGGGAGCCGCGCTATGGTCCGTCTCGCCCTTGCCGTCTCCCGCCAGCGATGTGAATTTGAGATGATACCAGCCGAAGCGCGCGCGAACCGGACCGGTCTGCAATATTGCGGCCTGAACCCGGTGGATCGGCATGACCATGTCGGTCAGGGTGAATAGCCCGCGTCGTCGCCGGAATCCGGGCTGTCCAGTGTCGATCCGGTCGAGGCGGAAGCCATATTCGCGGACGAATGTCCGGACGATACCGCTGACAAAGCCGATGGTGATCAACGACAGGATTGCGGCCAGCGCACCTCCCAGACGCACCCATGAGCTATACCCATTGATGGTCTCCTGTTCCGGAAAAGCGTCGATCCAGCTGCGCGGATCGAAAAAGCCGTCGGGCAGCAGGAAATCCAGGTTCTGGGCAAGGGCGCCGAGTATTGCCAGCAGGACGAAGGAGAAGTTGAACAGTCCGGCGATGACTATGCGGCGGTTGTCCATCGCGAACAGCGGCGGGGTGTCTGCCATGACCTGATGGTCTTCCAACCGGCTATCGTCGGCACCTAACCCAGCCTTATAGTCGCGGATCGTGTCGCGCAGCATCTCGGCATCTCTTCGAGAAAGCGCATCGAGCTGGCCATCTTCGCCACCGCCAGAACCGGTTTCCAGCGCGACGGTGGCAAGGCCCAGGAGGCGGCTGATCAGCTTCTGTTCGAGGCTGACATCCTGAATCCGGTCGAATGGGATCGAGCGATTGTTGCGGTTGAGCAGGCCGCTCTTGATCCGGATTTCCCTGGCGGTGACCTGATAGGTGAAGCGCGACCAGATCAGCGCGGTCACTCCGACGATCAGCGTTATCAGCGCTACAGCTGCGATCCCGGTGTAGAGCACGTTCTGATCGAACAGGCTGAAATGGAGGACGAGGATCGCAAAAAGATTCTGACCCAGCGTGCCGACGGATTTCAGGATGATACTGAGCGGATGAAGATGTTGAAAAGGGGCGCTATTGTTCGGCGCCGGGTTGGCGGATGGCTCGCTCATATCATGTCTTGGCGGATATGGCCCTTGATCGTCTCGCGCATATCCTCGGCATCGATGGTGGCGAGGCCGGGCAGGGTGACGATGCTGTTGTGCGTCCCGGCGGTGTGCACGATCAGGGTCGAGAGGCCGAACAGGCGCTGCAGCGGACCCTGGGCGACATCGATATGCTGGATTCGGTTGAACGGGACGATTGTGTCCTTGCGCCAGAGAAAGCCGCGCAGCACCCGCAATTGCTCGTCGCCCATGTCATAGCCCCAGCGGCGGTAGATGCGGTTCGGCAGGACGAAGACAAGCAAAATGGCGAAGAATGCCGCAGGAAAAAGGACCATTCCTGGCTGTATCTCGTGATGCATATAGAGCAGCGTTTCGGCGACCGAGGCGAGGATCAGCAGGACCAGCGCGCGCAGGATCATATTGAACCGGATCAGGCTTTTCTGCGGCGGATGTAGCGGTGTCAGGCCCTGGTTATAGTTGTGCGACGAGTCAGTTTCCATCGCGCCGAATCGATCAGCATTGGAAGATTTGGAAGCATGTTCGGTCATGCTCTGCCTATGCCCAAGCTGTATCGTTCAGGCAAGACGGTTGACCGCTAGCGGGCCAGTGCGGTTTCGGCCTGTTCGATCAGAGATTTGATAATTTCGGCCACGGATTCTTCTGCCTTGACCATGCCGACCGACTGTCCGGCCATGACACTTCCATGCTCAATATCGCCATCTATGACCGCTTTTCGTAACGCTCCTGCCCAAAAATGTTCAATTTGCAGCTGTGCTTCGCCCATTTCTATCTCGCCCGAATCCAGTAATTTGGCGACCTCGATCTGCTTGCGGGTGAATTCTTCGGTGCCCTTGTTCTTCAGCGCGCGGACCGGGATCACCGGCAGGCGCGGATCGACCTGGACGCTGGTGATCGCATCGCGGGCATTGCCGCGGATGAAGGCTTTCTTGAAATCGGGATGGGCGATGGATTCATGGGCGCAGACAAAGCGGGTGCCGAGCTGGACGCCGCTGGCCCCCATTTCGAGATAGGCGGCGATCATCTCGCCGGTGCCGATACCGCCGGCGACGAAGACGGGAAGCTGGCTCGCGATCTCGGGCAATATTTCCTGCGCCAGCACCGAGGTCGACACCGGACCGATATGACCGCCCGCTTCCATGCCTTCGATGACCAGCGCGTCGACGCCGGAGCGGACGAATTTCTTCGCCAGCGCCATGGCGGGAGCGAAGCAGATTACCTTTGCGCCAGTTTCCTTGATCGCCTCCAGACTGCCCTTGGGCGGCAGACCGCCGGCCAGAACAACATGGGTTACCGCATGTTTGCCGCAGACGGCAATCAGCGCCATCAGATCGGGATGCATGGTGATCAGATTGACGCCGAACGGCTTGTCGGTGCGTTTCTTGGTCTCGGCAATTTCCGTGTCGAGCAATTCCGGCGTCATCGCGCCGCAGGCAATCACGCCAAAGCCGCCGGCATTGGAAATCGCGCTGACCAGATTGCGTTCCGAGACCCAGGACATCGCCCCGCACATGATCGCGGTTTCGCAGCCGAGAAAATCGGTGCCGCGTTGCATGAGATGCTGAAGTTTGGAATGGGTCATAGGGTTTCTTTCTAAAGCCCGCTTCCCTTCCGGGAAGAGGGTTGGGAGAGGGGGCAGTTCACTATGACTCCCCCTTCCTTGATCCCGCCCCTGAAGGGGAGGGAAAATATTTAGGCGGCGTCTTCTGCGTCCAGGCCGTAAGCCGTGTGCAGCACGCGCAGCGCCAGTTCGGTATAATCTTCCTCGATCAGCACACTGACCTTGATTTCCGATGTGGTGATCGCCTGGATATTGACGCCGCGCTCGGCCAGCGCCTTGAACATGGTGGCAGCGATGCCGGCATGGCTCTTCATGCCGACGCCGACGACGGAGATTTTTGCGACATTGCTGTCGGGGATCAGGCGGTTGTAGCCGATGCTGTCCTGGGCGCCTTCCAGCACCTGCATCGCCTGGTCGAGATCGGCGCTGGGCACGGTGAAGGTCACATCGGTCTCGCCCTTTTCGCGGCCGACATTCTGGATGATCATGTCGACATTGATCGCCGCATCGGCGAGCGGCGCAAAAATATTGGCGACCGCACCCGGCTTGTCGGGAACGCGCGTTAAAGTGATCTTGGATTCATTCTTGTCGTGGGCGATGCCGGTAATCAATTGGCCTTCCATATCGTCCGTCTCCATTTCGTCTTCGCTGATAATCATTGTTCCGGGCAGGTCGTCGGCGGTCCAGTTGGTATTTTCGTCGGTGAAGGAAGAGAGGACCTGGATCCGCACGCCTTCCTTCATCGCCAGGCCGACCGAGCGGGTCTGCAACACCTTGGCCCCGACACTCGCCAGTTCCAGCATTTCCTCGAAGGTCACGGTCTTCAGCTTGCGCGCGCGGGTCACGATGCGGGGATCGGAGGTGTAGACGCCATCGACATCGGTATAGATGTCGCAGCGGTCAGCCTTGACCGCTGCGGCTATGGCAACCGCGCTGGTATCGGAACCACCGCGACCCAATGTCGTGATCCGGCCATCGTCGCTGATGCCCTGAAAACCGGGGATGATAGCGATTTCGCCGCTCTGCATCGCTGCGCTCAGCGCCGTTGCGTCAATCGAATCAATCCGTGCCTTGCTATGCGCCTCGATCGTGTGGATCGGCATTTGCCAGCCAAGCCAGCTGCGCGCCTTGGCTCCCAGAGATTGCAGCGCGATCGCGAGCAGTCCCGAAGTCACCTGTTCGCCCGACGCCACGACGACGTCATATTCGGCCGGATCATAAAGCGAACTGGCTTCGCGGCAGAAATTGACCAGCCGGTCGGTATCGCCGGCCATGGCGGATACCACCACCGCCACTTCATGACCGGCGTCGGCCTGTTGTTTGACGATCTGCGCCACCCGGCGGATACGTTCGATTCCGGCCATTGAGGTGCCGCCGAATTTCATCACTATGCGTGCCATGCTGCTGTCGGTAAAACTTTCGATAAAAAGGGCCTGAACAGGATTGAAAAGCCTGATAAAGAGGGGGCATGACAAAGGCAAGTAGCACAATCAAGCCCCAAGAAGCCGCGCATTTCGGCGCACTCGCAGCGGACTGGTGGGACCCGAAGGGCTCTTCGGCCATGTTGCACCGTCTGAATCCGGTCAGGCTTGCCTATATCCGCGACGCGATTGATCTGCATTTTCATAGCGACAGCAGCCTGTTGAAGCCGCTTTCCGGCAAAACAGCGCTTGATGTCGGTTGCGGTGCCGGCTTGCTGTGCGAACCATTGGCAAGGCTGGGCGCCAGCGTGACCGGCCTTGACGCGGCGGCGGAGAATATCGCTGTGGCGCGGGCCCATTCCGGACCGCAAGGGCTGGACATCGACTATCGCAACGAGGCCATCGAGGATTTTGGCGGGAAGGATTTCGATCTGGTCACGTCGCTCGAGGTGCTCGAACATGTCGAGGATCCGCAGGGCTTCGTCGATGGGCTCGCTGCCAGCATGGCTGACGACGGGCTGATGATCATCTCGACCCCCAATCGCACCGCGCTTTCCAACCTGCTGCTGGTCGAACTGGCCGAGCGGACCGGGCAGGTTCCGCGCGGGACCCATCATCATGATCAGTTTCTCACCCCGGACGAGCTGGAGAAACTGTTGAACAACGCCGGGCTCGCAGTGATTGACACCACCGGTCTCTCCTACAGTCCGGCCAAAGGCTTTGTGCTGTCCGACAATCTGTCGCTCAACTATCTGATGACGATTGTGCGGACCTCATGACCATTGTCCGGCCCTATGCCCCTGGCGACAAATATGCCTGCCTGGCCTTGTTTGACAGCAATGTCCCGGATTTCTTTGATCCGACAGAGCGTCACCTGTTTGTCGAATTTCTCGACCAGCCGGCTGGCGATTATTTCTGCATCGAGCAGCATGGCCGGATAGTCGGTTGCGGCGGCTTCGCCAGAGAGGAACGCGGGCAGGCGCGCTTTACCTGGGGCATGGTCGACCAGGCGCATCATGGTGATGGTCTCGGACGCTTGCTCACCGAGCACCGGCTGCAGGAAATTGCCAAAGCCGGCGACTATAGCGAAGCCGACTTGTCCACCACGCCCAGAATCGCTCCCTTTTTCGAAAAATTCGGATTTGTCGAAACCGGTCGGGAAAAAGACGGATTTGCGCCCGGCATGGACAAAGTGCTGATGATCAAGCCACTCTAGGCAAGTCTCCGGTACAGGTTCGGAGTTGACTCTGCGAAAAGCCATATCCGTCCTGTATCAAAAATCCACTTTTTCGTAATGCGCTGGTGGCGCAATCACTTCCATGCGTTCGGACAGCAGCGGCCGGAACGAGGGGCGTGACTTAAACATGCTGTACCAGGCCTTGGTCTGTTCATGTCCGGCCCAGTCAATCGCACCGAGATAATCCGCGACGGAAATCTGGGCCGCCGCGGCAAGGTCGGCGAGGCTCATCGTCGCCCCGGCCAGCCAGCTGCGGTGGTCGATCAGATAGTCGATATAGTCGAGGTGGACGTTCGCCCGGCGCATCGCTTCGCGGAGGATCTTGGCCTCGGGTGGCTCCCGCCGGACCAGTCGTTTGTGCATCCGCTCGTGCATCATTGGCGCGGTCACGTCGCCGTAAAATTGCTCGTCAAACCAGGCAACAAGACGCCGGATCTCGGCCCGGTTCACTGCCGTGCCGTTGATCATCGGAACCTTCTCGACCGTTTCCTCGATATATTCGCAGATGGCGACGCTGTCGACCAGATGGATGTCGCGCTCGCTATGTTTCATCACCGGTGTTCGGCCGGTCGGGTTCATCGACAGAAATTCGTCGCGCTGATCCCATGGCGATTCGCGGACAAGCTCATAGCCAACCGACTTCTCGCCCAGCAACAAGCGGACTTTGCGGGAAAACGGACATAGGGGGAATTGGTACAGCTGCCACATGCTGTTGGTGTTAGTCGCGAATAGGATTTTGGGGAAGAGCTTTGATGACGGACGGACAGATTGTGCAGCTTGTCTTTTCAATCCCATGCGCTAGCCGGAAATTGTGAGCAACCTAGTCCGGCTGATAGATAGCCAGCCGATTGCCCGCCGGGTCCAGACATTCGAAACGCCGTCCGCCGGGAAAGGCAAAAATCTCCTTGACGATTTCCCCGCCTGCCGTTCTGACCTGTGCGAGCGAGGCTTCCAGATCATCGGTCTGGAACGTGGGCATCGGGGCGACCGGTTCGGGTCCTGCGGCCAGCCCGATATCGACCGGCCCTCCTTCGACAGCGGCATAGCCCGGACCATAATCGGTGAAGGCAAAGCCGAAGGCCTGTTCGTAGAAGGCCTTGCTGGCGGGCAGGTCGCTGGCTTTCATTTCGAGATAATTGGGGGTTATTTTGGGCATGGTCTGGCTCCTGCTACGGATCGGAACTGCCGAGCCTAGCATATTGGCTTGATTGTCTCATAGCCATATCTGTCAGGCCATCACTCCGCCGCTTCCATCGCCTCTTTATCCGATAAAGGATGCGCGATCCGGCTGACCATTTCCTTCGGGCAGACCTGCCAGAAGCGATCCCGCCAGCGGTCCCAGTCGCGCAATATGGCTTCGGACCAGTTGCTGTCGGTGGTCTGGTGGTGCCGCTCGATCAGCGACAGCAGATGCGCTTCCCAATAGGCGCTGTCGAGCCGCTGCCAGACGATGCTCTCGCCATTGGCCTGTTTTTCGAAATCGCCTTCGCTGTCGAGAATGAAGGCCATGCCGCCGGTCATGCCGGCGCCGAAATTGCTGCCGACGGGGCCAAGGATGACCGCATTGCCGCCGGTCATATATTCGCAGCCATTGGCGCCGCAGCCCTCGACCACGACATCGGCGCCGCTGTTGCGCACGGCGAACCGCTCGCCGGCCTGTCCGGCTGCGTATAGCTGACCGGCGGTCGCGCCGTAGAGAACGGTATTGCCGATGATCGTATTGTCCTGGCTGACCAGCGGCGAGCTGACCATCGGGCGGACGACGATCTTGCCGCCGCACAGGCCCTTGCCGACATAATCATTGGAATCGCCGAACACTTCCAGCGTGATTCCCTGACAGAGGAAGGCGCCGAGCGACTGGCCGGCGGAGCCGCGCAAGCGGATATGGACATGGTCCTCGTTCAGGCTGCTCATGCCATATTTGGCGGTGATCTCGGCGGAGAAGCGTGTGCCGACGGCGCGGTGGGTATTGCGCACCGTATAGGTCAGCTGCATTTTCTCGCGCCGCTCGAATACTGGCTTGGCGTCGTCGATCATCTCCGCGTCGAGACTGTCCGGCACTTCGTTGCGCGGCGTGTCGATATTGAAGCTGCGCTGGTCATCCCGCGCGTCGACCTTGGCGAGAATCGGGTTGAGGTCGAGATCGTCGAGATGCTCGGCGCCGCGGCTGACCTGACGCAAGAGTTCGGTGCGACCGATGATTTCGTTCAGCGAGCGATAGCCGAGGCGCGCCAATATCTCGCGCACTTCCTCGGCCATATAGGTCATTAGATTGATCACCTTTTCCGGCGTGCCGGTGAATTTCTGGCGCAGCTTTTCATCCTGCACGCAGACGCCGACCGGGCAGGTGTTGCTGTGGCACTGGCGGACCATGATGCAGCCCATGGCGACGAGGCTGAGCGTGCCGATGCCGAATTCCTCGGCGCCGAGGATCGCGGCGATGACGATGTCGCGGCCGGTCTTGAGACCGCCATCCGTGCGCAGCTTCACCCGGTGGCGCAGGCCGTTGAGGGTGAGCACCTGATTGGCTTCGGTCAGCCCCATTTCCCAGGGCGTGCCGGCAAATTTGATCGAGGTCTGCGGCGATGCGCCGGTGCCGCCGGTATTGCCGGAGATCAGGATGACATCGGCATGGGCCTTGGCGACGCCGGCGGCAATCGTGCCGATTCCGGCCGACGAGACCAGCTTGACGCAGACCCGCGCGCGGGGATTGATCTGCTTGAGATCGTAGATCAGCTGGGCGAGATCCTCGATCGAGTAGATATCATGATGCGGCGGCGGCGAGATCAGGGTCACGCCGGGGGTCGAATGGCGCAGCTTGGCGATAAATTCGGTGACCTTGAAGCCGGGCAGCTGGCCGCCTTCGCCGGGCTTGGCGCCCTGGGCGACCTTGATCTCGATTTCCTCGCAGGCGCCGAGATATTCCGAGGTCACGCCAAAGCGTCCGGAGGCGACCTGCTTGATCGGGCTCGAGGCATTGTCGCCATTTTCAAAGGGCGTGTAGCGGCGCTTTTCCTCGCCGCCTTCGCCGGACACGGATTTCGCGCCGATCCGGTTCATCGCGATGGCGAGTGTCTCGTGCGCTTCGGGGCTGAGCGCGCCGAGGCTCATGCCCGGCGTGTTGAACCGCTTGCGGACTTCGGTGATCGCCTCGACCTCGTCGATCGGCACCGGCACCGGCGCATAGTTGAACTCCATCAGATCGCGCAGATAGATAGGCTCCATCTCGCGCACCGCCTGGGAGAATTGCAGATAGGAGGAATAGCTGTCATGGGCGACCGCCGATTGCAGCAGGTGCATCATATGGGCGCCATAGGCATGAGCCTCGCCGCCATCGCGCTGCTTGTAGAAGCCGCCGACCGGCAGACGCACGACCGCCGGTTCGAATGCTGCCTCGTGCTTTTCCTGGGCGTTGATGAACAAAGAGGCATAGCCTTCGCCGGATATCTTGGTCGGCATGCCGGGGAAGAGGTCGTTGCACAGCGCGCGGGACAGGCCGACGGCTTCGAAATTATAGCCGCCGCGATAGCTGGAGATGACGGCGATGCCCATTTTCGACAGGATCTTGAGCAGGCCATCGTCGACCGCTTTCTTGTGCCGCGCCAGACATTCGTCCAGCGTCAGCTCGCCGAACAGGCCGCGCGCATGGCGGTCGGCAATGGCTGCTTCCGCCATATAGGCATTGACCGTGGTCGCGCCGACACCGATCAGCACGGCATAGCAATGGGTGTCGAGACATTCCGCCGCCCGCACGTTGATCGAGGCGTAGGAGCGCAGCCCTTTGCGGACGAGATGCGTGTGGACTGCCGCGGTCGCGATTATCATCGAGATCGCCATCCGGTCCTCGTCGATATCCTCGTCGGTGAGGAAAATTTCGGTCTTGCCTGCGCGAACTGCCTGCTCCGCTTCCGAACGGATACGGGACAGCGCATCGCGGAGCTCGATGGCGGCGCCAGTCGTGCTCATCGTGCAATCAATTTCGGCCACCGCATCGCCAAAACCCAGTTTCAGTCTTTCCCACAGGGCGCAACTGAGCACCGGGCTTTCCAGCACCATGACATCTTCATTCTGGCTGTCCTGTTCGAGGATATTGGCCAGATTGGAGAAGCGCGTGCGCAGGCTCATCACATGGCGCTCGCGCAGGCTGTCGATCGGCGGATTGGTGACCTGGGAAAAATTCTGCTTGAAGAAGTGGCTGATCTGGCGCGGCTTGACGCTGATCACTGCCAGCGGGGTATCGTCGCCCATCGAGCCGATCGCTTCCTTGGCATCCTCGACCATCGGCGCGAGGATCATTTCCATATCCTCCAGCGTATGACCGGCAGCGGTCTGGCGGCGGATCAGCTCCTCCCTGGAATAGCCCATGCCGGAAACTTCCGGTGCAGGCGGCAGATCATCGACGGTCTGGAAACCCTTTACCAGATCGGCATAAGGTTCTTCCGATGCGATCCGGTCCTTGAGCTCGCGATCCTTGAACAGGATTCCGTCATCAAGATTGACCGCGATCATCTGTCCGGGGCCAAGTCGGCCTTTCTCGATGACCTGGCTTTCGGGCACGACAACCAGTCCGGATTCGCTGCCGATGATCAGCAGATTGTCGGCGGTGATCGAATAGCGCAGCGGCCGCAACGCGTTGCGGTCGACGCCGGCAACGGCCCAGTGGCCATCGGTCATCGCCAGCGCCGCAGGGCCGTCCCACGGCTCCATCACGCTCGCCATATATTCATACATTGCCTGGTGCGCCGGATCGATATCCGGGTCATTCTGCCAGGCCTGCGGGACCAGCATGATCTTGGCCGTCGGCGCATCGCGGCCGGAGCGGCAGATGGTCTCGAACACCGCATCCAGCGCCGCCGTGTCGGAAGAACCGGCCGGGATCACCGGCTTGATGTCCTCGCTGTGATCGCCAAAGGCGAGACTCGCCATCTTGATCTCGTGGCTTCTCATCCAGTTCTTATTGCCGCGAATGGTGTTGATTTCGCCATTGTGAGCGAGACAGCGGAACGGCTGTGCCAGCCACCATTGCGGGAAGGTGTTGGTCGAATAGCGCTGGTGGAAAATCGCCACCCGGCTCTCGAACCGGTCGTCGGTCAGGTCGGGATAGAAAACCGACAAGGATTCGGCGAGAAACAGGCCCTTGTAGATGATCGAGCGGCAGGACAGGCTACAGATGTAGAAGTCCTGGATCTGCGCGGCGATCACCTTTTTTTCGATCCGGCGGCGGATGAGATAGAGATTCTTCTCGAATTCGCGCGCGTCCTGCTTGTCCGGCATTGGCCCGGCAATCATGATCTGCTCGATCTCCGGGCGGGTGTTCTGCGCTTTCGGACCGATTACGGAGACATCCACCGGCACCTGACGCCAGCCATAGATGGTATAGCCGGATTCGATGATTTCCGCCTCGACAATGGTGCGGCAGCTTTCCTGCGCATTGAGATCGGTGCGCGGCAGGAAGATCATGCCCACGGCCAGCCGGTTCGGGCGGACCTTGTGCCCGCTGTCGGCAATCGCATCGTCGAAGAATCGCTCGGGCAGATCGACGTGCAGGCCGGCGCCGTCGCCGGTCTTGCCATCGGCGTCGACCGCGCCCCGGTGCCAGACCGCTTTCAGCGCATCAATCGCCGAGGACACGACGCGCCGTGAAGGCTTGCCGTCGGTTGCGGCGACCAGTCCGACGCCGCAGGCATCGGATTCAAATTCGGGACGGTACATGCCCTCGCGAGCGAGCCGTTCATGTTCGGGGGTGGGATAATGGTGGGTCATTCGTCTTCTTTCGGCGGTTGCGCCTCGGGCCCGGTTTTGAGCGGCGGCAGATGCGCGGTCGCTTCCTCGACTTTTTTCATGATCGCCGGCATCGCCTGCATCATCTCCGGCACGAAGCTCATCATCGACTGCATCATTTCCGGATCGACAAAAACCATCATATAGTCGCGGGCGAAGGCGCTGCCGGTTTCCGTAGCAAAAAAGGCGTTCATTTCGGCCAGTTGGTCAGTCGTAAACTTTCGGGCATAGATATTCGCAAGTGTTTCGCGAATGGCAGGTTCCATCGCCGTCATCAGGTCGACCATTTCATTGGTCATGACTTTGGTCGATATTTGCATCCGCTCTTTAAAATGCGGGTCCCGTTCCAGCATCATGTCATTGAGCGAAGCATTGCCCATTTCCGCTATCGCCGCATCATCTACGCCATAGCCTTTCATGGTCTCTGCCATCGGACGGTCGAAACTCTGGCTGATGATGCTGTCCATCATCTGATCCATCGTGCCCTTCATCATCCGCTTATAGGTGCCGAGCGGGAACAGATAGTCGACCGTGACCACGGCAGCGGCGAGACGGGCGGGATCGATAACCGCTTGCTCACTGTCGCTTGCTGTAGCCCTTGTATCTTGCGCCGCTGCGGGAACGCTTGAGACAAGCGCCAAAGCTGCTGCAAATGTTGAAAATAATAGCTTCATGTTCATGCTCCGTCTGCGGCCTATGCCGCCACCTTTTCGGCCAATTTCTTTTCCCGCAAGAACCGATGCATATGCTCGGTGACATCGCGCCCATCCCTGATGCCCCAGACGACCAGGCTGGCACCGCGGACGATATCACCAGCGGCGAACACGCCTTCCAGATTGGTCATCATCGACTTGTGATCGACCCGCAACGTGCCCCAGCGGGTGACCGAGAGATCGGGCGAACCAAAGAGGCCTGGCAGATCTTCTGCGTCGAAACCCAAGGCCTTGATCACCAGATCGGCGTCGACGGTAAAGTCGCTGTCCGGTTCGACTTCCGGCGAACGTCGGCCACTGGCATCGGGCGCGCCGAGCCGCATCCTGTTTGCTCTGACCGCTGTCACATGATCGGCACCCTCGATCGCCTTGGGGGCAGTGAGCCAGACAAATTCGACACCCTCTTCCTCGGCGTTGCGCACTTCATTTTGCGAACCGGGCATATTGGCGCGGTCGCGGCGATAGAGGCATTTTACCGATTTCGCGCCTTGCCGGATGGATGTCCGGACGCAATCCATCGCGGTGTCGCCGCCGCCGATGACGACGACATTCTTGCCGTGGGCGTTATAGCGGCCGCTGTCGAACTCAGGTACATCATCGCCGAAACTCTTGCGGTTCGAGGCGATCAGGAAATCGAGCGCCTCCTCGACCCCCGGTGCGCCGACGCCCGGCATCTGGATTGCGCGCGCCTTGTAGACGCCGGTAGCGATCAGGATCGCGTCATGCTGGTTGCGCAATTCTTCCAGTGTCGCGTCCCGGCCGACTTCGAAATTCTCGTGAAACTGGATGCCGCCATCCTTCAGCCGCTGCACCCGCCGCATGATGACATGTTTTTCCAGCTTGAAGCCGGGAATGCCGTAAGTCAGCAATCCGCCGGCGCGGTCGTGGCGGTCATAGACATGCACTTCGTATCCGGCGACCCTCAGATATTCGGCGGCGGTCAGGCCGGCAGGTCCGGCGCCGATGATGCCGACCGACTGGCCCTTGGGGCGTCCCGGCTGCAGCGGTTCGACCCAGCCTTCTTCCCAGGCGGTGTCGGTGATATATTTCTCGACCGAACCGATCGTGACCGCGCCATGGCCGGAAAATTCGATCACGCAATTGCCCTCGCACAGACGGTCCTGCGGGCAGATGCGGCCACAGATTTCCGGCATGGTCGAGGTCAGATTGGACATTTCATAGGCTTCGCGCAGCCGGCCCTCGGCGGTCAGCCGCAGCCAGTCGGGGATATGATTGTGCAGGGGGCAATGGACCGAACAATAAGGCACACCGCATTGCGAGCAGCGGGCAGCCTGTTCGGCGGCTTTCTCGGGCGCGTATCGGTTGGCGATTTCCTGAAAATCCTCGGCGCGCAGGCTGGGTGCGCGTTTTTCGGGATAGGCCTGGCCCTCCTCGACAAATTTCAGCATTTCCAATTTCTGCGGGCTTTTTGCCATGCCAGATACTCGTTTCCAGTGATTTATGATTGTAACCAATGACCTTTCCGGTCAGTTATGGCGACAGAAATAGCCACATAAACGGCAGGAGTCACGCAAAATCTGCATTATAGGACAGTTACATTGTCCTAATACCTGTTCTGCGACGCGCTCAATTCGGAAGGGTGCGCAGTTTCAAGGCTATATAGTAATTTATCGGACCTATATTTTCCTCACGACAATCTGAAGATGAAACGCTATTGCGCGACAAACCATAATACAGGCTGCCCATGACCTTCATTCAAATGCTGCTCCTCGCGATCGTGCAGGGCGTTACCGAATTTCTGCCGATATCCTCGTCGGGTCATCTGATCCTGCTGCCGGTGTTCACCGGTTATGCCGATCAGGGGCCGATGATCGACATTGCCGTGCATGTCGGTTCGCTGCTCGCGATCATCACCTATTTCTTCAGGGATGTCTGGTCGCTGGGAAAAGGCGGCCTCGCCACGATCGGCATTGGCCAGGCGCCAGCCGAGCGACGGCTGTTCTGGTGGATCATCATCGGCACGATTCCGGCCGTCATCGTCGGCCTGTTCCTGAAGACCGGTGGCTATCTCGACGGTTTCCGCAGCACCACGCTGGTCGCCGTCAACCTCATCGTTTACGGTATATTGCTGGGCATCGCCGACCGGTTCGGACGGCAGGTCAAGTCGTTCGAGGACCTGACCCTGAAAGACGGGCTGATCGTCGGTCTGGCGCAAGCGATGGCGCTGATCCCCGGTACCAGCCGTTCCGGTGTCACCATGACCGCGGCCCGCTTCCTCGGTTATACAAGGGTCGAGGCAGCCCGCTTTTCCTTCCTGCTGTCGATCCCGGCGGTGGCTGGCGCCGGCGTGCTGATCATTCCTGATCTGATGGGTGCCAGCAGCGAATTGCTCAAGGAAGCGCTGATCACCGGCGTGCTGACCTTTATCGCGGCACTGGCGACGATGACCTTCCTGATGCAATTTCTGCGCAAGGCGTCGATGATGGTGTTTGTCGTTTACCGCGTCGCCATGGGCATTGCTCTGCTCGCCCTTTTCTAGGCCCGCTTTTTCAGGCGTTGCTAGCTAGCCTTGGCGCGAGCCCCAAAGCGGCCATGAGCGGTATATTTCTCCATCCAGCCGCTGGCGACCGCAGCGAGCGGGGTCGGCGCGACGCCGAAGGCGTCCAGTCCCCTGGCTCCCTGCGCCACGACATTGTCTTTCTGCAACATCTTGTACTGATCCGATGTGATCGGAGAAGCGGGGAGCATCGCCAATATTCTGGCAGCGAAATCCGGGACGTCGATAAAAGTCCGTTCGCGGCCTGTCAGCCCCGCAATGCGCCGGTTGAGATCACCCATGCTGATCACTTCCGGACCGCCCAGCTCAAATGTCTGGCCGGCATAAAGCTCCGGCTGGCTCATTGCCCGGGCGACGACATCGGCAACATCGCCGACGAACACCGGCTGGAATTTGGTAGTGCTACCGATTACCGGCACGACCGGCATCATCGCGATCATCGCGGCAAAGCGATTGATGAACTGGTCTTCCCGGCCGAATATGATCGACGGCCTGAGAATGATTGCGCCGGGAAAGGCCTGTAGAACCGCCTGTTCGCCGTCGCCTTTGCTCCGGCCATAGCGGGAAGGGGAGGCGCTATCCGCGCCAATGGCCGAAAGGTGCAGCAACGTGCGGCATCCCGCCGCTGCTGCGGCTTCGGCAACATTGCGCGCGCCTTCGACATGCACGCGTTCAAAATTGCCGTTCAATATGCCGACCAGATTGATCACTCCGTCGCAGCCATGGACCGCGCGGGCAACGCTTTCCGCCTTGGTCACATCGGCGCTGGCAAATTGCGTCTGTCCGAGGTTACCGAGTGGCTTGATGTGCATGGCATTCTTGATATTGCGCTCGGCAATACGCAGACGCGCGCCGCGTTCCAGCAGGGCCTGCGCGATATAGCGGCCGAGAAAACCGCCGCCGCCAAATATGCAAATCAATTGTCCGTCGAGATCCATGTCCATCTTCCACTCGTGCCTAGGTTGATCTTTTTGCCTCTGCCTCAGGCGGGCGGGTGAAGCAACAGCCGATTCCCTGCTTGGCATAGCATAATTTATGCCGTGTCCCCGCGGTTTCGACTTCGCCGAGCCACAGCGAGCCGGGACGATCTGCTTTTATGGATATGAAACCCCATATGAATCATTGACAGCAGAACCACCAAGCGGCTAATCGCCCGCCTCTATCAGGTGGTATCGACATGATCACCGCCTGCATGGGCCCAGATGGCGGAATTGGTAGACGCGCATGCTTCAGGTGCATGTATTCGCAAGGATGTGGAGGTTCGAGTCCTCTTCTGGGCACCAGATATACGTTCGCAAGTGTTCGTCAAAGCTTGCTAAACTCCCGTAAAACTGCTAAAAACTCTTCCTAAATGACCGTTGGCGTCCGCCCGTGTTCGTGAGCAATCACGATCTTTTGGGGGCCACGTTGGGGGCCATTGGTATTTGAACCAATAGGAGTGGCCCCCAGATGGCATTGACTGATACAGCAATTAAAGGAGCTAAACATGGCCCGAAACCGATCAAGCTTTTTGATGAAAGAGGGTTGTTCCTGTTGCTTCAGCCTAGTGGCGGAAAGCTTTGGCGGCTGAAATACCGGATATTGGGTAAGGAAAAGAAGCTTTCGTTGGGCGTCTATCCAGATGTTACATTGAAAGAGGCCCGGAAAAGGCGCGACGAAGCAAGGACGTTGCTGGCAAACGGAGCGGACCCTGCAAGCGTCAAACTTGAACAGGCAAAGTCAGCCAAACGAAATGCAGCGAACACGTTCAAGGCAATCGCCGACGAATATATCGACAAATCGGCAAAGGAAGGCCGTGCGGCTGTTACCATCAAGAAAACGCGCTGGCTGTTGTCGCTGCTTGAAAACGCTATTGGAAATCGACCGATAACCGATATCACACCAGCCGACTTGCTCGAAGCTCTGCAAAAGGTTGAAGCCAAAGGACATTTGGAAACAGCCCGCCGGATGAGATCATTTGCGGGCAGAGTATTTCGATATGCGGTGGCAACATCACGCGCGACCGCCGATCCTTCCAATTTGCTGAGAGGCGCATTGGTGGCCCCCAAAGTGACGCATCATAGCGCAATATTGGAACCGAAGGCGGTTGGCGAATTGTTGCGCGCCATCGACGGCTATCAAGGCCAACCGCTCACATGCATTGCCCTAAAGCTGACCCCCCATGTGTTCGTGCGTCCGGGTGAATTGCGACGCGCCGAATGGCAAGAGTTTGATTTGGAAAAGGCAATCTGGACGATACCAGCCGAAAAAATGAAAATGCGTGACCCGCACGTTGTTCCGCTTTCATTGCAGGCATTGGAATTGCTGGAATCAGCAAAAGTCATCAGCGAAGGGCAACAATATGTGTTCTCGTCGCTCTATCCGGGCAATCGTCCGATGTCCGAAAATACAATCAATGCTTCGCTCCGGCGGCTGGGATATTCAGGCAAAGAAATGACGGCGCATGGCTTTCGCTCCATGGCCAGCACACTGTTAAACGAAAGTGGGAAATGGAGTGCCGATGCTATCGAGCGTGCTTTGGCCCATAAGGATGGGAATGCAACGCGCGGCGCATACCATCGCGGCCAGCATTGGGATGAGCGAGTGCAAATGGCGCAATGGTGGAGTGACTATCTAGAAACTCTGCGGGACGGCGGGGAGGTTGTTCAATTTCCGAGTGTAAATCACAATTGAAACGACTGGCTTTCTAGTCGACAATTTAATATCAATATCTGGTGAACTCTGAACAACGCCAACAGATACGATTAATTCTTGCCGATGCTTTGTTGCGTGCGGAAAAGGATATCCGGGAAAAAGTCCGCCATCTTCACACTGATCATGCGGCGAAAGGCTGTTTGAATAGCGGCGCTACCCTAAAGCGACACGTCGAGATTTTTGATACAGTCGGCCAAAGTTATGTGTCTAGCACGCTGGATGCAATTGCTGACGTATCGATGGAAATGGAAGCTTTTGCTATATACGAAGAAGGCCATATGCAGCTTTCGACAATGATGAGGCGAAACTTGAAAGACGACAATATTTACGGGGTTTGTACTACGGGTAATCCCAATTCCGCCGTTGCTAACGCCATCAATCTCCAATTCTTATCAGTTGAGGGCCAACTAAAGCGCCTTAAAGATTTGCGGCGATATAGTTTCACTAGGCCCGAACCAATTGACATGGCTAGCTTTGGCCTATCTGAAAAACGGTCGGCTTTGATGCCGAAAAACGAAGTGACAAAAAACAAGGGTGGCAGGCCAGCCGCCGAGCACTGGGATGAAATGTGGGCTACGATTGCCACGTTGCTTTACGAAGGCGATCTTAATCCAAAACGACAGGCCGATATCGAAAAGGCCATGATGGATTGGTTGGAAAGTAACGGACATTCAGCGGCAGATAGTACTGTTCGAAAACGCGCTAGATTGCTTTGGCAACGGCTGGAAGTGGCTGAAAACTAGTTTCCGCCCCTTATCGCCTCTTATCGGCGGAAAACTATTCGCGCCGTCCGTAGAAACTGACTCCAGAACCCGCTTGAACGTGAGCGGTCAAACTGGAGAAAAGGTTATGGAACCGGTTACAATCTCAATTACCGGCGCGGCGAAAGCTTTGGGCTTAGGCCGTACTTCAATTTATGTGCTTATCAAGGAAGGTCGGCTGGAAACGGTCAAGTTCGGGCGGCGGCATTTGATCAAAACCGAATCTATCCGCCGCTTGATTGACGGGGCGTAACTCGACCAACGATGTCCGGAAAACGGATCAATTATCGGCTGGTAAAGCAGTATCGCAACTATACGGTGGATGAAATCGCTCGCCTCCTTGGCGTTCACAAAAACACCGTTCGCGACTGGATTGCAAAAGGCCTTCCTGTGATCGATGACTGCAAACCAATGTTGGTTTTGGGCAGTGATTTGAAAAGCTGGCTCGCCGAAAAGCGCAAATCGGCAAAACGTCCATGCGGCCCCGGTGAGTTTTACTGCCTCAAATGCAGAGAGCCGAGGCGTCCTGCCATGGGCATGGTGGATTATGTCCCTAAAACTGACCGCAGCGGATGCCTAAAAGCATTATGTGAGACGTGCGAACGGCCAATCAACCGCAATGCCACCGTCGCACATCTGTCTGCCACTATGCCAGGAATCGCTATCCAGTTTGTGGAGTGTCAATCAAGCATAAGTGGGCGGGCCGAACTCCCCTCAAACTGTGACTTGAAGCAGGGATAAGAAACAATGGCAAAACACAATGCAGCGAACGAACGGATCAAGCGCGAATATTTCCTTTATTTGAAGGAAGCAAAAGGCCGCGATGAAAAGTCGCTAGATGTCGTAGCCAAGGCGATCAACCGCTTTGAGGTCTCGACCAAGTTCCGGGATTTTAAACTGTTTAACAAGGCGCAGGCAATGGCTTTCAAAAGTCGGTTGGTTGAACAGATCAACGAACAAACTGGCAAGCCGCTCAGTAAGGCAACGATTGCCTCCACAATGCGGGCATTGCAGAAATTCTTTGAATGGCTTGCTGGCCAGCCGCACTACAAATCAAAGCTCAATTATTCAGATTCTCACTATTTCAGCGTCTCGGAAAAGGATTTGCGGATCAGTCGTGCCACGCGCGAGCAGCCTGTGCCGTCAATGGAGCAAATGCATCATGTGATCTCATCGATGCCAGCCACAAGTGACATAGAACAACGCAATCGTGCAATTGTTGCATTGATCTTTCTGACCGGTGTGCGCGATGGCGCTCTTGTTTCGCTAAAGCTGAAACATATTGATGTTGCCGAGCAGCGGCTGGATCAGGATGCCCGTGAAGTGCAAACCAAATTTTCCAAGACTTTCCAGACATGGTTTTTCCCGGTTGGCGGAGACGCAGCCGAGATCATTGCAGATTGGGTCCGTCATTTGCGCGAAGACCTGCTTTTTGGAGACGATGATCCGCTATTTCCCCAGACAAGGGTAAAGGTCGGCAACAATGGATTTGAAGCGAGTGGGGTAGACCCAAAATGTTGGAGCAACGCCGGACCGGTCCGAACGATTTTTAGAGAGGCTTTCGAAGCTGCTGGCTTAAAATATCACAGCCCACATTCGGTGAGGAAAACATTGGCACGGTTTGGTCAGAAACTTGGCCTGTCTATCCGGGCTTACAAGGCTTGGTCAAAAAATCTGGGTCACAGCAACATGATGACGACATTTTCGAGCTACGGTGATGTTCCTCCCGAAGAGCAGGCGGAATTGATAAAGGGGCTTAGCCAATCGAAAGCAACAGATGGTGATCAGGAATTAGCCACCATTTTGGCGAAAACCGTTCGAGAGTTTCAGAGACGCTATTAGTCTTTGCGCTCGCTGGCTGTGGGGCCTACGTCAGAACAATGGGGAATGAGACAAAATGTAATGACGCGGCGGGCGGTTACGGAAACAAAATTCTATATATCATGTGCGCTCAAGAGCCATCGCATACTGATAAAAATATAGTGCACAGCAAAGCGCGAATGATTGCAAAAGTTTACGAAGTCAGCCGCAATCTGGGCAAGGACTGGGATTTGGTGGCAAAAGCGCTTTGTAACAAAAAACTGGCGTTGGACCGCTTGCTTGCAGGCTTAGACGGGCTGTCATTTTCCAGAGCGAATCTTGCCCAGATTGTCGAAGTCCATGGTAAGCTCGATCAGCATCTTTGTAAGCAGCTCGCGGAAGCGGGAGGACATAGGAAGGTGCATTCACGCGCATCATTTGTTTCCAAATACCTACATTTCCATCGCCCGGATATCTTTCCGATATTGGACAGTCTGGCCGAATTGGGCGTCAAGGCGAAAATTGAGGGGAGATTGCCCAAAGTAACTAACCCGGGGAACTCACCGAGTGAGCGCTATGAACGATTTTGCTTGGCGATCCTGCTCTTACAATCCAGCGGAAAGTTCGAAAATAAATCGCTCCGTCAAATTGATGACAAATTGGTGAAAAAGGGACAAAAAGAACGCGAGAAAAAGCAACACACAGCTTCGTAAGATAGTTCTATTAAATCATGGACTAAGGTTGATTGAACCTCAATTCAGAATAAAGGATACATCATGCGCTAATATGCAGGGTGAAGAGGACCAAGAATGACAGGCCAACAACAACGTGATGAATTGCGCCGCCAAATCTGGGCCATCGCTAACGATGTCAGAGGCGCGGTTGATGGCTGGGATTTCAAGCAGTTCGTGCTGGGCGCGTTGTTTTACCGATTTATCAGCGAAAACTTCACCAACTACATCGAAGCCGATGATGATAGCATCAACTACGCCAGCTTGGATGACAGCGCCATTCCAGACGCGGCGAAAATCGATGCAGTGAAGACCAAGGGCTACTTCATCTACCCTAGCCAGCTCTTTGCCAATGTCGCGGCCAGCGCCAACAACAATGAGAGTCTGAACACCGACTTGGCGACAATCTTCAAGGAAATCGAAGGCTCTGCCAGCGGATATCCTTCCGAAGAGGACATCAAGGGCCTGTTCTCAGACTTTGACACTACCAGCAACCGGCTGGGTAATATGGTGAAGGACAAGAACGCCCGGCTGGCCAAGGTGCTGAAGGGTGTCGAAAGCCTGCCGCTCAAGTTCGAGGAGAACGAAAACGATCTCTTTGGTGATGCCTATGAGTTCCTGATCTCGAACTACGCGGCCAATGCAGGAAAATCGGGCGGCGAGTTCTTCACGCCGCAACACGTATCAAAGCTGATCGCGCAACTGGCTGTTCACGGGCGAAGCAGCATCAACAAGATTTACGATCCAGCCGCCGGGTCTGGGTCCTTGCTGTTGCAGGCCAAGAAGCATTGCGGCGATCATTTCATCGAAGAGGGATTCTTCGGGCAGGAAATCAACTACACCACCTACAACCTCGCCCGCATGAATATGTTCTTGCACAATGTGAACTATGACAAGTTCAACATCCAGAACGGCAACACGCTCGAAAATCCGCATTTTCTTGATGAAAGGCCCTTCGATGCCATCGTCTCCAACCCACCCTATTCGGTCCGGTGGAAGGGGGATGAAGACCCGACGCTGATCAATGATGACCGGTTTGCGCCCGCTGGCGTGCTTGCCCCAAAATCAAAGGCAGACTTCGCCTTTGTGCTGCACGCGCTGCACTATCTTTCGGCCAAGGGACGCGCGGCGATTGTGTGCTTTCCGGGCATTTTCTATCGCGGCGGGGCAGAGCAGAAAATCCGCAAATTTCTGGTCGACAGCAATGTCGTGGAAACGGTGGTTTCGCTCGCGCCCAATCTGTTTTTCGGCACGACGATTGCGGTCCACATTCTGGTGCTCGCGAAGAACAAGACCGACACAAAGATTCAGTTCATCGATGCGAGCGGAGAGGAGTTCTTCGCCAAGAAGACCAACACCAATGAGATGAGCGACGATCACGTGGCCCGGATCATCGAGATGTTCGCCAGCAAGGAGAATGTCGAGAACGTGTCTGAGACGGTGGAGCAGCAGCGAGTGATCGATGCGGACTATAACCTTTCGGTCAGCGCCTTCGTTGAGCCGAAGGATAATCGGGTTGAGACCAACATCGTAGAACTCAACGCCGAACTGAAAACTACTGTCGCCAAGATTGACCGGCTGCGCAGCGATATTGATGCGATTGTCGCGGAGATCGAGGCGTGAGCGATCTGAGCTTTCTTAATAATCTACTGGACGGTGCGGAGGTCGAGTGGAAGCCGCTCGGCGATGTAGCCAAAGTGCAGCGTGGCGCATCCCCTCGACCAATTTCGAAGTTTATCACTGACGATCCAGATGGCGTGCCTTGGATAAAGATTGGGGATACCGAGCCCGGCTCAAAATATGTTACGAAAACTGCTCAAAAGATTACCGCCGGCGGTGCGGAAAAATCGCGCAGGCTGAGTAAGGGCGACTTTATCATCTCAAACTCGATGAGTTTTGGGCGTCCTTACATATTGGCTCTTGATGGCGCGATTCACGATGGCTGGGCATCGGTAAGCGATTATCAGGATGCGCTCAATTCCGATTTTTTGTATCACTATCTCTCATCTCACGCCGTCCAGAGTTACTGGTTAACCAAGATCAACAGCGGCTCCGTTAGCAATCTCAATTCTCAGCTTATTCAAGCGTTGGAAGTCCCAATCCCCTGCCCGAAGGAGCCGGAGAAGTCGCTGGCGATACAGGCGGAGATTGTTCGGATACTGGAAAGCTTCACTGAGCTGACCGCTGAGCTGACCGCTGAGCTGGCAGCGCGCAAGAAACAATACAACCACTACCGCGAAGAGCTTTTTTGCTTTGATGATAGTGAGGCCGAATTCTTGGCGCTTGGCGATGAGCGAATTGGTTCATTCACTCGAGGTGGCGGGTTGCAGAAGAAGGACTTTGTCGAGCAGGGCGTTGGTTGCATTCACTACGGCCAGATTTATACCCATTACGGTACTTTTGCGCGCTCAACCAAAAGCTATGTCTCGGACGATTTTGCGAAAAAGGCGCGCAAAGCCAAAAAAGGGGACTTGGTTATCGCCACAACGAGCGAGAACGATGATGACGTCTGCAAAGCCGTCGCTTGGCTTGGCGAAGAGGACATCGCCGTAAGTAGCGATGCCTGTTTCTACTCGCACAATCTTAACCCAAAATACGTTTCGTATTTCTTTCAAACCGAACAATTCCAAAAGCAGAAGCGAGCATACATCACCGGCACGAAGGTAAGACGAGTCAATGCCGATAGCCTAGCGAAAATAGAAATCCCGGTCCCACACAAGGAGGGTGAGCAGGAACGCATCGTAGTAATACTCGACAAATTCGACACGCTCACAACCTCGCTCAGCGAAGGCCTGCCGCGCGAAATCGCGCTGCGGCAACAGCAATATGAATATTACCGTCACCTACTCCTGAGTTTCCCCAAAGCTGCCCAGGCGGTTGAGGCATGAGCGAGCAAGATGACAATCTCGCTGCTAAGGCCAAAGAGCTGACCGCTGCGGATAAGAAAGTCCAATTGATCTACGCCTTCAACGGCATAGGCAAGACTCGACTTTCCAGAGCATTGAAGAATGAGATTGCTCCGAAACCTGAGGATCATGCAGCGGCGGAGCCATCGCGAAATAAAATTCTCTACTACAACGCCTTCACCGAAGACCTGTTTTCTTGGGATAACGACCTAGAGAATGATGAAGAATACCGTCTAGAAATCAAGGCAAATAGCTTCACCGACTGGATATTGGGTGTGCGCGGCCAAGATCAAAACATCATCGCCAATTTTCAGCGCTACACCGATGACAAGCTGACCCCGGCCTTTGTTCCAGAGGTCGAACAGGTCACCAACCGGGACGGTAAGAGGGAGAACAAGACCAAATACCCTGCGATCACTTTCTCCCATGACCGAGGCACAGAAAGCAGTCAGGGGATTAAAATATCTAAGGGCGAAGAAAGCAACCTGATCTGGAGCATTTTCTTCACCTTGCTTCAGGAGGTGGTGGACCTATTGAGCGAAGCTGACCCAACTAAGCGCGACGACAACGAGTATGACAACCTCACATATGTTTTCATCGACGATCCGGTCAGTTCGCTAGATGAGAACCATCTGATCGAGCTGGCCGTCGACTTGGCGGGCTTGATTGCCAGAAGTCGCTTCCAAAACGGCCAAGGTGTGAAGTTTGTCATCACAACCCACAACCCGCTTTTTTATAATGTCCTTTGTAAAGAGCTAAGCGGTGCTGCCTGTTACTTATTGAAGCGCAATCAAGATGGGCTTCTGGACCTGGTTCCTAAGGACGGTGCGGCCAATAAGAGCTTTTCATACCACCACCATCTCAAAGGCATATTGGAGAACGCAATCGCAGAAGGCTCGGTTGAGAAGTTCCATTTCAGCCTTTTGCGCAATCTCTATGAAAAGACTGCAAACTTCCTCGGTTATAAACATTGGACCGACTTGCTCAAAACTGCGCCAGATGAGCGGACCGATTATCTAAAAAAGGTCATAAATCACTACAGTCACCGAGAGCTTTCAGCAGAAGAAATTGCAGAACCAACGGAGCAACAAAAGGAGGATGTGGCGATTTTGCTGCAAAACCTCATAAACAACTACGGCTATTGGCAGCAGGAAGCGCAAGATGGTTGAGCAGACAAAGCCGATAGCGGAATCGAAGAACTTCATCGTTCTCGACAAATACACCAGCGACTGGACCGCTGCGGACCACTACCAGAGCGAGGCCGAACTCGAGCGCGAGCTGATCAAGGACCTGAGTAATCAGGGCTATGAATTCCTGCCTGACCTGACCTCACCCGAAGCCATGCTGGCCAATGTTCGTGTGCGGCTGGAAGACCTAAACAGCGTGCGCTTCTCCGATGAGGAGTGGCAGCGCTTCGTTATGACCTATCTGGACAGCCCTAGCGACGGGATCATCGACAAGACCCGCAAGGTCCACGATGACTACATCAACGACTTTGTGTTCGACGACGGGCGCATTCAGAACATCTACCTCTTCGACAAGGCAAACATCGCGCGCAACAAACTGCAAGTCATCAAGCAATTCGAGCAGGCTGGGCTGCACGCTAATCGCTATGACGTGACAATTCTCGTCAACGGCCTGCCATTGGTGCAGATCGAGCTGAAGAAGCGCGGTGTGGCCATTCGCGAGGCGTTCAACCAAATCCACCGCTACAGCAAAGAGAGCTTCAACAGCGACAATTCGCTCTACAAGTTCCTTCAGCTCTTCGTAATCTCAAACGGCACCGACACGCGCTATTTCGCCAACACAACCAAGCGCGACAAGAACAGCTTCGATTTCACCATGAACTGGGCGAAGGCCGATAACGGACTGATCAAGGATCTGAAAGACTTTACCGCCACCTTCTTGGAGAGGCGCACGCTTCTGAACGTGTTGCTGCACTATTCGGTCTTCGACGTCAGCGACACCTTGCTGGTCATGCGGCCCTACCAGATTGCGGCGACCGAGCGGATCATGTGGAAAATCAAGAGCTCCTATAATACGAAGAGCTGGAGCAAGCCAGAGAGTGGCGGCTATATCTGGCACACCACCGGATCAGGAAAGACGCTGACAAGCTTCAAGGCCGCGCGGCTGGCAACTGAATTGGATTTCATCCACAAGGTGTTTTTCGTCGTCGACCGCAAAGACCTCGACTACCAGACGATGAAGGAATACCAGCGGTTCTCGCCAGATAGCGTGAACGGCTCTGAAAACACGGCTGCTCTCAAACGCAATCTGGCCAAAGACGATAACAAGATCGTCGTCACCACGATCCAGAAGCTGAACAATTTAATGAAGAGGGAAGGCGACCTTTCAGTTTATGGTCAGCAGGTGGTTTTCATTTTCGACGAGTGCCACCGCAGCCAGTTTGGTGAAGCGCAGAAGAACCTGAAAAAGAAGTTCAAGCGCTTCTATCAGTTCGGATTCACAGGCACGCCCATCTTCCAGCAGAACGCTTCTGGGTCAGAGACGACCGCCAGCGTCTTTGGCCGTGAATTACACTCATACGTGATTACCGACGCTATTCGCGACGAGAAAGTTCTCAAGTTCAAAGTTGACTATAATGATGTTCGACCGAAGTTCAGGGCCATTGAGACCGAGCAGGATGAGGCGAAACTCAGTGCTGCCGAAAACAAGAAGGCATTGCTTCACCCCGAGCGGATACGTGAAGTGTCTCAGTATATTCTGGGCAACTTTCGCCAGAAGACCCATCGCACAAATCCGGGCGGCGGTGGCTTTAATGGGATGTTCGCAGTAAGCAGTGTGGATGCTGCCAAGCTTTACTACGAGGCATTGAACGAGCTCCAGCGGGGCAGCGTGAAGCCGCTCAAAATTGCTACCATCTTTTCGTTCGCCGCGAATGAAGAGCAGAATGCTATTGGTGAAATCCGGGACGAATCCTTTGATGTTTCCGCGCTGGAAAGCAGCGGCAAAGAGTTTCTGAACGCGGCTATCCGTGACTATAATTCCATGTTTGGCACGAGCTTCACCACGGACGGCAACGGTTTTCAGAACTATTATCGCGACCTCGCCAATCGGGTGAAGTCAAAGGAAGTCGATCTCCTGATCGTAGTCGGGATGTTCCTGACCGGCTTTGATGCTCCTTCGCTTAACACGCTTTTCGTCGATAAGAACCTGCGCTTCCACGGCCTCATACAGGCTTATTCTCGCACCAATCGAATTTTCGATGCGACCAAGACCTTTGGGAACATCGTTGCTTTTCGCGATCTAGAACAAGCAACCATCGATGCGATTACGTTGTTCGGTGACAGCAACACGAAAAACGTCGTGATTGAGAAGAGCTACCAGGAATACATGGAAGGCTTCTCTGATATAGCCTCAGGTTCAGCCCGTCGAGGGTTCGTGACCATCCTTGATGAGCTAGAGCAGAATTTCCCTGATCCGGGCGAAATCGTCAAGGAGGCGGACAAGAAGGAATTTGCAAAGCTATTTGGTGAGTATCTAAGGGCTGAAAATATCCTGCAGAACTTCGACGAGTTCGTCGCCCTGAAGGCCTTCCAAGATATTGACCAGACTGATGAAGCGGCTGTCGAAGCGTTCAAGCATGTTCACCATCTAGGCGACACTGAAGTTGAAGAACTGGCGGCCATACAGCTACCATCCGAACGCAAGATACAGGATTATAAATCTACCTACAACGACATTCGTGACTGGTTAAGGCGAGAGAAGACAGCGACTGAAACTGATGAATCCATGCTTGATTGGGATGATGTAGTTTTTGAGGTCGACCTCCTGAAATCTCAAGAGATCAATCTAGACTATATTCTTGAGCTCATTTTCGAGAAGAATCGTAGCACCGAGGACAAGAGCGATCTGATCGACGAAGCACGTCGTGTCATTCGAGCGAGTTTAGGCAATCGGGCAAAGGAAAATTTAATCGTCGATTTTATCAATCAAACCAACTTGGATGAGATTGATGGCAAAGAGGGAGTAATCGAGAGCTTCTATAACTTTGCACGAGAGGAACAGCGCCGGGAATTTGATGAGCTTGTGGAAACAGAGGGCCTTAATCGGGAAGCGACCCGGCGTTATGTCAGCAATTCGATTAGACGAGAATTCGCTAGTGACAATGGGAATGACCTGAACCAAACTCTACCTAAGATGAGCCCACTGAATCCTGAGTATTTGACAAAGAAGGATGTGGTATTTCAACGAGTGTCAGAATTTGTTGCAAAATTTAAGAATGCCGGTGGGCAGATTTAATCGCGGTTTTGCCTGCGGACGGTTCGTATTCATTGGCTACGGATTCTTCCCCAGCATTATCATCTGGGGGCCATATTGGGGGCCAGTTTTGAAGTCGAATAATATAATGTAAATTATTTCATTAACTTAGGTAGGGCTTTCGAGTCCTCTTCTGGCACCATAGAGCGTTTCGCGGCCATTGCCGCACCAACGTCTTGGGGCGTGCCGCTGGAATCATTTATACTCACGGCACCTCAATTATCCAGGGCAGGCTGCTCATTTCCAAGCCGCTGCAGGAAAAGCAATATTTCTTCCTCGCTGACGACATCGGCATATTTGGCGTTCATGTCGAACAGATTGGCTTGATGCGGCGCGTCGTGACGGTCGCCGCAGGCATCGGCGACAACCGCTGTGCGAAAGCCGTGCGACATGGCATCGACGCAGCTTGCGCGGACGCAGCCGCTGGTGGTCAGGCCGGTCAAAAGCACGCTGTCGATGCCCATTGCCGTGAGAGTCGAGGCGAGTGACGTGCCGAAAAACGCGCTGGGATATTGTTTGCTGATGACCAGCTCATCCTCCCGTGGTTCCAGCCCTTCGGCGAAGGCACCCATTGGGTGACCCTCGATGAAATAGCGGAGAGGCGCGGCTTTTTCGAAGAAGCGGCCACCGTCGATGCCGCTGACATGATAGGATACATTCGTCAGGATCACGGGTATTCTGGCTAGCCGGGCGGCTTCCCGTACGCGCAGGGCCGAGGATAGCGCATCCTCTACGTCGGAATATAGATCGCAATCAGGGTCGAAATAGCCCTGGCAAAAGTCGATCAGGATCAGGGCTGGTCGCTGACCAAAGCCGACTTTTACGTTATAGGCGCGGCGATAATTTTCGAGCAGCTCTTCTTCACTCATCGCGCGTTTTTCCTTTCCTGCAGCCAGGCCCCGCTGTGGTGCTGTTGCTGTCGTCCAATCCCGGCTGCTGTCATCAGGGAGGATGGCTGGCAGATCGCCGTTTCGCAAGCCATAGCGTGAAAAATTTGATCCGGATCGCCCGGCGGGGGAGTCAGCCGGTTTTGGTGGCGCTGATGACGCAGTAGCGCAGAATCGACCGACGATGGGCCCATTCGAGAAACCGGCCGGTCACCGTATATTTGACCAGTCCGGACCACCCCAATATCTTCCTGCTGCCGGTGACGGCATTCTGCTGCCGCAATCTTCGGATCGAGCGCGCGAAGCCGGGCATGACATGCTCACTGATATCGACGATTTGCGACTCGCCAAAACCGCTTTCTGCCAACTGGCACAGATAGCGGTCCCGGGGCACGATATTGGCTTCCGCGATATGCGAGCGCTTCAGCATCCAGCGCAACAGCCAGTAGACCAGGGAACCGCTGCCATGCGGCTCGGCAAGCATGAAGTCGGTCAACGCAAGCCGGCCCGCCGGTGCGAGATTTTGCCGCGCCAGTCTGAAAAAGTCGACCCGGCTGGTGAAATGATAGGCGCAGTCCAGCGCCAGCACATGGCTGGGTTGGTTGCTGCCCAGCGCGGTAGTCCAGACTTTCGGGTCATTGACATCCCCCTGCACGATGGCAGTCGCGGCAGCCGGGAAACCGGATTCTGCCAGCCTGGCTTTGGCATGGTCAGTCTGGATCCGTGACAGATTGGCGCCATGAAGCTGCGCCACGCGAAAATGCTCGAGCCAGAGATGCAACTGGTCACCACAGCCAAAGCCGGCGTCAAAAACGACCGCCTGGTCATCCAGTCCGGCCTGTTCCCCAAGCAGAAGCGCGAGCGCGCGGCAGGCATCCGAATAGTCTGTCTCGCTTTTCCAATATCCGAGATTACCCCAGGATTCTCCGTCGCGGTTGAGCGCCAGTTCTGCCAGATCGTGAAATTCGGCCATCGCTCAGGCCGCAGTGGCGGCGCTGGCTTTCCAGGGGATGGCAGCGCCCAGTTGTTCGGCCACAGCAACCGAAGAATCGACCGCCGCTTCGAGCAGCGGAATTTTTTCGGCCATATAGGAGCCGCAGAGCCAAAGCCTGTTGCCGGCCTGATCCTGGCTTTCGCGCAGAGCGTTTACCGCCTTGCGGCTGTCCCGGGTCACTGTCGGGCGGGTGAAATCTACTCTCGCCAGTTCGCGGTTGGGGGCAATTCTGCGCATCGGGTTCCAAGTCTGGAATATGGTTTCCTGACCGGCCAGGCGGGCAATGGCCTTGGTCAGGTCGACCGACACTTCGGCACGGCTGCTGCCCTGCGGGATATGATAGCTGACCGGGGAGAGGCCTTGCGCCGGTGCCGGCAGAATGGTCTGATCGGTGTGCACGCTCATGCTCGAAGCTTCAAACGGAATGCGGTCGAGCAGGGCCCGGCGTTCATCAAACCCGGATATCATGGCGGCGGCCTGTTGCGCCTGGGCCGCGATGACAACATGGTCAAAGCGCTCGTCCGCGCCGTCTTTTGTCACCACCCGAAGCTGCTGGCCATGCGGTTCGATCAGGGCGACCGGACAATCTGTTCTCAGGTTTGCTTCGACCAGCATGCGCGGAACAATATCGTCCACTCCCTTTGCGGCGCTCATGATCCCGATTTCGCGGACTCCGCAAGTCAGATATTCGAGCATGATATCGGCGGGATAGGCGCGCACTGCCTGATAATCGCAGGTACAGGTTACCGACATCATCGGCAGGAGGACGGTCTCGACAAAGTCGCGGCCCGCCCCGGATTGTTGCAAATATTCGCCGAACGACAGGTCTGCCAGATTTAACTGACCCATATCCCGCTTCGCGCGGGTGAAAAAACGCCGGCTCTGCAAGCCGATCGCCCAGGCCTTCGGGCTTAGCCAGCTCCGGCCCTTCGGATGAGAGAAATGCGCCGGCCCCCAATGGACATTGCCATAATGCAGCATGACACGGTCCGTCTCATCGGAGAATATTCCGCTATGGTCGCTGGTCACTATCTCGACGCCGATATGATCATAAAGCGCCAACAGATTTTCATAATAGCCGCGGCAGAATATGCGCAGCGGGATATCGATTTTCCGGGTGATGCCGTTGCTGACATAATCGACACTATGCGCGCCCATCCCGGCGCGCTTCTGGCTTTCGAAAACCGTGACCCGAAATTTTTCCTTCAGCAGATAGGCCGCAGACAGACCGGCGATACCCGTGCCAATGACGGCGAGGCTGGGCTTGTGCCGGTGGTTTGCGTCCGGGTCCATCAAGCGTAATAGGCCACGCTTTGCATCGCGGTTGCTATCAATTCGCGGCGGCTGTTCCAGATGCTCATATATTGGCTGCTCGCACCGTGATCGGCATGGTGGGTATGGGAATCGATCAGCCACCAGCCGTCCTGGGTTGTCAGCTCTTCGGCAATGATATTGATCTGCCAGTTCATCGAACTGACCATCGCGTTCTGATCAAGCAGTCCCATGACCGAAGGCGGCAAGCTGTCGCACATGCAGATTATTTCTGCCATCGGGTCGAGGGCGGTACGCTTTTTCAGCCGCATCCAGCGGGTCAGACGGTTGGTTTTGCTGCTGGTGTCGATCCGCTTGCCGACATATTCCATGTTCGAAGTGAAAAATTGCGGTGGGCCGCTGTGCAGGTCCGCTTCACCGGGTAATGGGGGAAAGTCGGGCTGGCCAATGTCTGATGTCTTTATTTCAGTGGCCCGGGGCGCTGCAAAAATGAAATTGCAATGCAGTCCGAGGCCCTTGTCACCAAATATCTCCGACTGCACAAATGCCGTGCTTTTGCCGCGGCGCAGCATGGCGGTTTCCGCCGTCAAAGTGCCGAATAGCGGGCCGGTGAAGGCAATTTGCGCCGAACGCAGGGGCGGCAGATCCTCTTCGATATGGCTGGCGGCATGATAGGCAAGCGCGCCGGACAAGCCACCGAAAGCGGTGCGGCCCTGAGTCCAGCTCTGCGGCAGGACGACAGGATGATCGGGGCCACCGGGCCCGCATTGATCGAGCAGTTCGGAAAGGGCGACGGGCTGAGTATGTTTATCGGTCATCCGTTCGGCTTATCGGGCTAGTCGACTGAAATCTACTGGTAAGTTTGCGGCCGACATTTACAAAAGCAAGGATTTGCTCTATAGCTTTGTTGAATTTTCAATCTCTTAGTGAAAGATATTGTGATGAGCTATACCAACACCCTGACTCGCGCTGATCTTGCAGATACAATGAACCGGCAGGTTGGCCTTTCGCGTGCCGATAGCGCTGTCATGGTGGAATCGATTCTGGACCATATGATCGAGGCGCTGGTCAATGGGGAAAATGTCAAGATTTCGGGATTCGGAACCTTCGTATTGCGGGACAAGGGCGAACGCACCGGCCGCAATCCCAAGACCGGGATTGAAGTGCCTATTGCACCGCGCCGGGTATTAACCTTCCGCGCCAGCCAAACGATGCGTGACAGGATTATCGCCGCAGGTTAATGGACCCGGCGAACCGGGAGAGTAGAGTATGACCAAGGAACAAGGGGCTTTCCGGACCATCGGAGAGCTGTCTAAAGAGCTTAGCATCAAACCTCATATTTTGCGCTATTGGGAAGACCAGTTCGCAATGCTGACCCCGCTAAAACGCGCCGGTGCGCGGCGCCATTATCGCCCCGAAGACGTCGAGATCGTCAAGACGATCAACCGCCTGCTCAACGAAGAAGGCTATACAATCAAGGGGGCCCGCAAGTTTCTGGCCTCGCGGCGCAAGCGTCCGGATATGGCCGAGGATGCACCGCAATCCGTCGCTGATGCGCTGCCATTGGCGGAGCATAAGCCTGAGGATAATGGTCGGATCATGGCGGAACTCAAATCGATCCGCGATCAGCTGTCGCACGCATTGAACGAGGCATAGTCTCTCCGCGACGTCGGACAATCATGGCTAGTCGTAATTCGGTCCCAGTGCCGGATCGAGATCGCGCGGCCGGGTGAAGCGGTCGAGCGTGCCGCATTTCTCGGTAATGTCAGCCCAGTTGTCGATAGCGAGCGTCATTTCCGCCAGCGTCGCCGTCGGATATTTGGTTTCAACCTCGTCGCGGGCTGGCGAACTTCCATCATCGGGAACGAGATCGAAAATCAGGTCTTCCAGACCCGGATTATGGCCAACCATCAGAACATGACCTGCATCCGCATTGGCACCGCGCAAGACGTCAAGCAGGGTCGCTGAAGAGGCGAGATAGATTTTCCGGTCCCAGGTCGGTTCCATCGCCAGTCCGCTTGCTTCCTCGACATTTTCCAATGTCTCGATTACCCGCACGGCAGGAGAGGCAAGGATTTGATCGAAGGTCAATCCATTGCGCTGGATGAAGCGGCCCATAACCGCTGCCGCGCGTTTGCCCTTTTCGTTGAGGGGGCGATCAAAATCGCGATCGACCGGATCATCCCAGCTGGATTTGGCGTGGCGCAGGAGCGTGAGTTTTTTCATTGCGGATTGTCATGCATCAAACTTGTTTCAGTTGGAAGACCGGATTGTGGCATTTCGGATTTTGCCTTGCGGATTTCCGCCAGCGCCTGATCGAGCGGCATGCGTTCGACCGGGGTCCCTTCGGGGAAGGCAGAAAGCAGCCGCGAGGGGAAGGCGGACGAAAGTATCACAAAATGACCATGGTCATCGGCGCGGCGGATGATCCGGCCAAAGGCCTGCGCCAGCCGCGCGCGAATGATGCGGTCGTCATAGGCGGTACCGCCGCCGGCCAGCCGCCGGGCGCGGTGAAGGATATTGGGGCGTGGCCAGGGGACCGACTCCATCACCACAAGCCGCAGGCTCTGGCCGGGAACATCGACACCATCGCGCAGCGCATCGGTGCCGAGCAGGCTGGCTTTCGGGTCATCACGGAAAATATCGACCAAGGTGCCGGTATCGATCGGATCGACATGCTGGGCATAGATGGGCAGTCCGCTTTGCGCCATCCGGTCGGCGATGCGGGCGTAGACGGTGCGCAAGCGTCTGATCGCGGTAAACAGGCCGAGCGTTCCACCGCCGGATGCTTCGATCAGTTGCGCATAGGCACCGGCAAGCCCCGCCATATCGCCGCGTTTCACGTCGGTGACGATGATGACTTTCGCCTGATTGGGATAGTCAAACGGACTGGCGACTTCGAATTCCTGGGGAGCATGCGCAAGATGCACCGCTCCACTGCGGGCTCTGGCAGTCTCCCAGCCGCCACCGCCTTTCAGCGTCGCAGAAGTGATCATCACCCCATGGGCAGGCTTGGTTACAACTTCGGTGACCGGGATGGTCGGATCGAGCCAGTGACGGCAGATGCCGATATCATATTCGCGGCCCTCGAACCGGTCGATCATCAGCCAGTCGACGAAGTCGGGATCTGCTGGCCCGCCGATGCGCGATAGCAGCGACAACCAGCCGGTCAGAGTATCGCAGCGCCAGCCAAGGCTCGACAGGGCACCTTCCATCCGCGCCCGGGCCGGAGCGTCCATCCAGTCGGGGCCTTCCTCGATCAGATGTTCGATCCGCTGCCCGAGGCGGACCAGAGGCCGGAGCAGTGCGTCCATCGCCTCTGCCGCGGTGGCGACGGCATCGATCATCGGACCCTCGACATCGGTCAACTCGGTTTCCAGCCCATAGCCGGCGTCGGCGCTCTGGCTTTCGTCGCGCGCGAAGACCATGGCGCGGACCTCGTGGAGCAGGGCCTCGATCGGACCAAAGGGCTCGCCTTCACCGATCCGCTGGAGCCAGCCGTCTCCCGGCAGTGCCTCGGCAGCATGGCGGGCGCTTTCAATCGCCCGGCCGCCTTCTTCATCATAGGATGCGAGATCGGCGAGCCGCGCCGCGAGTCCGCGACGGCGACCCCGGTTTTTTGATTCCGGTCCGATCACCCAGCGCCGTATTTCGATTGCTTCCTGTCCGGAAAGTCGGGCGGCAAACATCGAATCGGCGGCGTCGAACAGATGATGGCCTTCGTCGAAAATCAGTCTCGTCGGACGGTTCTGCTGTTCGCGTCCCCGCGCCGCGTTGACCATGACCAGCGCATGATTGGCGATGACAATGTCGGCCTGCTGACTGGCCCGGGCGGCTTTCTCGATGAAGCATTTGCGATAATGCGGGCAACCGGCATAGACGCATTCGCCGCGGCGGTCGGTCAGCGCCGTCGCGCCATTGCGGCGGAACAGAGTGGTCAGCCACCCGGGCAGGTCGCCGCCAACCATGTCGCCATCCTTGCTATAGGCGGCCCAGCGCGCAACCAGATGGGCAAGGATTGCCGCCCGTCCGGTAAATCCGCCCTGCAGCGCATCTTCCAGATTGAGCAGGCAGAGATAATTTTCCCGCCCCTTGCGGACGACGACTTTCTTGCGAAAGGTCGCTTCGTCCGGATAGATGCGCCGGGTTTCCCGGTCGAGTTGCCTTTGTAGCGCCTTGGTAAAGGTTGAAATCCACACCGCACCGCCGGCCTGACGCGACCATAGAGAAGCAGGCGCGAGATAGCCGAGCGTCTTGCCGATGCCGGTACCCGCTTCGGCCAGCAACATATTGGGCGCACCCTTGATCTTTCGCGGATTGAAAATCTGGGTCACCGCTGCAGCATAGTTTTTCTGGCCCTGACGTTCTTCCGAGCCTTCGCCGGTCAGGACGTCCAGTGTGGCGAGTGTTTCGTCCTTGTTCACGGTGATTGATCTGGGAGCGGGGCGCGGCACCTCCTCCTCCCATTCATCCAGTTTTGAAAACAGCCAGCGTTCGGCCTGGACCGGCTTTTCCAGTTTCTGTCCCACTTCCTGCGCCCAGGGCCAGCGCAGTCGGTACAGCGCCTGCGCGCTGCTCCACGCGCCTTCCCGCTCTTTCCAGTAGGGCGCTGACAATCCATCCAATAGCAAGCTTGCGGCTTGCCGATAAAGAGCCGCAATATCGGCTTCCTGATCGGGCGGGCTCAGGCCGAGCGTCTTGGCGAGGCCAGATGGTGTCGGAACCACAAATTGGGCCGGATGGATGAAAGCGAACAGCTCCAGCAGATCGAGGCCGGACAGATCCGGATAGCCCAGCCTTTGTCCCAGAAGCGGAGCGTTGAGCAGGATATGCGGCGTTTCGGCCACACGGCCAATCGCCTCGCCCTTGCCGATCGCACGGGTTTCGCCATCGCTGCTGCAGATCCAGATGCCGCTATGACTGGCATGAAGCGCGGGATAGGGGAGCGGCTTGGTCATTTAGCCAGCGATTACCGGTACGCCGGCGAACCATGGATGGAGGAACATCAGAATGGCATATAATATGGCAGTGATCACCAGACTCAACAGCTCGCGACCGGCGGTTGCGACCTTGGCGGGTTTCACCCACGCGCCTTCGTTGCGCGACACGGTGATGATCGAGATCAGCGCCCACAGACCGAGCCCGCCGAAGAGTACCAGCGACTTGTTGTCGCCATTGGCGAGCAGATGACCGATCGCCCAGATCAATACACCGGTCAGCATCGGATGGCGGAGCCACTGCCGTATCCGCGAGGCCCCTTGCGCCGCGCCGAGCAGCAGGATCGCGACGAACATCAGTGCCATATTGGCATGGCGACCCCATGCGGGCGGATCATAGACAAATTCTGCCGGAGTCGTGCGCCAGCCGAAGATCATCAGGGCCAGCGAAACCAGCAACAACAGCGCGACCAGGCCCTTGTGCGGGCCTTCGCCGACAGCGCCCTGGATCGCGGCGCGCAGTGCCGGGGTGACCGACTTCATCAAATGTACCAGGCTCCACAGCAGAACCCCCGTGATCAGCATTGCCATGTTCAATCTCCCGCTTTTGTTGCGTTCTACCTTGCCATATAGGCTAAGGCTACTATTTGCGCAGCATTGACTGAGAAGGACAAATTGTGACCGATTATCGTGAAGCAGCTGAAAATTCCAAAGCGTGGCCGTTCGAGGAAGCCCGCAAGCTGCTCAAACGCTATCGCGGCGAGCGCGGCGCGCCGGCGTCAAAGCCCGGTGGCGAACCGATGCTGTTCGAAACCGGCTATGGTCCTTCGGGCCTGCCGCATATCGGCACCTTCAACGAGGTCTTGCGGACGACTATGGTGCGCCATGCCTATGAAACGCTGACCGGCAATCCGACCCGGTTGATCGCGTTCAGCGACGACATGGACGGCTTTCGCAAGGTGCCGACCAATGTCCCCAATCAGGAGATGCTGGCCGAACATCTGCACAAGCCGCTGACCCAGGTTCCCGACCCGTTCGAAAAGTTCGAGAGCTTTGCCGCGCATAACAATGCGATGCTGCGGGATTTTCTCGACCAGTTCGGCTTCGACTATGAATTTATCTCTTCGACCGAGCAATATCAGAGCGGCGCCTTTGACGAGACGCTGAAGCTCGTCCTCGCCCGCAACCAGCAGATACTGGACATCATGCTGCCGACCCTGGGCAAGGAGCGGCAGGCGACCTATTCGCCGATATTGCCGATCAGCCCCAAGACCGGCCATGTCTTGCAGGTGCCTGTCGAGATCGTTGATGCCGAAGCCGGAATCGTCCGGTTCGAGGATGACGGCGAGATGATCGAACATAATGCTCTGACCGGCGGCGCCAAGCTGCAGTGGAAAGTCGACTGGGCGATGCGCTGGACCGCGCTCGGCGTCGACTATGAAATGTACGGCAAGGACCTGACAGACAGTGGCGTGCAGTCGGGCAAGATCGCCAAGGTTCTGGGCGCGCGCAAGCCGGAAGGGCTGATCTACGAGATGTTTCTCGACGAGAAGGGCGAGAAAATTTCCAAGTCCAAGGGCAATGGCCTCAGTCTCGAGGAATGGCTGCGCTATGGTTCCGAGAACAGCCTCGCTTTCTATATTTTCCGCGAACCCAAATCGGCCAAGCAGCTGCACATGGGCGTAATTCCCAAAGCGGTCGACGAATATTTCCAGTCCCGTGCCCTCTGGCATGAGCAGACACCGGAAAAGCGACTCGGCAATGCGGTGCACCATGTCCATAATGGCGATGTGCCAAAAGATACGATTCCGGTCACCTTTGGCTTGCTGCTTAACCTCGTCGGTGTGATGGGCGATGCCGATCGCGAGCAGATCTGGGGCTATTTGCGGCAATATGCGCCGGACGCCACGCCGGAACGCTACCCCGATCTCGACGAACTTATCGGCAATGCCATGGCCTATCACAAGGACTTCATTGCCCCGACGCTGCACCGGCGGAAACCGGAAGGCGTCGAAGTGGCGGCGCTGGAGCGGCTGGACAGTGAACTGGGCGCACTGGCCGAGGATGCTGCGGCAGAGGACATCCAGAATATCATCTATGCCATCGGCAAGGAAGGCGGTTTCGACAACCTACGCGACTGGTTCAAGGCGCTGTACGAGACGTTGCTCGGCTCGTCGCAGGGACCGCGTATGGGCAGCTTCATTGCCCTCTACGGTGTGTCCAATAGCCGCAAACTGATCGCCGAAGCGCTTGCTTTGTAATGATCGATATTTTCACCACCGGCGGCACGATCGACAAGGTCTATTTCGACGCCCTGTCCGAATATCAGATCGGTGCGACGGCGCTGCCCGATATGTTGCAGGAGAATAATGTCTTTGTCGCGCACCGGGTGACACAGCTGATGCGCAAGGACAGTCTGGAACTGACCGATGCGGACCGGGTGGCGATCCACGAGGCGGTCGCGGCAAGCGATGCCGACAAGATACTCGTGACCCATGGCACCGACACGATGGTCGACACGGCGCGGGTGCTTTCCGACATCAGCGGCAAGGCGATCGTGCTGACCGGCGCGATGCAGCCGGCGTCGCTGCGGATCAGCGATGCCCAGTTCAACGTCGGCTTTGCTCTCGCCGCGACCCAGACCCTGCCGCATGGCGTCTATATTGCGATGAATGGCGAAGTCTTCGATCCGGCGAAAACGCACAAGGATCGTGCGGCGCACCGGTTTCTCAGCGACTAGGATCGGGTCAGATACAGGACCGCGGCAACGGGAGGTTGGAATGGCAAGGCGGACGGTTGAACAACTGAGCGAGCAATTGCTCGACAAGCCACTGGCGGCGCTTTCCCCCGAAGAGCGGGGCGTTCTCGAAGCGATTGTCTCCCGGCAGATCGTTGCCGACGATGCCGGCATATTGGCGGACGAGCAGACCAGTTTCGGCGAACGGCTTTCCGACCGGGTCGCTGCCATTGGCGGTTCATGGGGCTTCATCATTGCCTTTGCGCTTGTCCTCTTCGGCTGGATGGTTTTGAACTCGGAAGTCCTGGCCCGGTTCGATGCCGCCTTTGATCCCTATCCCTTCATTTTCCTCAATCTGATATTGTCGACGCTGGCCGCGATCCAGGCGCCGATTATCATGATGAGTCAGAACCGGGCAGCGAACAAGGACCGGATAGCGGCGGCGCACGATTATGAAGTCAATCTGCGGGCGGAAATCGATATCATTCGCCTGCACGAGAAAATGGACCTGCTGATGCTCGAGAAGGTCACCGGCATCGAAGCCGATCTGGTCGAGATCAAGGCAGCGGTAAAACGCGCCGGCTGATTTTCCTGCCGCTAGACCTGGGCCGCAACCGGCCGGGTCACCGTCCGCAAGACCTCGCCATAGCTGTTGGCGATTGTCATCCGCGGGCCATAGCCCTTGGCGATCAGCAGATCATGTGCCTCGGGCAGATTATAGCAGGGCACGCCCATGAACAGATGATGCTCGCTGTGAAAATTGACCCAGTAGGGCGCCAGCGTCATCCGCATCAGCATATTGGCTTTTGTGGTGCGCGCGTGGCTGAACGGGTCATCGCCGCCGGTGGTGGTGCAGGCATGTTCGGCGATATTGCGGATCCGCAGGATCAGCTGGAAGGTGGTTGCCAGCGCGACCAGCCAGATCAGGAAGGGAATGATGCCGAGCGTCGCTAGGCTGACCAGCAGCACCACCAGCTGGATGAGCAGGAAGCGACCCACCGTGCGTGTCGTCCGTTTGGCGCCGTCGAGATCGACCACCGGAGCGGCCACGCCCGCCGCGCCGTTGCGGTTCATCGGGGTTCCCGCCGATGTGTCGCGCTTGGCCGCTGGGGTGGTGTCACTCGTGCCCGACAGCATAGCCTTCAGGCCCTTCCACGCGACTGCGAACTGGTTGCCGCGCTGCTTGAAAAATGTCTGTCCGGTCAGGTCGCGGATGACCTTGCGCTTCATGCTGGCGGGCGTGGTCGGGAAAGCCGCGGACAAGCCGAGATCGGGATCTTCACTCTGCTGGGTGAAGCGGTGATGGGTCAGATGATAGGCGCGATAGCTGTGCAGGTCGCTGCCGGTCGCTGCGCCGGTCAGCCACTGGCCGACGAAATTGTTGGTCTTGCGCTTCGGGTGGAGCAGGCCGTGCGCGCCTTCGTGCATCAGGATCGACAGGCCCAGTTGCCGTCCGCCAACCAGCACCAGCGCCAGCGGCGTCGCGACCAGCCCGGCCAGCCAGTGCCATTGCCAGAGCAGCGCCGTGCAACCGGTGACCAGCGCCACCATCAGCCAGGCGTGGAGCGATAGCCACAGGCCGTGCCAGCGCGAAACACTGGTCAGCGCCTTCCACTGTTCACGGGTGAATATGTCATTGGGTCTGGCGGCTTTTACGGCGGGCATGATGCGATCCTTTTCTCCCTTCAATATAGCTGTTTTCTGCGGATTTTACAAATGTTGGCGATGCCGTAGCGTTATCCCGAAGTGCGGACAATTATTCCCGCACTAGGCCAGCGCTTCTGCCAGCCGGACCATGAAATCCGCGCCGCGCGCAAATTGCTCGAGCGCCAGATATTCATTCGGCTGGTGCGCCTGTTCGATCGATCCGGGGCCGCAGATCACGGTGGCAAAGCCCGCCTGCTGGAACTGTCCGGCCTCGGCGGCATAAGAGACCACCCCCGACGGGCCATTGTCGCCGGTCAGACGGCGGACAAAGGCTTCGGCTTCCGCGGAGCCGGCCGGTGTCATCGGCGGCGCGTTGGACAGGCGGGTGACGGTGACGCCTGCTTCGGGAAAGGCGCCGCGCATTTCACCGTCGAGAGCCGCTATTTTGGTCTTGAACGGGGCCAATATGACCTCGGGATCGACTCCCGGCGGGCAGCGCAGATCAAAGACAAAATGGGCCCGGCGCGCGAGAATATTGGCGGCGGTGCCGCCTTCCATCCTGCCGATGGTCAGCGTCGCGTGCGGCGGGATGAAAGGAGAGGCCGGGTCGGCATTCTCCCACAGATTGCGGGCCAGTTCCGCGAGATCATGCATCAGCTCCACAGCGACCATATTGGCGGACAGACCGAGATGGGTCAGGCTGCTATGGGCTTCATGACCCAATATCTCGACTTCGTGGACCGTGATCCCCTTGTGCCCGGTGATGACCTTCATCATCGTAGGCTCGCCGATAATCGCCAGCGCCGGTTTCGGCAGTTTCGCCGCCATATCGTCGATCATCGCCGGCGCGCCGAGACAGCCGATTTCCTCGTCATAGCTGAAGGCCAGATGCACCGGCTTCGCGCCATTTTTGAACAGGGGCACGGCGGCCAGCGCCAGCGCGATAAACCCCTTCATGTCGCAGGTCCCGCGGCCGTGCAGCAGCCCGTCACGCTCGGTCACCGTCCACGGATCGCTTTGCCAGTCCTGCCCGTCGACTGGCACGACATCGCTATGGCCCGACAAGATGATCCCGCCCTCGACCGCAGGGCCAACGCTCGCATAGAGATTGGCCTTGGAGGCATCGTCATTGACGACCCGGGTTGATGTGACGCCGTGCTGGCCCAGATAATCCTCGACCCATGCAATCAGTTGCAAATTGCTGTTCCGCGACGTGGTGTCGAAGGCGATCAACCTGGCAAGAATATCGCGGGCGGTGGGGACAAGGGCGTTGGTCATGGGGCTCCGAACTTTACAAACTTTACAGTGTTAAAGGAAAAAAGGCGGACTGGCCTCAAATTGGCGTAAATTGGCGGTTTTTTGGATGAGGATTTCGGATTTGCCATGGGGCACGACTATCATATTATGCGCGATGTAGGACAGGAAAATTTATCAAGCCCCTGCCTTTCAAGGGAGGGGGCGGGGGTGGGATTTGGCGAGGCTTATTCGCTACGCTCGCAATGACAGGGTGAGGGGCCTTCTCCCGTGAGGGAGAAGGTTGTGCAGACTTGCGAACTTGTTCGCTAGTCGGAGCTGGATGAGGGTGTACAATCTCGCACGCAGAATGCCCTCATCCAACGCCGCCTAATCGCTAAAGCGATAAGGCTTTGTATCCTTCTCCCTCACGGGAGAAGGTGCAGCAAAAAATCTACGCCTGCGACTTGATCCAGTCGCGGATCTTGCTTTCCAGTACGGTCATCGGCAGCGCGCCGGTGTTGAGTACCTGATCGTGGAATTCGCGCGGGTCGAACTTGTCGCCGAGCGTATCCTGGGCTTCTTTCTTCAGACGCTGGATGGTCAGCGCGCCGATCTTGTAGGCCAAAGCCTGCGAGGGGATAGCGATATAGCGTTCGACTTCGGCGGTGGCATCGGTTTCGCCCATGCTGCTGTTGTCGAGCATATATTTGATCGCCTGTTCGCGGGTCCAGCCCTTGCTGTGCAGGCCGGTGTCGACGACCAGACGCATTGCGCGGAGCATTTCGTCGTCGAGATGGCCGAAGCGCTGATAGGGATCGTTATAGAGGTCCATCGGGAAGCCCAGCTTCTCTGCATAGAGCGCCCAGCCTTCGACAAAGGCGGTGTTGCCACCAAAGCGCATGAAGTTCGGCAGGTCGGTATTTTCCTGAGCGAGGGAAATCTGGAAGTGATGGCCTGGCGCGCCTTCGTGCAGATAGAGGGTGGTGATGCCCGAGGTATTGCGCGACGGCAGGTCATAGGCGTTGAAATAGAAGACGCCGGCACGCGAGCCGTCGGGCGTGCCGCTCTGATAGGAACCGCCAGCCTGGAATTTCTCGATCGATTCTTCATAGGGACGAATTTCCAGCGGCGATTTCGGCAGCACCTTGAACTGCTCGCCAATTTTCGCGTCGACCGTCTTGCCCATGTCATAATAGGCCTGGGTCAGCGCTTCGCGGGATTCGGGGTGGAATTGTTCGTCGGTGCGCAGAAATTCGAAAAATTCGGACAAGGTGCCGTCAAAGCCAACCTCGGCCTTGATCGCTTCCATTTCGGTCTTGATCCGGGTGACTTCGCTGAGGCCGAGATTGTGGATATAGTCGGCCTTGAGCGGCAGGGTGGTCGTATTTTCGATCATATTCTCGTAGAGAAGCGCGCCGCCCTTCATGCCCGACAGGCCGACTTCGTCGCGCGCTACGGCGAGATATTCGTCTTTCAGGAAATCATGCATCCGCTGATAGCCGGCAAAAATATCGGTGGTCGCCGCAGCATATTCCTTGGTCAGGCGCTTTTTGTCGGCGTCGCTGAAATCCTCGGGGAAATTCTTGGTTGGGGCCATGAACGGGCTGTTTTCCAGACCGAGGCCGATCTGGGTGGCGAGCTGTTCGATGACATTGGTGATCGTCAGCTTGGTCTCGACGACGCCGCTTTCCATGCCTTCGCGGAAACGGCCGATCGAACGGTCACCGATGGTGATGAACTGCTTGTGGCGCTTCAGATTATCTTCGTAATTTTTCACCGTCTTGAACGGCGCGCCGCCCTTGCCGGAAGCAAAATTGGGATAGAATGTGTGAAAGCCGCTGAAATGATTGACCGGACGGACGACGGTGAGGGCCATGATTTCGTCGGAATAGCCCTTGAGCGCCTGCTCCTTGTCGCGCTTGAAAACGTCATAAGCGATTTTGTCGGTGGCGCTCAGCTTGCTGCGATCGAGCTTCAACAGCGCCGCCAGTTCTGCGGTCTCGGCGGCTTTTTCCTTGGCGAAATATTCATCCGAAATATAGTCGCCGAGCTGATCGGCATAGCGTTCGTCACCGCGGAACAGCGCGCCGATCGGATTGCGCTTGAGATTTTCCTCATCGCTCTTGGCGAACAGGGCCTTCATCTTCTGGCCCTCGGTCATCTTCGCTTCTTCGTGATGTTCCATCGCTGCTGCGCTGGTCACGGCCAGCGGCTGGGCGATCGCGATGCTGCCGGTGGCGAGCAGGCTGGTGCCGAGAAGAAGGGCGAGCGATTTCTTGATCATTTTCTATTCCTATCCAAAAACTGTTATGCCCAGCTAACACGGTAAAGTATCGCTCGCAACGACTTCGCCGGACCTGTGACGTCGTTGGTCGAAACCGGTTGGCGGTTGATCGGAGAACGCGCCGTTCCGGGGGTCAGGCTTTCTGCCACTGGTTGAGCCGGAACCATTTGGTGATGATATATTTAGTGCCTTGCTCGACCGGCTTTCCTGCGTGCAGCGTGTCGATATTGGGGGTCCCGTCGAGCTTCATATTGTTCCAGATCAGCAGCATCCCGCGGCGTGGTTCGACCTCATATTGCAATTGCGGGAAGGCAGTGGCACCGCCCTGTTCCGGCTGGTTGAGATAGGCCATGGCGGTCCAGCTGCGCTGGCCACCATTGGGGCCTTCATATTGCCAATATTTCTCGCTTTCGTGAAAATAGTCGTGATGGTCCTTGAACTGTTGTCCCGGTTGATAGCGCTGGCCTTGCAATATTTCGCTGTGCGTTTGCGGCAGGCCCATCAGGTCGCAGATTGATTTGTCGATGCGGCGGATATCGGGATCGGCGGGATCGACATTGCAGCTGTAGCTGGTGCGATAGCCCTCGCGCTCCGTACCCTCGTAGAGGGTCGAAGGCTGGCTGTTGCTGTCGATCATCGTGATCAGCAGGTCGCAGTCAGCCTCGCTGAGAAAATTCTGGTAGACGTAGAGCTGCACAAACGGACTTTCCAGCCACTGCACCCGGGGATGGGCGTTGAGCGTATCGGTGACCTGCTGGCCAAGCGCGGCCATCCGGCGGGGGCTGGTATAACGCTCAATCTGCTTTTTGGAAAAGACCCTGGCCATGGCCGGAACCTAGTCGATGATGCGACCGCGCACCATCACCCAGTCGACCTTTTCGAGTGTGCGGACATCGTCCAGCGGGTTGCCGTCGATGGCGATCAGATCGGCGGAATAGCCAACCGCGATCCGGCCAATTTCATTCTCCATATCGAGCGTTTTCGCCGCGACAGTGGTGGCGCTGGCGATGGCTTCGCGCCGAGTCAGGCCGGCATCGACCATCAGCTGCAGTTCCTCGGCATTGCGGCCATGGTCAAAGACACCGGCGTCGGTGCCAAAGGCAATCGGCACGCCCATTTGCTTTGCCTGGGTGACAGCCTTGCCGACGCGGCCCATGGTCATGCGGATCTTGTCTTCGACCACTGGTGTATAAATGCCCTTGCCGAGCCGCTCGCTCACTCCCTTGAATGCCATCAGCGTCGGCACCATCGCCGTGCCGCCGGCTTTCATGACTTTCAGCGCAGCTTCGTCAGCGAAGGTTCCGTGCTCGATCGTATCGATACCGGCCCGCGCCGCTGCCTCGATGCCGCGCGCGCCGTGGGCATGGGCCATGACTTTCAGGCCGAGCGAATGGGCGGTGTCGGCGATGGACTGCATTTCCTCGCTGGTAAATTGTGCGTCCAGTCCGCGACCCTGTTGCGACAGGACACCGCCGGTCGCGGTAATCTTGATGATATCGGAGCCCGCGCGGCTTGCCTTGCGCACTTTCTCCGCACATTCAACCGCACCGGTGCAGCTATAGCCGCTGGTCAGCAGGTCGTTCACATCCTCGGTAAAGCCGGACACGTCACCATGGCCGCCGACGATCGCCAGCGCCGGTCCGGCGGCGATGATGCGGGGACCGGGGATGATGCCCTCGGCGGTACCGCGGCGCAGCGAGAAGGCCGAATATTGCGAGGAGCCGGCCTCGCGCACGGTGGTGAAGCCGGCTTTTGCCGTAATCAGCGCATTTTTGGCACCGACGACCACGCCCCATTCGGTCGGCTCGGTGGTTTCCTTCCAGAAATCGCCGCCGGGATCGCCGGTCAGGTGAACGTGCAGGTCGATCAGGCCGGGCATCACGGTCTTGGTGCTCAGATCGATGATGGTGGCGTCAGCATCGGTCACTGCATCCGATCCGCGCCGGATTTCGACGATCTTCCCATCGCGGACGATGATGGTGGCTGGCCCGCTCAGCGATGAGGCGGCATCGGTCAGCAGATTGCCGACCCGGATGATCTGGTCCTGGGCGATGGCCCCGGCCGGCAACATTCCGAGTGCCAGAGTCGATATTGTCAGCCCGAGTGCGCGTATCATCCAGTTTCTCCTGTTCTTTGATGCGCTTTTGCTTGGCCGTTCGCCAAGTTGCAACAGGAAAGGGTTACATGGTCAGCAACTTTTTGTCGGGGGCATCATTGTAGACCAAGAGAGCCAAAGCCGATGCGGACTCGATGGGCCGCCAATTGACAAAAGCCGTTGGCTCAACGATGATTTCACTGATTGTATCCCTGGCCCTTTCATTTTGAGGAATTATATCATGCGCCTCCCCCTTGCTCTAATTGCATTAGCCGCGACGGCACCCCTGCTTGCGCAGTCTGCCCCCCAGGTACCGGGACAAATGGATGCGACCCGCGTCGTCGCCGGAAGCTATACTGCCGACCCTGCCCATTCGCTGATCGCGTGGGAGGTCAATCATTTCGGCTTTAGCGATTATATCGGACTGTTCGGCGATGTGGCAGGGACCTTGACGATAGATCCGGCAGATCTTTCCGCAGCCAGCGTCGATGTGACGATACCGGTTGGCAAGGTGACGACTGCGAGTGCCGGACTGACCGATCACCTGTTGCGTGCGGGCAAGGACGGCGCGAAGCCCGATTTCTTCGGCCCCGATCCCAGCGATGCGCGCTTCGTATCGACCAGCGTCAGCGCATCCGGCAACAGCGCAAAAATCGACGGCAATCTGACGTTGAATGGCATCACAAAACCGGTGACGCTGGATGCCGAATTTACCGGTGCAGGGAATAATCCGTACAACAAGAAGCTCACTCTGGGCTTTTCCGCGACCACGACGATCGAGCGCAGCGATTTTGGCATAGATACGGCCATTCCGTTGGTGTCGGATGTCGTCGAACTGGAAATTCACGTCGCCTTTGAAAAGAACTGATCAGGCGGAACACGGCTTAATATTGTATTGCAAGAAACCCGCCGCCTTCGCAAGGCAGCGGGTTTCTTGTTTTCCTTATCCGGTATTACCAGAAGAAGTCGTAGATCACGTCGATGACTTCGCCTGTGTACGTGTCGATCAGCAGGACATCGTCATAATAGCGGACCCAGCGTGTTCCCGGATAAGCCGCAGGCAGGCGATAATAGCTCGGGTTGTTGATCCAGTAGCGCGAGCCGTAGAAGGCAGATCCCAGATAGATACCGATATTCAGGCGGCGGTAGCGATAATCCCGATAGGGGGAATAATAGCGCCCCAAGCGGTAATGATTGCGGTGGGTCTGGCGGTAGCGCTGCCAGTCATAGCGCCGGTCGTTGCGCCAGCTGCGGTTCCAGTTGCGGCTGCTGCGCGCAGCATTGCGGTTATCCCGATAACGGCGATCGACCCGGCCATTGTCGTTGCGATCATAGCGCCGGTCAATCCGTCCGTCGCGGTTACGGTCTACCCGGCGATCGACGCGTCCATTATTGTTGCGATCATAGCGCCGGTCAATTCGGCCATCGCGGTTACGATCGAAACGCCGGTCTACCCGGCCATCCCGGTTGCTGTCGCCGCGGCGAGCAGCGCGTTGCTGGGTAACTTGCCGGTTTTGCGTCACCCTGCGATTGCTATCGCGTTGCCGGTCCACCCGCTGATTTCGCTCGGTTGCGAGATTCACGTTGCGGTCCTGACGCGCGGGGCGCTGCGCATTTCTGTTGCTGAAATCGCGATCAGAACGGTCCACTCGACGGTTCTGCCGGGTTTCGGCGCGATCACCGCGGGTCTGCGGATTTACCTGCGCCTGTCCCCGGTTGTTGCGATTTTCGGCCCGCTGTGCCTGACGCTGGCCACTGCCGCGATTGTTGCTGCGCTCACCGCGGTTGCCGCGGCGTTCGCTCAGGCCATCGCGCTGCAAGGCGGCGGTGCCGGTGAGATCAATCTGAACCAGTCCCGGCGCGCTATTGAGATTCGGGGCGATTTCGGCGGCTGATGCCGCAGCGGGCGTCAACATAGTGGCCGCCATCAGGCCGGTGATTAAAAATATACGCATGGCTTACTCCTGTTGCTGGCGACTCCATTTGCCGCATCTGTGCAACAGGTCATAGTTTATTAACCCTGTCAGACTCCTGAACTGACTTGTTATATTCAGGAAAGGTGGAGTTAACCTGAACAAGACTCCTGTGCATGCCATGCCCGCGCAGGCGGGGACCCCTCTAATATACAGCAAGCAAAGCCTGAGTTTGGCATCGTTCCACAAGTAGGGTGTTCGATTGTAACGCTCGTGATTCTCAGAGGTCGGGAGATGGACTGCGGCCTTCGCCCATGCACAGGCAAAAGCCTAATCCTTCAGATTATCCTTCTCCAGCCATTCTTCCAGCCATTTGATCGTATATTCGCCGGACTGGAATTCCTCGTCATAGACGAGTTTCTGGTGGAGCGGGATCGTGGTCTGGACGCCTTCGATGACAAATTCGTCGAGCGCGCGGGCGAGTCGCATCATGCAGCCGTCGCGGGTGCGGCCATAGACGATCAGCTTGGCGATCATGCTGTCGTAATAAGGCGGGATCGAATAGCCGGCATAGAGGCCGCTATCGACGCGCACATGCATGCCGCCGGGCGCGTGATAGCTGGTGACCTTGCCGGGCGAGGGGGCCCAGGTTTTCGGATTCTCCGCATTGATCCGGCATTCAATGGCGTGGCCCTTGAACTCCAGTTCGTCCTGCGTGACCGAAAGGTCGCGGCCGTCGGCGATGCGGATCTGTTCGCGCACCAGATCGAAACCGGTGATCATCTCGGTGACCGGATGCTCGACCTGCAGGCGGGTATTCATTTCGATGAAGTAGAATTCATTGTTCTCGTAAAGAAACTCGATGGTGCCGGCGCCGCGATAGGACATGCCCTTCATCGCGTCGACGCAGACCTTGCCCATTTTCTCGCGCTGCTCGGCGCTGATCACCGGTGAAGGCGCTTCTTCGAGCACTTTCTGGTGACGGCGCTGCAGCGAACAGTCGCGCTCGCCGAGATGGATGGCATTGCCGCGGCCGTCGCCAAACACCTGAAATTCGATATGGCGCGGATCGCCGAGATATTTCTCGATATAGACCGTCGCGTCACCAAAGGCCGCCTTGGCTTCCGTGCCAGCCTGTTTCATCTGGGTTTCCAGCTCGGTCTCGCTGTTGACCACTTTCATGCCGCGACCACCGCCGCCGGATGCCGCCTTGATGATCACCGGATAGCCGACCTGCCTGGCAACCTGCTTGGCTTCTTCGATCTCGCTGACCGCACCATCGGAACCGGGGACGAGCGGGATGCCCAGATCGCCGGCCGTCTTCTTGGCGGCAACCTTGTCGCCCATGATTTTAATATGTTCCGGCTTGGGGCCGATCCACTTGATGCCATGCGCCTCGACGACTTCGGCAAAATGCGCGTTTTCGGAGAGGAAGCCGTAGCCCGGGTGGATCGCATCCGCACCGCTGATCTCGGCAGCGGAAATGATCGCCGGGATCGAAAGATAGCTGTCGGCTGCTGGCGGCGGACCAATGCAGACCGCCTGATCAGCAAGCCGCACATGCATCGCGTCGGCATCGGCGGTACTGTGGACGGCAACGGTTTCGATGCCGAGTTCTTTCGCCGCGCGAAGTATCCGCAGAGCGATTTCCCCGCGATTGGCAATCAGGATTTTTTCAATGGTCACGCTGCGAGCCTCAAGCGATCACGACCAGAGGCTGGTCAAATTCTATGGGCTGGCCATTTTCTACCAGGATTGCCTTTACCGTGCCGGCTTTTTCGGAGGTAATCGGGTTCATCACCTTCATTGCTTCGACTATCAGCAAGGTGTCGCCTACGGCAACCTTGTCGCCGATGCTGATAAAATTGGCTGCACCGGGTTCGGCAGCCAGATATGCGGTGCCAACCATCGGTGATTTTTGTGCGCCAGCGTGATCGTCCGCTGGGGCAGCAGCTTCTGCAACCGGGGCGGCTGCGGCGGGGGCAGCTGCAGGGGCCATGGCGACAGGAGCGGAGACATATGTCCCACCGCCGCGCGCAACCTTGATCTTGCGGTCACCATCCTCGACTTCAATCTCGGTCAGGCCGGCCTTTTCCAGAATGGCGGCCAGATCACGGACCAGCTTGATGTCAACATTCATGCCTTCGCCCGTTTCTTTTTTTGCAGACATATTGTGTCCCTATGCAGTGGTTAAAATTTGCTCGCCGCGTCCAGCGCCAGCTGATAGCCGAAAGCACCAAAGCCGCAAATGCTTCCTTTTGCAACCGGTGCGATGAAACTCTTGTGGCGAAATTCCTCGCGCGCGGCGGGATTGGAAAGATGCACCTCGATGACCGGCGTGGAAATCGCCTTGATCGCATCGAACAGTGAAACGGATGTATGGGTCAGCGCGCCGGCGTTGAGGATCACGGCATGCGCGTCTTCGGCCGAAGCTTCATGCAGCCAGTCGACCAGATGGCCTTCATGGTTGCTCTGGCGAATATCGACGGCAAAGCCCAGCGTCTGTGCATGGTCCTCAATCTGCCCTGCTATCTCGTCGAGCGTTTCCGAACCGTAGATTTCCGGTTCGCGCATGCCGAGCAGGTTGAGATTGGGTCCGTTCAATACAAAGATGGTCTTGGCCGCCAAGATATTGGTCCTTCCCACAGGCTTTTGGTTGCGACTGGAGCGACCTCTTTATATGGCTCGTTTTTGAAAAGCGAGATCAAAGACATGAAAGTTACCGAAATGGCTGAAATTCAGATCCGGTTGAACGGCGATGACCACAAGATTGCTGCGGGTTGCTCGATTGCCGATCTGGTGCGTTCGCTCGACCTTGATCCGGCCAAGGTGGCGGTCGAGCGCAATCGCGAAATTGTCACGCGGTCGATTCTCGAAGATGTCATGGTCGAGCAGGGCGATGAACTGGAAATCGTCCATTTCGTAGGCGGCGGTTCCGGTGACGACAGCTGGACGGTGGCGGGGCGGACATTCAAGTCGCGCCTGATCGTCGGTACCGGCAAATATAAGGACTTCGCCGAAAATGCCGCAGCCGTCGAAGCATCCGGCGCGGAGATTGTTACCGTGGCCGTCCGGCGCGTCAATGTCATGGACCGCAACCAGCCGGTGCTGATGGACTATATTGATCCGAAGAAAATCACCTATCTTCCGAACACCGCCGGCTGTTTTAACGCCGAGGACGCAATCCGGACGCTGCGGCTGGCGCGCGAGGCCGGTGGCTGGGACCTGGTCAAGCTGGAAGTGCTCGGTGAGGCGAAGACATTATATCCCAATATGCGCGAAACGCTCGAGGCGACCGAGGTGCTGGCCAAGGAAGGGTTCAAGCCGATGGTCTATTGTGTCGATGATCCGATCGGGGCGAAGCAACTGGAAGATGCTGGTGCCGTCGCGATCATGCCGTTGGGCGCGCCGATCGGTTCCGGGCTTGGTATACAGAACCGGGTAACGATCCGGCTGATCGTCGAAGGCGCCAATGTGCCGGTACTGGTCGATGCCGGCGTCGGAACCGCAAGCGACGCGGCGGTCGCGATGGAGCTCGGCTGTGACGGTGTGCTGATGAACACTGCCATTGCCGAGGCCAGAGAGCCGGTGCGGATGGCGCGGGCAATGAGGCTTGCGGTCGAGGCCGGGAGGGAGGCTTATTTGTCGGGCCGGATGGGGCGCCGGATGTACGCGGACCCCTCGAGTCCGCTGTCCGGGCTGATTTAGTACTCTAATACAGCATGATATGGTGTCATCTGTAACCAGTTGATTCGTAACAAAAGTTACATGATGTTAGATTCGTCGATCAGCAATTGTCGTTGGTCGAAGCTCGCTGCCGTTTGCCGATCAAAATGGCGGTTTATCGAACGCGGGATGCTCGTCCGGCATCACTCAGCTACCTAGGAATGCGAGGCGGGAGCATAACCCTACGTCTCTCCAGACAGCCCTTCCCCGGCCCGATGGATATTCCGCTCCCGACCTCACCCCCTAACGGGTAGTGCTGGTCCCCCCAATTCCGGCATCGCCCCAAGAATATTTTGAGGAGTGAAAAAATGTCGAATTCAATTTTTACCAAAACCCTTTGTGCTGCTGCTGCGATCGCCGTGACCGCAACTGGATTTTCCGCCAGCGCCAGTGCCCAGAGCCGGGTCGTGCGTACAGCCGTCGTCGACTATGCCGATCTCGATCTGAATAGCGAAGATGGTCAATCAACTCTGCAGGGCCGCCTGAAAGGTGCCGTTCGCAAGGTTTGTGGAAGCTATGATGCCAAAAGCCTGGTCGATATGCAGGATCACAGCGTCTGCATGAATGAGGCAAATGCCTCGGCCCAGCGTGCCAGCGTGACGATCATGGCTGCGGCAAAATCGGGCGCGCCCGTAAAAACTGCGATGGTGATCAGCAACTAAAGCACGATTCCAAGAGCCGCAAACCCCCAATAAGCGGCCGCACTTTGGCCGAACCAGCCTTTCGAAAACCTCGGTGTCCCTTACACCGGGGTTATTTTTTGGATGAATCCGCTCTGATTTTTAAACAAGTAATGAAAACGATATTTCATGTATTGTTTAAAAATAAATTCCAAATACAATATAGAAGAAGAAAGTGATTAATTTATAGTAATAGTCTATTTATAGTGCAAGTATTTCTAGCATATTAACCATATATTCAAAGCCAATGTTAATATTTCGAGCCTCATATGTAAATGATTGTAACGGGGAGCAACTTTCCGGTTGCTCCTTATGCACGTTGCATCAGCGGTAAAGCCGCTATGTGTAGGAGATTATATGGAAATTGGTCGGCAAAGAAAACCGGAGAAAGTTATCGGACCTTTCGGTGAGGCGCTGAGCCTCAAGGACTTGCCGAAAAATACCACTACCAGATGGGTGATCAGGCGCAAAGCCGAAGTCGTCGCCGCTGTAAATGGGGGTTTGCTGAGCCTTGAGGAAGCATGCGACCGCTATGATCTCTTGTTTGAAGAATTTCTATCATGGCAAGAATCCATTGATAAGTCTGGACTGGCCGGGTTGCGAATAAGCTATTTATCCAAATATCGTACTGAGGATCGGGCAAGGCAGGAAAAGCTCGAGCGGACAGGGTTGCAATTGCCTGAAGATACGCGTTCGGATCTTCATTAATCGAAAGCCCTCGTCATGCCAAAAAAACGGGTCCTCGTCATTGACGAAGAAAGCGCGTTTACGCGTTTTTTACAGGACGACCTTGAGCAGCGCGCAAAACCGTGCCTGTATCCTTCAATTGCAGCGCGATATTGCTAACGCAAAGTGAATTTGTCGATGCGCTTTTTGCCCGGTTGCAAAAGTCCCGGAATTTGCGCGGCTTGGTTATCATGGAGATTACCGAGGAGAACCGGGTCGCCAACATCAAGGTCGTAGCAGAAATTTGCCAGATGCTCGGCCGCTATGGCCTTACCGTGTCGATCGATGATTATGGCACCGGCCACAGCAATCTCGACCGGATCGCAGAAATTCCCTTTGCCGAACTGAAATTGGACAAGGAAATATTCTGGGCCTTTTGCAATGATCGCGTGCCGATCACGGTGCTGGGTTCGATCATTGATTTTTGTCATATGCGGGGTGCCAAGACTGTGGTCGAGGGGATCGAGACGTCCTTGCATCTGGAAAAAGCACGTCTGCTTGGCGCCGATCAGGGACAGGGATTTTACTGGGGCCGCGCCATGCCACCGCAATATCTGGTCAAGCACTGGCGCGGTTTTTGATCGCAAATGGCGCGGTGATTCAAGTGCTGCGCAGGGCCTGTGCGCTTAGGCTGCAATAGCAAGCGCCAGCAGGTCTAAGCCATATTATTGGGATATTGTTGATAAAACCGGACCGGCGTGGGGCAATCCCGGAACCGCCGGTTGCTGCCCTGCGTGCGCGATGCTTAACTGATTCGCTTATTGGGCAAATTTCAATTATGTTGAGAGCCAACAGGACCTCTTGAGGGAATTGCGATGAAACAGCTAAGCGCACTGGATGCGATGTTTGCCTATACCGAAACCGCGAACACGCCGATGCATATCGGGCAATTGCTGATTTATGATCCGTCCACTGCGCCCGGTGGCAAGGTCGGGTTCAAGGATATATTGCGTTATATCGAAGGCCGCCTCGATGGGGCGCGGATTTTCCGGCAGAAGCTGGTGCGGGTGCCGCTTGATCTCGATCATCCCTATTGGGTCGACGACGCCAATTTCGATCTCGAGTTTCACGTCCGCCATATTGCCCTGCCCAAGCCCGGTGACTGGCGGCAATTGTGTATCCAGGCAGCGCGCATCTACGCCCGGCCGATGGATATGAACAAGCCGCTCTGGGAATATACGGTGATCGAAGGGCTGGACAATGTCGAGGGCGTACCCAAGGGCAGCTTTGCGGTCCTGCACAAGATGCACCATGCCGCGATCGACGGCCAGTCCGGGCTGCAAATGACTCTGGCCTTGCACGATCTCGACGCCGAGATGAAGCCGCGGACGTTCGACATGCAGTTCGAACCGGAAAAGGATCCCAATCCGATTGCCTTGCTCGCCAAGGCGCAATTCAACAATATCGCCAATCCGGTGCGGGGTTTGCAGAATCTGCAAAAGCTGATTCCGATGCCAAAGCGATTGTTCGACGTGCAGCGCGAATATCGGCAGCGTGATGACGCAAAGGGAGGCATCCCCAAGACGCGCTTCAACAAGAAGCTGAGTCCGCACCGGGTCTTTGACGGGCGTGAATTTTCCCTGTCCGACATCAAGACGATCCGCGAAGCCTTTCCCGGCGCGACGGTCAACGACGTGATGATCGCGGTGGTCAGCGGATCGATGCGCGGATATCTGAAAGCCAAGGATGATCTTCCGGACAAGACGCTGAAAATCGGCGCGCCGGTGTCCGTCCGGACCGATGATGACAAGGACGCCGCCGGCAATCAGGTGACGATGATGCAGGTCGGCGTTGGTACCCATCTCGCAGATGCGGGCGAGCGGCTGAAATTCATCATGGAGGAAACCCGGCGGTCCAAGGCCATGACTCAGGCACTGGGTGCGAAGACGCTGATGGAATTGTCCGGCGCGATGCCGGCCGGTCTGACCGCGGCGGGCACCAAGATGATGGTTCGCGCCGGTCTGGTCGAACGGCTCAATCCGGCGGTGAATACGGTTGTCACCAATGTTCCGGGACCGATGGTTCCCATGTATTTTGCCGGGGCCAAGCTGGTCAAAAGCTTTGGTATGGGAATATTGGCCGAAGGGCAGGGGCTGTTCCATGTTGTGACCAGCTATAACGGCAACGTCATCCTGACCTTCCTGGCGGATCGCAATATCATGCCCGATCCGGAATTTTACGCAACCTGCATTTCCCGGAGCTTTGCCGACCTGATGGGGGCGGCGTCCAAGGAAAAAGCCTCGGCTGCGAAAAAGGCCAAGGCCAAGAAGAGCAAGCAACCGAAAAAACCGAAAAAGCGGGTTGCATCCTCTGCCGCTACGGCCGGCAGGGCCCGGATGAAATCGACCTCAAAATAGCCGCCTTGCCGCTTGACTCGCCGGTCCTGATTGCGCATTCGCTTCCGTTAATCGTTCAATTAAAGAAGGACTCTCCATGAGCAAAGTAGAATTTAATGACCGCGTTGCCATCGTCACCGGGGCCGGTGCTGGTCTTGGCCGCGAACATGCCAAGGAACTGGCGCGGCGCGGCGTGAAGGTTGTCGTCAATGATTTTGGCGGTGCACGCGATGGCACCGGCGGGTCGGCTACGGTTGCCGAGCAAGTGGTTGCCGAAATCGAAGCCGAGGGCGGCGAAGCCATGGCAGCGGGCTGCAGCGTCACCGACATGCCAGCGGTCGAAAAAATGGTCGCCGACGCGATTGCCAAATGGGGCCATGTCGACATTCTTGTGAACAACGCGGGCGTGCTGCGCGACAAGAGCTTCCACAAGATGACCATGGAAGATTTCCAGTTTGTCATGGATGTCCATCTCACCGGCAGCGCCAACTGCACCAAGGCGGTCTGGGACCATATGCGCGAACGCCAATATGGCCGGATCGTGATGACGACCTCTTCCACCGGCCTCTACGGCAATTTCGGTCAGGTCAATTACGGCGCTGCCAAGCTGGCGCTGGTCGGCATGATGAACAGCCTGCACCAGGAAGGCGCGGGCAAGGGCATTCACACCAACTGTATTTCGCCCGTCGCCGCGACCCGCATGACCGAAGACATCATGCCGGAAGAAGCGCTGAAATTGCTGGTTCCGGAAGCCGTGACACCGGCGGTGGTCTATCTGTGCAGCGATGGCGCGCCGTCGAAGACCATCTTGACAGCGGGTGCCGGCGGTTTTGCTGCGGCGAAAATTTTTGAAACCGAAGGCATCTGGTTGCCTGAAGACCAGCGCAACGCTGAAGGAATCGCCGAAAATATCGACCAGATTCTCGACGAAACCGGGATGCAGGAATATGCCAATGGCGGCGGTCAGGGCGGCAAATTCTTCCGCCGGATGCAGGAAGTCATGAAGGGCTAAAAGACCCGCGAACAGGAGAAATAATATGCCAACTATCAAACCAAGCGAACTGGAATCCTGGAAGGGCAAGGAAGTCGGCGTGTCCGACTGGGTTGAAGTCGGTCAGGACCGGATCAACACATTTGCCGACTGCACCGAGGATCATCAGTTCATCCACATTGATGAGGAAAAAGCCAAGGCCACACCCTTTGGCGGTACCATCGCTCATGGTCTGCTGACGCTCTCCTTGCTGCCGAAACTGTCGGCCGGCACGACCCTGGGCCTCGAAGGCACGGTGATGGGTATCAACTATGGCTTCGACAAGGTCCGCTTCCTCAACCCGGTACGCGCCGGATCAAAGGTTCGCGGACGCCATACATTGGTTGATGCGGTCGAAAAGCAGCCGGGTCGCTGGTTGCTGACGTACAATGTTGTTGTCGAGATTGACGGTATCGAGACGCCGGCCCTGATCGCGACATCACTGGTGATGATCGTGGTCGGCTAAGCCGAAGAATCTGATTTTGAATGAAGGGGCTCCGGACCGTTTCCGGGGCCCTTTTTTTGCGATTGTTGCGGTCTGTCGTGAACGCAGGAACGGACATCCCATTTTGTGCCGGAAGATATGGTCGGCGCCACTGATCCGATCGCGCGTGGACTTTGCCGAGCCGATGTGAAAGGAGGGCCCGATAATATGCAAACGGGAGAAGCAGCGTGTCGATGAAAAGCTTATTTGATGTCCGGGGTAAAATTGCCGTGGTGACCGGCGGCTCCAGTGGCATCGGCGCGATGATGGCGCGCGGCCTGATCGAAAATGGTGCGAAGGTCTACATTACCGCCCGCAAGGAAGAGCGACTGATGGCGAAAGCCGCCGAACTGTCCGAACTCGGCGAGTGCATCGCCATCCCCGCCGACCTGTCCCATGTCGAGGGCATTGACGCGCTGGTCGCGGCGATCAGCGAGCGCGAAGAGAAGATCGACATATTGATCAACAATGCCGGTGCGAACTGGAGCGCCTCGATCGAGGATTTCCCGGAAAAGGGCTGGGACAAGGTGATGGACATCAACATCAAGTCGATCTTCTTCGCCACCCAGAAATTCCTGCCGTTGCTGAAAGCTTCAGGTACCGCGGACGATCCGGCGCGGGTCATCAATATCGCGTCGATCAACGGCATCCGCAATTCGGGCATGCCGACCTATGCCTATACCGCCAGCAAATCCGGCGTGATCAAGCTGACCGAACATCTGGCCACCGATCTCGCGCCTTATAATATCAACGTCAACGCGATCGCCCCCGGCTTTTTCCCGAGCAACATGACCAAGCAGATTGTCGAGAATGACGGCATGACCAAAATGGCGATTTCGCAGATACCGCGTGGCCGGATGGGGGCACCGGAAGATATTGCCGGCACCGCGCTTTACCTGTGCTCGCGGGCATCGTCCTGGATGATTGGCCAGACGCTCGTGCTGGACGGCGGCATGATTTCGCGGCCGTAGATCGGTTCGGGAAGGCGCGCTTTCCCCCAGCGACACATTGATGGATTCCAGAAGCTGTTCAGGGCGCGCCATGTCTATGGTCAATCGCGGGCGAGCACCTTCGGGAAGATGGCAGTTTTCCGGTCGAGCAACCGGAACAGAAACCGAGGTTCGCAAGATTTCCGCCATCGTAGCGGATTGGCTCAGAATGTTTACAGTTTCACTGCCGGATTAAAGATTGGCATCTCTTTCAATTCATGTATTATTGTATGTAGAGCTTACAGAAAATAGATAAGCACCATTTAATTTTAGACAGGAGATATCATGGCCGGCCCCGCTCAAAATAGACAAGATATATCGAAGGAAGTCGCGCGGGTATTTGCGTTGCAGAGCGCCCACCAATGGGATGTAAAGGCGACAACGGCAGCGCAGCGCAAGGCCAAGCTTGAGAAACTGAAAGCCGCAGTCGAGGCGCATGCCGACGATATTGTCAAAGCGGTGCAACAAGATACCCGCAAGCCCGAGCAGGAGATTCGGGTGACTGAAGTCATGAACGTGACCGCCAATATCCAGCGCAACATCGACAATCTCGATCAATGGATGACGCCCACCGATGTCGTTCCGTCCATGAACCCAGATGACAAGGCGAAAATCGTCTATGAAGCGCGCGGCGTGTGTTTGATCCTCGGACCCTGGAATTTTCCGCTCGGCCTGACCTTCGGTCCGCTCGCGGCAGCCATTGCTGCGGGAAATTGCTGCATGGTCAAGCTGACGGATCTATGCCCGGCGACTGCCGCGATTGCCGGTCGTATCATTCGCGATGCGTTTGACGAAAATGAAGTGGCGCTGTTCGAGGGTGATGTCAGTGTCGCCACGAATCTGCTCGAGTTGCCGTTCAGCCATATTTTCTTCACCGGCAGCACCCGTGTCGGCAAGCTGGTTATGGCGGCAGCGGCCAAACATTTGTCGTCTGTCACTCTGGAACTGGGTGGCAAGTCGCCGGTCATCATCGATGAAGGCGCGGATGTCGACAAGATCGGTGCGGCCCTCGCCGGAGCCAAGCAGTTCAACGGCGGTCAGGCCTGCATTTGCCCGGATTACGTGTTCGTGAAGGAAGAGCAGAAACAGCAGCTGGTCGAATCCTTCAGGAGCAATGTCCAGCAGAATCTCTATGCCGAGGACGGCACGTTCAACAAGGAAGCGATCGCGCAGATCGTCAACGAGGGCAATTTCAAGCGGGTGAAGGGCCTGTTTGACGATGCGGTGGCAAAAGGCGCGACCGTCGCCGTTGGCGGCACGTTCGATGAAGCCGACCTGACGGTCCATCCAACCATGCTGACCGATGTCACGCCGCAGATGACGATATTGCAGGAAGAGATTTTTGCGCCGCTGCTGCCGGTGATGACCTATGAAACGCTGGATCAGGCGATCGGCTATATCGAGGCCCACGACAAGCCGCTGGCTCTCTACATGTTCAGCGACAATGAGGCCAATGTTGAAAAGGTGCTGAACAGAACCTCATCCGGCGGCGTGACCGTGAACGGCGTATTCTCGCATTATCTGGAAAACAACCTGCCATTTGGCGGCGTCAACCAGAGCGGCATGGGCAGCTATCACGGCTATTTCGGGTTCAAGGCCTTCTCCCACGAACGCGCCGTTTATATGCATCAGTGATGATAGCAATGCTGTGACCATCGCAGCGATGGTCAGCCGGGCTCGTGGAAAGACAGATGCTTCTGTCCTCTACCGGCGCCTGTCACCGGGTTTAGGCGGGCACCAGCATGTTGCGATAATCCGGATCTTCAAGCGCCCGGCCTGCACCAATGGCGACGCAGGTCAGAGGATCATCGGCTATTGTGACTGCCAGCCCCGTTTTTTCGGCAATAAATTCATCAATGCGCCCCAATAGAGCGCCGCCGCCGGTCATGACAATGCCCTGATCCATGATATCGGCCGCGAGTTCCGGCTTGGTATTCTCCAGTGCATTGAGCACGGCTTCGGCTATCTGCCCCACTTGCTCGGCAATGGCATGGGCAATTTCGGCTTCGGTGATCGCAATTTTCTTTGGCATGCCGCTGACCAGGTCGCGGCCCTTGATATGGATGGTCCGCCCGTTGTCGACCGGGCTCACTGCACTGGCTATACCATGTTTGACCAGTTCCGTGGTGGTTTCGCCAATCGCCAGATTATGCTTGCGGCGAATATGGGACGCAATGGCGTCATCAATCTTGTCGCCGCCCATGCGGGCAGATGTGCTGTAGGCCAGCCCCTGCAGGGACAAGATCGCGACCTCGGTTGTTCCGCCGCCGATATCGACCACCATCGCGCCGATCGGCTCGGTAACCGCTATCCCGGCGCCGATCGCCGCCGCCATCGGTTCCTCTATGAAGAACACGCCGGAGCCGCCGGCATTGGAGGCAGCATCGCGCAAGGCGCGGCGCTGCACATTGGTGGATCCGGAAGGAATACATACGGCAATATCGAAACGCCGGAACATCCCGGTCTTTTTCTGATGTACTTTATGAATGAAATGTTTGATCATCTGCTCCGCGACATCGAGATCAGCGATGACCCCGTCTTTCAGGGGCCGCAAGACCTTGATATTACTCGGCGTTTTTCCCATCATCAGCTTGGCATCGCTGCCAACCGCAAGCACCTTGGTCACACCATTGTTGGTCTCGAGCGCGACAACGGACGGCTCATCGAGCAAGATGCCGCGATCCCGCACATAGATAAGCGTATTGGCGGTACCGAGGTCGATCGCCAGATCATGAGACTGGAGTTTGAAAAAGCTGGACATAAATTGGAATACTTCAACTAGAGTGGCCACAATGCCACGGTCAGGTGATGGCAAGAAGCGGGTGACATTGCGTCAATGAACCAAGGCTGTACGGCTTCATTCGGCGTTCATGATCTGCCTATCTGCCGGAATATTGCAAATTCCAACCGGATCGTCTGACCGCGGGCCGAACATATGCGATCAATGCCATATACAACATAATATAGCGGTTGGGATAAATTTCGGCGCTTGCCGTTCTGGCAAAAAATGACCGGCTTGCCGTCGGCATATAGCAACCGGTTGCTTGATCAAAATTGCAAATCCGGGGACAGCGTGCCCCCGTGCGGAAGATCATCCAGCTATTCCGGCCAGTTCCTGCTCAAGCGCTGGCTGATGTTTCTCGCCGGGTGTACCGGTCAGGCGGCGATACAGGTGCCATGTTGCATGGCCGAGGACCGGCAGCACGACGAGCAGCCCGAGGAACAGCGGGAGCATCGCGACAAACAGGGCAGTCGCAATAAATATGGCCCAGACCAGCAGCACAAATTTGTTCGATCGCACCGATGCCAGGCTGACAATGATCGCTGTTATAAAATCGACATTGCGATCGACCAGCATCGGCAGGCTGACAACCGTGATCGCGTAAAAGGCCAGCGCCATCAGCCCGCCGACGACACCGCCGACCAGCAACATCATCAGCCCTGCGCCGGTGGCGAGCAGTGCGATCGATTCTGACCCTATGCCGGATTCCGCCAGAAAAATGGCGAAAATGCCGTGCGCAACCATCAGCCAGAAGCCGAATGCAACAAAGAGGATAACGCCCATGCTCAATATCTGCTCGTCGCCGCGCCCGCGCAATGCCCCGAGGACTGCGCGCCAGCTCATCGCTATACCGGCTTCGCGGCGGCGGCTCACTTCATAAAGCCCGACGGCGATAAAGGGGGCCAGCAGTGGAAATCCCGCTGCAGCCGGGACCAGCCAGGCGACCTCGCCCTGGACGAAAAGGGCAAAATAGATGAATATTCCGGCGCTCACGTAGATGGCCGCGAAAAACAGCCCGAATGCCGGATAGGCTCTGAAATCGCGCCAGCCCGCTGCCAGTGCGCCGCGAAGATCACTGATTGTGAGATCGCTTGCGACCGCGACCGGCGCGATCTGTGCCTGTTCGCCTGTGCTCATGACATCTCCTCCCCATGGAAATATCCGCGCAGAGTGCAACAAATCCTTCCCGACATCAAGTTTTGGCGGGGTACGGCTAATTGCGGGAGGTCAATCTGATGACCACTGATGGTGCCAGTGTTGATATCAGCGCCGACCGGCATTGTTATCTCGGGAACTCAACGTTTTCCTCTCCCGTGGGGAGATGCAACAAGCCTTGGCAATTCATTGCCTTAGGCGCAATCGGTGAGGGGTTTACCCTCTCGGCTGGTCCAACCCCTCACCTGGTTTCGCTAGCCAGCAAGCTGGCAAGCTTCACTTGCCTCTCCCCACGGGAGAGGAAAATATACTACTCCGCCGCTTCTAGTTCCACCTGCTTCGCTCTAACCCGTATGGGAATAGCGCTCATCAGAGGAATACCGGTGCGCTTGTCAAAGTCGCGGTCGTTGAACGACAGGCGCCCGGTATTTCCGCCAGCGCCCAGCGGGTCTTCTTTCTCGTCAGGGTTGGTGCCCCAGCTATGCGGCGTGGACACGCAGCCAGCACGCACGGTCTTGTCGGCCTTGGCAACGCAGCTGATGAAGGCGCGGGCCGATTCCAGTTCGACCGGCTGGTTCTCGGACAGGCCGAGCGCTTCCATATCGGCGGGGTTCATGAAGGCGGGGTGATGCGGCACGCGTTTGCGCTGGACCGGATCCTCGTGCCAGTTGCTGTTGTGGATTTCGGTCATCCGCCGTCCGATCATCCGGAAGGGGAATTCGCCATCCTCGACCGGCTCGCCCAGCCTGGCGGCATATTCGGAAAGCTCTTCCATCATAGCGCTGTTGCCGACCGACAGCTTGCCTTCCCAGTCGGCCGGTTTGGGTTGCACCAGCAGCGCCTGGGCGTCGACGATCTTGCCCCTCTGCACCTCTTCATCTTCGTAGAGACTGGCGATATCGGCGGGACAGCCGTTGAGCGAAGCGCTCCACGCGCTGATCGGATCGGGGGTTTCGCCGGGCGGGAAGGCCGTGGCCTTTTCCTCGCGCTCGTCGGGATGGGCGAGCAACGCCCAGGACTTGACCTTGATCGTCTTGCCCATTTCCGAAGCGAGGGCGTGAATGAACTGATATTCCTCGCACAGGTCGGATCCTTCAGGGGATTGCATGATCGGCGGGCTCGCCTGCGCGTAATTATTCTCGAATCCCCAGCCGGCGCCGAAGCCACCGTAGATTTCGGGCGCCGCGGTGTTGCCGTGCACTTCATAATGCAGTTTGGGCGCGATGACATAGTCGGCCAGTTCGGCGGTCTTCGACATGCGCGGGTCGATGCAGACCAGCAGATCGAGTTTCTTCATCGCCTCGAACGTCTTTAGCTGGTCGGGCCAGGCGAGCATCGGATTGCCGCCCAGACAGATTAGCGCCTTCACCTGCTTGTCGCCGGGAGTCAGTATTTCGTCGGGCAGGGCCGAGGTCGGCATGCCGGAAATGCTCTGCTCGAGATCGCGGCTGTGCAACTTGCGGCCGAAACCCCAGGCGGGGATCGGGCCGGGCGTTGCGGCAATCGGCGGGGCGGGTTTGGTGAACACGCCGGTACGGCGGTTGAGATCGCCTTCGCGCAGCCAGTGGCCCATGATCGAGGTGAGTGCGAGATTGAGATATTCGGTGATATTGCCGCCGCCCGACATATTGGTGCCGGTGCCGCCGCTGATGCTTGCCTTTTTCCAGCTGCCGTACATGCGCGCCGCGCGGACGATATCTTCTGCCGCCACGCCCGCGCGGTCAGCGGCCGGTCCGGCGTCAAAGGGCTGCACGGCTTTTTTCAGCGCCTCGAAGCCGTCGACATCGCCGGCGACGAAATCCTTGTCGTACAATTCCTCGTTGATGACGATCTTGGCAATGGCGCCGAGCAGGATCGGGTCCTGACCGGGGCGGCATTGCAGGTGGATGTCAGCCTGACGCGCGCTGTCGGTCACCCGCGGGTCGATCACGATCAGCTGCATTCCACGCTTCTTCGCGTCGTGCAGCTTCTTTGCCGGGTTCATACCGAGGCCGCCGTTCATCGATACCACCGGATTGGTGCCGATCAGCATCAGCCCGTCCCAGTCTCCAACCCGTGGCGCGCCGGCAAGCCACGGCCCGATCAGGGCGCGGGCAATGCCTTTGCCGGGCTGGTCGATGGTGACGCTGTCATAGACCGAGGTCGAGCCGATTGATTCCATCAGCGCCAGCATGAAGGCATGGGCGTTGACGTTATTGTAACCGAAAGTGCCAACATAGGAGGCCACGCTGTCGGGGCCATGTTCCTCGACGATCCGCTCGAGCCGCGCGGCGATATCGCGCGCCGCATCGCGCCAGTGCACTGGCTGTTTCTCGCCATGCTTCATGCCGCTATAGCTGGTCAGCAGCCGCGTATCGAAAGCGTGGTAATTGGCCAGCTGGCGTCCCTTGATGCAGCTATAGCCTTCGAATTCGGGATTATCCTTGTCGCCATGGGTCTTCACCGGAACGCCGTCCTCGAAATCGACGATCAGTCCGCAATGGGCGTGGCAGGCCCGGCACATCACATGTTTCTGTCCGGTAAATGCTTCGGTGACCATATTTCTCTCCACAGGCTAAAATTAGCGGGTCCCGACCATTGCTTTTTGCAATTTAATCGTTCAATTAACCCGCTAGTGATTCAAGCAATATCGCAGGCAATGGGACCGTGCCACTGGCCCTATTGATAAGAAAACGGGAGCAAGACCTATGGCCGACAAACCGAGTGCAGCCGAACTCAAGGATTATGCCGAACAGGCGGACGCCTGGTTCAAGGAAAATACCGTCCGTGATCCGGGCTTCATGCTGCCGCTGACCTTCATGGAAGTGTCGACCGACGAGCAATTTGATTTCCTCCGCGACTGGCAGCGCAAGGTCTATGAAGCGGGCTATCTCGGCGCCAGCTGGCCAAAGGAATATGGCGGCGGTGGTCTGCACAGCGAATTTCAGCGAGTCGCCACCCGGGCGATGAAGAAATATGATGCGCCGATCATGCTCAACGCGATCGGCAATGGTTGGGCCGGGCCGCTGATCCTCGATCTCGGCACCGAGGAGCAGAAGCAGAAATATATCAAGCCGATGCTCAGCGCCGAGGATATCTGGTGCCAGGGCTTTTCCGAACCGGAAAACGGATCGGATCTCGGCAATGCGCAATTGAAGGCCGTGAAAGACGGCGATGAATATGTGCTCAACGGCTCGAAAATCTGGACCTCGCTGGGCGACCGCGCCAAATATATGATCCTGCTCGCGCGCACCGATTTCGATGCGCCGAACAAATATGCCGGCCTCAGCTTCTTCCTCAATCCGATGAAGATCGACGGCATCACCACCAGCCGGATCAAGAAGCTGACCGGCGAATATGGCTTCGTCCAGACGTTCTTCACCGACGCCCGCATTTCCGCCGACTGCCTGTTCGGCGGCGAAGGCAATGGCTGGTCGATGGCGATGAAGACGCTGGAATATGAGCGCGGTGCCAAGGTCAAGCCGGTCGGCGGTTTCTTCGTCAAAGAACTGGACGTGATGGAGATTGTCGAGCTGGCCAAAAATTCGGTCCGCAACGGCAAGCCCTTGCTCGACGATCCGGTGATGCGCGACAAGATGACGCAATATATGATCGATATCCAGGCGCTCAATCTGAACAACACGCGCCGCCGGATGCCGCAGCTGATGCAGGATCGGCCGATGGGATTGCCGTTGATGAACAAGCTGGCACGCACCGAACTGATCCGCGAGCTGACCGAATTTTCGCTCGCGTTTCAGGGTACAAAAGCGGGCTATTATGTCGGCGATGAGAATGCGGTTGACGATGGCTATTGGCATCGCAGCTATCTCAACAGTTTCTCTGCCACGATTGGCGGGGGGACCTCGGAAATTCAGCGCAATATTGTCGCAGAACATGCGCTCGGATTGCCGAAAACAAGATAAATCTGGAGCCGTGAACTGCCGTTCGTCCTGAGCTTGTCGAAGGACCTGTTGCGACGAGAGATGGGGTTCGACAGGCTCACCACGAACGGTCTTGCGACCAATTTGGGAATTGAGGATATATATGGATAATCTAGGCACAATCGGGACAACCGAAGAGCAGATCGAACTGATGGATGTGGCGACCAATTTCTGCCGCGACAAGAGTCCGATCGACAAGGTCCGCGCACTGATCGACGATGATCTCGGCTATGATCCCGGCATCTGGCGTGAAATCGGCGAGCTTGGCTGGCTGGCGATCGCGATACCGGAAGCGCATGACGGGGTTGGCCTGTCGATGGCCGAAGTCGTGCCGATTGCCGAGCAGATGGGCCGCAATCTGATGAGCACGCCTTTCGGATCGACCACGCTGGCGGCACAGGCCTTGCTGGCGGGCGGCAGCGAAGCGCAGCAAGCCGCATGGTTGCCGAAGATTGCGGCAGGCGCAGCGGCAACACTCGCCTTGCGCGAAGCCAATGGCGACTGGGATATGGCCAACATCGACGCAACCGGCGTGGAAAGCGGTGGCAAGGTGACCCTGTCCGGCAAGAAGCTGCTGGTGCTCTGGGCCGACAGCGCCGAACTGATCATCGCTTCGATAAAGATCGACGGGGCGGTTCGCTTTGCCCTGATCGAACGCTCGGCGCTCGGTGATGATGCATTACGCCGCGAGACGGTGATCGACGAAACAGCGCGCAGCTACGAAGTGAATCTTGACGGTGTAATTGTGTCGGCCGATGCCCTGTTCGACGCTGGTCGGACGCGTGAAACGCTGGAGAAGATCGAACTCGCCGCTGGCCTGATCCATGCCGCGGAAATGACTGGCGGCGCGCAGTCGGTGATCGACTATACGCTGGAATATCTCAAGACCCGCAAGCAGTTCGGCAAGATTATCGGCAGCTATCAGGCGCTGAAACACCCCACCGTGAACAATTATGTCGAATATGAAAAAGCGCGCACTCATCTCTACAGCGCGGCCCATAGCTGGGGCGAGCAGGGACGCGGCGAGGTTGCTGTCCGCATGGCGGCGGCCCAGTCCCATTCGAGCTATTCCACATCAGCAGACCGGGCGATCCAGTTCCACGGTGGCTTTGGCTTCACCCATGATTGCGACGCGCAACTGCACCGGCGCAAGGCGATTTTGTCAGGTGCCCTGATCGGTGATGCGGCTTACCAGCGGTCAAAACTGGCCAGCCTGTTGTTTGACTAGGGATTAAAATTACCGTTCGTCCTCCGACATGCTCAGTGCGAACGGATAAAACAAGGAGAAATAAAATGTCTGAAGTGCTTACCGATATCCAGGACGGTTTCATCATCGTAACCATCAACCGGCCCGATGCCAAGAATGCGATGACCAAGGCTGCGGCCGAAGGCATTCGTGCGGCGATGGAACAGCTCGACAATGACAATAGTCTAAACGCGGGCATCATCACCGGTGCTGGTGGCACGTTCTGTTCGGGCATGGATCTCAAGGGCTTTTTGCGCGGAGAGACTCCGTCCGTAAAAGGCTATGGCTTTGGCGGTATCACCGAAAAGGGTCCGGAAAAGCCGCTGATCGCTGCGGTCGAAGGCTATGCGTTGGCCGGCGGTCTCGAACTGGCTCTGGCCTGCGATCTGTGCGTTGCCAACGTCAATGCGAAATTCGGCATCCCTGAAGTAAAACGCAGTCTGGTGGCAGCCGCTGGCGGAGTCATCAAGCTCCAGCAACTGGTTGGTAAACGGATCGCCATGGAATGGGCGCTGACTGGTGATTTTTTCACCGCCCAGCGCGCCTATGAAGTCGGTTTCGTCAATCGCGTCACTGAGGGCGCGGCTCTGGAAGCAGCAATCGAATTGGCAACAACGGTAGCGGCGAACGGCCCGCTGGCGCTCAAGGCGACCAAGAAGATCATCAACGAAAGCTATGACTGGACCAGCGAAGAAGCGTGGAAGAAACAGGCCGAAATCACCATGCCGGTGTTCAGTTCCAAGGATGCGCAGGAAGGCTCACTGGCCTTCGCCCAGAAGCGCAAGCCCGACTGGAAGGGTGAATAAGCCGAACCTATGGCAAGCACAGATATTGTAGACCAGTGGGCAGCGTCGCAAGACCTGCCCGCCTGGTTCGTGCAGGCAATGGCTGTGCCGCGCGAAGAAGCCTTTGTCGAAGTGGACGGGCACAAGGTCCATTATTTCCGCTGGGGCAAGCGCGGCAAGCCACCGCTGTTGATGACCCACGGCTTTCTCGCCCACGCGCGCTGTTTTGCCTTTATCGCACCGTTTCTGGCCGAGGAACATGATATCATCGCTTATGATCTGGCTGGCATGGGCGAAAGCGAAATGGTGCCGGACAATGATGGTGATACGCGCGCCGCTGGCATGGTCGCCCTGGCCGAAGCGCTTGACCTGTTCTCCGGACCGGTAAAGCCAAAGATCATCGCGCACAGCTTTGGTTCCGGCGTTGCCCTCACCGCAATGGAGCTGGCGGCAGAGCGGTTTGGCGGCCTGATCATCTGCGACTTCATGATCATGCGACCGGAAAAGCTGAAGGCCCATTTCCAGGGTTCCAATGGCCCGCCCGGATCCGGCAAGTCGGACAAGCCGAATAATATTTACCCGGACTATGAAACCGCGCGCGGACGCTTTGTCCTGTCGCCGCCGCAGGAAGCGCAAGCACCGTTTCTGCTTGAATATATGGCCTATCATTCGATGAAGCGGGTCGACGGCGGCTGGTCGTGGAAATTTGATCCGATGGTTTTCCATCGCAGCGTGAGTGATCAGGCAAAATGGCTGCAGGCGCCGCAGAGGCTCGCTGATCTGCAGCATCGGCTGGCGATCATCTATGGTGAGAAGAGCAAGCTGTTCGACAGCGATAGCGCCGCTTATCTCCGCGAGCTCGGCGGCAGCCATATTCCGATGATCGCCATACCGGAGGCGGAACATCATCTGATGCTCGACCAGCCGCTGGCTCTGGTGACGGCCCTAAGGTCGGTATTGGCGCTCTGGGGAGAATAATGACCCGCTAGCTGATCGCCAGATGAACCAGACAGGGTTTCTGCGACAATCTAGTACAAAAAACCGCCGATCTGACAAAGGCCTGCGACAGGTCTCCCCTATTTCTGTTTCTGACGCCGCAGTTGGCGCCAGATAGAAAAGGGAATTGAATATGAAAAAGTTTCTGATGGCTATGGCAGTGACAACCATGGCGGTGTCTCCGATGGTAACCGCTCAGGCTCAGGCCGCGCCGCGCAACAATGTCGAACGATCCGACTATAGGACCGTGCAGAAATCGACTCAGCGGACAGCGAAGAAGACGGTGGACAACCGGCAGGGCAAGCGCGTTGTGACAAAGACCGTGACGGTGCAAAAGGCGGCTCCTGCACGCTATAACAACAAGCGATCTGCAGTGAACCACAGTCAGCGGAACTGGGCCAAGGGCCAGCGTTTTGACCGGCGTTATGCAACCAATTACCGGGTGATCAACAACCCCCGCGATTATCGCTTGTCCAGCGCGCCGCGTGGCTATCAATGGGTCCGTTCCGGCAATGACGCCGTGCTGATCGGGATCACCAGCGGTATTATCGGAGCGGTTATCGGCAACGCGATTTCTCGTTAGGATCAACCATTCCCCTGTGAACATGAGCCCCCGGAAGTGATTTCGGGGGCTTTTGGTTTCAGGCGTTCTTGATGGTTAATCCGCCATCGACCGGGATGACCGCACCGGTCAGAAAACTTGCCGAGGGCAGGACACAGGATAATGTTATATGCGCGACCTCTTCCGGAATGGCATAGCGCCGCAGCGGCACGCGTCGCTTGGCATAAATGGTCTTGTGCTCTTCGGAAATCGCATCGGTGATACCGGTGCGGACCGGTCCGGGGCAGACGCAGTTGACGGTGATGCCATCTCGGCCGAGGTCTACGGCAAGGCCACGGGTCAAGCCGATCACGCCGTGTTTGGCAGCAGCATAAGGGCTGTTGCCCGGTGTCGCTCCGAGGCCCTCGGTGGACGCGATGTTGACGATCCGGGGATGTTCCGCCTTGCGAAGATGGGGCAATGCCGCCCGTATCATCCGCTGGTGCGCTGTAAGCATGACCGCCATTGTTGGCGCCCAGCTGTCTTCATAACTTTCCGCCGCGATGTCGGCGGGGATCGCGAAGCCGGCATTGTTGACGAGAATATCAATCGCGCCAAAATTGTCGGCGATGGCACCGACGACCCGTTTGATCGCGTCCGGATCACTGACATCCAGCGGCCAGGCACTGGCGCTGCCGCCATATCCCGCTGCGGCGATTTCCCTGACCACGGCATCGCATTTTGCCTGATCGAGATCGGTGACCGCGACATGCGCGCCTTCTGATGCGAAGAGATGGGCAGTGGCCCGTCCCATGCCTCTGGCCGCACCGGTGATGATGGCGACCCTGCCGGCGATGGAGCGGCTGAGAACCTGATATGGCTCCAAGATCAATTGGCTATGAAGCGCTTGAGCCGCTGATTGATGATCTGGTCGGCTTCGGCCATGATCCGGTCGATCAGTTCCTGACAGGTCGGGATATCGTTGATCAGGCCGGCGACCATGCCGCAGCTCCAGGCACCGGCATCCATTGTGCCTTCCATCATAATCTTCGGATAGACGCCCGCGACTTGCTCGATAACGTCGGAGAATTGCAGGTCGGCGCCTTTCTCTTTCTCGATTTCGAGCAGCCGTTCGACCGCCGGGTTGGTCAGCACCCGTTCGGTGTTGCGCAGGGGCCGCATCACGAGACGGGTGTCCAGTTCGCTGGCGGCGACGATCGCATCCTTCACATTCTGGTGCACCGGTGCTTCCTTGGTGGCGATGAAGCGCGTGCCCATATTCATGCCTTCTGCGCCCATCGCGAGCGAGGCAACCAGGCTGCGGCCATCGGCCTGACCGCCGGAGGAAACGAATGGAATATCCAGTTCATCGGCAGCACGCGGCAGTAGAATCATGTTCGGAATATCGTCTTCGCCGGGGTGGCCACCGCATTCGAAACCGTCGACGGAAACCGCGTCACAGCCGATGCTCTGGGCTTTCAGCGCGTGGCGAACAGCGGTACATTTATGAATTACCTTGATCCCTGCATCATGCAACGCAGGAAGCACCTGGACCGGATTGTTGCCGGCGGTTTCCACGACCTTGACGCCGCCTTCGATGATCGCCTTGACCATGCCCTCATAGTCGGGCGCGTTGACGACCGGCAGGAAGGTCAGGTTCACGCCGAATGGCTTGTCGGTCATATCCCGGCATTTGGCGATTTCATCGGCCAGAGCCGCAGCAGAAGGCTGGGTCAATGCGGTAATGATACCGAGTCCGCCGGCGTTGGACACGGCTGCGGCCAGTTCGGCAAATCCCACATAATGCATGCCGCCCTGGATGATCGGATGTTCGATGCCGAAAAGCTCAGTGATGCGTGTTTTCATGGAATATGCTCCTGTCTTTGGAAGGATTGGAAGCATAGTTGCTCCATCCGGGAATCATCTTAATTGCGCGATTAACTAGCAACCACTTTGCCGCCCGTCCAGTCGCCTGTTGTGACGCCTTTCCAGATTTGATCGGGTGACGTTAGGGCAAGCTCTTCACCCAGTCGCTTTGACCAGTGAAATTCATTGCCCAGCGCGTCGCGCCACGCCCACAGACGGCGGGTATAATGGTGCAGATCATATTCCTGCGTATAGCCCATCGCACCGTGCACCTGATGGAAGGGCTCGGTGACCGCTTCGACGCTATGGCCGATCTGAACCTTGGCGATGACCGCCTCGTGCCAGGCCTGTTCCGGATCATCGGCGTGGCGGGCGATAGCGCTGGCCGCCTGTGTGGCGGCCATGGTTGCAGCCGCGCATTCGGAAGCCGCGACCGCCAGTTGCTGCTGGATCGCCTGGAATTTCGACAGGGGCCTGCCGAATTGCTCGCGCTGGCAAACATAATCGATGGAAAGGTTGAGGGCCGTCTCCATCGCCGCTGCCATTTGCACGGCACGTACCGTCAGGATCAGCGCTTCTATCGCCCGGCGGGAAATATCGGTCTTGGCCGATTGCTCCACCACATGGCCGGAAAATATGAACTGCGTCATGCCATCGGGTGACAAGGATTCTTCCGGCGAGCGGACGGCGGCGCGGTTGTCGAACAGCGAAATTTCGTGATGCGCCTCGTCGAACAGGACAATCTTGTCGGCGTGCATGCCAAAAGGAATGTCGGCGCTCGGCGTGTGGCCGCTAAGCGCAAAGCTGGCGCTGCCATCGGCCGGTGCCAGTCCCGCCCGGTCGAGCATCCAGTTGGCGATCAGCGTCTCGGCGAAAGGCACCGGAGACGCCGCCTGCGCCGAAGCCCAGATCGCACCGAATGTCTCGTCATAATCCGCGCCAAAGCCGCCATTGGCTTCGCTGACCCACGCCAGCGGCAGGCCATTTTCGGTCAGCGCGTCCCACAATGCCTGCGGATATTTCCCCGCTTCGGCTTCGTGTGGGACTTCGCGTGCGCACAGATCGGTGTAGATTTTCGTGGCCGTTTCGGCGACCATGCCTTCGGTGTTTATCATGGTAACAGCTTGCCTTGAATAGAACCGTTCGCACTGAGCTTGTCGAAGTGCGGCTCTTGCCGGTGGTGGTCCTTCGACAGGCTCAGGACGAACGGTGTGATATGCATGGGCTCTGACATCATCTCAGCCCCAATTGCCGCGCGGTGATCCCGCGCATGACCTCGGTGGTGCCGCCGCGCAAGGTGTTGGGCGGGGAGCGTAGCACGCCGATATTCATGATCCGGCGCATGTCCGGGCTCCAGTCTTCGGCGGGCAGGTCGTTGAGCATCGCGCGGACCTGCTGGGTCAGGTCATTTTCCAGCCGGTTGCCAAGATCCTTGACCAGTGCGGCCTCTGTTTCCGGCGATACGCCCTGGCTGAGCAGATTGGCAATGCCCCAGGACATGCCCTTCAGCGTGCTCAGATTGGCGATCAGCTTGCCGAGGCGGGCATGGGAATCCGATCCCATCTTGTCGCTCAACTGCCACAGCGCGGTTTCCAGCGTGATATAGCTCGACAGGAATCGTTCCGGCCCGGATCGTTCCATCGCCAGTTCGCCGGTCACCTGCGCCCAGCCGCCGCCCTCTTCGCCGAGCAGGCAGTCGTCGGGAACGATCACATCCTCGAAATAGACTTCGTTGAAATGGGCATCGCCCGACAGGTCGACAATCGGCTTGATCGTGACGCCGGGCAGGCTGAGATCGATCATGATCTGCGACAGGCCGACATGGCGGTTGCGGCCATCGGCTGGTGAGGTGCGCAGCAGAGCGACCATATAATGCGAGATATGCGCGCCGGACGACCAGATTTTCTGACCGTTTATCTTCCAGCCGTCAGCGACTTTCTCGGCTCTGGTTTTGACATTGGCAAGATCGGAACCCGCGCCCGGCTCGCTGAGGCCGATGGCGAAATAACATTCCCCCGCAGCAATGCGCGGCAGGATATCGAGCTTCTGTTCCTCGGTACCGTGGGCGAGCAGCATCGGCGCGTGCTGGCGATCGGCGATCCAGTGGGCACCCACGGGCGCGCCGGAACGCAAGGTTTCCTCGGTGACGATATAGCGTTCGAGCGCGCTCTTGTCGTGACCGCCATATTGGCTCGACCAGGTCAGGCCGATCCAGCCGCGCTTGCCCATTTTTTTCGAGAATTCCGGATCGGCAGAAGCCATCCAGCATTCCGGTTCCGGCCGATAATTCCCGGCTTCGCGCTCTTCTTTCAGGAAGGCCTGCAATTCGCTGCGCAACTCTTCGAGCGCCGGATCGGGCTGGACAACGGGAAAGTTAAATCTTTGCATGTCTTGGGCCTTTGTTACTCTTGCCGTTCGCCCTGAGCCTGTTGAAGGGCACCTGGCAAGGTGCTTCGACAGGCTCAGCACAAACGGATATGGTCTGTCCCCCGATGGTCACGGCGTCACAATATCAAATTGCGAACTTACCTCATCCAGCGCACCGAACATAGCTGCCATTAAGGCCGCATTGCCACTGATTGTCATTTCCTTATTCTGGATCAGTTCCAGCGGCTTGGCCTGGCGCATCAGCAATTTGGTGAACAGGGCCCTGCTGATCGTGATCTGCGTATCTGATCCGACTGCCGTGATGTCATAATTTTCGCCGCGCGGGAACATCACACTCTTGCTGAGGTCGATGCTGACCGCCTCTTTCCGGTCCGGGAACCAGAAGCGGATGATGCCGCCATCGCCCTGCATCTTGGCCGGATTGAAGCGGGTGGCCATGGCGTCGAACAGGTCCACTGCCGGGATGCCGCTGAGCACCTTGGCATTGGCCGTGCTGATCGGATTCTTGACGTTATTGCCTTCGCGCAGCTCCTTTGCGCCGACCAGATAGATGTTCCGCCAAGTTCCGGCTTCGGTTTGAAAACCAAGCTGTTCATAGGTAGAGGCCAGCCATTTTCTAGCCGTTTCATCCGCCGAATCGGCGAAGACCAGATGGTTGAAGACGGTGGCCGCCCAGCGATAGTCACCGGCGGCAAAGGCTTTCTTGCCGACCGCCAGCGCCTTCCTGGCTCCGCCCATCGCCGCGACATATTTTTTCGAGGCTTCCACCGGCGGCAGTTCATGATAATGGGCCGGCACCGCATCCCACCAGCCGAAATAGCGTTGATAGACCGCCTTGCTGTTGTGGTTGAGCGTCCCGTAATAGTCGCGCACGCCAAAATCGGTCCTGGCGAAATCCGGTTCGCCGATATTCTCGGCAATCTCGTGCATCGTGGCGCCCTGATTGGCCTGACGCATGGTCTGGTCATGGACATAGCGATAGATGCCGCGCTGGTTCTTCAGCGCTTGCTGGACATTGTCGCTACCCCATGTCGGCCAGTGATGGGAGGCCAGCATGGTGTCCGAACTTGCGCCATATTTGGCGAGCATATTATCGATCACCTTGCTCCATTTCAGCGTATCGCGGACCAGTGCGCCGCGTGGAGTCAGGACATTGTGGAAAGTGCGGGTCACCACTTCTGCGGTGTGCAGCGCCTTATATTGCGGCAGGTAGAAGACCAGCTCTGCCGGCGCTTCGGTCTCGCTCGCGTCCATGAAGTCAAAGCTGATCCCGTCGATCGTCAGCGTCTCGCCATTCTTGCTGATTGATCGGGTTGGCGGCATAAGGGCAACGTCCCCGCTCGACAATTTCTGGCCCAGACCGCCGCCGACATGGCCGGTCGTACCAACCGGCAAGGCGGTTCCGAATTGAAATTGCACCCGCCGGTTCATCGCGGTTCCGGCAATCACGCTTTCGCCGATCGATTCGGCCAGCCAGCCATGCGGCGCAATGATCTCGATCTTGCCCGACTGGATATCCTCGGCAGATGCGACCCCGGCAACACCGCCAAAATGGTCGCCATGGCTATGGGTGAAGATCACGGCGACAACGGGCCGTTCGCCCAATGTCTTGTTCGCGAGCGCCAGACCAGCCTTGGCCGGTGCAGGCGTGGTCAGCGGGTCGACGATGATCCAGCCGCTCTTGCCCGCAATCAATGTCATCTGCGCGAGATCATAGCCGCGAATCTGGTAAATTCCGGGCACGACCTCGAACAGGCCGTGAATGCTGTTGAGCTTCGCCTGTCGCCAGAGCGAGGGGTTCACGGTGTCGGGGGCGGCGCCCTTGATAAAATCAAACTGGCGCGAATCCCAGGCAACGGAACCGTCTTCGTTGAGAATCTTGTCTTCCGCGATCTTGGCCAGAAAGCCGCGCTTGGCATTTTCAAAATCTGTCTGGTCGGCGATCGGCAGACTTGCAGCGACTTCGGCATTGGCAGCCCTGGTAGAGTCCGTCGCGATCCCCGCGACTGGTTGGGCTTGCGCTGCATTGGCCGAGGCAAGGGCCAATATTGAAATAGCAATTTTCTTCATATCATGCCCCCTTGAATACAGGCTTCCGCTTCTCGAGTATGGCGTCAATCGCTTCCTGGTGATCGTCGAGCTGCTGCAAAACGCCCTGGAACAAGGCGGCCTGATCGAGATTTTCCTTCAGCGTCACGCTTTGCGCGGTGCGGACCAGCTCCTTGGTCTTGCGGATCGCCAGCGGTGGCAGGCCGACAACCATTTCGGCCAGTTCATAGGCGCGTTTCAGCAAAGTCTCGTTGGGCACGACTTCCGACACCAAGCCATAATTCAGCGCCTTGGCAGCATCGATAAATTCGCCGGTAAACAGCATCTGATTGGCGCGCGCCTGCCCGATAATCCGGGGCAATAACCATGCACCGCCATCGCCGGGGATCAGGCCGACGCGCAGGAAACTTTCGGCAAATATCGCGTCTTCACCGGCAATACGGATATCGCACATGGTGGTCAGGTCATTGCCGGCGCCAATGGCATGGCCGTTGACCGCGGCGATCACCGGAACGGAAATTTGCGAGAAAGCCAGCGGAATACGCTGAATGCCGGTCTTGTACCAATTCTCGATTTCCAGCGGCGTCATTTTCTGTTCAGCCGTCATCGCCTTGATCTCGTGGAGATTGCCGCCGGAGGAGAAGCTCTTGCCGTTGGCAGCGAGCACGACGCAACTAACCCCTTCATCCGCATCCGCCCTGTTGATCGCATCGACCAAGGCCTCGCACAGATCTTTTGACAGCGCGTTGCGCGTTTCCGGCTTGTTCAGCGTGATTGTAACGATGCGGTCATTTTTCTCGTAGAGAGCGACATCAGACATCAAGATTTCCTTTTCCCAGCGTTTCTTTTCTTATCCCACTGTCATTGCAGGCGACAATGGATTCTGCAAGACTCGCTCCGATCAACTCGCTAAATGAACGAAAATGATCCGACAGAAAACTCCAACCGGATTTCAGCATACAGCCGGCTTCACTCTGGTGGAACTGATGGTCGTGCTGCTGATCATCGGACTGATGGCGTCGGTTGTCGTCTTTTCCTTTCCGGGCGGAAGCAGCGCGCTTGAAGAAGATGCCCAGCGATTTGCGGCGCGCACGGCAGCGCTGCGCGACAATGCTATTTTGCAGTCGCGGCCGATGGCGATGCAGGTCACGCCCTCCGGCTACAGCTTTCTGGAAAGGCGCAAGGGCAATTGGGCGGTGATCGAGGACAAGCCGTTTGTGTCGACCGACTGGTCCAGCGGGGTGACTGCGGCAACCGGTGAGACCGGGCCGATGATGATCAGCTTTGAAAGCACGGGGCTGCCGAGCGAGCAGGCCGAGCTTGTCTTGCGGGGCAATGAGCAAATCCGTCGCATCCTGATTGCACCGATGGGCGATGTGAAGCTGGCTGGAGCGGCACCATGATCAGATTGCGGAAATGCCGTGTTGCCGGATCCGGGGAGCGCGGATTCACGCTGATCGAGATGCTGGTCGCGCTGTCGGTTTTCAGCCTCGCTGCGCTCGCCCTGATCCGGCTGCAGGCCTTTACGACTCACAATGCTGCCGAATTGGAAATGCGCGTTGTCGCGCAATCGGTGGTGCGCAACCGCGCTGTCGAGATCCTCACCGATCCGCGCCCGCCAGCGCTGGGTGAACAGAGCGGATCGGTCGAAAATGGCGGCTGGCAGTGGCAATGGGCGCAGGATGCCAAGCTGACCGAAGACCAGAGTTTCATCCAGGTCGATATCAGCGCGCGCGAGGAAGGGAGCGGGGCCCCCGCCTCGCTGACCATATTGCGGCCATCGGCACTGTTGCTCGACGAGCCACCGGCCGGGCCACCTGCGAACTAGCGAAGCGTAAGGAAAAATCTTATGTTTGACCTTTGTTTCGACCGGAACACGGGTTAGAAGCACGAGAAAATTTGGCTGACGGACAGAAAAATGAGCAAACTCGAAGACGCATTAGAAGATTTCGACATGGAAGACCTTCCGGAAGAGGAAGAGTCCATGCTGGAATGGTGGGATTTTGATGATCGCGCCGAGATGGTCGATGCCGTCGCTGGCGATATCCAGTTCATCATCGAGAGCGCTCTTGATGCGCGCGGCGATGCGTTGCTGGCCTTGCCCGCCAGTGAGGAAGCCATGCCGGTGCTCGAAGCGCTGGCTGAAAAGCAGATCAAGTGGAAATATGTCACGATCATCCCGACTGACGATCTGCTGGTGCCGCTCGATGACCCGCGCAGCCATGTGAAGAAACTGGCGCAACTGTTTCTGACCCGGGGTGCGCGCGTGCTGCCACTGGCACCGGAGCATGAAGATTATCACATGGCGGGAGCCGCTGCTGATGCACGGCTGCGCGACACGAAATGGCCACCGGATCTGGTTATGCTCGGCATGGGCCCCAGCGGCAGCACCGCCGGGATCATGGAAAGCGCCGACATGGAAGAGGCGCTCGACGGACCGCCGGAGAAAATCGCCGTTGGCCTGCTCCCCGATGATGGCGACACGCCGCTGGTGACGATCACCAAGGCCGCGATTTGCGAAGCGCGGACCGTGGTGGTTCTGCTGAAGGGTGCCGCCAGCCAGACGATGCTCGAAAACGAGATCGAACAGGGCGCGACCAGCATGGCCCCGATCGGCCGGATATTTGCCGATTTGGCCGTGCCTGTGGATATCTATGTGGAGAATTGAGGGATTATTGCGCATTTCTATCGCCGATTGATGTGACTATCGATTGATTTAACTGTGCGATTAAACCATGGTGCCGGGAAAGCGAGTCGTCGAATCAGGCGATCGGTATCTTGGAGAACGCCAGATTATGCATCCTTCTGTCCACGCAAAGGAAAATCCTGACAAGCCAGCCGTGATCATGGCGAGCTCGGGAAAGATCATCACTTATGGCGAGTTGGACAGGCTGTCCAATCAGGTCGCCCAGCTCTATCGCAGCCGCGGCCTGCAGATTGGTGATACGGTCGCGGTCTGCATGGAAAACCATCCGCAATTTTTTCCGGTCACTTGGGGATCGCAGCGCTCCGGCCTGTTTCAGGTCGCCATTTCCAGCCGACTGACACCCGAAGAAGTCAGCTATATCCTGAAGGACTCCGGGGCCAAGCTGCTGATCAGTTCGCAGAAAATGCTGCCGGTCATCGATCAGGTGCGCAAGCTGAATCCCGATGTCGAGCAGTTGATCTATGGCGCGGAAGACGAGCGGAATATCGAAGCGGCGCTCGAATCGATGCCGATGACGCCGATTGCCGACGAACGGGCTGGCATCGACATGCTCTATTCGTCGGGAACAACCGGCCAGCCCAAGGGTGTAAAACTTCCCTTGCCGCTGGACGAAGATATCGCTGGACCCAATGGCATTGCGGGACTGGCCCAGATGATTTTCGGTTTCCACGAGGATTGCGTCTATCTCTCCCCCGCGCCGCTTTATCATGCAGCGCCGCTGCGCTGGAACATCGCCGTCCAGGCGCTCGGCGGTACCAGCATTGTGATGGAAAAATTTGATCCTGAACATGCCTTGCAGCTGATCGAGAAATATAAATGCGACGTCGGCCAGTGGGTGCCGACCCATTTCGTCCGGATGCTGAAATTGCCGGAAGAGGTTCGCAGCAAATATGACGTGTCGTCGATCAAGAGCGCGGTTCATGCCGCGGCGCCGGTGCCGATTCCGATCAAGGAAGCGATGATCGAATGGTGGGGTCCGGTGCTCAATGAATATTATGCCGGAACCGAAGGCAATGGCTTTGTATTCTGTAACAGCGAGGGCTGGCTGGCGCACAAGGGTTCGGTGGGACAGCCGATCAATTGCGAGGTCCACATCTGCGACGAAAATGGCGAAGAAGTCCCCGTTGGTGAAGAAGGCCAGATCTATTTCGAGAGCGGCTCGAAGTTCGAATATCACAATGATCCGGAGAAAACCAAGGCGGCCACCCACGCCAAGGGCTGGACTTCGCTGGGCGATGTCGGGAAGCTGGACGAAGATGGTTTCCTCTATCTGACCGACCGCAAGAGCTTCATGATCATTTCCGGCGGGGTGAACATCTATCCGCAGGAAATAGAAAATCTGCTGGTCACCCATCCCAAGGTTGCGGATGCCGCCGTCATCGGCGCGCCGGACGAGGATATGGGCGAGAAGGTCGTAGCGGTCGTGCAGCCCATGGATATGGCGGAAGCGGGAGAGGAACTGGCGCAGGAGCTGGAAGCCTATCTCCGCCAGTCGCTGTCCGGGGTGAAGGTCCCGCGGCGGATAGATTTCCGTCCGGAATTGCCGCGCCATGCCACAGGCAAGCTCTACAAACGGCTGTTGCGTGACGAATATTGGAACAAGCAGGAAAGCGGGACAGTCTGATGGCAACGCAAGCAGAAGCAAATTTGGTCGGCGAGGATGCGCTGGCAATCATTGATCCGGCGAATTATGTCGATTGGGATCAATTGCTCGACCGGTTTGACCGGCTTCGTAGCGAGGCACCGGTGGTGCGCGTGGTCAATGACGAGATCCACGATCCCTTCTGGCTGGTCACTAGCTATGACGACGTCATGCGCATCAGCAAGGATAACAAGCTGTTCCTGAACAGTCCGCGCAGCGTCACCTTTAGCGACAAGAACAGCGGCGCCTTCGTCAAGTCGATCACCGGTGGCGATCCCAATCTGGTTCGTTCGCTGGTCGCGCTCGATGCGCCGACCCATCCGGCATATCGCCGGCTGACGCAAGACTGGTTCATGCCCAAGAATATCCGCCAGATGGAAGACGAGATCAGCGCGCTGGCCAAGGTCACCGTCGACCGGCTGGTCGATGCAGGCGGTGAAGCCGATTTTGTACCTCTGGTGTCCGCGCCTTACCCGCTTCATGTGGTGATGCAGATCCTGGGCGTGCCGGAAGCGGACGAGCAGCGCATGCTGTTTCTCACCCAGCAGATGTTTGGCGGACAGGATGAAGATCTCAACAAGTCCGGCATGGCCAATATGACACCGGAGCAGATCATGCAGCTGGTGGTCGGCGCTGTTGCCGACTTCGAGGCCTATTTTGCAAAGCTGACGGCGGAAAAACGCGCCAATCCTACCGACGATGTGGCGAGCGTGATCGCCAATGCAAAAGTCGATGGCGCGCATCTCAGCGACCGCGACATGGCTGGCTATTATATCATCCTGGCCGCCGCCGGCCATGACACGACATCGGCATCGACTGCGGGTGCGATGATGGCGCTGGCCCAGGATCCCGAACAATTTGCGCGGCTCAAGGCCGACCGCGATCTGCTCTCCGGAATTGTCGAGGAAGCGATCCGCTGGACCACCCCGGTGCAGCATTTCATGCGCACGGCTGCCGAGGATACCGAGCTTGGCGGACAGAAGATTGCCAAGGATGACTGGCTGATGATCAGCTATATCGCCGCCAATCACGATCCCAGCATCTTTCCCGACCCGCGCAAGTTTGATGCGTCACGATCGCCCAACCGGCATCTAGCTTTTGGTGCCGGCGCGCATCAATGTCTGGGCTTGCACATGGCGCGGATGGAAATGAAGATCCTGTTCAACGAGCTGCTCGACCGGATCGAGACGCTTGAACTGGCCGGCGAACCGGTGCGCGCAAAATCGACTTTTGTCGGCGGGCTCAAGACCCTGCCGATCCGCTATAGTCTATCAAAATGAATGGCGCGCAAGGCCTTGTAATGCAGTATATGCGACTCAAATAGAATGAACGGCAGACCCCAAAGGAGAGCGAAATGGTTACCCAATACAAGAATTTGATCAATGGCGAGATGGTCAGCACCTCGCAAATGCTGGACGTCGTCAATCCGGCCAATGAAGAAGTGATCGGTCAGGTTCCCGCTTGTGGGGAAGCCGAGCTCGACACAGCCGTCTCCGCAGCCCGCGCTGCCTTCAAGACCTGGTCGAAGAAGCCGATCGAAGAACGCCGCAAGGTGGTTCAGGCGATTTCTGCCGTGATCAACGAGAATAATGACGAGCTGTTTCGCCTGCTTACTGCAGAGCAGGGCAAGCCGCATGCACAGGCGCAGGGTGAGATCATGGGCGCGGCCTATATCTCCGGGGCTCAGGCAACGCTGGATCTCGAAGACGAGATCAACGAGGATTCGGACGAGCGCTTCAGCCGCACCCGCCGCGTGCCGGTCGGTGTGGTTGCCGGCATCGTGCCATGGAATTTCCCGGTGATGATGGCAGTGCAGAAAATCGCGCCGGCTCTGTTGTCCGGTTGCACGATCGTGCTCAAGCCATCGCCGTTCACGCCATTGACGACCTTGCGTCTTGCGGAACTGATCAAGGATGTCGCCCCTCCCGGCGTCGTCAATATCATCACCGGTGAAGACAGCCTCGGTCCGTTGATGACGTCGCATCCTGACATCGACAAGATCACCTTCACCGGCTCGACCGCGACCGGCAAGAAGATCATGGAAGGCGCTTCCAAGGATCTCAAGCGGATCACATTGGAACTGGGCGGCAATGACGCCTCGATCGTTCTGCCCGATGCCGATGTCGCAAAGGTTGCCGAACAGCTGTTCTGGTCGAGCTTCACCAATGCCGGTCAAATCTGTGTCGCTGCGAAACGCATCTATATCCACGAAGATATTTATGACGAGCTCAGCGCGGCAATTGCCGAATTCGCCAAAAATGTAAAGGTCGGCGACGGCGCGCAACAGGGCACGGCGGTCGGTCCGATCCAGAACAAGAAACAATATGAGCGGGTGCTGGAGCTGATCCAGGACGCCAAGGATAATGACTATAAATTCCTTGTCGGCGGTGATGCGAAGGACGACAGCATTCCGGGCTATTATGTGCCGATCACGATCCTCGACAACCCGCCGGAAGACGCCCGGATTGTTGCCGAGGAACAATTCGGCCCGGTCATGCCACTGATGAAATTCAGCACCACCGATGAAGCCATCGCCCGTGCCAATGACAGTGAATATGGTCTTGCCGGCGCTGTCTGGACCTCCAATGCCGATGAAGGTGTTCGCGTTGCCGAACAGCTGGAAACCGGCACGGTGTGGGTCAATGAATTCCTCCACCTGTCGCCTTTTGCTCCCTTCGGCGGGCATAAACAGTCCGGATTTGGCGCCGAATATGGCAAGGAAGGCCTGCTTGAATTCACCTATCCGCAGGTGATCACGGTCAAGAAAGACAAAGTGGCTGCCTGACCGCCACTGATGTGATTTGATCAAGCCGGCCATCGCTCTCGTGATGGTCGGCTTTTTCATTTGACGCTGGCGGCTACGCGGTTTAACCGGTCAGTTAAATTTTCGACTCTCAACCAATTAAAGGAATAAGATTATGGCAGAGGCCTATATTGTTGACGCGGTTCGTACCGCTGGTGGTCGTCGCGGCGGCCGTCTGGCTGGCATTCATCCGGTGGATCTGGGTGCTGCCACGCTGAACGCGATTGCCGACCGCAATGATTTCGACGCGAGCGCGATTGAAGACGTAATCACCGGCTGCGTCATGCAGGGCGGAGAGCAGGCCGGCGACGTCGGCCGGAACGCGGTTCTCGCGTCCAATCTGCCGGACAGCATTCCTTCGGTTTCGATCGATCGCCAGTGCGGTTCCTCGCAGCAGTCGATCCAGTTTGCTGCGCAGGGCGTTATGTCCGGTACCCAGGACATGGTTCTGGCGCACGGCATCGAAAGCATGACCCGCGTACCCATGGGCTCGACGTTCAAATTGTTCAAGGACGCCGGTCTGGGCACCAATATGTCGGAAGGGCTGCAGGCGGCCTATCCCGGCATCCAGTTCAGCCAGTTCATGGGCGCTGAAATGCTGGTCAAGAAGCACGGCTTTACCCGTGACGACCTCGACCAGTTCGCGCTGGAAAGCCACCAGAAGGCTATCAAGGCTGTCGAATCCGGTGCCTTTGACAATGAAATCGTCGCGATCGAAATCGAAACCGCCGAAGGCAAGGAACAGCACAAGGTGGACGAAGGCATTCGCTTTGACGCAACCCGGGAAAGCATCGGTGCGGTGAAGCTGCTGCAGGAAGGCGGCGCGATTACCGCTGCCAACGCCAGCCAGATCTGCGACGGTTCGAGCGCGGTTCTGGTCTGCTCGGAGCAGGCTTTGAAAGACCATGGCCTGACCCCGCGTGCACGGATCGTGAACCTGACGGTTACTGCTGGCGACCCGGTGATCATGCTCGAAGAACCATTGTTCGCGACCGACCGCGCATTGCAGCGTGCCGGCATGAATATCGGTGACATCGATCTGTACGAAGTGAACGAAGCTTTCGCTCCTGTCCCGCTCGCATGGCTGAAGCATGTCGGTGCCGATCGTGACAAGATCAACGTCAACGGCGGCGCGATTGCTCTGGGTCATCCGCTTGGCGCTTCCGGCACCAAATTGATGGCGACCCTGCTCAACGCTATGGAATCCCGCGGATCGAAATATGGTCTGCAGACGATGTGCGAAGGTGGCGGTCAGGCGAACGTAACGATCATCGAACGTCTCGGTTAATCAACATAGATCGTCATGCTGGACTGGGTTCAGCATGACGATCATTAGAAGAAAGACAAGAATATGGAACTCAACAGCAATATTTCAGCCGTCATTACCGGTGGCGCATCCGGCCTCGGCGCGGCAACCGCTCGCCGTCTGGCAGCCAAGGGCGTCAAGGTCGCCCTTTTCGACCTCAACGAGGAAAAGGGCGAAGCGCTCGCAGCCGAACTCGGCGGCGTTTTCTGCAAGGTCAATGTCACCGAAGACGACAGCGTCGACGCTGGCTTCGAAAAAGCCCGCGCCGCCAATGGTCAGGAACGTATCCTCGTCAACTGCGCCGGTATTGGCAACGCGATCAAGACCGTCAGCCGTTCCAAGGAAGATGGCTCGATCAAGCATTTCCCGATGGATGCCTTCAACTTCATCATTCAGGTGAATCTGGTTGGTACCTTCCGCTGCATCGCCAAATCGGCGGCCGGCATGCTGACCCTCGATCCGCTCGAAGATGGCGATCGCGGTGCGATGGTCAATACCGCTTCGGTGGCTGCAGAAGACGGCCAGATTGGTCAGGCGGCTTATTCCGCTTCCAAGGGCGGCGTTGTCGGCATGACCTTGCCGATCGCGCGCGACCTGTCCCGCGAAGGCATTCGGGTCAACACCATCCTGCCCGGCATCTTCGATACGCCATTGCTCGCCGGTGCGCCGCAAAATGTGCGCGACGCTCTGGGCGCCATGGTTCCGCATCCTCCGCGGCTGGGACAACCGGACGAATATGCAGCGCTCGCCATGTGCATGATTGAAACGCAATATTTCAATGGTGAAGATGTTCGTCTCGACGGCGGCATCCGGATGGCACCGCGCTAAAAATTGAACAGGGAAGGGCTGCGAGAAACTCGCGGCCCTTTTTCTATCGTCAGGAGAAGTCGATGACCGATTATACGCAGATCCTCTATGACGTCGCTGACAATATCGCGACCATCACGATCAATCGTCCGGAAAAGATGAATGCCTTTACCGGGACGATCATCCGGGAAATGACCGATGCCTTCGACCGTATCGATGCGGACGATGATGTGCGTGCGGTGGTGGTTACCGGAGCCGGCGACCGTGCCTTTTGCGCCGGCGCCGATCTCACTCCGGAAGACGGGGGAGGGCCTTTTGCCAGTGAAGATCCGGTGGAAGATTATTCCGATCCCCGGGTCCGCGATGGCGGTGGCCTGCTGATCCTGCGTATCTATCAATGCCTGAAGCCGGTGATCGGCGCAGTCAACGGCGTTGCCGTGGGCGTTGGCGCGACCATGTTGCTGCCAATGGACATGCGGCTGGCCAGCGAAACCGCGCGCTTCGGCTTTGTCTTCGCCCGGCGCGGCATAGCTCCCGATGGCGCGGCAAGCTGGTTCCTGCCCAATCTGGTCGGCCGGGCCCAGGCACTGGAATGGTGCATGACCGGCCGCGTTTTCGACGCAGAGGAAGCGCTCAAGGGCGGGTTGGTCCGTTCGCTGCACAAACCCGAAGACCTGCTTCCGGCGGCTTATGCTCTGGCGCGGGAAATTGTCGATAATACAGCGCCGGTATCGATAGCGGTAACCCGCCAGATGCTGTGGCAATTGCCCGCTGCCGCGCATCCGATGGAAGCGCATAAGGTCGATAGTCGGATAATCTACAATCGGGCGAAATCCGCCGACGCGAAAGAGGGTATTGCAAGCTTTCTGGAGAAGCGCAGTCCCGTCTATCCGGATAAAGTGTCCAGCGACTTGCCAGACAGCTTTCCATGGTGGGAAGAACCTGCTTATAAGTGACAAAAATGTGACGTTGTGCGTATAGGGGAAGAAAAATGACCGTCGATAAATTGGTGGCCAAAGAGAGTGAAGCAGGGGCGCGGGACAAGCTGATCGAGACCGCCAGCCAGATCATGCGCAAGGGCGATACAATCGATATTTCCTTCAGCGAGCTATCGGTCCTTTCCGGCCTCAACAGCGCCCTCGTCAAATATTATTTCGGCAACAAGGACGGCTTGCTCGAAGCAATTCTCGAGCGCGATATGGACAATATTCTGGTCCAGGTCGGCTTGCTGATCAAAAAGGACATGCCACCGGAAGACAAGCTGCGCCATCATATCGGCGCAGTCATCGATACTTATTATGAATTTCCCTATCTCAACCGGCTGACGATGCGGTTGATTCGCGAACTGCCGCCAGAAGGCGCTCGAAAAATAGCGGATAAATATCTCAAACCTTTGTCCGAAGCCTACAAGACTTTCGTCGGAGAAGGAATCAAGTCGGGCGTATTCCGCACCGTCGATCCGGACCTCTTCTATTCCGCCGTCACCGGCGCGGCCGACCGCTTCTTTACCGGCAAGCTGGTCTGGAAATATTGCTATGGCCGGGAGGATTTTGACGAGCGGATGCGCGATGCCTATCGCGAGCAGACGGTCGACCTGATCATGGCGGGCATATTGAAGTAACAGTCCATCCGGAGCGAGGCGAGCTTATGAAAAAGACGTTTGGAAGTTTGGCATTGGTCCTAACCGTCGCAATCGCTTCTCCACTGCTCGCTCATGGCAGCACGGGCCCGGAAGCCGCCTCGCACGGTCCGGTAATGAACCCGGATCAGGTCTATGCCGCTTTTGGCTGGGATTTCGACAAGGCGGAAATCAAGACCCAGAAAATTGCCGATGGCCTCTATGTCCTGTTCGGACTGGGCGGCAATATCGCGGTGTCGGTCGGCAAGGACGGAACGCTGATTGTCGATGACCAGTTCCCGCAGCTGATGCCCAAAATCAAGGCGGCACTGAAAGATATCGGCAGCGAAGACGTTGACTTCGTGGTCAACACCCACTGGCATTTCGATCATGCCGACGGCAACCAAGTGCTCGGCAAGGAAGGCAGCTGGATCGTCAGCCAGTCCAATAGCAGAGCGATGATGCTGGACGATCATATCGTCAATTTCGGGCCTTTTGCCGGCGAGCAGAAAGCTTATCCCGAACATGCCCTGTCCGATATCACCTTTGACCGGACCATGCAGTTTCATATCAACGGTCAGAAGATCGATCTGCTGCACGTCGGCCCGGCGCACACCAATGGTGATACGGCGGTCCTCTTCCGCGGGACGAACGCCGTCCATCTCGGCGATGTGTTTAACAATAGCGGCTACCCGTTCATCGATGCAGACAATGGCGGAGACCTTGCCGGGATGATCGCTTTCTGTCAGGCCGTCCACGATGCGATTGACGATCAAACGACGGTTATCCCAGGCCATGGCCCCGTTACCGACCGTGCGAAGCTGGCGCGCTATATCGAAGTGCTGACCATCATCCAGGGCCGCGTGCAGGCGCTGATCGATGACGGCAAGTCATTGCAGGACATCATGGCGGCGAAACCAACGGCGGAATTCGATAGTGAATTTCAGGCCAATGAAATGATGCTGCCCAGCTTCCTCAGCCGCGTTTATGCGAGCCTGACCCGCTAATAGCGGCCTCTACTCCGCCGCTTCTTCTTTCGGTTCCAGCTTGTCCTGGGTGCGCAAATCAAAATCGCTGTCGTCGTGCCGTTCGCGCAATTGCTTTTCCGGCGGGCCCGAGGTCCGGTTGACCATGATGCCGCGCTTGACCGCCGGCCGCGCGAAAATCTCGTCGGCCCAGCGCAGAACATTTTTATAGTCCTGCACCTGCAGAAATTCGGCCGCATCATAGACCAGACCCTTCACGAGAGAACCATACCAGGGTGCGGTCGCCATATCGGCGATCGTATATTCGTCACCGGCGAAAAACTTGTTATCCGCAAAATGCTTGTCGAGCACATCAAGCTGGCGCTTCACTTCCATCGCATAGCGATTGATCGGATATTCGAATTTCTCCGGTGCATAGGCGTAAAAATGGCCAAAGCCGCCGCCAAGAAATGGCGTGCTGCCCATTTGCCAGAACAGCCAGTTGAACGTTTCGGCCCGGGCCTTTCCTTCCTGCGGCAGGAAGGCATCGAATTTTTCTGCCAGGTGCATGAGGATGGATCCCGATTCAAACAGGCGGGTCGGGGGATTGGTGCTGTGATCCATCATCGCCGGGATTTTGCTGTTCGGATTGATCGCGACAAAATCGCTGCCAAATTGCGCGCCTTCGCCGATATTGATCAGCCAGGCATCATATTCTGCGCCTTCATGGCCGAGGGCCAGCAGTTCTTCGAGCATGATGGTGACCTTCATGCCATTGGGCGTGCCCAGTGAGTAGAGCTGCATCGGATGCTTGCCGATCGGCAGCTCCTTTTCGTGAGTGGCTCCCGATATCGGCCGGTTGATATTGGCGAAGCGGCCACCGTTTTCCTTGTCCCAAGTCCAGACTTTTGGTGGTGTATAGGCGGGCAGCTCTGCGGTCATGGGATATTTCCTTATCTATGCGTTGCGCAATCGATAACAGTTGCAACCGTCTCGATCACGCAAGTTTTTCTGCGTCCGCTGCAAGCCGATTTATGAGCGGCGGCTAATTTCGGGGTGCGATGCTGTGCACCATGGTCAGGAAATTCAGCGTCGTGCCGGCCCGGCGATGCTCGGACAGCGCCTGATAATCAGGGTCGTCATACCAGGCCGTGGCTGCTTGCTGGCTCGGAAATTTGAGCAATACGATCCGGCCTTCGGGCGGAGCAGCGCCTTCGAAGGTGACGCTGCTATCGTCAAAGGTGATGAACTCCCCGCCATGTTTTTTCAGAATCGGGAAAAAGCCCTTTTCATATTCGCGATATTTCGCCGCGTCCTGCACGGTGAAATTGGCGACAACATGGACGGGAAGGTCAGTCATTCTATTGGTCCTAGTTCATTTCCGCGAAGGTCTTGTCCTTGTCGACCCGCACATCCTGCGGCAGACCCAATACCCGTTCGGCGATGATATTCTTCAGGATCTCATCGGTGCCGCCGGCAATCCGCAGACCGGGAGCCCACATGAAGCTTTCCTGGAAAATCGCGTCCGATGGCGCTTCGTCCTTGTCGACGATCAGGCCGAAATGATCCTGCATCTCGATCGCGCTGTTGCAAATGTCCTGCAGATGATTGGCGTTAATGATCTTGCCGATCGCATTTTCCGGACCCGGCGTCTCGCCGCGGGACAAGGCGGTCTGGGTACGGAATTTGGTCAGCTTGTAACCCTGAGCCGCGACATACCAGTCGGCCAGCTTTGCCCGGAAGGCCTGATCGGACAGGGTGCCGGCGGACCGCGCATAATCCATGATTTCCTTCCAGTCGGGTCCCGGGGAGCCGCCAACCGCGAGCCGTTCATTCATCAGCGTGACCAGCGCCACTTTCCAGCCCATGCCGGGTTCGCCGAGACGATCGCTGTCGGGAATACGGACATCGGTGAAATAGACTTCGTTAAACTCGCTGCCACCCGATGCCTGATGGATCGGCCGGACATCGACGCCCTGCTGTTTCATGTCGACGATGAACATGGTCAGGCCCTTGTGCTTGGGCACATTCGGATCGGTGCGGACCAAAAGGATACCAAAATCGGAATAATGGGCTCCGGAAGTCCACACTTTCTGACCATTTATAACCCATTCGTCGCCATCTTTGACCGCTTTTGTCTTGAGACCGGCAACATCCGACCCGGCAGCCGGTTCGGAGAAGAGCTGGCACCAGACTTCTTCGCCCATCAGCGCTTTCTGGACATAGCGTTTCTTATGCTCGTCCGATCCGAAGGCAATGACGGTCGGGACGCACATGCCGAGGCCGATGGCAAAGGGGCCGGTCGGCGCGTCAAATTTGGCCTCTTCCTGTCCCCAGATCACCTGTTGCATCACGGTGCCGCCGCGACCGCCCATTTCCTTGGGCCAGGTGATCTGTGCAAAGCCACCTTCCGCCTTTGTCTTCTGCCAGGCCTTGGCGCGGGCGAGAAAATCCTCGCGGCCACCGGAGCGCAGCGCGCCCGGCGTCTTGGCGTTCAGATGCTGTGATAGAAAAGCTTGCGCCTCGGCGCGAAATTCTGCTTCTTCTGCTGTGTCGTTGAAATCCATAGTCTATTCCTTCACTTTTTTGACCCGCGCACGGGCCCAAGATTCAGTCATTTTTCGCTTCGAGCGCGCTAACCAGCTTCTCTTTCCACACCGCCGGACTGCCCGCCTGTACGGAGAGCAATTTGGCGCGGCGGTAGAAGAGGTGGCAATCCACCTCCCAGGTGAAGCCCATGCCGCCGTGGGTCTGGATATTTTCCTTGGAGGCAAACCAGAAGGCTTCCGATGCCGCGACCCGCGCAGCAGCTGCCGCTTCCGGCAGTTCCGCTGCGTTGCTCGAAAGCGCCCAGGCACCATAATAAGCGTTGGAACGAGCGACCTCATTCTTCACATACATGTCGGCAAGCTTGTGCTTGATCGCCTGATTGCCGCCAATCGCGCGGCCGAATGCGACCCGTTCCTTGGCATAGGCATTGGCCATTTCGAGACAGCGGGAAGCGCCGCCCAATTGTTCGAAGGCGATCAGCACGGCTGCCCGGTCGTTGATCTGGTCGAGCAGCGCCATGCCATTGCCCGCTTCGCCGAGCAGTTCCGCCTTCGCGCCATCGAAGCTGATCGTCGCGTGGCTGCGCGTCGGTTCGAGCGTCTTGATCGGTTCCCGCGAAACGCCGCTCTCGTTGAGATCGACAATGACGAGGCTTTCGCCGCTGCCGTCTTTCACCAGCACGATCGCATGGCTGGCAATATCGCCATCGGTCACCGGGATTTTCTTGCCCGTGATGCTGCCGTCCTTCAGCCGCGTCGCAATATTGCCGGCCTTGATTTCGCCCGGCCCTTCGCTGATCGCGATGCAGCCGACCAGGCTGCCGTCTGCCACTTTCGGCAGCAGCGCCTGTTTCTGGTCTTCGCTGCCCGCAAGCTTCAGCGCTTCGGCAAAGAAATAGGCGGAGGACCCGAACGGTACGGGCGCCAGCACGCGCCCGAGTTCTTCGGCAATCACGCAAAGCTCGAGCATGCCGAGGCCAAGCCCGCCATATTCTTCGGGAATGGCGGCGCCGAGCCAGCCCATTTCGATGATCTGTTTCCACACGCCTTCATTGTGGCTCTTGCTGTCATCATCCAGCACTTCGCGAACATGGGCGCTGGTGCATTGGGCTTCGAGAAATTTGCGCGCTTCGTCGCGGAGAAATTTCTGGTCGTCAGAGAAATCAAAATTCATGGTTCAAACCTCGTCCTTTTTTTCATTATCATTCGTCGTTGGCGGGCATATTCAGTGCGCCGCGTATTTCGTCATTATCCGCGCCCAGTGTCGGTGGATGGGCATAGAAATTGGCAGGGCTGGCGGAATAGAGAACCGGGTGCTTGATCGACCGGTATTTCCCGGTTTTTTCGCTTTCCCGCTGCTCCCAGAAACCGACCTGCTGGAGATGCGGATCGTCCAGTACATCGGCCATGCTATTATAGCGCATCGCCGGAATATTATGCTCGTCGAGCAGCTTCAGCCATTCTTCAGATGTCTTGGTCGAGGCAATTTCCTCGATCAGGCCATAGAGAGCGGTGATGTTTTTCGTGCGTTCCTGATAGGTGGCGAAGCGCGGTTCCTCGAACACGCCGGGCTTGCCACCCAGTTCGAAAAATTTCTCCCACTGTGCATCATTATAGGGAACCAGTCCGATATAGCCGTCCTTGGTCGGATAGGGCTTGCGATTCTTGTTGATCGACCGGCTGTAGGCAAGCTTGCCATTGCCGGGCAAATAGGTTTCGCCCCAGAGATTCTCGACCATGTTGAACCAGGTGAAGGCTTCGAACATCGGCACCTGGACAAATTGTCCCTCGCCGGTTTTTTCCTTGTGATACATGGCGGCAAGCGTTGCATTGACCGCGAACAGCCCGATGGTCTTGTCGGCAACCAGCGACGGCATATATAAGGGCCGGCCGCTGTCACCGCGCATTTCGAACAGCGATGCAAATCCGGAAGCGCCCTGGATCAGGTCGTCATAGGCCTGACGGTGGGCATATTCACCACCCTGGCCGAAGCCTGCGCAATGGACATAGACGATGCCGGGGTTGATCGCCTTGATGCTTTCATAATCCAGCCCCAGCCGTTCCATGCCGGCCAGTCGCACATTGTGGAAAAATACATCGGCATGTTTCAGCAGCTCGAGGATGACGGCCTTGTCGTCTGCATTCTTGCCATTGAGGGTGACCGATTTCTTGTTGCGGTTGAGCGAAGCGAATATCGGACCGAGATCGCCGGTCGGGCTGTCCCCGGCATGGCGCATCATGTCGCCGGCAAATTTACCGTCGCCATTTTCAATCTTGATGACGTCTGCGCCCATGTCCGCAAAATTGACCGTTGCAAAGGGACCCAGCACAACCGTCGACATGTCGACGATCTTGAGTCCCTTGAGTGGACCTGTCGGTTCCGTTTCCCATTTCAGCTCTGGCCATCCGCTCATTCACTAGTCCTCAAATTATTAGGTGCATTGATCACCCTGTCTGTTATCATGTTTAATCGATTGATGAACTGTTTATTTTGAGGGAATTACCATTGGCTTTGGCAGACAAGAAGGCGCCGGTCCTGATCGGCGTTGGCGAGACAAGTGGTCGGAAACTGAAGGAATCGCAGGGGCTGGAATGGCCCTCGACGGTCGATCTGGCGTCGGATGCGATCAGGGAAGCCTTGGCTGACAGCGGCGCGGCGGCAAAGCTGGCCGCGTCGATTGATTGCCTGCTATCGATTCGCCTGTTCCATGACAGCGGCCTGCCGCATGATTGCGGTTCGCCGGAGAATCACCCGGAAGCGGTGGCGACGGCATCGGGCCTCAACCCCGCCACTCTGCTCTATGGTGATGTCGGCGGCCAGAGCCCGCAGAAACATCTCAACAAGCTCGCCTGTCAGGTTCATGACGGTGAATATAAAGCGGTAGTCCTGTCCAGCGCGGAAAATGTCGGCACCGTCAAGCGCGCGCGGCGCAGCGGCCACAAGCTCGACTGGAGCCAGCCGGCAACCCGCGACATGATCGATCTCAAGACCGATCAGGACAAGATGCTCACCGCCTATGAATGGCGGCAGGGCATCATCAACATGCCGATGGCCTATGGCATTGTCGAAAATGCCCGGCGCGCACGGCTCGGGATGGATCGCGACAGCTATGCGCAAAGCATGGCTGAGCTGTGGGAGGCCTTTGCCGAAGTGTCGCTGACTCGCGAACATGCACAATTTGCCCGGAAATGGACGGCGGAAGAATTGCTCGCCGATGATCATGGCAATTACCGGCTCAACGACCCTTATCGCCGCTGGATGGTGGCGCAGGATGCGGTCGAACTGGGCGCAGCGGTGATATTGACGACGGCGGGCCATGCCGAGGAACTGGGCATCGCCGAAGACAAGATAATCTATCTGCACAGCGGCGCCGACGCGAGCGTGCCGCTGATGAGCCATCAGGCGGACCTGTCGATTTCTCCCGCCATGGAATCGGCCTTTCCGAAGGCACTGGAACTGGCGGAAGTGGAGGCCGGCGACCTCGGGCCGATCGACATTTACAGCTGTTTCCCGGTCGCTGTTTCGCTGGCGATGGATGCGCTCGGTTCACCAGATCGGTCTTTATCCTCCTATACGCTGACCGGCGGCCTCAGCTTTTTCGGCGGACCCGGCAACAGCTATAGCGCGCATGGCATGGTCGCGCTGGTTCAGGCCTTGCGCAAGGACGGCAGCAAGCCGGGGATGATCTCGGCCAATGGCGGCGTGATCAACAAGGAATCGGTCGGCATTTATGCGGCTCAGCCGGTTGCGGACCAATGGTCACCGGACCGGATTGCCGAGCCCAACCGGATCCTCAAACCCGCCCATATCAAGGAAGACCATTATTTCACCGGCAAGGCGGTGATCAAAAGCTATGCCATGCCTTATGGCAAGGCGAGCCGTGGGGAGGCCAGCTTGTGGCTGCAGGACGAACAAGGCCTGCCCGCCATTGGCGTGCTGCCCGATGCGCCGGAAGATACCGACCTGATTGGTCTGGCGGTGGACGTAACGGCCGTGGATGAGCGCAATATCGCCAAGCTCAGCGGATAATCTGCATATCGAGAAATTCGACTTGCGGCGTCAGATAGGCCTCGCGGCAGGGCTCTTCCTTCGCCAGGTCGGTTGACAGATATTTGCTGTTGCTGTCGGCGAAGATCGTCGCGACGGCCTTGCGCGTGCCGTCGGCTTCTACCGGCTGCTGCAGGGCGACGCGGATCGCGGCGACGAGATTGAAGCCGCTGGAAATGCCGACACCGAGCCCGAACTGGCGGCCGAGCTTCTGCGCCATCAGAATCGCGTCGCCGTCATGCACGCCAATCACCCCGTCAAGCGCGGACAGGTTGAGGATGGCGGGGATGAATTCATCCGACAGGCCCTGCACCCGGTGCTGGCCGCATTTGTGGCCGACCGACAGGGTGGGGGATTCAATCGGCTCGACCGGATGCACGGCGATGCTGGCGTCGCGGCTCTTGAGATAGCGGCCCATGCCCATGACGGTGCCGCCGGTGCCGACGCCAGCGACAAAGCCGCCCAGCGTGCCGCCGTCGGCAGTTACCTGCTGCCAGAGTTCGGGGCCGGTGCCTTCGGCATGTTCGTCCGCGTTGACCGGGTTGGAAAACTGGCGCGGCATATAGGCACCCTGCCGGCCCAGTTCTTTCGCCGCCGCCATGCAGCCGAGAAAGCCGCCTTCTTCGCGGGAGACCAGACGCACATCCGCGCCATAGATAGCCAGCATCGCGCGCCGTTCGGCGCTGACCCAGTCGGGCATGAAAATGGTGACGGGATGGCCGAGGGCGCAGCCGATGGCGGCAAAGGAGATGCCGCTATTGCCGCTGGTCGCTTCGACAATCGTCTGGCCGGGCAGCAGATCGCCGCGCCGCATCGCATCCTGCAAAATCGCCAGCGCCATGCGGTCCTTGATGCTGCCGGACAGGTTGAACATCTCCGCCTTGGCATAGACGGTCACATCTTGCCCCTCGCAGCGCGCCAGGATCCTGATCATCGGCGTATTGCCGATCAATGCCGACAGCGACTGCAGCTTGTCCTCGCGCGCCCGGCCTACAAAATCCAGCATCATATTTTCCCTTGTCATCATCTGCATCTGCATATGAAGCGAGACGGGTGGGAAATCCCTGTCAATTATTGGTGCTATTGCACGGATGTTGTGATAATATTTTGGATATGACCAAAGAAATCAAAAATATTGATGATAATGACCGTAATATTCTGAAAGCCTTGCAGCGCGATGCCAGCCTGTCGCTGGAAAATCTCGCGGCGCAGCTCAGCCTTTCGACCAATGCCTGCTGGCGGCGGATCAAGCGGATGGAGGCGGACGGCATCATCGCCCGGCGTGTGGTGATCGTCGATCCGGAAGCGGTCGGCCTGAATATGACCGTGTTCGTCGCCGTGCGGACCAGCGACCATAGCGACAAATGGCTCGAAAAATTCGCCGCAGCGGCGTCGGCGATTGAGGAAGTGGTCGAATTCTACCGGATGGCGGGCGAGGTCGACTATATGCTCAAGCTGCTGGTCCGCGATGTTGCCGACTATGACCGGGTGTACAAGAAACTGATCAAGGCGGTGCCTTTGTCCGATGTGTCGGCGAGCTTCGCGATGGAGCGGATCAAATATGAGACTGCGGTGCCGGTTTGAACGTGATCCGCAACGCTAGAGCAGATTTGGTCGCAAAACCGGATCTTTTAACGTAGAATAAAGTTTGGTAACCCGACCCATCAGAGAGCGGTGAAAAATATGGATCGAGAAATGCATTTGGGTAGGAAAGCAACTAACTTGTTATTGCTTAACTCATATTTTTCAATTGTAATTTTCCTTCTCTTTACAAAACCCGAAGTTTCCATTTTCGCTATTCTTTCAACAATATATTTTACCGTGGGCTTTGGTTTTTATGTTTATGTTTTGACGAAAAAGAAGAATTGCGGGCATAGCTCCTTATTGCAGTGGAGTAGTGGATTTTTCGCTCCATTTGTCAGAAAGAGGTGCCCAATTTGTGGCGACAGTTCATTGGATTAATGTGATCAAACCGCCACAACATCCTGCCGGATCGCGCCAAATATCGAGTGACCATCCGCATCCAGCATCTGGATTTTGACCGTGTCGCCTGCACTCATGAACGGTGTCTTGGGCGCACCGTCGTTGATTGTCTCGATCATCCGGATTTCGGCGATACAGCTATAGCCGAGGCCGCCTTCGCTGACCGGCTTGCCGGGATCGCCGTCGGGTCCCTGGTTGGATACGGTGCCGGAGCCGATGATCGTGCCGGCTGACAGGGGCCGGGTCTTGGCGGCATGGGCGACCAGATCGGCGAGGCTGAAGGTCGCGTCCTTGCCGGCATTGGCGCGGCCAAAGGGTTCGCGGTTATAGTCGACCTGCAGCGGCAGATGGATGACCGAGCCCTTCCACGCGTCGCCCAGTTCATCGGAGGTGACGCAGACCGGGGAGAAAGCCGAGGGCGGTTTCGACTGGAAGAAGCCGAAGCCCTTGGCCAGCTCGCCGGGGATCAGGCCGCGCAAGGACACATCGTTGCACAGCATGACCAGTTTGATGTGGTCGGCTGCGTCCTCGGCACTGACGCCAGGCGGCACATCATCGGTGATGACCGCGACTTCGCCTTCCATGTCGCAGCCCCATTTGGGATCGCCGAGCGGAATATCGTCGCGCGGGCCGAGGAAGGCGTCGCTGCCGCCCTGATACATCAGGGGATCGCTGTAGAAGCTCTCCGGCACTTCCGCGCCGCGCGCCTTTCGGACCAGTTCGACATGATTGATATAGGCGCTGCCGTCGGCCCATTGATAGGCGCGGGGCAGGGGGGATTCGGCCAGTCGCTCGTGAAAGCGTTCGCAGGGCACCGTCTCATGTTCGACGTCGCGGTAGAGCGCTTCGAGCTTGGGCGCGCATCGCTCCCAGTCGTCGAGTGCCGCCTGCAGGGTCGGGGCGATATTGCTCGCTTCGCAGCAGCGGGTGAGATCTTTCGAGACCACGACCAGACGGCCGTCGCGGGTGTCGTTCTTCAGGGTGGCGAGTTTCATGTGCGTTCCTCGGTCTGTCTGCCGTTCGTCTCGAGTCCTTCGTCAAGCTCAGGATTCGAGAGACCGGTGCGTGTGGGCTCAGTGTCTCGACTATGCTCGACACGAACGGTAATAAAGGAGCTTATGCGGCGCAAGGCAAGCTAATGCTCGTCGCGCGCTTTTTCGTGCAGCCAGGCGGCATGTTGCGGTGCCTTCTTCGTCCGGCTCCATTCCTCGAGCATCGCGGGAGCAACGCGGCGCAATTCGGCCATCTCTTCCTCGGTGCCGATATCGCAGGCCAGTTCCAGCCGGTGGCCGTTGGGATCGAAGAAATAGATCGACTTGAAAATGCCGTGATGGGTGGGGCCGAGCACTTCCAGCCCTTCGGCTTCGGCATTGGCCTTGGCCGCCATCAGATCGTCGAGCGTATCCACCTTGAAGGCAATATGCTGGACCCAGGCCGGGGTATTCTGGTCGCGGTCCATGTCCGGTTGCTCGGGCAGCTCGAAAAAGGCGAGGACATTGCCGCCACCGGCATCGAGAAAGATGTGCATATAGGGATCATGTTCGCCGGTCGACGGGACTTCATTTTCGGCAAAGGCGAGCTGGAAATCCATGCCCATCACCCGCTGGTAGAAGTCGACCGTCTCTTTCGCGTCCTTGCAGCGATAGGCGACATGGTGGATGCCATCGATCTTTGGTGCGGCCATTATACCGGCTCCTCTACATTCAGCACCCCGCGCGCAACCTGATCGCGTTCGATGCTCTCGAACAGGGCCTTGAAATTGCCCTCGCCAAAGCCATCATCGCCCTTTCTCTGGATGAATTCAAAGAAAACCGGTCCGACTTGCGCTTCGGCGAAAATCTGCAGCAACAGACGCGGCTCGCCGCCTTCTGTGGTCCCGTCGAGCAATATGCCGCGGGTCTGCAGTGCGTTCACGTCCTCGCCATGACCGGGCAGGCGTCCGTCGAGCATTTCATAATAGGTGTTCGGCGGCGCGGTCATGAAGGGGACGCCGAGTTTCTTGAGCCGGTCCCAGCAGCCGATCAGATCATCACAGATCAGCGCGATATGCTGGATGCCTTCGCCGTTGAACTCGCGCAGAAATTCTTCGATCTGGCCCTTGCCGCCTTCGCCTTCCTCGTTCAGCGGGATGCGAATCTTGCCATCGGGCGCAGTCAGCGCCTTGGAGGTCAGGCCGGTATATTCGCCCTTGATGTCGAAGAAGCGGATTTCGCGGAAGTTGAACAGGGTCTCGTAATAATCCGCCCAATATTTCATCCGGCCGCCGTAGACATTGTGGGTCAGGTGATCGATCGTGTGGAAACCGGCGCCAACGGGATTGCGGTCCACTCCCGGCAGATATTCGAAATCGATATCGTAGATGGACAGGTTCTCGCCGCGCTCGCCGCCGTCATAGCGGTCGACCAGATAGAGAATAGCGCCGCCGATGCCGCGGATCGCCGGGATATGCAATTCCATCGGTCCGGTTTGCACGTTGACGGGTTCCGCGCCTTTTTCGAGCAGATAGGCATAAGCCTTGCGCGCGTCCTTGACCCGGAAGGCCATGCCGCAGGCCGAGGGGCCGTGCTCGCGGGCAAAATACCAGGCCGCCGATTTGGGCTCATAGTTGATGATCAGATTGATGCCGCCCTGCCGCCAGAGATGGACATCCTTGCTGCGGTGCTGGGCAATTTCGGTAAAGCCCATGACCGCGAATACCGGTTCGAGCACGTCGCGTTCGGGCGCGCAAAATTCGACAAATTCAAAGCCGTCCAGGCCCACGGGATTTTCAAACAGATCAGCCACAATATTTCCTCGAGATAATATGCGCGGAGTCGCGATATAGTTTCAAAAGATACTATAGGCTGTTGTGGCCGGCTTTGCAAGTTTCAGTTGCGGGTTGGCGGTCCGTTTCGGAGGATCCGGCTCGCTGGTAATCTGTTCCGTTCATATGGCTCGTTTCCGAAGCCCTTGCAAAGGCCGTTGAACGCGGGCGTTTCGCTGGAAGACCGCATATTAATTTTTGCAGGATAATGACGTAATTACAGCATAACAAGATAACAACATTGTCGGGAACACGCTTACAGCCGCAAATTATGACCGTTGCATCCATCTCGACCAGTGCGGATTTCAATCCGTTCGTTGCCAAAATTTACCGGCCGATGCTCCGAGGCTATTTCGGAGTTGCTGGCGCTTATTATGCGGTGATGACGGTGATGCATCTCTTTGTGCACAGCGGAACAAATCTACTGGCCATTGTTTCGGTGTCGACCATTGCCTGCATAACGCTCGCCATATTTTGGTACAGACTTCGCAATCCTATCGCCATCGCAAGGCTTCATGTTGTTACAACCATTGCCAATCTGCTCATGCTTACAAATGTCATGGTGGCGATGGAGATTGATTTTTCTCAGGCCAATCTCGTCTATTTCATCATCATGGTGATGGTCTTCGCATTGGCCTGCAGCAGCCTGAACCAGGCACTCATCTCTATCGTAGCGGTAATTGCCGGATTATTTTATGTGCTTCTGAAGAATGCGCCAGAGCAGGTGACCAACTATAGTTTCGTCGTATCTTCTGCGGCGATGAGTGCGATTGCCATCACCTTTTTCTTGCGCCGGGCGGTCGGCCGAACCGCTTTCGCGAGAAACGAAGCGGAAAAAAGACTTCAAGAAGCGCAACTGCTTAGCGAGGAGATGCGCCATTTATCCCTGTCGGACAGTCTGACCGGCTTGCCAAATCGCCGGGCCTTTTTTGAATCTTTCCAGCAGATTAAAAAGGATGCGGAGTCAGGCGGCTCTATCTGGCTTGTCTTGCTCGATCTGGACGGCTTCAAAGCGGTGAATGACGGTTACGGTCATTTGATCGGTGACGAACTGTTGAAGATGGTCGCGACCCGGATGCAGGACTATTGCGGCGACGAGGCGCATGTTAGCCGTATGGGAGGGGATGAATTCAATATTATTCTTCCCCACAGCGCGGAAGAGACCATTGTCGACGCCTGGTGCCAGGGACTGCTGGAATATGTCGCTCGCGTATATCTGATCGAAGACAGGCTTATTCAGATTTCCGCTTCTATCGGTTGTCAGCAGATCGACCCTGAAGAAAGCGACTCACAGCTTATTCGAGACGCTGATTACGCACTTTTACATGCAAAAAAACACGGCAAGAATAGAGTGATTGTTTTCCGCGAGGAACATGCGCGGGTCGCTGCAGAACGGTTCAAGATAGAACAAGCCCTGCGCGTTGCCGATTTTGATAGCGAAATTGAACTGCTCTTCCAGCCGCAATTTGATCTGGGACAAAACCGGATTGTTCGCGCTGAAGCGCTCGCACGATGGAGCAGTCCGATCATTGGCGACATAATGCCCGCCCGCTTCATCGAGGTTGCCGAGGAAAGCGGCCTGATTGCCAATATTACACTTGCCGTGCTGAAACAGGCGATCGCTCTCCTCAAAGATCGGGATGACCTGATTCCGCTTTCGATAAATCTCTCGGGACATGATCTGATTTCCGATCCGATCATCGATCAGATTGTCGAACAGGTCGAAGTCAGCGGATTGAATCCGGCCTTGCTCGAATTTGAAGTTACCGAAACGGCGATGATGGCGGATACGAGCAAAGCCAGCCGCAATATGCTCCGCTTGTCCGCCCTTGGACATCCGCTGGCACTTGACGATTTCGGGACCGGTTATTCCAACTTCAGCTATCTTCGTACGCTGCCGATCAGCAAGCTCAAGGTCGACCGCTCCTTCATGAAGAATGTCGCGGATCCAATGACAGAGAAGCTTCTCCATTCACTGGTCGGAATGGCCAAAACACTGGGCGTGGAGTGCCTCCTCGAAGGGGTTGAAGACGAACTTCAGCTGATCATTGCGAAACGGGTGGGAACGCATATGGTTCAGGGATATCTTTTCGGAGTGCCGATGACCGCAAGCGATCTGCTGTTACAGATTGAAGAGCAAAATATGGTGGCAGAAACATATATTGGGCGTGGCGCGCTCATCGGCTGAGCTGCCGTTTGAGCTGCCATTTAAATTGGCGGGATGCCGATCATTCCGATCAATGAAAATCACGCGACTTGGGCAATATCCGGACATTGCGCGGATGACCGCCATTGGAGCTGGCAACATGCGACGGCGCTGATCCAGCGGCTCTTGCCGCCTGCCGGTCCTCGTTGCGATAGACCGGCCGCCTGACCTCGTCGGCGCGGGCCATCGGCATGTCCGGTCGGTCGCGGTCGGAAATGTCGTCCAGCATGAACGTATAATCCTCCACGCGCGTGGTCATCAAATGGGTCACACCCTCGACGCTGCGCTGCACCTCTCCGGTGGCGAGCATCAGCCGGGCCGCCATCACCGGCCGGCGCATTTTTTCAAAGCGGCTGGCCCAGAGCAAAAGGTTGGCGACTCCGCTTTCATCCTCGAGCGTGATGAACACCGCATTGCCCTTGCCGGGCCGCTGGCGGATCAGCACGACACCGGCGACCTTTGCCTGCGAACCGTTCTTGGCCTGCGCAAGTTCTGCACAGCTGAGCACGCCCATCTCCCGCAAGCGTGCGCGCAGAAACTCCATCGGATGACCTTTCAGCGACAGGCGGACGCTCTGGTAATCGGCGACGACATGTTCGCCCTTGGTCATGGCGGGCAGATGCGCATCCGCTTCCTGTCCCAGTTCCTTCGCCTGCGCGGCCTCGAACAGCGGCAGGGTGTTGACCGGAGTCCGGCGCACTTCCCACAGCGCCTGACGACGATCGAGTCCCAGCGACCGGCAGGCATCGGCATCGGCGAGCAGGCGCAGCGCGCGGGCCGGGAGATTGGCTTTATGGGCGAGTTCCTCGATCGTCCGGAACGGCCGCGCGGCGAGGATCTGGCTGGCCCATGTTTCGCGGAAACCGTCGATCTGGCGCAGCCCGATGCGGAGGGAGACGTCCCCCTCCCGCTTGCGGGAGGGGCTAGGGGTGGGTTTGTCTTGGATCTCGGGCCCACCCCCGACCCCTCCCGCAAGCGGGAGGGGAGTATTCCTCTCCACCCGATTATCCCAGCCACTGAAATTCACATCCGGTTCCCGCACCTCCACCCCGTGTTCGCGCGCGTCCCGGACAAGCTGCGCCGGCGCGTAAAAGCCCATCGGCTGCGAGTTGAGCAAAGCCGCCGCGAACACCGCCGGGTGGTGGCACTTGATCCAGCTCGAGACATAGACCAGTCGGGCAAAGCTGATCGCGTGGCTTTCGGGAAAGCCATAGCTGCCAAAGCCCTGAATCTGCTTGTAGCAGCGCTCGGCGAAATCCCGGTCATAGCCCTTGGCAGTCATGCCCTCGATCATCTTCGCTTCGAAATGGTGGATCGTGCCGACATTGCGAAAGGTCGCCATCGCGCGGCGCAACCGGTTGGCATCGGCGGGAGAGAAATCGGCGGCGACGATCGCCAGTTTCATCGCCTGTTCCTGAAACAAAGGCACGCCGAATGTCCGACCGAGCACGGACTTCAGTTCATCCGGATCATGTGGCGGTTTCGGTGAGGGCAGCGTTACCTTCTCTATCCTGCTGCGCCGTCGCAGATAGGGATGGACCATATCGCCCTCGATCGGGCCGGGCCGGACAATAGCCACCTGAATCACCAGATCATAAAATTCGCGCGGCTTCAGCCGCGGCAGCATGTTGATCTGGGCCCGGCTCTCGACCTGGAACACGCCGATACTGTCGCCCTTGCACAGCATGTCATAGGTGGCGGAGTCTTCGTGGGGGACGTTCTGGAGGGTCCATTTTTCCTCCCCGAAGAGCAGCTTTTGGGAGGTGGCGCGCCGAAGGCGTGACGGAGGGGCATCTGGTCGAAGCCGGGACCCCTCCACCACGCTTCGCGTGGTCCCCCTCCCCGAAGCTGACGCTTCAGGGAGGATGTTGATGCTCTCCAGCATATCAAACGCCTTGCGGATGCAGGTCAGCATGCCGAGCGCCAATATATCGACCTTCATCAGGCCGAGCGTGTCGATATCATCCTTGTCCCACTCGATGAACGTGCGGTCGTCCATCGCGGCATTGTGGATCGGCACGGTCTCGTCGAGCCGGTCCTGGGTCAGGACAAAGCCGCCGACATGCTGCGACAGGTGGCGGGGGAATTGCAGTATCTGCTGCACCAGATCACCCAGCCGCCGGATTTCCGGATTGTCCGGGTCGAGACCGGTCTCGGCAAAGCGCTTGCCAGGCTTCTTGCCGCCATGGCTGCCCCAGACGGTGCTCGACAGGCGGCTGGTGATATCCTCCGACAGGCCAAGTGCCTTGCCGACCTCGCGGATCGCGCTGCGCGAGCGATAATGGACCACCGTGGCAGCAATCCCGGCGCGGTGGCGGCCATAGCGCGCATAGATATACTGGATCACCTCTTCGCGCCGTTCATGTTCGAAATCGACATCAATATCCGGCGGTTCGCGCCGTTCCTCGGAGATGAAGCGCGAGAAGAGCAGATCATGTTCCATCGGGTCGGCCGAGGTGATGCCGAGCAGATAGCAGACCGCGCTGTTCGCCGCCGATCCGCGTCCCTGGCAGAGAATGCCCTGATCCTGGGCAAATTTGACAATATCGTGGACGGTCAGGAAATAGGGCGCATATTCCATCTTCTCGATCAGCCGCAATTCCTCCTCGACCTTGGCGCGCAACCGTTCGGGAAGCGTCTCGCCATGCCGTTCATGGGCGGCGGTCCATGTCAGATGTGCGAGCCAGCCCTGCGGGGTCCAGCCTGCGGGCACCGGTTCTTCGGGATAATGATAGCTGAGCTCGTCGAGCGTGAAGGTGACCAGATCGAGCAGCTTCTGCGTCTCGGCCAGCGCTTCGGGATGGTCGCGGAACAGGCGCGCCATTTCTGCCGGGCCTTTGAGAAATCGTTCGGCATTGGCGGCGAGCAGGCGGCCGGCTTTGTCGATCGTGGTCTTCTCGGCAATGCAGGTCAGGATATCGTGGAGCGGGCGCTGTTCGGGTGTTGCATAGAGTGGGTTGTTTGTGGCGAGGATGGGGATGCCGGTTGCTTCGGAGAGACTGTGGAGTCTGGCGAGATGGCGCTTGTCGGGACCGGAGCGCGGCATGGCGGCGCCCAGCCAGATATGGGGGGTGTGGGAGTGAAGCTGCCGAATAAGCCCCTCCCTTTCAAGGGAGGGGTTGGGGTGGGATAGCCGAGGTTCGGCTCGATGCCGAAGCTCGGCTTTCGCCTCGCCACCACCCCAACCCCTCCTCTGAAGAGGAGGGGCTAAAATGATCAGCGCCCAGTCCTCGCTGCACCATTCCAGCAAATCCGCCGCATAGAGAAAACAATCCCCCTTCTCCGCCCGCAAATTGCCGGCCGAGAGCAGCCGGGTCAGCCGCCCCCAGCCGCGCCGGCCCAGCGGATAGACAATCACCTCCGGCGTATCATCGGCAAAGACCAGCCGCGACCCGACGATCAGCTTGAAATCCGGCAGCACCAGCCCCTCCTCCGTAGCATCCTCGCGCGCCCGGCGCAGGGCACCATGCGCGCGGACAACCCCGGCAACGCTGTTGCGGTCGGCAATGCCGATGCCGGTCATGCCGAGAGCCATCGCCTGCATCACCATGTCGGCGGGGGAAGAGGCGCCGCGCAGGAAACTGTAATGGCTGGAGGCCGCGAGTTCGGCGAAGGCCGTCATTGCGAGGAGCTGCGTCCGTTCGCCTCGAGCGAAGTCGAGAGGCCGCTAGCCGTGTCTCGACTGCGCTCGACACGAACGGATTTGGGAAAGCAGATATTCTCCATCAAGCAAACAGCCCATGCACATACCAGTCCGGGTTCGCTTTCTCCTCGCCGTAAAGCCCGTGGCGGAACAGCCAGTAGCGCCGGCCGCGGGCATCCTCGACGCGATAATAGTCGCGGGTCAGTCCGCCCCTGCCGGGCTGTTGACCGTCCTTGCGTTGCCACCATTCCGAGGCAATCCGCTCCGGCCCTTCATAGCGGATCACCTGATGGGTCCTGCGCCGCCAGGTGAAGCGATAGGGCGGGCCGTCGGGGACTTCGGCAATCACCTGCACGCGCTGCGGCGGGTCGAACATGTGCAAAGGGCGCATAGGCGGATTGTCGGGAGACTCTGCTTTCCACGGGACGGGTGCGGGGGCGTTGAGCGCGGGCAGGGCGAGCAGGCCCTGTTCGGGAATATGGCTGTTGGCGGGGGCAAATTTCTGCACCCGGTCGCGGCCCAGCCTTGTGCTCAATTGGCTGACCAGAGCGACTTCATCGCCGCGCCGGTCCTCGCCGCCCTCGAGCCGCAACTGCTGCGGGGCCAGCGCTTCCGACGCGACAATGCTCAGCCGGATCAGATCATAGCCGAAGCCCGGATTGAGTTCGTCGTTGAGCGCTTCGATCCGTTCGCGCAGCAGGCGTTGGAAAAGGGCTGCATCGCGGGTCGGCGTGCCCGTCTCCAGACCGAGCCGCGCGACATCGCCATCGCAGCGGAACAGCATCATCCGGATCATCCGCGCGCCCTGGCCGCGCTCGTTGAGCCGTTCGGAGGCTTCCGCGAACAGTTCGGACAGGCATGTCAGCGCAGCATCAATATGGGTCAAAGGCTCGGCAAAGCGGCGCTCGGTGACCACATTGCCAATCCGGCGCAGCGGGTCGATCGGCCGATCTTCCAGTCCGAGAATCCGGTCCAGCCGCACCGTTAGCTCCATCCCGAACCGCGCCGCCAGATTGGCGCGCGGCCGTTCGGCCAGATCGCCAATATGATAGAGCCCGGCCCGTTCCAGCGACTGGTGGGTCTTTGCGTCCATGGCCAGCGCCGACACTGGCAGCTGCGCCTCCGCACCTTCCTTCAGACCGTGCCGCGCCAGTGCCAGCGCCGCGTCGGCGGTTCCGGCCAGCGCCCAGCAGGCGCTATAGCCGACCGCATCGAGCCGGTCCTCGGCATCCTGCGCCAGCCTTTCCTCATTGCCGTGCAGATGCGCCGCACCGGTGATGTCGAGGATCAAGGCATAAGGCGGCTCTACCGCCACCATCGGCGTATAGCGCTCGCAAGCTTCCGCCAGCCGCGACAGCAGATCCGCATCGGCCAGCGGCTGATGGTCAAAGGCGAGCAGGTCGGGCACCCGCGCCCGCGCGTCGGCGAGCTTCATGCCGGGACCCAGGCCCAAAGACACCGCCTGCCGGTCCGCCGCCATGATCACCATCGCGCCGCGGATTTTCTCGGTCAGCGCAAAGGGATGGTCAGGCGGCCCGTGTGCCCTGATGATCCGCTCGGACGGCAGCCAGGGCAGGGACAGAGCCAGTGTCCGGCGCTCTCTGCTCGCTCTGTTGCTCGCGGAAGACTTGATCGTCACGGTTCCACTCCAGTCGGGCGCTCAGCCCGTAAAGACCGCTGCGATGACGCAGCAATTTGATATCGAAAGCAGGATGGCCCGGAGCATTGGCCTCCAGCGCGATGGAAGGCGCAGCGGCCACTGACCAGCGACTGAAGGCAGCGGTCGGCAAGGGATTTTCTGCATCGCTGCCGGTGCGCAGGCACAGGCTGAGAACGCCCGATTTTTGCGCTGACAGCGACAGGCGCCTTGTGGCGGTCAGGTCGAGACCTTTGGGCCTCTTGCCCGACAATTCGATAATCACCGCACCCATGGCCGAAGACCGCAGGCCGTCGGCCGCTGCGCGCAGTGCCGCGATACTGTCCGGCGCATCGACATGGATGATATTGTCCGGATCAATTCCCAGTTCCGCCAGCCCCGGCGGATAGAGCCGTCCCTGCCGTCTGGCCTCGCCGCTTTCGCTGATCCACAATATCGGTCGGTCATCCTGACAGCGCTGCGCCATCAGCAGCGCCATCGCCGCTGCACTGGTCCGGTCATCCTTGCTTGCCGCGTGCAGTTCATGCAGCGCCGCGCGCGGCAGGCCATCCACTCCGGCATTGCCGCGCAAGGCCGCATCAATCCTGTCGACGCCAAAGCTGAAGTGGGACGGCATACCGTCATCCTCCGCCGGCTTTACGCCGGAGGCCGCCAATATCTTGGCGAGACGCGCCCGCAAGACAGAAGCTTTTGCCGGTGTTGCCGGAGGCACAGCAGAGGGGTTGGCCGGCGGAGACCTGAAAGCCTGCCCCGAATCCGAATCGATATTGTTCATGATTTGTTCTAAATTATAGAAGAACGTTGCAGGGTCAAGTGATTCCACGGCTGCGAGAATCTCTGCGTAGAGAATTGTTCACTAGAAGTGCCGGACAACAGGATAATGCGGGGAAATGAGGGCTAGAAAAAGGCCCGCCCCGGCGCGAGGCAGGAGCGGGCAGGCGCACTTGGTAACGCGTGGGATCGCGGTTAGAAAAAGCCGGTGACAGCGGCTAGCGCTACGATCGCGAACAGGGTTGATAGGCCCAGCACGATGATCATGTGGCGGGTGGTAAAGCCCTGACGGGCGCTGGTCTTGTCCAACTGTTTTTTCATAGAATGTTCCTGATTTTATATTTGCCGGGGATGAATTGCGCGCTGGCTAGATGCTGGCCGACAGCATCCATGATGATTCTTCCAGCACGCCGATCCGTGCGGTCAGCAGATCCGCGGTAAAAACATCGTCGGCCTCTTCGGCGGTTTTTACAAATTCCCGCATCTGGTTGGCCACGGTGATCGCATCGCCTGACAGCTGCTTGAGCATGGCTTTGACATCGCCGCATTCCACTTTGTCTTCGATCGCGCTATTCTCGATATAGGTGGAAAGGCCAACCGGCGTCTTCGCGCCAAGAGCCCGAATCCTTTCGGCGATTTCATCGATTGATGCGGCAAGGTCTTCATACTGGCCTTCGGTCAGCTTGTGGATACCAAGAAACTGAGGGCCGGTAACATTCCAGTGAACCGACTGGGTCTTATGATAGAGCACATAGCTGGACGCCAGGGCTTTCCCCAGTTTCTCGGCCATTTCGGCCCGGTCCACCTTTTTAATGTCGGTCTTCATTTCGCGAAGATCTCCAGTTTGAATAGTCATATGGTCTTCCTTTCTCTCTGATGCGCTCGACGAACTGGCGGAGCGCGGTTCCTGAGAATGATTACGCGTCGACCTTCATTTGGTTCCTTGCGGGCCATCGTTCAGGCCACGCCAAACGAGCGTCACCAGCCCGCTCGCCAGAAATATCCGGCAGCCAGCAGGGAAGGCAGGAAAGGGGAAGAAGCACCGGCACCGGCTTTCAATTTTAGCGGAACCAATTCTCTCGCCGCTGCGTAGACTTGTTGTAACCCCCAACGAAAGGACGACAGAAATGACGAACATTTCAAACGCAAAAATAGCAATCCTGGCGACGGACGGTTTTGAGAAATCGGAGCTTTTCGAACCACGGAAACAACTTAGTGAGGCGGGTGCCGAGATCACCATCGTGTCGCTGGAATCCGGCTCGATCAAAAGCTGGGACGAGAAAGACTGGGGCGAGAGCATCGCGGTCGACATGACTTTGGACAAGGCCAGCGAAAGCGATTTCGACGCGCTGGTCCTGCCCGGCGGACAGATGAACCCGGACATATTGCGGGCGGAAGACAAGGCAGTCGACTTCGTGAAAGCCTTTTTCAACGCTGGCAAACCGATTGCCGCCATCTGTCATGCCCCATGGCTGCTGATCGAGGCGGATCTGGTGCAAGGGCGCAATGTCACTGGCTATAAATCGATCAAGACCGATCTGATCAATGCCGGGGCCAGGTTCGAGGATAGCGAAGTAGTGGTCGACAACGGCCTGATCACCTCCCGCGATCCCGGTGATCTGGATGCGTTCAGCGCCAAGATCATCGAGGAGGTTCGGGAAGGTCTCCACAAGCGGACACAAAAAGCGGCCTGATCGGTCCGGGGATTGACGCAGGGGCCGGCTCTCGCGGAGCCGGCCTTTTGTGGCCGATCGCGGCGCACTCGCCTTTTGTCCTGCCCATGGCTCAACCTGCCTCAATCGCCTTAACAAAGCTGGCCGCCGTTTTTTAGCGATCAGCCTGTATTGGATAATGCGATTTTTATAATTTTAAGGAATAAAATATGAAGAATTTTCTAACCCTCATGACAGGCGCAGCATTGCTCGCCGCGACACCGGCCATGGCACAAGAAGCCGCTCCGGCTGTCGAAGCCCAGGTTGGTATGAAGGTTGTCGGTCCCAATGGTGATGCCGTTGGTACAGTGGATTCGGTAAGCGATGGCGCAGTTGTCGTGGATACCGGCAAGAACAAGGCTGCGCTTGCGACCAATGCCTTCGCGAAAACAGACACTGGCCTGTCGATCATGATGACGAAGGCTGATCTGGATGCAGCGATAGAAAAAGCGGCTGCCGACGCCAAGGCGCAATTGCTGGCCAGCCTGACGCCGGGTACCGAAGTCAAATCCGTAACCGGAGCTGCGGTGATTGGTACCATTGAGGCGAAAGATGCCGAATATGTGACCGTCGATCATGGCGGCCAGGCCGTAAAATTGCCCGTCGCTGCCTTCATGGCTCAGGCCGATGGCGAGGTTTCCATCACGATGACCGAAGACGAATTCAAAGCGGCAATCGCCGGCACACAATAACGCCTTCTGTCTATAGTGGTCGCGGGCACGAGTGATCGTGCCCGCTGCCGCATCAGTTCGTAAACTTCAAAGCCAATTCATACATTGCAATCGCTGCCTGAGCGGCCTCGCCGCCCTTGTTCTTGCGGGTCTTGTCGGCACGGGCCAGCGCCTGTTCTTCGTTTTCGACGGTAATGATGCCATTGCCGATCGCTGCGCCATCCATTGACAGGGCCATGAGCCCGCGGGCGCTTTCGCCGGCAACAATCTCGAAATGATAGGTTTCGCCGCGGATCACGACGCCGATCGCGACAAAGCCATCATAGAGATCGCTGTCGATCGCCATGGAGATAGCACCGGGAATTTCCAGCGCACCGGGTACGGTGAGGAGCTCATGTTCGTGGCCCGCTGCTTTCAGCGCCTCGGTCGCACCCTCGATCAGCATGTCGTTGAGATGGTCGTAAAAACGCGCTTCGACGATCAGGAATTTTGCCATTTTATGTGTCTTTCTGTTTCTAGAGCCCCTCCTTTTCAAAGGAGGGGTTGGGGTGGTTTCTCTCGTCAAAGACCAGGTCTTCGTTTTTCCATTCATTTCCGGCGGCACCATGGTTGGTCGCTTACGCGAGCGATGCTTGCGCATCGCCACCACCCCTTGATCCCCTCCTCTGAAGAGGAGGGGGTGTTGATGGCTATGCCGTCTCCAACTGCTTGCTGTCTTTGCCGGCATTCTCGGCCGGTACAGCGCGCTGACCGACAATCCGTAGTCCGTAAGCGTCCAGCCCGACCATATCATGGCTGGTATTGGTCAGCAGTTCCATATCATGCACGCCCAGTTCGCTGAGAATCTGCGCGCCGACACCATAGTCACGCAGCTGATCCATTGGCGCTGGCTTGCCGCCGCCGAGCGTGCGGACCTGCCGCGAATAGAGGTCGGGTACCCGCGGGCTGATGAATACGATGATGCCGGCGCCTTCTTCCCCGATGATCTTCATCGATTCCTGGATCATATTGGCGCGGCCGGTTTCCTGTCCGAACAGGTCGGGAAAGATCGCCGTCGCATGCATCCGCACCAATGTTGGCTTGTCCGGATCGATATGACCCTTCTGCAGGACGATCTGCTCGCTCTCGGTTGCGCTATTATAGAATGTCATTGCATTCCATTCTCCGCCCCATTGGCTGGTGAAGCGCGCTTCTTCGCGGCGCTCGGTCAGATGGTCGTGGCGCAGGCGATAGGCGATCAGGTCGCGGATCGTGCCAATTCTCATGCCGTGATGCTGGGCAAATTCGATCAGATCGTCGAGCCGCGCCATCTCGCCGTCATCCTTCATGATCTCGCAGATCACGCCAGCCGGATTGAGGCCAGCCAGCCGCGACACATCGACCGCCGCTTCGGTATGGCCGGCGCGGACCAGCACACCGCCGTTGCGGGCCTGCAAGGGGAAGACATGGCCGGGGGTGACAATCTCGTCCTTGCCTTTGGTCCGGTCGATTGCCACGGCGACCGTGCGCGCGCGGTCGGCGGCGCTGATCCCGGTGGTGACGCCGTCGCGCGCCTCGATCGAGGTGGTGAAGGCGGTTTCATAGGCACCGCGATTGTTCGCGCTCATCATGTCGAGGCCGAGTTCCTCGACCCGGTCGCGCGACATCGCCAGGCAGATCAGCCCGCGGCCATATTTGGCCATGAAATTGATCGCATCGGGGGTCGCCATCTGCGCCGGGATGATCAGGTCGCCTTCATTCTCGCGATCCTCGTCGTCGACCAGGATATACATGCGGCCGTTGCGCGCCTCGTTGATAATCTCTTCCGCCGTCGCCATGACACTGTTACCGCCGCGCGCCAGATAAGCCTCCAGCTTGCCCAGCGTTTCCGCCGTCGGGTTCCAGTCATCCTGCCCCAGGCTGCGCAGGCTGTTGGCATGGAGGCCGGCAGCACGGGCGAGGCCCGCACGGGTTTCTTCGCCGGAATCGATCAGTTCGATCAGTTGATCTATAAGAAGCTTGCTCATGGACTTGCCTTTTCAATGTGATGTTGCGAATCGACTATCACATTGCAATGTGATTGGTCTAGGGAGAATATCACATTGGGGTCACATGCTGGGAGGCGGAGTGCGAAATTATATTTCAAACTTTACACACTTTACAGGGTTATAGAATTGAAAATCTGCTGGTTGATAAAAGCGGCCATTGGCCGGTTTTGGGGCGGATATGAGGTGTTTTGTTCATATTCGGGTTTTAGCATTGTTGGGGTGATGTAGGAAAGCGGGGGTTTGTTGTTTGGGGCGGGTAGGGTTGGTGTCGAGATTCCCAAATTTCAAAGTCACCTCAATTCTTTGACGCTTGGCGAAAAGGTGATTTAATAGGCTTTTGATGAAAAAGAAAATTGCGACAGCATTTCACTGGACGAGAGCTCAATCCTTTTGTGATAAGGGAAACGTCAACGCTGCGTTGAACTCGCTTGGTAAAATTCCCGAACTCAGTTCGATGCATCGTGCGTTTTTGGGAACTTTGTTGATCTTAGATGGCAAAAGCGGCTGTGCAAAAGAGCAGTTCAATATCGTTATTGATCATCTGAGCAAACCCGAACTTGCTGGTATGGACGAAAATGTTCGGTATGTTAAAGCCTATTGCCAGCTGTATGTTTCGTTAATTGAAAAAAACGATTCAGATGAAGAACAATATTGGAATATTGCAAGAGATTCCATGCCTGATAACGCCCTCAGTCGGTGGTTAAAACTCCCTGATATTACTAAGCTGGCCCATAGAAACGAGGGTTTGTAATTATTTATCGCGGTGACAGTGCACTTCTTTCAAGCCCCTCCTTTTTAAAGGAGGGGTTGGGGTGGTTTCTCTCGTCGGAAAGCCTTCCTTCCGATTCCGTTGCTGTCGGGGCCAGAAATGTTCGCTGGCGCGAGCGATGCTGGCGCATCGCCACCACCCCAACCCCTCCTCTGAAGAGGAGGGGCTGATTGCGGCCTGCTTCCCCCCTTCCCCTTGACCGGAACCTTTCCCGACCCAATACGCTTTTACACCATGGCAAAAGCGAAACACTGGATCGAACCCCATCCGCAGGGCATTTATGTGCGGCCTGCCGAAGTCTGGATCGATCCGTCCGTGTCGAAGGAAAATGCGGTGGTGACCCATGGCCATGCCGATCACGCGCGCGGTGGTCATGGCGATGTCTGGGCGACGCCGGAGACGCTGGCGATCATGGGCTTGCGCTATGGGACCGAGGCGGGGACGCCGATTGCTTATGGCGAGGGGTTCGAGCGCGGCGGCGTGCGGTTCAGCCTGCATTCGGCCGGCCATGTGCTGGGCTCGGCGCAGGTGCTGATGGAATATCAGGGCGAGCGGGTGGTCGTCACCGGCGATTACAAGCGCCGCCCCGACCCGACCTGCGCGCCGTTCGAGCTGGTGCCGTGCGATATATTCATTACCGAAGCGACCTTTGGTTTGCCGGTGTTCCAGCATCCCCCGATTGCGGGCGAGATCGCCAAGATCTTCGCGCGGCTGGAAGCCGAGCCGGACAGCAGCATATTGATCGGCGCCTATGCGCTGGGCAAGGCGCAGCGGGTGATTGCCGAGCTGCGCCGGGCCGGTTGGGACAAACCGATCTATTTGCACGGGGCGCAGGTCCGGATGTGTGAACTTTATGAAGAGCTTGGCGTGTCGCTGGGCGAATTGCGGCTGGTGATGGACACGCCGAAGGACGAGATGCGCGGCCAGATCATCATCGCTCCGCCCTCGGCGCTGACCGACAAATGGAGCCGCCGGCTGCCCAATCCCGTGACCGCCATGGCGTCCGGCTGGATGCGGGTGCGCGGGCGGGCGCGGCAGCGCGGGGTCGAGATTCCTCTGGTCATCTCCGATCATGCCGACTGGGACGAGCTGACCGAAACCATCCGCGAACTGGCGCCGAAGGAAACCTGGATCACCCATGGCAGCGAGGACGGCCTGCTGCGCTGGTGCGAGCTGCACCAGATCAGGGCGCGGGCGCTGGCGATGGTCGGACGCGAAGAAGGGGATGACGGTTGATGCGCCGCTTTGCCGCCCTGATCGACAGTCTGATCTACACCAGATCGCGCAACGCCAAGCTGGCGGCGATCTCAACCAATTTGCGCGAGACGCCCGACCCCGATCGCGGCTGGGCACTGGCGGCGCTGACCGACAGCCTCGACTTTCCGGCGGTCAAATCCGCCACCATCCGCAATCTGGCCGGAACGCGGATCGATCCGGAACTGTTCCGCCTGTCGCGCCATCATGTCGGTGATACCGCCGAAACCGTGGCGCTGGTCTGGCCGGAAGCGGAGGGGCGGGAGCAGAGCGACCCGACCATCGACGAAGTGGTGCAGGCGCTGTCAGCCGCCAATCGCGCGACCGCTCCCGATATCGTCGCGGACCTGCTCGACAGCATGGATAGCAACAGCCGCTATGCAATGCTCAAGCTGGCGGTCGGCGGGATGCGGGTCGGTGTCTCGGCACGGTTAGCCAAGACCGCTTTCGCGCAGGCCTTTGACGTGGCGCTCGACGATGTCGAGGAGCTCTGGCACGCGCTCGACCCGCCTTATGAGGCGCTGTTTAAATGGGCGGAGCAGGGTGGTGATCGCCCGGATCTTTCGGCGACGCCTTTCTTTCGTCCGTTCATGCTTTCCCATCCATTTGAAGGCGACAGTCTCGATCTTGGGCAATATGCGGTTGAGTGGAAATGGGACGGCATCCGCGTGCAGGCGGTGCATCTCGGCGGTGAAACCCGGCTCTACAGCCGCGGCGGCGATGATATCAGCGCGTCTTTTCCCGATATAGTCGAGGCATTCGACCGTGACGGTGTGATCGACGGCGAACTGCTGGTTCGCGGCACCGATCAGGGCGGCGAGGCGGCAAGTTTCAATGCGCTGCAGAAGCGCCTGGGGCGCAAGACCGTCTCGAAGAAAATGCGGCAGGAGTTTCCCGCCTTTGTCCGGGTCTATGATCTGCTGATGGACGGGGAAGACGACCTGCGCCTGTCGCCCTGGCACGAGCGGCGCCAGCGGCTCGAGCGCTTTGTCCCCACACTCAACGCGGATCATTTCGATCTGTCGGCGGTGGTCGATGTCGACGATTTCGCCGCGCTGGAAGTCATGCGCGCCGGGGCTCGCGACGCGGCGATCGAGGGCGTGATGCTGAAGCGGAGGGAGAGCCCCTATCTGGCCGGCCGGGTTACCGGTCACTGGTATAAATGGAAACGCGACCCGCTGAACGCCGACTGCGTGATGATGTACGCGCAGCGCGGCAACGGGCGGCGGGCGTCCTTCTATTCCGACTATACATTTGGCTGCTGGACCGAGGATGGCGAACTGTTGCCGGTCGGCAAGGCCTATTCCGGTTTCACCGACGAAGAGCTGAAATGGCTCGACCGCTTCGTCCGCCAGAACACGTTGAACCGCTTCGGGCCGGTCCGCGAGGTGAAGAAATCGCTGGTGCTGGAAGTCGCGTTCGATTCCATCCACGAAAGCGGCCGCCACAAATCCGGCCTCGCCATGCGCTTCCCGCGCATCCACCGCATCCGCAAGGACAAGCCGGCGGAAGAGGCGGACAGGATTGTTACATTGCGGGGGATGATTTCCTGAACTCTAGCAGATCAGACAGAAATCGTTGTCTTGCTGCCACGCCTAGCGCTTGCCGGGAAGCATCCGCTTGAGCGTATTATCCTTGACCACATAATGATGGAACAGTGCCGCCAGCGCGTGCAGTCCGATCAGAAAATACCCGATGGTTCCTACCGTTTCGTGCAACTCCTCGATTTGTTCGGCCAGCGCCTTGTCCGGTGCCACCAGCGCGGGGAGCTCGAGACCGAAGAATGGGATGGTCTTGTCAGCGCTGCTGAGGATCAGCCAGCCGGCAATCGGCATTGCCAGCATGAAAGCATAAAGCGCAAGATGCGTTACCTTGGCCAACAGCATTTGCCACGCAGGCGGTTCGGGCTTGATCGGCGGCTTGGTGGTCAGCAGCCGGGCGACGATCCGGATGATCACCAGCGCCAGCACCGACAGACCGAGCATGAAATGCCACATCTTAAGGCCTTCGCGCAGGTCGCTGCCCCGGGGAAATGATTCGCGCAACAGGATGCAGCTATAGACTGCCGTGATCAGCAGCAGCATCGCCCAGTGGAGAAAAATCGAAAGGCGGGCGTAGCGCGCATGGGCTTGGGTGGCAGTCATATCTGTCCTCTTATCTCTCGTGGTTGATCATTATCAATCTCCAGCCGTACCGCATCACGCGATTGCAGGTGCTGAATCGCCTGTACCATCGGCTCAATGCTAGACTTGTCCATAAAGTCAAAGCCCTTCAACTCCTCTCGGCCTGCGCCGCGATCCGGGTTTGTCAGACCACCGATGACGAGCATGATGCGATCAAACCAGGAGAGGTCTCTGGGATTTTGACGGCCACGGAGGGCAAAATGGGTCATTTGCTGAATCAGGGCCTCGGGCAGGCTGTTGGCGATCCAGCGGTCGAGCTTTGCCCCTGCCGGGGCGCCGGAAACGGTGAAGAACAAGACAGGTCTGGTTTCCAAGGACAGCATTTTTTGCATGACCCAGTGCCGGATTGGTAGCTTGTGGTAAATCACCGGGGCGCCGATGACGACGAAGTCGTAAAGGGATGGATCGGCGTCAGTCTTGTTCGCGTCAAACGCTGGAATCCCGGTCGCATCGGAAATCCAGTCGGCATATTGCGCCGTGCTGCCATATCGGGTTGCGTAAAATATCGCGCCGTTCACTATTCATCGCCTCCTCACCCTATACTGCAAACATGCTGCAAATACGCAATTAAGGTCAATTACGGTGACGTCTGATTGAAATAGCCAAAGACGCGCGGTGACAGCGCACTTGATTTCAGGCGATGAGAAAAATTAGGCCACTGTAACCATGAGGAATGATCGAGACATCGATCGAATAATCACAAAAATTCGTTTAAAGTCTCGACGAACAGCGCGAACTGGTCATGGTGCAGCCAGTGGCCGGCATCGGCAAATTCCTTCACCGACACATTGTCGCCGAAATATTGCATCCGGCCGTCTTTCTCCGGATTGCTGGCCCAGCTGTCGGCACCATAATGAAGCTGGGTCGGGCAGCTGATATTGCCCCACAATTCGTGAATAGTCTTCTGTGACAGATCGATGCTGTCCCAGTGCTGCACATAGGGATCGAACTTCCAGCTATAGCTGCCATCCTCGTTGCGGATCACCGCGTGCGTGGTCAGGTGCCGGGCCTGCTCGTCGGAGAGATGCTGGTTGGCTTCCTGCATGCGTTTCAGGGCGTCCTCGAATGTCGGGTAGCGTTTGACCTGACGACCGGCGGCCTTGCGCTTTTCTTCAATGCTGTCACGCACCCGTTGTACCTGACCGACCTTATCCCGCTCGGCGAGCATATCGGGGCTGGGGCCAAGCCCCTCGATTGCGACCAGCTTGCGCACCGTGTCGGGATAGAGGCCTGTATAGCGCAGCGCGATATTGCCGCCCATGCTGTGCGCGACAATCGTCACCGGCGACAGGTCGAGCTGATGGATCAGCTGCGCCAGATCGGTGACCATCGCCATCGTCGCATAATGGCCATCGGTGCTCCACTGGCTGTCGCCATGACCGCGGACGTCGGGGCAGATGATATGCCAGTCATCGCGCAGCGCCTGCGCGGTCCAGTCCCAGTTGCGGCAATGATCCCGGCCGCCGTGGAGCAGGATCAGCGGCGGCTTGTCCTCATTGCCCCAGTCGGCATAATGGAGCTTTAGTCGCTGGGAGAAATAGCTGTGCGAGGCGGGGCCGTTCAGGGTCATCGGGGTTTCCATCGGGAAAGGGAGATTTAAGTTCTACCTCTAATCGGCGCAGCGGGGTTCGACAAGCATCTGTCAAGGCAGAGGGCGCACAATCTTCATTTCATCCGGGAGACCGGGGCGACAACAGATAAATCCAATATCCCTCTTTACAAACCATCCATATATCTACATATACCGATATATGGATTCGATTAAAGCAATAGAGGCGCTTGGCGCCCTCGCGCAAAATACCCGGCTGGATGTTTTCAAGCTGCTGGTGCGCCATGAGCCGACGGGCTTGCCAGCGGGGGAGATCGCCAAGCGGCTGGATGTTCCGCAAAATACCATGTCTTCCCATCTGTCGACCCTGTCGCGCGCGGACCTTGTCTCCTCAAAGCGCGACAGCCGCCTGATCATCTACCGCGCCAATCTTGCTGCGATGAACGGCCTGATCGCCTTCCTGCTGGAAAATTGCTGTTCCGGTGACGATTGCGCGCCCATTACCAATCAACTTGAAAGGCTCTGCCAATGAAACGGATGCACATTCATGTCGGCGTCGACAATCTCGACGCCTCGATAGAATTTTACTCGACGCTTTTTGATGCCGCACCAACGGTGACAAAAGATGATTATGCCAAATGGATGCTCGACGATCCGCGCGTCAATTTTGCCATTTCATCGGAAAATCACGCGACCAAGGGCATTGAACATCTCGGCATCCAGGCCGAAAATCCGGAAGAATTGCAACAGGTTTTCACCCGTCTGCGCAAGGCCGATGCACCGCTGCTGGAAGAGGGACAGACCACCTGCTGCTATGCACAGTCCGAGAAGAGCTGGATATCCGATCCGGATGGTGTCGTCTGGGAAGCCTTTTACACCAATGGCGAATCCGTGGTCTATGGCGATGCACCCGAACTTTCCGCCGTATCGGAAAATGCGTCCGAAACCAGCTGCTGCGCGCCGTCAAAAGCAGCCCTGTCATGAGCGACCGGGTCTATAATGCCCTGTTTCTCTGCACCGGCAATTCTGCCCGGTCGATATTGGCGGAAGCGATATTGCAGAGCGAAGGCCAGGGGCGTTTCAGGGCCTATAGCGCTGGCAGCAATCCGGCTGGCAAGGTTCATCCCTATTCTCTCGATCTGCTCAAGATAATGGGCCACCCCATTGAAGGCCTGCGTTCCAAGAACTGGGACGAATTTTCGGGAGCCGAAGCACCCCGGCTCGATTTTGTCTTCACCGTTTGCGACAATGCCGCCGGCGAAACCTGTCCGGTCTGGCCGGGCCAGCCGATGACCGCCCATTGGGGCATAGCCGATCCGGCGGCGGTAACCGGCAGCGAAGCAGAAAAGCGCGCCGCCTTCGCCGAAGCCTATCGAATGATGTTCAACCGGATCAGCCTGTTTCTGGCCCTGCCGCTGGAAAGCATCGACCAAATGAGCCTGCAGAACCGGCTCAGGGAAATTGGCGCAGAAAAAGCCGAGGTTTGAAAAATGGCAACGCAACCGCTTGAAACCCCGGCCGATGCCGGACTGGGCCTGTTTGAAAAATGGCTGTCAGCCTGGGTCACTGCGGCGATCCTGCTTGGCCTGCTGATCGGCAATATCGCGCCCGATGCGGTCGCCAGTCTTGCCCGGCTGGAATATGCCTCGGTCAATCTGGTGGTGGCGGTGCTGATCTGGGCAATGATTTATCCGATGATGGTCGGCGTCGACTTTGCCAGCTTGAAGCATATTGGCGAAAAGCCGAAAGGCCTGTTCATCACCATAGTCGTCAACTGGCTGGTCAAGCCGTTCACCATGGCGGCGCTGGCGGTACTCTTTTTCCAATATATATTCGCCGGGCTGATGTCCGCCGATGATGCGCAGCAATATATCGCCGGGCTGATCCTGCTGGGCGCCGCGCCCTGTACGGCGATGGTCTTTGTCTGGTCGCAAATGACCAGAGGCGATCCCGCCTATACGCTGGTGCAGGTGTCGGTGAATGATATCATCATGATCTTTGCCTTCGCGCCGATTGTCGCGCTGCTGCTCGGCGTCACCGATATCGCCGTGCCATGGGAAACCTTACTGCTGTCGGTCGTGCTTTATGTTGTGATCCCGCTGGTCGCCGGCGCGCTGACTCGCCGGACATTGCTCGCCCGGTCAAGTGACGGGGAAGCGGCCATCACCGCCTTTACCGGGCGGGTCAAACCGCTTTCCATTCTCGGGCTGCTGTTCACGGTGGTGCTGCTATTCGCATTCCAGGCGCAGACGATCGTGACCCAGCCGCTGCTGATCGCGCTGATCGCCGTTCCGATCATTATCCAGAGCTATGGCATATTCTTCGTCACCTATGCCGCCGCCTGGGCCTGGAAAGTGCCGCATAATGTCGCGGCTCCCTGTGCCCTGATCGGCACCTCCAATTTCTTCGAACTGGCCGTGGCCGTGGCCATCGGCGTGTTCGGGCTGGGCAGCGGCGCTGCCCTCGCCACCGTGGTCGGCGTATTGGTGGAAGTACCGGTGATGCTGTCGCTGGTCGCCTTTGCCAACCGGACGCGGCCCAAATTCGTGCCGGCCTAACATTCGCAATTGCGCGGGCGCTTCCGGATTGCTTGTTTCTGGTAGGGGGTTTTTGACTTCCGGCAGATCGGCATGAGCATTTGTCCGCCGAGATAGTCATCGGGATCACTAAACTGATGTCGTAGCATCAGCGGCAAGGCCGACGGCAAGGCATTATGCTTAGGCTTTGTCGCGCCAGAATTCGCCCTTTTTACGGAATTTCCAATTATTGTTTGACACTCCGCATTCAAAATCCCTAATTAAGAATGAGAATCATTCTCATTATCATTAAACAGGGACTTATATATGAACTCGAATTTCTGTCGGCGGGGAATGGCCCTTTCTTGCAGTCTTCTGGCACTAGGCTTTTCCCAGGCGGCCTTGGCCGCGAGTGACAGTGTAGCCGGTTTCGAGGATGACAATACCATCACCGTCACGGCCACCCGGGCACCCGTGGAGGTGATCGATGCTCCTGCTACCGTTACCGTGATCGACCAGGAACAGATTGCCGATGAAATGGCGACCGATATTCGCGACATCGTGCGGTTCGAACCGGGTGTGTCGGTTCGCCGGGCACCGGCACGTTTTGGCGCGGCTTTGGGCACCACCGGTCGGGCGGGCAACGAAGATTTCAACATTCGCGGTATCGGCGGCAACCGGGTGTTGATTCAGGTTGACGGCATCCGCTCTCCCCAGGGCTTTACCTTTGGCGCGCAGGAAGTCGGGCGCGGCAATGCCACCGATGTCGGACTGATCAAGGCGGTCGAAATCCTCCGTGGTCCGGCTTCGGCGCTTTATGGCAGCGACGGCCTGTCCGGTGCGGTCAGCTTCATCACTGCCGATCCGGTCGACTTTATCAAAGCGGGCAACAGCTTTGGCGGCTTTGCCCGGGCGCAATATAGCTCCTCTGACCAGGAATTTTCCGAGACCTTAGCGCTGGCTGGACAGGCCGGCGATTTCTCGGCGATGCTGGCTTATTCCCGCCGCGATTTTCAAGAGCTCGACAACAAGGGCGCGATCGACACCGAAGACGCCACCCGCACCACGCCCAATCCGCAGGATGGCGAGTCCAATGCGTTTCTCGGCAAGCTGGTCTGGAGCAATGGCTCGCACAAAGTGCGCCTAACCGGCGAATATCTCGAACGGGAACTGGCTTCCGACATCTTGTCAGGGCGCGGACCCGTATTTCTGTTCGGGCCAACCCCCAGCTGGATCGTCGATAATCTCACTGCGCTGGATGAAACCAAACGCAGCCGGGTATCGCTCGATTATACCTATGATGCGGGCGAAGAAGGCTCCGGTTTTATCGATTATGCCCATCTCGCCGCATATTGGCAGGATGGACAGGATCGGCAATTTGCCCTGGAAGAGCGGACGCCAACCTCGGCCACTCCTCGCCCGGACCGGGAACGGCTGAACACGTTCGACAATGAGGTCATCGGCGCGGTCGCCGACTTCCGGTCCAGCTTTGCAACCGGCTCGGTCAGGCACACGCTGACCTTCGGTGGCGACATCAGCAAGACCGAGCAAGCCGGTCTGCGCGATGGTACCGAGCCGCCCTTCGGAGAAGTCTTCCCGACCCGTGCTTTTCCGAAGACCGACTTCACCCTGGGCGGTTTCTATCTCGGCGACGCGATAGAATTCGCAGACGGCATGTTCACTCTCTATCCTGCCATTCGTTACGATTTCTATGATCTGAACCCGACCATCGACCCACTGCTGCCGAGTTTCACGCCGAGCAGTCAGGACGGTTCGCAATTATCCCCCAAGCTGGGCGCTGTGCTCAAGCTGGGCGATGTCCGCCTGTTCGGCAATTATGCGCGTGGCTTCCGGGCACCGACACCGAGCCAGGTCAATAATTTCTTCGAGAATCTCGCCTTTGGCTATTCATCGCTGGCCAATCCGGACCTTGGCCCGGAAACCAGCGACAGTTTCGAGGCAGGCATTCGCTACGCCACCGATGCTGTCAGCCTATCGCTGACCGCCTTTACCGCCGACTATTCCGACTTTATCAGTCAGGAACAGGTTTCCGGCAGTTTCACGCCCAGTGATCCTGCCCTGTACCAGTTCGTCAATCTCGATAATGTGACCGTCAAGGGCGTCGAAGCCAAGGCCAGCTACGAAGCCGACAATGGTTTCCGCGCCCGCTTTGCCATCGCCTTCGCCGACGGCACGGTAAAATCGCCCAACAGCCGGCCAGCATCGCTGTCGACGATCGATCCGATCAACGCGATTCTGGGTCTCGGCTATCGCGAGCCGACAGGAGCATTCGGTGGCGAACTGATCCTGAGCTATAATGCCCAGAAGGAATTCAACGAGACCGTCGGCGTCTGTTCCGCCACCTGTTTTCGTCCGGAAGAATCAGCGATCCTCGATGCGACCGCCTTTGTCCGGATCAGCGAAAATGCGAAGATCCGGGCGGGCATATTCAATATCACCGACCAGAAATATGCGCTGTGGAGCGACGTTAGGGGACTGGCGGCGACGTCCAGCATCCTCGACGCATTCACCCAGCCGGGCCGCAACGCCAGTGTCTCGATCAGCCTGTCATTCTAATCCTTGGGGGAGAAACTAACATGAAGATGAAACTGACAACGCGACTGGGGGCGGCTCTGTTCGCTCTGGCAATGGCGACATCACCGGCGCTGGCCGCTGGGGACCAGCCGCAGCTTGCGGCAACCGCTGCGCAGGCGTCCTTCGAACAGGATCGCGCCGACATATTGGCGATGGCCGGGGACTATAAGGTCCGGTTCGACATGAGGGAAACGACGTCATGGCGGGCCGATTACGAACCGATCGAGGCCAAGATCTCCGGCGGTCATGAAAGCGTTCGGGTCATCAAGGATACGGGCAGGGAGATCATCCTGCAGCATCTGCTGGTCGCGGAACATGAAGGCGAAACCTTCATCATCAAACACTGGCGTCAGGACTGGGTCTATGAACCGGCAAAAGTGCTGGTCTATGCCGGACCCGGCAAATGGGTGAACAGGGATGTCGAGGCATCAGAAAGGCAGGGCCGCTGGTCGCAAACCGTCTGGCAGGTCGACGACAGCCCCCGTTACGGCGGTGTCGGCAAATGGCAGACGGTCAACGGCATCCGCAGCTGGACCAGCGACTGGACCGCCCGGCCACTGGCCCGCCGCGATGCGGTTCGCGATCCCGTCTATGACCATTATCAGGCGATCAACCGGCACCAGCCGATGCCCGGCGGCTGGATCCATTGGCAGGATAACACCAAGATGAAGACGGTCGAGGGAAAGGCCGTGCCTTATGTCCAGGAATCGGTGCTCAACACCTACACAAAATTCGGCGGCTATAGTGTCAGCGCCGCCGACGACTATTGGACGAAAACCAGTAGCTACTGGGAACAGGTGCGGGCCGAATGGGATGCTGCAATCGCTGCCAATGGCGGCGTGACCGTCGAGGAAGAGGCGCAAACCGGAACCGTGATCAGCGGGCGTCTGTTGACCATGGGCACGGAAATTTCCGATGGCAAGTTGACCGAGACTGCTGCGGTCGACGAAGCGCGGTTGCTGATACGGGACGCCACGAGCAAGCGACCCGTTCAAACCGCTGCCCAGACAGCTCCGGCATCAGCAGAATATTGATGGCGGAGCCGATATCCGCATTTGCGCAATCGCTGGCCGCGACCCCCAAGATTTCGGCCTTGCCGCCTGCGCAGATGCGGATAGTTGTGGCTATGCGGATTGCCGTTTTGGCGTGGAGAAAACGCCAGGATCCGAAACCCTATCTGGTCAGGCAATTGGGGGATGAAATCGCCGCTCGCCATTTTGTCCATATCATCGAACTGATGAGCGATTGCTGGCCCGAAGCGATGGCCGTGCACCGCCCCTGTTGCCAGCAGACAAGCTATGACGAGATGCTGATGCTGGATCTCACCACGGCAGCGATACAGCGCGAACCCGATCATTTCCATGGCCTGCTCGGCGAAATGATCGGTCGGTCGGACCGGCAGAAACTGCATCTTGGCTTCACCAAATTTACCAGTCGGTTCAAGCGTTAAGGAAAATTTGCGTGAATAAAGTCAAAACCAGGAACCTGCTGATATTGGTTCATCTGTTTCTTGCCGCCTTTCTGGCCCCGTCCTTCCTGATGGTCGGCATCACCGGCGCGCTCAAGCTGGCCGGCGTCGATCCGGCGATCGAGGATATCCCGATCGTATTGCCGGCGGATACGCAGATCAATCCGGACAGTCCCACCCTGAAACAGGATATCGGCACTATTCTCGCCGCGCAGAATATCCATCTGGATATCGAAAGCGTGCGCAGCCGCGGGGGCAAGATGACCACCCGGCCGACCTCCCGTACCTTTGCGCGGATCAACCAGACACCTGACGGCTTCGAAGCTTCCCTGCACAAGCCGGGATTCCAATATGCGATGATGGAATTGCACAAGGGCCACGGCCCCGCGCTCTTCAAAACTTACCAGCTGATCGCGGGAATCGCCCTGTTTCTGGTCATCGTCGGTGGTTTGTTCGTCGGACTATTGGCAAAGCCCTATCGCCGCAAAACCCTTGTCTCTCTGGCATTGGGAACAATAGCCTTTCTCGCTCTCGGCTTCGCGGTCTGACCCCCGAAGGACAGGCTATGCGAGAGCGACGCCTTCGATCGTAATCCGGTTCAGGTAGCGCCGGTGTCCCTGATAGTCGTTCATCGCATAATGCCAGGTCGACCGATTGTCCCACATCGCCAGATCGCCTTCGCGCCACTGGTGACGATAGTGGAAGCGGTCCTGCATGATATGATCATATAGTTGCTGGAGCAGCGTCTGGCTCTCTTCCGGATCGATATCGACAATCTCCAGCGTGAAGCCCGGATTGACATAGAGCCCCTTCAACCCGGTTTCGGGATGGGCCAGCACCACCGGATGAACGGCTGTCTGACCCGCCTGATCGGCATTGGTATAACGGTCACCGATTGCCTTACGATAGGCGCTCTCCTCGCCGAAAACATGCGCATTCCCGTGCCGCGCCTTCAGATTGCTGATCCGTTCTTTCATCGCCGGGTCGAGCGCTTCATAAGCCGCCGCCATGCCGGCGAACAATGTATCGCCGCCACTCGGCGGGATTTCCAGCGCATAGAGGATCGATCCCATCGCGGGCGCTTCGTCATAGCTGTGGTCGGTATGCCAGCCGCCGCCGATATTGAGCTGCTGGTCCGGTTCCTTGAGCACTTCGGCAATTTCCGGATAGCCCTCGCGCCGCTTGAAAAAGCGGTTGAGGTCGATTGCGCCCCAGCGCCCGGCAAAGGCGATATGGTCGTCGGGGCTGAGCTGTTGGTCGCGAAAGAATAATGTGCCGTGGTCGAGAAAAGCGCGACGGATGTCAGAAAACTCTTGTTCGCTCAGGCTGGTGACATCGACATCGTCGACAATCGCGCCCACCGCTTCACTGGCTTTTGATATGCGCATGCTGCTCCCCCTTCATCCCGCTCTCTCCGGAACGGATTTTATGCTAGTGTAGCAGCGATAACGAAAATTAGGAGTCCTTCGATGCCAGAAAAAAACAACATGCCATCCCTCAACCGCCGCCAGTTGCTGGCTGCAACAGCCGCAACCGGCATGGTCCTGTCCTCCAGCCCCGCAACCGCCGCAGCCGCCGATGGCAAGCCGCATCTGTCTGGCAAGTCGATCCTGATTACCGGCTGTTCCTCGGGCTTCGGTAATCTCGGCGCAATATATTATGCCGAACTGGGCGCGAGGATATTTGCCACCATGCGCAACCTGCCGCGCGCCGAAGGGGATGCGTTGGCCGAGGCTGCCAAGGACAAGAAACTGGATATTACGATCCTCGAACTGGATGTGCTGTCGGATGAATCGGTGACCAGAGCGGTTGCCGAAGCCGAACGGCTCAACGGCGGAGCGCTTGATGTGGTCATCAATAATGCCGGGATCGGGACCGGCGCTCCGGTGGAGCTGCAGGATCTCGAGACGATGCAGCTGCTGTTCGACACCAATGTCATGGGCTACCAGCGGGTGGCCCGCGCGGCTCTGCCGAAAATGCGGGCGCAGAAATCCGGCCTGATCGTCAATGTCTCGTCGCAGCTCGGCCGGGTGATGATTCCGGGCATGGGGCTCTACAGCTCGACCAAATTCGCGGTGGAATCGATGAGCGAGCAAATGGCCTATGAACTGGTTCCGCACGGCGTTGATGTCACCATCGTCCAGCCCGGCGGCTTCCCGACCAAGATCTGGGAAAATGGCAATATATATACCGCGTCGATGCTGGAGCGCGCCAATGACGAGCGCAAGGCTGCCTATCAGGCGTTGGTCGACGGCGCGCTGCGCAATGGTGGCGGCTCGACCGATCCGATGGACGTGCCGCGCGCGATCGCCGAAGTGATAGCCAGGACACCCGGCAAGAGACCGCTGCGGCTTCCCGTCCATCCCGGTGCGAAGCCGCAACTCGGGATCAATCAGGTCAGCGCCCAGACCCAGGTCGCGATGCTCGGCAACTCACCCTATGGCCCCTGGGTCAAGGACGTGAACGGCCGGGCCTAGCGGCGGATAGTCATGTGCGGAGCATTTTGGCGAAGAACGACTGTCGTTTTTTCCGCCATCGCGAATTGCTTTGATCCTGTCTTGCAAACGATAGCGTGGACATTGCGGATTCGGCTCCTGCGCATTAGCAGGACAAGTATCGGAGGAGAAAGATATGCGCTGGATTTCGGGACTTATGGCGGGAGCGCTGGTGGCTTGCGCCCCGGTGGCTCAGGATATGGCGGATGCTCCTGCCGACACTGGCAGCTCGGGCACCGACACGCTGGATACGATCTCCAATATGGTGGATGACGAGATACCGGCGGAATTCGACTTTCGAAAAAATTTTCCCAGCTGGTATACCGCGGTCGAGCCTTATCGGGTTATTGGCTCCGGCAAGGCGGGCATATATTTTGTCGGAACCGAAGGGCTTGGCATGTATTTCATCCCGACCGATGCCGGCCATATCGTGATTGATGGCGGCATGCCGGGCGAGGGGCAATATGTTGCCGACGCGATCCGCAAATTGGGCTTTGATCCAACGGGTGTGAAAATCCTGCTCAACAGCCACGCCCATCTCGATCATAGCGGCGGTCTGGCCGAGCTGAAGCAACTGACCGGCGCGAAACTGATCGCGAGCGAAGGCGACCGCTCAGCGCTCGAAGGCGGTTTCTATCTCGGGTCCGAGGATGACAGCGCAATGAACGCGCCGCCGGTCAAGGTCGACCGGATCATCGCCGACGACGAACAGCTGAAGCTGGGCAATGTCACACTCACCGCGCATATCACGCCGGGACACAGCCGCGGCTGCACCTCCTGGACCATGCCGGTAGTGCAGGATGGCAAAACATATCAGGCGCTGCTTTTCTGTTCCGCGACGGTGGCCGCCAATCGGCTGGTCGGACCGCCGCAATATGAAGGAATTGTTACGGATTATCGCAAGACTTTCGCGATGACCAGAGACTGGAATCCCGATATTTTCCTCGCCAACCATCCCGAATTTTCCGGAATGGCGGACAAGCGCGCACGCCAGAAAGCGGGTGACCCGCTAGCCTTTATCGACCGGGAGGGTTTTCCGGCGATGATGGCTAAGCTGGAGAAAGCGTTTGAGGCGGCTCTGGAAAAGCAGACGCTGAAACATAATGCGATCATGAGCGATTGAGGCGTAGAATGGGTACTGGTAATTGAGCTGATTGAGCAATTCCGGCAAATTCGGCGATCGGCCAGATAGAGGGCATTGAAGCAATTGCCCGGCTGCTCGAACATTTGACCAAAAAACCGTCCGACAAGACGATGCATTTTGAAGTGCTCGATATTACCGGCGACGAACATGTCGCCTGGTTGGGCAGGCTATGGAAGCGCCCGGATGGCAATAGCGAACGTCTTGCCCTGTATAAGCTGGTAGAGGGAAAGTTGAATTCCTGTCGTGACTTCTATGCTGTGCCAGCGGATGGCTAGAAGCAGGAATAATATTATGGATTGAATCGACTGATTCTGAAGAAATCATAAGTTTTATTTACATATTTTCTTCCTTGTGTAAATTTATCAGCGAAACAGGAGCCAGCGATGAAGATGAAGCAATATGTTCTGATGACCATGGGCGCGGCAATCTCGGGCCTCTTGTTCTTGCCGGCTTCCTCTTTGGCAACGCTGACCGACCCGCCTTCATCCGACGACGATATCATTGTGACCGGCACAAAAACAACGAAGGCTGCCATAGCCGATTTCATTGAGACTGCTATCGCGACGCCCAAGGGCGGCAGACATCAGGGCCAATATGCCCGCTTTGCCAATCCGGTCTGTCCAAAAGTCGTTGGGTTGTCAGAAGCCAATATCGAGCAAGTCGAAAAGCGCATGCGCGGCGTTGCGCTGGCAGCGGATATGAAAGTGGCCGCAGAAGGCTGCAGTCCCAATGTTTTTGTGATGGTGGTCGCGGACGGTAACGAAGCCATATCATTGCTGCGCAAGAAAAAATCGCGCGTGTTCGGAAATCTTTCGCTGCCGGAAAGAGCACGGATCGCCGAAAGCGGTGGTCCGGCCTATTCCTGGAAGCGGATACAGGAAGGCGCTGCTGAAACCGGCGCGCTGCAAAATTCCGATGAAACCGATGTTCTGCCGAGTGATGAAATGGCAAAGACCGAAGTTGCGACCCTGATTTCACACGTGAAATCCAGGATCAAGCGAAGCGTTACGCAGTCGATGACCCACTCCTTCCTGCTGCTCGAAAAAGATGCACTGGTCGACCTGACGACGACCCAGATTGCCGACTATGCGGCAATGCGATCCTATATTGACGCCAGAGATAGCGGAAACGAGCCTGTGCCGAATTACTCGATATTGGCGCTGTTCGATGATGCGGGCGTGAACGAAGCGGCGCCAGCTTCGGTCAGCGAAATGGATCTGATTTTGCTGAGCTCGCTTTACAATTCTCCGGCCGATGTATCTGCTTCGATGCAGAGTTCGGCGATGTTGCATCAATTCAAGAAGGAATTGACCACGCGCGAGAATGATTGAGCAGGGCACTTGCAACCAGTCTGCATGCGCGGCCCGATTAATATCCGGCCAGCGCTTCAGGCAAGCCGATCAGCCTTCCTCTATCCATTCGCTGCGCAACGGCCTGGCGGCGAGCGCCATCAGCACGGCGGCAATGACATAGAAGGTCAGCGAATAGAGCATCGAATAGCGCAACCCGTCTTCGCCGTAGATCGGTGTCAGGCTGTCGGACAGGGCCCCGAGAAAGAATATCCCGCCGCCGATACCGATCAGATTGTTGATCAGCAGGAACAAGGCGGAAGCGGTCGCGCGTGCGTCCGCCGGCACCAGATGCTGCACGGCTGACAGGACCGGTCCGAGCCAGAAATAGGCCAGCGCCTGCGGGATCAGGAAAAGGATGAAGGCAATGGTTGCCGAGCCGCTCATGATCCCGGCGGCGAACAGCGGCACCGCCAGCAGGAAGGCCACAGCCGGAACCAGTCCGTAGGCCGCCTTGTCTCTTTTGCCCAGCCAGTCGCCGATCATGCCGCCGCCGAGCACGCCGGCGACGCCGCCGATCAGCAATATCGCGCCAAAGAATAAAGAGGTTTCGATCAGGCTCAGGCCAAAGCTGCGCTGCAACAGGCTGGGCAGCCAGAAGGCAATGCCATAGCCGAGCATCGAGCTGGAGGCCGCGCCGAAGGCGAGAAACCAGAAGGCCTTCTTCTTTGCCAGCAGAACGACGGTTCCCTTGAAGCTGTAAGGGGCCACTGTCTGATCGGCCGGGGCCTGCACCTTGACCTTGTCGCGCACGAAATATTTGAAGAAGGGAGCAATCAATATGCCCAATAGCCCGACGACAAAAAAGGCGAGACGCCAGTCGACGGTGGCGGCAATATAACCGCCTGCGACCACTCCGGTGGCCGATCCGAGGGGGATGCCGAGCGAATAGATCGCCAGCGCCCGCGCGCGTTTCTCGCTCGGGAAATGGTCGGATATCACGGCATAGGAAGGCGCAACGCCGCCGGCTTCGCCGATGCCGACGCCCAGTCTCGCCAGAAATATCGACCAGAAGCCCTGCGCGAGGCCGGAGATGGCGGTGAAGCCGCTCCATATTACCAGCGAAATGGTAATCACCCAGCTGCGGTTGGTCTTGTCCGCCACCCATGCCAGCGGCACGGCGAGAGTCGAATAGAGCAGGGCGAAAGCCACGCCGCCGAGCAGCCCCATCTGGGTATCGCTGAGGCCGAGGTCGGCCTGGATTGGCCCCGCGAGGATCGCCAGTATCTGGCGGTCGACGAAATTGAAAATATAGACGAGCAGCAACATGCCGAGCGCGATATTGGGCGAAGTCGTCCGGCTTTTCATGCTTTGCTGCTCCGCCATTACATTTTAGGTTCCGCGTAGAAGCGGTCAATCGCTGCCAGCGCATCGGGTTCGTCCAGCATCGGGGTGTGACCGCGATGTTCAATATCCACGGCGCTGAAATGATCGGGATGCCGGCGTTCCATCTCGGCAACGGTAGCGGGGGAAAGTATATCTGACAACGCGCCGCGAATGACCAGCACGGGCAGGGCGGACAGCGTGTCCCATATCGGCCAGAGGTCAGGCGGAATGACGGTCTGCTCGCTGCCCGACAGGCCATCGGAAATCGCCGGATCATAGGCAAAGCGGATTTTGCCGTCGGGTCTTTCTTCGCAGGTGTGCCGCGCAAAGATCATCCAGTCCTGCGCGCCATAGTCGATCATATTGTCGCTCTGGACCGTTCGGCAATGATCGGCGGCTTGCTGCCAGCTGTCAAACACCGCTGGCTGGCCGACATAGCTTTGTATCCGCGCCAGACCAGTGGCTTCGACCGCTGGCCCGATATCGTTCAATATCAGGCTGTCGAACCGTTCGGGCTGCATCGCCGCCATCATCATCGCCATCAGTCCGCCCATCGACGTGCCGATCAGGCCCATCGTCCCGAGCTGCAGCCCGTCAATCAGCGCGAACATGTCCTCGACATAGACGGCGGGCGTGTAATTCTGCGGGTCCGGGTCGTAACCTGACCGTCCGCGACCACGCTGGTCGGGGACGATCAGTTGATATTTGCCGGCCAGATGTCCGGCCAGTGCCTCGAAATCGCCGCTGTTCCGGGTAAGTCCGTGCATCAGCAGCAGCGGCGGACCTTCCCCGTCATAGATGCGGGCATAGAGATCCAGCCGGTCGTCTGCGCTGCGATAGACATGATCGGCATATTTCATCACGTTTGCCTAGATGTCGTTCAGAATTTCACCCCGGCGGTGACAAAGACCTGGCGTGGATTACCGTAAAATCCGGTCAGCGTGCCTTCGGGGCCGAGCGTCGGGATCGGCTGGCCGTTGGCGCCAAGCACGAGATCGCCGGTCCTCGCATCCGCTGCCACGAAGGTATAGCCCGATGTCTTGTAGCGCTTGTTGGTCAGGTTCTTGCCGTGCAGGCCAATGCTCCAGCGCTTGTCCGGGGCGTTGTAGACCAGATTGGCATCCCACAAGGCAAAGCCCTTCTGATCGATATAGGGATTAGCAATCTCGAACTGGTTGGTCTTGCTGCGATAGGACAGGGTGGTTCCGAGATAGATATCGCCTTCTCCGACCGGGGTGGAATAAGAAAATGTTCCACTGGCGGTCCATTCTGGCGTGTTCTGGACCGAACGGAACTCGGACACCTCCGTCGGTACCGGAAGGTTGGTCACGGGATCATTGATATTGGTGATATATTCGTCATATTTCGCGTCGATATAGCCCATCGAACCCGACAGCATCACCCGGTCACCACTGGCAAGCATATCCTGGCCCAGCCGCGCGCTCGCCTCGAGCTCGACGCCCTTCAGCGTCGCCTTGCCGGCGTTGTTAATCACGCCGCAGAAGGAAGGTTGGCCGGATACGGTACAGGCCACCGATCCCGGGATCTGCACGTCCTTATAGTCGCTGTAGAAACCAGCCAGCGCGATATTGAGCGCACCGTCCAGCAGACTGCCCTTGTAGCCCACTTCATAGCTGTCGACCGATTCCGGCTGGAAGCTTAGGTAGTCCGCGATTTCGGCATCGCTGGGGCCACCGGTGGCATTGCTGGTCGGCGCATTGATGCCAACCCCACGCGGGTCAAAGCCGCCGCCCTTGAAGCCCTGCGAGAAGCTGGCGTAGATATTGTGGTCCGGCGTCGGCTTAAAGCTGAGCGAGGCACGCGGGGTAAATTTCTTGAAATTTGCGCTGCCCTGGAAGTCGGTGCCGGGTGCGCCCGCCGCAATGCCCGCGCCGCCAAAGGTCGGCGATCCACCGCCGACATAAGTCTGCCGCAGGATGCTCGCCGTGCGCTCGTCCCAGGTATAACGGCCACCAAGCGAGAGGCTGAATTGCTCCGTAAAGTCATAGGTGAAATCGGCGAAAACCGCGTAGGTTTCGGTATCGACATCGGCTTCGGTAAAGGCGGTGAGGCCCGGCACCGTTGTGAACAGCCGGACATCGAACAACGTATCCGCCGTTGCGTCGAGATAATAGAAGCCGACCAGGCCGTTGAGCTTGTCGCCTTCGTAGAGCAGCTGGAATTCCTGGCTGATCTGCTCGTTCAGATAGAGACCGGGCACGTCGAGGTCGACCGCCGGCAGCGCGTCAAAATCGATTGGCGTGGCGGTATTGTCCTTGCGCCAGGCGCTGATCGACCGGAAGGTCACGCTGTCGCTGAGATTGGCGGAGATATTCATCGCCAGGCCATAAGCCTCGATATCCTGTATCGGATCGTTGAGCCCGCCGCGCGTGTCAAATACATCGTCGAGGACCGGCGCGCCGGACACAGCGCCCGGAATGAGACGATGGCCGCCGCGCGGGTTGCTTTCGTCCTTGGTATAGTCGCCGGAAATCCGGATCAACACGGGCTCGCCATGGCCGCCTATTTCGAGGGTGCCGCGACCGGCCCAGATATCCTTGTTGTAATTTTCAAGACCCGTGGTCAGATTGTCGCCAAAGCCGCCGCGCGACAGGCGCGCACCTGATGCGCCGACCCGGATAAGGTCTGAAATCGGCATGCTGGCGGTTACCACCGCCTCGGCCTGATCGTAAGTGCCATAAGTCACCCGCGCCTTGAACGAAGGGTCCCGCGGCAGCGCCTTGGTCACATATTTGACGGCGCCGCCGATCGTGTTGCGGCCATAGAGCGTGCCCTGCGGACCGCGCAGCACTTCGATGCGTTCGACATCATAGATATCCAGCACGGCGGCCTGCGGGCGGTTGAGATAGACATCGTCGAGATAGATGCCGACGCCTTGCTCGAAACCCGATACCGGATCCTGCTGACCGATACCGCGGATGAAGGCGGAGAGGGTCGAGTTTGTGCCGCGGGAGGCTTCCAATGTCGTGTTCGGCGTGGTCTGACCGATATCGGTAATATCGATCGCGCCCTGCTGTTCCAGTTTTTCCGCCGAGAAAGAGGTGATCGCGATCGGAACGTCGATTTGCCGTTCTTCGCGGCGGCGGGCGGTGACGACGATAAAGCCTTCATCAGAGCCCTGATCCGCCGACTCGCTGGTCTGGGCATGGAGGCTGGCAGGAGCGACAAGGCCGCCTGCAAGTCCGGTGATGATCGCTGCATAGCTGACGGTGTGCTGGAATTTCATGAAAGCATCCTCCTTGAATCTGTGCCCGGCATTTCCGGGTCGTGAAGGGCGCTATATTGAAACATGAATCAAAATTCAACTTAGAAATTTGCTTATCCACTCAAATGCGGTTAGCCGTGACATTATGGCCACTGAATATACCGAACATACTGAGTCTAAAGACAAACAGCCGCGCACCGCTCGCGGGCTGAAGACCAAGCGCAAATTGCTCGACGCGGCGGCGCTGGAATTTGGCGAGAAGGGTTTCCACGAAGCCTCGATCACCGGGATCACCCAGCGCGCAGGAACCGCGCTCGGCAGTTTCTATACCTATTTCGATTCCAAGGACGAATTGTTCAGCGCACTGGTCAAGGACATGAGCGCGCGGGTCAAGAGCCATGCCGCGGGCGCGATGACCGAGTGGCAGGATGCGCTGGAACGGGAAAAGCAGGCGCTCGAGGCGTTCATGACGTTTGCCCGCGAGCATAAGGAAATCTACCGGATCATCGACGAATCCGAATTTGTCGATCCGCAAAGCTATCGCTCGCATTATGAAGAAACGGCCTCGCGAATCTACGAGCGCCTGCAGGAAGGCACCGCCGCCGGCGATTTTCGCGGCGGACTGGAAGAAGCCCATGCCTGGGCGATCATGGGCATGAACGTCTTTCTCGGCATGCGCTACGGGATCTGGAGCGAAGAGAAGTCGGCGGTCCAGATTGCCGACATCGCCAATGGCATATTGGCGAAGGGAATCGCAGCGGACAAGGACTAGGGCCTGTTCCCGAAACCGCGAACCGCGCCTTGCCTGCCATCGGAAATTTGAAACTGGTGCACCCGACTGGATTCGAACCAGTGACCTCTGCCTTCGGAGGGCAGCGCTCTATCCAGCTGAGCTACGGGTGCCGGGGCGTGTATCGCCGGGTGCGCATCTAGCAGCGGATTTGCCGCTTTGCCAATAGATTATTCAGCACCCGGAAAACAGCTCCGGCCCGCGCTTCATTCTCCGCTTTTATCCTTGCGGATTTTCTCGATCTTCTGGAATTTGCCGAGACCGCATGCCATGCCGGGTTCGATCCTTCCGGAAGTCTGGTCGAGCACGTGAATGATGTCGACGTTGCACAGCTGACTGGTTGAGGTCTTGTAGGAAAAGGCTTCTTCAAAGCCAAGACCACTGCATTTATTGGGCAGGTTGTTGCGATAGATATCACCGTTGATCATCTTGAAGTCAATCGTCTGGTCGTCGATCACATCGGTCGAACGAATTTGCCTGCGCATGATGCAGCTTTTCGGTTCGCCGATTTTCTTGATCACATAATTTTCATCGGCAGATGACTTGCCGGCCATGCCGGTACCGGTCGCAGCGCAACCACTCGTGGCAAGCAAGGCAGTGATCATGATCGGGGCAAGGATGCGCATTGGTTTTCTCCGTGAAATATCTGACGATGTGAATATCTAACTGGCATCCTATGTCTCAAAAATTTGAGGCCGGTTATACGGAATATTGCGTATCTAGGGCGCCGGCGTCTTCTTCCTGTAGCGGCACAGATCGGCGACCGGACAGCGCCAGCATTCGGGCTTGCGCGCCTTGCAGATATAGCGGCCGTGCAGGATCAGCCAGTGATGGGCGTGGACGCGGAACGGGGCGGGGGTCTGCTTCTCGAGCTTTTTCTCCACTGCCAGCACCGTCTTGCCCGGCGCCAGACCGGTGCGGTTGCCGACCCGGAAAATATGCGTGTCGACCGCAAAGGTCTCGGCGCCAAAGGCACAGTTCATCACGACATTGGCGGTCTTGCGCCCGACCCCGGGCAGCTTGACCAGTTCGTCGCGATCGGCCGGAACCTCGCCGCCATAATCGGCGATCAGCATTTCCGACAGGGCAATCACGTTCTTCGCCTTGGTATTATAGAGGCCGATGGTCTTGATATGCTCCTTCAGGCCTTCGAGCCCGAGATCGACCATCTGCTGCGGCGTCGTGACCTCGGCGAACAGCCGCCGCGTCGCCTTGTTGACGCCGATATCGGTCGACTGCGCCGACAAAGCCACCGCGACGACCAGCTGATAGGTGTTGCCGTAATTCAGCTCGGTCTCCGGCGACGGATTGTCGGCGGCAAGGCGGGAATAGAATTCGAAGATATCGGCTTTTTTCATGCCAGTCAGTCGCCCTGGACCCGGTCCATCATATCCATGAAATCCCGCGCCGAATTGCGGTCGGTCTCATCCGCGAAGGCCTTGTCCAGATCGAGATGGGTGCCGAGCATATAGAGCACCGCCCACAGGGCAAAGCGCCGCCCGCGGTCCTTCTCCAGGCCGAAGTCGACGCGCATATGCTCAATCCCCGCATTCATCGCCTCCGGCTGGATCGCGGAAAGGTCGGCGGTGCCGAAATAGCGTTGCAACTGGTCATCAAAATCCATTGGGCTGGCCTATTGCCTGTGCGGGAGCTTGGCAAGCCGGTCCGGTCATGGGCGAAGCAGAGTCAATCCGATATGCTCCGAATATCAGAAGTGAAAATCACCCTTGCTGCGTCTGGCTTCGGGCTTGCTGTGGTCCGGAATAACCACAACAAGTCGGCTGGTAGAGTTACAATTTGCGACATTTATTTTTTTGATCGCAAAGGCTCGGAAGCCTATTCCAAAGCGGAATGCCCCCGGTGCAACGCGCCTCGACCGGAACCTGCCATATTGAAAGGCAAGCTGATGCGAAAAACCATCCTGATAGCCGTGGTCGGAGTCGTTGCAGCGAGTCCGCTACTCCATGCCCAGACCAGCTTCTCGCCGGAATGCCGCCGCGAAGTGGTGAAATTATGCGGCGCGGACCGCAGCAACCGGCGCGCCTGTATCATCGACAAAGCGGACCAATTGTCCGCGCCATGCCGCACTGCCCTGCGCGAACGTGTTGGCGCCTTGCGCGACAATCCGCGCGTCGGCCAACGCCAGAACGGCGGCCAGCGGGCAAGCGGAGACCAGCGCGTCAGCGGTGGCACCGAATATGCTTATGGGCCCGACCCTCTGCAGCGGCTGGTCTTCTACCCTGCCAAAGTGAAAGGCGAACATTCGCCCTTGATCATATTCGTGCATGGCGGCGGGTGGAAGCGTGGCGACCTGTCGAATGCGACCGGCAGATACAAACCAAAACATTATCCGGAAAATGGCTATGCATTTGCTACCATCAATTACCGTCTCGTTCCTGACGCAACGGTCGAGCAAGCAGCAGCCGATGTTGCGAAATCGATAGAATATCTTGTTGGCAGGGCGGCCGTGCTGGGCTTTGACCCGCGGCGTGTCGTGTTGATGGGACATAGTGCAGGCGCACATCTTGCGGCTCTGGTGGGCACTGATCCGCAATATTTGCGCGCGGTCGGTCTCGAGCCCAGCGGTCTGGCAGGCGTTATTCCGCTGGATGGCGCCGCATATGATGTTCCCCTGCAAATGGTCGATGGCAACAGATTCATGCAGAAAACCTATAGCCAGGCATTTGGCACCGATCCTGCCCGGCAGTGGGCACTATCACCCACGGCACATGCTGCCGCACCCAATGCGCGGTCATTCCTGATCCTGCATATCGAGCGCGCAGACGGGACAAGGCAATCGAAAGCGCTTGCTGAACAGCTTCGTGCGGCAGGAACTGCGGTTCAGATCAATGCGGTAGAGGGCAAGGGATTGAAAGGGCATGCAGAAATCAACCGGTCGCTTGGCAACCCGGATTATCCGGCGACGGCAATCGTCGACAAATGGTTGGCCGACCTGTTTAGATAGCATCGGGCCAGGTAGAAAAACTTGCAGTCGAGGCCGGGCGCAATAGTGCAAATTGCGCCGAACTGAACCCCGGAACTACGCGCAATTGCGTAGAGACTGCGTCACTGGCTGGTCCTACATTTGGCTCCCCATATCAGGATCAAGATGGAGTCCCCCAATGGAAAACCACATGAAAGCCGCCATTTTCATCGAGCCCGGCAAGATCATCCTCGGCGAGAAACCGATTCCCGACATCGGTCCGCTCGACGCGCTGATCCGGATTACCACCACCACCATCTGCGGCACCGATGTCCATATTCTCAAGGGCGAATATCCGGTGGCAAGCGGCCTGACGATCGGTCACGAGCCGGTCGGCATCATCGAAAAGCTCGGCTCTGCGGTGGAGGGCTTTTCCGAAGGGCAGCGGGTTATCGCCGGTGCAATCACGCCGACCGGCACATCCAATGCATCAATGTGCGGTTTTCATTCGCAATGCGGTGGCCATCACGGCCATGGCTGGAAAGCGATGGGCGGCTGGCGCTTCGGCAATACGATCGATGGCGCGCAGGCCGAGTATCTGCGCGTGCCCGATGCCATGGCCAATCTCGCTCCCGTGCCCGACGGGCTGACGGACGAACAGGTTCTGATGTGCCCGGACATTCTCTCGACCGGCTTCAGCGGCGCCGAGTCCGGCAGGATCAGGATCGGCGACAGCGTCGCCATCTTTGCCCAGGGACCAATCGGCCTGTGCGCCACGGCCGGCGCCAAGCTGATGGGCGCGACCAATATCATCACCGTGGAAACCGTTCCGGAGCGGATGGACATGTCGCGCAGCATGGGCGCCGATCATGTCATCGATTTCAACAAGGTCGATCCGATTGACGAGATCATGCGGATTACCGACGGCCGCGGCGTCGATGTCTCGATCGAGGCTCTGGGCAAGTCCCGGACCTTCGACTGGGCCCTGCGCACCCTGCGCCCCGGCGGGACGCTGTCCTCGCTCGGCGTCTATTCCGAGGATCTGACCCTGCCGGTCGATGCCTTTTCTGCCGGTCTGGGAGATAATAAAATCGTCTCCACCCTCTGCCCCGGCGGCAAGGAGCGAATGCGCCGGCTGATGGAAGTGGTCGGATCGGGCCGCGTCGATACCAGCAAGCTGGTGACCCATCATTTTGCGCTCGATGATATCGAAACCGCCTATGACCTGTTCGCCAACCAGCGCGACGGCGTGATGAAAATCGCGATCAAGCCCTGGCAGTGACTGTATCGGCTGTCGCAATTTCGCGAAAATGGAAAATGGAAAATGGGAATGAAATGAAATATTATATGGCGACAATATTGGCGACATCTTTTGACGACGCCATCGCGCGCACCGAAGCGGCGCTCAAGACCGAGGGTTTCGGGATACTGACCCGCGTCGATGTGCAAAAGACGCTGAAGACCAAAATCGACGTCGATTTCCGGCCCTACACCATACTCGGCGCCTGCAATCCGGCGCTCGCCCACGAAGCGCTGCAACTGGAGGACAAGGTCGGAACAATGCTGCCCTGCAATCTGGTGGTCCAGCAACAGGGCGATGGAAAGGTGGAGGTCGCCGCAATCAATCCGGTCGCCTCGATGCAGGCCATCGATAATCCGCAGCTAAAGCAGGCTGCCGAGGCTGTGCGAGACAAATTGTCGCATGTGATCGAATCTCTGGCCAACGCCTAGAAGCCTGCGATCACAGGCCCGGAAATCACGGAAAACAATCTAACTCCGCCTGCCGCTCAATTCCCGCCATCATCATCCCGGCACAGGCTGAATTGCTGCCGGTTAAAGCGCCCGCAGCGCAGGCGTGACATGGTCTGCGTCTTTCGATGCTGGCCTCACGCCTTTTTTCGGCAGGCCCACATGTTTTGGTTTCAGCCGGCTGGTGTTCGAGCGCAGCGGCGGGCCGCTTATCCGTTGCCGTTTATCGAGCCCGTGTTGCTGGGCATGTTTCAAAAGCAATGCGGTCGCTGATTCCCGCGCAACGGCGGCGGAAAACAGATATCCCTGACCCAGTTCGCATCCGATTTCCTGAAGCAAATGCGCCTGATCTTCGGTCTCAATGCCCTCTGCGATCACGTGGATGCCGAGCTTGCGTGCGATGCTGAGCAAGCCTTCGATGATCGCCATGCCGCGGTCACCAAGCTGCAATTGACTGACGAAGGACTTGTCGATTTTGATGATGTCGACCGGCACTGTCAGCAAATGGGTGAGCGATGCGAAGCCAGTGCCAAAATCGTCCAGCGCGATGCGCAGGCCATGGGCACGAAGCGCCTTGATCTCTTGGGCGACCACCGGATTATTTTGTCCGAGATAGACCGATTCGGTAACCTCGAGAACGACATGTTTCAGCGGCACATTCTCTCGACCAAAGGCCGCCTTTATGCGGTCATAGAGTGTGCCGCTATGAAAGTCGGCAGAAGAAATATTGATCCCGACATGTTGAAACGGGATCCCGGCTTCCAGCCATGCGCGAACATCGGCTGCGACCAGAGCCAACATGCCCTGGGTCAGTTTTGCAGCCACATCCACGTCTGTTGTGGCCTGGTGAAAGGCGCCGGCCGACACGATATTGCCTTCCGGTTTGCGCAGCCGGCATAGCGCTTCCATGCCGACAATCTCGCCCGAATCGAGCCGGACGATCGGTTGATAATAAGCCTCGATCCGGCCTTCGCTGAGCGCGATATCGACGTCATGGATCACCTCGATCCGGTCCTTGATCGTTGTGCCGATGCCGGGCCAGTAGCGGACAAAGCCGCCGCGCCCAGTTTCCTTCGCGTGATAGAGCGCAAAGTCGGCATGCCGGTGCACTGTTTCTGCATCATGATCGCCTGGCGTCAGCGCTGCCGCCCCAATTGTTGCGCGGGGCTGGATCATATGCCCGCAACAGCTGGTGACAATGCCTATGGCATCGAGAATACGTGACGCTGTACCCCTCAGGTCGGCAACGGCTCCGGTCTCTTGCAGGATCACGGCAAATTCATCGCCGCCCAGCCGGAATACATGATCGGGCCGGACAATCATTTTTATGCGCCGTGCGACGTTTTGCAGCAGTTCATCACCGGCTTGATGTCCGAACGTGTCATTGATCATCTTGAGATTGTCGAGATCGACAACCATCAGTGCCCAGGTGCCTGGCTCGTCACAGGACAGGCGGCTCAGTGCCGCGTCAAAACTTGACCGATTCGGCAAGTCTGTCAGCGCATCGATCGAAGCCCGCCGCTCGCGTTCCAGAACCCGGTCGTGCCGCTGCAGCGCGATCGCGCAGAGATGAATGCTGGCACTAACCAGTTGCTTTTCCCGTTCGCGAGGCATTCGCTTCTGTTTGAAATATAGAGCGAAGGTACCAAAAACTGCGCCTTCTGCATTGTAGATAGGGACCGACCAGCAGGCCTTGAATCCAAAAGGCAGAACATGTTCCTTGAACGCCGACCAGCGCGGATCTCTTTCAATATCGGTCACGACAACGGCTTCGCGACGGTAGGCCGCGCTGCCGCAAGAGCCGACATTGGGCCCGATCATGAGACCCTTGATCAAGCCGGAAAATTTTTCGGGTAGGCTCGGCGCGGCAAGCGGATACAGTAATCCGCTATCCTCCACCCGCAATACCGAACAGGCAACCTCGGGCAACAATAGCTCAAGCTCGTGACATAATCGTTCTGCTGTAATATCGAGTGACACGCCAGTAGCGATCATCTCGAGAATTTTGTTTTGGAACAGCAGCAACAAGCCTCATCCTTTATTAACCGAAGGAAATTTCAGTTAACTCTATGGCATCGGAGTAAACAGAAGATGAAATATTGCAAAAGAGGTCATCTTCGCCCGACAATTACGGATGTAGAACAGCTTTTCCGGGCGAGTGACGCCAATAAGCCCAGTTGATCCGGAATAATATTGGCCAAGCGCGAAAGGGCGCTTGGCGGCAAGGTTGCCGTTCGCGCGCCTGAATCTGCCGATCTAGCGGGAACGGATCAGACGGCCGCGCGTATTTTGCTCATGGGAAGTCGAAAAGAGACACTTACAGGGATTTTTTCCTACACCGCTATCGGGGTGTCGCTGGCCCTGATGTCGGGACTGGCGTTGGGCCATGTCACCAAACAATCGATGCATCCCCGGCTTTCTGCGCAGCTCCCTCTGGACCCGGTCGAACGCTATGCGCTTGGGCAAAATGCGTATAAGACGAGCAATGTGGCTATCAAGTCAACTCAGGCCCGACCCTCCGCATTTACAGATGGAAGCTATGAAATTGGCAGATATGAAAAGGGCTCGCGCATTCTGATACCCGCCGAACCCGCGCGCAAGATCGAGCGGCTTCGGCTGGAAAGACTGCAGGACTGGAATGACCGGAATTTCGGTTCCGATCCGGGCGTTGACGATACATATGCCGGTTATACAGAGGACGAGGATTACGCGCCCATCGATGTCGGCGCGGTGATGGACGCCCCTGAGACTGCGGCCATGCGTGCCAGCGGGACTTAACGCATTTGAGCCGGTCGAAAACCGGTCGTCCCGGGCCAGAGCCCTTCATCCCGACGAGATCTTGTCATCAATCCGCCGCTCAGGCGATGATCGCATCCCGCTAGCGCTGCATTGTACAGGCCAAAAAAAAGCGGGGCATATAGCCCCGCTTTAAAAATCTCAATTTTCAAAAGCTCAAGGGCTTGTAGGGTTGTCGTTGTCGCTGACTTCAGCGATCAGGAAAAAGCCGCCGATTACAGCAACTGATGCCAAAATACCGAGAAGCGCGCCGCTGCCTTCAAGGTTCGAAGCTTTTTCGGTCTTCGCGGATACGCGTTCGACTTTCGATGCTACCGGTTTCGCAACGCTCTGCTGCGATTGAGCCAGTGCTGGTGCAGCAATCAAGGAAGTGGCAGCAATGCAGGCTGCGATTTTACCAAATTTCATTTTCGTAATCTCCGAATCTTTGCATTTCAATTTTATCATATGCTTCTGAGCCTACGGAGACCAATGTTCAGCGAAAAAGTCAATAAAAATTACCAATATCATCACGATAGACAAAACGTGTCACAATATAGTGACAGTTTGTTCTCGAATTTCATCACAAGTCCAAGATATCAGCCATCCCGTATCGTCCAACGTCCTTTCCGACCAGCCAGTCAGCCGCCTTTACCGCGCCGTGCGCAAAGATCATCCGGTTTTCCGCCCGGTGGGTCAGCTCGATCCGCTCTTCGTCGCTCGCGAAAATGACGGTGTGATCGCCGGCAACCGATCCACCGCGCAACGCCGCGAAGCCTATTGCGCCCTTTTCGCGTGCGCCGGTAATCCCGTCCCGTCCGCTTTCGCTATGGGCAGTCAGATCAATGCCGCGGCCCCGTGCCGCCGCTTCGCCAAGCAATTTTGCGGTGCCGCTGGGAGCATCGACCTTGTGGCGGTGGTGCATTTCGACGATTTCGATATCCCAGTCATCGCCAAGCTTGCTCGCGGCCTGTTCGACCAGCGCTGCCAGCATATTGACGCCGAGCGAGGTGTTGCCGGTCTGCAGCACCGGGATCTTGGTCGCCGCTTCGTCGATCGCGGCATGATGCACGGCTTCCAGTCCGGTGGTGCCGATGACGATCGGTGTGTTCGCAGCGACGCAGGCATCCAGCATCGCCTGCAGCGCCTTCGGGGAGGAGAAATCGACCAGTACATCGCTGGCAGCGACCAGTGCCGCGACATCATCGCCCTGATCCGCGCCGCCCGCGTGGCTGTGGCCCGCTTCCTCTATCGCTGCGACCAGTGCCTGTCCCATACGGCCCTTGCTGCCGATAATTCCGATGGCTGTCATTCTGTCTGTTCCCGTTCGTCCTGAGCTTGTCGAAGGATGTCTCGCGTCGAAAAGCGTGGTTCGACGGGCGCATCACTAACGTTTTTTGAACAGGGTGCAAAGCTTCTCGACTTCGGCATGGGAGGAACTTTCCCTCTCGCCGTTCGTGTTGAGCGAAGTCGAGACACGCGGGACTCCAAATTCTGGACCGAGCGCCCCACATGCTTCTCGACTTCGCTCGAAGCGAACGGTTATTAGGAGCAGATGAAAGGCATGCAAAATACCGTCATTGCGAGCGTAGCAAAGCAATCCAGTGCGTCGCTCGCGTCGCTGGATTGCCGCGTCGCTTGCGCTCCTCGCAATGACGACTATGCGATGCCTGAAGAGACAAAGGCCGGATCGTGATCGGGCAACGAAGAGTAGATAAATGAAAGCCATCCAGAACATAGTCATCCTCACCGGTGCGGGCATCAGCGCCGAAAGCGGAGTCGCAACCTTTCGCGGGCCCGATGGTCTCTGGGAGGGGCATAGGGTAGAAGATGTCGCCACGCCCGAGGCCTTTGTCCGCGATCCCGATCTGGTGCAGAAATTCTATGACGAGCGGCGGGCCAAGCTTAAGACTGTCCAGCCCAATGCCGCGCATCAGGCGCTGGCGAAGCTCGACCGGACATGGGCGGGCGAGCTGCTGCTGGTCACGCAGAATGTCGATGATCTGCACGACCGCGCCGGGTCGAAACGCCTGCTGCATATGCATGGTGAGTTGAACAGCGCCTGGTGCCTTGCCTGTGATGCCCGCTCGCCGTTTGACGGCGTGATGGCAGCGGCTCCCGCCTGTCCGCATTGCCACCAGCCCGGTTGTCTGCGGCCCGATATAGTCTGGTTCGGAGAAATGCCCTATCAGATGGAGCGGATCGAGCAGGCGCTGAGCAACTGCGATCTGTTTGTGTCGATCGGAACATCGGGCGCTGTCTATCCGGCCGCCGGCTTTGTCCAGACCGCCCGCTATCACGGCGCGCAAACGCTGGAGATCAATCTCGATCCGTCGGAGGGCAGCTTCCATTTCCACGAAAGCCGGATGGGCAAGGCAGGCGAGCTGGTGCCCGGCTGGGTCGAGCAACTGTTGTCGCACGGGCTTTGTTGAGCGGCAATGTTGAGGGGGCGAGGATGAAAGGCCAATGCCATTGCGGTGCCGTCCGGATTTTGGTCCCGGCTCCGCCCGAACAGGTGAGCCGATGCAATTGTTCCCTGTGCCGCAAGACTGGCTGGATCGGCGGCTACTGGCCCCCCGATGATGTGCAGATCGAGGCAAAGCCGGAGGCGCTCAACCCCTATGTCCAGGGCGACCGGATGATCACCACCTGGAATTGTGTGACCTGCGGCACGCACACCCACTGGACCCCGGTCACCGCGCCGCCCGACCGGATGGGCGTGAACATGCGGATTTTCGGGCCGGAGGAATGGCAGCATCTGCAGGTATGCGAAGTGGATGGTGCGAGCTACTGAACGCGACACGCTCCCGGGTCGCCCGGTGGAGCCGCACGGGTGGCTTGTCTCGCAAATATCCGCGCCACCGCAATTCGGGATTAGTCCTCCGGGACCTGTTCGCGATAGATGGCGGGACCAAGGGTCGGCGTTGCGGTGCCGAGGATGAGCTGGCGCGCGCGCAGAATCGCATCGAGAAATGGCGTGTCGAGCTTGAGAAACCGACGCGTTGTCATGCCCAGAAAACGTTCGGAATCGCGGAGAAAATGGGACGCATCGGTATAGGCCTCATCGATCACGCTATAGCCACGGGCGGTGCCTGCCTGCTTTAACGCAATGAGTGATCTCAGGAAGCGTGTCCGGGTCAGCAATATCTTTGGCGGGTAGCCGAAGCGCTTGCACGCCAATCGCGCCAGGCTATGGATCGGCAATTCCAGCGCGCGGGAGAGCTCTCTCACATTCTGAAAATTCTCGTCCAGCAACAGACGGTTGAGCGCGATAATCTGCGCTTCAGCCGGATGTGGCAGCTTCATCTGCGCCAGGAAAAAACGGTCGAGAATGGATTTGACCGCTGGTCCCCGGTCCGACGCCCGCAGTTCGGCAACCAGCGCTTCACATCCTACAGGCAGCAAGGATTGCAATCGCACCATCCGGTCCCGGTACAGAGACAAATCGATGTCAAACAGCCGCGCGACTCCGGCTGGTGTCATGCTGACACCAACCGTCACGCCGCCATCGGAAATATGCTTCATGATGCGACTGGTAGGGCCGTAGAAACCGGCTTCGGGCAGCGGGGACCAGCGCCAGTCGGGCGCTTCGATGGTCATCGGGTTCTCGGCCAGAACCAAGCGGATGGTCGGCCAGTTCGGCAGCATCCATTCGGAGGCCCCTATGGATTCGGGGCCCTCGGAATCGAATATGAAATAGTCGCCGATCAATCCCTCGAGCGCCTTGTCCGGCTGTTCCCAACGCATCGCCGTACCCGCCCGCAATTCAAACCAGGCAGGGTCAATCCCCGGCGTATGCGACCCGCTTTCAATCATCCGGGCGCGTTAGCCGATTCAAACAGTCCGAACCAGCCTAATTCAGCGGGCCTTCGACAGGACCATCGATCGGAAGCTTCGTCTATTCGCGGGGCTTGAATGAATTGCACATCATCAGGGGTTTTGCCACCCACAGCTCCGCATATGCGCTGGAATCCGCTCCCTGCGCCGCCGGGGCTGATGGAGCGAGCTGCGATATGGGCTCTGCACCAGCCGCCCTGTTGATTAAAGTTGCCGGAGCCCTAGGGTCGCAAATTAGGGCCCCGGCAACAGATGGCATCCCGAAATAGTGGATAAGAATGCCAGAAAGCAGTGTGTGAGTTCTAGTTCCACCAACTGCTTACAACCCCATCTTATCCCGAATCCCATTCTGCACAATCACCCGAAAGGGCGGTTGCGTCATTCTCGTAAATGACCGAGACGGTTGCAGGAATCCGTGCAGGCGAAGCTTCGGAGCGAAAGGGGGGAATATATCCAGCCTATGAGTAGCAGCGATGACAATGTCCGCATATTCAATGTCTGGCAGTTAACATGTTTTGGCCTGTTGACCACGCCACTGGCGATGGCCGGACTGGCCATGGCCATGTATTTGCCGACTTTTTATGCGGTTGATATGGGCCTCGGACTGGGCCTTGTCGGGGCGATATTCGTTTTGGGCCGGCTATTGGATATCGTCACCGATCCCCTGATCGGTCATTGGAGCGACGAGACGCGGTCCCGTTTCGGCCCGCGCAAGCCCTGGATGATAGCGGGCGTATTGGGTTTCAGCGTCGCTGTTTATCTTTTCCTCGCCCCGCCGGATACCATAGGCCCGGCCTATCTGATTCTGGCGAGCGGCCTCTATTTCCTGTTCTACACGATTCTGGACGTTCCCTATTCGTCGATCGGCCTGGAAATTTCGCCCGATGTCCACGAACGATCATTGCTGGCAGGATCGAAAGCGATATTTCAGGTAGTCGGGGCAATCGTGGCCGCCGCGCTGCCATTCATCATGGGATATTCAATAGGCGAGGCGTTGCATGTGATCGCTTACGCAATAATCGCGCTATGTTTTATCGGCCTTATGCTGTTTCTGCTGTTTGTGCCGACCCCGGCGAGAACTATCGACAGCCCGCGACTGACCCCCGTCGAAGCCTTGAAATCGGTGCTCTCGGATCGGCGATACCGCTATCTGCTGGTCAGTTTCCTCATCGTGCAAACCGCCAATTCGCTGGTTGCCGGATTGATGGTTCTCTATGTTGTCCATATTGTCGGCGCAGCGGAACTGGTCGGGCTTTTTCTCGCTGTCCTCTTATTGTCATCGGCGGCTTTCCTGCCGCTCTGGATATATTTATCCAAGCGCTACAGCAAAAAAACATCCTGGATGGCAGCAATTTTATTATGCGCTTTTGCCCTCGCTCTGATCCCGTTGGTGGGTCGCGGCGATGTTACCGGTGCGATTATCCTGAGCATCATCATCGGCAGCACATTTGGCAGCGATGCGATCATGCCGACGTCGATGCTGGCGGATATCGTGTATGAAAAGGAGCAAGAAGGTAACAACCGCCTCGGCGGCCTGTATCTGGCCGTCAAAAACTCCGTTTCAAAACTGTCTTTCATCGTCCCCATGGGTCTGGCATTTCCGGCTCTGGGTTATATCGGCTTCGAAACAACCGGGGCCGACGGACCAAATGCGATGCTGACCTTCCTGTTCTTCTATTCGGCTTTGCCGATCTTGCTGAGGCTGATTGCATTCTATGTGCTCAAAACCGGGCCGGACTTCATAGTGGTACAAAAGCGGGATAGCGCCATTGGCTGAACTGATCGAAAATCCTGCTGCCGATTTGGTCGAACTGAGAATTGAACAGGCGGCGATGCTGAAAAAGCGGGTTGGTGGTTCCTGTCTGATCGTGCAGTTTCTGATCACCTATACAGCGGCGATCATGTATTTCATCAGCGGACCTGGCACCGCTACGCTCTGGTTTGCCAGCGGCACTGCGATGGTGGTGGTTACCTTTCTCTATGCCAGGCTGAAGGCGCCCGGCGGCATAACCCGCGAGAACCATGGTTCCTATCTGTTCGGGCATATGATTGTTTCCGCTTTAACCGGGATGGTCTGGGGCGCAATTGCTATTTACCAGACCGATTTCCAGCTGGAATATACCGTGTTCATCGGTTGTTTGCTGGTCTGCAGCATCACCCTTGGCGGCATATTGCCCAGCTCGGCCTATCGCCCTGGCTATATCGCCCTGGCCTTATTCGCGGTCCCGCCGTTCAGCGCCTATCTGATGATCAACGCCCCCGCGCCATTCGGACTGGTCGGTTTTGCGATGATGGTATATTTCGCTTTGGCAATGTTTCTCAGCGCACGGGTTGAAATCGAAACCCGCGACACGATTGCGGCGCGGCAGAAAAAGGCACTGACCGAGAGAGTCATCGAGCAGAACAAGACCATTCAAAAAGCTTCCGAGGAAAAAACACGCTTTCTGGCAGCAACCGGCCATGACCTTTCGCAGCCCCTGCAGTCGCAGGGATTTTTCATGCAGGCACTCCGCGACACACTGGACCGGCCGGACCAGATCGCGTTGCTCGACCAGGTCCAGGACAGCTGGCGGGCACAGAAAGAACTGTTGCAGGGCATTGTCGATGTGTCGCGCATCGATAGTGGCGCCATCATGCCCAAGCCTGTCATGGTGAATATCGCGGACCTGTGCGAGAAACTGGCGAGCGAATTTCTGTCAGACAATAGCGCCAAAATCGAGCTGGTTGCGGATTTTGAAAATATTGAATCGGTGACCGACCCGGTCCTCTTCTCCCGCATCATCCGGAACATATTGTCCAATGCCCGGAAATTCGTTCCAGCTGGCGGGAAAGTCGAATTTTCGCTGCGTCATGCGAAAGATCACGCGATTATTGAAATTTCCGACAACGGACCCGGCATCCACAAGGAAAATCTCGCACGTATATTCGACGAATATGTGCAACTGGATGCCGGCAATGACGACAATCCCAAGGGACTGGGACTGGGCCTCGCGATCGTCAAGCGTCTCTGCGGCTTGTTGGCCATCAGGATGGCGATAGATTCCGAACAGGGAGCGGGCACGCGATTCACCTTCACGTTGCCGATCAAGGCGAGTGACCGGGTCCCGGAAATTCCCTGTCGAACCGCGATCCAGCGGTTTGAAAAATCTCCGCTGGTGGTGATTGTCGATGATGATCCAGCGGTACTGACCTCGATGACCCAGCTGCTGTCGAGCTGGAATTGTCAGGTGATATCAGCGTCCAGCCAGAAGAATGCAGTACAACTGGTAAGCAGGACATCGGCGGTTCCGGCGTTGCTGATCATCGACAAGCAACTGGACTATGACCAGCACGGTCTGGATTTGATCGAAATGCTCAGGGAAGAAGTGAACGAGGCCGTGCCGGCAATCTTGATGAGCGGACAAATGGGCAAGGTCGCCATTGAGCAGGCCGGGGCAGGTATCCGTTTTCTCAACAAGCCGGTGGAGCCGGACGAGATATGGGCCATACTCGACCGGATTATTTCCCGGCCGCCGCAGCCTGAGATTTCGTAAAGCTAGATCAGGCCAAATGCCTGGGCGGCGCGGACGCAGGCAGTGCGTTTGTTGACTTGCAGCAAATCGAAAATCTGGCGCAAATGGCTTTTCACCGTATTGCCACTTATGCCAAGGCTGGACGAAATTTCGGCGTTCGAGGCGCCGTTGGAAATAAGTTGCAGGACTTCGATCTGGCGTTGAGTCAAAACCGGAACGCTTTCGATGTCATAGGGTTCGGCCACATCACCAAATTGCGTAGCCTGTGCTTCTGCTCCGGCCTCTGCTGCATCGGGAAAACTGGTTTTGCCCACCAATATCGTCTGAATGGCAGCCAGCAAAATCTCATCATTCGCCGATTTGTGAACAAAGCCGTTCACTCCCAGCTGCTTCATCTCCGATATCGGAGGATATGTGTTGATGCCGGACAACATCATCAGCGGAATAGCGGACTGGTCGCGCAAGGCTTGCGCAAAAGCCAGTCCGTTCATGCTCGGCATAACCAGATCACAGATGATCAGATCATATACAATGCCGTCGTCCAGACTCTCGAGCAGCGACATTGGTTCTCCGAACGGAGTCACCATGAAAGGCTTGTCAAACTGCTCCAGCAAAAGCGTGAACCCAGTCAGAAACAGCCGGTGATCGTCGATAACTGCGATCTTTAACAGGTCATTTGTTTCTGAATTCAACTCCTGCAACCCCGTTGGTTTTATACCAATATCTTATTACCTCCGGTTAACCGAAAGATGGATAGCGATAGTCACCAACCGGCGACAGGTCCAGTCTGATCGCAAACTGCTGGCCGCCCGGTCAAATGTCCGAGCTATTGAGTCCTGGTTTTCCAGCCACCCTTTCGGGCGAAACTGACCAGATAATTGCAATCGCCGGTTTCCGATCCGAAGCGAACATCGATTCAGCTGGCTGACACTAAAATGAAACTCATGAATCGCACAGCGACAACCAGCAAGGGTCCCAAGCTATTGCTCGCAATCCTTCTTCACAGCCCTGCTTTCGCGCTTGTGGGCTTTGGTCAGCACGGCAGTTCAGAAGCATCAAGCCCAGGCGCAAACGGGTCCTCCGGGGGCAATAGGTCCCTCCCGTAGGGCCTAAATGCGCGGACGGCGCGGCTGGCCCTGCTGGAGGCGATGGCGCGATGGGTGCAGAGCCCAGGGGGCAAGATGAATGCTCGGTCTGTCGCTCTGCATCAGCTGCTGAACACCGGCTCTAGAGATGCATCGTCACAAACAGAAAGACGATCCACAAGGCCAGTGCGATGGTGGTCAGCCAGGTCGCCAATACGCCCAGTTGCCGAAAGCGCGGGGAGCCGCCCTTGTGATGCTGGGCCATGCCGACGATATGGGCGACCCGGCCGATCAGGAAGACCGCTGCGATGATCGTGATGCCGCGATGGTCCGCGTTGGCCAGTTCCAGAACGCCGAGCATGATCAGGAAGATCGGCGCATGTTCCGACAGATTGGCATGGGTGCGCCGGGCGGCGAGCAGATCGGGACTGTCGCCGTCGCCAAAGCCGATCTGGGTCGCGAGGCGGACCTTGACCGTGGCATAGGCGCAATAGATCAGCAGCAAGGCGCAAATCGCGGCGGCGAGGCCGGTTACCGGTAATGTCATGATGTTCCTCCCTGTTTTTCCCATCTTAGGCCGAATTTGCCAAAGCGCAAATTTGGGGGCGGGAGGATAGGGGTGTGCTCGGCACATCGTTGCTCTGGCCGGAAACAGATTTGGTAGCCGAAAAACGATCGATGAAACATGTCTGACGGGTCGCGACTCGGACACCAGATTCGCCGCCATCTCATTGGAGTTAACCAATAATATTAACGGAAATTGTATAAATACGACATGTTGGGAAGAATAAAGCTAATCCGATTGTCGAAGGCAAATACTCAGCTGCAGGGCTTTCAGCATTGATTCATAAGCGAATTTTCTGGAAGTAGCCAGGTTCGGAATAAATCGAGCGTTTTGAATCACTTGCAAACCGCTATATTTTGTGGATGATAGCGGCGAACGGCTGAATGAGGTGTTAACGTTTAATGTCAGCCGAAGGTTAACGTTCAGCACTCGTTATAACGACGGTGTTTTTTGTAACCAGGGTCGCAAGTTTGAGGGAGGTGTGCTGAAAATGCATACTGAGGAGACTTGTATGTCGAGCGACATTTATCGCCAGATTCATATTACTGGACCCGCAGTACTTTCGGATGAGTCTGTCTGGAATATATCTCCATTTACCATCAATACATTAATAAATTCTAAAATGCGCCCAGCTCGCAAAGCTATCGTGCTGCCCGGCTCAAAGCAATCGAGCAGAGGTTCGAATGCTGAAATTGGAAGCCTGATCAAATTGCTTAGTGCAATTACGTATCGATCCCGCTTGCTGGTTCGCCATAGTTTAACACGCTTAATTTTGGTCTCCCCCGCATTGTGCGGAAGAAAGGACAGGCGAAGATATTAGAAGAGTTTTTTGGAGACCGGGTGACCGCGTTTCCAAGAAAAGGGGGCCCGCCAGCGACCATGATTGGTCTCAAATCGCTGGCAGGCCAAGCGGACAGGTTCACGGGAACACTGCCCTAACTGTGAGAAACGCTCACTCTGCAAGTTTTAGCAGGGTGGCGCGATTTAGGCAACGATTGTTGCACTATTTTGCGTCAGAGCGCCTTTCTCCAGCTTCCAAATTCCCGTCGGCAGCAATCGAGGCCGGTCGATGCTGCCGTAAATTCCGGCCGTTGAGAGCGATTTCCAGACCGGAAATCGCATAATCGGGGGTGTTCCCCATAAAACGGAGAATTGAAATGAAAAACCTTGTAAAACTCGCAGCAGCAGTTGCCGTTCCAGCGTTGATGATCGCTACACCTGCATCAGCAGTGACGCCTGATTCAGAATCCTATGCGATTGCGCTTAGCGGCACGATCGACAGCAACTGCGAATTGATTCCTGAAGGTTCGGGATCTTTCGATGTCAACATGACCGACTTTGGCAATCAGGGAAGTCTGGTGATCGCCTATTCCTGTAACTCACCTTACACGGTTTCCCTGGAATCACTGAACGGTGGCATGCGGCATGTCGAAAGCAGTGGCGCTATCAACATTGCCTATGATGTCGAAACCATCGGTTTCGAACTGGGCAATGGTGTCAGCGGCACCTCGACAAACTCTACCGCGATGGCTGGTTCGGCAGTTGATATTGTGACGGTATCGGACTGGACGAATATCTTCCTGAACGGTGGTGTACGCACTGGCAACATGGATCTCAACTTCCCAGGCGTTGCAGATTCCTATGTTGCAGGAACATATGAAGATACTCTGACCATCACTTTGGCAGCTGATCTTTAATATACTAAATATTAGGCCGGCAGTGTTATATACACTGCCGGCCTTTTAATTTTTGATTTGTAATTAGGGGAGATAGCTATGTTCCGCGCTATGATGAATATGGTTTTATTACTGTCGCTGTTAGCTTTTATCATTCCCTATCCAGCCCATAGCTATGATATGAAGCCGATTGTAATTCAGCTGGCGCCATCGGGCGCGGGCGCGGCCCAGTCCGTTGTGATTACAAATACCCATACACAGCCCATTGCCATAGAAGTGCGAACCTTCAAGCGGCAGCAAAATCCGGATGGCACGGACATTCTTACGGCAGAGGATGAGGATCTTCTGGTCACTCCGCCGCAAATGGTGATCGCTCCCAAATCTAGCCAGAGTTTCAAAGTCCGCTGGGTCGGAGATGCTCTGCCAGAGCACGAACTGGCTTATCGCCTGGTTACGACCCAATTGCCGATAAAATTCAAACAGGAAGAAACAGATGATGTTAGCATTAATGTTAACATGACATATCGTTATGAGGCCGCCCTTTACATCGTGCCTCCGCAGTCCACACCTTCTGCTCGCCTGGTTTCGGTTGCGCCGATTACCGACGAAGCAGGCAAAACCTGGCTCGAGGCAAGAATTGCCAGCGACGGAAAACGGCGTGCCATTCTGGATAAGGCCAGCCTGATTATTACCCCCGAAAGCGGCGGTGAGCCAGTGACATTGACTGGTGAGAGCGCCGCATCACTGGTCAATCTAAACATTCTGGTAGGCAGTGAGCGGATCGTACGTCTGCCATGGCCGGAAGCAATTCCGCCTGGCCCCGTCAAAGGCGAACTTCGTACCGAATATGTCGTGTTTGACTAAGGCGGATATGCGGCATGCGCAAAACCACTATATCGGGTCAGGGCCTTGCAGCAATTTTCGCTCTGATATCGTCCAATCCTGCCAATGGACAGCAGAAGCCCATTGGCGGTTCCCCCGCAGGGGAACAAGAGCCCGCTGAAGTCGCCCCCGCGATGGACAAGCAGTCCGACGAAGATGTTCCGGCGCCGGAGCAATCGGGTACACCGTCTGATACGACCAATGGCTCGATAGACGATATTTTTCAGCAGGTTTTTGGCAAGCAACGCCCCGCTCTTGAAAAAGGCGATTATAGTGTCCTGATTGAGGGGATCAATGTCGGCACTTATGTTGTCACTCCGGATGAAGGCGATAGTGAAGGCTCCGTGGACGCGGCATTTGTCTCCAATGTGCTCGCTCCAACCACGGTCGATGATACGGCTGCATTGCTCAGGAATTTGGCGAGCGGGCGCGAGGAGGTCTCGTTTGATGCTCTGCGTGAACTCGGGATTTCCATCACTTTCGATCATACGCAACTGGTGTTGAAGATTGAAATTCCTGCCGCCATCCGGACGATCAGAAATCTGGACCTGCGGGGGATAGGGCAGCGCTCCGATATCGATATCGTCGAGCAAAGCGATATCTCCGCTTATGTTTCCGTGCGTGCCGGTGCCACTTTTGTGGAAGATTCAAAATTTGTGCCGAGTGGATTTGACCGGCTGGCAAGTGATATAGATCTGGCATTGAATCTATATGGCGTCGTTGCCGAAGCAGAGCTTCGTTATGATGATAGCCGCGTCCGCAAATTCACCCGTGGCGACGTACGGCTGACCTATGATGATCGCGATTCCCTTGTCCGCTACGAACTCGGCGATCTCAATGTTGCGACGAGACCCTTTCAGAATGCACCAAATATTGCCGGGATATCGGCCTATCGAAACTTCAACATAAACCCATATCTTAACGTCAGACCATCGCCGTCACAGGCATTTGAGCTCGACCGCCCTGCGCGTGTCGAAGTGTTGCTCAACGGATCTCTTGTCCGGACTTTCGATCTGCGAAGCGGCCGTTACAACTTGCGTGATTTTCCGTTGGTTCCCTCGGCTGGCAATGACATCGAATTGCGGATTACCTATGCCAGTGGCGAAACGGAAACGCGGATTTATCCGGCATTTTTCGATCTGGAATTGCTGGCGCCGGGCTTGGTTGATTTCGCTCTGAATGTGGGTCTGCCCTATACTGACGACAATGGCGTGCGGCGGTACGATGACAATGATTACAACGGCACCGGCTTCGTCAGATATGGTCTGAATTCAGAACTCACGGTCGGACTGAACTGGGAAGGAAGTCGCCAATTCAACCTGGTCGGCGGAGAATTTGTCTGGGCTTTGCCGTTCGGGACCTTCGGGCTTAACGCAGCGACCAACATCAATGATCCGGGCCTTGATACCGGCAAGGTGACCTTTCAATATCGATGGCGCGATACCGATCCGGACAAGGAACGAACCATCGACGGGCTGATCACGCTAACCGGCAAGAATTTCCAGACCCTTGACCAGCTGTTCAGCGACAATTTGCTCTCCAAGCAAGCGCGCTTTCGTGCTGGCCAGAAAGTCGGGCCGGATTCGCGAGCCCAGATTTATGCCGGTTACGAAGGATATCGCGGGACCTTGCTGAGCGATGTCTATTATGCGGGTATCAACTATTCGCGGCAATTATCCTTCGGTTCAATGTCTGTCAGTGCCGAGTATAGGAAAAACCAGGAGGGGAGCGGACCGGTGTTCCGGGTTGGGCTGTCGATACCGCTTGGTCGTGGTTCGCTCACCTCTTCCTATACCACTGATGACAATGTCGCCCGATTGGATTATAACCGTATCGCATCATCTGGTGTGAATTCCTTTGGTTACAATGCCAGTGTGGAGCGGCGTGACGGCTCTGACCGGCAATTTGTTCGCGGTACCTATGTCAACAACCGCTTTGAAACGTCGATACAGCAGATCGCGCGCAATTATTTCAGTGACGGTAACCGGGATTTGCGTACCGAAGTCACATTTGGAACCGCGCTTGCCATGGCGGATGGCCAATTTGCCATAGGCCGGCCCGTCCGCAACAGTTTCGCGATTGTAAAAGCGAACAAGAAAGCCGGAGACTATCAGCTAGCGGTGGAGCCGCGCACCGGTTTTGGATCAAGCAGAACGAAATATTCTGCTTATAGCGGTGCTCTGGGGCCGGCATTGCTAACGACCCTGACACCTTATTTTAACCGCTCCATCCAGGTTGACGCTCCGGACGCGGAAGCGGGTACCTCGTTGGGCGGACAAGTATTCGGGCTGAACCCGGGATATCGAAGCGGTTATAATCTTGAAGTGGGTAACGCCCGCAATGTTTCGCTTTTGGGCAATATGGTTGATCGGGATGGTGATCCTCTGGTCTTTGTTACCGGTCTGGCCCGGGATACCGAGAACCTCGATGAAAGCGTTGAACCGACCCAGATATTCACCAATGCCAAGGGACGGTTTTTCCTTGAGGGCCTCGAAGCCGGACGAACATATGATATTACCGTCACAGCCGATGGACAAACCGCGACGGAAGCTGTGACCATCCCGAAAGATGTCACCGGTATATACGAGCTGGAAGCCCATTTGGCATATGATCTGGATTTTGAAGCGGAAGGAGAGAATGATGACTAATCTACACTTGAAACGTTTCACCTATTTGACCGGGGCCAGTCTGTTGTTCCACAGCATGCCCGGCTTTGCGCAGAGTGACGTGATGCAGGAAAGCGATCCGTGCGCTCTTGAACTGACAGTTGACAACAGCGTCGACTGGCGAGGGCTTTATGGCCGGGGATATGAGGTGTTTGAAGACGGAGAGTCTTTTGAAACCGTGACCATATCGGTCCGCCATCAAGGTGCTGCTTGCCGGTTCGTCCTCACCGCAGCGCCCCTCTCTGGCGGCGGTGTCAATGCCTTGAGCGGTCCGGGTGATCCGCTTTATTATGACGTGCTTAAAACGACCAGTGGCCCGTCTTTCCTCAGCAGCGATTATCAGGGAACGGCAACGTCACGAGTGGAAGGGCAATTCAGTGCCGGGCGTTCCGTGCAAGGCGCCACGATGTACGTTTCGATTCCGGCAAATCAAATCGTTCGCGGCGGGACCTACAGCGGACAGGCGATCGTAAGGCTGTTTCGGGCCGACAACGGCATTCAGGATCTCGTCGCAGAAGCGCCGCTGGCGATTTTGGCTCCGGTCGCATCGGTCCTGAAAATCCGGTCGGATGATTTCCCGCAAGGTATTCGTGAAACATCTATCGACCTGGGGGACCTGTCCCGAGCCACCCGGGCGGCGGTGGATTTCAATATCATGAGCAATGCGGATGTGGCTGTCACCTTCCAGTCTGCCAATCGCGGCAAGTTGGCGCATGAAGCGGGAGCACCGGGCATTGGTTACAATCTGGCCTTCAAGGGGGAAAATATAGATCTTTCCACAGCGGCCTCCTCAAGCAGACTCAACTATGCCCATGGTCGGATGGAGCGTGCAGTCCCGTTGGAGATAGTGGTGCCCGCACCCAATGGGTTGCCGGCAGCCGGGCAGTATAGCGATCTGTTGACGGTGACGTTCACGGCAGAGTAAAATTCTGATTGCAGTCATACATGCAGAGATAGATCGCATATCCAGTCCCGCGAACTGTCAACGAGCGGCAGGCGGATTGGCATGGGTGCGCTGGGTGGCATGCCGAAGCTTTTGCAATGATGGTGGACGCTCGTCCACGCTCCGAGCAAGAAATGTGGATTGTCTGTCAGTAATTTTTATTTGCAGCCAAACGGGTGTTTTCGGCAAGCTGCGCTGCTTGCGGCTGGGGCAAGCCAAGCCCGCTAAGCCCGAGAACCAGCATCTCAGACAGTTTCCCTGACGCCTCATTATGGGATGGCCTGAATTCAACCAGGTTGATCATCAGGATCTGGCACAGACCGAGCCAGTAGAGCACACCGGAACTGCGAGCCTCGGCTCGCAGATAACCCAGCTCGCAGGCCATATCGATATCCTGCTTCAACCCCTTGTTCAACGGATGCGCGCTCGCGGTCGAGGAAGCTTGACTGCGCAGCAATATGACTGATTTTCTGGGGTGATCGAGTGCGAATTCGGCTGCAACGCGCATGCCTCCCGCAATTCGTTCGACTGGATCGCCAATAGCTTCATTGGCCAGCGCAACTTGCGCCTCAACCTCCATGCGCACCTCAGCGGCCACCGCAATTGCAAAGTCCTGCTTGTCTGCGAAATGATTGAAGAAGCTGCCCTTGGCCACTCCCGCCTTGCCGACGAAATCGTCAATCGGAATGGCGTCAATCGCGCGCTCGACCATCAAGTCGAGGCCGGACGCTATGAGAGCGCTTCTGGTGCGCGCGGCGCGCGGTGATAGTTCGGTGGGACTGGACATGGCCAAACATTACTTGACCAGACGGTCAATTGCAAGCTAGCTGACCTATATGACCAAATAGTCAACTATGATTCGCGGAAGGAAGGACGATGCCTGTCATCAAGGTCGAAGACATTGCCTATGTACGCTTCTCCGCCCCCGATCTTTCGGTGATGCGCGGCTTTCTGGAAGATTTTGGTATGTCCTGTTTCGAGGTCGGCGGACGCACTTACGGCAAGGGAACCGACGGCCGTCCCTTCGTCCATGTCACCGAACCGGGTGAAGCGCGCTTCCTGGGGGTCGCCTTTCGTGCCAAAACCATGGCAGATCTCTATCGGCTTGCCGTACATGAGCATGTCCTTGTCGAGGACAGCGCCGAGCCCGGCGGCGGCAAGATCGTGAGGCTGATCGATCCCGATGGCTACGGGGTCGAAATTGTGGCGGGCCAGAGCAGGGAAGCCCCTGAGTTCCCCTTCCCCGACCATCCATTCAATACGGCGGTTGCCAAGCCGCGCTTGCGAAAGGCCGTACGGCTCGATCCAACCCCGGCCCATATCCGTCGCATCGGCCATGCCGTGCTCAAGGTGCGTGACTTCCGCACATCGGAGAAATGGTACAAGGACCGCTTCGGCTTTCTCACGTCGGATGAGGTCGAGGCAGCGAAGGATGTGCCGCTGGGCGCCTTCATGCGCTGTGATCGCGGCGACAAACCAGCCGATCATCACAGTTTGTTCCTGGCTCAGTTGCCGGGTGAAATTGGCCTGTTGCACGCTGCCTTCGAGGTTGCCAATCTCGACGATCTGATGCTGGGCCACCAGTATCTCAAGTCGAAGCAACACAAGGCTGCCTGGGGAGTGGGTCGCCATATCATGGGCAGCCAGGTTTTCGATTACTGGAAGGATCCTTTCGGCAACGAGCTTGAGCACTGGACCGATGGCGATCTGTTTACCGCCGCTGACCCACCCCAGATTCAGCCGATGAGCGCCTTGCTCGCGGTGCAATGGGGCAGCCCGAACCCGATGTTCGCGGGAAAAATGCCTCCCCCGCCCGGTCTCATTGCCTTCATCACCACGCTCAACATTCGAATCCGGCGGCTGTTTCGCCGCAAAACTGAGGAATCTGCCGCATGAAACTCTGCACCTACACCGTTAATGGCCAGACCCGCACCGGCATCGTCGTGGACGACCATGTCGTCGATACTGGCGTGCCCGGCACCATGATCGACATCATCAGCGACTGGGATGCCCTCAAACCACAGCTTGAGGCCAAGGCTGCGGCCGGCGGCGGCGTACCGCTCGCCTCGGTCAAGCTGGAAGCCCCCGTGCAACGCCCCGGCAAGATATTTGCCATCGGCCTCAACTATGCCGACCATATCGAGGAATCGAAGCTGGGCACGCCAGAGCGGCAGATATGGTTCACCAAGGCGCAGACGAGCGTCAACGGCCCCTATGATGATATCGACATCGCCAAGGGAACCATGACCGCCGATTATGAAGCCGAAATGGTCGCGATCATCGGCAAGGGTGGCAAACATGTCGGTGCGGCGGATGCGCCGGCGGCGATCTTCGGCTATTGCGTCGGTAACGACGTGACGGAGCGCATGTGGCAGCATGCCGTGCCGCAATGGTCACTGGGCAAGAGCTTTGATACCCATGCGCCCATGGGCCCTTGGATTGTCACGGCCGATGAACTGGGAGATCCGCATACCCTCGGCATTCGCTGCTTCGTCAATGGTGAGGAGCGGCAGAGTTCGAATACGAAGCATCTCGTCTTCAATGTCTGGAGCCAGGTCGAACATCTCTCGGTCGGGATGACTCTGGAACCGGGTGATTGCCTATTCACCGGCACACCCGGCGGTATCGGCGCGGCGATGGATCCGCGCCGGTTCCTCCAGCCGGGCGACGTGGTTCGTTGCGAGATCGACGGGCTGGGTCATATCGAAGCTACCATGACGGCGGAGGGCTAGGGCGCAATGATCCGCAAGTCCGTCTATGCCCTGATCACGCTGCTCGGGGTGGCCCTGCTAGTGGCTTGGCTCAACCGCGATGCCTTGGTTGACCGGGCCATTCAGGCACGGCTGCAACAGGGGCCGGATGAATCTTTTACTGACGACAAACAGCATGTGCGCGTGCTGATTTGCGGGACCGGCTCGCCCGAGGTCAGCGCGGCCGCAGCGCAGGCCTGCACGCTGGTGTCGGCGGGTGGCAAGATGTTCCTGTTCGACGTTGGCGACGGCGCGGTGCATTCGCTCGCGCAATCAAAAATCCCGGTCGATCGGCTTGAGCGGATATTCATTACCCATTTTCATTCGGACCATTTCCATGACCTAGCCCCGCTGATCAACACCGGCTGGATCTGGGGTCGCAAAACTCCCCTAGAGGTGCAGGGACCGGTTGGTACGAAACAGGTGCTAGATGGACTTGCACAGGCCTATGCCCTCGATGAAGGCTATCGCAGCGCCAACATGCCACATCTGAAAAAGAACCGGTCGGTTGCGTTCGGCGTTCCACTCGAGGTCGAATTCGGCGAAGGGCAACGCACTATACGCGTCTATAACAAGGACGGGGTAACGATCGATGCGACACTGGTGGCACATGATCCGGTCCAGCCTGCGCTGGGCTATGTTCTGCGGTACAAGGGCAAGAAGGTCTTCGTCAGCGGCGACACAGAAGTAAGCCCGGTCAACTTCGAGGCGATGCGCGATGCCGACCTGGCGGTGCACGAATCCTACGCTGCGCACATGGTGCGCCGGGCAATCCCGCAGATGAAGAAGCTGGGCATGCACTTCGAAGCCGAGGTCGCCGAACGCACCATACCCTATCACGCGGATAATATCGCGCTGGCCAAGCAGGCGCAGGAGGCCGGGGTCAAGCATCTGCTGCTCACCCACCTGATCCCATATCCTGACAATTTCGTCGTTCGCCGCATGTACACTGCGGGCATGGCGGAATATTTCAAGGGTGAGCTGACAGTGGCACAGGACGGGATGGTGCTGGTGGTCGGCGACCAGCGTGCCTCCCCGGTCAATGACAAACATCCTTCCAGGCCACCCAATAATGACGAGTCCGGCCGATGACCTGCGATTGCGATGTTCTGATTGCCGGGGGCGGTCCGACCGGGGTGACCTTGGCGGTGCTGCTGGCGCGACGCGGCCTGCGGGTGATCGTCGCCGAAAAAGAGAAGGATATATATCCGCTGCCCCGCGCAGCCCACCTCGATCACGAGTCTATGCGAATCCTGCAGGAGGCCGGCGTCGCCGACGAAGTCAACGCGACAAGCCGCCGGGCCTCTCGCTATGATTTCCTCAATGCCCGCGGCGAAGTCCTGCTGCGCTTTGATGGCTCCGACCAGATAGGCCCCGGTGGTTGGCCGATGGCGAACATGATCCATCAGCCAACGGTCGAGATGCTCCTTCGCCGTTCGCTGGCCTCCTTTCCCAATGCCACGCTGCACAGCATGTGGGAGGTCAGATCCTTCACCGACGATGGCGAAGGTGTGACCGCGCAAATATCCACCCCCGACGGCGACCGAACGATCCGCGCACATTATCTTGTCGGCGCCGATGGTGCGCGCTCGTCGGTGCGTGAACAGTCGAACATCGCCTTTGAAGACCTCAATTTCGAAGAACCGTGGCTCGTCGTCGATGTGCTGGTCGACGACTATTCGAAACTGCCGACCGAGAATCTCCAGATCTGCGATCCAAAGCGACCCACCACCTGTGTGCTGATGGGCGAAGGACGACACCGCTGGGAATTCATGATCCTGCCCGGTGAGACTGCAGAGCAGGTGAGCGAGGATGCCTTCATCGAAAAGCTGCTCGAACCATGGAATGTCACCGGCGCGATTCGGATGGAGCGCAAGGCCGTCTATACATTTCGGGCACGCATCGCCGAACAGTGGCGCAAGGGTAGAATCATGCTCGCCGGAGACGCCGCGCACCAGATGCCGCCCTTTGCTGGTCAGGGCATGTGCTCCGGCCTGCGCGATGCGGCCAGTCTTGCCTGGAAGCTTGCCGCAACTATCAAAGGTGAAGCTCCGGACAGCTTGCTCGACTCCTACCAGCCCGAGCGGGAGCCAAATCTCCGCGCGACGATCGACATGGCAATCATGATGGGGCGGATGGTGTGCACCACGAACAAATGGTCAGCATGGCTGCGCGACATGAAGCTCAGGCTCGCCCGCTTTTTGGGCAAGCTTCCCGATGGTCCGCCTGCCTATCCGCCTATCGAGGCAGGGGCAATCATGGCCAGTACGGCAGCCGCGGGGAGCTACTTTCCGCAAATCCCGGGAGACGGTGACACCCGGCTCGACGATGTGCTGGGCATCGACCATTGGCTGATCACCCGTGACGAGCTGGGCAAGGATCCGCTCGTTCCGTTTGCTGCCGGCTTGCGCACCTGGCTTGACCAGAGCAGCGCAGAAGCGGTTCTGGTACGCCCGGACCGCTACGTGTTTGGCACGGGCAATCCTGACCAGCTTCGCCAGTCCTGGCAGGCAGTAGCGGGCGACAAGGGAAGCGCGCACAGCGGTTGAGGATATCCTCGCCAAATGGATATCGTTCAGATCAAGTTAGTGGCGATCAAGCCTGTGCGAGTTAAGTTGGTGGAGGCGTACCGCAGCTTTTGCAATCCGGGTCCTTGGGTAGATTGATGCTGCGCATCGAGGGCGCAAGGCCATCGAAAAGCTGGAGTTTCCCGACCGGGTCCTGGCCAAAGCCGGTGACCACGCGGATCGCTTCCATCGCCGCGAAACTGCCCATCAGACCGACCATCGCGCCGAGCACCCCAATTTCGCTGCAATTGTCGCAATCATCGGGGTCAAGCGCATCGCCGACAAAACAGCGATAGCAGGGCTTGCCTTCCTCCCAGCCGCGGAACGTGCCGAGCTGTCCTTGAAACTGACCAATCGCCGCGGAAACCAGCGGGATGCGGTGCTCGACCGAGAGATCGGAGACCAGCAGCCGGGTCTGATAATTGTCCGACCCGTCGATAATCGCATCAAAAGGCGCAAAAAATGCTGCGCCGTCCTCGCCCGGATGTTGCGCGGTAAGTCGTTGATTTATAGGAAATATCTCAACATCAGGATTGATGCGCTGGGCGGCAGCTTTGGCAACTTCGACTTTTTCTTTCCCGATATCATTTTCGCCAAATAAAACCTGCCGCTGCAAATTTGAAAGCGACACAATATCATCATCAAAAATTGTCAGCGCCCCAATTCCCGCCGCCGCCAGATATTGAATCGCCGGACAACCAATACCGCCCGCACCAACCACCAATATATGGGCATCCAGAATCTTCTTCTGCCCCACCCCGCCAATATCCTTGAGTACGATATGGCGGGCATAACGGTCGAGCTGTTCGTCGCTGAGTGGACTCATTCAGGCCAGCGGAAGGTGATCGCCTGACGGTACCATTTCTGATCGCCGGTTCTTTTGACCGCTCCATCGCGGCCGGCATATTTGGTCAGATGCTGAATGACGTAGGTTTCAAGCGGCCGGCAGCCGGTTTCTACGGGAACAACCTTGGTCACCCGGCCCTCGGGAGAGACTTCCAGCGCGAAATCGACCCGTGCGTGGACCCATCCGATATCGGTGGTCAGCTTGCAATCGGCCTTTTTTGCAATGCGTTCGGCCTGCCTTTCGTGCCGTTCCAGAATGGGCAGCTTTTTCTCAAACTCGGCCAGTTCCAGAGTGTAGAAATCAGCAGACAATTGCTTTATTTCGATGTCATCGGCGGCGGCAAAGGCTCCTGTAAGAGCGATGGCAGCAAGGATATTGATCATCACATTACCTCTTCAAAAACGATTCTAGCGATAATTTATACGCCGGTTGACCCGAAACCGCCAGACCCGCGTTTAGTCTCATCCAGATTTGTCACTTCGTTCAGAATTCCGCGCTGCACTGGGGCGACGACAATCTGGGCAATGCGATCACCGCGCTGGATTACAAAATCTTCTGCGCCGTGATTGATCAGGATGACTTTCAACTCGCCACGGTAATCGCTGTCGATTGTCCCGGGCGTATTGGGGATACTGATACCCTTTTTTAATGCCAGTCCGGAACGGGGGCGAACTTGAATCTCATATCCCTCGGGGATGGCGAAAGCGAAACCCGTTCCGACCAGTCCGCGCTGACCCGGCGTGATCATCAGCTCTTCCGCCGCGCGAACGTCCATTCCGGCCGAACCGGCAGTTTCATAGGATGGAAGTGGCAGATCGCCAGCGTGATCCAGCCTTTTGACGGCTATTTCAATTGGATCAAACATCAGGCTATTTCCTCGCTAATCTTGGTAACCAGACGTCTAGCGACCTCCATCTTGGGCAGACGTTCCCAGATTTCGGCACCGGCCCGGGTTACAATATGGACGCTATTATCGGTCCCGCCCATCACGCTTTCGCCAACGGGCCCGGATACGTCGTTGGCGACGATCCAGTCGCAGGATTTTTTCTCGAGCTTCGCTTTGGCATGTTCGGCAATTTTCTCTGTCTCGGCAGCAAAGCCGATCAGCAAGCCGGGGCGCTGTTCGTGCCGGGCGAGGCCAGCCAATATGTCCGGATTTTCCGTCAGCTTTAGCGGTGCAGGTGCATCACCTTTTTTCTTTATCTTCTGTCCGGACCGACTGTCCGCGCGCCAGTCGGCGACGGCGGCAACCATGATCGCGATATCGGCGGGCAGGGCGTCATGGACTGCCCTTTCCATCTCTATCGCGGTTTCGACATCAATCCGCATGACACCAGCTGGAGTTGGCAGGTGGACGGGGCCGGCTACCAAAGTCACCCTTGCCCCGGCGTCGGCTGCGGCGGCGGCAATGGCAAAGCCCTGGCGGCCGGACGACCGATTGGCGATATAGCGAACCGGATCGATCGGTTCATGTGTCGGTCCCGCCGTGACCAGAACATGCTTGCCGCGCAGCGGACGATGCTGGTCGGGAGCAAAAGCGGGCTGGCCGTGGAGCGGGTTGGCACCGAGCTCGGATTCGGTGGCGGAAATTCTAGGAAACGCCGAACCTATCTGCGCGTTGATCTGCGCCATCACCGCTTCTGGCTCGGGCAACCTGCCGGGGCCAAATTCGCCGCAGGCCATATCGCCTTCATCGGGCTGCATGACGATAATGCCATCGGATTTGAGCTGCGCAATATTGCGCTGGGTTGCGGCATGCTGCCACATGCGGACATTCATTGCGGGTACGGCCAATACCGAAGTGTCGGTTGCCAGCAGCAGCGTCGTTGCCAGATCGTCAGCAATCCCGCCCGCCATTTTGGCAAGGAGGTTTGCCGTAGCGGGGCATATGACGATCAGATCCGCCTCGCGCGATAATTGGATATGCCCCATTTCGGTCTCGTCTTTCAGCGACCAGAGCGTTGTATGCACTTCATTTTCCGACAGCGCCGCCAATGTCATGGGAGTGACGAATTGCGCTCCCGAATCAGTCAGCACGCAGCGGACAGTGAGTCCCGCTTTTTTGATCAGGCGAATAAGTTCCGCCGCCTTATAGGCAGCTATGCCGCCGCCGATGATCAGCAGGATATGTTTGGGTTTTACCATGTTGTCCGATTTAGGGCCAAGCAGGTCCAAAGCCAAGCAGCATGTGCCTCGTTTGATTCTTGGCGAACAAAGGTATAATGTCGAGAAAAATAAACCGGGGTCGCGCTTCACGGGTTAAATGACAGGGGAGGCGGCGATGAATATTCAAAAATATACCAAGCCAGCAATCACTTTGATACTCGCTGCGGCATTGTCGTCGTGTCAGGCCGCATCCAATGATGATGCGGTTGCGGAAGAAGTCTCGGGTTCTTTAGAGAGCGTTGGCGAGCCACTGTCGGAACAATCCGTGGCCGACGGGCAGGCGGCACCGACTGTCGTGGCCGAGGCAGATATGGCAAGCGCTCCGGTTAATGTGAGTCCCGCCGCGGAACCAGTGATATCCCGCGAAGTACCCAGCGCGGCTCCGGTCCATGGCGCAACCGAAGAGCCCCGGAGTCAGAAAACCACAGCTGAAAATTCGTCGATTTGGTGCTCTGCAGTCGGTCGTCGCTTGCCGCGGGCGCAATGTGAAAATTACGCTGAGCAGATCGCAGATCTACGATCCGGTGTCGCTGCGTTCAATCCTAACAGAAGCATGGTTAAGGGTGTTCCCACTGAAGTCCGGCTTGCGATTGGGCCGGAAGAGGAGAAAGAACGTACCGTCGAAAGAGCAGGTGGCGAAGGCGAAGCCCAGACTGCCGAGATTGAGATTGGGGCAAAAATGCGGGCTCGACTGAAGGGGCGGGCCTTTGAAATTGATCCCGCTGAACCGGTCGATCAGGTCATGGGGAGGAACCGTCGCCAAGTGTGGAATTGGGACGTGACGCCGCGACGTGACGGTAGTCATCAATTGTCCGCCGAGATCACTGTTTTGGCCGAGGACGGCACTGTTCTTGAAAACCAGTCGAGCAAGGTTATCAATGTCACCGTTGTCGTATCAGAAGCCGAGCGGGCCGCACTTGAGCGCGAGAGATTACTGAAAAAAAGACAAATATTGGAAGAAGATGTAGGCTGGATAACCAGATTTCTAAAAATTCTTGATGATTTTTCTTTGGCCCTGTTAGCATTTCTCACGACAATCATTGTCGGTGTGATCACCTTGTTTGTCCGAGCCAAAAAAGCGAAGCAGGCAGAGGCAAAGGGCGATCAGCAGGAAGGGAATGGCGTTTCACCAGCCGATCCTGAATAAATTTACCAAGCGGTTGCGGAATATTATCCCAAAAGCAACATGGCACCAGCGCTTGCCGCACCTGCAAGCACTGCCGTCAATGCATAGCGCCAGAATCCGCCGCCTTGGCCTTTTTTCCGCTTCTCCCAAATCAACTCGACATCGGCTACCGGTGGCGGGGGCGGAGCGCCACCTTGGCGAGGGAGTTGCTGGTCCAGACGCCGGACAATGTCGGGGAGTAGCAGCAACGTGTCGAGGTCCGCATTGATCCGGTCGGCAATCGCCGCTTCCGGACCAAGTTCGCCGCGGATCCATTCTTTCACATAAGGTCCGCTGGCGTCCCACATGTTGATAGTCGGGTTAAGATCGGTGGCTATGCCTTCGACCATCACCATCGTCTTTTGCAGCAGCAACAGATGCGGCTGGGTCTCCATGTCGAAATCGCGGGTGATTGCGAACAGCCCGTCGAGCATGTCGCCGACCGACAATTCGCTCACCGGTCTGCCGCGCATCGGTTCACCGACCGCGCGCAGCGCCGTGGCGAAATCCTCCATGCTGTGGTGATCCGGGACATATTGTGCTTCAAAATGGATTTCAGCGACACGTTTGTAATTGCCGGTGGTCAGGCCATAGAGGATTTCCGCCAGCCACACGCGTGCCTTTTTGTTGATCCGGCCCATGATACCGAAATCAATGGCGACAATCGTGCCGTCTGCCTTCACGAACAAATTTCCCTGATGCATATCTGCGTGGAAATAGCCGCCCTCAATCGCCTGCTTCAGGAATGTGTGCACCAGCCGACTCGCAATCGAATCCAGATCATGGCCCGCCGCGAGCAGCTTATCGCGGTTCGAGATTTTCACCCCATCGACCCAGTCGAGCGTCAGTACCCGACCGGATGTCCGGTCCCAGTCGATAGCCGGAATTTCATATTTTTCCACCTGGGCCATATGTTCGGCCAGCTCGGACGCGCTCGCTGCCTCGCGACGCAAGTCCAGTTCACGCATGGTCCAGCGGCGGAAATTGGCGATGACCAATTGTGGACGGAGACGCTTGGCCTCGCCACCCATTGCCTCGAGATGGGCCGCAGCCCATTCGTAGGTTTCTATGTCCTGGTTGAATTTTTTGATGATCCCGGGACGCAGCACTTTCACCGCAACATCCTTGCCCTCCAGCGTGGTCGCACGGTGAACCTGGGCGATTGAGGCGGCGCCCACCGGATCGGGATCGATATGACTATAGAGTTGGTCCAGCGGTTTGCCGAGGCTGAGTTCAATCTCGTCGCGGATCAGGTCAAAGGACACGGGTGGCAGGCTGTCCTGCAATTGCAATAGATCGCGCGCCGCTGCTTCACCGATCACATCGGGGCGGGTTGCCAGCGTCTGTCCGAGCTTGATAGCCGCCGGACCAATGGCCTGCAGCGCAGCCGAATAATTGGGTTCCTTCGGCTGAAATGTACCGATCCGCGCAATGCGGAACAGGCGGCGAACCTGTGGCGGTGTTGCCTTGTGCTTCTCAAGATCGCGCAGCGCGCCATGTTTGGCGAGTGTACGGCCCCATTTGAGCAGGCGAAATATATGGATACGGGAGCTGGTCATCGGGTGCGGTTGTTCAGACTTTCCAGCCGCTGTGGATCGCGACCAGCCCGCCCATCATGGGCTCAACTTTTGTCTGGCTGAATCCGGCGGCCTGAATCATGGCGCGAAATTCTTCCATCGGCGGGAATTTCGCGATCGATTCGGCGAGATAGCGGTAGCTGGCTTCGTCATTCGCCAGGACTTTACCGACTTTGGGCAGGATATGGTGGGAATAGGTTTCATAGACCTTGTCAAAGCCGGGCCATCTGGTTTGCGAAAATTCCATGCAATAGAAACGCCCGCCATATTTCAGCACGCGATGGGCTTCAGCCAGGGCCTTGTCGATATGGGTGACATTGCGAATGCCAAAGACGATCGTATAGGCATCGAAATGGGCATCGGGAAAGTTCAGTTGCTCGGCATTTTGCTGGCTCCAGACCAGACGTGTCTCATCTTTTTCAAGGGCCCGTTCGACGCCTTCGGCCAGCATTTCTGCGTTGATATCCGCGACCGTGATATCGGCGCCGCTGTCAACCATGCGAAAGGCAATATCGCCGGTGCCGCCGGCCATGTCGAGTATAGTTTCGCCTGCGCGCGGTTTCACGCGGCGCACGAAGCGATCTTTCCACAAGCGGTGGGTTCCGGCGCTCATTGCGTCGTTCATCACATCATATCGGGATGCAACACTGGAGAAAACCGCGCCAACCTTGCCGGTCTTTTCGCTTTCGTCGACCTCTTCATAGCCGAATGAGACGGTTTTGCTTTCGATAGCCATTTTTTGCTCGTGCTGAATATTTGTTTGAAATCCCGAGTAGACGAGCCTTGGCAGCACTGCAATCACTCTATAGCTGCCCTTTGAACCGTATCGGATAAGGAACGTCATGCCCGAGTTGCCCGAAGTGGAAACGACAGTCGCCGGTTTGCGGCCGGTGCTGGAGGGGCAACGCCTTGCTCTGGTCGAACCACGTCGCGCCGATCTGCGCTGGCCGTTTCCCTTAGATTTACGGCAAAGGATGACGGGCGCGGTGGTAACAGCGCTCGGCAGGCGGGCGAAATATGGGTTCATCGAAACCGATCGCGGTGATGTCATGATCTTCCATCTCGGCATGTCGGGCCGTTGGCGAATTGACCCTGAAGAGATCGAGAAACATGACCATCTGCTGCTAGAGACGGATTCCGGTCACCGGCTGGCGCTCAATGACCCGCGGCGATTCGGTTCGCTGGATATCGTGCGCGTCGAGGACCTGGACAGTTACAAACCTTTTATATCGATGGGCCCGGAGCCGCTGGGGGACAATTTCACCGGCAGTTACCTGAAGGCTGCGACCAAGAATCGCAAGGCACCGATCAAGCAATTGCTGCTAGATCAGCGAACGGTCGCGGGACTCGGCAATATTTATGTCTGCGAAGCGCTGCACATGGCGGGAATATCTCCACGACTGAAGGGTAGCGCGATATCAAAGCCGCGCTATGAACGGCTCGTTGCCGCGATAAAGCAGGTTCTGTTCGCGGCCATCGCGGCCGGTGGATCATCGCTGCGCGATTTCGTGCAACCGGACGGGCAACTGGGCTATTTCGCAAAGGATTGGCGAGTCTATGGTCGGGAAGGGAAGGCCTGTGAATGCGGCGCAACCGTGTTGCGGCGAGTCGACAGCGGGCGGTCGACCTTTTACTGTTCGCAATGCCAGAAATAAGCGGTTCACTAAGCTATTGACGAGAATCGGAAGCCACGCTATTGCCCGCCGTCTTGAGCCGGAAGCGATACGCACCGTCCCGGCATTTAATTTCAGATTTTGAGGGTTTTTCATGGCTAATACGCCGCAAGCAAAAAAACGTATCCGTCGCAACACGCGCCGCACCGCGATCAACAAAAATCGCCTGAGCCAGATCCGCACCAAGATCAAGGCTGTAGACGCAGCGGTTGAGGCCGGTGACAAGGACGTGGCAGCGGCAGCGCTCAAGGCCGTACAGCCTGAATTGGCACGCGGTGTTACCAAGGGCCTGTATCACAAGAATACGGCTTCACGGAAGTTCAGCCGTCTGACAAAACGGGTTGCCGCGCTGCAAACAGCTTAATCAGCCCCGTATATCCAAAAAGAATAACCCGTCCGATTGTGGCGGGTTTTCTTTTGGGCGATCGAGTCGCGCAGATCCGGGATGCCTCTCCCGAGACCGGCGGACATTTCTGTTTTTTCTTGTGCAGTCGATCCGAAAAGGTTCAAGTCTGTGCTGGGCGTCAATTTGCCGTCGTTCAAAGCCGGTTCAGCCCGGCTTCTCTATGTTGCGCATCATGATGGTGGGTAATTTGAAGGAAGAAATATGACTATTTTCGCGAAACACGTCTTCAACCGCAAGGGGTTGGCGATGTTTGCGCCGCTTGCGCTTCTGTCTCTGGCGGCGTGTGCAACGCCGTTTCGCGCCGACGTTCAGCGGTTCGTCGCACTTCCTGACACCACGGGCCAGAGCTTCGCCGTGGTTGCCTCTGATCCCGATTTGTCCGGCGGACTCGAGTTCGGTCAATATGCGATGCTGGTCGAGCAGCGGATGCTCGACCTTGGATATCGGCGCAGCGACGATCCGGCTGCAGCAGAGCTGATTGTCAGCATGGACTATGATATCGACAAGGGGCGTGAAAAAGTCGTTGGCGACATTGACCCATTTTATCCCTCTACCCGATTTGGCGGCTATTACAGACGCCCCGGCTATCGCTATGGTTTCCACGATCCGTTTCTCTACGGAGGCTATGGTTTTACCGGCTATGACGGCGTCCGCAGCTTCACCGTGTATACCACGGAGCTGGATATGAAGATTGACCGGGCGATTGATGGTGAACGCCTGTTCGAAGGCAAGGCCGAAGCGTTATCGCGTTCGAAGAATCTGACCTATCTAGTACCGAATCTGGTGGAAGCCATGTTCACCGACTTTCCGGGGAACAGCGGCGAACGGGTCCGGATTTCGGTCGCTCCCGAGAAATAATAGACCAGAAACCCTCTGGCTTGAAAGCTATTCAGCTTTCAAGCTGGCGGAGGAGCATCCGGACGTCATTGTCCATTTCGCTATCTTCACCGCGCAGATGTTCGACCAGCTTTACCGCATGGATAACCGTGCTGTGGTCGCGGCCGCCAAATTTCCGGCCGATTTCTGGATAGCTGCGCGGCGTCATCACCTTTGCCAGATACATAGCGACCTGCCGCGGCCGGGCCACAGCCCGTGCGCGGCGTTTCGATGACATTTCGTTACGATCGAGCCGGTAATATTCGCAAACTGTGCGCTGAATCTCGTCAATCGTAATCCGGCGGCGACAAGCGCTCAATATATCGGATAATTGCTCTTCGGCCAGCTCGCGGCTGATCTCGCGTCCGGTCAGCTGCGCATAAGCCAGCAGCTTGTTGAGTCCGCCCTCCAGCTCGCGCAAATTGCGGCTGATGGTGCGAGCGAGAAAATCCACCACTTCTTCTGACACCTGCTGGTGCGGCATGGTGGCAAGGCGGTGCTTGAGAATGTCGCGACGCAGCTCGAGTCCAGCAGATTGGATATCGGCAACCAGCCCCATGGACAGACGCGAGAGCAGGCGTTGATCGACGCCATCAAGCGCTTGCGGAGGGCGATCCGCTGCAACGACAACGCGTTTGCCCTGACTGATCAGCGAATCGACGGTGTGGAGAAATTCCTCCTGCGTCGAGTTTTTGCCTACAATGAACTGAATGTCATCGATCATTAGCAAATCGGCTTCGCGCAGCGAGGCCTTGAATTCCATGCCTTCGTTGCGACGCATGGCCGATACGAATTCGATCATGAATCGTTCGGCTGACATGTAAATGATGGTCGCCGAAGGAAATTCTTCGCGAAACGCATGGCCGATGGCGTGCATCAAATGGGTCTTGCCCTGGCCGGTTGAGGACTGGAGGTAGAGCGGACTGAAAAGTGGCTTTTCGGTTGCGGCTGTGCGCTGGGCGGCATTGAGCGCGAGAACATTCGAATTACCGGCGATGAATTGGTCAAAGGTCATCCGCGGATCGAGGTCCAGGCGAAACTTGCTTTCGGAAGCAATTTTATATTCGCTTTGTTTGCCTGCACTATTGGCATGCGAAATCTGGGCAATTTTGGCCGCCCCTGATGGAGCTTGAAAGACAATGTCCTTGATCGCCGGATGATGAACTTTCCATGCGAGCAGGAGCCGCTCGGCATAGCGATCACGGACCCAGGCGGCAGAAAATTCTGAAGGGAGTTCAAGCTGTAACAGACCTGTGTCCGAATCAAAAACAGAGAGCTTGATCGGCTTGATCCACTGACCGAAAATCTGTGCGCCCAAATCACGGCGCAGACCCGCACAGATTTTTTGCCAAATAGTTTCCAAATTTTCTGAAATTTGGCTTTCAGTTATCCCCGACTCATTCCCAGACAGATCGTCAACCCGATCAGATACGCTTTCGTTCACAAACATCCCCCGACATAATCCCTTTGGACCGCACGATAGCAGCACCAATATTCGACTGCAGATTTCACACACGCGACCATCAACCGCCCCCAGCCATGGGAATCAATCAGGCGCAAGAATCTATGCTGAAAACACGTTTTCAATCATAATTTTCATTGTCATGTGAGGCTTGGAAATCGCATCCTGAGCCACCAGCCGAGATTCGTTAGTAAGCCCCTCGAGCCGAGTCGATCAAGAGCGGCGCTGTAAAAAAATTGAAATATATCGGTTGACAGCGGCAAGCCGTGGATATTGCTAAATATCTTTTTAACCCATTGAATTATATGAATTATATGCTGTGGATAATAGGGGATAAGATGCGAATCGCGGAGTCAGCTTAGGTTCTGTTAAAATGGTTAATCGGCGCAGCAGATCAGTGTCAGAAACCTGCTGCCGGCAATCTTGTTTGCAAACTCTAGCAAATAGGCTTGCCAAAGGCGCCATGATTTGGCAATGGCGCTCGCCTGACCTCGACGATGCAATTATGCATCTAGTCATGGGGCGATTAGCTCAGTTGGTAGAGCGCTTCGTTTACACCGAAGATGTCGGCGGTTCGAGCCCGTCATCGCCCACCACCATCCCGATGTGAAATCGGCGTTGGTTTGTTCAAGAGATATGCTTCAACCGAAATTTACTACTGTTATCACGCAGGCCAGCGACAGGCCTGCGGCGAATATTAATGGCAACAGGCGCAGTCGGTTGTCGGGCAACTGAGCGGTGGAAAAGTCATCGCGGGGCCGGCTCCCCGTTATCATCGGTCGGACGAGTTTCTCTCGCAACACGAAGCGGTAAACGGCAATTGCCGTAATGTGCAGCCCGATTAGCCCTGCCAGCAGGTTGAAGTTGAATTCGTGAAACTCGGCAAATTGTCTGCCCGTATCGAAAGACACTAGTACCGCTAGCGGCCCTGATTCGAGGCCATCGACATCAACGGAAAATAATCCTGTCGTAACCTGGGTAGTCAGCGCCAATAACAAGGCAAAGACGCTGAGCACAGCCAGAGGGCTGTGGCCAAAGGTCGCGCCATGTTCCCGGCTGCGCAATGTACCGATATAGGATTTTATCGACCCGATTTGGCGTACCATTGGGAGAAATCGTGCCGTCCATGTACCGATCAATCCCCATATAAGCCGAAATAGCACCAGGCCAAACATCGTCAGGCCGAAGCCTTTATGCCAGTCCATATAGCCCTCTTCTGCGGTCCACCAGAGCAGGGGGGCCAGAACCACCATCAGCCAGTGTACCAGCCTGATGGCAGCGTCCCAGACCATAATTCGGGCTGAGCCGGTTGTCATGGCGGGCTAGTCGTCCAGCCGATATTTGTCATGACAGGCCTTGCACGTGCCACCCGTGGCCTGAAATGCGGTCGCAATGGCAGCGACGTCGCCTCCCTGGGCAACCGTTTCGAGCTTTGCGGCCGCTTCCTGCATTGCCGTGACCTTGTCAGCGAAATCTGCTTTGTTTTCCCAGATGATCGGCAGCGCTTCCGTTTTTACGCCGGACTCTGGTCCCGTGCCGTCTGGAAACCAGTCGACCATCCCTGTCGCCTCTTTCGGAACGACTGCAGCAGCGGTCTGGATCTGCGCCAGATCCGGGCTACCCGCTTTCAACTGATCGCTGATCGCCTTGAACGCCTTGCCCATCTTCTTGAGTTGCGCTTGCCGTAGCTCGATCTGATCTTGCACCGTCATTCCACCGGGAAGCTCGACACTGGCGGTGTCGGATGCCACATCGGTTTCGGTGTTCTGTCCGCAAGCTGAAAGCAGGGTCAGCCCGGCGAGTATCGGTAGCATGATTTGAATTTTGCAGCGTTTCATCGAATTCTCCAAAAGCTCAGGATGCTCGAGAATAGCGAAATCAGGTATAAACACAATCGGTTCTACTTTTGGAGAATCGATGACCGGTTTTACCCGGTTCAGCAATCGGCGTTTCAGAGAGTGTAGCTCAGCTTTCTGCCAGCGTTTCTTCCATCAAGGCCGCTGCCTTGGCGCCATCCCAATCCATGGCGCCGATCACCCGCCATACTTCTTTCCCCTGCGCGTCATAGAGGACGGTGGTAGGCATCAAGCCGGAGCCGAAGCCGAAACTCAAACCGTTTTCGGGGTCGACATAGGGCTCCAGTTCCTCAAAATTGCCGCGTTCGAAGAATGGGATAACTTTTTCCGCGCCCTGGATATCCTGCGATACAACAAGCACCTTGAGCCGGTCTTTCTCGCGTACTGCCAGTTTGTCGAGCATCGGCATCTCGACAATGCAGGGCGCGCACCAGGTTGCCCAGATGTTCACCAGTAGCGGCTTGCCAGCGAAATCGCTCAATTGCACAGTGCTTCCGTCGGGCGCCTCAAAGTTAGTATCAACCATTGGCCCGCCGCGTTGGGAAATGTCCAGCTTGCCAACCATGCCCTGACCGCTCTCGATGCTCTCGCCTTCTTCCTGAGCCTCGGTGCCAGCAAATTCTTGCCCCGCTTCGCTCGAGCCTCTATCGCAGGCCGCTAGGTTCAACACCAAGACCATGAACAGGACGGTACGCATCACAAAAGGCACAAAAAATTCCAATATCATGTGGGGTGGCAGATTTGCCGATGGCCCTTCCTCAATCATGCGCGAGATAAACGCCTCGATCCCGTTCGACAAGAAATTATGGCGGCACGATATTCGCGCGAGCCTGGCGCATGTTGCCATGTTGGCGGATCAGGGCATTGTCGAAGCGGAGGACGCGACGCAGATCATTAATGGCCTGAACCAGATCGCGCAGGAATATGAAGCCGAAGGCGTTGCTGAAGATCTCGACCTCGAAGACATTCACATGCATGTGGAGGCTCGGCTCTCCGAAATTATAGGTCCCGTTGCGGGCCGACTGCATACTGCGCGCTCACGCAACGACCAGGTGGCGACGGATTTCCGGCTCTGGGTGCGCGATGCCATGGACATGGTCGATAGCGCGCTGGCCGCGTTGCAGAAGGCGCTGATAGATCGTGCCGAAGAGCATGCCGAAACGATCATGCCAGGCTTCACCCATTTGCAATCGGCCCAGCCTGTGAGCCTCGGACACCATCTGATGGCCTATTTTGAAATGGTTCGGAGAGATCGTTCGCGTTTCACCGATGCGCGGAAGCGGATGAATGAATCGCCGCTCGGCGCTGCTGCGTTGGCCGGGACGGGATTTCCGATTGATCGTGAAAAAACAGCAACGACGCTGGGTTTTGATAGCCCTACCGGCAATAGTCTCGATTCGGTTTCCGATCGGGATTTCGCGCTCGACTATCTGATGGCAGCAACCCAGTGCAGCTTGCATCTCTCGCGGCTGGCGGAAGAATTTGTCATCTGGGCGAGCCAGCCTTTCGGCTTTATCAAACTGCCCGACAGTTTTTCGACCGGCTCCTCGATCATGCCGCAGAAACGCAACCCCGATGCCGCAGAACTGGTGCGTGGCCATTGTGGACGAATTGCAGGGGCGATGAACGCGCTGGTCATTACGATGAAGGGACTGCCGCTCGCTTATTCGAAAGATATGCAGGACGACAAGCCACCGGTGTTCGAAGCCCATGACCTGCTTGGCCTGTCAATCGCGGCTATGACGGGAATGGTCGCAGAAGTGGAATTCAGCGGCAGCCGGATGCGTGCACTTGCGGAGTCGGGATATTCAACCGCTACCGATTTCGCCGACTGGCTGGTGCGGGAGGCGAAATTGCCGTTTCGTGAGGCGCATCATGTCACCGGTGCCGTGGTGGCATTGGCCGAAGAGCAAAGCTGTGGTTTGGCCGACCTAACGCTAGAACAGTTTCAAGCGATCGATGGCCGGATCAATGCCGACGTATTCAGCGTATTGAGCGTCGATGCTTCCGTCGCCAGCCGATCAAGCTATGGCGGGACTGCCCCGGATCAAGTAAGGGTTCAGATCGCAAAGGCCAGGAAAGCGCTTGGCCTGGAGAGTTGATATGAACAAAATCCATTCTATCCTGCTGTTGACCGGTGCGACCCTTGTTCTGGCAGCGTGCGGCAATCGTGGTGCATTGCAACCGGCCAAAGGCGAGGCGCTACCACCCCCTGTCTATGGTGAAATGAAAACGCCCAGCGGCGAAGACCTGCTGGTGCCGTCGAGCCAGGCCATGCCGGAGCGCAGCGATGAACTGCTGCGCCGGTCGGAAACGCGGCAGGATGACGAATTCGATCTGCCGCCGCCCGGCTGATCCCCTTCCACACGTTTGAAAGTATAAGATATTGGACCATTTCCAGCTCAAAAATGGTATATTGCACGCGGAAGATATTCCGTTGCCACAAATCGCGAAGGAGGTCGGGACCCCGGTCTATGTCTATTCGCGGGCAACGCTTGAACGCCATGCGCGGGTCTTTCGCGAGGGGCTGAAAGATGCCGGCAAAATCCATCTCGCTTTCGCGGTGAAAGCAAACCCCAATCTGGCGGTTCTCAGAATATTGGCAAACCAGGGCTATGGTGCGGACGTGGTATCCGGCGGCGAATTGCAGCGTGCTCTGGCGGCCGGGATGAAGGCGGAAGACATTGTTTTTTCCGGTGTTGGCAAGAGCCGCGAGGAATTGACGCTCGGTCTCGACAAGGGAATTGGCCAGTTCAATCTGGAATCGGAAGAAGAAGGCGTGATGCTCGCAGAGATAGCGGCTGCCCGCGGTGAGAAGGCTTCGGCAACTCTTCGCGTCAATCCCGATGTAGATGCGGGAACGCATGCGAAAATTTCGACTGGCAAGAAGGAAAATAAATTTGGCGTCGGGATCGATGTCGCGCCTGCTATCTACGCGCGTTTGTCCAAGCTTAAAGGGCTGAACCTGCGTGGCGTTGCCGTGCACATCGGCAGTCAGCTCCAGAGCCTTGACCCGCTCGAAAAATGCTATGCCAGAATGGGTGAACTGGTGGCGCAGCTGCGGAGTGCAGGCCATGTCATCACCAATGTCGATTTGGGCGGCGGATTGGGTGTGCCGTATAAGCCGGAAGACAATCCGCCGAGCCCGGCGGAATATGGTGCCATGGTCGCGCGGGTAACTCGGGATTGGGATGTCACCCTGATGTTCGAACCCGGCCGGGTCATAGCCGGGAATAGCGGCGTCATGATCACCAAGGTCATCCGGATCAAGCCGGGCGTGAACAGCGATTTCGTGATTGTCGATGCGGCGATGAACGATCTTATGCGGCCCGCTATTTATGATGCCTGGCATGATTTCGAGGCGGTTGAACCGAACGGCGAGACGATGGTTGCTTCAATCGTCGGCCCGATCTGCGAAAGCAGCGACATTTTTGCCAAGGAACGGGTCGTCGATCGCGTCGAGACAGACGATCTGGGAATATTTCGCACCGCCGGCGCCTATGGGGCGACGATGGCGAATACTTATAACAGCCGTCCTCTGGTGCCCGAAGTGCTGGTTGATGGTGATCGATATGCAGTGGTCGCCGAACGAATCGAACCGGCGACTATCATGGCTGCGGAACATGTGCCCGACTGGCTGAAATAATGCGCCACGCCCGCGATTGTCGGGGTGGCCAAATATATGGGTGAATGCCATGAACCAATTGCCTATTTTCGTTAATTTGCAGGGTCGCAAGATTCTTCTCCTAGGACGTGGCGAAATGGCCGACGCCAAAAAGCGACTCTATGAGCGTGCCGGAGCGGAAATCACCGATGATGAAAATGCCGACGGGCTGACGCTGGCTGTGGTTGCGCTGGAAAATGACGATGAGGCGATTGCGGCGGTAGCGCGCCTGAAAGCCAGGGGCCTGCTGGTCAACGCCGTCGACCGGTCTGCGCTGTGCGACTATACCACTCCTGCGATAATTGACCGTGACCCGGTGCTGCTTGCGATAGGCACAGGTGGAGCTTCGGCAGGATTGGCCAAGGCGCTGCGGCAGCGGCTGGAGCAATTGCTGCCCGCCAGTCTGGGGACGCTGGCAACCGCCTTGCTGAATGCGCGGGAGCGGATTCAGCAGACGTGGCCGGACGGTGCTGCGCGACGCAAGGCCATTGATGCAGTGCTCGACCCCGGTGGCCCGCTCGACGTGCTGGCCGATCATGAATTGGAAGATTTGGAGGCATGGCTGGACCAGCCGCATGGGCAGTCCCGTTCGCAAGTCATCGATCTCGAGCTGTCGAGCGCGGACCCAGATGACCTGACCCTTCGCCAGGCACGCTGGCTGGGGCAGGCGGACCAGATTTTTACGAGTGACGATGTGCCGGCAGCGGTGCTGGATCGTGTGCGTGCCGATGCGCAGCGTTTCACCCTGACATTGTGGGACGAGCGTCCGACAACCGGATTGACCTTGCGGATACGGATGAAGCCGTGAACGGATTTTCCCAGATCGCCGGTACCGATATCGTTATCGTGCTGCAAACCGCCCTGGCTCCGGCGTTTCTTCTCGTTGGCATTGGGGCCATGCTGAACCTTTTCGCCGGACGTCTCGCGCGGATTATCGACCGTTCGCGCGACCTGCAGGAATTGTTCAAGTCCACCACCGGCAGGGACCATGAGCTTGTGGTTGCGGAACTGGGGGATCTGCAGTTGCGCATCCGGATCGTCAATCGTGCCATATTTCTGAGCGTTGTGAGCGCAATCACTGCCTGCGCGCTGATCGGCATGCTTTTCATCATGGAGCTAACCGGAGTCGACCTCTCTCTCGCTATCGGGTGCGCCTTCGTCGTTGCAATCAGCCTGCTTTCGCTCGCTCTCATCCAATTCTTACGGGAGGTGCGGATTGGGATTCGTGACTTCATGATCCGCGAAGAATATCTGGAAACATCCGAGCGAATAAAATGAAAAGAGGCTGCCGGTCCCTCGGGACCGACAACCTCTGAACATGGGTCAGCGGTAGGAAGTGCCGCTGCCGGGTTGCCTGATATTTAAATCAGATTTGCCCCCCGAACGGATTTTTCCGACCCCTGTGCTGAACCATGAGACATCGGACCACCTCCTTTCGCTTGTGAATGTAATACGAACTGTTGCATTGAAACTTCTCCGCTGTTCGACGCTGTGAATGTGAATCAACGCCGGTTTTCGAACAAGTCTTGAATTTTTTTATTTTGCTGTCACAATTGCGCGTTCCGGCCTGATGCGTATTGGATCAGGCCCGGCAATCTTCCACCACGCGGCTGAATTCAGGCCATGCCGGAATGGCGATTGATGTCAGGCCACTGGTTTCGACGGCAAAGCGGCCCCGGCTATAGGCAATGCGGTCCATCATGATATCACCCGGAGATACCGAAATTGCCGCATAATGCGGTTTTCCGCCACTATTGGCAGCGGCGTAGGACTGCTGGCCAGCGCTGGCCCTGAGTGTCATCGTAGCGCCATCGGCGACCGAGCCGGAGCGCGACAGGAACAATTGTTGGCGTGACCGATCGCAGCGGATCATGAAGATCGCATCTTTATCGGCTTGGCCGAACAATGCCAACGAACCGCGGTCATCCTCGCGATACACCCATGTACCGGGGGTGATTGGCCAGTCAATCCAGTCGCCCTGCGGCTGTGTCGGGGCTGGTGTCGCGACCGGTTTGGTGGGTTGAGGTGCTGGCGCTGGCTCAGGCGGCGCGGTTGAGCATGCTGCGAGTGCAAGCAAGGCGAGCGGAAAAGAGAGCGGTGCAGAGATGTTTTTCATAGTGAAGGAATATGGCCAAAAGCGCGACGCTAGGCTAGTCCTGATTTTATATGACCCAGTCCGAGCCCAAAGTCGTGAAACAACGCATTGACCAGATATTGGCGGATCGCGGTCTCGCCGACAGCCGGGCCAAGGCGCAAGCCTATATCATGGCTGGGCTGGTGACCGTGGCCGGCAAGAAAATCGACAAGCCGGGGCACAAGATAGCGAGCGATGCAGCGATTGAGCTCAAGGGGAAAGATCATCCTTGGGTTTCCAGGGGCGGCATCAAGCTCGATCATGCGCTGCGCCATTTTGATGTTGATGTCACCGCTATGATCGCCATGGATGTAGGCAGCAGTACCGGCGGCTTTACCGATGTCCTGCTGACTGGCGGTGCGGAGAAGGTTTACGCCGTGGATAGCGGCACCAATCAGCTTGCCTGGAAATTGCGGCAGGATGAGCGGGTGGTGGTGCACGAGCAAACCAGCGCGCGGATTCTCACCGATCAGCACGTGCCGGAGAAAGTCGACATCATCGTTTGCGATGCCAGTTTCATTTCACTGGTCAAAGTGCTGGAACGGCCACTCGAATTTGCCAAAGAAAGAGCGACCCTGATTGCGCTCGTCAAACCGCAATTCGAGGCCGAGCGCAGCGACGTGGGCAAGGGAGGGGTTGTGCGGGACGAAGCCGTTCGACATGCCGCTTGTGAAAAAGTGAGAGACTGGCTGATCGCATCCGGTTGGGATATCATGGGAATTACCGAAAGCCCGATCACCGGCCCGAAGGGCAATGTCGAGTTTCTGATCGGGGCGCGAAAAGGGTGAAGGAATCAACCGTGAAGAATACGCGCTTCATCCCACGGGTTGTTATTTTCAGCACATCTCCCTAGCTGGAAGTCTATGACGAAAACAACAGAGTCCCCCCTTGTGCCCACCATGCCGGATCTCGGCGCGACCATCCAGCGTTTGACCGTGGACGGCTCCCGCTGGCTGACCGATCATTATGTAGAACTTATTGTGGCAGTCCTCATTGGTGCCGCCATATTTTTTCTGCTCGGCGCGATCAAGCGTCTCGGCGCACGCTATGTGCGCAACAATCACGGGCTAACCGGATATCGAACGATCATCGGCACGGCCATTGCGCGTACCAGCAAGTTTTTCATGTTGATGGTATCGGCCGAACTCGTCGTGAGCTTTGCCAGTGCGCCATCCAGCTTCGACCGTGTGGTGCATGTTCTGTTCACGATATCTGCGGTTCTGCAGGTTGCGATCTGGCTCCGCGAGATCATTCTGGGATTGATCGTCCGCAAGACATCGCAAGATCCGGACCAGCACGAAACGCTGGAAAACGCGATGACCTTGATCCGCCTGCTGGTCACGTTCGTGCTGTTTGCCATTGCTGCAATCATGATTCTCGACAATCTGGGGGTTGATGTGACCGGTCTGATTGCGGGCCTCGGTGTTGGTGGTATCGCCATTGGTCTTGCCGCTCAGGGGATCTTTTCCGATCTGTTTGCAGCCCTGTCGATTATTTTCGACAAGCCGTTTCGACGCGGCGAAACCATCACTTATGACAACACCATAGGGACGATCGAAAAAATCGGCCTTAAAAGCACGCGGCTAAGGGCAACTACCGGCGAAGAAATCATTATTTCCAACACCAATTTGCTGGACAAGGAAATCGTCAACATGACCCGTCTGGCGAGGCGGCGGACCCGCTTTGGTATTGGTGTTATTTATCAGACGAAGCCAAGTGAGGCGCGCCGGATTCCGGATCTTCTCAAAAAGATTGTCGAAGAAAATGACGCGGTGTTCGTTCGTTCGGGCTTCGTCGGTTTTGGTGATAGCTCGATCAATTTCGAACTCGATTTCGATATCATGAGCAGCGACTATGAAGTGGTCTATGCCGGACGCCATACAATTGGACTGGCAATATTGCAGGCATTCAATGAACAAGGTCTGGAATTTGCCTATCCGACGCAAACCACTTTCACTGCTGCGCCGGATGGCGAGATGATTCTGCCTTATCCCGAGGGCGGTTACGGCGTGCCGGTGAATGAGGGCTAGCGTTCCGTAACGGCAGCGCGCCGCAGAAAAAATTCCTTGTTAATTGGCCGATTAACGGGGACAATGGGCTCAAAATTCGACTCCGATATCAATTATAAAGGAATTCCATAATGCGTGACGCAGTCATCGTTTCCACCGCTCGCACCCCCATTGGGCGCGCCTATAAGGGTGCTTTCAACACAACCACCGGTGCCACTCTCGGTCATTATTCCGCAAAAGCAGCTGTCGAAAGAGCCGGTATCGATCCTGCGACGATTGACGATGTCGTCTGGGGCAGTGCCTTGCAGCAGGGTTCGCAAGCCGGAAATCTGGCTCGCCAGGTTGCTTTGCGCGCGGGCTTTCCGATCGAAGTGCCCGGCATGACAATCGACCGGCAATGTTCCTCCGGCTTGATGGCGATCGCAACTGCCTCCAAGCAAGTAACAATCGATCGCATGGATGTGGTTGTCGGCGGCGGACAGGATTCAATCTCGACCGTCCAGACACCCGAAATGCGTGTGCAGCCAGACCGCGAACTGATGAAGATGCATGACGATATCTACATGCCGATGCTGCAGACCGCTGAAGTGGTTGGCAAACGCTATGGTATCAGCCGCGATGCTTGCGACGAATATGCCTATCAGTCGCAAATGCGCACTGCAGCAGCCCAGGAAGCTGGCCATTTCGACGCTGAAATTATCGAAGTGACCACCACCATGGGTGTGCAGGACAAGGAAACCAAGGAGATCTCGCATGTCGAGGTCACGATCAACAAGGATGAAGGCAACCGTCCTTCGACGACACTAGAAGGCCTTCAAGGTCTGAAGCCGGTACTCGGCCCAGGAAATATTATCACTGCGGGTAACGCATCACAGCTTTCCGACGGTTCTTCTGCCAGCGTAGTCATGGAAGCAAAAGCAGCCGAGAAAGCCGGACACAACCCGCTGGGCCGCTATGTTGGCATGGCTGTCGCCGGTACCAAGCCTGATGAAATGGGTATTGGTCCCGTATTTGCGATACCCAAATTGCTTGAACGCTTTGACCTGAAAATGGACGATATCGGCCTGTGGGAACTCAACGAAGCTTTTGCCGTGCAGGTGCTCTATTGCCAGCAGAAACTGGGCATTCCTGACGAGCTTCTCAACGTCAACGGCGGCTCGATCTCGATCGGCCACCCTTATGGTATGACCGGGGCACGCTGCACCGGCCACGCCCTGATCGAGGGCAAGCGTCGCGGCGCAAAATATGCCGTGGTTACCATGTGCATCGGCGGCGGGCAGGGCGCAGCCGGACTGTTCGAAATTTTCTAGCAACTAAAATTTGATGGGCCGGCGGGAAATCGCCGGCCCTTTTTTTATCAAGGAGAGTATAGCATGAGCGCAGTAGGCGTCGTCGCAACATTAACCGTGGCCGAAGGCAAGAATGCCGACTTTGAGGCCGCTTTTTCCGAGCTGATGGCTGCAGTTCGTGCAAACGAACCGGGTAATGAATTCTACTCGGTATTCCAGAGCAAGGACAATCCGCAGCAATATAAGGTCCTTGAGCGTTACGTCGATCAGGCGGCTCTGGATGCGCATGGTAAATCGGAACATTTCCGCGCCAGTGGTCCTAAGCTTGCACCCTGTATGGCAGCGGCTCCGGCGATAGAATATTTGGACGGAATTTAGCCGGGGCTAATTCTGCCGGATTCAAATCGGAAGGCATCAGCCCTGTCTTTGGCGAGCAGCAGGGGGCCGTCAAGATCGACCCATTGGGCAAGCTGTGCGAGCGCGAACGCTGGCCTTATGCCCAGTGAAGTCGAGAGCATGCAGCCGACCATGATTTTCATGCCTGTGGCTTGCGCAGCATGGGCCATCGCCATCGCCTCGGTCAATCCGCCGGCCTTGTCGAGTTTGATATTCACCGCATCGTAAAAAGGTGCAATTCGTTCGACATCGGCGCTGGTGTGGCAGCTTTCGTCAGCGCAAAGCGGCACCGGTGATTTCACCCCGCTGAGCAGATGATCCCGTCCGGCGCTGACTGGTTGCTCGATCAGTTCGACGGAATATTGTGCCAACTGCGAGGCTTCGGCTGCAATGTCGAGATCGTTCCAGCTTTCGTTGGCATCGACGATCAGGCGGGCACCGGGCGCACCGCGGTGGACGGCGGCCACCCTTTGATGATCGTCCTTGCCTGACAATTTCAATTTTAGCAGCCTGTGCCCACTGGCTGCTGCCTGACGAGCCTGTGCTTCCATCACGTCCGGTTGGCCGAGCGATATGGTGAAGGCCGTGATCAGGGGGCGGGGTTTGGGCAAACTGGACACTTGCCACAATTCTCTATTGTTTTTCCGGCATTCCAGATCCCAGAGCGCGCAATCGAGAGCATTTCGCGCCGCACCACGAGGCATGTTCTGGAGCAGCGTAGCGCGATCCAGATTCGGCTGACTGTTTGCAAATCGCGTGATCTCTTCTGCACATTTTTCTGCGCTCTCTCCCTCATAATAGATGGGAGTCGCCTCTGCCGTGCCGCTGTAGGTGCCATCCGATATTTCACACAGGACAACGTCGACATGGCTCTTCGCTCCCCGGCTGATGATGAAGGAGCCAGCGACGGGCCATCGTTCGACGGTGACAGTAACAGCGAGAGTCATGCGCCGCTTCTACTATGGGCCGTCAAAAGCGTCACTCAATTTGTAAAAGGTCGGCGGGGTTCGGACAAATTCTTTGGTTTTGCTATGCCGGTAGATTGTTTGCCGATCGGCTGCCGCCGGGCTTCTGCCGACCGCCGCGCCATATATGTGTCGAGACCGATCTGCAGCGCGACAAGCATATAGACAAATGGCTGGTATGCGATCCCGACGAACAAGGCCCCGACGAGAAAGATCATGTGGCCGTGCTGCAAGGCTATGGCCAGAGGAGCCACCCATTGCTCGCTTTGCTTTTTCGATCTGGCATATTTTCGTCGCAGCAGTTCCATTCGCCACAGGCCGCCGACATGGATGATCAGCCAGAGTATAAGACCAGGATAGCCCTGCTCGCCTAGCATTTCGAAATAGCTGCTGTGAAAAGCACGGGATTCATCCTCGACAAGCCGGGCGTCGACATCGTCCGGGTCGATGCCCCATTGCTCATATTGAGTGACGTCGACTTCAGACAATTCATAGGTCAGCTTGTTGATCCGATAGACGTCAAAGCCGCCCCCAAAAGGGTGCTCTTTCACATAATCCAGCGTCCATCGCCAAACTGCGAGCCGAGTCGATGCCGACTGGTCGGCTTCGTAATTTTCGATTGTCGCCATCCGGTCGGTGAAACTTTGCGGTAGAAAGGGAACTGACAGGAGTCCCAGAGTCACCGCAAGTCCGGCGTAAATCAATCGGAAACGAGCGAATCGCAATTGCAGTACTGCCAGGACCGCGATGCATACCATGCCGGTTCGGGCCTGTGTGCCTATCGGGATGAGCAGGGCGGAGAAGATCAGGGCATAGGCGAATAGCTTCACCCGCCAGTCGGGAGGGAAAATCGTCCCGTGGTGGGCGAGCCAGAGGATCAGCGGGATGATGCAGATGGCAACCGTCGAGATGATCGAGCCTTCGTACAAACCGCTATTATTGTCGACCAGCAGCACCAGCACGCCATAGCCGCCGCCAGAGGCCAATGTCTTGATCCCGCCGGTAATGATCAATGTACCGGCGCATAGCACCATGAATAGAGCCAGTGCTTCCAGCCGTAATTTGGTCCTAAGGGTCAGCGGCAGGAAAATCGCGAAAACCAAGGCTTTCCACACCCAGTCCCATTTTTCCAGCGCTGCGTCCGGCACTTCCGCCTGGACTGTTGTATATCCGCAATAAGCCAGCAACAGGATCATCATTGCCTGCCGGACGGAAAAGCGGCTGTCCTGCTTATTGTCCGCGAACATGTAACCGAGCAAGGCGAGAGCGAAGACGATCAGCGAAAGCGGTACCGAGTTCAGCATGAAATAGCTCAACCGCTGTGGCGCCACGATGTCGACATAGGCATATATCAGGGTAAACAGAAACGGTCGCTTGAAGGCGAGGAACAGCAGCGCCAGCAAATATCCGACAAAGGCGAGGTCACGCATCGGGTCGTGATCCGTCGCGAGGAGGTCGCTTCAGAAAACCCTCTGGTTTCTGGTCGCGTTCCGGGGGGGCTTCGACATCAAGATCGTCGCGATGGACCAGACGCCAAGCTGCGATCAGCAGCAGGCCATGCGTCAACGCGATAGAAAAATTGTCTATCATCCACCCATTCCATCCTGATACGAGCGGCGAATACACGCTCTTCTACCATTGCGCGATACAGGTTTTGGGTTGACGGGACGTTAATCCTTTTTTGGCAGGGCGTTCGACCATGACGCGGATATTGCACATTCTAGATCACAGCCTGCCGCTGCACAGCGGTTATTGCTTTCGCACGCGCGCGATCATGAAGGCGCAAATTGCCAACGGGCTGACCGTGGCCGGTGTAACCGGTGTTCGACAAAACCAGCACGACTATTGTGCGGATCAGCCGCAGGAAGAATTTGACGGCCTGCAATTTTTCCGCACCTTGGGCCAGGTTCAGGGACCATCCCCGATACGCGAATGGCGCGAAGTTGCTGTTCTGGCGGAGCGAATCGAACAGGTCATCCGCGATTGGCAGCCGGATATCTTGCACGCCCATTCGCCTGCGCTCAACGGGCTGGCCGCATTGCGTGTCGCCGGGAAGACGGGTATGCCGCTGGTCTATGAAATTCGGGCCTTCTGGGAAGATGCGGCAGTCGGCAATGGCACCGGCAAGGCAAACAGTCCGCGCTACTGGTTGACGCGGCAGCTGGAAAATCATGTCGTTAACGGCGCCGATGCAGTCGCGGTGATCTGCGAAGGCTTGCGGTCCGATTTGATCGGACGCGGCGTGAATCCTGAAAAAATAACTGTCTCTCCCAATGGTGTCGATCTCGACCTTTTCGGGGAGCCCCCGGCGCGTGACGAGTCGCTGCTCGCCGAACTGGGTTTGGCCGGGAAATCGGTATTGGGATTCATCGGCAGCTTTTATGATTATGAAGGGCTCGACGATCTGGTCGCAGCTCTGCCGGTTCTTCGGGCTTCCCATGCGGACGTGCACCTGCTGCTCGTCGGCGGCGGTCCGATGGAAGAGGCGCTGAAGACACAGGTCGAGCGATTGGGCATGGGATCGGCAGTAACTTTTGCCGGCCGTGTTCCCCATGAAGATGTTGAGCGTTTCTATGGTCTGATGGATATCATGGTCTATCCGCGCAAGGCTATGCGGCTTACCGATCTGGTGACACCGCTGAAGCCTCTGGAAGCGATGGCGCAAGGTCGTCCTGTCGCTGCGTCCGACGTGGGAGGTCATCGGGAGTTGATTGAGGATGGTGTCACCGGCACTTTATTCGCTGCCGGTAATCCCGAAAAAATCGCAGAAAAGCTCGCCCATCTGCTCGATAATCGCGGGCGTTGGAACCAAACTATTGAAACAGCACGGAAATTTGTTGAGGCGGATCGTAACTGGTCGTCAAACATTTTGCGTTACACTCCTGTTTACCAAAGGTTGATTGCGCGAACGTCCTTCGAGCGCGCGGCGTGAGACGGTGGAGAATAATGTGGATCAAATAGAGCAGGATTTCGCTCGGTTTAAACAGCCAGCGATGGCCGTCACGGGGGGTATTGCGGCAGCGTTGGTGATCGCCACCTTGCCGCATGTCTATCTGGAAAATATAGTCGGCGTGACCGGGCTTTCGGAGATTATCCCGGCCGCTGCGCCGCCGCTGGGAAATACGGCGCGAAGTCTGATAGCGGTCGTGGCAGGCATGATATCCGCATCCGCGCTATATCTATTCCTGAATCATAAGATGAAATCACATGAAGGAGGCTCCGACATGAGCTTGGCAATTCGCAAAAGTTTAACGACGGATTCTATGGATGATTCGCGTGCAGAAAAAACGCGTTTTTCGGTTCCAAAACTCAATCTTTCGGCAAAATCACTGACCAAATTCCTGAAAAAGCCAAAAAAATCACCGGGACAGGTGACTGAATTGAAGGACCTGCCGAATATCAGACCTGCGGACCGTCATCCAGACGCTCCGGCGCGTCAGCCGATTTTTGCATCCTCCGACCTGGGCGCGCCGCTCGCTGATACAATCAAGCGGTTTGATTCTCAGGCGGCTTCCCAAGACATAGCCGAGCCAGCAAAACAATCTGCCGAGCCGAACGTGACGCCAGATCCGTTTGCTGCCGAGAGAAGTCAAAGCTCGGCATCAGAACAAGAACCGGTTGCGGCTCGGACCGAGAATATTGTCCAGCCGGAAGCAGCGGCCTCTCCCAAAGCGGATTTGTCTACCTTGTCGCTAGCGCAGCTTGCCGATCGTCTGGAAGCCGGGCTACGGCGCCTTGAAGCGCTGGAAATGCGTGAGCGGACTGCCGCGCCGCAAGCGAGTCTCCTATCGACCGAAAATGCCGAAAAGACCGTGTCTCTGGCTGAGGTTTCTGAACGGTCCGCGCCGGTATCCATTCCATCGCTGCGGTCCGTCGACCCAGCCGAGGTCGATGCTCAGGACAACCGGCAGGCGGATATGGATGCGGCATTGAAGGCTGCGCTTGGCACTCTGGAAAGAATGACGGCTCAACGCTGATCGTTGCGGGTTTCAGGCAATGTCTATGGGATCCACGATCGACAGGGCCTCGATCAGCAGTTGGAATTCTGACTGTTCGGTGACCAGGATATCTGCGACAAAATAACCGGGGATTGAAAATTCGTGGTCGGGGAGCTTCTCGGCCAGGTTTTTAATGGCGTTCGGGCCGGACGAACTATCCCATTGAACCGCAAAGCTGTGCCGGGTGCCAGCGAAGGTAATGCTAGCCCAAGGCTTTTCGCGTGTCAGGGTTACGCGGGCCTGATCTCCGGTTAACGCTTCCAATTGACGGGCGATCATCGAACCGGGGTTCCGGCGAGATTTTCTCAAGGGAACCCGATCAATTGGCATGATCTGACCGCCAAATTTTCATGAAATATTCTACTCGCTCGGACACGGTTTTTCCGGGTTGACGACCATTGCGGAGGTCCTGAACGAAGCGGGGATCGCATACGGAAAGCCGTCCGAATTTTGTCCACGCCATGTCAGTTTCCCGCAGGAATATTTCGATTTTTCGTAGCAGTGACACCAATAATCTCCTTCTCGCTACTGGTCGCGTAAAATGGCGACTCGTTGAATAGGGAAATTCCTATTTGAAATGGGATTTCCTACATGTCTAGGAAAAATCCTATTGCCAATTTCGGCCAAGCTGGTTATGTCGGTGCCATTGTGACCCAAGACCCGCGCGCCAATCTGGAAGAATTGATCCGTAAAAACGGCCATGATTTTGCCGCGATTTCTAAAATGCTTGGCAAAAACCCGGCCTATATCCAGCAATATATCCGGCGCGGCTCCCCCAAGAAGCTGGATGAGGAAGATCGGCGCAGGCTGGCAGAATTTTACGGGGTGGAGGAACGGTTGCTTGGTGCTCCCGCCCTACGCGAATCTCGCCGGACAGGTGCCGTGACGACGGATGGGCTGCTTCGAATCAAGCAACTGCAGGTCGGCGCTTCGGCTGGTCCGGGATCATTGGCTGATGATGAATATGCAGAATCGATGGGCTTCGCGCCCAAATGGCTGAGGCGGCTTGGCACCGATCCTGCCGATCTGTCGCTGATTGTGGTTGATGGCGATTCGATGGACCCGACCCTGGGCAATGGCGATGACATCATGGTCGATCACAGTGCCGCAACCAGGCCGCTACGCGACGGCATATATGTCCTGCGTATGGATGATGTGCTGCTGGTCAAGCGCGTTGCCATGGGACCGTCCGGAAAGCTGTCGATCCGCAGCGACAATCCGCAATATCCGGATTGGGATGATGTCAGCGCAGAAAGCGTAAACATCATAGGCCGGGTTGTCTGGACGGGACGGCGGCTTTGACCGGGCGGCTAATACGCGGCTTGCAACTTGTCGGCGTAGACGCCAAATAGCCTGTCATGACAGATGCTCCCCTCAAGGCCGTGATTATTCCGGTTACCCCGCTTCAGCAGAATTGCACGCTCCTGTGGTGCACCAAAACCAACAAGGCCGCTCTCAGCGATCCTGGCGGTGATCTTTCACGGCTCAAAGCGGCGATCGACGAGCATGGCGTTGATCTTGAAAAGATCATCCTGACTCACGGCCATCTCGACCATTGCGGTCAAGCGGGTATGCTCGCCGAGGAACTGGGTATTCCGATCGAAGGTCCGCACGAGGATGACCGATTCTGGATCGATCAGCTCGAAGGCGATGGCGCGCGTTTTGGCATGAAGGCCAAAAGTTTCGAGCCGGATCGCTGGCTGAAGGATGGTGACCAGGTCACCGTCGGTGAGCTGGTGCTCGATGTCATCCACTGTCCCGGCCATACGCCAGGTCATGTGATTTTCTACCATCAGCCGTCAAAGCTGGCAGTGGTTGGAGATGTCCTTTTTCAGGGGTCAATAGGTCGCACCGATTTTCCCCGTGGCAATCATCAGGATCTGATCGACGCCATCACCCAGAAGCTCTGGCCGCTGGGTGATGATGTGACCTTCATTCCGGGGCATGGTCCAACCAGCCAGTTCGGCTATGAGCGAAAAACCAATGCGTTTGTCGCCGATGATGTCCTGGCGGCGCGCTGAAGAAATTCAGACCCAATACGGCATGCTAATCGCATAAACGCCAAGGCCAAGCAGGACCAGCATCGTCACAATCGTACCGATCGTCCGGCCTTTGCCGAATTTGCCATCATCCATGCCAACCCCGTGCGCGACGCGGCCAAGCAGATAGAGGCCGCTCAGGATCCACAGCCAAGTGGGAGAAGTTGCGCTGGCCAATTCGATAGCCGCGACCAGTAGGAGCACAAATGGTGCGCTTTCGATATAATTGCTGTGCGCGCGCATGCGGCGGATGACTTTCTCGTTACCGCCGTCACCGACACTTATTTTTTCGCTGGTCCTGACCTGTCCCACGCGGATCATCAGCCAGATATTTATCAACGCCGCCGTGCCCACCACGGTCAATGTTATTGGTAAAATCATCTTGTCCCCCAAATATGTGAAAATTATAGGGCTGCTATAGAAGCACAATGCTTGCAACGCACAGGAAATTCATTATACGCGCCACTTCGCGTGCAATCTGCTGAACCCCAACCAGGTGATTCTCCAAAATCCGGAGACTGGATTGTTTGGCTTTGACGCAGGCATTTGATATTAAAAATATAGAACAGGCTTAGCAATGGCTGTACCAAAAAGAAAAACTACACCGTCAAAACGCGGTATGCGTCGGTCTCATGATGCTTTGAAAGTCGAAGCTTATCAGGAATGCCCGAATTGCGGAGAATTGAAGCGCCCGCACCATTTATGTGGCGCTTGCGGCCATTATAATGGCCGAGAAGTCTTGGCCGCCGATCTTTAATCGGCTAGTCTTTCGGCTTCTGACGCGCAATCAAGGGGAATAACCGGTGGGAATGAGGCCGCGAATCGCGATTGATGCGATGGGCGGAGATGAAGGCCCGCGTGTTATGGTTGCAGGCGCAGCACTCGCGCGCCACCGTCATGCCGGCTTTCAGTTTCTTTTCGTCGGTGATGAAGCGCTGATTCGCGAAGCGCTCAAGGATCATCCCAATCTCAGCGCAGCATCCGAGATATTGCACGCGCCGGACGTCGTTTCCGGCGATGACAAGCCGGGGCAGGCGCTGCGCGGTTCGAAAACAACATCCATGGGCATGGCAGTAAATGCTGTGAAAACCGGCGAAGTCAGCGCTGCTGTCAGTGCCGGCAATACCGGCGCCCTGATGGCCATCGCCAAGCTGGCGCTACGCACCATGCCGGGTATCGACCGGCCGGCATTGTCGGCGCTGCTGCCGACGATGAAAGAAACCGATGTAGTGATGCTCGATCTGGGCGCCAATACGGAATGCAATAGCCGGAATCTGGTGCAGTTCGCGGTGATGGGTGCGGCGTACAGCCGGATCATGCACGGATTCGATCGCCCCAAGGTGAAGCTGCTGAATATCGGGACCGAAGAGGCCAAGGGCACGGGTACGATTCAGGAAGCGGCTGCGACGCTGAAAGGCGCCGCCGGCCTGCATATGAATTTTCTCGGATTCACCGAAGCCGACAAGATATCTACCGGCGAAGTCGATGTGATCGTGACCGATGGCTTTTCCGGCAATGTCGCGCTCAAGGCGCTGGAAGGAACCGCGCGGTTTGTCACCGATCTGCTAAAACAGAGTTTTCTCAGCAGCCTTCGTTCCAAAATCGGCTTCCTGATATCCCGGCCGGCCACGGAAATGTTGCGCGATCAACTCGATCCCAATAATCACAACGGCGCCGTGTTTCTGGGTCTGAATGGTGTGGTGGTGAAGAGCCACGGCGGCGCGGATGCAAAAGGCGTGGCCAATGCTGTTGAAGTGGCCGCTCGGTTGGTCGAGGATAGTATTCTTGAACGTATCAGTGAAGATTTGAAGAAAATCAGCGAAGCCGCACCCGTCTCAGAGGTGGCAAAATGAGCGCCTCCACCAGACGTTCTGTCATAAAGGGCACCGGTTCGGCCCTGCCACGCACTCGGGTTTCCAATGCCGATCTGGCCAAGCGCGTGGATACCACCGACGAATGGATCGTTGAGCGCACCGGCATAAAATTCCGCCATATTGCCGAGGATGACGAAACCACATCCAGTCTTGCCATCGAAGCTGCAGACAAGGCCATGAAAGCGGCTGGTATCAGCGGCGCAGATATTGATCTGATCATCGTTGCAACTGCAACTCCCGACCAGACATTTCCCGCAACCGCCACCATTGTTCAGGATGCATTGGGAAGCAATGGTTGCGTGGCTTTTGATGTCGCTGCGGTCTGCTCGGGATTTCTATATGCGCTTTCGGTAGCGGACAGTATGATCCGTGTCGGCAGCGTGCAAAATGCGCTGGTTATCGGCGCAGAAACTTTCAGCCGGATACTCGACTGGGAAGACCGCGGAACCTGTGTGCTGTTCGGTGATGGAGCCGGCGCGATTGTGCTGGCGGCTGAGCAGGGCGAGAATGGTATCCTTGCGACCCGATTGCACGCCGATGGCGCGCATAATCAGCTATTATATGTAGACGGCGGCGCCGGCACTACAGGGACGGTCGGCAAGCTCCGCATGAAAGGTCGCGAGGTTTTTCGCCATGCGGTCGTCAATCTGTCTTCGGTTTTGAAAGAAGTTCTGGATGAAGCTGGCGAATCGATCGACAATGTCGACTGGGTTGTCCCGCATCAGGCCAATGCCCGGATATTGGATGCCACTGCCAAAAAGCTGAATCTGGCTCCGGAGAAGGTGATCAAAACCGTCGACATGCACGCCAATACTTCGGCAGCATCTGTCCCGCTGGCTCTGGATACCGCCGTACGAGATGGCCGCATCAAGGCGGGAGACCTGCTGGTTCTCGAAGCGATGGGCGGCGGATTTACATGGGGCGCGTCGGTCATTCGATATTGAATCTGCTTCGCTCATCGACTCAATAACCAAAATCGTCATTTTCGTCGCCGATTTTACATCCTTGTCGAAAGTCGGTTGAGCGGAACGCATTTCGGCCCCTAGCTTGGTGCCATGAACTATCCGGCATTTACAAGTTTGAAGATCTCGGCTCAGTTTCTGTACCGCGCCTATCTCAGTTGCCACGCGCTTCAGGCCCGCAAGCCGCAGCTTTTGAACGCTTTACAATGTTCCGAATCGCAATTGCGAGATCCCGGTTGTCAACTTGGTGACGAATCGATTGCAAGTCTTTGCGCTGCGGCGCAGGAAGAACTCAACTGGCCGGATATCCATTCTGCGATCGGCCAGAATATGGTGCCACGGGGGTTTTCCGACCTTGGCTTTTCTGCTTTTTTCCAGCCCAGTTTTGGCGAAGCTTTAATCCAGCTTGTCGCAGAACAGAGATTGGGTGGCGATAAACCCATCGTGAAACTCATGCCGCTCTCTTCCGGAGACCGGTTGGTATGGAATCAGGATAAAGCGGTTTCGCCCGATCTCGTACATATCGTCTTCGCCCTGGTCTATCATTGCGGAGAATTGCTGGCGGATGGTCGCTTCAATACCGTCAAGGCGGCACATTTCGCACATCCCCGGCCTGACGGATTCAGGGGGTTTCCCGATGGAGGCTCGACCAAGTCGCCGATTCCCTGCTATTTCAATAGACCGTCCACCTATCTCGAATATCATCGGCTAGTTATGGCCAATCCTATATCACGCTACAATCCAGCGATTATTTCAGCGACACGGAGGCAAGAAGCCTTTTTTGCTCGAGCCCGATTCGAACGGGAGAATCTCGCGAAACTGACTTACGAATATCTATTATATCTTTTAGACAAGTCCGGGCTCAGCCTTGATGCGGCTGCCATCACCTTTGGCATGGCGGAACGAACATTGCGGCGCAAATTGGTAGCCGAAGGCATGTCCTACCGGCAGCTACTGGAGCAGGTCAGGCGGGATACCTGCCATCTCTATTTTTTGGAGGGCACCCGGAATCTCTCTGAAATCGCCGCCAAGCTGGGCTATAGCGAACTGAGTGCATTCACTCGTGCCTATACAAGCTGGTACGGCCATCCACCAAGCCAGGACACTGGCTCGGCCACGGCCCTTGCGGCCTGAATATTCCAATATGCCGGAAAATGGTGGGCGTAGAGAGAGTTGAACTCCCGACCCCTTCGATGTCAACGAAGTGCTCTACCACTGAGCTATACGCCCACGCTGGAGGCCGTCTAGCCAGCCGCTTCGGCTGGCGCAAGGCCTAATTCAGGTCACTGATACAGTCTGGTTCGAACAGCCGGTCAACCTCCAGAACCAGATCCCGCAAATGAAAGGGCTTCGACAATATTTTTGCCTTCGGAACAGATTGTCCAGCGCGCAAGGTTACGCCGGAAAAGCCGGTAATAAACATGACCTGGGTCTCCGGGCAGACGGCGGCGCAATGCTGTGCCAGCTCGATTCCATCCATCTCCGGCATGACGATGTCGGTCAAAAGCAGATCGAATTTTTGCGCGTCGAGCAATGGTACTGCTGCGGTTCCGCGGTCTACAGCGACAACTTCATAGTTGGCTTTCTCCAGAGCCCGTGTAAGATGCTCACGCATCGCCCGTTCATCTTCCGCGAGGAGAATCCGAATCATATTGTCGCGCCTTCCTGAATATGTCTGAAAACAGACGGGCTATTATGCCGAGGGCATCTAGTAAGTGCAAACCGGTTAATTTTTTCCCGAAGGCCAAGGTTTTTTTGACAGAAAGCGCTGAGCTTTTCGAGGGACGTCTTTGACCAATTCTCATTCCCCCCAGACACCGTCCTCAGTGGCGACTTATACCCTGTCCAATGTTTCGGCGCTCAACTTCCCTCTGCTGGTCAGCGTCCCCCATTCGGGCCGGGAATATCCGGATGAGCTTCTCGACAATTTGAATGTTCCAGCAACCCATTTGCTTCGATTGGAAGATCGTTATGCAGACCGGCTTGCCGCATCGGCTATATCCACCGGATTTCCATCAATCGTTGCGCGAAAACCGAGAGCTTGGGTGGATCTCAACCGCAGTCGTTCGGAAATTGATCCGGATATGGTGGATGGAATGGACCCGGCCCATATACCACAGATAAGCAAAAAGGTGAGAGGCGGTTTGGGGATATTGCCGCGTCGTCTGCACGGCGTCGGCAATCTTTGGCGTGAAAAATGGCAACATCAGCATGTCATTGATCGGATCGAGCTAGATCACGAGCCCTATCATGTAATGGTGGAGCAGCTCCTCGATCGCATTCGGGCTAGATATGGATGTGCGCTGCTCCTGGACTTACACAGCATGCCATCGGTATTTGACGAGGACGGCAAGCAAATCGACTTTGTTATCGGAGACCGCTTCGGAAGGAGTTGCGAATCACGATATGCAGAACTGGCTGCGGTTCATTACCGGATGCACGGCTACCATGTTCAGACAAACCACCCTTATTCTGGCGGCTATATTCTGGAGCGGCATGGCAAGCCCGCACGCAATATCCATGCATTTCAACTCGAAGTGAATCGATCGTTATATCTCGACCAGAATATGCGAGAGCCGCTTGCTGCGACACGGTCGATTTCGGAATTGATCGGAAATTGCTGCATAATGCTCGCCGAGCAAATGTCAGGCAGCCATCTGCTTGAAGCAGCAGAATGAGGGTCTCCCAATAAAAAACCACCTCGCCATTTCGGCGAGGTGGCCAAGGTTCAGGGAGGTGGCATTCCAAAGGAACGCCTATATCGATCCGATCGGGGGATACGGACCAATACATCAGTGATGTGGGCCTTGTGAGGATCGGTTGCAAGTCCCCAAGGCCGAAAAATTATCAGGCACGCCTACCCGCTTCAGCCAAGTCGGACGAAGCAGGTAGGCGTTAAAGGTCAAATCTGTACGGAAGGTGCTTCGGTTACCTGTGGCATCTTGCCTGCACTTACCTGTCTTGCAAACAGATCACGCATCAGTTGAAGCGAGAAGAGATGGGCGTAGATCAACGGCAAGATTCCGTTTTGGTTGATCTTGCGGAGTTCGTCGCCACGCATGTCACGCAGTTTCTCTTCGTTGACCATCTTGAATCCGCGGTAGACAAACGGTTTTTCAACGCCGGTCTGCTGGATGGAGACTTCGCCATCCATCAGCAATCCCATTTTTTCGAGCTCCTGGACAAACTGACCGGTTCGCTGGCCTGCCTGTTCAAACTGTTCACAGAAATCCAGGATATTCTTTGTGGTTTCGGTCGGCTGATCCTTGTCGAACAGGGCGTCTCCGTCTTTATATTCGCCGATAGCATCGGTCGTCGGGTCAAAGCAGAGCGAGAGTTCTTCTGCATCCGGACGCAATTTGGCGAGCATGAAGGGATAGCGACGAACATAGGCCGGAACATAGGCGGGTTCGCTGAAATGACCTTCTTCGTTCATGAAGGTGTTCACGCCTTCGTTCAGGCCCATCAGAATCAGGGGAACGCTATTGTCACCCACAGAGAACACGATCGGGTAATTGCGAGCAGCATTGGCGAATTCATCAGTGGTGATCGGAATGGCGTGTTGCGACTGCATGAAGGACGCATTGTCGAGTCCTTTGACTTTCCATTTTGCATGCTCGTTGGAATTGAGCGGGACAAGGTCCTTGTAGAACATTGGCAGTGCTTGTGCTTGCGGCGTGCTCGCCATGGTCAGATTCTCCGAAATATTACTGTTGAAACCGAATAGTTGTCTTGCGCTTTAAGAGCCTGAATGGCCGGACGCAAGGGGAACGAGTTTGCCCGGGTTCATAATGTTCTTGGGATCAATCGCAGTTTTTATTGCGCGCAACAGGGAGAGTCGCGCGGGGGAGGACAGTCGCTCCAGTTCCGTGCGCTTGTTTTGGCCGATTCCATGTTCGGCCGAAATCGAACCGCCTGCCGCAATGACCAGATCATGGACCAGCGGTGTGATCTGGCTGCTATAATCCCGCATCCAGTTTGCTGCATGCGCACCGGGAGGTGCCTTGACATGAAAATGAACATTTCCATCTCCCATATGGCCGAATGCGGCCACTGTGGTGCCTGGGAATTTTGCTTCGATGATCGGTGAAGCTTCGTTGATAAACCTGGCCATTCCAGGCACCGGGACGCTGATGTCATGCTGCAAGGCCGGGCCGCTGGCGCGCTCCGCTTCGGAAATGGAATCGCGGATTTTCCAGAAATCCTCGGCTTGTTGTTCGCTGGTCGCAAGGGTTGCATCTTCGATCAAATCCCGTTCCAGGGCCTCGGCGAGCAGCGTTTCGGTAACGGCTCCTGGGTCTTGCGCATCCGGCTGATCGCGCACAATTTCAATGAGCACGTGCCAGTGATGAGCGCCTTCCAGCGGTGAACGGGTGTCGGGAATATGGCGCAGTACCGACTTGAGGCAGCTATCCGGAACAATTTCAAAACCTTCCAGCGATTGCGATGTCCGTTTGTTGAGAAATCGGAATAGCTGATAGGCAGCGTCTGTGCTGTCAACAGCGGCCCATGCGACGCAGCGGTCCACCAGAGCGGGCACGGTTTTCAGGGTCGCGGCTGTGACAACGCCCAGAGTGCCTTCGCCGCCCACGAATAATTGTTTCAGATCATAGCCGCGATTGTCTTTTTTTAGCGCTGCGAGCCCATCGTAGATACTGCCGTCGGGCAGCACTGCCTCAATCCCGGCGACTAGCGAACGCATCGTTCCGTGGCGGAGAACCTGGGTGCCTCCGGCATTTGTGGAAATGAGTCCGCCGACCGTTGCGGACCCCTTGCCGCCAAGAGTCAGCGGGAATCTCTGCCCGTCGGCTGCCAGCGCTTCGTGCAGATTCTGGAGAACCACGCCGGCGTCGCACACGACCAACTGGTCGTCCGCGCTGATCGAACGGATGCTATTCATCCGGCGGAGCGATAAGATAACGGCCTGGCCGCTGGTATCAGGGGTTGCTCCCCCGACCATCCCGCTATTGCCGCCTTGCGGAACGATGGCCACAGCATGCTGATTTGCAATCTTGAGTATTTGCGACGTCTCTTGCGTGGTCGCCGGCGAGATCAGAGCGGCTGCTGCACCGGTATAGCGGCCGCGCCAATCGGTCAGCCAAGGTTTCATGTCATCGCTTGCGCTGGTAAATCCCTTCGCACCGACCACCGATTGCATCTGTGCCAGCCAATTTGCCTTTTCTGGCATATTTTTTCTCCTGCGCGATGGTGCCAATTACCCGCTATCCAGTCGTCAAATCCACTATATGAGGTACCTGCGACATGCAATTTGCCTCACGATGATAATAGATGGAAAATTCTCAGTTCATGCAATATTCAATCGACGCTGATATAACGACGACCAAGGTTAGTTAAGGGATAATAGTGAGCCTGTCACTTACAGCGATATTGCTGCTCTCTGTGCCAGATATGCGCGAGATGCAGCCGGCGGATATTTCGTCGGCAGACTCGGCCATGATCTTTGTCTCGGAGCGACCGTTGGTCTTTGCACAGGTGCGAATCGAAAAGCGGGTGATCATCCGGGTGCCCCGCAGTCGACCGACTCCGCTGGCGCCGATGGCAGATCTTTCCCAGGATGCCTCGCGGCAGACCTATCGCGAAAAGAAAATCGGCAAATGTCTGCCGATGAACAATATTCTCGGCGTGCAGATGTTTGCGGATCGCTATCTCGACCTGGTTACAAAAGACCGGAAGAGAATCCGGGCCCGGCTCGAGGATAAATGCCAGGCGCGTAGTTTCTATTCCGGTTTCTATGTCGAAAAAACGGGGGATGGCAAGATGTGCGCAGGCCGCGATATCCTGCACTCTCGCACCGGGGCCAAATGCGAAATCGAAAGGTTTCGCGAACTTGTCCCGGATCGCTAGATCAAGCGAGAAAGCTTGACAAATCCCGGATATGGGACCATTGCCCGGCACAGCCCGAGAGGCTAAGACAGGATGCAAGGGTGCATCCTATATTTTTCCGGAACCACTATGAAATTTGCCGATCTCGGCCTGTCTGAAGAACTGTTGAAATCCATAGCCGAGGCTGGCTATGACGAACCGACGCCGATTCAAGCACAGGCCATACCTCCCGTATTGATGATGAAAGATATCATCGGCATTGCCCAGACCGGCACTGGCAAGACAGCAAGCTTCGTGCTGCCAATGATCGATATATTGGCGCATGGCCGCTCGCGTGCGCGGATGCCGCGGTCGCTCATTCTCGAGCCGACCCGCGAACTGGCGGCACAAGTTGCCGAGAATTTCGAGAAATATGGCAAGAACCATAATCTCAGCATGGCGCTTCTCATTGGCGGTGTTTCGATGGGAGACCAGATCAAGGCGTTGGAAAAAGGCGTCGATGTCTTGATCGCTACGCCTGGCCGTTTGATGGACCTGTTCGATCGCGGACGGATTTTAATGTCGGGCTGCGAATTGCTGGTCATCGATGAAGCGGACCGGATGCTCGACATGGGCTTCATTCCCGATATCGAATCAATCTGTTCGAAATTGCCGGCAACGCGGCAGACAATGCTGTTTTCGGCGACGATGCCGCCGCCGATCAAGAAATTGTCGGACCAGTTTCTCAACAATCCCAAATATATCGAGGTGTCACGCCCGGCAACGGCCAATACCTCGATTGATCAATCCCTGATTGAGGTTGCTCCCAAGGCCAAGCGCAAGCTGATCGTCGACATACTGGACAATGAAGGCGTCGAAACCGCGATCATCTTCTGCAATCGCAAGACCGAAGTGCGCGACCTCTGCGAGAGCTTGCGCAAGGACGGCTTTGATGCCGGGCAGATTCATGGCGATATGGATCAGAGCTCGCGTCTGGCGGAACTGGACCGGTTCAAGTCGGGTGAAATCAACATATTATGCGCCTCCGACGTTGCTGCGCGCGGCTTGGATATCAAAGGCGTCAGTCACGTCATCAATTACGATATCCCTTGGCATCCGGATGATTATATCCACCGGATTGGTCGTACCGGCCGTGCTGGTGCAACCGGTGTAGCCATTACATTTATAACCCGCAGCGATGCCGAGCATGTCGAAAGTATCGAAAAGCTGACCGGTATGAAAATCGCGGTCCGCAAGGAACGCAAGGCCAAGGCTGGCGGAAAGCCGGCTGAAAAGGCTGCCGGGAAACCTGCTCCGTCGAAACCTGAAAAGGCGAAGGCTCCGCAACAGGATGATGCGCCAAAGCGGGCGCGCCAGGATGACCGGCCGAAGAAGCCGCGGCAGAGCGATGCGCCGAAGAAACCGGCACCTGCTGCCAAGGCTCCAGAGAAAAAGCCACCTGTGGTTCGGGACGACAATGAAGCCGATGACGGCTGGAATGGCCCGATGCCGAGCTTTCTGGGTGCCAAGCTAAACCGCTAGAGCGTTATTATTGGAGAGTCAGGCTGTCGAGGATCGCTGTCGCCAATGGGTCAGTCGTTTTTGACTGGTCAGCGGCATAGGTTACTTCAGCCTGTACCATCGTGCCATCGGGCTTGCGTAACAGTCGCTGGCCCGATTTGAGGCCATTGGTCAAAACGCCGGAAGCGCGATATTCATTCTTGCCAACCGGTGCGCCTTCCATGGCCTCGTTGCCATCTTCGATAGCCTGAACCGCTTTGCTCCAGGCTGCATCTTCGCGATTTTCCACCCAGCTGACGGCCAGTTTCGTGCCGCTCACCGTTTCGGTGAACACACGGCCATTGTCATCGCTGGCTGATTGATCAACCGTCCAGCCACTGGGCACCATGATCGTGTAACCGCGCAAGGCGTTGGCATAGCTTTCCATGCTGGTCAGGTCGATGGCGGCTTTCGCTCCATTGCCATCTGCTGCAGCCGCTTCATCGCGGATTGCCTGACTCGCGGCATCCGCCTGCTTGGCGAGTTCTTCGCTCGACGGAACATCGCCGACCGCTTCCTGTTTTCCGCAGGCTGAAAGGAGCAGTGCAAGCGTCAGGGCGGCACCGAATGGAAGATTTGGAAGCATGTTTTTCATATCAGCCAGACTTAAGACCAGCGAGGCGAAACATCAATGGCGATGTTGGATTCGGGTCGGATTCGCGTTGGACTCGCGGCTGTTGGAAATGGCCGAAAATGTCAAATTCCAACAAAATGCAGAAAAATTATGCTGCGTTATCAATGCCCAGATCGGCCAGCTTGCGGTAGAGCGTCGAGCGCCCGATGCCCAGGCGCCGGGCGACTTCGGTCATCCGGCCGCGATAATGGCCGATGGCGAGACGGATCACATCGGCTTCGATATCTTCCAGCGGCCGCAAATTGCCGTCTTCGCAATAGAGGGTGATGCCAATGCCTTCCGGGCTGTTCATCAGATGCGGGTCAGCATCCCCGGATTCGGCGACAAAGGAGGCGATCTGCGGAAATTCGTCGCAGCTCAGGGCATTGTGGTCGCACATGACGGCGGCCCTGAAGAGAACGCTCTGCAGCTGCCGAACATTGCCGGGCCAGCGATAGCTGCGCAACAGATTCAGCGCTTCATCGGTAATGCCAAGGCTGCGCAGGCCGGGCTGGTGCGCGAGGCGGGCAAGGAAATGCCGTGCCAGTGCCGGAATATCCCCGGTCCTGTCGCGCAGCGGCGGAATGGTCAGCTGCACGACGTTCATCTGATAATAGAGGTCTTCCCGGAAATTATCCTGTTCGACTTCGCGTTCAAGCTTGCGATTGGTTGCGGCGATGATCCGGACGTCGAGCTGGAAACTGTTCAGGCTGCCAAGCGGCTGGATATCCGCATGTTTCAGGAAGCGCAGCAGGCGGACCTGGGTTTCCGGGGGAATTCGGTCGATTTCGTCGAGGAAAATCGTGCCGCCTTCGGCTTGCTGCAGCAGGCCGATCTTGCGGTCAAAGGCACCGGTAAAAGCACCCTTTTCATGACCGAAAAGGATCGAATCGAGCAGATTTCCGGTAATGGCGCCACAATTCAGCTTCAACATCGGCAATTTTGAACGCGGGCTGGCGGCGTGAATGGCGTCGGCAATGACTTCCTTGCCAACCCCGCCTTCGCCTTCGATCAATACCGGGACGCGAGCGCGGGCAGCCTTGGCGGCAATTGCCAGTGCGGCGCGGAAGGCGGGGGCAGCCCCGACAATTTCTTCAAATTCGAGCGGTGCCGATATTTTTTCGGTGAGCGGTCGCAGTTCCCCGTCATCCTTTGACGATTCGACCGCGGCGTCGAGCGCCTTGAGCATCAGTTCGGGGGCAACTGGCTTGATCAGATAATCGGTGGCGCCGGCGCGAACGGCATCAACGGCTTCGGCTATCGATCCGACCGCTGTCAGCATCAGGATTGGCAGGGCGGGGCGGCGGGCTTTCAGTTCGGTGATCAGTTCGGTGGCTTCCGAACCCGGCACCCAATGGTCGAGGATGATCGCATCGAGCATCATCCCGTCCTGCGTGCCGAGCGTCGCTATCGCGGTTTCCGCGTCGCGCGCATAGATGGTGCGGAATCCGGCTCGAGAGGCCAGTGCCGAAATCAACCGGCATTGCGCCGGCTCATCATCGATAAGCAGCAGTAATTTTGTGCCGTTTTGTGCCATTTTTGTCCCGATTGTCCCACAATGAAGCATTTTCATAGCGGCAACCGGTAAAGAGCCGATTAAGGGATGGATAAATATTCTATCGAAAATGACGGTGGGTAGGACTTGAGCAGTCGCACATATAGGGTTACACCTCGCGTCAGTTCAGAATGAAAATTTGGGGAAATCATGACAGCGAATAATAATTTGGGCACGGCACAGGAAACCTACGCGAAATTCCTGTCGATGCTGAAGGTCGGAACGATCCTAACCGCTATTGTAGCAATATTGGTGGTTATACTCATTTCCTAACGAATTGGAATCTAGTGTGAAAATTGCGGTATTGAAGGAGCTCGCCGACGGCGAAGCGCGCGTCAGTGCGTCGCCTGAAACGGTCAAGAAGTTCATAGCTCTCGGCGCCACCATGGCGGTTGAAAAGGGTGCGGGCGAATCTGCCGCTGTTGCTGACAAGGATTATCAGGACATGGGTGCGACAATCGGAACGCGCGCCGCCGTTCTGAAGGATGCCGACATTGTTCTGGCAGTGCAGGGTCCTTCACCGCAATCTCTGAAGGGCATCAAGAAAGGCGCATGGCTGGTTGCCAGCCTCAATCCCTTTGGCGAGCGCGAGCGGGTCGACGCATATGCAAAGCTGGGCATTGATGCGCTGGCGATGGAATTCATGCCGCGGATCACCCGCGCGCAATCGATGGATATCCTCTCCTCGCAATCCAATCTGTCGGGTTACAAGGCCGTGCTGATGGCCGCGAATGAATATGGCCGGGTCTTCCCGATGATGATGACCGCAGCGGGCACGGTTTCGGCCGCGCGCTGTTTTGTCATGGGTGTCGGCGTCGCCGGATTGCAGGCGATTGCCACGGCCCGGCGTCTTGGCACACAGGTCAGCGCGACCGATGTGCGCAGCGCCACCAAGGAACAGATCCAGTCGCTTGGCGCGAAACCGATCTTCGTTGAATCGGTCGAAGGCATCGAGGGCGAAGGCTCGGGCGGCTATGCCACCGAAATGAGCGAGGAATATCAGAAGGCGCAGGCCGAACTGGTGTCCAGCCATATTGCCAAGCAGGATATCGTGATCACCACCGCGCTGATCCCCGGCCGCGCCGCGCCGCGGCTGATTTCGGACGCGCAGATCGCGACCATGCGGACCGGTAGCGTGATCGTTGATCTTGCGGCGGAGCAAGGTGGTAATGTCGAAGGCGCTGTCGCCGGCGAAGTGGTAGAGAAACATGGCGTCAAGATCATCGGCGCGAGCAATATCGCGGCGATGATGGCAGCAGACAGCTCGGCACTATTTTCGCGCAATCTTTATAATTTCCTCAGCGCCTATTGGGATGAAGAGGCCAAAAGGCCGGTGCTGCCCGATGACGATGAAGTGACGATTGGCATACGGCTTACCAAGGATGGCAAGGTCGTGAACGAGCGGTTGCTGGGGTGAGGAAATAGCTATGGGGCTACTCAACGCAACAACCGGTGATCCGGCAGATTTTATCGCGAAGCACGGACATGCGCTCACCGATGCCGAAGATGTGGTAGTAGTTTTCAAAACTGTCCGGGACTGGATTGCATTCACCTCTTGGAGGGTGATTTACGTGAACGTGCAAGGGATCACCGGCAGCAAAAAAGAATATCTGACGGTGCCTTATCGATCGATCACTGCATATTCGATTGAAAGTGCTGGAACTTTTGACCTCGACGCCGAAATCAAAATCTATCTTTCGGGCCGGAACCCGATTGAATTTAAAATCGGACGAAATTCCGATGTAGATGCGATGCAAAAATTAATGGCAGACAAACTGGAACGATAATGGACTTTATTTCAATTTTATCAATTTTCGTGATGGCCTGTTTTGTCGGCTATTATGTCGTCTGGTCGGTGACCCCGGCCCTACACACGCCGCTGATGGCGGTGACCAACGCGATTAGCTCGGTGATCATTGTCGGGGCGCTGATTGCGGCGGCGGCGGGATCGCAGGCTGATGGCGGGCAGACCGCCAAATGGCTGGGTCTGGTCGGGGTGGTGCTGGCGAGCGTGAATATTTTTGGCGGCTTTGCCGTGACCGAGCGGATGCTCGCGATGTACAAGAAAAAGGAGCGCAAATAATGCGATACGCATTGATTGGCGCCGCCGCGCTGCTCTTCTCGACTCCGGCGCTTGCTTCGTCCGGTGAACCGGTAAACCCCTGGGTCGCAGCGGCCTATCTGATTGCGGGCGTGCTTTTCATTCTCGCCCTGCGCGGCCTGTCGTCGCCAGAATCGAGCCGGACGGGCAACCGTTTCGGCATGGCCGGTATGCTGATTGCCGTGGTCACGACCCTGTGGACCCACAGCATTGCCAGCCTGCCGGAAATTGCCGGCGCGATCGCCATTGGCGGCGCGATCGGTTTCTTTACCGCGCGCCGCATTGCGATGACCGATATGCCGCAGCTGGTTGCCGCTTTCCACTCGCTGGTCGGCATGGCCGCCGTGCTGGTCGGTATCGCCGCCTATCTCAATCCCGGTGCATTCGGCATCCTGGATGCGACGGGTGAAATATTGACCGTCAGCCGTGTCGAGCTGGGCCTTGGCGTTGCCATTGGTGCGATCACCTTCTCCGGTTCGGTTATCGCTTTCCTGAAACTCAACGGCAATATGTCGGGCGCGCCGATCATGCTGCCGCTGCGTCATGTCATCAATCTCGGCGTGCTCGCCGGGATCATCGGACTGACTGCCTATTTCGCCATTGCGCCGACCGTCGGTACGGGCGCGATTTTCTGGACTATTGTCGGGCTGAGCTTCCTGATCGGCTTCCTGTTGATCATCCCGATCGGCGGCGCCGACATGCCGGTCGTGGTGTCGATGCTGAACAGCTATTCCGGCTGGGCGGCGGCAGCGATGGGTTTCACGCTTGGCAATACCGCTATGATCATTACCGGCGCTCTGGTCGGTTCGTCCGGCGCGATCCTGTCCTATATCATGTGCAAGGCGATGAACCGCAGCTTCATCAGCGTGATCGCCGGCGGCTTTGGCGCGGAAGCGGCGAGCAGCGATGGCGCGGCCAAGATCGACCGTCCGTGGAAGCGTGGTTCGGCAGAAGATGCTGCCTATATGATGAAACAGGCCGAAAGCGTGATCATCATTCCAGGCTATGGCATGGCCGTGGCGCAGGCCCAGCATGCCTTGCGTGAAATGGGCGACATGCTGAAAGAACAGGGTGTCAGCGTCAAATATGCGATCCACCCGGTGGCCGGCCGTATGCCGGGTCATATGAATGTGCTGCTCGCCGAAGCCAATGTATCCTATGACGAGGTTTTCGAGCTCGAAGATATCAACAGCGAATTTGCCCAGGCCGATGTAGCCTTCATCATCGGCGCGAATGACGTGGTCAATCCGGCGGCGAAAACCGACAAGGGGTCGCCGATTTACGGGATGCCGGTGTTCGATGTCGAAAAGGCCAAGACCATCTTCTTCGTCAAGCGTTCGATGGGCGGCGTCGGCTATGCCGGGGTCGACAACGAGGTCTTTTATATGGACCAGACCATGATGTTGCTTTCCGATGCGAAGAAAATGTGCGAGGAAATCGTAAAGGCGCTTTAGACGCCGATTTCGAATATTTTCGGGGATTGTAATTTCAATGCGTAAAATTGGCCTGATTGGCGGGATGAGCTGGGTATCGACCGCCAGCTATTACACGCGGATCAACAGTATCGTGCAAAAGCGGCTGGGTGGTTTTTCCAGCCCGCACATGCTGATCGAAAGCGTGAACTTCAGTGACTATGCCCGGTTGCAGTCGGATGATGACTGGGATGCGGCGGCTGGCCTGATGACCCGAGCAGCCAAGCGGCTGGAGCATAGCGGCGCGACCGCGGTGCTGATCTGTTCCAATGCGATGCACAAAATTTATGATCAGGTGCAGCCGGAAGTGGGCGTGCCGATCCTTCATATTGCCGATTGCGTGGGCGACAAGATGGTCGCCGATGGCATAAAGACGGCGACCTTGCTCGGTTCCCGCAATGTGATGACCGAGGGTTTCTACCGCAAGCGCCTCGTCGGCAAGGGCATAACCCTGACTCCGCCGGATGACGAGCGGGTCGAGGAAATCGACCGGATCATTTACGAAGAGCTGATGTTCAATCAGGCCAAGCGCGAATCCGAACGGACAATGAAAACCTATATCACCAATATCGCCAAGGGCGATGTCGAGGCGGTGGTCCTGGGCTCTACGGAACTGGACCTGATCATCGATACCAAGGCGAATATCCTGCCGATCTACGACAGCACCGAAATTCATGCCGATGCGGCGATCGATTGGGTTCTCGCAGAGGCCTAGAATTCCGGCCTAAACTTCGACTTTTCCCAATCTACTGACATTCATGTCAATGCTCTTGGCATCCGCCTGATTTTACGGCATCATGGCTCTTTCCTGGAGGAGAGAGATATGATCCGCAGTTTAGACCTTGTTTCAGCCATTTGGAAACGTCGTCATCGTGGTGGGAAGCCCGCTGGCAAGGAACGGCGGGCAGCGCGGGCTGGTTGCCCGTGCAATCGTCGCGACGCCGCCAGCGGGCTTCCCACCACGACCCCGAAGGGGCGGGCCGAGTTTGGCCCGGCGCAGCGTTGCTCGTCGGTCACAATGTATGACATTGCTCCCTCCTCGCGCCTCGCGCCGAGCCAAACTCGGCTCCGTGCCGATGCTTCCAAATGGCTGAAACAAGGTCTTTTGTTCGCCACCGCGCTGTGCCTTAGCGCCCCGACACTCGCAAAAACCGTCACTGTCGCCCCTGGTGCCGATGCGCAGGAAAGACTGCAGGAAGCACTGATCCTCGCCGAACCGGGCGATGTGGTGGAACTGGGCGCCGGTCGCTTTGACCTGGTCGATGGTCTCTCTCTCGACGTTGACAATGTCACTATCCGCGGCGCCGGCATGGACCAGACGGTGCTGAATTTCGCCGGGCAGCTGGGCGCAGGCGAAGGCCTGCTGGTGACATCGGATCATGTTGTGCTGCGCGATTTCGCGATCGAGGACAGCAAGGGCGATGGTATCAAGTCGAAGGGCGCGGACAATATCGTCTATTACAAGGTCCGGGTCGAATGGACCCGCGGGCCGCATGCCGAAAATGGTGCTTATGCGATCTATCCGGTCGAAAGCAGCAATGTTCTGGTCGACAGCGTGATCACGATCGGCTCTTCCGATGCCGGGATTTATGTCGGCCAGTCGGAAAATATCATTGTCCGCAACAGCGTGGCCAGGTTCAATGTTGCCGGGATCGAGATCGAGAACAGTATCGGCGCGGACGTCTATAATAATGTCGCGGTCAATAACACCGGTGGCATCCTGGTGTTCGATCTGCCGAATATTCCGAAACAGGGTGGCCGCAATGTCCGGGTGTTCGACAATATCGTGGTCGACAATAATACCCCCAATTTCGCTCCCGCAGGCAATATCGTCGCCGAGGTCCCCGCTGGCATGGGCGTCATGGTGATGTCGCATTATGAAGTGGAAGTATTCGAAAACCGCTTTGCTGAAAATGGCACCGGCAATATCCTGATCGTCTCCTATAGCAAGGAGCAGAAGGACCCCAATTATAACCCGAAGCCGATTGGTGTGCGGGTGTTTGAAAATGATCATGGCCGCGCGGGCTACAAGCCGGTCTTCCCCGGTGGCGCCGAGCTGAAGGCCGCATTTGGTGGCGCGATTCCGCCGATTATCGAGGATGGTACGGGTGAGAATATCCTGATCGGCGATGATGTCGCAATCCTGTCCCTGGGTCTGACCAAGGCCGGGCAGCCGTTGACCGAAGCGAGGCCAACACTGGTGGCGGGAGCCAGCGAGCCGTTTGACGGTCGGCAGCTTAAGCCGATCACTCTGCCGCAGGCGATGGAAGACGCGATCAAATAGATGCGCTGGCTGGTTTCTGCGTGCGCGATAGTGGTTCTCGCCTTTTCGGCGGGTGCGCGCGAACCGGCGGGAGTTGCGGACGATGTGATCCTGTCCGACGGCTTGCCGCGGGTTCTGTCAGACTATCGCTTTTTCAGGGATGCCTCCGGCTGGCGGCCCAATGACCGGGTTGTGGCCTATCGGCTGAACATGCCGCTGTTTACCGACTATGCGGAAAAATACCGGTTCATCTATGTGCCGGAAGGACAGCAGGCGAAGGCCAGTGGCGACGGGTTGCTCGATTTCCCGGTGGGATCGGCGCTGATCAAGAGCTTTGGCTATGAGCGTGACGGCAAGCCAATGCTGCTCGAGACCAGAGTGCTGCTGCACCGCGCCGACGGCTGGCTGGCGCTGCCTTATGTGTGGAATGCAGAGCAGACCGAAGCGACGCTGAAAATTGCGGGCGCGCGCATTCCGGTCACCTTCACCGACCCTTCGGGGCAGGAGCGTTCGATAAATTACGGTGTGCCCAACAAGAACCAGTGCAAGGAATGCCATGCCTTGTCGGGAGCGGTGACGCCGATCGGGCCGAAGGCGCGTAATCTGACCCATGACGGGCAGCTCGCGGAATTTGCCCGGCTGGGTCTGATCGACGCGGTTCCCGAAGTGGATTACCGCGTGCCAGTCTGGGGTGAGACCAGCGCGCCATTGAAAGACCGCGCGCGCGGCTATCTCGATGTCAATTGCGCCCATTGTCACAATATCAACGGCTCGGCGAGCAACTCCGGCCTGTTCCTGACCTATGAAGAGAGCATGCCGGTCCGCGTCGGCATCCACAAGCGCCCGGTTGCGGCGGGGCGGGGGAGCGGCACCCATGATTTCGACATTGCCCCCGGTGACCCGGATGGCAGCATCATGATCTACCGGCTGAACAGCCTTGAGGCGGGGATCTCCATGCCGGAAGTGGGGCGGACAATGGTGCATGAAGAGGGCGTGGCGTTGCTGAGTCAGTGGATCGCGGAGATGGAATAGGGACAGTCAATGACCAGCAGAATCGCCCATTGCCATTGCCGCCAATTGCAGATCACAACGAGCGGTGAACCTTATGCGGTGGTGATGTGCCATTGTCGCGGCTGTCAGCAGCGGACCGGTGCGCCCTTCGGCGTTGGTGCCTATTTCAAGCTGAGTGACTACAAAATTGCAGGAAAATCAAACCCCTATGTGAGAACGGGTGCGAGTGGTTCGCCGTTTGAGAACCGTTTTTGTCCGGATTGCGGTACCACGGTCTATTGGCTGACGCCTTTTCATCCAGATGGTATTGGTATCGCGACCGGCTGCTTTGAAGGAGATGATCTGCCAGCCCCGTCGCGCAGCGTCTGGGAGAGCGAACGGCACCAGTGGGTTGATGTCCCCGCCAAGGATCGGTGGTTAGAGGGTCGAGGCGGCGCGAAGGTTGCGGAATGAAGGGAAGGTCTATTTCGCCCGGGTCCAGTCCTGGCCCTGGCAGAAAAAGGCGATACAGCCTTTCATCTTCAGCTTGTTGGGAGAGTTGAGGCTGACTTCCGAACGATAGGTCTTGCCGCTTTTCGGATCATAGACCTTGCCGCGCCAGATATCGCCATCGGGCTTGAAGCCGGTCAATATCGCCATGCCGAGCAGGGTGCGATTGCGCAGTTTCTTGTCGGGATTGTTGATGTCCTTCTGGCCGGGGCCGTTGGGCGGAGTGACCAGATATTTGTAGATGCGGCCGCAAACGGTCGTTCCGCATTTCGAGATCTTTATGATGGCGTCCCGTTCCTGGGTGATCCAGTCGCCGTGAATCGAATCCGCAGCCAGCGCGGGGGTGGCGAAGGTCATCGCGGCGGGGATCAGGCAGGCGGCTATTTTAGCGGGGGTTAGTATCGACATGGTCGGGCTCCTTTGCGCGCAGCCGATATTACCAGCTTTCGCCTATAGACTGTCAATCTTTGCTAGAGCGTCCCGGGTTACGCCAATCTGAACGCGCCGGAATAATCGGCCTTCCTCGGCCCAGAAAATCAGCGCTAGCGATGCAATACCGCAGACCAGAAAGCCGATGGCTATCGGCCGCACCGTGCCGTCAAACTGCAGGCCGATCGATGCGCCGATCACCGCCGACAGAGTGGATCGGGCGAAATTCTGGAAGGATGAAGCGACTCCGGCGATCTTGCCGAAGGGCTGCATTGCGATCGAACTGAAATTGGCGCCGGTCAGACCCACCATGGCCATGGATGGCACCAGCAGGGCCGAGAAGGTCCAGATATTGATGCCGCCCGTCATCGCGAGGATGAAGTGGATGATCGAGACCAGGATGAAGCATATCAGCGCCGATTGCGACACCCGCCGCGCGCCGAAACGCATGACGATCCGGCTATTGGCGAAATTTCCGAGCGACATGGCGGCGGCATTGAGTGCGAAGACGAAGACAAAAATATCCCCGGCATCGAAAATGTCGAAAAATATCTGCTGCGCCGAAGCGATATAGGCGAACAGTGGGGCCATCATCAGGCCGCTCGCCAGGACATGGCCAAAGCTGTTGCGATTGAAGATGACCTGATACCATGCCGAGCCGATCGCCTTCGGATGGATCGGCGTCTTGTCGTCGGGGTGCAATGTCTCGGGCAGTCGGAACAATACCCATAGAAAGGCCGCCAGCCCGGCTGCTGCGAGAACGACGAATATTCCGTTCCACGGCGCCACCAGCAGCACCATTTGCCCGAGCAGCGGCGCGGTGATTGGCACGATCATGAACACCATCATGATGGTGGACATGGATCGCGCCATCTCGTCGCCTTCATAGCGATCGCGGATGATGCTGTTGACCAGCACGCCCATTGCCGATGCGGCCAGCCCCTGGACGAAGCGGCCGATCAGCAGCAGCTGATAATCCCAGGCAAATGCACAGAATATGGCGAAGGCCACATATATCAGGGTGCACACCAGCAGGACCGGCTTGCGTCCGAAGCGATCGGCGAGCGAACCGTGGAGGATCGAACCGATAGCCATGCCATATATATAGGAGGTGATGACCCATTGCCGGTCATTGACCGACGGCAGCGCGAAGTCATCGGACATGAAACCCAGTCCGGGCAACATGATGTCGATGGCCAGCGCGTTCAGGGCCATCAGGCTCGCCATCAGGAAGGTGAGTTCGAGACGGCCAATCGGAAATGGGAGAGCTTTGCGTTGCACCGGTGGCCTATGGCAAGATCAGGCGAGTGTGGCTATAGTATAAATGAAAAGCTTGCGCCTCTGCCGGGCTCCGAAATCGAGGGAAAATGGGATGATCAAGCTATGGGTTTCCCAGCTTGCACTGATTGGCTTGGCGCTGGCGGGGACAGCCGCTGTGCGGGCGGAAACCGCGCCGGTATCGCCCAGCTGCATTTCGGTGTCGGGTGATATATGGGGCGAGGAGAAGCCGGACATTGCCCCGCGTGAAATCGACGGCCAGCAAATAAAATCGCTGTCCGGTTTCTTGCGCATGATCGACCAGCGGACAGTGGATGTCCTGATCGTCAAGGGCGGCAATTTTACCGGCTGGGATTTCGCCGGGACCATGTTGGCCGGCATCTGCTTTGAAGAGAGTGCACTGGCGGGTGCGAGCTTCGCCGGCGCGCATGCACCCGGGGCCGGGTTCATCAAGTCCGATCTGACTGGTGCCAATATGAGCGGCGCAATCATGCCCGGCGTCCTGTTCCGCAACGCCGGCTTGAAAAATGTCACGGCCAAGGGTGCCGATTTTTCCCATGGCCGTTTCGATGGCGGCTGGTTCGATGGCAGCATCGAGGGATGGGATCTCGACGGTGCCCATATGAACGGCTTCACCTTTGCATGCGGGATCACGGTGGAGGACGGCTGTCCGGTCTATAAGGGCGGCGCAAAGATGACCGCCAGGGGCGCGGATTTCACCGATGCCACGCTGCACAGCTTTGGTCTGCACGCTGTCGACCTCGCCGGTGCCCGGATCGACCAGACGATTATCGGGCCCCGCCAATTGCCCTATCTGGCGAAAAGCGATTTTGACGGCACCGTGATCCTGCGCGGGGGCGACAGCGATGTCAGCCTGACCGCCGAAGAAGCGCGGCAACTGGTGGTCGGAAACGCCGCACAAAAGATGGTGGAGGCGCGCCCGTCATTTGACTGCGGCAAGGGCGAGCAGGGTCGAGCAGGAAATTTGCGGCGAACATGCCAGTGAACTGCGTGCCGCGGATCGGGAAATTGCAACCCTGTATCAGCGCGCAAAGGCAATTGATGCCGGAAGCAAGGCAGGCCAGCGAACCTGGATGAAACAGCGCAATCTTTGCAGTGCGGCAGAATATCCGGTGGATTGCATCCGCGAAAGCTACAGCTTGCGCAAGGGGCAGCTGCTCGCTCTGCTGGGCGAACAAGACTGGCTGGCGCGCGGCGAGGCAAGCTTGTTTGTTGACGATGTGCTGCCGCTCCCCGCTGCATTCGTCCAGACGGGCCTGTTCGACAAAATCGCCCCCTCCCTCGTTGGTGCCTCGATGACCGAGATCTTGATCGAGCGCGGGGATGACGGGCTTTACGCGATCAGGGCCAGCGCGGTGGGGGCCAATGCGCATTTGTGCAGCATCTACGCCTCGCATCTCTATTTCGACAGGAAATCGGGCTGGTATATCCCGGTATCGGAAGGCGCCGCTATCCCGATTTTCCGGATCTTGGATGGCCGGCTGGAGATATTTGCGGATGGCCGGCCGGATTATGAAAAATATCCCGAGGCAGGAGATTATATGAGCTGCGGCATGCGCGCCAGTTTTGGCGAGACCATCCGCGCCAATGTCAGCGAGGCGCTGGTCGAACGCTATCGGAAATCGCTGAACGAGGAAATGTAGTCGCTCCCCAAGTGGCGAAACAGGCGCTAGAATGAGGCCATGTCCGATTCCACGCCCGATCTGCTTCAGCGCAAGATCATCCATATCGACATGGATGCGTTTTTCGCCAGCGTCGAGCAGCGGGATTTTCCCGAACTCCGCGGCAAACCGGTGGCGGTCGGCGGTTCGTCGAAGCGCGGCGTTGTCGCGGCGGCTTCCTATGAAGCGCGCAAATATGGGGTGCGATCGGCCATGGCTTCGGTCACTGCCAAGCGGCGCTGTCCCGATCTGATTTTCGTCAAGCACCGGTTCGAGGTCTATCGCGAGGTGTCGCAGCAGATCCGGGCGATATTCCGCATGCACAGCGATCTGGTCGAGCCGCTGTCGCTGGATGAGGCCTATATCGACGTCACCGAGGACAAGATGGGGATCGGCAATGCCACAAGGATCGCCGAGATGATCCGGGCCGAGATCAAAAAACAGACCGGTCTCACCGCCAGCGCCGGGGTGAGCTATAACAAGTTCATCGCCAAGATTGCTTCCGACCAGAACAAGCCGGACGGAATTTGCGTGATCAAGCCGCATCAGGGTGCGGATTTTGTCGCCGGGCTGCCGGTGCGGCGTTTCTACGGCGTTGGTCCGAAGACGGCGGAGCGGATGGCGAAGCTGGATATTCACACCGGCGCCGATCTGCGCGCGCAGTCGCAGGATTTCCTCAGTCAGCATTTCGGCAAGTCGGCGGGCTATCTATTTCGCGCCTCGCGTGGCGTCGATCATCGCGAAGTGCGGTCCAACCGGATTCGCAAATCGGTCGGCGGCGAGCGGACTTATGGCGATGATCTGGTCAGCGACAGCGATATGCACGACGCGTTCGAGACGATCATTGATATCGTCTGGAACAGTATCGAGAAATGCGAGGCGCGCGGGCGGACGGTGACGCTGAAGGCCAAATATGCCGACTTCCGGCAGGTCACCCGGTCGCATTCAGTGGATCATTATGTCGCGGACAAGAATGAATTCGCGAAGATCGGCCGGGACTTGCTGGCGAGTATCATGCCTGTGGAAAATGGCGTACGGTTGCTTGGGTTGACGCTCGGCAATCTGGAAGGCGCGGAGGCAGCGGCTGTGTCTGAGCAAAGCGACGATCAGCCTGCGTTCGAATTTTAGCGCCTGTGCTCCGCAGTTGATGCGGAGTTCTTCGTTTCAACGAGCGCATTTTTGCCGGCAGGGCTCCGCGTCGAGCGCGGAGCACAAACCTGTGCGACGCGCAGTGAGGGTGATCAGAAACTCATCTCGTCATAGACCCGGCTGACATCGCCGTTCCATTCGCCGTGATAGCGCTCGAGCAGTTGCGCCGCCGGTGATTTGCCTTTGGCGACCACTTCGCGCAGCGGATCGAGAAAGCCGCTTTCATTGTCGCCGCTGGTGTTCAGGCGGTTGCGCGCGGTCAGGCCAGCCGATGATATGTCGAGGATTTCTTTGGCCAGGTCCTTCAACGTCTGACCATTGGGGATCGGCGTATCGAGTCCGAGCTTGGGTACGGCGTTGCGCAGCGCCTCGCGCTCTTCCATGCTCCAGCCCTTGACCCTGTCCCAGGCGGCGTCGAGCGCGGTCTGGTCGTAGAGCAGGCCGACCCAGAAGGCTGGCAGGGCGCAGATCCGGTTCCAGGGGCCGCCATCGGCGCCGCGCATCTCGAGGAAGCTTTTCAGGCGCACTTCCGGGAAGGCGGTGGAAAGATGGTCGGTCCAGTCGGACATGGTCGGTTTCTCGCCGGGCAGAACCGAGAGATTGCGTTTGAGAAAATCGCGGAAGCTGAGGCCGGCGGCGTCGATATATTTGCCGTCGCGGAAGACGAAATACATCGGTACGTCGAGCATATATTCGGCATAGCGTTCGTAGCCGAAACCCTCTTCGAACACGAAGGGCAGCATGCCGGTGCGGTGCGGGTCGGTGTCCGACCAGATATGGCTGCGGAAGCTCTGGTAGCCGTTGGGCTTGCCCTCGGTGAAGGGCGAATTGGCGAACAGCGCGGTGGCCAGCGGCTGCAGCGCGAGACCGACGCGGAATTTCTGCGCCATGTCGGCTTCGCTACCATAGTCGAGATTGACCTGGATGGTGCAGGTGCGCAGCATCATGTCGAGGCCGAGATTGCCGACGCGCGGCATGTGATTGAGCATGATCTGGTAGCGGCCCTTGGGCATGATCGGCAATTCGGCGCGGGTCTTGTCCGGCCACATGCCCATGCCGAGGAAACCTGTACCGGTCTTCTCGCCAATCGCCTTCACCTGCTGCAAATGGCGACCGGTTTCGTTGCAGGTCTCGTGCAGGTTTTCCAGTGGCGCACCGGAGAGTTCCAGCTGGCCTGCGGGTTCCAGGCTGATCGCGCCGTCACTGCCGGACATGGCGATGACCTTGCCGCCTTCTTCGACCGGCTTCCAGCCAAATTCCTGCATCGCCAGCAACAGGTCCCTGATGCCGCCGGGTTCATCATAGCTGGGGGCATGATGGTCGGTGGTGGAATAGACGAATTTCTCGTGCTCGGTGCCGATCCGCCAGCGGTCCTTCGGCTTTTCGCCCTGGACCATGGGTTCGATCAACTGGTCGATATTTTCGATCACGGGATCGTTGCTGTCGGAAACCTGTCTTGTGCTCATCATCCAGCCTTAGAAAATGATCAGCGGCTGGGCTACTGAAAAAAAGCTGTTCCGCTGAAAGCTTTTGTTCCTTGTCACAGGAACCAGCTGACGGCGGCAAAGCCGCCGACGAAGAGGATGCCGACGACAGTGGTGGCGAGAGCGAAATTCTTGTCGATCCAGTCCTTCATCGGCGGTCCGAAATAGCGGAGCAGGGCAGCGACCAGAAAGAAGCGAGCAGAACGGGCGATAATGGCGGCGCCGATCAGGATATGGAGCGGCATGGCGGTGCTGCCGGCAGCGATGGTGATCACCTTGAACGGCAGTGGCGTGAAGCCGGCCAGCAGGACGACGACCCAGCCCTGTTCGTTGAAATTCTGAGCAAAAATATCGAATTTTTCGGTGACACCGTAAAATTCGAGGATCGGCATGCCGACGGTCTCAAAGACAAAATAGCCGATGGCATAGCCGAGCAGTGCGCCGAGAACCGAGGCGACGGTGCAGACCAGCGCGTACCAATAGGCGCGCTCGGGTTTTGCCAGACACATGGGGGCCAGCATGACATCGGGCGGGATCGGGAAGAAGCTGGATTCGGCAAAGCTGATTCCGGCCAGCCATTTCGGGGCCTGCCGATGCGCGGCCTTGTCGAGCATCCATTCGTATAGGCGTTTGAGCATTTTTTTAGACCTCAGTCGCCGGGTGGGCGCATCCGCGCCCTTGGCTTCCCTCGCATAAGCTCGGGCGCGCGGTCGCGCTTGCCTCGCTTCGCTCGGTTTGTTGGAGATGATATCGAGCGAAGTGAAGCACAGCCAATTCGCCGTCGCGCCAAAAACCCACCATCTAGTGACCGGGTGCGCCGGTGATCTCTTCCAGCAATTCCTTCGGAGTCTCGCGGCCATGGTCGGTGCCGGCGGCGCGATCGCCTTTTGCCAGCGCGAAGACCACACCGGACAGCGCCAGCAGAGCAACGATATTGGGGAGAGTCATGACTGCGTTGGAAATGTCGCCCAGACGCCAGACGGTTTCGAGATCCGCAAAGGAACCGAAATAGATGACGATGCACCAGAGAATCCGCCACAGGACGTGCAGGACTTTCTCGCCCTGCAGCGACGAACCGGGCACCAGATCATAGAGATAGGTGATCGCCCGTTCGCCATAATAGCTCCAGGTGAGCAAGGTTGTGAAGACGAACAGGATCAGCGCGATCGAGGCGATGAGCGTGCCGATGGGAACGCCCAGCAATTCGGGTGAGAAAGCCGCGGCGAACGCGCCCGAGGTCATTTCAAAACCGTTCAGATCCGACTGCCACGCATGTTTGACAATTTCCGTCGTGCCATTTTCAAGCGTGTGGACAAAGCTTCCTTCGACCGTGAGCATGACCAGAGCCGTCATCGTGCAGATGACGATGGTATCGATGAATGTACCCATCATCGCGAAGCGGCCTTGGGCGGCAGGATCATTGGTTTGCGCGACGGCATGGGCAATCGGGGTCGAACCCTGACCGGCTTCGTTGGAGAACAGGCCGCGCGCGACACCGGAGCGGATCGCGATCATGATCATCGCGCCAAGAAAGCCGCCAGACGCTGCGTCATAGCCGAAGGCACCAGCAAAAATGCGCGAAAATGTTTCGGGCATGTCACCAATGTTCAATATGATGGCAATCAGTGCCATCAGCAAATAAGCGCCGGCCATCCACGGGACGATGGTTTCTGCTACCCGGCCAATCGACTTTACGCCGCCGATGATGACGGTGAAAACAGCAACCGCCGCGACGACGCCGCCGACCCATGGTTCTACGCCAAATAGCTGGTTGGCTGATGTCCCCAGGCTTTGCGCCTGAATTCCGTTGCCGGTTACCAGAGCCGAAAACAGGGCGCCGAGGCAGAACAGAACCGCCAGCCAGATCCATTTCGGACCAAGGCCAAGAGTGATATAGGTCATCGGGCCACCGCGATAGGTGCCGTCCGCTGCCTGCGAGCGGAACCGTACCGCCAGCGAACCTTCGGCAAAAGCCAGTGCCATGCCGAACAGGGCCGTGATCCACATCCAGAAGATCGCTCCTGGCCCACCCAGCGTGATGGCTGTGGCGACGCCGGCCAGATTGCCTGTGCCGACCTGACCGGAGAGCGCTGTGGACAGGGCTGCAAAGGGAGATATCTCACCGGCGCCCGGGACCTTGGACTTCTTGAACAAGCCGGCCATGGCGGGGAACAGGTTGCGCAGCGGATAGCCCTTCAGGCCGATCATGAAATATAGCCCGGCACCGAGAAGGATGATGACCATCGGAGGAATGGGCTGGCCCATTACCGGCAAGACCGGCTGGTCGTTCCACATTCCGAGCCAGATTAAATCCGACACCGCGGTCACTTGATCAATCAAAGCCGGTGCTGCACTCACAAAAATTCTCCCCGATGGCGCGTGGACGCGCAAATTCCATAATCGGGGGCAGGATTAGCAGGCGGGCGGTTTTTGGCAAATGCTTTTGCCAAATGGCCGCGAGCCCTTATGCTGGCCTGAAACCGGAAAATCGGATGGAGTCTGAAAGATGCAAAGCCTGTGGGTGAAGAAAAATGATCTGGCGCAAACGCAATGGCACGACAGCGAGGCACCGGTTCTGGCAGATGGCCAGATTTTGCTCGCCGTTGAAAAATATGCGCTGACGGCGAATAATATCACTTATGCCGTGGTCGGTGACGGCTTTGGCTACTGGAATTTCTTTCCTACCGGCGATGACCAATGGGGCATTGTTCCGGTCTGGGGCTTTGCCAAGGTCGTCGCTTCGGAAAATGCCGATATTGCCGTGGGTGAACGGGTTTACGGCTATTTGCCGATGGCGAGCCATTTGCTGGTGACGCCAGCCAATGTCCAGGATGGCGGCTTCATCGACGGCGCGGCGCACCGGCAGGGACTGGCGATCATCTATAATCAATATCACCGGCTGGGAACGGACGAGAGTCCGCTTGAAGCGGAGCGCGCGATCTTCCAGCCTTTGTTCACCACCAGCTTCCTGATCGAACATTTCATGCGGTCGAACGACTGGTTCGGGGCAGAGGCATTGCTGATGACCAGTGCGTCTTCGAAAACCTCACTGGGTCTGGCCATGGTTGCGAAAAACCTGAGTCCGACGATCAGGCGCATTGGCCTGACCTCGACGGGGAACAAGGCTTTTGTCGAGAAATCGGGGCTTTATGACGAGGTTCTGACCTATGATGATCTCTCGGCCGCCGATGCGGGTACGCCGACCGTGTCGGTCGACTTTGCCGGTAACGGTCAGTTGCTCGCCGCTATCCATGCGCACTGGGGCGACAATCTGAAATATAGTTCGCTGGTTGGCGCGACCCATGTCGAAGAACGCGGGGGTGCCAGTGATCTGCCGGGGCCGAAAGCCGAGCTTTTCTTTGCGCCTACCGCAGCCGAGAGCCTGATGAAGGAAATCGGTCCGGCGGCGTTTCGGGCGCGGGTCGATGAGCAATTTTCTGCATTCGTCAAAGGGGCGAGCGCCTATCTGACGATCGAGGATATTGCGGGACCGGAGGCTCTGCAATCTGCCTATCTCGCGATGCTCGCCAATGAGGTTGCACCCAGTCGCGGCTTGATGTGCCAGATGGATCAGGCGCAGGCTTGATTATGGTGAAATAAGACTGGATACGTTTCTCTGATGGGTCGCACCAACGGGGGGAGTTTTGCGTGGCTGAACCAACTGAAAAGCCGGACCTGAGCCGACACGCTCTTTTTGACGGGGTGGCGCCAGAGGCTCTGGAGGCTTTGCAATCGGTCTCGGAGATGCGGCGAATTGCCGGCGGCGAAGCGCTGGTGCGTCAGGGTGAAGACGCCGATGCGCTCTATTTTGTCGAATCCGGCCGGTTCCGGGTGGTGGTCAACAAGAAGCGGATTGTCGCGCATATCGAAACCGGCGAAGCGGTGGGTGAGCTGGCCTTTTTTGCTGGCGGCAAGCGCACCGCCGATGTCATCGCCATGCGCGATTCTTCGGTGCTGGACGTATCGCGGCAGGCCTTTGACGAGATTGCTCTGCGCCATCCCCAGCTGAACGTGGCCATGCTCAAGCTGGTTTCAGAACGGCTGGCAGTGGCGACGGCACGGACATCTTCCATCTTATCAAAAAACCCTCGTGTAATTGCCTTATTGCCAGCCGGAAACAGCAAATTGCCCGACGGTTTTCTGGCGCGGCTGGCGGGCGCCTTTGAAGCCGTGGTCCGGGCGGAAACACCGGTGGTGCCGATCGACCGGGCGACGAGCGAGGCAGCGGATGCTCATGAATATCAGTCATGGCTCGCGGATCAGGAAGCCAAGGGTGCCTATGTGCTGATCGACGGTAGTGGCTCGGACGACTGGGGTCAGATGGTCTGCCGCAATGCCGATGCGCTGGTGATGGTGGGGCGGTCCGGCCGGGCGGATCCCGAGCCCAATGCGATGGAAATATCGGCGATGCGCTGGATTGCGGAACCGCAACGCACGTTGCTGCTGCTCCGTTCGAACGGCGGCAAGACGATCAGCCACAGTGGTGACTGGATTGATCCGCGCGCTCCCAAGCTGCACCATCATGTCGCGCTCGACAATGATGCGGATTTTACCAAGGTCGCCCGGTTCCTGACCGGCAGGGCAGTTGGCGTGGTGCTGGCCGGTGGTGGCGCCCTGGGCTGTGCCCATCTCGGCGTGATCAAGGCACTGCAGCAGGCCGAGATTCCGATCGACTTTATCGGCGGTGCCAGTGCTGGCGCGGCGATGGGCGGAGCGATTGCGCGCGGCATGTCGGTCGACGAAACGCTCGACCAGATGGAGGCGATGTTCATCCATGCCAAGGCGATGAAGCGGCTGACCCTGCCGATCTACTCGCTGCTCGATCCGACGGTGTTCGACAGCGAACTGAGAACCCGTTACGGCACCAGGGATATTGCCGACCAGCCGATCAATTTCTTCGGCGTCTCGACCAATCTCTCGACCAACGGTCTGCATGTCCACCGGCGGGGGCCGTTGTGGGAATGTGTCCGGGCTTCGGGTTCCCTGCCGACCATATTGCCACCATTTATCGATAGTGACGGCAATATTCTGGTCGATGGCGGCGTGCTCGACAATGTCCCGGTCAAGGTGATGCACGGGCTCAAGGCCGGGCCGAATATCGTGGTGTCTCTGGGTGACCCGAACGAGGTCTGGCGCACCGATGCTCTTTATGATGATATCCGCGGGCGCTGGAGCCTGCTGCGCGACGTGATACTGCGCCGCAAGCGAGCTGTGGAATTCCCGTCGATTGTCGAGATCATGTCGCGTTCGATGGTGGTCGCCAGCCGGATGGCATCGAAGGAAATGCTCGGCGAGCAGGATATATTGGTGAATCCGCCGATCATCGCCGACATGCAGATACTCGACTGGCATCTTGGCCGGGAACTGGCGGATATGGCGGCGGATTATATCGGCGAACAGGTCATTCCGACCATGGATCTCGGGGAGTAATTTACCAAACAGGTTAAAATAGCTTGACATCGTCACGCTGTTTAGGTACATATCAGGAACATCGCGAAATTGTGATTCGGGCCGACCGGCTCTGAATGACCCCACCGGACAGGCGGGGCCGTTCTGACCGGAAGGCCCTTTTTTGTGGTCGGACGGTTCGCGTCGATCCGGTGCGGAGTATATTATGCCAAAATCAGAAGTCAGGGGATGTTATGACAACAGGCGCAAGCTGAAGTTCCTGAAAGAGCTTGCGATAAGCTCGCATGTGGCGAATTCGGCGAAGGCTGCCGGTGTTGCGGTGTCGACTGTTTATAGCTGGCGTGAGCGGGATCCGGAGTTTTTCCGGCAATGGATGCGTTCGCTCGCCGCCGGCTATGAGCTGCTTGAAATGGATCTGCTCGACCGCGCCCGCAATGGCGTCGACAAACCTGTGTTCCATGAGGGCAAGCAAGTGGCGACGGTAAGACAATATAATGACGGTATCGGCGTCAAATTATTGCTGGCGCACAAGCAGATGGTGGCGCTGGCCCGCGCGATCGAGGATGATATCAATCCCGAGCAGGTGCGCATCGATCTGGACCGCAAACTGGGAGACATGCGGATGAAGCTGCTGCGCCGGCGGGCGCTGGCCGAAGGAGAGGGAAAGCAGCCGACGTCCGACAATGATGAATGATATCTCCGAGGCGGAGCTATTTGCCCAATGGACCGCGCGGGAGCGCAACATATTTTTTTCTTCGCTGAGCCGGCAGGAACAGGAGCAATTATTCTACCGCTGGCATTTCTGGGCGCGACCCGGACAGAGGCCGCCCGAAGGGGACTGGTCGGTCTGGCTGATCATGGCCGGGCGCGGCTTTGGCAAGACCCGGGCCGGGGCGGAATGGGTGCGCCACATTGCCGAAGGCGATGGCAGCGCCCGCTTCGCGCTGGTCGGGGCCAATTATGCCGAAACCCGCACGGTGATGGTCGAAGGGGAAAGCGGTCTGCTATCGATCGCGCCACCCAAGCAGCGGCCGGTCTGGGAACCGTCGCTGAAGCGGCTAACCTGGGATAATGGCGCGCAGGCGCATCTCTATTCCGCCGCCGAGCCGGAGGGCCTGCGCGGACCGCAGCACAGCCACGGCTGGTGCGACGAGATTGCCAAATGGATGAACAATGCCGGACAGGCGGAAGCGGCCTGGGACAATCTGAAAATGGGTTTGCGTCTTGGGTACCGGCCGCAACTGGTGGCGACCACAACGCCGCGGCCGGTGCCGCTGGTGCGGGCGTTGGTGAGTGGAGAGGTGGCGATCACGTCAGGCCGGACTCTGGATAATGATCTGCATTTGCCGGTGGCTTTTCTCACCGCGATGACGGCGGATTATGGCGGCACAAGGCTGGGGCGACAGGAGCTGGATGGCGAGCTGATCGAGGATGTCGAGGGCGCGCTGTGGACAAGGGCGATGATTGAGGAGTGCCGGGTTGGCCGCGATGCCGTTCGTGTCGAGCGAAGTCGAGACACTTTGGATAGCGCGAACCGGTCTCTCGACTGCGCTCGAGACGAACGGGAGATTGGTTTTGCCCGCATCGTAATCGGCGTCGACCCGCCGGCATCGAAAAATGGAGACGCTTGCGGGATCATTGTCGCCGGACTGGGCGCGGATGGTAAAGCTTATGTGCTGGCCGATTGCAGCGTGGAAAAGGCCAGCCCCGAAACATGGGCACGCAAGGTGGCTGATGCGGCGGACCGCTATGATGCCGACCGCGTCATTGCCGAAGCCAATCAAGGCGGGGCGATGGTTAAATCGGTGCTGCAGGCGGCGAAGATTTCGCTGCCGGTGAAGCTGGTCCACGCTTCGCGCGGCAAGGTCGCGCGGGCGGAACCGGTGGCGGCGCTCTATGAAAATGGCCGCGTCCATCATGCCGGTGCGTTCCCGCAACTGGAAGACGAGATGTGCGGGCTGCTGGTCGGCGGCGGCTATGAAGGGCCGGGGCGGTCGCCGGATCGGGCGGATGCTTTGGTCTGGGCGTTGACGGAACTGATGCTGGGCAAGGCGCGGGAGCCACGGGTTCGGTAGAGATTTATGTGCTCCGCACTTGATGCGGAGCTCTAGAGGTTGGGAACTGAACGCCGAGAGGGCTCCGCATCAGGTGCGGAGCATATTTTACAAAACCAAGGAACAAACATGACATTCTGGGAAAATATCGCGCTCGCCTTCAAGGGCGGGGGTGGACCAGCGCGGCCGCCTTTGGGGCGGTCCTATATCGGCACTTATGGTGGCGCGGCTCTTTCGGGGGACGCGCCTTTTTCTTATGAAGGAAGGGTGCGCGAGGCCTATGTCGAGAATGCCATTGCCCAGCGCGCGGTGCGGATTGTTGCCGAGGGAGTTGGTGGTGCGCCGCTGCTGCCGGTGGATGAAAAGGTTGCGGCCCTGGTCGGTGGACCGGGCGCGAGCCAGTCACTGCTGGAGACCATTGCGGCGCATCTGCTGCTCCATGGCAATGCCTATGTGCAGGTCATTCTCGGGGACGAGGATCAGCCGGCGGAGCTCTACGCGCTTCGTCCGGACCGCATAACCGTCGAGCCGGATGCCAAGGGCTGGCCGGTGGCCTATAATTACCGCGCCGGTGAGCATCGCACGCGCTTTGCGGCGCAGGATGCGACGGGGCGACCGGCGATTGTGCATCTCAAGGGCTTTCACCCGACCGATGATCATTATGGTCTCGGTTGTCTCGGCGCGGCGGCGAAAGCGGTCGCGGTCCACAATGCGGCGGCGAAATGGAACAAGGCGATCCTGGACAATGCGGCGCGGCCTTCGGGCGCTCTGGTCTATGATCCGGGCGCGGATGGATCGGCGCTGACCGGGGAGCAGTTCGACCGGCTGAAGGCCGAAATGGATGCAAGTTTTGCGGGGGCGGGCAATGCCGGTCGGCCGATGCTGCTCGAAGGTGGCCTGAAATGGCAGTCGATGAGCATGACCCCGGCGGATATGGATTTTGTCGCGTTGAAAGAGGCGGCGGCGCGGGAGATTGCGCTGGCCTTTGGCGTGCCGCCGATGCTGCTTGGACTGCCCGGCGACAATAGTTACGCCAATTATCGCGAGGCCAACCGGGCGCTGTGGCGGCTGATGATCCTGCCGCTGGCGGGGAAGATATTGGATGGCTTGTCGGGTGCGCTGGGTGCGTGGTGGCCGGAAGTTGCGCTGGCGGTGGACCGCGACCAGATCCCGGCGCTGTCCGAAGATCGCGAGCGGCTGTGGAAACAGGTGTGCGAGGCGGATTTTCTGTCGCCGGAAGAGAAACGGGCGATGCTGGGGGTGTAGCGCTATTTTGTCTCGCGGCAGTTCGCTGCGCGGGTTTTTTATTGAACCTCAGGCGCCGGGCGGGCGCATCCGCGCCCTTGGCTTTCGCGCCATAAGGCGCGGCGGCCGGTCGGCCTTGCCTCCGCTTCGCGTCGGTTCGGCAATCCAACTGTTGGTTAGGTTCAAACCGACGCGAAGCGGAGGCAAGCGCGACCGCGCGCCCGCAGCGTAGCGAGGATAGCCAAGGGCGCGGATGCGCCCGCCCGGCGCCTGAGGTTAAAACGGAGTTTTAAAAAAAATGCAAAACGACGAAATGCTTGCCCGCCTGATGGCGCAGGCGGAAGGCGATGGGGCTGATCTGGTGACATTGCGGGCGATTGTCGAGGAGGCGACGGACAGCGGCGCGGTGCGGGTGCTCGACCGGCTCGGGCTGGCCGATCCGACGGCGCAGGACGATATTGACGAGCTGCGCGAACTGCTCCGCGCCTGGCGCGACGCCAAGGCGAGCGCGTGGAAGGCGGCGATCCGCTGGATAATTCGGGGGGTGCTGGCCTTGCTGCTGGTCGGGATCGCGATGCGGCTGGGGTTGGGGCACCTGGTGTCGTGAGCGTTTACAAACCCGTTCGTGCTGAGCTTGTCGAAGCACCTCTTGCCGGGAAGAGCCCTTCGACAGGCTCAGGGCGAACGGATTCTCCTTCAGTGATTCCCGGTGCCCTGCGCTTCGCTGGCTATGCTGCGATCTTTGACCGGATCGACAAGGGCGGGGATATCATAAGGCCCGGCGCGTTTGGTGCGTTCCCGGGAGGCAAGTCCTTGCCGCTGTTGTGGCAACATGACCCTATGCGGCGGATCGGCAGCATCGATTTTGTCCGCGAAGACCGGCGCGGGTTGCGGGTGATCGGGACGGTGTCGACCGCGACCAAGGCCGGGCGGGATGCTGCGGCCTTGTTGTCCAGTGCGGCGGTGAATGGGCTGAGCTTTGGCTATCGCGTGAAGCGGGCCGCGGGCGAACAGCCGCGCGAATTGCTTGATCTGGATGTGGCGGAGATTTCGCTGGTGACGTCTCCTATGCAGGCATTGGCGCGGGTCCATCTGGTTGAATAGCTCTGATTTTTTTTCGCGCGAAGACGCGAAGTCACGAAGAGGAACGACCTGTTTCGTGGCTTTGTGCCTCCGTGCGATTTTCACGTTCGATTGAAGGAAAACCCAAGGAAAGGAATATTATGGAACGCTCTCCCGAAACCCCACTGGAAATCAAGGCCGATCCGCTTGAATCATCTTTTGATGCGGTGCTGATGGCTGAAGAAACGGAAAATCATGGCAAGGCGATTGCTACCTTGCGCGGCGATGTTGATGGTCTGAAGGGCCAGATGTCCGATTTTTCCAAAGCCGCGGCCCGGCCCGTGCTGGATGGCGCGAAAGGGATGCCCTCTTCGGCTGCCGCTCAGGATTTTGTGGCCAAATATCTCCGCCGTGGCGAGCAGGCGGGGGTTGAGCTGAAGAGCTTTTCCGGCGCGTCCGGTCCGGAAGGCGGCTTTGCTGTGCCGCAGGAGATCGACGGGCTGATCGGAGCGACGCTGAAGGATATCTCGCCGATCCGGTCGATTGCGACGGTCGTGCAGACCGGGACGGCTGGCTATCGCAAGCTGGTCACCACCGGCGGCACGCCCTCTGGCTGGGTCAGCGAGACCGCGGGCCGTCCGGAAACTGATACGCCGGATTTCAACGAGATCGCGCCGCCGAGCGGCGAGCTTTATGCCAATCCGGCGGCCTCGCAGGCGATGCTGGATGACGCGGCTTTTGACGTGGAATCCTGGCTTGCCGATGAAATCGCCCGTGAATTTGCCCAGGCGGAAGGGGCGGCCTTTGTCGGCGGCTCCGGCGTCAACCAGCCGCGCGGTTTTCTCAATGCGGCGGTGACCGACGAGAGTGATGAAGTGCGGGCCTTCGGATCGCTGCAATATGTACCGTCGGGCGCGTCGGGCAGTTTCGACAGCGAGGATGTGCTGGTCGATCTGGTCCACACACTCCGTCCCGCCTACCGGCAGGGTGCGTCCTTCGTGATGAACAGCAGCACGCTCGCGCATATCCGCAAGTTCAAGACCGCCGATGGCGCATTTCTGTGGCAGCCTTCGCTGGCCAACGGACAGCCGGCGACCCTGCTCGGCTATCCGGTGGTCGAGGCGGAGGATATGCCGGATATCGCCGCGGACAGCCTGTCGATCGCCTTCGGCAATTTCCGCGCCGGCTATCTGATTGCCGAGCGCAGCGCGACCAGCATCCTGCGCGATCCATTCACCAACAAGCCGTTCGTCCATTTCTACGCGACCAGGCGGGTCGGCGGACAGATCATGAATTCGGAAGCGATCAAGCTGATGCAGTTCAGCGCGTCGTAAAACCTCCTGATTGAAGCCCTTGCTGCGCTTCGGCGCAGCGCGCCCGTGCCGATTGCTCCCCCTCTCGATCCGGCACGGGCGCATATTTCGAACCATAATTGAAAGGATGCCGCGACCGTGAGCTTCCCCATTGCAGACTGGCCGGACTTGCCAGCAGCGCTGATCGCAGAGGTCAGGGAATTTATCCGGATTGATCATCTCGCCGATGATGATGCCATCGATGCGTTTCTGCGCAGCGCCGCGTCGCTGTGCGAGGATTTTACCGGCCAGATGCTTATCATCCGGTCTGTGACCGATATATTGCCTGCGCGCCGTGAATGGCAGAAGCTGAAGCGGCTGCCGGTGCAGTCGATTGCTTCGGTCGAGGCCATGGGCGCGGACGGGATTGCGGCGGTGCTGGCGGTCGAGGACTATGCGCTCGACATAGACAGCGATGGTATCGGCTGGATCAGGCTGCACCGCAGCGACGGCGGCTCGCGGATCCGCGTGACCTATAGCGCCGGTCTGGCGACGGACTGGGACGAACTGCCTGCCGGCCTGCGCCAAGGGATCGTGCGGATGGCGGGCTATCTCTACGCCAATCGCGACGGCGTTGATGCCGGTGGTCCGCCAAGCGCCGTGACCGCCTTGTGGCGACCCTTTCGCCGAATGAGGATGGCATGATGGGACAGGAATTTTCCGGCATCTTGCGCGAACGCATATCAATCGAGCGGCAGAGTGTCGGGCGCGATGCGCTGGGCTCCGCCGAACCGCAATATCTTACCGTGGGCGTCTTCTGGGCGGCTGCCGAAGCCTTGCATGGCGCAACGACCAGCGAAGCGGAGAGCCGCTCGGCGATGCCGCGCTGGCGGTTCACTCTGCGCGAAACCCAGGTGATCAGGCCGGGCGACCGGCTGGTCTGGGGCGACCGGATAATGACCGTTTCAAGCGTGATTCTGGAGCACCGTCTGATCCCGAAAACGATATTGCAGGCGGAAGAGAAGCGATGATGGAAAAATTGCAGAAGCGCGGCGAGGCGATTGCCGAGCAGCGGCTGGCCCGCGCCCGAACCGAAATCAAATCGGCGCTGGCGGAGGAATTGCCAGACGATGTGCGGATCGCCGAAACGGCTGGTGGAATTCGGGTTGAAGCCCGGCGGCTGAAGCGGCGGCTGATCGAGAATAGCAGCCTGCGCGATGTCGCCTTTCTGATGCGGGCCGTGCGATGAGCAGCGCGCTGGAGGCGGTGCAGGAGCAACTCGTCGCAAGTCTGAGCGCGCACGCGGAACTGACCGGCCTGGTCAGCGGCATATTCGACGGTCCGCCGCCGCGTGCCGCATTTCCCTATATCGCGCTGGCCACCGGGGCGTCGCTCGACTGGAGCTACAAGGGCGGGGTCGGCCGCGAGTTGAGCCTTGCGCTGACCGTACACGACGACGGTGAGACGGCGGCGCGTCTGCACCGGATAATGGCGCTGGTCGAGGAGGCGCTCGAGCCGGGGCTGGACGATCCGGATGTCTGGCAGATCGTCACCTTCGATTTCCGCCGCACGCGCATTCTGCGCAGCGCGGTGAGCCCGTGGAGCGGGTTGATCGAATATCGCGCAAGGGTTTTGAAATAGTATTTATTTTAACCTCAGGCGCCGGGCGGGCGCATCCGCGCCCTTGGCTATCCTCGCTTACGCTGCGGACGCGCGGTCGCGCTTGCCTCCGCTTCGCGTCGGTATCAGTTCAGCAAATTATCATGATTTAATCCGAGCAAAGCGAGGCAAGCGCGACCGCGCGCCGGGCGAAAGCCCGCCCCGTCGGAGGCGTTCGCGCAGCGAACTGCCGCGAGACAATAGAAACACAACAGGAAGGAACCGGAATATGGCAGCAGAAAAAGGCAGCGCCTTTCTCCTGAAAATCGGCGATGGCGAGAGCCCCGTCAGCTACACGACGATCGCGGGTCTGCGGACCACGCAGATGTCGATCAACGGCGAACCGGTGGCGATTACCAGCAAGGATAGCGGCGGCTGGCGGCAATTGCTGTCGGGTGCGGGGGTTCGGTCGGTGTCCGTGTCCGGCGCGGGTGTGTTTACCGGCTCTGATGCGGAGATGCGGATCAAGAATCATGCGCTCGGCGGCGTCATCGATGCCTATGAACTCAGCTTCGAGGGCGGCGAGCGGATGCAGGGTGACTTTCTCGTCGCGCGGCTGGACTATAGCGGCGATTATAACGGCGAGCGCAGTTACACGCTGAACCTGGAAAGCTCCGGCGCGGTGGCCAGTGTCTGAGCGGCGCGCCAATGCGTTGCGGGGCGAGGCAGAGATCACGATCAACGGCACGCGCTTGATCCTGCGGCCCAGTTTTGCGGCTCTTGTCGCGGCTGAAGAGGAGCTGGGATCTTTGTTCGATCTGGTTGAACGGGCCGCTAATGGACGGCTTTTGCTGTCGGAAATCGTCACGCTGTTCTGGCATGTTGCCAGTGACCGGCCAGAGCATTTGACCCGCTATCAATTCGGCGAGGGAATGATGGAACTGGGTCTTGCCGGGGTGACGCCGGCGCTGAAGATCTTGTTGAAACAGATTTTGTCCGGTCTGCCTGCCGATAGCTGATGGCCGATAATTTTAGCACATCCGCGTCGCGGCTCGCGGGTCTTGTGCCGCTGATCCTCGGCTGGACGCCCGACCAGTTTTGGCGCGCCACGCCTGAAGAACTGACTGGCCTGTTCCGGTCTCTCGATGGCCATGTGATGGGCGGGGCTACGGCCTTGCCTCTCGATCAATCCACTTTAGCAATATTGAAAGAAGCTTTTCCCGATGGATGAAGAAATCGAACGGCTGGTGGTCAGCGTGCGCGCCGATACCGCCGGTTTTGCGAAAGACGTGGCCGATATGAAGGGCCAGCTTGACGGCCCCTTGGCGTCAGGTCTGGAGCGGGCAGGTTCGGCGCTTGAGAATACGCTTAGCCGCGCGATCCGGCGTGGTTCCCTGGGTTTCGAGGATTTGCGCCGGGTGGCGCTGTCGGTGATGAACGACATTGCCAGCGCCGCGATCCATAGCGGATTGCAAGGCCTGTTAGGTATTGGTTCGGGCGGCTCCGGTGGTGGTCTGCCCAATTTGGGAACATCCTTGCTGAGCGCCTTTCTGGGTGCACCGGGCCGGGCGACAGGCGGCCCGGTCAGTGGTGGCCGTGCCTATATGGTGGGCGAGCGCGGGCCGGAGATATTCGTGCCGACTGCTTCGGGGCGGATCGAGCAGCCGACTTCCGTCAGTGCCGCGCCCAATATCCGTTTGACGATCAATATATCCGACAACGGTCAGGGTAGCGCGCCGGACCAGATGCGCCGGTCGAGCCGGCAGGTGGCGCGGGCGGTGCGCAATGTGCTGAGCGCGAAGGGGGGCTGATTATGGGCTTCTGGCTAGCCGACAAAAGAACGGGGCAGCGCAGCAGCTTCATCCAGCGCTTCGATCCCCGTTTCTGGACGATCAATTTTCCGCGCCCGATGATGGCGTCGGTGGTGACGACCGCAGCAGATGCGCTGCGTGTGGATGCGGTCTTTTACAATAGCGACGATCTGGCCGGGCTGATCTGGGAGAGCGAGGACAGGCTCGATCATCCGCTGCTCGCCTATGAAACGGAGCGCGACTATTCGCGGCTCAAATGGGAATTTCGCTGGCGGTCTTCCGGGATCATGCCGCTCGATGCGGTCGACGGACCGACGCTGACCATCGAGGGGCGGGATGCGGCGGGCGATCCGAAATCCTGGTATGTCCGGCTGTGGAACTATGCCAGCGGCACGCCGACCGATGCGCATATTTCGATAGAATTTTCAAAGGTTGAAGGGGGGTTCCTGTTGCCGGGAGAGGCCGATCCTGTGTTTCCCGAGGATATCGACCGGTTGTTCATTTCGATCATTCCGCCCGAATATGACGATCTCGGTACGCGCTATTTGACGCCGAAGATCGGCTGGGTGGAAATGAGCGCGATCCGGACCGACGGTCAGGGCGCGGTACTGGAAATTGGTGACGTCATGGTGCCGGAACATGGCCTGTCGATGGCCACCGCCTATGATGACAGCTTCAACCAGACGCCGGAACGCCTGCTGCGGATGACGAGGGCTTTGGGCTATCGCGGGGCGATCAACCATTATCTGGGGATGAGCCATTATTTCCGGCTGGAGACGGCCGGTGAGGGGCTTTATGTTAGTCTGTCGGCGGCCCAGACTGGTGAAGAATTTGCCGCGATCAACCAGCCGGCGGCGGTCTGGCACCGCGACCTGATATCGCGCGCCGAAGTCATGGGTTTTTCGGTGATATTGTCGCTGTCCTACGAACTGTTCGACGCGCATTGCTGGAGCGACTGGAAGCAGCGGGCGGAAAATGGCGATCCGGCGCTGACCGGCTGGGAGCCGCCGTCAGCGCTGCTTTCGCCCGCCAATGGTGACGCCATGAACTATCTGCAGGCGGTCGCGCGGGCCTTTACCGCCATTGCCCGGGATGCAGGCGCGGCGATCCGTTTTCAGGTCGGCGAGCCGTGGTGGTGGATCATGCCGGACAAACGTATTTGTCTTTATGACGATGCGGCCAGCGCATCTTTTGGCGAGAATTCGGTCAGCATAGCCAGCATTGATGGCCCGAAGACGGCGGCACAAAATGCCATGCTGGATCAGGCTGGTGCGATATTGGCGGCGTCGACCGCCGACCTGCTGGACGCGGTGAAAGACGAAGCGGGTTCGACGCCGGTCGAGACCCTGTTGCTGGCCTATTTGCCGACGATCCTGGATGAGCAGGCGCCGGAAGCCAAGCGGGCCAATCTGCCTGTGGGCTGGGCGTTTCCTGCTTTCGATATCCTGCAGTTGGAGGATTATGACTAGGTGATTGCCGGCAATCGCTCTGCCACGAAGGCCGGGATCGAACTGGCGACCCAGAGGCTGGGCTATCCGGTCGAACAGCAGCAATATTTCACCGGTTTCGTGCTGCAACCGGCGGACCGGTTCATCTGGAGCCATATGGTCGACGCCATCGATGATGCGCGCGCGAGAGGCACAGCGGAGATTTTCGTCTGGGCGCTGCCGCAGGTGGCGCGGGACGGATTCACCTATTTTCAGGAAGAGGAGGAGGATGTGAACGCCTTCGACGACGTGCAATTCCCGCTCGTGATCGGCCAGGGGGCCAGCGTGTCGCCGGGATTTTCCACCAATATCGTGACGACCATTTCCGGTCACGAGAAACGCAACAGCGATTGGGCCGATGCGCGGCTCGAATTTGATGTCGGGCCCGGCGTCCGCAGCGAGGAAGAATTGCGGATATTGATCGCTTTCTTCCGCGCGCGCCGGGGAGCCGCGAAAGCCTTTCGTTTTCGTGATCCCTACGACCATAGCTCGCATGACATGGTCGGGGAACCGGCGCCGACCGACCAATATCTCGGCACGGGCGATGGCCAAATGACCGAGTTCCTCTTGGTAAAAAATTACGGCGATCCCGCCGACGAGCCACAGCAAAGACGGATTAGCCGGCCCGACCCGGAAACGCTGCAGGTGGCCGTCAACGGCCAGATTGCGATCGGCTGGTCACTGGGACCGGCGGGGACAATCGTCTTCGACAGTCCGCCCGCCGAAAATAGCGATATCACCGCCGGATTTCTGTTCGATGTGCCGGTCCGCTTCGCCAGCGACCAGTTGACAGTCAGCCACGCGACCTTCCTCGCTGGCGATATCCCCGAGGTGCTGCTCGTCGAAGTCCGGGAAGCGGCATGAGCCTCGACTGGCTCGACCGCGCGGTCACCACCAGCGCCTATCTGTGGCGTCTCGAACGTCCGGACGGCATTGCGCTCGGCTTTACCTCGCATGACCGTGATCTGTTCGTCGATGCGTTTCGCTATCGGGCGGCGCCGGGCATGGTGCCGTCAACGATTGCGCTGTCCGACAGTCTGGATATCGACAATGTCGAAATTTCAGGCGTCATGACCAGCGCCGCGATTGCCGAAAGCGATCTGGATGCCGGGCGCTGGGATGGCGCGCTGCTCTATATTTCGCTGGTCGACTGGGAGCAGCCCGAGGCCGAACCACTGCCGTTGATTTGCGGAGAATTTGGAGAAATTGTGCGGTCGGGTGACAGTTTCACCGTCGAGATGCTGGGTGCAACAAGCTTTCTTGACGAACCCGTCGCACCGCTGACGTCACCTACATGCCGAGCCGAATTTGGGGATCGCCTATGCAAGCTGAGCTTGCACCGTCATCAGCGGGAAGGGCGGATCATAACGGTCAGCGCCGATGGGATTGGAGTTGATGGGCTGAATGACACGGCTGCCGATTTTGCGTTCGGCTCCCTGCGTTTTCTCGACGGTCCGAATTGCGGGCTCAGCTATGCGATTGTCGACGGGGAAGCGGCTGTTGTCAGGCTGGCGGACCGGCCTGCACAACCCGTTGTTCCAGGCACAAGGGTGCTGCTCACCGAGGGCTGTAACAAGAATTTCGCAACCTGCCGGGACCGCTTTGCCAACAGCATCAATTTTCGCGGCGAACCCTATTTGCCAGGGAATGATCTGCTCACCAGATATCCCGGCGCATGATTCCACCGAGAGAAGGATCACGAAAAATGGCAGACAAGGCTATGGCCCTTTGCGGTGCGCGTTTTTGCCTGCATGGCCGCGACGAAGAAACCGGGCTCGATTGCATCGGCCTTGCGCAGAAATGCCTGCTGGCTGGCGATTTCGAGTGCGACGCGCCCAACGGCTATTCGATCCGCGGCGGGTGCGAACAGTCGATCAACAAATTCATGGCGGAGACCGGATTTACCCGCTTCCCGCCGGAATCAGAGCTGTGCGAAGGCGATATTATTCTGGTCAGGCCCAGTCCGGTCCAGTGGCATTTCCTGATCCGGGCCGAGGATGGTTTTGTGCACGCCCACGCCGGACTGGGCAAGGTCGTATATTGTCCCGGTGACTCGCCCTGGCCGATTGTCGCGATATTCAGACTGACGGAGGATTGAATGGCGACATTGGTTTTGAGCGCCGTGGGCACTGCATTCGGTGGACCGATTGGCGGCGCCATCGGGGCCGTTATCGGCCAGCAGATTGATCAGAATGTCCTGTTCAGGCCGAAAGGGCGCGAAGGCCCGCACCTGCAGGAACTGGCGGTTCAGACGTCAAGCTACGGGGCCCAGGTCCCCCGCATATTCGGCAGGATGCGTGTCGCGGGAACGGTGATCTGGGCGACGGATATCAAGGAGAGCCGCAGTCGCGAAGGCGGCGGAAAGGGACGGCCGAGCACGACAATCTACAGCTATTCTGCCTGTTTCGCGGTGGCCTTGTCCAGCCGACGGATCAATGGCATCGGACGGATCTGGGCGGACGGGAAAATCTTCCGCGGCGTCGCCGGAGATTTCAAAACCGATACCCGATTTGCCTTTCATCCCGGTACCGAGGAACAGGCTGCCGACGGCCTGATGGCCAGTGCTGAAGCCGATGGGGGCACGCCAGCCTATCGCGGTCTGGCGCTGGCCGTTTTCGAAGACATGGACTTGACCGAATATGGCAATCGAATTCCGTCTCTGACATTCGAAGTGATTGCCGATGACGGGGCGGTGACAATTTCCGATATTATAGAGGATGTTTCGGCCCAGCGGATTGTCATGCCGCCGGCTGATACGGTCATTGGATATGCGGCGGGCGGTGAAGACCGGCAGGCTGGTTTGCGGTCACTGACCGATGCCATCCCGCTGTCTTTTTCGGCCGATCCGAGCGCTTTTGATCGCATCGATGCCCGCGCGCGATCCGCTGCAGATCCGGCGCATGCCTTGGAAATGGAGAGCGATTTTGCGCGTGTCGCAGGAAAGCAGGAAATTGCCTCGCCAGAAATGCGCACGGCTCCGGTGGCGGCGGTCCCGAGACAATTGTCGATCCGCTATTATGACCCGTTGCGTGATTATCAACCAGGCGTCCAGTCAGCATTTCGTCCGGGGGCCGGACGCATATCGATCATTCGGGACTTTCCCGCGACGATAGCGGCAAATGAAGCTAGGGCGCTCTCCGCGACCAACCTGTGGACGAAATATGAGGAACGTGCGACTATTCATGTTTCCCTGCCCTTGGATAGCTGTCCGTATCGACCTTCAATGCTCGTCAAATTCGGGTCATGTGACGGAATTTGGTGCATCCGGGAATGCGAGATTGGATCCGGTTTTGCGCAGCTTTCGCTGACACGGTCCAACCCTGTCCATCATATCGCTCCGGGCCTATCGGACCAGGGCAGAAATATAGCGGATCCCGATCTTCGTGCCGGATTGACCCGTCTGGTGCTGGTTGATCTGCCCTTCGCAATTGATGCGCCTAGCGCAGTTTCGGATTCGCCCCGACTATATGCTGTTGCTGCCGGTGATTCCGGATGGCGAAATGCCCAGCTTTTTGCGTCCGGAGCCGATGGTTCGCCGGGTGCCTATATCGGCCAGATAGCGGCGCCAACGATCATCGGCACCGCATCCGGATCGCTCGCATCCGCCAATCCCGCTTTGATCGATCGCATGAATTACATCGACGTGGAACTGCATAATCCGGCGATGGCATTGTCTCATGCCAATGATGCTCAATTGCTGGCCGGTAGCAATGTTGCAATGATCGGCCGGGAAATTATCCAGTTTGCGAAGGCCGTGTCTCTGGGAGACCGGCTTTTCCGCCTCTCCCGTCTGATCCGCGGGCTGGGCGGTACCGAGATCGAAGCGGCGCGCCATGCCGCTGATGAGGATTTTGTCCTGATAGACGTTGGTTCTCTGCTGGAAATTGCTCCCAATTTTTATGCAGCTTTTACACCGGTCGAGGTCTTTGCGCTGGGACGAGATGACCTCGCTCCGGTTTCCGCAGGGATCGCCTCACCGGGACGAGCCTTGATGCCCTGGTCGCCGGTTCACCCGCGATGGAATTTTCTCGATGGAGCTGATCTCGTGATCGGCTGGACTCGGCGGTCCCGGGCGGGAACAGTCTGGTCCGATCATGTCGAAGTGCCGCTGGCCGAGGAAACCGAAAGATATCGGGTTGAACTGGCGGCAGGCGACGGTTCGGAACTATCTGTTTCAGCGGAAACGGCCGAGCCACAAGTCATTGTATCGCAAGCACAAGTCGAACCATTTCGCGAGAACGACAACAGTCAGTTAGTCGTCAAGGTCTATCAAATCGGAGCCTATGGGCTGTCCGAGCCGCTGGACTTTCAAATACCGCTTTGAATCTATCACATTTTATCTCCGCAACATTTCCCGAAAGAGCAGGATATGGCCATATTGGAAACCGCACGCTTTGAAATACCGCTACTGGCAGTAGGTCAGGCGCATAAAGAACTGTTCCACAACGAAGCCCTCGCGCGGATCGACTTTCTGATCCATCCGGTCGTGCAGGCGATTGCGACAGATCCCGCCGCTATTGTACCGGCTGCTGGTCAGTGCTGGCTTGTTGGATCTGGCGCTGCAGGCGAATGGCTGGGTCATGATGATCACATCGCCGGCTGGACGGGAAATGGGTGGCAGTTCATTGCGCCGGTTGTGTCGATGCGCATCTATGTTGAATCTATCGATAGTGTCGCGGTTTATCGCGGCTCATGGCAAATGGCACCGACGATCGGGGGGCCGCAATCAGGCGCTGTTATCGATGTTGAAGCACGGAACGTCATCGAATCGATATTGGCCGCACTTGAAGCGCAAGGCATTCTGCAATCCGGCGCCTGAATCCAAGTTCCCGGAGATATTCGCACGCATAATTGCTCGAATCCGCGGAGTTTGAAAGCCATTTTTTGGGCTAAATGCCGAAAATGGCGACATTTTCGCAACAGTTATGCGATTTGGCGGCTTGCACTGATCGGAGCGAAAGGTTAGAAAGCGGCGTGAATTTAGAACCTAATTGAGAAGGGGAATATAAATGCGGAAGCTTGCCTTAGGAATGGCGCTTGCCTCCACAGCGCTCGCTACACCTGCACTGGCTCGTGATGGCCAGTGGTATGTTGGTGTCGAGGGCGGTGCAATGATCGCTGAAGATCTGTCGATGAACGTTGCCGGCAACAATGGCGCGTTTGAAGTAGATCATGATGCTGGTTACGACGTAGACGGCATCGTTGGTTATGATTTCGGAGGTTTCCGGTTGGAAGCCGAAGTTGGTTATAAATCAGCTGCTGCCAATCGTGTACAAGCTGGTGCACCTGGACTTCCAAACGCGGCGAATGGCGCTGGTGGAACGACAACTGGTGTATTCCCGATCAATGGCGATGTAAATGCGCTCAGCTTCATGCTGAACGGCTTGCTCGACTTTGGCGACGATGACGGCATCCAGGGCTTTGCTGGCGGCGGCGTCGGCGTTGCACGGACCGAAGTGACCAATATCTTTGCTGGACCTTATCTTAATGATTCGGACACTGGCTTTGCATGGCAGTTGCTTGCAGGCGTTCGCGCTCCATTGAGCGACAGCTGGGATGTGGGTCTGAAATACCGCTTCTTCAATGCTGATAAAGTCAATCTTGTAGACCAGCTCGGACGTACGACTGATACGCGTTTGCGTAGCCACTCAGTTCTGGGTAGCCTGATCTACAACTTCGGCGGCGAACCAGCGGCACCACCTCCACCACCGCCACCACCACCGCCACCACCGCCACCACCACCGCCACCACCGCCACCACCGGCTGTATGTGCGCCTGGCCCTTACATCGTGTTCTTTGACTGGGATCAGTCAGATATCACGCCAGAAGCGGCTTCGGTTCTCGACAATGCGGTTACCGCATATGGTGATTGTGGTTCGGCTCAGGTCATGCTGGCTGGTCACGCTGACAAATCTGGTTCTGCCAGCTACAACGTCGGTCTGTCCCAGCGTCGCAACACTGCTGTTCGTGCGTATCTTGAATCGCGCGGCATCGGCAGCGGCGTTATCTCGAGTGAAGCCTTTGGTGAATCGCGTCCTCGCGTTGAAACCGCAGACGGCGTTCGTGAGCCTCAGAACCGTCGTGTTGAAGTTATGTACGGACCTGGTTCGGGTAACTAATACCAACACACATACCAATTGGGAAAAGGGCTGGTCTTCGGACCGGCCCTTTTTCGTTTGCGCTTCTGAGGCATGATTGCACCGGAGGCGATTGTTCGCAGCAACGTCCGCACCGGCAGGGTTTTGTGTTGGGTGATATTCTGGATTTGGAAAATTCAGAAATTTTGCCGGACGACAAGACACAGTTCCGCTTGCTGCAACGCTGTGCGTATTCTCTTATTCGCACGACTTTGCTGCCGATCGATATTAACCGGGCACTCTGCTGATAGACTGGTATCCGTCCGGTAGGGTGTCGAAATTGCCGCAGACGTTGCGTGATATATGCCGAAATCCGAGAGGATTCGGTGAATCAGACGGCTGCCAACCCGGAATTGCTAGCCATGTGCAAAAGTTGCTTGCTGATCTTTAACCCAGCAGGCTTTCAAACAAGGCCAGCCCGTCAGTCCCGCCGTGCTTCTTGTCGATAGCCCGCTCAGGGTGAGGCATCATGCCCAAGACATTTCCCGCTTCATTGATGATACCGGCGATGTTGCGCGATGAACCGTTGATATCGTTGCGGTAGCGAAACACCACCCGGTCGTCTTTTTCCAACCTGTCCAACGTTTCATTGTCGGCAAAGAAATTGCCGTCATGATGAGCAACCGGGATCGATATGGACGTGTGTTCCGCATAGCGAGATGTGAAGATGGTATTCGTATTGGTAACGTCGAGCTCGGCATCCTTGCAGACAAAATGGATATTGCTGTTGCGCATCAGCGCCCCTGGCAACAGGCCGGTTTCGGTGAGGATCTGAAACCCGTTGCACACGCCCAATATCTTGACGCCTCGCTGTGCTGCTTCAATGACCGGTTGGATGATGTTGGAACGAGAAGCCATGGCGCCCGATCGCAGATAGTCGCCGTAGGAAAAGCCGCCTGGTATCGCGATGACATCCAGTCCCGGTGGAAGCTCGCTGTCCCCGTGCCAGACCATATGAGGTTTTTGGCCCGAAACCGTTTCCAAGGCGACCGCCATGTCGCGGTCGCAATTTGAGCCGGGAAAGACGATTACCGCAGATTGCATCAGGAGGTCGTTCCGAGCGCCGATTCCGGCAACTCAATTTCGTAATTTTCGATGACGGTATTGGCGAGCAGTTTGTCGCACATTTTTTCAATCTCTTCCCGGCTGACGGATGTGTCGACATCGAGTTCGATCAGCTTGCCTGCACGCACATCGTTTACCCCGGAAAAGTCCAGGCTTTCGAGAGCATGATGGATGGCTTTTCCCTGGGGATCCAATACGCCATCTTTCAGCGTTACAAATATTCTGACTTTCATGCTGCGTCCTCGCGTTGTTCCGCCGCCAATATCGCCATGCTATAGCGCCAAGATTTGCCGGGGCAAGAGTAAGAAGGAAAATTGAAACAGGCCGGCGTTGGTAGGGATCGGAAAGCCGGCATTGCACTGGTGAGGCACGACCCGGTTGAGGGATACGCCCGGTGAGCAGAGCTACAGACAATCCATATGTTGTTATTTCCCGCGCTTCTTCCGTTCGCTATCCAGATCAGCGACTTCGCTGACGCCGCCTTCCGGGAACAATCCCAGACGCCTGGCAACTTCCTGATAAGCTTCGGCTTCGCCGCCCAAATCACGACGAAAACGATCCTTGTCCAGTTTCTCGTTGGTTTCAATGTCCCAAAGACGGCAACCGTCCGGGCTGATTTCATCAGCCAGGATTATCCGCGAAAAATCACCTTCGAAAATTCTGCCAAACTCGAGCTTGAAATCGACCAGTTTGATGCCGATTCCAGCGAACATTCCGGCCATGAAGTCGTTGATCCGGATGGCCATGGCGGAAATATCCTGCATTTCCTCCTGACTGGCCCAACCGAAGCAGGCGATATGCTCTTCTGCAACCAGCGGATCGCCGAGCGCATCATCCTTGTAGCAATATTCCAGCAAAGTGTGAGGAAGCGGCGTGCCCTCTTCGATACCGAGGCGCTTGGAAAGCGACCCGGCGGCGACATTGCGGACGATCACTTCGATCGGAACGATCTCGACCTGTTTGACCAGCTGCTCGCGCATATTGAGGCGACGGATGAAGTGGCTGGGAATGCCGATATGACCGAGCAACAGAAAAATATGCTCGCTAATGCGGTTGTTGATCACGCCCTTGCCGTTGATCGTACCCTTTTTCTCGGCATTGAATGCGGTGGCATCGTCCTTGAAATATTGGATGATAGTGCCGGGCTCAGGGCCTTCGTAAAGAATCTTGGCCTTGCCTTCGTAAATCTGGCGGCGACGGGACATTGCTTGGTTCCACTTCGCAAAGAGAGCGACAAAAAATCATGCCCCGATGGTTCGAATCATGGCGGATTGAACGGACCGGGGCAACCGAGCCTTCCTATATGCGAAAGCGACTTGCGGCGCAAACAATCCCGTTTCATGGTGGACATCTGAACCAACCGAAAGAATGTCGTCGCGATGACCAAATATACGACCATCGATGAAGTCATGGAAACGCTTTATGAGTGCATCTCGGGACCCCCGGGCGGACAGGATTGGGAGCGGGACCGCGAAATCTATCATCCGCGCTGTATGCTGGTCCGCACCCGGATCGAGAATGACAAGCCGGTCGCCTATCCCTTCAGCTATGATGAATTTGTCGAAGCGACGATCCCTTTGCTCGAAGGCAAGTCATTTTACGAGATCGAGATTGGCCGCAAGACGGATGTTTTTGGCCAGGTCGCGCATGTCTATTCGGCATATGAAGCCCGTGAGACGCCTGACCATCCCGAAATCCAGTTCCGCGGCGTCAATATGATTCATCTGTGGAACGACGATATGGGCCATGACGGCAAGCCCGATGGTCGCTGGTGGATCATGGGGATCATCTGGGACAATGAGCGGGAAGGCCTGGATCTGCCGGAGCAATGGCTGACGGGATGACCTACATCGCGCCAAAGCTATTCGTTGCGCTCGCACTGACGGCGGTGGCTGCGGCAATGACAATCGCCTTGCTCAACCTGATTGGGCCTGACTGGTCGCTCCATGTACCAGCGAGCTGCACCGAAACCAGGTGCTTTTGCGAAATGCCGCGGACCGGCGCGCTGTTGTTGCAGCCGGTAAACAGCCTGTCGTCACTGGGCTTTGTCTTTGCCGGTTTTCTAATGATCCTGTTGGCCCGGTCGCGTGACTGGGTGTCGGCTTTTCCACCGCTGTCGGCAAGCGTGCTGGGAGGAGCCGCGATCATCGTCGGCATCGGATCCGTCCTGCTCCACGCGACGCTTACATTATGGGGGCAGTTTTTCGATGTGCTCGGAATGTATTTGATCAGCGGGTTCTTTTTGATCAGCGCGTTGGCCAAATGGCGGGATATCCCGGACCAGCGTGCCATAATCTATTATGCTTTGCTCTGCGCCGTTCTTGTTGCAATTCTTTATGTGCTCCCGGACGTCCGCCGCTGGCTTTTTGCCGTTATCCTGCTGGCGGCTATCATCCTGGAGCTAGCCTTAGCTAGACCGCTGCGCCGGCAAGTCCGGACCGGCTATTATATCGCTGGGCTTGTCGCCAATATCGTTGCCTTCACGATCTGGAATCTTGACCAGCGCGGTCAGCTTTGCGCGCCGGAGAGTTTGTGGCAGGGGCATGCCGTCTGGCACCTCCTCGGCGCGGGCGCATTATGGTTTGCCTTTCTCTATTATCGCAGCGAGCGGACCGTGACATAAAATCGTGTCACCTGTGCAAGCGCGATCATCATTCCGCTACTTTCCCCCTACCAACCCTGAATCCACCCTGCTATCGCTCCTGCCATGAGTGATGTAACCGATGCGCCCGAAGCGGCTCCCGAAGATGAATTTGATGCGATAGTCGAAGCGCCCTTTGATGCGGCGCTTTCCGAACGCTATTTGATTTACGCCATGTCGACGATCACTGCGCGGTCCTTGCCGGATTTGCGCGACGGGCTGAAGCCCGTGCATCGCCGCCTCCTGTGGGCGATGCGGCTGCTCAAGCTTGATCCGTCGCAGGGGTACAAGAAATGTGCCCGGGTGGTGGGTGACGTCATCGGTAAATATCACCCGCACGGCGACCAGTCGGTCTATGACGCGATGGTCCGCCTCGCCCAGACTTTCTCGCTGCGCTATCCTCTGGTCGACGGGCAGGGCAATTTCGGCAATATCGATGGCGATAATGCCGCTGCCTATCGCTATACCGAAGCCCGTCTGACCCGCACGGCGATCGAGCTGATGAGCGGGCTCGACGAGAATGCCGCCGATCTCAAGCCGACCTATAATGGCGAGGATGAAGAGCCCGAGGTCATGCCCGGATTGTTCCCGAACCTGCTTGCCAATGGTGCAAGCGGTATCGCCGTGGGCATGGCGACCAGCATACCCTCGCATAATGTTCACGAGATTATCGACGCGGCGACGCTGCTGATCGACAGTCCCAAGGCCGAGCATGCCGAGATCATGGCGATCATCAAGGGGCCGGACCTCGCGACTGGCGGTACGCTGGTCGACCCGAAATCGGTGATCGATGCCGCTTATGAGAGCGGCCGCGGCGCGATGCGGGTGCGGTGCAAATGGGAGAAGGAAGACGCCGAGGGGCGCGGTGCGTGGCAGATCGTTATTACCGAAATTCCCTATCAGGTGCAGAAGGGCAAGCTGATCGAGCAGATCGCCCAGATCATTGCCGACAAGAAACTGCCCATTCTCGCCGATATCCGCGATGAATCGGATGAGCAGGTACGGATTGTCCTGGAGCCGAAGAGCCGTGCCGTCGACCCGGAAGACCTGATGAACGCGCTGTTCCGCATGTCCGATCTGGAAAACCGCTTCTCGCTCAACATGAATGTGCTCGACAAGGATCGCGTGCCCAAGGTGATGGGTATCAGCGAAGTGCTGAAACAATGGATCGTCCACCAGATTGAAGTGCTGCTGCGCCGGTCGCAGCACCGGCTCGACAAGATTGATGCCCGGCTGGAGCTGCTCGGCGGCTATATCATTGCCTATCTCAATCTCGACCGGGTGATCGAGATAATCCGCAACCATGACGAACCCAAGCCGATGCTGATGGACGAGTTCAAGCTGACCGACCGTCAGGCCGAGGCGATCCTCAACATGCGCCTGCGGTCGTTGCGCAAGCTGGAAGAAATGGAATTGCGGACCGAGCGCGACAAGCTGCTCGAGGAACGGGAAGGGCTGGAAAAGCTGATCGAGAGCCCGGCGCGGCAGAAGACCCGGCTGAAGAAGGATCTCGCGGAACTGCGCAAGCTCTATGCCGAGGACACCGCGCTGGGCGCGCGGCGCACGATGCTGATCGAGGCCGCACCCGCGCGGGAAATTTCTCTCGAAGCCTTTATCGAGAAAGAGCCGGTCACCGTGATCATGTCGCAGCGCGGCTGGATCAAGGCGATGAAAGGGCATGCGGACCTCTCTGCTCCGGACAGTTTCAAGTTCAAGGAAGGCGATGGCCCGAAATATGCCTTCCACGCCCAGACCACCGACAAGCTGCTGATGTGCTGTGACAACGGGCGTTTCTACACGATTGGCGCGGACAAGCTGCCCGGCGCGCGCGGCTTTGGCGAGCCGGTGGGATCAATGGTTGATCTGGAACCCGGTGCCGAACCCATTGCGCTGATGGTTGCCGATATGAAGGCCAGGCTTTTGCTTGCCTCCACCTGGGGTCGCGGCTTCGTTGCGAAGATCGCGGATGTCGTCGCTGAAACGAAGAAAGGCCGTCAGGTCGTCAATCTGAAGGGCGATGCGCGTCTGATCGTAGTCCGGCCGGTTCCCGAAGAGGCCGACCATGTCGCAGCTATTGGCGAGAATCGTAAGCTGGTCGTCTTCTCTCTTTCCGAAATGCCCGAAATGGCCAAGGGGCAGGGGGTAATGTTGCAGCGTTACAAGGACGGCGGCTTGTCCGATGCGATTGTGTTCAGACTGGAAGAAGGGCTGAGCTGGGCAATGGGCGGTGAAAGCGGACGAACACGGACCGAGAATGATCTGACCATGTGGCGCGTGGCACGCGGGGCGGCCGGGCGCCTGCCGCCGACGGGATTTCCAAAGAGCGGCAAATTTGACTGAGCTGACTGGCGAGTGGGCGGGTTTACCGGTAAACCCTCCATTGGCCAAGGATGAAGGCCCCTTAAAATTGCTCCGAATTCCACCATTGTCAAAGCAAGTGAAAATGTTATAATATTCGCATTAGTTTCCGCTCGTTCACGTGAATAGTTGACTCGGTGCAGTCACAAGAGTCAAATACGGGCGGTCTCATTTTATGCCTTTATGTTAAGCAGGAAGAATTTTCTAAGCCAATGAGCAATGAAACAGAGGCCTTGCGTGAATGGATCGACCAGCTCGAGCAGATTTTATCGCAGCTCGATTCCATCCAGGCTAGCATTGCCGCCATCCATGTCGATACCGCGATTGTCGAACTTTGCCAATTGGCGGATATCGAACGAGTGGAAAAGACAATAAAGGCCGCCTAGTTTCGCCGAAAAAATGGGATCAGATATTGATCAGATCCTGGCCGATTCTGCGAAGAGTGTCGCTGGTCAGGGCATCGCCGGATTGGGTTAATTTTAACGTCACCGTTTCCAAATTTTCAGCTTCGATTTGCTTGTCGACCAGCCCCGTCGCTATCAAATACTCAACATAGCGAATCGTCGTGCTTGTCGCCAGATTGAGAGTGTGCGCAAGATCAAGCGCTGTGACGGCTTTTTTCGTGTCTGTCGAAATGATCAAGTGCAGCAAAATGTGCCAGGAGACATCATCGATATCAGCTTTGCCATTTCCGAATTGCTCCGCGCGGATGGCGCGACTTTTCAACAAGAACGCAGCGGTTCTCGCGAGATCGATGTGCCGACCCTCGTCTAACTGTATATCTGAAGCTGACATATTAAATTGTTTGAGTGAGTGATCGGTCAAATCTCCAATATCATTATCGGAAAAATGTGTATCCTTATACTCACGCATTTTTACTCCTGTCACATACTCGACACTTTAGCCGTATCGACCGATCCGTTGCTAGTCAATTAAGGTTAACAAATATACTTAAGTAAAGGGTCGGCTGTAGGACATTTTACATTGTCAGCTTTGGCGCGCGATGCGCGCGGTAAGAATGGCGACTCGGCGCTTATGAACATACAGGCCAGCTAGTCCGACAAAGAGGGGCGTTGGTCTGGATCAAGCGCTATGCTCGGCGACTGCTGCTGGCGATAGTCTGACGGATTATTCAATTAAAGCCGAACTGTTGACGGCAGGAGCGAGGCCGGCTCTGCCGTCCAATGATCAAAATATCACAACCTGTTTGCGCTATCCCGCCTCGCCCCCTAGTTTGATCTGCAAGAATATAAAGGGGAGGAGACAGCATGTCCGATGACAGCATGGACGACGTGAAGCGGGATCCGCCACGGTCGGACACGAGCGATAATGAAAAGGCCTATTGGTCGCAGAATATCCGGTTGCTGTGGACGCTGATGACGATCTGGTTCGTCGTTTCCTTTGGCGCGGGGATCCTATTCCGCGACTTTCTCGACCAGTTTGCCCTCGGCGGCTATCCGCTTGGTTTCTGGTTTGCGCAACAGGGCGCGATCTATTTCTTCATCCTGCTGATCGTCTTCTACAGCGTCCGGATGAAGCAGATCGAGCGCCAATATGATCTTGATGATTGAGCGCGGCTGATGGCAACCCAGACACTCATCTATATTTTCGTCGGCCTGTCCTTCGCGCTATACATCGGCATTGCGATCGCCTCGCGCGCGGGCTCGACCAAGGAATTCTATGTCGCCGGCGGCGGGGTCAATCCGATCGTCAATGGCATGGCAACAGCCGCGGACTGGATGTCGGCGGCGAGCTTCATCTCGATGGCGGGGATTATCGCCTTTTCCGGCTATGACGGCTCGGTCTACCTGATGGGCTGGACCGGCGGCTATGTGATGCTGGCGCTGCTGCTCGCGCCCTATCTCAGGAAATTCGGGGAATATACGGTGCCCGACTTTATTGGCACACGTTACTATTCCAAGGCCGCCCGGGTGGTCGCGGTGATCTGCCTGATCTTCATCAGCTTCACCTATATCGCCGGGCAAATGCGCGGCGTCGGCATCGTCTTTTCCCGCTTTCTCGATGTGCCGATCACGCTTGGTGTCATCATCGGCATGGCCATTGTCTTCGTCTATGCCGTGCTCGGCGGAATGAAGGGAGTCACCTATACGCAGGTTGCGCAATATTGCGTGCTAATCTTTGCCTATATGGTGCCGGCCTTCTTCATCAGCTTTCTGGTGACCGGCAATCCGGTGCCCCAACTGGGGCTGGGATCGACGGTCAATGACGGCTCCGGCCTCTATGTGCTGCAGAAGCTCGATCTGGTGCTGCAGGACATGGGTTTTGGCGCCTATACCGATGGCAGCAAGTCGATGATCGACGTATTCTGCATCACTGCGGCGCTGATGGTCGGGACGGCCGGTCTGCCGCATGTGATTGTCCGCTTCTTCACCGTGCCCAAGGCATCGGATGCGCGCAAGTCCGCGGGCTGGGCGCTGGTGTTTATCGCCCTGCTCTACACGACCGCGCCTGCCGTTGGGGCCTTTGCGCGGCTCAATTTCATCGATAGCGTAAACAATGTCGAATATGCCGAGGCCCCCGAATGGTTCAAGAATTGGGAGAGCAATGACCTGATCGCCTGGCGCGATAAAAATGGCGATGGCAAGATGCAGCTCGGTAAAGGCGACGCATTCAAGGGCGCACCTCTGTTTGCCGAGAATGCGGGCGCAAACGGCGAGCGAATTGTTCAGAACGAAGCCGCTGACGACAATCCCAACGAGGTCTATGTCGACCGCGACATCATGGTGCTCGCCAATCCGGAGATTGCCAATCTGCCGGGCTGGGTGATCGCGCTGGTCGCCGCCGGCGGGCTGGCGGCGGCGTTGTCGACGGCGGCGGGACTGTTGCTGGTGATCTCATCCTCGATCAGCCATGATTTGCTCAAGCGGACCTTCCGGCCGCAGATCACCGAAAAAGGCGAGTTACGGGCTGCCAGACTGGCCGCCACGGCAGCGATTGTTGTAGCCGGCTATCTCGGCATCTATCCGCCCGGCTGGGTGGCGCAGGTGGTCGCCTTCGCTTTCGGACTTGCCGCGGCCTCGCTGTTCCCGGCGATCTTCATGGGTATATTCTCCAAACGGATGAACCGTGAAGGCGCTATTGCAGGCATGCTGACCGGCCTGAGTTTTACCTTCCTCTATATCGGCTGGTTCAAGCTCTGGTCACCGGACAGCAATGTCGAGGCCAATTGGCTGTTCGGGATTTCACCGGAAGGCATTGGCGTGATCGGGATGCTGCTCAATTTCGCGGTGGCAATTGTCGTTGCGAAATATACCAGCGCGCCACCGAAGGAGATCGGCTGGCTGGTCGACAAGATTCGGGTGCCGAGAGCTTGAGCTTGAGCTGAATATCGCGGGTTAATGACGCGCGAAAATCAGCGCTTCTTGGCAATTTTCAGCTTGTCCAGCTTGGACCGTGTGCGGATCGATTCTTCACTGCGCGTCAGCGCCTTGGAAATGGCCTTTAGGGTCATGCCCTTTTTCGCAAAGGCGTGAAGCTTCTGGATTTCTTCGCTGGTCCAGGTCTGCTTGTGGCGTTCGAAATGGTCTTTCATGGCTTTCGGTCTAGCAGATTATTGGGAGCGTGCACCCAATAAGAATTCCGCACGCTCGGCCGCTGGCAATAGCGGGCTTTGCACAGCGCCATTTGTCCGCTAGCCCCGATCAGTATTTACAGATGGAGTCATTCATGCAGTTTGACGAAGTAGTCCTCGGCCGCCGCAGCATACGCGGCTACAAGCCGGAACCCGTACCGAAAGAACTGATCGAGGAGATCCTCGAACTGGCGATGCGCGCGCCATCGTCGATGAATACGCAGCCGTGGAGTTTCTACGTCATCACCGGTGAACCGCTGGAGAAAATCCGGGCAGGAAACACCGAACGGATGTTGGCTGGCGTGCCGCAATCGCGCGAATTCCGGACCGGTGAGGCCTTTGCCGGACCGCACCGCGAGCGGCAGATCGGGGTGGCGAAACAGCTTTTCTCGGCAATGGGGATCGAGCGCGACGACAAGGAAGCGCGGCAGGACTGGGTGATGCGGGGTTTCCGGCAATTTGACGCGCCGGTATGCGTGATCATCACCTATGACCGCGCGGTGGACGGCAGTGACGATACGCCCTTTGACTGTGGCGCCGTGGCAACCGCGTTGGTCAATGCGGCTTGGTCGCGGGGACTGGGTACGGTGATCAACAGCCAGGGCATCATGCAGTCGCCAGTGGTACGCGAACATGCAGGGATCGCCGATGATCAAGTGATCATGAAAAGTATCGCGCTCGGCTGGCCGGATGAGAGCTTTCCCGCCAACGCGGTGGTATCAACGCGCAAGCCGATTGACGAGGCCGCCGTGTTTGTCGGTTTTGACGGCTAGGCTTGTGCTCCGCACTTGATGCGGAGCCCTGCGCTACAAAGAATAGTTCTCGTCGCCGGAGCTCCGCATCGAGTGCGGAGCACATTCATCTGTTCAGCCGCCCCTCGACCAATGCATCGACAACGCTCGGATCGGCCAGCGTCGATGTGTCGCCCAGGGCGCCATGTTCATTCTCGGCAATCTTGCGCAGGATCCGGCGCATGATCTTGCCGGACCGGGTTTTCGGCAGGGCGGGTGTCAGATGCAAATGGTCGGGCGTGGCGATGGGGCCGATTTCACTGCGGACATGGATGCGCAGTTCGGCCACCAATTCGTCCGAATGTTCCTCGCCCGCATTCAATGTGACATAGCAGTAAATGCCCTGACCCTTGATGTCATGCGGATAGCCGACCACCGCTGCCTCGGCGACCTTGGGGTGAGAGACGAGAGCGGATTCGACTTCCGCCGTTCCCATGCGGTGGCCCGAAACATTGATCACATCGTCAACGCGGCCGGTGATCCAGTAATAGTCATCCGCATCGCGCTTGCAGCCATCACCGGTGAAATATTTGCCCTTATAGGTGCTGAAATAGGTCTGGATGAACCGCTCGTGGTCACCATAGACGCTGCGCGCCTGTCCGGGCCAGCTACCAGTGAGGCACAGATTGCCGTCGGTCGCGCCTTCCAGTATCTTGCCGTCGCCATCCACCAGTTGCGGCTGGACGCCGAAAAACGGCTTTCCGGCGCTGCCCGGCTTCATGCCATGGGCGCCGGGGAGGGTGGTGATCATGATGCCTCCCGTCTCGGTCTGCCACCAGGTATCGACAATCGGCGACTTGGCTTCGCCGACGACATTATAATACCAGAGCCAGGCTTCCGGATTGATCGGTTCGCCGACTGTACCGAGCAGGCGGATCGAAGACCGGTCATGGGCTTTGACCGGCCCGTCCCCCTCGCGCATCAGGGCGCGGATGGCGGTTGGCGCAGTATAGAAAATGTTCACCTTGTGCTTTTCGACCACTTCCCAGAAGCGGCCAAAATCGGGATAATTGGGGATGCCCTCGAACATCAGCTCGGTGGCACCGTTGATCAGCGGGCCATAGACAATATAGCTGTGCCCGGTGACCCAGCCGATATCGGCGCCGCACCAGAAAACCTCTCCGGGCTGATAGTCGAAGACATAGTGAAAGGTCGTTGCTACCCAGACCGCATAGCCGCCGGTCGTGTGGAGCACGCCCTTGGGCTTGCCCGTCGATCCGGACGTATAGAGAATGAACAAGGGATCCTCGGCGTTCATCGGCTCGCAGGGGCAGTCCGCCGGCACATCAATCTTGAGCTCGTGATAATAATGGTCGCGTCCGGCGGTCATCACAATATCGCTGTCCGTATGGTTGATCACGAGAACGGCATCGACCGACACCTTTTCCAGCGCCGCATCGACATTCGCTTTCAGGGGCACCGGCCTGCCGCCGCGCCGACCCGCGTCCGCACAGATCACGAACTTGCTGTCGCAATCCTCGATCCTGCCGGCCAGCGCATCGGGGGAAAAGCCGCCAAAGACCACGCTGTGAATCGCGCCGATACGGGAGCAGGCGAGCATGGCAATCGCCCCTTCGGGGATCATCGGCATGTAGATAGTGACCCGGTCGCCCTTTTGGACGCCCAGTTTCTTCAGGCAATTGGCCATTTTGATGACCTCTGCCAGCAGGTCGGCATAGCTGATCGTGCGGCCGGGCGACTTCGGATCATCGGGTTCGAAAATCAGCGCGGTGACATCGCCCTTGCCGGCGGCGACATGGCGGTCGACCGCGTTGTGGCAGATGTTCAACGCGCCATCTTCAAACCATTTGATCGACACCGGATCGAAGGACCAGTTGGCGATTTTGCCGGGGGCCTTGTTCCAGTCCAGCCGTTCGGCCTGACGGGACCAGAAGCTATCGGGATCGGCGATGCTTTCCTTGTACAACCGGTCATAGTCCGCAGCGGTACAATGAGTGGCATCATCGCTGCGCGGGGATGCAATTAAATCCACCAGATCATTTTTTCCCGGAGCCTCAGTCATCTGTTTCCTCTCTCATATGCTTGCCCGATTGCGGCTTTATATTGTTCTGCAAATATCGTCCGTATCGCTACCCGACTTTGCTCACGTCCGGCCATTGAAATCAAGACCGGCGACAAATTCTGTCACCCATTTTTCTTCCGGGAAGCCTTTATCAATCCACGCCTGTTCGATTGTTGCCAGAGTCCGGGCGACAATCGGGCCGGGTTTGAGGCCGCGCTGGATCAAATCCCCGCCTGTCAGCGGAAAAACCGGCGATTGCCAGTTTTTGAGCTGAGCCAGCATTTCGGGCAGTTCGCTATCGTCGGCGAAAAGCAGGACGACATCACGGGCGGTCTCGACACTGGTGCGATAGGCGAGGGCACGGATGTTCTCCGCATTGTGAAACAGGCGAGGTGCAACTTGCGTCTTGCCGTTCGCCTGCGCTGGTGAACGCTCGGCAATCGCTCGCTGCAATTTCTTCGATAGCTTCAGGCTTTTGGCTATCGCGCCTGATTTATCCCGATCCTTGGGAAGCAGGGCTACCAGACGCCGCACCGGATCGGGCATGATGGCATAGGCCTGTTCGCGGGTGATAAGCTGGCCTAGAATGGTCGTCGCCTGCTCGTCGGTCTCGGCGATGATATGCTGGAATATTTTTCCATCCAGCATCTTGCCGATAGCCAGGCGGGGATCCTCCGTTGCGAGCAATTTCAGCAGTTCATCCGCTACTCTTTCCCGTGACAGTTGTTCCAGTTTGGGCGCTGCGTCGACGCAAGCACGGAAGGCTTCCGGTTCAAGCTCCTGCTTGCCGAAGCGGGCCAGGAACCGAAAATAGCGCATGATCCGGAGATGATCTTCGGCAATCCGTTCTACGGCCGAACCGATGAAGCGGATCTGTCGGTCTTCGAGATCGGCCAGTCCGCCAAAATAGTCGAAAACTTCCAGCGTTTCGGGATCGGCGAAAAGCGCATTGATGGTGAAATCCCTGCGCGCCGCATCTTCCTGCCAGTCATCGCTGAACGCTACCGTAGCGCGCCGTCCATCGGTGGAGACATCGCGGCGAAGGGTGGTAATTTCGACTGGACCGTCGGGCAGCACGGCGGTGACGGTGCCATGGGCGATACCGGTAGGGATGACCTTGATCGACACCGCCGTTAGCCTTTGCATCACATCCTCGGGCAGCAATGGTGTGGCGATGTCCACATCCTTGACCTCGATCTCCAGCAATGTGTCGCGTACGGCCCCGCCGACAAAGCGGGCCTTGCCATCCAGCGCCGCGATCAAAGCAGCGAGCCCGCGTCTTTCTGTCCATTCTGCCGGCGGCATTTTCATGATTTCCAGTCCAGCCTTTTGCCAAGATTGTTCAAGATACCTGCGGTAATTCCCCAGATGCGATAATCCTGCCAGTAGATTTCATAATAATGCCGCTTGCGCCCGTTCCATGTGCCTTCATGTATGGTGCGGTTTTTGGGATCGAGCAGAAACTCGAGCGGAGCTTCGAACCAGCTTTCTACCTCGTCCGGGTCTGCAACAAAGGGCAGGTCGGGCGGGATAACACTCAGCACGGGCTGGATATTATAGCCGCTGCCAGACTGGAAACTGTCGGTCATGCCGATAATGTCGACATGGCCGCGATCGAGCGCGACTTCTTCATGGGCTTCGCGCAATGCGGCATCGATCGGATCGATGTCGCCCGGATCGATCTTGCCGCCGGGGAAAGCAACCTGCCCGGGATGGTTGCGCATATGCTGCGGCCGCTGGACGAAAATAACACCCGGATCCGGACGATCGGTTACTGCGATCAGCACGGCTGCATCGCGCAAGACCTTCAGGTCATCGATATGGTCGCGTTCGTTGTAGAGCAAATGATCGAGATCATTTTCATGCCCTTTCACCAGCGCCTTTTCTAGCCGGTCGCGCAGGGTCATATATCGGTCGCGATGGGGAAAAAGGTGCCGGCAGACCAGATACCAACGGGATCGGCGTCTTCTTCCAGTGCCAGTTCCGCGAGCCCATAGTAAACCGGCCGGGCCAGCACTGCTTCCAATCCCTTGCGCACTTGCAGATAGGGCTGCGGCTTGTCCGCGCCAAATCGTAGTGGATGTTCGGCATTGGCGACCACCAGATGGTCGGTGTTGAGCCGGAAGGCCAGCGTGCGATCGGCACCGCTGCCTTCGCTTTCCAGTTCCACCGCGACGAACGGCGCATCTTCGACGATGATGCTGAGCTTCTGATAGGGTGTGACCAGTGCATAGCTGTCATCGGGCTCGCGCCGCAAGATGCTGGAAAAGGCGCGCACCATGGCGGGACGCTTGATCGGGTCACCCTGATGATACCAGGTCCCGTCTGCCGCGATACGCATTTCGCTGTCGCCAGTCTCTTGCGGATCCCATTGATCGACCGGTGGCAGCTTCTGCGCGTCGGCCAATTCCGCGATTTCCGCGATGGAGAGCGAGGCAAGTTCGGGTGGTGGCGTATAGGGCATGCAACCGGACTATTGCCCGGCGCCATTTCTGTAAAGGCTTAGACTCGCTATCTTGTCCAGGGGCCGAGTGTGCCGGTCTTCGGCAATGTCTGCGCCGGATTAGCGCGGACGAGTAACCGTGAAGGTTCCCAAGGCCCTGGCAGCGTCCATCCGCCGGTGCCTTCGGCTGTAAATCCGAAGAACCGCTCATAATATTCAGGGTCACCGATCATTACCAGAGGCAGCGGATCATCCGGCTGAATCTCCTTCAGCAGGGCCGCCATCATCGCCCGGCCGATACCCTCGCGCTGAAAGTCCGGATAAACCGCCACCGGACCAACCATAATCATGGGGTGCATCTGTCCCTCCTCATCGGTCAGAGCCACGGGCCAGCATTGAATAGATCCGAGCAATTCGTGCTTTTCCTGATCCACGGCGGCCAGCGACAGGCCCTCGAGCATGTCCATGCCTTCGCGCAGCTTGTAGGCAGTGCGGTCGTGCCGATCCTTGCCAAAGGCAGAGTCGAGCAGGGCTTCGACCAGTTGCGGATCGATTTCGGCGAGAGGAATGATGCTGGTCAAGGCGTTGGTCTCGTATATCAGGAAAAGCGCGCGCTACTCCGCTTTGCGGTAAATGTCGAGCCGCATAGGTTGCAATTGCATGATCGCGAAGCGCCAGCTAAAAGATTGATCTGTTAAGGGAGTTTGCGCGTGATGGACCAGAACAAGCCAACCGAACCATCGACTGGCGATACGCCACCGGCCGCTGCACCAGCCAAGCCGGCAAGACGGGGTTCGCTGCGCCGCGACCCCAAAGGCTGGCTCATTCTGCTGCTCGGCCTGGGCGCGCCGCTGGCATTTGTCATTGCCGCTGTTGGCGGAGGCATTGGTCTGTGGGGCTGGCAAGCTGGTCTGGCAGCGATACCATGGATCATATTGGTGGCCTTGCTCACATTGCTTCTGGCGATTGTCTTTATCGTGCTGAACCGGCGAAAAGGTCGCAAGACGCGCTGGCCACTGCTGGGTCTGGGGATGGTTGCTACGCTCGCCTTTCTGGGGTTTTGGATACCTTATGTCGTGGCGATTCTTACGCTCCCGGCGATTCATGACATTACCACCGATCTCGCCGATCCGCCGGAGTTTACCGCGCTTACCCTGCGGGCCGATAATTGGGACAATATCCCGGGTGCGGATGACGGTGACATGCGCGGCATGAATCCCCGCCAGCGATGGGCGACGGCGCATCAGGATGCCTATCCGGACATCCGCTCCGTTCGTATCGACCAGCCGGTCGCCGAAGTGATCGAGAAAGCCAAAAGGCTGGCAGAAGATCGCGGCTGGAAAATTGTCAGCGTCGATCCCGCATCCGGCAATCTGGAAGCGACCGACACGATCTCTCTGTTCCGGTTCAAGGATGATATTGTGATTCGTGCCCGTTCGGCGGAAAATGGCGCGGCCAGCATTATCGACATGCGTTCGGTCAGCCGCGTCGGCGTGCATGACCTCGGCGCAAACGCCAAGCGCGTCCGCCGTTTTTTGAGCGACTTGTCGGGAACGACTACCGCCGCTTCGCAATAGGTCTGTTGTAGCGGGGGGATCAGCCGGTTGGAGTCAGTTTCAGCAATCGGCCGCCTTCGCCATCTTCCAGCACATAGATTGCGCCATCGGGCCCCTGTTCCACTTCGCGGATACGAGTGTCCATCAGGAAACGCTCTGCCTCTTTAGCACTGTCACCATCGAAGCTGATGCGAATTAGCGCCTGACTGGCGAGGCCGCCAATAAAGGCGCTGCCTTGCCATGCAGGGAATAATTTGCCGGAATAAAAAATCAAACCGCTGGGCGCAATCGTCGGCACCCAGGCCACTTTTGGCGCTTCAAATTCCGGGTGCGTGTCGTGATTGGGTATTTTCTTCCCATCATAATGATCGCCTTCCGATACAATCGGATAGCCATAATTGGCCCCGCGCTGGACGAGATTCAACTCATCGCCGGCTTTCGGACCCATTTCCTGATTCCAGAGACGTCCCTTGCTGTCGAACGCGAGACCCAATATGTTGCGGTGGCCCAGTGACCAGATTTCGGGAAGCGCGTCTTCCTTGTCTACAAACGGGTTATCCTTGGGAACGCTGCCATCCGGATAGAGCCTGACAATCTTGCCGAGATTGGCAGCCATATCCTGCGCAGGATCAAATTTCTGCCGCTCGCCCGAACCAATGAAGAGATATTCTCCATCGGGCGAAAAGGCGATGCGATGCGAAAAATGCCCTCGACCCTCGACCTTGGGACTTTGCTTCCAAATGGCTTTGAGGTTTTTTAGCGCCGGTTTCTGGCCCTTCAGTTCCAGCCGCGCCCGGCCGACCACGGCGCCCCGCGTGTCTTTATCTCCCGCTTCGACCCAGCTGAGATAAACCATGTTGCTGGTCGCAAAATCGGGTGCGAGTACGATATCGCCAAAGCCGCCCTGACCACCATAGTCCACCTCGGGCACACCGCCGATTTCGGTTTTCTGTCCCTTTGCGTCAACCAGCTGCAACTTCCCGGCTTTTTCGCTGACAAGCATGCGACCATCGGGAAGGAAGGTCATCGCCCACGGTTCATCAAAGCTGGCAATGGCGGTTGTTTCGAAAGGCTTGCGATCCACCGGAGAAATATCTGCCAGAGCCTGCGTTTCCGTCGAAGCGCCCCCATTGGCCTGTGCATTTTCTCCATTCGTGCAGGAAGCCATGAGGATTGCGATCGAGAGCGAAAGTCCAATATTTTTCATGAGATTCCCGTGTTTTATCATCAAATTTGTGCCAGCCACCTTTGCGTGTCAGTATAGAGGAGCCGAGGCAATTTTCCTAGGCCAATCAGAGGTTTTTTGCCCATGAATCTGCCCGTTCATCGCTTGCTTACCATTATTGGTTAAGGCGACTGCATGTTTGGACGAAAATCAAGAAGCGATGATCCGCGTCCTTTGTCAGCGGTTTCCCATGGCGTGGGTGTGGCAGGCCTGATCGGTCTGGCGTCCTGGGTGCTGATCGCCCGGCAATATGGTCTGGACGGCCCCTATTCCGCGCTCGCCGCCTGTCTGGCCTGTGCGGTACCGATGGTGATCTGGTCGCTGCTGATGGACAAGGTCCATTTGCGGCCCTCCACCGGGATCGACTGGCACAATCCGAAAGCGCTCAAAGAGACATTCGACATCAGTCTGGTGAAGCTGGCAGGCCTATGGGCAACCTGGGGCATTATCGCGACCATCTATTGCGTCGGTCGATGGTACTGGACCGGCCAATATCAATTTTCAATGGAGATCATGGAAACCGCCGCGCCCTGGTTGTTCGTGCTGTCCATTCCCTATGTTCTGTTCATGGACCGCTTTACCATTGAACCGCGCGACGGTGCCTGGCATTTTGGCCAGCTGCTGACCGGCAGGAAAAGCGAGTTTGAGCGCGATCAGATTTTTCATCATCTGCGCGCCTGGGCGGTGAAGGGCTTTTTCCTGGCGTTCATGCTGTCGATCGTGCCCGGCGGTTTTGCTGATCTGGTGCGGCTGGACCTTGATGAACTGGCAGGCAATCCTGTGGTGATCGCCCATTGGCTGATCATCGCGATGTTCGTCGTCGATGTCCAGTTTGCCACGGTTGGCTATATGCTGACGATGAAGCCGCTTGATGCGCATATCCGCACTGCAAATCCCTATCTGGCTGGCTGGGTCGCCGCCCTGATCTGCTATCCGCCGTTCATTCTGATGGGCGATGACGGTCCGCTCAACTATCATGTCAACACCGCCGACTGGGCTTATTGGTTCGAGGGTCATGCCACTATTCTCTGGATCTGGGGCGGCATGTTGGTTTTCCTTACCGCCATCTACGCCTGGGCGACGGTCGCCTTTGGCCTGCGCTTTTCCAATCTCACCCATCGCGGAATATTGACCCATGGTCCCTATAGCTGGACCAAGCATCCCGCCTATGTCGCAAAAAATGCCTATTGGTGGCTGGCGACCATGCCGTTTCTGGTAACCTCCGGCAGTGTTACCGACTTCGTGCGCAATACGGTGCTGATAGCGGCGGTCAGCGGGGTCTATTACTGGCGCGCCAAAACCGAGGAAAAGCATCTGCTGAGCGACCCGGTCTATAAGGATTATGTCGAATGGATGGACCGCAATGCGCCGATCCCCCGCGTGCTAAACTGGACCAAGCGGCGTATCGGCTGGTGGACCCCGGACAAGGGCAATGCTCCCGAAATTCAGCCTGCCGAATAAGATTGTTGAAACCATCCGGTGTAGCTAATCTTGTCCCATGACAGTGATCGGAACGGACGGAAAACACCGCTGCTTCGGCGGCCAGGCGGGCAAGGAATTCTACGGCCTTTATCATGACCGGGAATGGGGTGTGCCGGTTCATGATGACCGCTTGCTTTTCGAAAACCTGATCCTCGAAGGCGCGCAGGCCGGCTTGAGCTGGGAGACAGTGCTGCGCAAACGCGAGGGCTATCGCCGTGCCTTTCATGATTTCGATATCGAACGTTGTGCGATGATGGCGGATGGCGAACTGGAAGCATTGCGCGAAGAACCAGCGATCATCCGCAACCGGCTGAAGATTTACTCGGTCCGCAAGAACGCGCTAGCTTTTCTTAAGATACAGAGAGAATATGGCAGCTTCGATGCATGGCTCTGGGGCCATCTGGACGGGCCTCCGCCCGTCAACCGACCCAAATATTTTTCCGACATGGGGACGACGTCCGCGATCAGCGACCTCATATCCAAAACCCTGAAGAAACGCGGCATGAGCTTTGTCGGCAGCACTATCATCTATGCCTATATGCAGGCCATCGGGATGACCGACGATCATCTCGCCGGATGCTGGAAAGCCTGATCAGCTCGGGTTCTTGAGATAGGCAATCACGTCGGCGCGTTTCTGCGCATCTGGCATGCCGGCGAAAATCATCTTGGTTTTCGGGATCACCCGCTGGGGCTTCTCGAGAAACTGGAACAGTTTTTCTTCTGTCCAGATGATATCACTATTGGCGCTGGCTTCGCTATATCTGAAACCTGCCACTGAACCCGCTTCGCGGCCGATGATATTGGCCAGTGACGGGCCGACGCGGTTCATGCCGGGGTCGACCACATGACAGGTGCGGCACTGCATGAAGGCGGCTTTTCCGGAGGCGGCATCACCGGTCAGGCTCGCATAGGAAGGACCGTCCAATGTAGCGATATCGTCAACGGCCGGTGGTCCGCTATCGGCGGGCGGCGCTGTTGCTGCAGGATCGGTTGCTTCGGCTGTGCCTGACGCTGGCTTGCTGGGCTCCGAACCGCCGCTCGAACAGCCTGCCGTCAAAACAGCCAGGGTGACTATTGCAGCTACTGACTTCATGCTGACCATATTTTTCCTATCGCATAATATTGATAACAGATTCAGTATCCTAGTCGTCTGGCGCCGACTAATGCAAAATCGAATTACCCATCTGTCATTTTGACTTTTCCCGATCAAGCCTTTTGTGTCCAGGCGGCCTTTTAAGGGTGCGCTTTTGGAGTTCCGGTCCCGCAGGTACCGGAAGCCGTGCTGGCGGGGGCTAAAAAAAGCCGCTATCATCGGCGAATGTGCAGATTTCAAAACGGGGTGCTGACAAGGTACCAAAAATTGCGGTTTGCCAAACCGCCTATATTTACGCAGCTGAGAAAGAGCGACGCATGATATTGGAATTGAAGAAATATGTGTCGCGTTTGCCCGAAAAAATCTGGTTCCGGGCGATGCTGTTCAGCGTGGGCGCTATTGCCGCAGCAGCAGCGGCAGAATGGGTGGGCCCCCTGATCCCCTATGAAGCGGACCTTGAGATCGCCAGCGGTTCGGTGGGCGATATATTGACGATATTGGCCTCCAGCATGTTGGCTGTGATTGCCTTTTCGGTGTCCATCATGGTCTCGGCATATGGTTCGGCGACCAGCACGGCCACGCCCCGAACCATTGCTCTGATGCTTGCTGATGATCGATCGCAAAATGCCTTGTCGACCTTCCTTGGAACATTTCTGTTCAGCATTGTCGGCATAATCGGATTATCTGCCGGCTATTATGATGACCGCGGCCGGATCATCCTGTTTTTCGCCACGATTGCCGTGATTGTGCTGATCAGCGGGACATTGATCAACTGGATCCAGCAACTCTCGACCTTCGGCAGGATGAATGATCTCATCGGACGTGTCGAGCAGGCAACGTCAAAAGCATTGCGCTGGCACGGGCAACATCCCTTTCTGAACGCGCAGCCAACGGTGGAAATACCGCAGGATGCGCTTGCCGTCAGTTGTGATATCGCCAGCGGTGTCGTAACTTCGATCGATATGGGGCGTCTGGAGGAAGCCGCCGAGAAATATTCTGTCACCGTCTATCTTACCATACACCCCGGGAAACTGATTTATCCCGCTCGGCCCTTGCTCTATCTCTCCGGTGAGGGCGTTAATGCAGTGGATCCGCAATCCTTTCGGGATGCGATTTTGGTCGAAAATAATCGCAGCTTTGCTCAGGACCCCCGGTTCGGGCTGGTGGTTCTCTCCGAAATAGCCTCCCGAGCATTATCTCCCGCCATCAATGATCCGGGCACAGCCATTTCGGTGCTGGATAGTGGTCTGCGCTGTTTTGAGGTCTTTGCGGAAGCCAGCATCGAACCACAAGATGCCCGATATTCCAGAGTGCATGGCCCGGTGATAGAAACAGAGGATCTGTTTACCGATTTTTTCGCGAAAATCGCGCGGGATGGCGCTGCTATGGTGGAAGTGCATCAGCGCGTTCAGCTATGTTTACTAGCGCTGGCCCAGTCATGGCCGGAAAAATTCTCTGAAGCGGCGTCAGATGCCTCCCGCCAGGCCCTGGCGAGAGCGCTCGATACGATCGTCCACAAGCCGGACATAAAAGATCTGAAAGCAAGATCGCAAAAGGTTACTGATTGCTGCAAAGCTTAGGTTCGCGAGCGCGGATATGATGGCTGGCGGGAAGATGAGCCGGAAAACGCGACCCTCGACATACGCAACTCGTCGAGATCGCGATTTCCGGCGCAAACCTTTGGGTCGAAGGTGAATTCGGACATCGCCCATCGATTAGTCTATATTACGCGGAGATAATTGGTTGGTTCCACGACGGTCAGTATTTTTTATCGAGACTGTCGCGCGCGTTGCTTCTGTTCTCAGTCAGCTGTGAAGGCCGCGACGATATCCGGGATAGCAACAGGACTGTCCATTTTGCGCAGTGCCGAAATTGCGTCCTGGATGACTAGATTATATTGAGCGGCAGGGCCTTCCAGCGCGCAAGGCGTCGCTCCGACAGACCGGATGAGGCCATAGGCTTTCTTGTTGTTGCGCAGGATATCGATCCGCAATTGCCGCAAACCTTCGCAAAAGCTGTCCAGAAATAACGTTGTCATCAGGATTCTCGCGACGCCCAGGCCGTGATACTGATCCAATACTGCAATTGCGAATTCTCCAGTGTCGCTGGTTTCCGTCTCACGAAAAACATGGGCGGCGGCAATAGCGGGATGATCTTCTTCATCCATATTGATGACCCCCCATGCAAGATGATTGACTCCATCGACGCTCGCCAACCGCTCTACGACCGAAGGAGGCATGGTTTTGGAGCCGGAAAAGAAGCGCAAATAGCGGCTCTGGTCGGACATCTGGCTGATTCCTTTTTCAATTTCCTCCAGGTCGGACTGACGAACGCGCCGCAGGCAGATATTCGTACCATTGTCGAGCTTGGCATCCACTGACTGGACCTGGTTCTGAAAAGACAAAGGCTCAGCCATCAAATGTCTCCTTGCCGCTCTGCGATTACCGGGCTTCAGGCCGGGCATCGAACCTTCGCGAAGGGAGCGCAGTTCGCCAGCAGATATTGCCAGACTGTTGAGCGAGTGGATTATTTGTTCGTTCATAGGTTCAAAACGCACAAATATTGGAACGGTTGCATATATTATTGTGCTACCGGGAACTCTACCCCACCGGAGAGGTTGATCGCCTATGTCAAATATATTCAAGCCCGGAGAAAATTGCTGGCGTGTGGAACATGCTGACAGGGCTGCGGTTCTCATCGACGGGGAAAATTATTTCCGGGCGGTGAGAAAGTCTCTCGCGCAGGCCAAGCAACGCATCATGCTGCTGGGCTGGGATTTCGATGAACGCGTGGAAATGCATGACACATCGGAGCAACCGGACGGCCCTTTGCAAGTCGGAGCCTATTTCGATTGGCTGCTCAAGAAAAACCGCGATCTCGACATCTATGTGCTGCGCTGGGATACCGGGGCTTTAAAATCCTTTGTCCGGCTTAACGGGCTTTTGACGCTGGCGCGCTGGTATTTGCATCCAAGGGTTCATTTTAAACTCGATTCTCACCATCCGGTGGGGGCAGCGCATCATCAAAAGATCATTGTGATCGATGAAGACACGGCTTTTTGCAGTGGTATCGATGTTGCGAATAATCGCTGGGATACACGCGCTCACGAAGAGAGCCAGGAGCAGCGGTATCAGCCGGACGGCAATGATGCCGGACCCTGGCATGACGCGGCGATGGTGGTTCAGGGAGACGTTGCGCGGGCTTTATCCGAATATGCCGGACAACATTGGCGGGACGCTGGCGGTAAGCAAGTCAAGGCGGTCAGTGCCAGCGCGGACTGTTGGCCAGCGGGCTTGGACGCAGATTTTACCGATTGTCCCGTAGCCATCGCGCGGACATTGCCGGAAATGGACGATCAGCAGGGCGTACATGAAATTGAAAGCCTGTATCTCGACCTGATCGGCGCGGCGAAGCAGTTCATCTATGCGGAGAGCCAATATTTTGCATCCGCCCGGATCGCCGGCGCCATTGCCGAACGATTGTCAGAGCCCGACGGGCCCGAAGTCATAATCGTCAATCCGGAAAGTGCCGAGGGCTGGCTAGAATCCGAAATCATGGATTCAACGCGAGCCCGATTGTTTGAAGCAGTGAAAGCGCGGGACAAATATGACCGGTTTCGTATGTTGCACCCGTTTAATGCCGCTGGCACGCCGATTTACGTCCACGCCAAAATAATGATTGTCGATGATCAGTATCTGCGCATCGGATCGTCCAATTTTAATAACCGCTCGCTCGGTTTTGACAGCGAGTGCGATGTGGCGATCGATGCCTCCGCGGTTCAAGGCGGAACGGTGCCCGGCCAGATTGCCAGCGTCCGGAACGATCTTCTGGCCGAGCATCTTGGGGTGGAGGAGCGAGAAGTTGGCAGTTCTATTGAACAGACCAATTCCCTTATCGTTACCATCGAAGCTCTCAATAAAGCGGGTCGCCAGCTTCGGCCATATCAAACGCCGGATGTCGGAGCGGCAGAAGCCTGGTTGGCGGACAATGATGTCCTCGACCCGAAGCGGGCCGATGACGTATTCGCAGGCATCATTTGACAGCTCACCAAATCCGATCGATTGAAGTATCCCTTCAAGTCACCGTCAGGCGGCGGTTTCGGTTTGTTTCGGCTGGTCTTTTTCCTGAATTTTCTTGATGATGATTCTGGCTGCTACCGAAATAGCACCGGCCGCGATGGTTCTGATGATGTAACGCATGTCATTCTCCTGTTTTTGCTAGATCATGTTCATTCAATCTACCGATGAGCAGCGCTTTGGTTGCATAGGATGCCAATTCAGCGGCCAAAGTTCATCGTCCAGATAGCGATGATCAATGCGATAGCGCCGGACGCCATCAAGCCGGATATTATCCGCATATTGGTGGGCTTTACCGGGGTTGCATGATGCGAATTCAATCGAATTTGCACTGCGCAACCATTGCGCTGCGCTACCCAGAAAATGAAAATACCGATGATCATGAACAGCGTTGCGATTGCCTTTGGCACCCAAAGCGGTTCGAGTTTCCCAAATAGCGCGTTGAACCCCAGTCCTATCCCAACCGCAGCCAAACCGGTGCGCATCCAGCCCGCGAAAGTCCGTTCATTGGCCATGATCGTCCGGTCTTCAGCCCACTCCGTTCGATCCTCCGCAAGATCTGTGCGTTCATTTGCCAGGTCCGTGCTGGATGGTTTCTTTGTCATCATGGTCCCCTATGGCCTTCGGCTGCGATACCATTGCCTACATATCAAGGCAGCCCCGATATCCCTCTTTGGAGGAATATCGAGGCCTGCTCTGACAGATATATAACAGTTTAGTCGCTTCAGACTAGATAGCCCGGGCAGAGCCTCTTGGTCCTACGAAGAACCAGAGCAATAATCCGATGACCGGGAGGATCAAGATGATCAGCGACCAGATAATCTTGGCACCCATTGAAGAGCCGCTTCCCCAAACGCTAAGCAGCGCCCAGATATCGAGAGCCAAAATCAGAAGTCCAATAATTCCATATTCCATGATGAGTTCCTTTGTGTAAATAATGCCTGAAATGCGTGTTTAGGAAGTCGCTTCTTCCAGATGGTCGATCAGACGGCCATCCGCCCGCAGCTCACCCTGGTAGTTCCGCAACAGTGTCTTGGCGGATACCGACAAGTCATCATGCTCGAGTGCCTTTTCGAATTTCGTACGGAGATATTCTTCGCCTGTCTCAACCGCCTCGATCGCGGCTTCGTCATTATCCTGCAGTGCAGCGCTCAGGCCCATGAAAACGCGATGGGCCGATGCCAGAATCGTGCCGTCGCTTTCGGGCGTGTCTCCGAGTTCCACTATCTCGTTGCGGACGGCAGCGGCCATCGCGCGGCGGGAGGCGGCGCGGCGGGTGAAGAAATCCTTGAAAGTGCTCCGATTTGCAATCTCGGCGGCTTTTTCATAGCCATGCGTTGAGTCGATCAGGGTTTCCAGAACGTCGTTCAGTATTTCGGTGGTGGTGTTGTTTGTCATTTCGTCCTCGTTGTTCGTTGCATATGAACAACCAACATCGGACCGGCTTGTCGGTTCCAAACTAAATTTTTCCCGTTCGCAGGAACTCTTGCTATGCTGCAACGTATGCGAATGTCCCTGATCGGAGAATTATGTCCCAATATCGCTGGCTTCTGACCATGATCTTACTGGCAATAGCCATTTCCGGAACCACCCCTACGCACGCGATTGTCGGTCAGGCCAGTGCCCAGGTGCAGCTGAACGAACCGGCCGCCGAACCGGAACCCGCGATAGATCCGGCGGCGCCCGTCACCGACGATGACGCTATCGCCGTTCGATTGCGCGGTATTTTTCAGGAGATCAAAGGCCTGGAAAATGTTGTCGTGGCGGTGGACGCCGGCGTTGTAAGCCTGTCCGGGTCAATCGCCGACAATGCATCGGCTGACCGCGCCAAAGCTATTGCGCAGCGCGTTTCCGGCGTCGTTACGGTAGAAACAAAGTTTGAACGTGATGTTTCGGTGGGTAGCAATGTTGAGCCGGTAGTCGATAAATTTGGCGCGAGCTTGCAGAATTTCCTTTCGGCGCTACCGCTCATCGGAATAGCCTTTCTCGTCGCGATAACCGTGGGGCTATTGGGCCATTTCTTTGCCTCGCGCATGGGGTTCTGGGAACGGGTGACGCCAAATATATTCCTGGCCGAACTCATCGCTGGTTTTGTCCGTGTCATTTTCATCCTGCTCGGGATATTTATCGGCCTGGATATCCTGAACGCGACCGCTCTGCTCGGAGCCGTGCTCGGCGGCGCGGGCGTAATCGGTTTGGCGGTTGGCTTTGCCCTGCGCGATACCGTCGACAATTATATGTCCAGCATCATGCTGAGCATTCGTCAGCCTTTTCGCGCCAATGATCATGTGCTGATCGGCGCGCAACAGGGCAGGGTGGTCCGGCTAACCTCGCGCGCAACAATCCTGATGACGTTGGACGGAAATCACCTGCGGATTCCCAACGCCACGGTGTTCAAAGCGGAAATATTAAATTATTCTCGCAACCCGCAGCGTCGGTTTAGCTTTGAACTCGGCGTGGATGCCAATGACGACCCGGCCGCAGCGATTGAAACCGGATTGAAGGCGATCAACGGGCAGGAATTCGTCCTGAACGAACCCGAAGCAACAGCAGAAATCAGGGAAGTTGGTGATTCCAATATCCTTATCACCTTTCACGGCTGGATCGACCAGCGGAACAGCGACTTCAACAAGGCAAGGGGCGCGGCGATCCGCGTTACCAAAAATGCTTTGGAAGAGTCCGGCTTCGCCCTGCCGGAGCCGATATATCGATTGCGCTTCGATGATGGGGCAGAACAATTGGTCGAGACCTTCAGCAAAACTGAGCCGAGTGATACGGTGATCGAAAAACCTGAAAAAGCGGTCGCAAAGAAAGCATTTGACGTTTCGCCAGAGGATCATGTTGAGAAATTGGTGGCGTCGGAGCGATCCGATGATGGTTTATCCGATCTGCTCGACGATCAACAACCAGTGGAATGATGGTTCATAGCGCTAATCTATGTTAGAGCGACCCGATTGAAAATCGAGTATTTCGCAGCTCAATAAGAGGTTGGGCTAAGAAACCACCGCCAATAGAAAGTTGTCTGTGCCCGACCAAGCGATCACCTCTCTCATTTATGTGAGCACCGCAAGACCTGGCCTTGATCAAGACGATTTTCTGGCGCTGATGACAACATCGCAACGGAACAATCGGCGTTTCGGCATTACCGGATTGCTTGTTTTCAACGGATTCAATTTCATGCAGTTCCTTGAAGGGGATCGGTCCGCGACCAACGAGCTCATGCACCGGATCAGAATGGACGAGCGGCACGGCGGGATGAATATTCTCAGCCAACAGCAGGCGCACCGCCGCCAATTTTCACAATGGAATATGGCGGGGCAATATTTGCCGGTGACACAAGGCTTGGGACAGTCCGACCTTTCTGCCTTACTGTCCGGGGTTGCGGTAACAGACGCTACTCGGATGGTGTTTCAGAGTTTCCGCTCTCTCGGTGCCAAACGCCCCGAACGATGAATGGGATGAATGAATAGGGGCGAATTGATGCTGTGCATCCTGATAGCGGGGTGAACTTTCTCGGCTTCTTTCGCATTCCATATTCAGATTGAATTTGTTTTCTGCCGTGCCCAATTTTTGTGATTTCGATTTTGAACGTTCATGTCGCTAACGCGGGCTGGCTTGGTTTGTCCCTGCCAAGTGGACATTCCCGATAAAAATTTCTATGCAACCTTTATGCAACCTTTACGGACATCAGGTGTTCTTTCTTCAAGCATTAAAATAAACGAAAACGAGGCATGGTTTGGCGAGCCAAGGAAAAGATAAAACCGATTCATCGAAGCTTGATGATGACGGACAGCAGTCAAAGGACATGCCGGTGAAAAGCAAGGAAGACATGCAACAGAGATTGGGCCTCGGGCTTAAGAACATGTATCTCAGTGTTCTGGATGAGCCACTACCGGACGATATGCTGGCGCTTTTGGATCAGCTGGATGATGACGACGATTCTGACTCTAGCGGGTCGGACGACAATGAGTAAGCCTCAGGCTTTACCACCGGCGCAATTCAAACAGCAATTGACAGAAGCGATTCCGCATTTGCGTGCGTTTGGGCGCAGTCTGGCGGGCGATCGGGACGTTGCGGATGATCTGGTTCAGGATACATTGTTGAAAGCCTGGGCTGCACGGGACCGCTTCATTGCCGGAACTTCAATGCGCGCATGGACATTCGTTATTTTGCGCAACACATTTTTTTCAAGCATGCGCCGCAAGAAATTCAGCGGAAATTACGACGAACTGGTTGCGGAGAGAATATTATCAGCGCCAGCTCCCCAGCAGGAGCCTCTTCATCTTGCCGATTTGCAGCGCGGGCTGATGGAATTATCGGATGACCAGCGAGAAGCCATAATATTGGTCGGCGCGGGTGGCTATTCCTACGAAGAAGCGGCGGAAATCGCTAATTGCGCCGTCGGTACAATGAAAAGCCGCGTATCACGCGCACGCAAGACGCTGGAAGTCATCCTCGAGGAGGGGCGGTTTACGTCTGCCTCGGACGGCCATGCCAGTCTGACGGCTACGGCGCTTGAAAATATCATTGGTGCGGTGGAAAAAATTGCGCCCTAGCGCGACTCTGCCTGTCATTTAAATCAGCAACAAGAGCGGTACCGTTTGTTTAACGGAAAAACAGCGCCTCGCGCCTGTTCACATTGCTTGAACGGGCCCGAGGCGCTGTGCCGATTTGCATCCATACAAGGATTATCCGCGAGAGTCCCGCGCTGCGGTTGAAAAGAATAGCGCCTGGCTGATCGCTGCCCGAATAGCATTGGGCTGGAACGGCTTGGTGATAAGAAATGTCGGCTCGGGGCGTTCCCCGGTGAGCAAGCGCTCGGGAAACGCAGTAATGAAGATTACTGGCACCGAAATCTTTTCCAGGATATCTTTTACAGCATCAATACCCGAGCTCCCGTCCGCCAGCTGAATATCGGCGAGTACCAAGCTTGGTTTTGCCTTGGCAACGGCTTCGAGTGCGCCCTTGTGGGTAGTCGCGGTTCCGCACACTCGATGTCCTAAGCCCGATACGATTTGCTGCAATTCCATCGAGATCAGAACCTCGTCCTCGATAATAAGGACATCTGACCGAATTTCATTGTCGATCTCTGCAATGGCGTCTTCCAGCAATCCGTTGATCGAATTCACGCCAACATCTGCGATTTTTGCGACTTCGCTGATCGAAAAACCCTCCAGCGCTGTCAACAGCAAGACTTGCCGACTGATATCTGGAATTGCGTTCAAATGGCTCTGAGCCGTATTGTCATCAGGATCTGCCGTGACACTGACGTTCGCGCTTTCCCAGATGCCAGAGAAAATCCGGTATAGGTGAACCCGCACATTATTGTCGTCTGACAGAGATCCGGGATCGGCGATAATGGCTTCGAGGGTTGCCTTCACAAATGCATCGCCGCTTTTTTGGCTGCCCGTTAAAGCTCGGGCATAGCGTCGGAGATAAGGAAGATGCGGTTTTAAAGTTTCAGCTAATGACATATATTGTGTCTCCGTAATGGGCTCCAAACGCATGATATGGGAAAGGGTTCCATAATAATTTCGCTTGGCAGATAATGCGTTAATCCTTGGATTTTGGGGTTCGAAACGGAACCAATCTGGAAATGGGTCGTAGACTGTGTATTAAACAGAAGCTGGAGAAAAAGAAATGACAGGTAATTATTCGGAAGAATTGGGCGCGGTAAAATCGGATTTGCAAACTTTAAAGGATGATCTGGCAACCTTGACCAAATCCGTCAAGGCCGATGCCCAGGCCAACGCATTGGAATTACGTGCCAACGCGAAAACCAAGCTTGACGCCGCGCGCGCCAATGCGGTTGAGGCCGGAACCAAAGGACGCAAAAAAGCGCAGGCGACGATTCAGGACAATCCGATCGTGAGTATAGCAGCCACAGCAGGAGTGGGATTGATTATTGGCGCATTGATGGCCCGCCGTTAGGCTATAAGAAATGCTGGAGTGAAAGGGGCGAGGGAAATAAATTCCCTCACCTTTTTTATGGTCTGAGCCGTATGATTGCAAATTGTTGCTCGGGTCTATGCAAGGGACGTCAAAACGGATTATTTCCACCCGTAGATCGCTAAATTTGCGATCGCGCTTTTGATCTATGGGGAGGTCTTCCAAAGCGGTGGATCTCTCGCCTACCAATTTTGCATTGCCGATAACTTCAAGCATTTCATATAGTTCTTCACGATCATCATTATTCATGTAAAAGTCATGTTTTATTCGACCCGAGCAGGCCCCCATTTTTTGCTACGCGCGGCTTCCGTCTTTGGTTCCGACCGCGTGCAACAAGATCGGGAGTCATTCGTTTGGGCGTTGATCGGCGGATCGGGCGTGGGAAACAAGGACCAGATATGAATGCGGGCAATCAGATCCACAACGAGCTAGAGCCGGCCATGGAGGCCGAGCGTCTGGCAACGCTCCGTGGCTATGAGGTTATCGATAAAGCGCCGGATGCGGCCTTTGCCCGGATTACGCAATTGATCGCCGATATTTTCGCCGCACCGATGGCATCAATCTCATTCATCGATGCCGACCGCGAATGGTTCAAGTCTTCGGTCGGCTTTGCCGAGGGCTATGCTGCTCGGGATGTTTCCCTGTGCGCGCCGATGATTGAGGCTCGCGAGCCTTTGGTCATCAAGGACGCTTCACGTGATTTGCGCTATGACCGCAATCCTCTGGTAATCGGGGAACCGTCCGTCTGCTTTTTCGCTGCCGCGCCATTGATTGCTCCCAATGGCATGGTTCTTGGTGCGCTTTGGGTCGCTGACACGGTCGAGCGTTTTCGCATTACAAAAAGCCAATTGAATCAGCTGACAAGCATGGCCGATATCGTAATGAGTGAAATGGAGTTAAGCCGCGAGATCAGTTTGCGTGAACAGGCGCAAAAAAATGCTGCCATCGACCGCTCCAATCTGGATCTTACGCTTGCCCTCAGTGATATTGCCAGCTTTCGGATCGATCTTGAAACTGGGCTGATCGATTGGGGCGGCGCTTATATGAAAATCTGGGGAGAGGATGCAGGCGAAGCGCTTACCCAAGTTGAAAGCGCAATGGCCCGTGTTCACCCCGAAGATCGCGAGACTGTCACCGACGCGATGAACGCGGCGGCAGCACCGGGTGAGAAATATGAAGCGCGGTTTCGTATCGTTTTACCGTCGGGAGAAATCCGATGGGTGGAGGGATATGGCGACTATCTGGAAGCGAACGGGCGTCCCACGCTGACCGGGGTCAACAAGGACATTACCCATTCCGTCGATCAGCAGGAACAGCTGCGGCTCCACACGCGCGAACTGCATCACCGCCTGCGCAACCTTTTCGCGACGCTGCAATCGATCATGGCGCTGACCAAAAATTCGGCGACATCGATTGATGATTATATCGAGCGGATCAATAATCGGCTGCGGGCGCTCAATCGGGCCCAGCAAATATTGCTGGACACCAATTTTGTAACCGGATCATTTGCCGCGCTGGTGAAAGATCTCTGCATGACCTATCCGAGAGTGCGCTGGTCCGGTCCGGATATCATTCTGGCAGAGAATGCGATGGTTTCGATATCGCTCGTCCTCAATGAACTGGCGACCAATGCGGCGAAATATGGAGCGCTGACCGCTGAAAAAGGACTTGTCAGGATCAAGTGGGATGTCCGAACCGAAGAGGGACAGGATATTGTTGAATTGCGCTGGTCGGAAAGCGGTGGCCCCCAGTCGGATGTCGCCCCGTCCAGTGGCGGTTTTGGCTCTTCGCTGATCGATCATAGCATCACCCGAAACTTGCGCGGAGAGATTGTCAGGGACTGGACGGCCGACGGCCTCATATGCACCATAACTTTCCCTGCTCCTGAAGAAGGAATCGGTTAGTGGCGCAAAAGGCCCTGTTAAGACGAATATCCTTTTATGCCGATCTGGATGAGGCTGACCGGCAAGTGATCATGCAGATTGATGGGCGAGAGCAGCATTTCGAGAAAAATACGGAAATCGTCGATGCTGGCCAGGAAATGGATAGCGTGCTGATCGTAAAGGAAGGCTGGGCGATCCGATACAAGACTCTGGAGGACGGCCGGCGCCAGGTTCTGAACGTGTTGCTGCCAGGGGATATGTTCGATCTTCAGGTATTGGTTGCCGCCGAAGCAGACCATTCGGTAAAAACAGTGACGAACCTAACCGGCTTGTCGGTGAGGCCCTCGGTATTCCGGCGCCTGTTGACGGAATCCGGGAAATTGACTCTCGCATTCTGGTGGATGCAGGTTCAGGAAGAAGCGTTTTTGCGCGAGCAGATCGTTAGAAATGGCAAGCAGACAGCCCGGGAAAGAATCGGGCATTTTTTGCTCGAGCTTTATCGGCGCGTGCTGATTACCGGGGCGGGTACAAACGACGGGTTTCGCGTACCGCTCACCCAGACGGTCATCGCAGATGCACTGGGTTTGACCCCCATTCATACCAACCGGATATTGCGTCAGCTGGAACGGGATGGCTTGGTGGAGCGCGACAATGGCTGGATTCTGTTCAAGGACGAAGCGCGGCTTGCCGAGATCAGTCAATTTGATTCCAGCTATTTTCATCTCGACGCCTTTCGCATGCGGTTAGGGCGCGAATAAATTTTGGTTATTGTGGAACTTTGTGTAGAACATAGGCGTTGCATAAACCGAACCAATATAGGGAGTTCATAATGAAAAAAATTGCAATTGCTGCAGTGATGACGGCTGGCTTGGCGCTCTCCGCTTGTGAAGCCAATGTTACGGAAGAAGGCGAAATGCCTTCCATGGACGTTGACGTTTCCGGCGATGCAGGCCAACTGCCTGAGATCGACGTCGAAACCGCCGATGTTGAAGTCGGTACGGAAGAAGTCACGGTCGACGTTCCTGACGTTGACGTGAAGATGCCTTCCGAACAATAATTTTTCGAAATTTATTAATACGACGATGGCCAGGCATTATGTCCTGGCCATTTTTTTGCGTGACCGGGCCTTGGGCTGACAGCATATGCCGCGCCGGTTCCGGAGAATCGCAGATATATCAGAATTGATGAGTGAAAAGTTGCTGGGAAATTCGGCCGTTGGTAAACGGGGGGGATACGATCGGGCGAATTTCCCAGCTGGTTTTTGAGGAATGAAAGCAACACCGGGTCAGAGGTCGACATCCATTCAATCTTGACAACACTTGTCGTTAAAATTGGTTCCCGGGACATTGCATTTATTTTCGACGGGCATTTTTGCCGCCGAGAAACCAATTAGTTGGCAGCCGTCCCGTCAGCACGAGAGACTGTGTACTAAGATTGCCTCCGATCAATAAGGCATGCGGACCGCGCAGATGCAACCAAGCAGATGCAACCAATGAGCCAATTGCGCGTCATGTAAGATATATATTATCGATGGAGATCTTATGACTGATATTTTTACCCGTCTGAAACAGGACCATGACCGGCACCGTGAAATGCTCGACCATGTCGCCGACACAAGCGGTGATACAAAGGAGCGTCGTGAGTCTTTCGAGCAGCTGCGGATTGATGTTTCCGCTCACGCAAATGCCGAAGAACAGTCGTTATACGCGGAAATGCTGGCTCGGCCTGACCTTCAGGACAAAGGCCGACATTCGGTTGCCGAGCATAAGGAAGCGGAAGATTATTTTGAAGATTTGGTAGACATGGACTTCGGCAGCACGGGATGGCTTACGCGATTCAAGACTCTCAAGGAGCGGCTGGAGCATCACATGGAAGAGGAAGAGGAAGAAATTTTCGCAGCTGCCAAGAAAGAATTAAGTGACGAGCGAGCCCAGGAGCTGGCCAAGATTTTCGACGAACGCAAGCCTGTGGAAAAACAGGAAGTTGCCTGAAGAACTGATATAAGCCGGGGGGTAAATAAATGTTGAGTGATTGGACGACCACAGAATGGGAGCAGGTAGCTCTCATCGCGCTTTCCGCATCGGTGATGTATGTGACGGTGATCCTGCTCACCCGGCTGGCGGGTGTCCGGAGCTTCTCGAAAATGAGCGGTTTCGACTTCGCTGTCACGGTCGCGATCGGCTCGGTGCTTGGCTCGGTCATTCTGTCCAAAGATCCGCCTATCGCTCACGGTGTTGCTGCGCTGATTTTTCTATTCTCACTTCAAATCGGAATGGCAGTGCTGAGAAGCCGTTTTCCCGGCCTCCAGTTAATTGCTGACAATAAGCCGCGGCTCATCATGATCGGTGGTGAAGTGCAGCATGACCAGTTGAAGAAAGCCAAGATGACCGAGAGCGATCTTTGGGGCAAACTGCGGGAAGCAAATGCTTTGAATTTCTCGCAAGTGTTGGTCGTAATCGCGGAGACCACGGGGGACGTATCTGTCCTGCACAGTTCGGACAGTGACCGGACTATCCAACCTGAACTGCTAAAGGGCGTCATCGCTGGTGAGCGGTATCGCAACAATCAGCCCGGCTAGAGGACCCACCCGCGATCATGATCCACCGTCATATATTCGGTGGATCATGATTCAATCCTGCTTCCTGCGCCGGAATATTTCGAGGTTTATGTCTAGCGGACGGTTACGGTGACGGACCGGCGGTTCAGACCCCATGCCGTTTCATCAGAGCCGAGCGCGTCTGGCCGTTCCTTCCCGTAGCTGACGACCGATATTCTCGATAGTTCCACGCCCAGAGTGGAAAGATAATTTTTTGCGGCATTGGCTCTGCGTTCTCCGAGCGCAAGATTATATTCGCGGGTCCCGCGTTCGTCGCAATGGCCTTCGATCCGGATTCGCACGCTCGGATTGGCGACCAGCCAGGCAGCCTGGCTGCGTAATATTTGCTGATCTTCGCTGTCGACATTGCTGCGGTCGGTTTCAAAGAAAATTCTGTCGGCTGCGACATTGGCCAGGAAGTCTTCCTGGCTGCCCTTGATCGGTCCGCTGGGTGCATTGTTATAATTACTATTGTCGCCCGGTGCGGGTGGCAGGCCTTCAGGCGCTTTCTTGCTGCAGGCCGAAAGCGACAGTGCCGCGAACAAAAGGGGCATTGATATCAAATTTGCTGAAAGGCGAAATTGGGACATTGGGAAAACCTTTTGACTGTTACAGCTGTCTTTTAGGTCCTTTCATCAAAAGCAATTACCACGGATTTTATATGCGCCCGTCGGGAAGGGAGGCATATGAAATCCATGGTAACGACAAAATCATGCCTGATGTAAAACATGCTCGTCCCTTTGAGGGACTGAATGAACTAGGAGAAGTCCCCCTCCACGAGATGACGCGGGCACCCGCCCACCCCGACGACGCCCGCGTCATCCAATCCTCAATGTTCGAAATCAATATCCAGCCGGTAGCCGACGCCAGGCTCGGTCAGCAGATATTCCGGTTGCGATGAATCATATTCCAGCTTCTGACGGATCAGCGCCATGTAGCTGCGCAAATATTGGGTATCGACCGTCGGATCATTCCAACCGGCAAGCAGCAGCTGGCGATGGGTCACCACTTGTCCGGCATGCCGGGCCAAAGTCTCCAGCAGCTCGAACTCCTTGGGCGAGAATTTGATTTCCTCGCCCATCAGGAAGACCTTCCTCTTGAGAAAGTCGATCCGCAAATGACGGGATTCAAATTCCTGGCTCTTGATTGCCTCGTTCTTCCTGCGCCGCACCGCAGCCCGGATTCGCGCCAATAGCTCCTCGATATTGAACGGCTTGTTGATGAAATCATCGGCGCCCTGATCCAGTGCGGCAACCTTCTCCGCTTCCTGGTGGCGGGCAGACAGGATCAGGATGGACAGGGCGTTGAGATCGAGCAGCCTTGCGATAATCTCCTTGCCATCGGCATCGGGCAATCCGAGGTCGAGCAGGATGATGTCAAACACGGTTTCTTTCGCCTTTTTCAGGGCTTCCGCCGCTGTTCCAGCTGAATCGACGCCATAGCCTTGTGCGATCAATACAGGCTGCAGCGACCGGATGAGAGCGGTCTCGTCATCGACCAGCAATATTTTCACGTTCATCGGCCATTGCTTTCTGAGGGGGAGGCGGATGCGGGAAGCTTGACGGTTATCTTTGTTCCTCTGCCCATTTCCAGCGGACTGTGGGCGGCGATATCGCCCCCGAATGCCTGGGCGAATCCAGAAGCGATGGACAGGCCCAGGCCATGGCCTTCCTTGCGTATGTTTTCCGCCGAGCGGTAAAAACGGTCAAAAACTCTGCTGAGTTCGGAAGCCGGAATGCCGCAGCCCTGATCCGATATGGCAATTTCAACCTGTCCGGCTTGCTTGTGCCCGGTGATCAGAACCGGCGCAGCTTCAGGACTATATTGGATCGCATTTTCTAGAATATTGTAGAATAGCTGCTCCAGCATCACCGGATTGGCGCGTACCGTGCAGTTATCAAAGGGCAGGCTTTTGATGATCTCTCGCGCGCTGTGATGCATTTTCACCGTGTTGACCGCCGAGCCCAGCATCTCCACCAGATCCAGGCTTTCCAGCTGGTCGGGCGATATGCCGGCCTGCAGCCTGCCCAGATTGAGCAAGTTGGTGGTGTAGCGGTTCAACCGCTCGCACTGATCCTGAATGATCGTCAGCATTTCCTTGCGCGAAGCTTCCGGCAGTGTGTCACCATAGGATGCAAGGCTGGATGCCGATGCGGAGATTGCCGCAAGCGGCGTGCGCATGTCATGGGAAATCGAGGAGAGCAGCGCGGTCTTGAACTCTTCGGACCGGCGCATCGCTTCTGCCTCTGATTTCTGATGGAGCAGAACGAAGCGGTCGATTGCCATGCTCAGCAAGTTCAGCACGGCATCAAAGTCGATCTTGCTCAGTCGTTTTGACTTTTGCGCATCCTGTGTACAGATCAGCACACCGACCTGGCGCTGTGATGAGGTCAACAGATAGACGATCTTCTGATCCCGAATATGCTGTAATTCACCTTGTCGGGCGGCTTGCTGGGCTTCTGCCAGCCATTGCTCCTTTCCCTCGACCGCGATCGTTTTCTCTTCGCTGAGTGCATAAATTTCGAATTCACGGGCTGAATCGAATATGCCGGTCTGGACGATCGCCCGGTCAATATCTTCCAGCTGCACGGCGGTCTGCAACTGATTGCTGATATCGAGCAGCAGATTGATTTTCTGCTGCGCAATCTCGGCAGCGCGGGCCCGGTCGTTGATCCGGCCAGCCAGCACGCCCGACAGAAGAGCGCTCAGATTGAAAGCCACTAGCGGTATATATTCATCGGAAGTGGTTACACCGAAATCGAGCAGGGGCTCACTAAAGAAGAAGTTGTAGAAAAAGGAGGCGCCGATACCGGCCAGCAAGCCACCGCGCAGGCCGTTAACAGCACCGATGATGGTTACGGCGGACACATAGATCAGCGCAGCACTAACCGGCCGGTCGGCGCTTTGCGCGACATAAGTTGCCAGAGTTCCGGCGACAAAGACCGCGAGCCCGACGAAGAACGAGACATAGTTTCGCGAGCTGTCCGAAGCCAGTCGTTCGAATATTGTCGGCATCCTGTTCAACATCGGCAGATCCATTCCGGCGGCATAGCGGAAATTCCGGCAAGCGGCATGCACGGATTTTCTATGCTGGCGGCCAACTGGCTTTCAGTCCGGCCAGGTAAAGGACAGGCGGTCTTGCCCGGTGGCTATGGCGGATGCGCTATAGCGGCGTTCGATGATCGATCCATTGCCTTGATGGTCGATCGCAACGACCGTGCTGCAGCGCGTTCCGTAGACCGGGTTTAGTATGAATATCCCGGAACTGGCGGGCTCCAGTTGCGCGGGCGATTGGTTATTGCCTGCTGTCGTGAGCGGATATGTCGATCTGTCCGTCAACAGATCGAGTAAATCAGCGGAATTCTCTGACGCGTTGTGGAGCCAATCGTCCAAAGCGGCATTGAGATGTTTCGCCTTTGCCCACGGATTTTGCAGTGACCCGTTGGAAAGGCCGTGGATGCCCGGCTCGAGACGTTTGCTGACAGCATCCGGCCGGTTGGAATGAACCAGAGCTTCACCCTCCTCGACAGTGATCAGGTTGAACGGGTTAAAGTCGGAAAATGACACCCCGGAAAGGTCGGAATAGCGACCCTCGCCAGCCAGAAAATCCTTCAGCAGATCCCCGCGGGAAGCGCGATTGCCATCCGGCGCCCCATAGCCGCTGAGATTTGTGACGACGGCAAAGCGGCCCTGTTCGGAGATGCCGAGCCACGTCCCGCCTGCCTGAATGTCTTTCCCTGCCAACATATGCTCGCGGTCCTGCCAGCGGGCCAGCGGCTGTGCGGGCCGGGCGTGCATCTCGTCCCGGTTGCCGATCGCGACAAGTTTCCAGTGGGGATGGGCCTGCCACGCAAGTGAAATGATGCACATCGGGCGGCAATAGCAAAAGGCATCCGTTTTGCGAATATATTGTCCTTATAGGTCTCCTTTTCCCCGGAAAAATTTAATTCGGGTCACACGGGTCACGCCCCCTAAAGCGGAAAAACCTGTGGTGGTGGGCAGCGGTTAGCGGGCGGCCACAAGATCGACCCTATTCCTGTTGAGCGAGGGGGATCGAAAGGGACCGGAAAGTGGAGCGGCGGGGCCTGTCAGCGCGCGAAGCAGAGCCTGGTGCAACATGGTCATGGCAGCGGTTTATCCTATCGGGCCACTGCAGGACAGGAGGATTAGCGTGTCGGAGGTGCTGCTGCAAAGCGGCTTTTGGCAGAAGATATCGCGGGCAAGCCCGTCTGTTCATGCAAATCGACGTAAAGCCACGTAAATTTTGCACATGCCGGACCGTTTCTTACGACCAAATTAATCCTTTTTGGCGATTGAGAGTTTGCAAAAAGCAGGGTTGAATGTGGCCAAGAAATTCTTGAAATTATTCTCAAATGAACCGGTGAAAGATGCGGAGGAGGATTCCGTTTCGGTCATCATGTCGGATGATCATGCCCGACGTATCGAAATCCTGGATGATTTCGAGCAAGCGGGCATCAGCTGGCTATGGGCAACGGATGTTGCGGGCAATCTGGTATATCTTTCAGAAAAAGCCGCGGCCAGCCTGAACAAGTCGATTGACGAACTGCTGGCCTTACCGCTGACTTCATTGTTCGAAAATGATCCCGACAATCCGGACGAAAAATCCGACCGCCCGCTCAAATTTCATCTCAGCAAGCGCAGCAAGATCAACGATCTGATCGTCCGCCGGGTACCACATACGCTTGGACAGGAAGACCATCCGACATGGTGGCTGATTTCCGGACATCCCAAATTTGACGATTTGGGAAATTTTCAGGGCTATCGCGGCAATGCCAAGGATGTCACCCTCGAATATCAGCGCAAGCTGCGAGAATCGCGGATGGCGGAATTTGATTCGCTTACCGGACTGGCCAACCGCCATCGTATGGACAACCGGCTCAACAGCCTGCTCGCGGCTTTCAAGGTCGCCAACCGCAGCTGCGCAATCATGATGCTCGATCTTGACCGTTTCAAGCAGGTCAATGACACGATGGGCCACCCGGCTGGCGATGAATTGCTGAAGCAGGTAGCCAAAAGATTGCGGTCGATTATCGGCGATACCGGTGAAATCGGGCGTCTGGGCGGCGACGAGTTTCAGGTCATATTGCCCGATCTTTCCGATCGCGGAAAACTCGGCGAAATTGCCGAAAAGATCGTCAAGATCATTTCCCAACCCTATCCCATAGATGACAAAAGCGCGACCATCGGAACTTCGATCGGCATTGCCATCGCCCCCTATGACGGCGTCACCAAGGAAGAATTGGCGCGCAGTTCCGACCTTGCCCTTTATGCGGCCAAGAATTCGGGCCGCGGACAGTTTCGTTTCTTTTCCTCTTTTCTGAAAAATGAGGAAGAAGAGCGGCGGCTTCTGGTCGATGACCTGCGGGACGCGCTCGTCAATGACCAGGTCGAGCTTCACTATCAGCCGGTCGTGCGCACGGACGATCATATGATCGTCGGATTTGAGGCGCTGATGCGCTGGACGCATCCGGAGCGGGGAGAGGTGAGCCCGACCGTGTTCATCCCGATGGCGGAAGAATTGAATCTGATCAACCAACTGGGGGAATGGGCGCTGCGCCGCGCCTGCCACGATGCGCTGCAATGGCCAAAATCGGTCCGGGTAGCGGTCAATGTATCGGCCGTGCAATTCGCCAATAGTGGCTTTCCCGAAATCGTGATGAACGCGCTGGCGACCAGCGGTCTGGATCCGGAGCGGCTTGAACTGGAACTGACCGAAAGCGTCTTTCTCGGCGACAGCGACACTATCGACACGGCTTTCAGAACCATCAAGGAACTGGGTGTACGCCTGGCTCTGGACGATTTCGGGACCGGATATTCGTCGCTCAGCTATCTGCGCTCGGCTCCGTTCGACAAGATCAAGGTGGACAAGAGTTTTGTCGATTCCTGTACGCAAAATGACAAGAATAGCGCCAAGATCATCGCCGCGATTATCAGCCTGTCCGACGCGCTGGAAATGGAAACGACGGTCGAGGGCGTCGAGGCCTTTGACCAGTTCCGCCTCGTCTGTTCGAAAGGCGCGCGCTACATTCAGGGGTGGATCTATTCCAAGGCGATGCGGCTGGAAGAAATCGAAGAAAAATTGGGGAGCGGCGAACTCAGTATCGAGCCTGACGGACCGGACCTGTACCGGCCGGATAGGCGGACCGTGTTTCGCCGGATTGGCGCGATTCATGACGATCATCGCTACGATGTCGTGATGCGCGATCTGTCGAAGACCGGAGCCATGTTCGAAGGCCTGATGGGCGTTCCGATTGGCACCAAGATGGTGCTCGATCTGGGTGCGGGACAATTGGTGGTCAGTACAGTGACGCGATCAGACGAATCCACCGTGGGCGTCGAATTTGAAATGCCGCTGGTCAGTGACGGCGCCGGCGGCTTGTGCACGCGCCACCGGGCGTCTCCCTATGAGCTTTCCGCAGCGGGCATGCCTAGCGCAGCCTTGCCAGCGGGAAATTCTTCGACGACACCGGACATGTCCGGCTTGTCGGGCAAAGCCCGATTCATGCAAGTATCCGGCGGTGGCCACTGAACGGCTTGAATCGCGCTCGCTGAATGAGGGTGGCCGGTTATGCCGATCCCGCTGTGCTGCTGCTTTGAAAGAACAAAAATCTGCTGGCAAATGCGTACACGACAGCCAATGTGCGCTGAAATTCAGCCGCACATATCTTACGTATATTTCATGAAGATAAATGCAATGACGTTAAGTCATTGAGAAGTGGTGACCCCTACGGGATTCGAACCCGTATTTCAGCCGTGAAAGGGCCGCGTCCTAACCCTTAGACGAAGGGGCCATACCAATTGCTGGTCAGCGAGCAACGGCCATTAGGGGGGTGCCGGGCATTGGTCAACCCTCTTTTCGCTGGATTTTCGGGCCTATTTTCTAACGCTGTGGCAGACTGCCTGCAGCTTGTCGCTTTCTGCGTCGCGGACATCGGCGCCAATATGCGAATAATAATAATCGGGACGCAGTCGCGGTGGGCCCCAGACCCTCCCTCAATCCGCCCAGGCGGCATCTTCCAGATGGATTTCCGCCGACGGACGGCTGCCCCAGTCATCGATCTTGGCGCGGCCTGCGATCCATAATTTTCTTCCTCTCGGAGCATTGAGCAAAGTCTGGCCAAGATCGCTTTCCGCCGCGCGAAAGGCAATTGTCTTGATCGAGGCACCATCATCGCCGCCGACAATCATCCGCACATGATCGGTTCCGACAATATCGCATTTGATGATTCGGACCGGTCCGGTGGCGATGCGCGGCGCTGGCCAGCCCATGCCATAAGGACCGGCTCCGTCCATCGCTTCGACCATCGTCGGATTGACGCCCTTGGGCGAAAGCACCGCGTCGAGCAGCAGCGCCTTGCCGTCCTGGGCCTTCCCGACACTGTCAGCGAGCCGGTCGTTGAGAAATTCCGAAAAGGCATCCACTTTGTCCGCCTCGATGGTGATGCCTGCAGCCATGGCATGACCGCCGCCAGCAACCAGCAGGCCGCTGTCCTTGGCGGCTATAATTGCGGCGCCGAGATCAATGCCGGAAATCGAACGTCCGGAGCCTTTGCCGAGACCATCATCATCCACCGCGATGATGATTGCCGGCCGGTTCAGCTTCTCCTTGATCCGTCCCGCGACAATACCGATGACGCCGGGATGCCAGCCCTTGGCGGATAATACCGCTACAGCCTGATTCTGCTGCGACGAACACATCGCATCCGCCTGTTCGAGTACATGGGCTTCGATCGCGCGCCGTTCCTGATTGAGATGGTCGAGCTCGGCGGCGATGCTCCGCGCTTCCTCAGGGTCTTGAGTGATCAATAATCGCACGCCGAGATCCGATTTGCCGACCCGGCCACCGGCATTGATTCGGGGACCGAGAGCAAAGCCGAGATCCGAGCAGATCGGCGCGCGCTTCAGCCGGCTGGCGTCGATCAGCGCCGACAGGCCGATATTCTGGCGCCCTGCCAACACTTTGATTCCCTGCGCAACAAAGGCGCGGTTGAGACCGCGCAGCTGGGCGACATCGGCGACCGTGCCCAAGGCGACAATATCCAGCAGTTCGAGCAATTTTGGTTCGGCGCGATCCTTGAAAAATCCCTGTTGGCGCAGCGTCCGGACCAGAGCCGCACCGAGCAGAAACGCCATGCCGACCGCCGCGAGATGGCCATGTACCGCGCCGGCATCGCTTTCGTCCAGCCGGTTTGGATTGACCAGGGCCAGCGCCTTGGGCAGTTCCACCGCGCATTTGTGATGGTCAACGACGATCACCTCGACACCGGCCCGGTGCGCCATGTCGAGCGCTTCAAAGGCCATCGCGCCGCAATCAACGGTAACGACCAGGTTGCTGCCCTGCTCGCCAAGCTTGACCAAAGCCTCGCCGGAAGGGCCATAGCCCTCCATCAACCGGTCCGGGATATAGTAACCCGCTTCCAGCCCGAGGTCTCTCAGCAGGCGTATGAGCAAGGCGGCGCTGGTCGCACCATCGACATCATAATCGCCAAATATCGTGACCTTTTCCTGGTTCTTGATCGCCAGGGCCAGGCGGTCCGCCGCCTTGTCCATGTCCTGAAAAACCGAAGGGTCGGGCATGAAGCCCCGGATCGTCGGGTCGCGGTTGACCGCGAGCGTTTCCCGGCTGGCGCCGCGAGCGAGCAACAACTGGGTTACCAGATCATCCGGCTGGAATCCCGGATCGCGGGCATCAGCACTGGTGCTGCGCCAGCGCCAGGTTTGGCCGGACAGGGATTTTTCTACATTCAATACTGCATTCATGGTCCGCGCTATGCGTTAAAGCTGCGGCGCTGACAATCGGTCTGTTACTTGTTAGGGAGAGGCACATGAAAAAGCTTCTGATCGTCTATTACAGCTATACCGGTGGCACCGCCCAGATGGTCGAGGCTGCTGCCCAGGCCGGGCAGGGCGAGGACGGGATTGAGCTGTTGGTGATTCGTGCGGAAGATTGCCAGCCGGAGGACATGTTGTCCGCCGACGGCTATATTTTCGCGACGCCGGAAAATCTCGCGGCGATTGCCGGAGTGATGAAGGCCTTTTTCGACCGCTGCTATTATCCGCTGCTCGGTCGAATTGAAGGACGACCTTATGCCGTGATGATCTGCGCGGGATCGGATGGCAAGAATGCGAAGAAACAGGTGGAGCGGATTGCAACGGGCTGGCGGCTCAGGAAAGTGATCGATAGCCTGATCATCTGCACCCATGCGCAGACCGAGCAGGAAATAATGGCGCCCAAGACGATTTCCGAAACCGACCGCCAGCGATGCGCCGAGATGGGTGCCACGTTATCGGCAGGACTGGCCATGGGAGTCTTCTAGGTCAGTTCGCGCACACGCTCCTGCAACACCGGGATAACGTCTTTCTCAAACCATGGATTGGCCTTAAACCAGCGGATATTGCGCGGGCTGGGATGGGGCAGGGGTAAAAGATCGGGCCAGAATTCCTGCCAGCGCTTTACCGTTTCGGTGAGGGTCCGCGATTTGCGCTCGCCAAAATGCCAATCCAGAGCATATTGGCCGAGGACCAGCGTGAGCTCGATTTGCGGCATCGCCTGCATCAACGGACGGCGCCACGCCGGAACACATTCCTGACGGGGCGGCAGATCGCCACTGTTGCCGGTTCCTGGATAGCAGAAGCCCATTGGCAGGATGGCAAACAGGCCTGGATCGTAAAATTGATCTTCGGTCACGCCGAGCCACTGGCGGAGCCGTTTGCCACTGGCATCGTCAAACGGCCGACCCTTTTCATGGGTTTTGCTGCCCGGAGCCTGGCTGGCAATCAGGATCCTGGCTGTGGCAGAGGCCTGCAACAGCGGGCTCGGGCCCAGGGGCAGGTCTGTGCAGATCGCGCAGGTCCGGACCTGGGCAAGCAGTGTTTCCAGACCATCGTCTGGATTCGCGCTCATTCTGTCCGGCGACAAATCGCCAGATGATCGAGTTTTTCGTCCTCGGAAATTCGCGGCAGGGCAAAGACATGCTCAAGATGCGTCGCCTGGCGCCCGTCCGGCTTTCGTTCGCCATTGACCACTGCGGCAAAATCCCGGCAGACGGGCGCGCTCAGCAGATAGTTGCTGTGGCCGCTGCTGCCGCGGCTGATCGCGGAGGTGTCGATGATGGTCAGCGCCGCCTTGTCGACAGCCTGCGCATATTTGGGATGTTTTGCATAGCATCGTTCGGGGAGGTTTCTGGCCTTGAGATCAGCCGCTTCAAAAGGATTGAAGCACCGGGGATAGCCCAGGCGAGGATAGCCATGGTAATTGTCGGACAGCGACAGGGCCCGATCATTAATCGATGCATATACCGTAATCCGCCGGTCGTTGCGGACGCGCCGGTCGGATAATATTTCTTCCGCGATGTCGCGTTCAAAATCCTGCGTATCGACATCCGGCGACACCAGAATGATGTTCGATATGACGCTCGAATCGCCATTGGAAACATTGCGGTCCACATATTCCACCGATGGCAGAACCAGTCGCGCACCCAGCGAATGGGAAATGAGGATGATTTCCTTCGTCGATTCCAGCTGAGCCAGCTGCATCAGAAATTTGCGAAAGTTGCGTTCATCCCAATACATATTGGTTTCATCGACCGGATATTTGAACAGTGCGCCTTGCGAAGGCCAGCTATATTGAATGGCCGGTCCGGTGAAGTTGGCCAGCCGGGCGATCTGGTCCGTATCGCGCGAGCTGGAGAAGAATGTTTCCCGATAGCCGTGGACATAGAGCAGAACCCGACCATCAGCAGCTTTCATCTTGCTGGCAAGCTGGGCCCACCATTGTTGAGAATCGGAGAAGGCCAGCGGAATGGTACGGACCGTTTTGCCCGGTTCGCGTTCTACGTCTCGCGGTCCGGCGAATCGCCCGTAGCGCACTTTGTCTCCGCGATGATTGAGCAGACTGATATTCTCGGTCAGGCAGTCCGGCAATCGGCTGGTGACAAAGAAAAATGGCTTGTCACTTCCGTCGACCTTAACGCTTCCCGTTGGATTGCATCGCTCGGGTGCGACATAGTCTGAATGCGGTATTTTACCATATTCCACCGGTGTCACGCACCCGGCGATCAGCCACGGCAACGCGAGGATTGACCATCTGGCTTTCGATGCCAATCGCTTCAGCATTTCACGGCTTGCAATCCCCATATTCAAGTCTTGCGATGCTCGCTCTTCACCCAGCGTACGGTGCCGGATGAGGCGCGCATGACGACGCTTTCGGTGGTCATCTTGCCGCCGCGCAATTTCTTCACGCCTTCGAGCAGCGAACCATGGGTAACCCCGGTCGCGGCAAAGATCACATCGCCTTTGGCCAGCTCTTTCAGGTCGTAGATTTTGTCGAGATCTTCGATGCCCCATTTATAGGCGCGCTGGCGTTCGTCGTCGTTGCGGAACAACAGACGGCCCTTGAACTGGCCGCCAACACAGCGCAGCGCGGCTGCCGCGAGCACGCCTTCGGGCGCGCCGCCGCTGCCCATATACATATCAACCGTCGTGTCTTCGTCGGTCGTCGCGATGACGCCAGCGACATCACCGTCCGGGATCAGCATGATGCCGCATCCGATGCCGCGCAGTTCCGCGATTATCTTGTCGTGGCGCGGTCGGTCGAGAACACAGACGATGATTTCGGATGGCTCAACGCCCTTTTCCTTGGCAACGGCAGCGACATTTTCGGTGACCGACTTGTTGAGATCGATGATACCCGGCGAATAGCCAGGTCCGACAGCCAGCTTGTCCATATAGACGTCAGGCGCGTTCAACAGGTTGCCTTTTTCCGCAATGGCCAGAACGGCCAGCGCATTGGCACCGGCCTTGGCGGTAATGGTTGTGCCTTCCAGCGGATCCAGCGCGATATCAATGGCCGGAGATTCGCCTTCACAGCCGCGTCCAACTTTTTCCCCGATAAACAGCATTGGAGCCTCGTCGCGTTCGCCTTCGCCGATCACTACGGTGCCGCATATGTCCAGCTCGTTCAGCGCCGCGCGCATCGCTTCAACAGCAGCAGCATCCGCTGCCTTTTCATCACCGCGACCGATCAGATCGGCTGCCGATATCGCCGCCGCTTCGGTGACGCGTACCATTTCCATAACCAGTACGCGGTCCAATATGTCGCTTGCTTTGGGCATGATATCGATTAATCCTTCTGTAATGGGGTAATTTTGAACTCTCGATAGGGGAGCGATATTGCAATGTCGAGACAGGTTTTCCTGATCCTTTTGTTGATACCGTCGGCTGTACTGAGTCAATCCATAGAGCCGAGTGATCGCACCCATCAGCTGTTGGACAATGCCAGGCAATTGGCCGCTGTTGATGCGGAAGGCTGCCTTCTTTTCCGTTCGACGGACGAGATTGTGGTGTGCGGAACTCCCGAAATTGATCGTCAGCAGCGGTTGCCATATCCCGAATTGACGGCAGAGCCGGGTGAAAGAATTCGCGAGCTGCTTCCCAGGGCCAACCCCGGCATTATCCAGCAGGGCCGCTGTTATGTGACCATGAACGAACGCAACTGCTTCAAAGGCCTGTCGGTGCTCAGTGTCAGTTTCGGCGGAAGTGGTGGTGGAGTGGGAGGCGCAGCCGGTCGTATTGCTCAGGCCGTAAACCCGGATTTACCGGACGAGGATTACGTCAAACAGGCGATGATCAGGCCGCTCGCACCGTCGTCCGGCGACTGATCAGTCCTGATCGCTGAGCAAATGCATCACCACGGGAGCGGCCTGCAAACTGGTGGAACTCGACAGGGCCGCCAGACTCTCCGAAACATTGCGCTCGCGACTGTCATGGGTGACCATCGAGATCAGCACTGACCCTTCATCGGTTTTCGCGGTTTGGATAAGGCTCTCGATCGACACATTTGCATCGCGCATGGCGGCCGTAATTTCCGCCAATACGCCGGGCTTGTCGGTGACGATGAAGCGGACATAGCTTTTGCCGATCCGGTTGCCGCTCTCGGCGCGCTCGCACGCTTCCATTTTGCTGGCGGGCGCGGCGAATACCGTGCCGGCATCACCGCGGGCAATATCGATCAGGTCAGCGACCACCGCAGAGGCGGTTGGGCCTTCGCCAGCGCCGGCGCCCTGAAACATCAGGCGCCCGGAAAAATTGCCTTCGGCAACCACTGCATTGGTGGAGCCTTCAATATGGGCGAGCGGATGGCTTTCGGGCACCAGATAGGGATTGACCCGCTGGAACAATTTTCCGTCATCGATCCGGGCCATGCCGAGCAGCCGGATGCGATAGCCCAGAGCCTTGGCCTGACCGATATCTGCGGCCATGATATGGCGGATGCCGTCGATCTCGACGCCTTCAAAGTCGAGCGCCTTGCCGAAGGACAAGGCCGCCAGGATGGCGAGCTTGTGGGCTGCATCGACACCATCAATGTCAAAGCTGGGATCGGCTTCGGCATAGCCGATCTCCTGTGCTTCCTTCAGCACGTCGTCAAAAGCATGTCCGTGTTTTTCCATCGCGGTGAGAATGTAATTACAGGTGCCGTTGAGAATGCCGTAGACCCGTTCGATCCGGTTCGCCGACGCACCGTCGCGCAGCCCCTTGATCACGGGTATTCCTCCGGCAACTGCCGCTTCGTAGCGCAGTGAGAGATTTGCGGTTTCCGCGGCCTTGGCCAGCTCCATGCCGTGATGTGCGATCATCGCCTTGTTGGCGGTGACGAATGACTTGCCCGAGGCCAGGCTTTTGCGCGCGAGATTCAGCGCAGTGCCATCGGCGCCGCCGATCAGTTCGACAACGCAGTCGACCTTATCATCTGTCGCTAGATCTTCGGCCTCGTCATACCAGTTATAGGCGGTCAGATCGATGCCACGGTCCCGGTTGCGGTCGCGGGCAGAGATGGCGGTGACAACAATGGGCCGGCCGGCCCGCTGCGCGATCATTGCGCCATTTTCTTCGATGAGCCGGATAACTCCGGTCCCGACGGTGCCTAGTCCTGCGAGCGCGATGCGTAGCGGAGCGGTCATGGTCATTGCCTCTTTGCGTTTCAGGTGAGATTGTTGGCGTCTTATTAGCGCCGCCCTTGGCGATTGCCAGAACTAGTTCTGCGCAGTCAGGGGCGTCGTGATCTTGGGCAGTTGCCGAGATCATTGAGCACCATCTGATAATCGCTGCGCGCCTGCTGGGCATTGGTCGGTGAATCGCCTGCCAATGCCGCGGCCGGCAACTGGCGGGGAAGGAAGCAGGCCATCCTGTACCAGAGCAGGCTGTTCCTCACTGGTGCGCGCGCTGCTTCGTCGACTATCTCGCCCAGCGAGACGGCCCAGAATTTCCGCTGGCCATCACGTTTTAGCACGGTGATCGAAACGGGTGAGCCGGATTCCGTTTCCATGAATATCTGGGTTTCGCCTTCTCCGATTATGGTGCCGGGAACATGAAAGGCACTTGCGATCCGGGAGATTGCCGGCGGCGCATCGCGAGCGACCAGCTCGCGGACCAGCGAACGGACCCGCTGTTCGCGTTCGGGCGTCCAGTCAACCTGTGCGTCCTTGGCGACCAGCTGGACATTGTCACCACCGCTGCCCGATGGGCGACGGGCAAATATTATGAACGATTTCTTCTTGATTTTCGGAGCCCGTCCGTGCTCGTCAAGGGGCAGATCGATGACATAGCGAATCGTTTCGCCAATCCCGCCCTGACCACGAATCAGCGCGTTGGTCGATGCGACAATATAAAAGCGTTGCGTTCCCGGAGGGGCATTTGGCACGCGGGCCGGATCGACTTTTATTGCGTCTTTAACCGTCAGGTGAATAATAAGCGGTGCATCCGAACTGAGGTCGGCGATGTCCGCATATTGCAGTGGATCGCTCTGATCCATGGCCTGTGAGAAAGCTGGAAATACCCCGATTTGGGTGGAAAACAGGGCGAAGGCGAACATCAACAAAGAGCGCATGATTATCTCTGAAACAGGGTTAAAGGATGCCGGGTTTTAGGCCCTATTGTGGGTCTTTAACAGCTTAATCGTCCCTGAACCAACAAAGCGATTGCCTGTCTGGAACTAGCACGTTAAAACAAATTTAAGATGGCTTTCAAGCGAACGAAAAGTTGTCATGGGGATAATAAGGGTCGCGATGGTTTTCCAAGCCTCTCGCTCTTTGTCTGGAACTTCAGTGATGAAGTATACTACCTTGTGATGGGGAAAAAGGAGTTACATTTCTGAATGGCTTATGCTGACCAAGAGATGAGTTCGAACAAGATCATATCGATCGTTCTTGTCGTAATCATTCACCTGTTACTTGGCTATGCGCTGGTCACCGGGCTAGCCTATACTGCCGTCAAGAAGGTTGCGTCGCAACTGGATATGATTGATATTGATGAGGAAGAACCACCGGAAGAGCCGGAGGAACCACCACCACCACCACCGGAAAAGCCGATTGAGCCGCCACCAGTGGTTACACCACCGCCCATCGTGGCACCTGTGGTAGCTCCTCGGCCGGTGATACGGACGGTTCCAACCGCGCCACCACCACCAGCGCCAGTGGTTGCGCCTCCGCCGCCACCACCACCTCCTCCTCCGCCACAACGGGCGAATCCGGAGCCTCGTGGTAATCCGGGGAGTTGGGCCAATGCGAATGACTATCCTTCGCGGGCTCTGCGTGAAGAACGTGAAGGGACCACTCGTTTCCGGTTGACCGTAAACGCCGATGGCAGGGTATCCGATTGTCAGATCACAGGTTCTAGCGGCCATGCTGATCTGGATGAAGCTGCCTGCAAAAACCTAACGCGGCGCGCACGGTTCAGACCTTCTCTGGACTCGAGAGGCGAGCCAACAACTGGCTATTATTCCAACGCCGTTCGTTGGCAGATACCAAAATAATGTAAATTGGGGAGGGCATTCCAAATTGCCCTTCCCGCAACAGTTTTATTGCAAATAGTTTATCCTGAGGGGAATGTTAAAATGTTGATTGAAATTTTGGCCGCTGGTTCCGCAGCACCACAAAACGCTTTCGGTTTCGTCGAAGCCATGGAGCAGGGCGGCGTTATCGCATGGTCTGTCCTGGCAATTCTTACGATCATGTCTGTCTCGTCTTTCTACATTCTGTTTTCGAAGCTTTTCGAACAGAACAAGATCATGAAGCAGGGCCAGGCAATGCGCTCGACTTTCTGGCGTGCGGGTACCCTCAAGGAAGGCGCCGCGAAACTCGACAAGAATTCGGCTTACCGTCAAATCGTTGATGACGCGATCAAGGCTGATGCAGATCACGCGAAACTGACCGACCCGGTTGAAGCGCATGACTGGCTGCACGGATCGATCGAACGGTCGCAGGATTTAATCAAATCCAAGCTCGCAACCGGCCTGCCATGGTTGGCTACTGTTGGTGCAACATCGCCGTTTATCGGACTGTTCGGTACGGTTATCGGTATCTATCGCGCACTGATCAAAATCGGTATCGCCGGTCAGGCATCGATCGACGCCGTTGCTGGTCCTGTTGGTGAAGCACTGATCATGACCGCTCTGGGTCTTGGCGTTGCTGTTCCAGCCGTTTTGGCTTACAACTGGCTGCAGGGACGCAACAAGCGTATCTCCGAACAGCTGGCTGCATTCTCCAATGACGTTCTGGGCTATATGGCTTCCGACGGTGGCGTTAAGCCAATCGCGCCAACTGCCGCTGCAGCGAAACCTGCTGCAAAGCCGGTTGCACCCGCCGCAAAGAAATAAGCCGGGGGCCGGGTTGTCAGCCAGATCTTTGGCAAGCAACCCGGCCAACGCACGACGAGGGGGCCTTCGCTCCCTTCAGATGGTTTAGTTTTGAGAGGATAAAATCCTATGGCGATGAATGTTGGGGGCGGTGGCGGAGAGGAAACTCCTCTATCCGACATTAATACTACCCCACTCGTGGACGTTATGCTGGTCCTGCTGATCATTTTTCTGATCGCGGTTCCAGTGGTTATCCAGACTGTGAAGCTCGAACTTCCGGTGCTTCCATTTGAAGTGACCACGACAAAGCGCGAAAATGTGCTGCTGTCGATCACGACGACGGATGCCGCAGGACGTGACCCGGGTGAAGAAGGATATTCAGGCGCCACTCCAGGCGGCAACTGCCGGGTATACTGGAACACCATCCCGGTTGATTCCAACGACCTGGTCACCAGAGCGGTGAAGCAGCTGGAGGATCAGATTGAATCCTTTGGTGGGGTCGAGAACATGACACCGGAAGATATGCCAGAGGTTCATATCCGTGGTGACATCAACACACCCTACAAGTGCATTGGCGGCGCAATCTATACGATGCAGCGCGCTGGTTTTGCGAAAGTGGGCTTTTTGTCCACACCGATTGTTGTCGAATAGTCCGACAGCTTAGAGTTATTTAAGGTTAAGGAGACGCACGAATGGCAATGAGTGGCGGAAGCGATGATGGCGAGCCAATGATGGAGATGAACACGACGCCGCTCATCGACGTCCTGTTGGTTCTTCTCATCATGTTCATCATCACAATCCCTGTGCAAACACACGCGGTGAAAATCGATTTGCCGGTGTCGGACGATAGTCCATCGGACCCACCTCCGGTCGATCCGGTCAAAAACCGTCTCGGGATTACGGCAACCAATCAGGTCATCTGGAATGACAGTCCGGTTACGCTGAATCAGGTCAAACAATATCTGGCACAGACGAAATCGATGGTTCCGGAACCGGAACTGCAGTTCCAGCCCGATCCGTTGAGCGCCTATCTGACCACCGACCGGACATTGGCGGTGATCAAGGACAGCGGCGTGACCAAATTCGGCTTCGTCGGCAACGAACAATATGGCAGCTTCAATAAAGCCAAGCGACCACCGAACTAGGTTCGACAAACAGAAACAAAAAAGGGGCCGCGATATCCTGTCGCGGCCCCTTTTTTATGCGCGAAGCGTAGAGAATATTGGGGTCAGGACCTGTCGGACAGGTGCCGCTGATCTGGTGCCAAGGGGCTTTGCAGGTGACCGGAAAGGACTGCTTTGACGGTGCTATAGCAGGCGCCACGGTCATTGCCCCGCGCCATATCCGTCACATCTTGCGGATAGCTAGTTTGCCTTGTTCCCAGACCAAAGCTTCCTAGCAAAGGCAATAAGCTCTCATCGCGGGCGCTGTTGCCGGAATGACATCTGGCCGGTGCCCCCAGCAGGTGGCTCTAACCGGTCCCGTCTCTAGACGGTTATCTTGGACGAGCTTGTCTCTGCACTACTGAACTGCAACTCAGCCAGTCGGGCGTAGAGGCCGTTCCTGGCAATCAGGCTGTCATGGTCACCCTGTTCGACGATCTTGCCCTCATCCATCACGATAATGCGATCGGCCGACCGTACGGTCGCCAGGCGATGGGCAATGACGATCGTCGTGCGGTCCTGCATCAGATGATCAAGCGCGTCCTGCACCAGCTTTTCACTTTCCGCATCGAGCGCCGACGTGGCTTCATCGAGCAGCAGGATCGGCGTGTTGCGGAGCAGGGCGCGGGCAATCGAAATACGCTGGCGCTGGCCGCCGGACAGCCGGGTTCCCGCTTCGCCCATGAAACTGTCCAGACCGTCGGGCAAGGCGCGGAGAAATTTCTCCGCATTGGCAACGCGCGCTGCCTGCCAGATTTCCTCGTCGGTCGCTTCCCATTTGCCGTAACGCAAATTGTCGCGGGCCGATGCGGCAAATAATACGGTTTCCTGAGGCACCAGTGCCATACGCTGCCTGATTTCAGCCGGATCGGCCGAGGGCAGGGCGACGCCATCAATGCGCACGGAGCCGCTCTGCGGGTCGTAAAAACGCTGGGCGAGTTGGAACAGAGTCGATTTTCCGGCCCCGGACGGTCCGACCACGGCGACCGTCTCGCCAGGCGACACCGTCAGGGAAAAATTGCTTAGCGCCTGCGTGTCCGGGCGGGTCGGATAGGAAAATGTGACATTGTCGAACGCGATCTGGCCGCGCGATGGCACGGGCAGGGCAATCGGATTTTCGGGGGCCGCAATGCCCGGTTTCTCGGACAGCAATTCGGCCAGCCGGCCCGCGGCTCCGGCGCCGCGCAACAGATCGCCATAGACTTCGGTCAAGGCGCCAAAGGCCCCTGCTACCAGGCCGCCGGTGATCACAAAGGCTGCAATGGTACCGCCGGAAATGCTTCCCTCTGCCACGCCGATTGCACCGCGCCACATCAACATGGTGATGCCGGTGAAGATCAGACCGATCACGATGGCGGTCATCGCCGCGCGCAGCCGGATCCGGCGCTTGGCGGTTTCGAATGTGGACTCGACTGCGCCGCTGAATCGTTCATGCTCGCGCTTTTCCTGTCCGAATGCCTGGACAATTTTCATCGCGCCCAGCACTTCGGAAATCATCGCGCCGACATCGGCCACCCGGTCCTGGCTCGACCGTGACACATTGGTCAGCTTCCGGCCGATGAACACAATCGGCAAAATGATCACCGGAATAGCCAGCAGCAGTCCTGCGGTGAGCGCCGGGGCAAGGGTGAAGAGATAGATTATCCCGCCGATGCCGATCACGATATTGCGCAAGGCGACGGACACGGTGGTCCCCACTACCTGTTCGATAATCGCGGTATCGGAGGTCATGCGCGAGGCAATTTCCGATGGCCGGTTTTCCTCGAAAAATCCCGGCGCGAGACGCAGCAGATTGGCCTGTACCGCAAGCCGCAGGTCGGCAACAACCCGCTCGCCAAGCCAGCTGACAAAATAGAAACGGAATGCCGTCGCGACTGCCAGTATCGCGACTATGCCAAGAAGACCCTGGAAATAGGGAGCGATATCCCCGTTCCCGGCCATGAAGCCCTTGTCGATAATGGTTTTGAAGCCGGCGGGTATCGCCAGCGTCGCCATTGCGGAGACAAAAAGTGCCAGCAACGCAAAGGCTATTTGCTTCGGATAAGCGACGGCGCGATCGAACACCATCCGCAAATTGCCGATTTTCTTGAGCGGTGCGGGAGGGGTGTCTTTTTCAACGGAATTGGTTTTATCGTTCATGAGAAAGCGCCTAGCAGCCCGTCCAATTTGTCACAATCAAAGCTTTGTCCGGTGTTCATCCAAATCCCGCCGTCCAGCCAACATGGCGATGAAGCCGAAATTACCAAGGGTGACCAGAATTTTTTGCCGATTTTCCGATCTAGGAATTACAATGGCTTAACGCTGGCCAAATGCCGAGAAATTGTTAAAAGCATAAGGGTTTCGGGCCTGTTTGTCCCCGACGATTCGTCTAATTTTTCGATCAAGGATGCTGCCTGTGAATCAGATTGCTTCAAAAGGTCAGCTTCGAATGTCCCTGCTGCGGTGGATATTGTTCATCGTCCCGATTACCGTGCTTCTTGGTTTCACCTTCAGTCAATTTGCCAATAGCGGTGAGGAAAACCGCTGGTTTCAGGCGTTGGCCAAGCCGACGGCGCAGCCACCGGGGTGGGCTTTCGGTGCGGCCTGGGCTGTGCTCTATACACTGATGGGTACGGCTTTCGCGATGGTTCTGCATGCCCGTGGAGCGCCTTTGCGCGGCCTGGCAATCATCCTTTATCTTGTCCAATATGCACTTAACCTGTTCTGGCCCATCCTGTTTTTCGGCATGCACCAGGTTACCGCTGCCTTTTGGCTTCTGGCGATCATCTTCGTCTTGGCGCTGATGACGACAATCGTCTTTGGCCGGATCCGCAAGGCCGCTGCATGGCTGCTCGTCCCCTATCTCGCGTGGCTCTGTTTTGCGGCAATCCTCAACAAGCAGATCGAATGGTTGAATCCGAGTGCGGAAACCCTTGTGGTTCCGGCGGCAAGAACCCAGATATAGGGCAATATTTTTTTCGGCCCGGAAGGGCCATGACGGAGTTTAATGAAATGCAGAGCCAGAACCGCTTTTTCGATGATATATCCAAGGTCCTGAACGGACTTGCCGGGACCGTGGCTGGCGTCGGCCGGGAAGCCGAAGCCGGTGCGCGCGAACGCGCCAAGGAATGGTTCGGCGGCATGGATTTTGTATCGCGTGACGAATTTGAAGCGGTGAAGGAAATGGCTGCCAAGGCGCGGGCCGAAGCTGATGCGCTGAAGAAGCGCCTTGATGCGCTTGAAAAGGGCACAGCCGCCCCGGTCAAGAAACCGGCGGCGAAACGCGCGGCCACCCGTAAACCTGCAGCGCCCAAAGCGGCCGCACGCAAGGCATCGGCTCCCACAACCGACAGCTGATCACCAGCCTGAACAGCGCCCAATCACCGTTCATTATCCACAGCGTTCCCACAAACAATGTGAGGGCCGGCGTCCGGTTGCCTTGCCCTGATCCAGCGAGTGGGCCACTAGGCAATTATCTGCAAAGGATCTGGAACCGCGATGCTTGACGACCAATGGGAAGAGCTTGATCAGGATGAAGCGCCGCCCGTGGACATGCTGGCAGCCTTTTTCGAAGCGCGCGGCTGGTCGGTTGATCATGTCGGCGATGACGAACTGTCGGTCGAGATAAAGGGCAACTGGACCAGTTATCAGCTTCGCGCCATCTGGCGGAATGAGGATCATGTCCTGCAAATCCTGCTGTTACCGGAAATCCGGGTTCCAGAGGAAAAGACGGCTGTTATTTACGAGACGCTTGGCTTGATTAACGAGCAGCTTTGGCTGGGACATTTCGATCTTTGGTCGAACAATAATGTCCTGCTGTTTCGCCATGCTACCCTGCTCGGTGGCAGCGGTATGCTGGGTCTGGATCAGGCACAGACGATCGTCGATCTGGCGATTGAAGAATGGGAGCGTTTTTACCCGGTCTTTCAGTTTGTCTTGTGGAGCGACAAGAGCCCGAAGGATGCGATCGAACATGCTATGGTCGATACCGCCGGCGAAGCCTGAGCCAAGGCCTGACGATCCTCCGCTAACAGGTCACCGTCAAGTCTGGCCTCAGCCGTTGTCTCCGCGCAAGTCGAAGACCATTTTCCGGTCGCTTTCGGGTACCAGGCCTTCCAGGACATGCCAGAAACCGGTTACCGATTCCTGTCCGGCCGAAACATAAGCGGAAGACAGCTTCTCGCGCAGCTTGCGAAACAGCTCCGCTTCCAGCCCGGCCCCTTTTTCGGTCAGACGCAGCAATTTCTGTCGACGGTCGATGACGCCGGGGGATGTCAGAATGAAATCCCGGTCCTGCAATTCCTTCAATACCCGGCCGAGCGACTGTTTGGTGATCGCCAGCAATTTGAGCAATTCTCCGACGGTAAGATCGGGCTGCCGCGCGATGAAATATAGTGCCCGGTGGTGGGCCCGGCCCAGACCTTGCTTGCCGAGTTCCTGATCAATAGCATTGGTCAGTCTGGTATAGCCGAAATAGAGCAGCTCGATGCCTCGGCGGATTTCGTCCTCGCGCAGAAAAAGCGGCGACGCTCCGGGAGATATGGCAGGGCGAGATACGTCAGTCATGTTGACGTATCTTGACAGGCTGATTAGGGGATTGCAAGACAATTGGATTATGCTTCCAATTCTTCCATTTGTCGGCATGATTCACAGCGAAAGCGGCAGGATATGGCAGATATGAAAAACTTGGAATTCAACCTCGAGCCGAGCGCCACGCCAGTGTCTGCCAGCGAGCGGAGCCGCCTGTTGGAGAACCCGGGCTTCGGAACATTGTTCACCGATCATATGGCCATGATCCGCTATACGGAAACCGATGGCTGGCACGATGCCAGGATCACCAAACGCGAGCCGATATTGATGGATCCCGCATCATCGGTGCTGCATTATGCGCAGGAAATTTTCGAAGGCATGAAGGCCTATCGTCTCGCCGATGGTGGCACGGCGCTGTTCCGCCCCGAGGAAAATGCAAAGCGGTTCCAGGCGTCAGCACGACGGATGGCGATGCCGGAACTGCCGCAAAAGCTGTTTCTCGATTCGGTCGAGGCGCTGGTCGATATTGACCGCGAATGGTTCCCGTCGGTTGAGGGTGGTTCGCTTTATCTGCGGCCTTTCATGTTCGCGAGTGAAGTTTTTCTCGGTGTTCGCCCGGCCAAGGAATATCTCTATCTCGTCATCGCATCCCCGGCCGGCGGCTATTTCAAGAGCGGCGCATCAGCGATCAGTATCTGGGTCTCCGAACAATATAGCCGCGCAGCGCCAGGCGGTACCGGCGCAGCCAAATGCGGCGGCAATTATGCTGCCAGCCTGGTTGCCCAGGCCGAAGCCATCAAGAAAGAATGTGATCAGGTCGTGTTCCTCGATGCTGCAGAGCATAAATGGGTTGAAGAGTTGGGCGGCATGAATCTGTTCTTTGTCATGGACGATGGCAGACTGATCACGCCGCCGCTCAGCGGAACAATCCTGCCCGGCATTACCCGCGATTCGATCCTTACCCTTGCCCGTGAAGAAGGCCTGACAGTGGTCGAAGAGCCCTATGCAATCGATCAATGGGAAGCCGACGCCGCCAGCGGCAAGCTGATCGAAACCTTCGCCTGCGGCACCGCAGCGGTTGTCACGGCAGTCGGTACCGTCAAATCCGCCGAGGGTGAATTTACCATTGGCGGCGGCGGCCCGGGTCAGCTGACCGAAAAATTGCGGCGGCGTCTGGTTGATATCCAGCGCGGGGTTGCGCCGGATGATCATGGCTGGGTCAAACGGCTGTTCGCAGCTTAGTTATAACTGCCTCTTGCTCCTTGCGGGCAAACTGGATAATAGGCCCGTTCACCAGCGCGGCCGACCAGAATCAGGCCCGCATCTATTGGGGTGTCGCCAAGTGGTAAGGCAGCGGCTTTTGATGCCGCCATGCGCAGGTTCGAATCCTGCCACCCCAACCAACTTTCATTATATGATAAAGCCGATAGGCTACTCCCGCTGCTTTGCAGTCAGTCTTTGGGCTGGCTCGACTAATGTGGGAAGTTCCTGAAGACTTAATTTGTGTGGTTTGCGCCGTACATTAGATGGCCGGGCACGAATTGCCACGGCATCGGGAGCAGTCTTTGGATTTACGTAGAATTTTGCGCGCAAAGGAATATGCGCCGCGCCGCGATTTGGCGATTATCCTGGTTTTCTATCTGGTCATTCTGGGTGTTTCGTTCGCTCTTGATGCATTTGATCACGTTATTGAATTTGTCGAGCAGCATGAGGAATGGGAAATTGACGAAGCTCTGACCGGGTTGCTTCTGCTTCCGATCGCGCTGGGCGTTTTCGCTATGCGTCGTCTCTCGGAGGCAAAGAAAGAACTCAAGCTGAGGCTCTTGGCCGAAAAGCAAGCCAATGAAATGGCCTTGCACGACCCGCTGACCGGGCTACCCAATCGCCGGAAGGCGACTATAGAGATAGAATCAGCGCTGAAACAAGCTGACCGCGCGCCAGTGACATTGCTTGCCATCGATCTGAACCGGTTCAAACCGGTAAACGACCTATATGGTCATCAAACCGGGGACTTGTTATTACTAGCGGTTGGCGAACGACTGAAAAACGCAGTGGGCCGCGACGGAATGATCAGCCGGATCGGCGGCGATGAATTTTGCGTGATGCTCAGCGGAATATCTGCAGGCGATCAACTGATACGAAAGGTTGAGACCCTGTCGGAGGTTTTTGAAAAGCCGTTCATGCTGAGCGATTTAACGGTTGTAGTGAGCGCAAGCATCGGTGTCGTAACTACCGATGTCCCGGATACCCCGATAGATAGCCTGTTGTCGCAGGCTGATGCAGCCATGTATCGCTGCAAGGGCTCCGGTCGCAATGAGATCGCTTTTTTCGAGGCGGGGATGGAGCACGCGGCAATTCAACGGGCCAAGATCGAAACCGATTTGCGCAAGGCTATTCTCGACGGCGAAATTATACCCTTTTTCCAGCCGCTGGTTAATCTCTGTGATGGACAAATACTCGGTTTTGAAGCTCTTGCCCGGTGGCATATGGAAGATGGCACCTGGCGTATGCCGAATGATTTCATCACCATCGCCGAGGAAACCGGCCTCATATCCGATCTGTTTTTCGTGGTGTTGAAAGCCGCAGCAACAGAAGCAAAAAAATGGCCTGCAGAGATACATTTCGCCGTCAATCTTTCTCCTGTGCAATTTGGTGATGAGTGGCTTGTGGAACGCATATTGCAAACTTTGCTCGATGTCGGGGTGCCACCGGGCCGTCTGGAAATCGAGATAACGGAAAGCGCACTGGTAAGTGATCTTGCCGTCGCGCGCGATGTGATCATCTCGTTGAAAAACCAGGGTATAAACATATCGCTTGATGATTTTGGAACCGGATATTCTTCCCTCCGCCATCTGTCGGAACTGCCTTTCGACAAGTTGAAAATCGACCGGTCATTTGTTCATGGCATTGAAACAAATTCCGCGTCGCAGGCGATCGTCCGCGCTGTGACGGCGCTGGCGCACAACCTGGGACTGCAGGTTACCGCCGAGGGAGTGGAAACCTACGATAATGCGAAAAGTGTGATGGATTCTGGATGCGACATTGGTCAGGGCTTTTTATATGGTCGTCCGAGCCACAGCCCGCAAAATGCGCTGCCCGACTATAGCGGACCAGAAATTGGTGTTCCTGCAGAAGGCAAGTTGAGCGTTTCGCGCAGCGACGAAGCGGCATAATTTTATGTTCCTGAAACTGAAGAGCTTGCCCCTGCTGGCGTTTGTCCTGCTGTTGAGCCCGTACCCGGCCTTTGCCGGAGAAGGACGGGTAGATCAGGCGGAGGGTCTGGAGATAGAAAAAGACGCATTCGAGCTCGAATTTCAGACAATATTTGTTCCTGAAAGCAACGGAGAAGAAGGGGAGTGGAAGATCGCGCCGACGATAGAATATGGGGTCAGCGAGGCGCTTTCCGTTGGCCTGGAAATCGAGTTTGAAAAAGAAGCTGGCGAAGCACTGCAACTTTCCGAAGTGGGCGTGCAGGCGAAACTGGTTGTTATTAGCCCCGAAAATGCCGCCGTTGGACTTGGCATCCAGAGCGCGGTGATCTTTGATCGCTCAAGCGATGTCGGGTTTGAAACCTATTTTATCGCCGAGCATAAAAGTGACCAGATAGACGTGATCGCAAATTTGGTGCTGTCGGCGGAGCCAGGCGACTGGTCAGAACTTTCCACTAGCTATGTCGGCCGGTTCGATCACGCGATAGGGAATCATTTCTCGCTAGGTTTGGAAGCAGGCGGGGAAATATCTGGCGAAGCAAAGGGTCGTCATTGGCTGGGCCCCGTGCTTAGCGCTGCTGGCGAAGAAGGCAGCCCTATACCGGCGTTCGAACTGTCGATCTTTGCTCCGTTGACCCACAGAACGCCGGATATCCAATTCAGGCTAGAGCTTGACTGGGAATTTTAATGGCTTGTCGCTGTTGCGAAACATTTTGGCAGTTTGATCATTATCTTCGCCGAAAAAGCGGCTTTGAAAGCGGCGTTGAGCCGCAATTCTTCCTTAGCTCAAGAAGCTTATATGTAAATGGTTGTAAATAGAAAATCGTATTTCTGGTAAATTTCCTGTAAATGATAGTAAAACGCAAATCATAGTATCGCCGGAAAAGCAGAGATTGCCATAACAAGGGCGGATTGCCGCTAGGAGAGTTTAAATGCGTGTAGCAATAGCCGATGATGATTCGGCGATAATCGAATTTCTGGGGAAAATTGTGGAAGGGCAGGGCTATGTCTATGCCGGCTACCCCGACGGGAGGTCCCTGTCCAACGCCTTGCTGCGTGATACGTTTGATCTGGTAATCCTGGACTGGAACATGCCCGGCAAGAACGGCATGGAAATATTGGAATGGATGGAAAGCGCGGTTGAAGATCGTCCGCCCGTCATCATGATGACAAGCCGAACGGCGAAACAGGATATCAGCGATGCCCTCAATGCCGGCGCGGATGATTATATTACCAAGCCGGAAGACAAAAATGTCATCGCTGCCCGGATCAATGCCTTGTTGCGCAGAAACAGCGGTGCGTCGGCTATGGAAGCGACCGCTGTATATGGTGACTATGTGCTCAATCGTATCGAACAGACGGTCAAGCATGGCGACAAGGAAATTGCCCTGACCGCAAAGGAATTTGAACTGACCGACCTGATGTTCCGCAATCGTGACCGGACATTGTCGCGGCGCTATATTATGGAAACTGTCTGGCGCACCAATGCACATCTCGCAACCCGGACCCTCGATATGCATGTTTCGCGTATTCGATCCAAGCTTTCACTGAAACCCGAAAACGGGTTTCGGATTTTTACAGTTTTCGGCTATGGCTATAGATTGGAGACGCTTGGCAACGGAGGGTAATTGTGTCTGAACACTTCCGGGATTTGATTCCGTTACCTGGCCTGCGCCTTCTGGTCGCTTTAATCATTTGCACTTTGGCCGTCGCACCGAGCGAAACAGCGGCGCAAAAGACTTCCGGAACGGAACAGATCACCTATGTCGTCAAACGCGGCGACACGCTGTTCGCGCTGGCACAAAAATATTTACGTAAATCGCCAGACTATGTTGCCGTTCAGCGTATCAATCATATCGCCGATCCCCGGAAGATTCCGAACGGAAAATTGCTTCGCATTCCCGTATATCTGCTAAAATACCGACCGAGTGGGGCCAAATTGAACGCGTTCCGCGGCGGCGTTTCGATTGCCTCGGGTGGCCGGAATCTGACGCCGGTCCAGGGGCTCGATATCGTAGAGGGAAGCCTTATCACGACCGCAGCGCGGAGCTTCCTGACGCTGCAACTGGAAGACGGATCACGCGTTTCCCTGCCTTCCAACAGTCAGGTCCGGATTACCCGTCTGCGCCGCATCCTGCTCACCGACAGCATCGATTATGAGATTGCCGTGGACAAGGGCCGCATCCGATCGAAAGTCGCACCGTTGGAAAAGAAAGCGGACCGTTATCGTGTTCGTACCCCAGTTGCCGTCTCGGCCGTTCGCGGCACTGACTATCGCACGAGAGTTGATGAAGGAACCGGTACTGCCTTTTCCGAAACAGTAGAAGGCGAAGTGGTCGTTGCGAGCGGGGACAGCCTGAACAGCGGTCGAATAATTTCCATACCTGCCGGTACCGGTGCCGCGACTACTGTCACAGGCGCAATCGCCAAGGCGGAATTACTGCCTCCACCGGATTTATTGGAACCTGCCAAAGTCCAGTCAGAAGCAGAATTGCAATTTTCCATTGCTCCGATAGGTTCGGTCGTCGGTCATCGTCTCGTCATTGCATCCGATGCCGGTTTTGTTGATCTCGTGGCAGAAACAGAAGGGCAGGGAGCGGTGCTGGCAGTGCCTACCATCCCCAACGGTCGCTATTTCGTCAAGGTCACCGCACTGGCTGCCGATGGGTTCGAAGGCATGCCTGCAACCTATAGCTTCAAACGCCAGCTCAGTACTTTGGGTGGTAGTGCGGATGCTGGTGATTTCGGATATCGCTTTAAATGGTTTGGTGAAGGCGAAGGGCAAAGATTTTACCGGCTTCAGATATTGAAGGACAGCAAAACAGCGATTCCGATCATTGATGAAGTAGGCCTGTCGGCGGATACCGTAACCTTGTCGGATCTTGCGGACGGAGAATATTATTGGCGCGTCGGGGTAATTCAGTTTTCCAGCGATCCGAACGATCCTGAAGCGATTGAAAAATGGACCGAATTTGAAAAACTGACCGTGGCCAACTAGCTGCTTGGATCCGGTTCTTGATCGATTTTCCGCAAAGGCACAATCACCGATGAGGCTGCGCCAGAGACTGGGCATGGAATGGATGGCAGTCGCTTTGCTGGCATCCATGCTGGTTGGAACATTGGCCTATTGGGACAGTCTGTCGCGCTTCGACAATCTCATATACGATCAACTGTCCGGAATTGGCCGGCCGGCGCCGCAAGCTGACATATTGATTATCGAGATTGACGAGGACAGTCTTGCGGCCTTTGGAAAATGGCCATGGCCCCGGCAACGGCACGCCGAACTTTTTGCTCAACTGGCCAAAGGCAAGCCAAAGGCGATCGGTTTCGACGTTCTGCTTAGCGAATCTGGTGACCCCGACGGCGAGGCTGCGCTGGCCGGGGCGATGGCAGATATTTCGAACCTGTTCCTGCCGCTGCATTTCGTTTTTCCCGGCAGCAATGGTGCAGAATATGACGTCAAACTGCCAGTTAGTCCTTTTGCTGAAACCGCATCTGGTCTGGGTCATGTAAACTTGGTCTTCGATACTGATGGTGTCGTCCGCCGAGCGGCTCTGTGCTTTGGCGACAAAGGGAAGGGAGACGCCTGGCCGCATTTGATGGAAAAAGTCTATCACTCGGTCGCGGGCCGCTCGTCTCCTGCTTATGACCGGCTGGCTGATTGCGACGAAAGGCTGCTGATGCCCTTCGCACAACGCGGGGGATTTCAGTCCATTTCCTATGCCGCATTGGCCAGAGGAGAAGTGCCTCTCGCTTTTGTGCAGGACAAGATCATATTGATCGGCGCGACTGCAAATGGATTGGGCGATCAATATCCGGTTCCGCTCGGTGATGGCGGGACTCTCGCAGGGGTCGAAATCATGGCCAATCTCTATGGTGCCTTGACGCGCGATGATTTTGTTCATCCGATTTCCTTCTTTCGGCATCTGGCGCTCTCGCTGTTGCCGGTCTGGATATTGCTGCTCGGTTTCTGGCGATGGCGGCCGCGGACCACGATCATTGTTTCGTTCGCGTTGCTCCTGACAATATTGCTCGCCAGTGCGGTCCTTTTGCAATTCGGCTTCTGGTTTGCGCCGGGAACCGCTCTTCTGGGCGTGATTCTGGTATATCCAGTCTGGGGCTGGCGTCGGTTGCAGGCGACGAGCGATTTCATGGATAGCGAATTGCAGAATTTCCACCGGGCAAAGATCGAGATCCCGATCATGCGTCCGGAGCTCGGTCCTGTCGATGTTATCACGGGGCAAGCCGAACAGTTGACCCATGCGATTTCCCATGTCCGCGATTTGCGGCGTTTCATCAGCGATGCGCTGACCAATCTTCCCGATCCGATGTTTATCACCGATCGCGAAGGAAAGGTCACTTTCGTCAATCAGCTGGCACAGACGGGGATGGAAGATGGTGCGCAGGACCTGGCGCTGGATGATATGCTCAACCGTTTCGTATCGCCCAAGGACCTTCAGGACGTGAAGGCCTATCTCGCTCTGAAGAACCGACCAACAAATCAGGATTATGTCGAATTTACTTCTCTCGACGGCCATATTTTTGCCATGCGCCGTGCGCCGGTAGTATCGGACGAAGGGTTGCAGAAGGGCTATATCCATTATCTAGCGGATATCACGCAGGTGGCCCATGCTGCAGAGCAACGGGAAGAAGTGCTGCAGCTGCTGTCCCACGACATGCGCGCGCCGCAGGCGGCGATTCTGGCGCTTCTTGACGGACATGAGGGTGATGAAACATCGGGCCGGATTGAGGGACATGCCCGTCGTACCCTGGCACTGGCAGACAATTTTGTCGGCTTGGCGCGGATTGACGCCAGCGAATTTGCCGGCGAAGATATATTGCTAGCGGAACTGGTTGCGGAAGCCACTGACAGTCTCTGGCCGCTCGGCAAGGCGAGAAATATTCGGTGCGAAGTCGATGACCAGTCGGAGGGGGCCTTTGTCAGCGGTGAGCCCTCCAGCCTCTATCGTTCTTTTGTGAATCTGATCGACAATGCGATCAAATACAGCCCGGATGGCGGGGTCGTGACCATAAGGATCCGGGTGACCGGACTGGATGGGCAGCCCTTTGTCTCTGTCGCGATTGCCGATCAGGGTAAAGGCATTTCGCCCGAGATGCTGGACCAGTTGTTCGAGCGTTTCGCTAGCGATGACAGCATGGCGCAATCATCGATAAAAGGTGCAGGGCTGGGGCTGAATTTTGTTGCCAAGGTGATGGAGCGGCATGGCGGTCACATCCGCGGGGAGAACAGCCGCGATAGTGGCGCCTGTTTCACTGTGCTGTTACCCTTGGCTCCCGAGCTCGAGGATCAGGCCGGCTGACTCATTCAATGCCCTGACGGGTACGGATTTCAGTGCGCGGGCTATCGGTTGGATCGCGGTCCAGTCCCGACAGGGCTGAATCGACCAGAAACGGCAAAGACTGCGCTATCGTGCCATTGCAATGATATTCTGCAGCGCTTCCCGAATATAGCTTGGCGCCGCGCAGCTGATCAAAGAGGCTGACCGTCAACCGATGTTCGCGATCCTTGCAGGACTGAAAGCGTTTCTGTCGTTTGGCGGCGGCAATTGACCGTTCGGTATCCTTGTCGCCAGCGTCTATCGCAATATCGGCTGGTCGATCCGAGAGCGCGACGTGGACCAAAATCGAGGCCTCCGGAGACGACTGATAGCCTCGCTCGCCTAGCGATTCCGCGACCATATTCCGGGCCAGCGCCAGATCAGCATTGTCCACAGCATCTATTCGCCACACGCTAAACTGCTTTTGGTCAGGAGCGCTTATCACCTGATGCGTCTGGACACGGGTTTCTATCGGGCCAGCACAACCGGAAACCATTATTGCGCCTGCCAATATCCATGAGAGTGATCGGATCATCACGGTCTCCAGCCGATTTATCAATAGGCTTTGATAGGCAGCCGGTCAGGAAAAGTCACGCGAATTGGTTTTTCGTGATCGGACTTATCGAGTCAGTGCGTAGTAGACCACATAGGCCCAGGAGAAAAACCCATGGATGATCGCCCAGAGAATTGACTTGTGCGTGGTGAAGCTGATGGCAATGGCCAGCGCGCTGCCAAATCCGACACCTTTGCTTACGATTTCCTTGCGAACGTAGGTGACACCTCTACGCATCGGCGATTCTCCCGGCGCATAATCTTCTGGACGCATCCGTTCGGGTTTTGTCTTGCCTACCATGATCAGGCGGCTTCCCGCGAACGTTCGGACAATTCCTGATTGAGCATTTCTGCCAGCAGGAAGGCAAGTTCCAGAGACTGCGCAGCGTTGAGGCGAGGGTCGCAATGGGTGTGATAGCGATCGCCGAGCGATGCATCGGTGATGGCTACGCCGCCACCCGTACATTCGGTAACATTCTGCCCCGTCATTTCGCAATGGATACCGCCTGCAAACGTGCCTTCTGCCCGGTGAACGGCGAAAAAGCCGCGCACTTCGCTCAGAATACGATCGAACGGCCGTGTCTTGTAGCCGCTCTCTGCCTTGATCACATTGCCGTGCATCGGATCGCAGGACCAGATGACCGGATGGCCTGACTGTTTTACCGCTCGGACCAGCGGCGGCAGGCCGCTTTCGATCTTGTCATGACCAAAGCGCGTAATCAGCGTGATCCGCCCTGGTTCGCGTGCAGGATTGAGCGTGTCGAGCATTTTCAACAGCGCGTCGGGTGTCAGAGAGGGGCCGCATTTCAGTCCGATCGGATTGCCAATGCCACGCAGAAATTCGACATGGGCAGAGCCCTCGAACCGCGTCCGGTCGCCAATCCACAGGAAGTGTGCACTGGTATCATACCAGTCACCGGTCAGGCTATCCTGGCGGGTCAGGCACTGCTCATAGGGCAACAACAGTGCTTCATGGCTGGTGTAGAAGGACGTAGCTTTCAATTGCGGCACGGTGTCCGGATTGATCCCGCAAGCTTCCATGAAAGCCAGCGCTTCGCCGATCCGGTCGGCCATTTCCTCGAACTTCTTCGCCCACGGGCTGCGCGCCATGAAATCATGGGTCCAGCCGTGCACCTGCTTGAGGTTGGCATAGCCACCGGTCGAGAAGGCGCGAAGCAGGTTGAGGGTGGCTGCTGCCTGATTATAGGCGCGGACCATCCGCTCTGGATCCGGATCGCGGATATTGCTGTCAAATTCGATCCCGTTGATGATGTCACCCCGATAGCTGGGCAATTCGACACCATCTTGCACTTCGACATCGGAGGAACGCGGCTTTGCAAACTGGCCCGCCATGCGACCGAGTTTGACCACCGGCAGTTTCGACGCATAAGTCAGCACGACCGCCATCTGAAGAATGACGCGGAAAGTATCGCGGATATTGTTCGGATGAAATTCCGCGAAGCTTTCAGCGCAATCGCCGCCTTGCAGCAAGAATGCCTTGCCTGCGGCAACTTCGGCCAGATCCTGCTTGAGGCTGCGTGCTTCACCGGCAAAGACCAGTGGCGGGTAACTGCCAAGCAGTTCCTCGGTTTCCGCCAGTTTGGCAGCGTCGGGATATTGGGGCATGTGCAGCCCCTTAAAATCCCGCCAGCTATTTGCCGTCCAATTCGTCGCCATCAGAGCGCTCCGTTCCGTTTCCTATAAAATCGAGAGCCTTTAGGCGGGAGTCAAGAGCGATGGCAAGGAAAACCCATTGTTGGTTGCCAGCGAAACCATCGGGAAACTAGCGCTTCAGGCCAGGCTCAGGGTTTTTTCTTCCAGGTACCGCTGTTGCGAAATTCGGGTTTGATCCGGCTGACATCGGGCAGGTTTTGTCCGGCGAAAGCCTCGTCACCACCTTTGGCCTTGGCCTCGGTGCTGTAATTGGGGGCCTGATAGACGGGGGAAGCATTTATACCCAGCGCCGGAGCAGTTCGATCGTGCCGGCGGGCATTGTCTTCCGCCATAGCGGCCGTCTTCTCAGATAGGGCTGCTTCGGCTGCGGCCTTGATTCGGCCTGCTTCAAAGGCTTGTTCCAGCGCAATCGGATCTAGCGAGGCTGCCCTGGCGTCATTGCTAGCCACGTCATAGCGGCGTGGTTTCGGGACGGGTAAGGGCTCGCCGCCGCTATATCTTTGGCTAAAGGCACTGGCCTTTCCGGCATTGCCCTTCCAGCTGTAGAAACGATGTGCGCCCAGCGTCCCGAGGAACCGCAGGCTCGGTGCCCAATAGGGATAGACATAGCTAGCGTGATAATGAGTGGCAGTGCCGACCGTGGTGTAGCTTTTTCCGGCCAATGCCTCGGCAGCGACCTTCCTCGCCCGTTCCCAGTGAAATCGAGCAGGCTTGCGCCGCAGCGAACCATCGCATGTATAGGTGAACTGGCAACCCGTCGTCCGTTCGCTACCCTGATAGATCACGCCGCATACCGTGTCAGGATAGCTGGGATGGCGAACGCGGTTCAGAATCACCTGCGCGACGGCGCGTTGGCCGGCATCGGGCTCCATTCCTGCTTCATAATAGATCGCCTGGGCCAGACAATGCTGCGCTCGGCTATTGTCCATGGCGGAACCGCGAAAGGCGATTTGCTGGATGAGATGTGCCGGAGAGATTTGATCGGCTTGGTTGCCGGACCCTCCCGGCAAGCTGCCAATCGATCCGCTCCCCGGTGTCCCCAGAGGATCGATGCCGAAACCGCCGTCATTTTGCGGGACCGCATAATTGGGGTCGATGAAATAAAAGGCGGAACCGGCAAAATTCTCTTCTGCACGTTCGACCGATTGCAATCCCGGATCACTGGGATTGACCTGCTGAGCATCGACGCTCGACTGCGGCATGGCTGCTGGAATCAAGACTAGGCTGAGCAGAAAAAACGCCGTCAACATGCGTTCGCGAATCGTCAGTTTCGCGAAGGATCGAAGCTGTGTTTGCTCGGACGGGTGCTCGGAGTCCGTATCGGAACAGCCGGTTGCCGTTTTGTCTGAATTCTCGTTAGCCGTGATTGACGATTCCGGTGCCCAATCACTCTGTCCATAGTTTGGAATGTTATCGCTAAGGCGCGGGACATAGGGCGGTGGGACTCGCACGGGTTATCAAATTACCTGATTGGGCCCAAGCGGGCAGAGGAGGCGGGATATAGACTATTTTTGAGCGCACTGCGCGGAACAAAAACATGCTGTTCCATCATGGGACGCGATATTCTGGCAAGTTAACGGGTTAACATAGCCCGTTGTTCTCTCATGTTCACCAGATATTGTGCAACCATATAACCCGCTATGCCGAAAATTACGCCACCAAAGGCCGGGGCAACAACGATCCCGTCCAGTCCGTAAAATTCGCGACCGAGCCAGAGAAAGGGGAGAAGGCCGAGCGTATTGCGCAGCCAGTTCATCACGGTTGACCAGTTTGGGTGACCCAGGTTGTTACAGGCGGCATTGCCTATGAACAGCATGCCATTGAAGAAAAATAGCGGAGTCAACAATGCGGCAAACAGCCAAAAAACGTGGCGCCCTTCACCCTGCAGATGAAATGCGTCGCTGATCGGTCCGCTGAAGAGATACAGGATAGGCCAGATGATCAACGTGTAGATCAAGGCGAATATGGTCGCCTGCTTGATCGTTGTGCGCACCCGGTCAAATTGCTCAGCGCCAAAATTCTGGCCGATGATGGGGCCAATGGCGCCGGAAAGGGAGAACATAAGACAGAATGCAACGGGCACAACCCGGCCAACAACCGCGAAGCCGGCAATCACATCATCGGAATAATCGGCGACGAAGCGGTAGGAAATGAAACCGCCGATCGGTGTAGCGACATTGGTCAGGATCGCAGGGATCAGGATCGTCATGATCGGAGGAATGTCCTTGCGGAAACTGGGTAGGGAAAAACGGTCAAACCCGCCATAGCTCTTGATGATCGGGGAGATTGCGAACATCGCAGAAACAACAGCGGCGCACGCGCTTGCAACCGCTGCGCCATTTATTCCCCAGTCGAGCCCAAAAATGAAGATCGGATCGAGAATGGCATTGGTGATGCCCATGCTAAGGGTCACGTTCATTGCGCGCCGGGCTGCACCATGGGCCCGCAGGAAGCCCGAACAGACCATGGCTGCAACACTGAATGGCATGAAGGGTGCGACGATCCGGATATAGCCGGTTGCGGCCTGGTTCGCAGTGCCATCGGCACCCGCAAGATGCAGAATATCGGGCGCGAAAATGAAAAACAGGATTGCCAATGGCACCATGAGCATCGTGCTCAGCACCAGAATATTGGTCAGATACCGTCTGGCCCTGTCCGGATCGCCCTGGCCGATATGGCGAGCGGCAAGCGCACTGGTTGCGATCATCAGGCCAATATGGAATGCGGTCGCGAAAAACAGGATCGTCGCGGCAAAGCCCATAGCAGCAGTCAGTGAACTGTCAGCGAGCTGAGCGATATAAAACAGATCGGCAAAGTCGACAACGAACATGGTCAGCAGACCGATGCTGGCGGTCAGTGACATGGTCGCTATATGTCGAAGAGGGCTGCCGGTTAGGAATATGGCGGGTTGCGTCGCGATATTATCTGTTCCACTGCAATTCGCCTGGCCGGAACTGGCAATGACGGAAGAGATTTTTTGCCCTATAGTCTTTTGCCAAGGGGTCAATTCGTATCTATTGGTAAATGATCTTTTGAGGGGGTTGCATGATCTATCGAACAGGCCTGATCGCGCTGATGATCGCAATATTGACTGGTTGCTCTGTCGCGGAGGAAGAAGACCAATCGAATCAAGATCGCGATGTGTTCGAGCGCCGGAACACCGCGCCCGATCCGGCAGAAAATAGTCTTCAACCCCGCATGGCAGAACAAGCTTATGCGCGGATTGCGCTCAACTGCATCAACAAGCAATATCCCAACAAGATCAGCCACGTCTTGAACAGCGCGGTCGATGTAGCGGAGCCGGCAAAACTGACGCCGGTCTTTTACGGCTGCTATGATTGGCATAGTTCTGTTCATGGACACTGGTTACTGACGCGACTTTGGGGGCAGGGCCTTGTTCCCGAGATGGACGAAGAAATAGCTGCGGCGCTTGCGGCGAATTTTACGGCGGAAAAAATTGCCGGCGAATTAGCCTATTTCCAAGGTGCCGACCGCAAGGGATTCGAACGCCCTTATGGTATCGCGTGGTTCCTGCAGCTAACCTCCGAACTGAGCGAGATTGCAGATGGCAAAGACGGCAAGGCCGAGCAGGCGAAGGCTTGGCTGTCCCGACTGGAGCCGCTGGAGTCTTTAATCGTGAGCAATATCAAGGAGTGGTTGCCGAAACTGGCTTATCCGATCCGGCTGGGGACCCACAATCAGTCCGCTTTTGCTTTTGGATTGTTTCTCGATTGGGCGGCGCGCAGCGGTGATAGCGAAATGGCCAGTCTGGTCCGCAACAAGGCGCTAGGCTTTCATCGCAATGACCGGAATTGCCCCATGGCTTATGAACCCTCGGGCGAGGATTTTCTTTCTTCCTGCCTGATGGTCGCCGACCTGATGCGGCGGGTGATGGATGGTAGCGAATATACCACCTGGCTATCAGATTTCCTGCCTGCTATTCCCACCGATGGCAGCGATGACTGGCTGGAAGTCGGCATTGTCAATGACCCGACCGACGGCAAATTGGTGCATCTTGACGGTCTCAATCTTTCCAGGGCGTGGGCGCTGGAGGGTATGGCTTCCGCGCTCTCGACTGATGATCCGCGCCGCGCATCGCTGCTCGCTTCGGCTAGCCTGCATGGCAATTCCGGAGAACAATCGGTACGCACACCGCATTATTCCGGCAGTCATTGGTTGGCCAGTTTCGCCACCTATTGGCGCACAAAGAGAGGGATCAATAAAAAGGAGGGCAATTCGGTTTCGTGAGACCCGACTCTGCCAATCGACCGGCGCAACAGGCCGCGACCAAAAACTCTTCTCTGTTTAACCGGTTGTTTCCCGTCAATCGGGATCTCGCGATCAAATCGATTTTTGGGGTCTGGGTCGCCTATTTTCTGTTTGCAACCAGCCGGTTTTTCTATGTGACGCAGAACCATCCAGATGCATTGTTCGTCCAGCGTATCCTGATGACCAGCATTTGCATCACCTTTACGTGGCTGCTCTACCGCTTGCTGATTGCGGTGCGCCGACACGGCATGGCGGCAGAGATATTCATGCTTACCCTGCCGACGATTATCCTGGCCAATTATATCGCGATTCTCGACCAGATAGTTTTTGACCATGATGCCCTGTTATTCGACTTTTCCTATCTGCTCGACCCGGTTGAACTGGCTTCATTTGACTGGGCCTATGTCCTGGACGAGGCGTTTACCCGCTATTTCATTCTGGCCAGCTGGGGTGCGTTATATCTCGCTTTATCGCATAGTCAGAATGCGCAGCGGATGATGGCGCACAGCCGCCAGCTGGAGCGTGTGAACCGGGAGAGCGAACTGCGGGCGCTGCGGTACCAGTTGAATCCACATTTCGTTTTCAATGCGCTCAATTCGGTCAGCAGCCTGATCATCGATCAAAAAAATGAGCAGGCCGAAAAACTCGTCGACGACTTGGCCGACTATATGCGGGCGGTTTTGACCGGTGGTGCGCAGGATATGATAGCGGTGGAACAGGAAATTGCTCAGCAGGTTCGTTATCTCGAGATAGAGCGCATGCGTTTTCCGGAACGCCTGCACTATATTGTCAACATCGATCCGGCCACAAATGGTTGGAGCATACCAGCCTTGATCATCCAGCCGCTGATTGAAAATGCCGTCAAATTCGGCGTGTCAGAAACGGACCAGCCATTCAATATCGTCATCTCCACGCAGATCGAGGGTGATCGATTGCGCATCAGCGTCGCCAATAATGGCAGGGTAAAACTCCCCGCCGGGCAAGTGAATGATCGCACCGTCGGCACTGGTACCGGTCTGACCAATATTCAGAACCGTCTGCGCGCATTATACGGTCAAAATGCATCGTTGTTCCTAGCGAACAGCAAGGACGGAATGGCCATTGCGACCATCGTTCTACCCGATCCGTCCCTGATATTCGAGGATATCTGAAAATGGTCAAGGATCTGCCATCGGTTCTGATTGTTGATGATGAGCCGCTTGCCCGTTCTCGGCTCAAGGCGCTGTGTGTGCGTACTCGGCTTTTCGATGAAATTGAACTGGCCAATGGCGGTCGTCAGGCGTTGGAGAAAATCTCTAAGGGACAGCCCGATATTCTGCTGCTTGATGTCGATATGCCCGATTTGTCAGGACTCAAAGTTGCGCAATTCTGCCAGGGTGTTCCGCGGATGCCGGAAATCATTTTTACCACGGCGCATAGCGCTTATGCTGTCGAGGCGTTTCGACTGGAAGCCACCGATTATCTCTTGAAGCCGGTGAAGGAGACCTTGCTGCGCGAGGCCGTCGAACGCGCCCTTGCCAATCTCGCGCGCAACAGGAACGACCGGGAGCCGGATATCGTTGAACGTCTTTGGGTGCAGGATGGGACGGGGGCCCTGCAACTTATCGTTTCGGATATTGAATGGGTGGAAGCGGAGCGAGATTATATGCGGCTGTATCTTAACGGCCGAAGCTTTCTGGTGCACCAGTCGATGCGTTCGCTGGAAAGTCAATTGCCGGACAGCCTGTTTGTCCGTGTTCACCGATCAACCATTGTTCGGCGTGACTGTATTGCGGAGGTACGCCGCAAGGGGCGCAAGCGATATGTGATATTGCAGGATGGCAGCCAGTTGCCAATTGGGCCCCGCTATGCGGACAGGATCACGGCCCCGGCTCAAACCGGACGCTTGGGCGGGTCCGATACCGTGACCGAGTAACGGGGCGCCGGTGCAGGCTGTTTCAGGCCACCAACATCGACAAAGGTCTGCCTTTCGACATTATGCGGATGTTCCTTGGCTTCCGTCAGCGACAGTACCGGGGCAAAGCAAATGTCTGTTCCCTCCATCAGGTCGCACCATTGCGAGCGGGTCTTGGTCTTGAACAGAGCAGTCAGTTTTTCCTTTAACACGGACCATTTTCTAGGATCCATTTGTGCGTCGAAATCGACATCATCCGCAAGCCTGGCCACTTCCCGCAATTTTGCGTAAAATTGCGGCTCAATAGAGCCGATCGAGATAAATTTACCATCGGACGTCTCATAGGTGTCATAAAAATGCGCACCGGTATCCAGCAGATTTACGCCCCGTTCATCCTGCCATTGGCCGATATTGTGAAAGTCATAAATCATTGCCATCAGCGCGGCAGAACCATCGGTCATCGCACAGTCGACCACCTGACCCGATCCTCCGGTCTTAGCATGCAGAAGCGCGGAAACCATGCCGAAGGCCAGCATCATGCCGCCGCCGCCAAAATCCCCCACCATATTGATCGGAGGAGTGGGCTTCTCACCAGCGCGTCCGAAGGCGTGCAGGGCGCCTGAAATGGAAATATAATTGATGTCATGTCCTGCTGCCGAAGCGAGCGGCCCATATTGGCCCCAACCGGTCATTCGGCCATAGACCAGCTTCGGATTGTCCGCTAGCAACAGGTCCGGCCCCAGTCCGAGGCGTTCCATGACGCCAGGGCGAAAGCCTTCGATCAGCCCGTCAGCCTTTTTTACCAGCGTGCGGGCGGTTTCAATGCCCTCTTCCGATTTCAGGTCGATCGCGATCAATTTACGGGAGCGGGACAGAGCAAGACGGGGATCCGGGGCTGCGCCAGGACGGTGAAGTACTGTCACCGTTGCGCCCTGATCCGCGAGCATCATGCCGCAAAAGGGTCCGGGACCGATCCCGGCGAATTCAACAATATTTATACCGGCTAATGGTCCAGACATGTCCTGCTCCCGTTTAATCGATTGATTAACGGGTCCTATGCAGGGAATTTGTTCTAATCAAGCTTATTGTTGAACTTTGCTCTCAGTCTAGCGCGGAGGTTGCCCTCTGCGCAAAGCAGGTTTTTTTTGGGATGGTTGGCGCAGGTAGTGGGGCAGTTCGGATTTGGTCTGGCCAACAGGCTTTCTCGCTAGTTTCGGATCAATTGGATGATCAAACGCGACGCCGAATCTACCTTGAGCAACCCATGCGACATGTCCGGTTACACGCCCAATGTTACGCAATTCCAGTTCGACCTTGTCGCCTCTCTTGGTCTGCACCGGTGCTTCGGCCATCAGGCCGCCAGCTGAAAGATTGCGAATACGCACTTCGCCGCAATTATCACCATCTACGAACCGTAGTTCAGCCTTAAGAAACAGGCTGTCGCGATCCAGCTCCCGCTTCGGCTGGCCAAAGGCTTGGCTGTTCATTTTCAGACTATCGTCAAATGTTTCTTTCATGAGTTTCCCGTAGTCGGTAAATGTAAATGAATGTCTCGTAAAAGAAATACTAACGGAGAATAGGTGCAAATTTGGTTAATATCAGAGTTTCTTTTGCAGGAAATATGACCAGGTTTGCGCTTGTTCAAATTGTCGCCGATGCCGCAATGCGCAGAATATTGAGGTTTCCGCTGAAGCGGAAAATCATGTCACTGATCGCGCGAAATTTTCTCATTCCGTTCGTGCGCTTCCTGCGCTTCGACGGTCATCGTTGCTATCGGTCTGGCTTTCAGTCGATCAAGTGAAATCGGCTCGCCGGTAACCTGGCAATAGCCATATTCACCTTCATCAATTCGCCGAAGTGCAGCATCGATCTTGGACGTCAGCTTGCGTTGACGATCACGGGTCCTGAGTTCGAGGCCCCAGTCGGTTTCGCTTGACGCCCGATCATTGAGGTCGGCTTCCTGAATTGGACCGTCCTGCAAATGCGCGAGAGTTTCCTTGGATTCGTCGATGATTTCCTGTTTCCATTTTTTCAGGGCCTGCCTGAAAAATGCGAGCTGGCGCTCGTTCATAAACTCTTCGTCTTCGCTCGGTTCATAACCGTTTGGGAGGACCAGATCTGCGCCGTTCGCGCCATTTTTTGCGGATGCTTTTTTAACCGAGGATGCCAACATACTCTCCAAACATCATGCCCTAGCCGAATCCGGAGGGCTGGACCATATACACGGCGGGCCTATACCGAGCCGACTTATTGGAAACAAGGCGCAAAATATTTGTTTGTTGAATAATCCGTAAATCGCAAAATTCTCGACAGAAATGAGACGGCATTAGCGATGCGTTTGCGCCTTCGAATGCATAGCGGTTCTGACCAAGCGTGGAAAAAGGCGTCGAAATTTTCCCGCCATTTTTCAAGGAATCTATCTCGAATGGTTCCAAATCGGGACATTAACTTATAATGGATACCTGCTGTTAAGCTATTTTTCCGTTTTACATTATGATACAGGGTTAATTCAATTGTGATTTACCATTTGTTCTGTCTTTCTGATGTACCTCAGAGCAGCGAAAAAGGCCGTCGGCATCAAAAGTCGACGAACTGGTCGCCACTTAAAGCGGAAGAGAGATGATATTATGTCGGTACGGATGGCTTTGGCGAAATTATGCGCCTGCACATGCGGCGGGGCCTTGATTGGCGGCGGCGCAGTCCATGTATCAGAGGCGCCGGCGGCTCCTTACGTCAAAAAGATGTCAAAGAAGAAGCCGGTTCGGGCCCGTACGATAAAAAAGGGTGAGCCTGCCCGCAAGATCAAACGCACGCGGCGCACCGTGACCAAAACGGTGACGGCTTGCCAACCGTCTGTGGTCACAATTGCTCAAACCCCGGTACCGCAGGCCATACCTCTGCCTCCATATATTCCACCCGCTCCGCCTATAAGCAGCAGTGGTGGATCAATCCCGGTCGTCATCGGTGGCAGCAGCGGCGGCAGCAGCGGTGGCTTTTTTGGTGGCTTTTTTGGCGGTGGTAGCACCGGTGGTGGCACTGTAGTGATTTCCTCTACAAGCAGCGGTGGTTCGACCAGCACATCTTCGGGCAGCAGTTCTTCCTCGTCCAGTTCATCCAGTAGTTCCTCAAGCAGCTCCTCGAGTAGCTCATCCAGTTCTTCTGGATCGAGTGGTGGCAAGCCGGGTCACGGTTCCAGTGGGGGCTACGGTTCGAGTGGCGGCTATGGAAGCTCAGGTTCTTCAGGCAGCTCCGGCTCCTCTTCCTCGAGTTCGGGTGGGAGTTCTACCAGCAGTTCATCGGGTGCGACGGGCGGTTCTTCCAGCTTCGGTGGCACATCAAGCGGGTCTTCGAGCAGTTCTTCCAGTTCCAGCTCCTCGAGCAGCAGTTCAAGCTCGTCTTCCGGCGGTAGCACCGGCGGATCGACCGGTGGCACGGATGTGCCGGCGCCTCCAGTGGTGTTGCTTTTCGGCGCAGCAGCAGCGGCTTTGTTCGCCCGCCGCCGCAAAGGGAAAAAGGCAGTTACCGCCTAGGCAGTTGATGCTGAGATTAATGAAAAAGCGGCTGGAGCAATCTGGTCGCTTTTTTCTTTGCAGTCTTGCAAGTGAAACAGTCGCTCGGCATAGGCGTTCACTATGCATGATATAAAGTATATTCGCGAAAATCCGGAAGAATTTGACGCTGCGCTGGCAAAACGCGGAGTCGAAGCTGTTGCCCAGAATTTACTGTCTCTGGACGAGCAAAGCCGCGCTCTGAAAACCGAGCTGCAGAATGGGCAGGCACGTCGCAACGAAGCGTCCAAAGCGATTGGAAAGGCCAAGGGGCAGGGCGATGAGGAATCGGCGCAGGCGTTGATGGCGGAAGTCGCCGAGCTAAAAACCAAAATGCCAAAGGTTGAAGAGCAAGAGCGGGAGTTGGCCGCCCGGTTACAGAATATTCTGGCGGCGCTGCCAAATCTGCCAGCGGATGACGTCCCGACAGGCGCAGATGAAGACGACAATGTCGAGATTGAACGTTGGGGCGAGCCACGTACATTTGATTTTGATCCTAAAGAACACAGCGACATTGGTCCGGCGCTGGGGCTGGATTTTGAAACGGCTGTCGAAATGTCGGGCGCGCGCTTTGCTTTCCTGCGCGGTCAAATCGCGAGACTGCAGCGGGCGGTTGGACAATTCATGCTCGACCAGCAAACCACCATGAATGGCTTTCAGGAATGCGCACCGCCTGTGCTGGTGCGCGATCAGGCTATGTTTGGCACTGGCCAACTGCCCAAGTTTTCTGAGGATTCCTTTCAAACTACCGAAGGTCACTGGCTAATCCCGACCGCAGAAGTGAGCCTGACAAACAGTGTTAACGGGCAAATACTGGATGAAGCGCAACTTCCGATACGATTGACCGCGCTCACGCTCTGTTTTCGTAGCGAAGCTGGCTCTGCTGGCAAGGATACGAAAGGTCTGATCCGTCAGCATCAGTTTGAGAAAGTCGAAATGGTCGCGATCGCTCATCCTGACAATAGCGATGCCGAGCATCTGCGGATGACCGAGGCGGCGGAATCAATTCTTAAGGCGCTAGCACTGCCGTATCGCAAAGTGCTTCTGTGCACAGGTGATATGGGAGCAACGGCGCGCAAGACCTTTGATCTGGAGGTCTGGCTGCCTGGCCAGAATACCTATCGCGAAATCTCCAGCATTTCCAATTGCGGCGACTTTCAGGCGCGGCGGATGAATGCCCGTTTCCGGCCAGGCAGCGAGGAAAAGGGAACGAAATTCGTTCACACTTTGAACGGTTCGGGGCTTGCCGTCGGCCGGACACTGGTCGCGGTCCTTGAAAATTACCAGCAGGCGGATGGCTCTGTCACAATTCCGCCGGCATTATTGCCCTATATGGGCGGGATCGACAAACTGGAGCCGGGATGATGCGTATATTGCTGACCAACGATGATGGGTTCGATGCCCCGGGGATGAAAATCCTTCTCGACGTAGCATCGCATTTTTCCAACGATATCTGGATTGTCGCGCCTTCTGATGAAAATTCCGGAGCCGGTCACTCGCTGACAATTACCCGCCCCCTGCGTATTCGCAAGCGTGGTGACCAGCAATATTCGGTCGACGGTACACCAACCGATAGTGTTATGATGGCGGTCGCCAAAATCATGAAAGACGGACCACCCGATCTCATATTGTCCGGCGTCAATCGTGGCGCCAATCTTGGCGAGGATGTCACCTACTCGGGCACCGTGTCGGCCGCGATGGAAGGGGCATTGGCGGGAATTCCGTCAATTGCGCTCAGTCAAGCTTATGCTCGTGAGGATATCGGCGCAAACGTGCCCTTTGATGCAGCGGTGCAGTGGGGCGAGCGTGTGCTGCGCCCACTGATCAAGCAACGTATGGACCACCGGACACTGGTGAATATCAACTTCCCGGCGCTCCCCGCGAGTGAAGTAAAGGGTGTGCGGGTCGTATCACAGGGTATACGCGACTACGGTCGGCTGCAGATCGTCAGCAACCGCGACCCGCGCGGCTTTGAATATCACTGGTTCGGTCTCGGACCAATGGTCGAAACGCCTGCGCATAGCACCGATCTGGAAGCGATCGCCGATGGCTTTGTCTCGATTACACCGCTTCATCTGGATCTTACCCATTATGATTCAATGGAAGGCTTGAAGAAGCTATATCTCTGATCTCGCGCCGCAATCCTGCGAATTTACTAGGCTTTGGGAAGCGGGGCTGGCAAGCAGTGCATTTGTTGCTAATAGCGTTTCTGGAAGGGGAGGAGTTGGTTGATGGGGTCCCATTTGCGTCATATTGTGATCCTCATATTACTCATGACGGTAACCGCCTGCATCCCTCCGGGCCATGACAACTATGCCCCGCCGCCAGTCGCGCCGCAGCTGCTTACCGATCCCGCTGCTCTCGGTACCGTGCCAGAACAGGCGCCTGCTTCGACATGGCAAGCCGGTCCGGTCACCGCCAACGCTCAGCGGGTGGAATCGGGTACCTATATCGTGCAGCCGGGTGACACGTTGCGCGGAATTGCCAATAAGACAGGTGCGGGATCGCAGATCATCGCGTTGGCCAATGGATTGGTCGAGCCTTATGTCATACATCCGGGCCAGCGGCTCACAATCACTGGCGGGCGGTATCATGCCGTGAATGCGGGAGAAACCGGTATTGCAATCGCCCGTGCCTATGGCGCGCCATGGCGTGAAGTAGTGGCTCTCAATGCGCTGGAAGAGCCCTATATTCTGCGTGTGGGGCAGAAGCTGCTACTACCGGCTACGGCCCCCACTGATCCCGCAAATTTAAGTATCGAACAACGTGCAGCCTCCTTTGATCTGGATATTGACGATATTGTTACCGGCAGCCAGCCAGCGCTGGCCGATGGTGCGGCTGCAAGCGAGCCATCCGATTGGCGGAAAGCGATCACGCCTAATGTGACTATCGCTACACCGGCCAGCTTCTCCGGCAGGTTCCAGTGGCCAGTGGAAGGCAACGTCCTGTCCAGTTTTGGCAGCAAAGGCGGCGGCAAGGTCAATGATGGCCTGAACATCGGAGTCCCGAAAGGTACGCCAATTCGCGCATCAGCCGAAGGGGTGGTGGCTTATAGCGGCGACGAGATCGGCGTTTTTGGTGGTCTGATCTTGATCAACCATGGCGCGGGCTGGGTTACCGCTTATGGGCATGCGGATAAATTGAATGTGACACGTGGCCAGAAAGTCAAGGCTGGCGACGTTATTGGTCTCGCTGGTGAAAGCGGCTATGTACAGGAACCGCAACTGCATTTCGAAATCCGCAAGGATCGGAAGCCGGTGGATCCGAACATCCATCTGCCGAAGCGCGGGTGAACCGGACATGGCAAGCAGCGATCGCAAAATTTCTGACTATTTCACCCTTCGGCGGCGCTCCAGCCTGCCGATCTGGGCTGACATTGCCTGGCGAGTTACCTTCGTCCTGGCCCTGATCGGCATGGCTGTGTCGGTGCATTATTTCGACCGCAATGGCCTGCAGGACAGTTATGACGGTGATGTCAGCTTTCTAGACGTGGTCTATTTCACCATGATCTCGATCACCACAACCGGCTATGGTGACATTGCGCCGGTTACCGAAAGGGCGCGGATGTTCGACGCGCTGGTTGTGACTCCTATTCGAATCTTCGTCGTGCTAATCTTTGTCGGCACGGCCTATAATTTTGTTTTCAAACGAACCTGGGACAATTGGCGCATGAAACTGATTCAAAGCAATTTGCACGACCATATCGTGATCGCCGGCTTTGGCACGAGCGGCAGCGAAGCTGTTCAGGAACTGCTTGCGCGCGGTACCAAGCCGGAAGAAATTGTCGTGATCGATACATCGGATGATGCTTTGTCGCTGGCCGAAAAGCTTGGGTGCGCGGTGATTAATGGCGATGCAACGCGCGACAATGCTTTGATGAACGTGAAGATTTCGCGTGCGCGCTCGCTGATCGTTTCAGCCGGGCGCGACGACACCAGTATATTGATCGTACTCACCGCCCGGCATCTTGCCTATCATTTGCCGATCAGCGTATCGATCAAGGCAGCGGACAATGAACTGCTGGCACGACAGGCCGGAGCGACGACCGTTATCAATCCGGTCAGTTTTGCAGGTTTGCTGCTCGCAGGCAGTTGCGAAGGCGCCAAGATTTCCGATTATCTCAGCGACCTTGCATCGGCCACGGGCCGCGTGAAGCTGGTGCAGCGGGCGGTAACCGAAGACGAAGTCGGCATGGCAATGAACGAAGTTGTCGGTTCGGGGCTGGGGGTGCGGATATATCGGGGTGACACAGTGATCGGCTTTTGGGAAACCGAAGCGAAGATGCTCGAGGCTGGCGATATCATTGTCGAGATCATCCCCGGCAATGGTTCCGACAGGCCGGCCAGGGTGAGTGTCTGAACCCGCCTGTTCGTTGGTTCATATTGCACCTGCGAGATAATTTACTATCTTGGCGACTCCCCAGAGGAGCTTGAAGATGGCCGAACCGATAACAATGCCCACCGGACTCCGCCCGCCGCACAGGCTGGCGCAGCTTGGGGAAATGGCGCTGCCGCTCGATCTGCTGCGCTTTGGCCTGCAGTGGCCGCGTCTGGTCACGGCGCCGCGCGGTGATGGTCGGCCGGTCTATCTGATCCCCGGCTATGGCGGCAGCGAATTGTCGATGCGACCGCTGGAAGGCTTTCTCAACCGGATCAACTATGACGTCGCCGACTGGTCGCTCGGCCGCAACAAGGGCTCGGTGGACCGCGATGTCTCGCGCTTTACCGCGATTGCCGAGGAGCGGTTCGCGGACAATGGCGAGCAAGCATTCACCCTGATCGGCTGGTCGCTGGGCGGGATCATTGCCCGGGAGACCGCTCGGCTGTCGCCGCATCTGGTGCGCGAGGTGATCACCATGGGCACGCCGATCATTGGCGGTCCCAAATATACCACGCCGGGTCAGCGCTACGCCAAGTCGGCCAAACTCGACCAGTTTGAGCGCGAGGTCCACGAACGCAACAGCATCGGCTTCAGCCAGCCGCTGACCGTGCTCTATTCCAACCGCGACGGCATTGTCGGGCCCGATATCGCCAAGGACATCTATAATCCGCAGGCCCGCAATATCCGCGTCGATGGCGGTCATATGGGCCTGGGCTTCAACCCCAGGGTGTGGCGGATCATCGCCGATACGCTCGCCGGACGGGCCTGATCCACAGCACCCGGTTCAATCCGCCGCCTTGGCCTTCGGCTTGCGCCACAGGTAGCGGTAGACGCCGAACAGATTGATCCCCAGCAGGACCACATTCTGCACCGCCAGCGGATTGTTGCCGTCGAGCAGCGAACTGGTCACCCATACGATCGACGATCCGCAGAACAGGACAAAACCGTATCCGCTGATCTTGGCTCCTGCATTGAGCGAAACCATGGCGGCGGCGATCATGCCGCTGATACTCGCGGTCCATCGCAATATGTCGACCAGTTCCATAATGTTGCTCCAGCTGTTGCATCGCTATTTGATGCAAGGCCAACGCATGGGCATGGCATATCGTTCAATCTCCCGACATTTTTTTGCCCCGTGTGGAACGGTTCTCCGGTTCGATCATTGTTAGGATGAGCCGGGCGTTGCCTCTCCCTCCCATTTGTTGGTGACCCCGGCGACTTTACGGCCCATATTATCTCCTAATATTGCTATCAACATCTTGAAATTATTCGCCAAACCATGCGTGCACCACGCCCATGGCGGTGTAGAAGAGCAGCCAGTAGCCGGCGTCGATGAAGAACAGGGTCTTGCTCTTTTGCGAGAATAGATAATTGGTGCCGATGGCTGGCACGATGAAGCCGAGCGCAATGCCGAAGGCGGTCAGCACCTTGACGCCGAAGCCGAGATCGGTGGCATAGGTCGCAAATGTATGCGCCAGCGTCCACGAAGCGACCAGGCTGAAGGCGAACGCTCCGCCGTAGATCATGCCCATGCTGCCCGCTTTGATCTGCTCCTCGGTCAGGCCGACCGCGCCCATCCATTTCTTGCCCATGACCGGCCCGTACCAGATGCCGCCGACCAGAAAGCCTGCCAGCGCGGCAACGACGACCGCGATCCAGTTGACATCGAATATGTTCATGTGATCCTCCTCCTGTTTCCCGGCCCAGGCCGAGCGCCATTCTTATAGCCGAATCCGGTTGTTTCGACAATTCGGCGGCGGCCGGGTGGCAGCAGTCTGCGCCGGAGCATGTTCCCGACCCGGCACGCGGCGCCGAGACAGGGCCTGGTCTGCGGCGGGGCAGGGGCTCCGGAACATTGATCGTGACTCGCCGGGCAATTGCGCCTAAAGGCCGCGCCCTATGGCTACCCAAATTCCTTCTCCGCCCAAAGTGGGTATGGTTTCGCTCGGCTGTCCCAAGGCACTGGTCGACAGCGAACGGATTCTGACCCAGCTGCGCAGCGACGGCTATGACATGTCGGCGGACTATGCCGGCGCCGATGTCGTGCTGGTCAATACCTGCGGTTTTCTCGACAGCGCCAAGGAAGAGAGCCTCGAGGCGATTGGCGAGGCTATGGCCGAGAATGGCCGGGTGATCGTCACCGGCTGCATGGGCAATGAAGCCGATCTGATCATGAAGCGCTTCCCCGATGTGCTGGCTGTCACCGGCGCGCATCAATATGAAGACGTGGTGACTGCGGTCCATGCGGCGGCTCCGGCGGCGCGCGGCGCATTTGTCGATCTGGTGCCTGATGCAGGCCTCAAGCTGACCCCGCGCCATTACAGCTATCTCAAGATTTCCGAAGGCTGCAACCATCGCTGTTCCTTCTGCATAATCCCGAGCCTGCGCGGCGACCTCGTGTCCCGCCGTCCCGACGCGATCCTGCGCGAAGCGGAGAAGCTGGTCGAGGCGGGCACCAAGGAACTGCTGGTGATCAGCCAGGATACTTCGGCTTATGGTGTCGATATCCGCCACCAGTCCCGCGTCTGGAACGGCCCGACCGGCCAGGGCCGCGAAGTCCGCGCCCATATGACCGATCTCGCCGCCGCTCTTGGCGAGCTCAGGACGCCGGAAGGCAAGGGCGTGTGGACCCGGCTCCACTATGTCTATCCCTATCCGCATGTCGACAAGGTCATCCCGCTGATGGCCGAGCGCAAGATCACGCCCTATCTCGACATCCCGTTCCAGCATGCCGCGCCTAACGTGTTGAAACGCATGAAGCGCCCGGCCAACGAGGCCAAGGTGCTGCAGCGGGTCAAGAGCTGGCGCGACATCTGCCCCGATCTCACCATCCGCTCGACCTTTGTCGTCGGTTTCCCCGGCGAGAGTGAGGAGGATTTCCAGTATCTGCTCGACTGGCTTGAGGAAGCCCAGCTCGATCGGGTCGGCGCGTTCCGTTTTGAGCCCGTAGAGGGCGCTGCGGCCAATCTGCTCGACGGAGCATTGCCCGAAGAGGTCAAGGAAGAGCGATACCAGCGGATCATGGACGTCACCGCCCGGATCAGCGCCGCCAAGCTGCAGGCCAAGGTCGGTCGCACTCTGCCGGTGATCATCGACGACATTGGTGAGTCCGATGAAGACGGCGATATTGGCGCGACCGCGCGCTCCGAGGCCGATGCGCCGGAGATTGATGGCAATGTGTTCCTGCGTAATGTGAGTGCGGACCTTGCGGTTGGCGATATCATCGACGCGGTGATCGAGGATGCCGACGAGCATGATCTGTTCGGGGTTGCTGCTGGGTAGGTTCAGCATGAACGGCCAGATTTTGGTCGTCATTGCGAGCGCAGCGAAGCAATCCAGAGAGGTGAGCGACGCACTGGATTGCCGCGTCGCTTCGCTCCTCGCAATGACGGCAGGGCTTTTCGCACCAATCGTCACTTAAGCCCCTCCTTTTCAAAGGAGGGGTTGGGGTGGTTTCTTTCTTCTGAGCGCTGCGTTTGCGTTACCAATTCACCATCTCCATTCCACCGCCTTTCGCTAACGCGAGCGATGCTTTCGCATCTCCACCACCCCAACCCAGTTCCGGGTGAAACGGCCCCCGGCCGTTCCAGATCAGTCCGGGGGACTGATCGACCCGAAACTTCTGCAGAAGAGGGGCTAACTCCCCTCCCGTTCGTCCTGAGCTTGTCGAAGGACAGTTTGCGGTCGATAGAGGTCCTTCGACAGGCTCAGGACGAACGGTGTTAAAGTCACCATCACCGCCTTCCGTTCGTGTCGAGCGAAGTCGAGACACCTTTCCGCCATCGCCGGTCTCTCGACTGCGCTCGAGACGAACGGTTATTGTGGTCATCATCACTCTGCATCCGTATATAATCGTCATCCTGAATTCATTTACCTTGCGGTGGCCTTCGGCTCAGGACCTCCACCGGCAGCGCGCAATCTCACGAGGTCCTGAAACGAGTTCAGGATGACGAAGCTGCTGCTTTCGATCACGAAGCTGCTGCTTTCGATCACGAATGCACTCGATCATGGCACCCGAAATTGACAAACTTTACACTGTTATAGATTTTTTCCCTGCTTCCCCTCGTCCCGCCGGAAAGCGCGCATAGCTTCGGCGTTGCAGGGCAGGGCGTTGATCACCGCCTCGTCGCGGGTGCCGGTGGGCGTTGCGGTCAGGCCGGGGACCTCGCGTTGCATTTCGGCGGCTTCTTCTTGGGTCATGCGATAATAGTCGGGCGGGCCGTCATGGTCGGGGAAGCGGACCGCGTAAAATTCCTCGCCTTCTTCTTCCTCCGGCACAGGCTTCCCGTGCGTTTCGGCCTCGGCGGCCTGTATTGCCAGTTCCTCCTCGGTCGGGGTGGCGATCAGCGGGGCGGTGTCTTCGCCCTTGCCAATCGCGTCGAGCATATCGCCAAAGCGCGCTGCCCCGCGTTGCGCCGGAATCTGCTCGGCAATCTTGTCGAGCCGCGCCAGGTGGGCGAGCAGCAGCCGGCTGTCATAGCGCCGCCGCGTCGCCACCACTTCGCCATGGTAAAAGACTTCCTCCTCGACGCCTTCAATGGCCCGCTCCTGCAACTTGTCCTGCGCCTCCTCCCGCGCCAGCACCAGCGCCGCCAGCCACGCCCGCGCAAAATCCGGATCGCGCCGTTTGAGGTCATAGGCCGACTGGCGGGTGCGCTGGACAAAATAGGCCGACGCCTGGACATTGCCGGTCTGGGCGAGGGCTTCGAGGAATTTCACGCGCAGCTCGCGGTGCCAGCCGTCGTGGCGGGTTGTCTCCCCCTCCCGCTCGCGAGTATCAGGTGGAACTGCCGGGGGCAGTTCCACCTGATACTGGGTTAGGGGTGGGGGTGTCTGTTGTATCCGCACCAGCACTCTTGGTTTCGTTCCGGCCCACCCCCGGCCCCTCCCGCAAGCGGGAGGGGGGTGTCAGTTCTCCGCCCCGAACCGAGCTGTCCTCGTCATCCTCACCCGTTCGTGTCGAGCGAAGTCGAGACACGTCTCCACCATCACCAGTCTCTCGACTACGCTCGAGACGAACGGATTTGTCCGGAGCGCTTTCTTCACCCTGCAACCGCATAGAATCGTCATCCTGAACTTGGTTCAGGACCCCGTCCCCCACACCCCGATCTTCCGGCTCAGCCTCGAGAGGTCCTGAAATAAATTCAGGATGACGACTCTCCCTCTCGTCCGTTCGTCCTGAGCCTGTCGAAGGACCGCTATCCTCCCCACCGTCCCCCGTTGCCTCACCCCGCACCACCCGCAAGCGGTGAATAAATTCGTCCTGAAATGTCATAGGTTTTACTCCTTCCAAAGTGACCATCCTGACCGCAGCACATAGGTGTGGCGGTTTAGAGGTGGTTTGCTAAATGGAAAATATATAACCTATTTGGTGTGATGTAGGAAAGCGGAGAGCCCATTCATTTTTGAAAGCACCTCGGTTTCTAACTTAAAACAGTATGTCGAACTTTTACGCTATTCCAGATCTGCCTCTGTTTTCTTTACTTGATTGAGAAAAGTACTCTATTATCGTTATGTCGAACACGGGGGACTAGTATTGTGGCAATTAACAAGATTCATGCGTTCCTAATTCATCCCGGAAAAAACGATCCGAATGCAACCGCTATTTCAGGGGATAAGCTACCAAACACCGGCGATTTGTTTGAAATGTTGAAAGCAATATATTCGGCTGGGCCGGATGCGCGGGATTTCGATATTACATTTAACTCAAATAGTGGGTCGCAACAGAACGATTGCCGAGACCTTATGATTGCTTACCAACAGGATCCAAAAAAGAAAAATGGTCGAGCCATTGCTCAGCGGCTTCAGTCAATGACAGACAATCGAAGTGGAATTGGACTTCTTTTTTTGATCAGCGGGAATTATGGCTTGAACGAACGGTTGGTCGTGTCTCGATTTCCTACTGACCAAGCAATCCTTGCTGAAGTAGATAGTACGGGACTCGACGTCGAATTTTTGGATCGAGTTTTCGTCAAAAGGATGTCTTCATATAAGGCATTGTTGCTTGATGACAAAAATCCAGCTGCAAATTTCTGGAATGGAAAAGTTACAGATCGACAGGCTGGTGGGTCAGCTGAAAATATTTCAGATTACTGGATTGGAGATTTTTTGGATGCTGATTTTACTGAAACAGCGGCTGCCGGAACAAAAAGATTAGTTGTTGCATTGAAAAACGCCATCAAGAATAATCCTAACTTGGAGGTCAAAGGTCAGATTGCTTCAGCAACGACATTAGCTCCTACGACATTCAAAAATAAAAACACCAGTATCAAAGAGTTTTGCGATCACTTCGGGTTCAGTCATTCTACCCAACAGACGATCAAAAATTTTCTCAAAAAGCCCTCCTTGTTTGAGAAAAAGTTCAAATTTGATCATAAAGAGTTTAAGGATAAAGCGCCTTATCGGACTGTCGAAATTGACAACGGAGCGATACTAACTGCTCCCAGCGAAGATTTCGAAAAGGTTTTCACAGTTCGAGAGAGGAAAGGTGACGAAGTGGAATATGCAACATCAGGCCGCATTTCTGATCAACGTTTGACTAAGAAGTAGATATTAGAATGATGGTTGCTGATATAGAGACTGCTTATTCGATAATATTCGATAATCAATTGAAGAATATTGAAAAAGAACTCGAGTTGCACATAAAAGAAGTATTTAGTCAGTTTGAAAGAATTGATTCAATCACTGTTAGAGCTAAATCGCCAAGCAGGTTCGCAACGAAAGCGATAAAAACGAACGAAGATGGAACCCGAAAATACAAAGACCCATTTAGTGAAATCCAAGATCAAATCGGCGCTAGAATCACCGTTTTCTATCTCTCCGATGTGGAGAAAGTTGAACAGACGATAGAAAAATACTTTAATCACATTGAGATCCAAGAGAAAAAACCAGAGGATGACTCGGCATTTGGGTATGTGGGAACTCACTTTATTCTGAATATTCCGGATGATGTTCTTCCGGATGGTGAAGCGCGGCAAAGCTGCCCAGATTTTTTTGAACTCCAAATCAAAACTTTGTTCCAACATGCATGGTCGGAAGCGCATCACGATTTAGGTTATAAGTCGATCAGAAATCTTACCAGTATCGAACAGCGGAAGGTTGCATTTTCAGCTGCTCAAGCTTGGGGCGCGGATATGATGTTTGATGAGCTTGCAAAAGATCTGGTTGAGGATAACGACAACTGAGATCACTTAGGGCGAAGACTCCTATCCCAACCCCGTAACCCCCAACAGGCAAACCACAAACCCATAGCCCAGCACCCCGTACACCCCCGCCCGGAACCACGGATAGGGGATGCGCGCTTTGCCGGGGTAGCCGGTCGGGTGGACGACGGTGAGCCGCTCGCCGATCACCGGGGTCGGGAAGGGCGTGGTCAGGGGATCGCGGACCTCGATGAAGCCGCCGCGCTCGTCGGGCACCAGCAGCACTGCGCTGTACAGCGTCGTGCCGCCGCGCCGCTGGATCTGGTGGCGGACGATCTGGGCGGGCACGCGGCGGGTGCCATTGCGGATGAACAGCAGATCGCTGCGGATCATTAGCGCAAGGCCGGTTGCCGCGAGGGTGAGGCCGATCAAGAGGAAGAGCGTTTCGATGGTCGGGCGCTATCACGGTTTTGGGAGGGTGTTAAGTACCCTCTCCCGTGCGGGAGAGGGATGTGGAGACTTGGCAGCTTGCTGCCTAGGCGCAGCTGGGTGAGGGTGTACTGAGCTTTGGTTGCAGAGCAGCCCACTAGCGGTACACCCTCATCCAACTTCATCTAGCCGCCTTCGCTGCGCTCCGGTGGCAAGATTGCGTATCCTTCTCCCTCACGGGAGAAGGAGCGGGGTGTACCGGACGTTGTGGCGAAGCAGCCCACTATCCGAACACCCTCATCCAACTGCGCCTAGCCACCTTCGCCAAGGCTTCGGCGCCAAGTCTTCGTATCCTTCTCCCTCACGGGAGAAGGTGTTTTGCCTCCCATTCTGCCCGCGATATTTCCCACACCAGTGACTGTCTCGTGGTGCCGTCGGCGCGTTTGCTCACTATTTCGCCCATGCGCTGGAAGCCGAGCCCGTCGAGCAGATGCGCGGTGCGGTGGTTGTCGAGCGAGGCGGTTTCGCAGATCAGGTCGAGGCCGAGATGGTCGAACATCCAGGCGAAGCTCTGCCTTGCGCCGTCGACGCCGCGGCGCTGGCCCTGGCGGTCGGGGTGGATGGCGCCGCCGAGCTCGCCGGCTGCCCATTCGGGCCAGACGCAGATATCGCTATAGCCGCCGATCCGGCCCTGCGCGTCGAAGTTGAGGAACAGCAGGCCGGTGCCCTGTTCGCGCTGCTGCTGATGGTCGGCGATGAAGGCGCGCACCGTTTCGACGGTCAGCGGTCGGGGCAGGGTGTAGATGGGTGCGTGAATCTGCGGGTCGCTGAGAAATTCGTGGAAGATCGCTGCGTCGTCGAGCTGCGCCAGGCGGGACATATCGCTGTCGGTGGCAATCGATGTGGCGGCGGTGACCGCGGCTCTGATCGCCGTGGCCTTGGCCTCAGGGACCGGGTTGCGGGTGATCGGGATGCTGCTCATCGGGTGTGATTACAATAATTTTGCCGGCGATGCCATGGGCCGCATTCCGCTGGCCGAACCAGGCGAGGGCAATCGGCCCCGCCCGGCATATTAAGGAGTCTTAAAGCCACTCCCCTTAAATCTGATCGATCGCAACCGTTACTAGCCCGGGTTCGCATCGTGGAAGAATTGCGGTCGATAGTCGGAAAATTCGGTTCGGATTCGGGATTAACGAGGTGGAGCTAATGGCCGCAAATCAGATGATGCAGCGTCTGTTCGAAATTCAACGAGAATTTTGGACCTTCCGCGCTGACCATGATCCATTGACCATAGAATTGATTGCCCGGCAGCAACTCAAGCTGATTGCCGACGTGTCCCGCATCATTGCCATCGCCATGATACCGGTCGCGAGCTACATGATGGCCAATCTGTTCATCCATGCCAGCGCCCCCTTCATAGCGGCAGGCCTCTTCGGGCTGGCGGTCATCATATTTATATCGATGAGAAATTTCAGCCGGCAAAATCCGCGGGATTTTGACCTTGCATATTTTTATGTGTTGCGGCGCCAGTTCTGCCTTGAAAGCATCATCGTGGCTCTGGCGGTGAATCTGAGCCTCTCTTTTCCCCTGGCTTTTGGCCAGATTCCATTTGACGAGAATAGCGTGATCCTGATCCTGGGGAGCATCGTGATCGGCGGTTTTACCTATGGCAGCATCCCGCGCGCGCAGACATTGTCTATCGCGATACCGACCGCATTGCTGGCGCTCGCTTTCTTCTCGGTCAAAGGCGTCGCGGCATTTCAATCCGTTTTGCTGCTGGTCTTTTTCGCCATCTGTATCGACTCGATATATCGGCTGTTCTTTTTCAACTTTGCCAAGCGCCATATTTATGCCGCCAAGCAAAAAGAGGCTGCTGAAACCGTCAAGCTTTTGCTCAATGACTATGCCGAGCAAAGTTCGGACTGGCTGTGGGAAACCGACGAGGAGCATCGGATTGTTCAGGCATCAGGCCGTTTTGCCAATGTCGCCGGCCTGGCTGTCGAGGAGTTGAACGGCAAGCATATTGCCGATCTGTTCACCGAGGGTGATGAGCGGGATTTCCTGTTGCAGCAGATAGGCCTGGGCAAGTCGATCCGCGGTCTGGTGCTGCCAATATCGGTCGACGGTGAAGAGCGTTGGTGGAGAATTTCCTGTCGGCCGATGGACACGTCGGAGGGACCGTCTAAATCGCTTCGAGGAGCGGCCACCGATGTCACCAACGAAAAACAGGCGAAAGATCAGGTTGCCCATCTGGCGCATTATGACAGTCTGACCGATCTGCCCAATCGCGCCCTGTTCAATGAAAAGCTGGAAAGCGCGCTTGCCGGGCTCAAAGGCGATCGCAATATCGCTGTGCTCTATCTGGATATTGACCGGTTCAAGGCGATCAATGACACAATGGGTCACAATGCCGGAGACCAGGTATTGCAAATGGTCGGCAATCGGCTGGCAGCGGCCACAGGCGATGAGGATATTGTCGCCCGACTGAGCGGCGACGAATTTGCGATCTGCCTGAGCAGCGTAGGGAATAGCGATGATATTGCTGAGATCGCGTCGGATATCGTCAATATCGTGTCCGAACCCTTCATGATTGACGGTCACAAGATTGTTCCGGGAATAAGTGTCGGCATTGTTGTCTCGAATGACAAGTCCGAAACCGCCGAAGGCCTGCTGCACAATGCGGATATCGCGCTGTACAAGTCGAAGGATAATGGACGCGGGCGAGTGACGCTCTTCAAGCCGGAAATGCTGCAAGCGCAGCTGGACCGGCGCGCGATGGAGCTGGACCTGCAGGCCGCATTGAAGCGCGATGAGCTTGAACTTTACTATCAACCGGTATTCGACGTCCAGACCGAGAAACCGCTGGGCTATGAAGCACTGGTCCGCTGGAATCATCCGACCAGGGGCATGGTCATGCCGAAGGAGTTCATTCCGATAGCCGAAGCGACCGGATTGATTATCCAGCTGGGTGAATGGGTGCTCCGGACGGCTCTTCTCGAACTGAAAAACTGGCCGGAACATCTGGGCGTTTCGGTCAACCTGTCTCCGGCGCAGATGCGCAGCCCGAATCTGTTGTCGACCATCATCCATGGCCTGGCCTCAGCCGGCGTCGACGCGCATCGGCTGGAACTGGAAATCACCGAAACGGTGATCATGAGCAACAACCGGGCCAATTTCGAACTTTTGAACAAGATTCACTCGCTCGGAGTGAAGATCGCCCTGGACGATTTCGGCACCGGCTATAGCTCGCTCAACTATTTGCGCAGCTTTCCGTTCAACAAGATCAAGATCGACCGCTGCTTTGTCGAAGATGTTGATAGCCGGGAAGATTGTCAGGCGATCATCCGAGCGGTCACCGGTCTGGCGTCCAGTCTGGGCATGATCACGACAGCAGAAGGCATCGAGCGCGATGGCCAGTTGCTGCAGGTGAAGCGGGCAGGGTGCAAGCAGGTACAAGGCTATTTGTTTAGCAAACCCATTCCGGCGAGCGGAATCGCGGGCCGAATAGCAGAAGCGCCGCCCGAATTCGTCGCTCTGGAAAATATTCAGGAAGCGGAAGCCAATTTCGAACCTGCCAAACGCAGAATCGGATAATCTGGATCTGTGAACGACGAAGTTCAAATTTATCGAAGCACAGGATCAGGCCAGCGTTTCCTTGGTATCGGCCGGGCCTCTGCTCGCTTTGCGGCTAAAGAAAAGTTGCCGGTTTCTGACCGCCCTTAACCGCCCAATTAAATCTCTAATTGCAACTCTTCGTCGGCAATGGCATAACATCCCAAAAGCTGGGAGAGACGGCAATGGCGACTCAGATCGTAAACAAAAGCAGTGCAGCAATAGAATCGGTCGACGTATTGATCGTCGGCGCGGGTATTTCCGGCATCGGCATGGCAGTGCATTTGCGGGACAAATGTCCGGGCAAGAGCTTTGCCATAGTCGAGCGCCGCGATGATATTGGCGGCACCTGGAACCTGTTCCAATATCCCGGCATCCGCAGCGACAGCGACATGCACACATTGGGCTTCAGCTTCGAACCGTGGACCGAGCAGAAGTCGATTGCCGACGGTCCCTCGATCATCAAATATCTCCACCGGATCAAGGCCAAGCATGATCTGGAGAAACATATCCATTTCGGCCATAAAGTGCTGTCGGCCAGCTGGTCGAGCGAGGATGCGCGCTGGACCGTCACGGCAGAGAAATCCGACGGCAGCCATGTCACAATGCACGCCAATTTCGTCTATATGGGCGCCGGCTATTATGACTATGACAATCCCTATGACGCGCAAATAGAAGGGCTGGCCAATTTCAAGGGCGATGTGGTGCACCCGCAATTCTGGCCCAAGGATTTTGACTATACCGGCAAGAAAGTGGTGATCATTGGCAGCGGTGCGACCGCCGTGACGATCGTGCCAGTACTGGCGGAAAAAGCCAGCCATGTGACGATGTTGCAGCGCACGCCGACCTGGTATGCCTCGGCGCCGTCGAAAGACTGGCTTGCCAACAGCCTGCGCAAGATATTGCCGGACAAATGGGCCTACAAGATCACCCGCTGGAAGAATGTGAAGATGCAGGATCTCACCTTCCGCACCGCGCGTGACAATCCGCAGAAGGTCATCGACAAGCTTGAAAAGCCGATGAAGAAAGAGCTCGGCGACAAATATGTGAAGGAAGATTACACGCCGCCATATGGCCCGTGGGAGCAGCGTCTGTGCCTGGTGCCCGACGGTGACATGTTCAAGGCGATTGCCGCAGGCAAGGCCGATCTGAAGACCGGTCATATCGAGACGGTAACCGAGAGCGGCATCAAGCTGAAATCGGGGGAAACGCTCGACGCGGATGTGATTGTCACCGCGACGGGTCTGAAGCTGGCGGTCGCCGGCAAGGTCGCGTTCGAGGTCGATGGCAAGCCGGTCAACTGGCCCGATCATTATTATTACAAGGGCTGCATGTTCTCCGACATTCCCAATCTGGCGATCGTCTTCGGCTATCTCAACGCCAGCTGGACGCTGAAGGCGGATATCGTGTCGGAATTTGCCTGCCGCGTGCTGAACCATATGGACGCGACATCGACGCGGATCGCCAATCCGGTGCTGAACAAGGAATTGGAGCAGGAACAGCTGTTCGATTTCTCGTCCGGTTATATCCAGCGGTCGATCAATGAACTGCCGCGCAACAGCACTGCGATGCCATGGAAGCTCAATCAGGATTATCTGTTCGACAAGAAGATATTGCTCCACGATCCGGTGGATGACGGGGTGATGCAATTTTACGGCCCCAATTCTCAGCAAGGGGCTGGCGACAGCGAGCCTGCTCTGGAAGCTGCAGAATAATCGGCTCCAGCCCTTGCCTCAGGTTGATTAACCGTTTGTTGACCAGAATTGGCTAAGCCTCTCTGCAAGAGGTAGATTATGGGCTATATGAATTCGCAGTATCGCACGGTGAAGCCGGCGCTGATCGAGCATCGCAAGGTGTATCGTCATCCGGTGCAGATTCGTAAGGCCGCTATCAGGCAGCATGGCAAAGCGGCGAAAGCAGGCGAACTGATTGATGTTTCAATCTACGGCTGCCGGATCGCGAGCGAAAGCATATTTGACGAGGGTATCCGCGTCTGGCTGCGGTTTGCAGACAGCAGCCCAGTCTCGGCGACCGCGATGTGGTGCAAAGATGGCCATATCGGCTGCCGTTTTGACGAAAAGCTGGACTCCACCCTGTTCCGCAGACTGACCCTGATCAGCGAATAGCCCCGTGCCAGGGCCTAGCAAAACCACTCACTTGCCAACTGACAGCAATGTCAGTAAGACGGCGGGATGGAAAATAAGATTCTTGACGTCCTGATTGTCGGTGCCGGCCTGTCCGGTATTGGCGCAGCGGTCCATCTGACCAAAAAATGCCCCGGCAAAAGCTTTGCCATAGTCGAGGGGCGAGAGCGGCTCGGCGGGACCTGGGACATTTTCCGCTATCCCGGTATCCGATCCGACAGCGACATGTATACTCTGGGTTATAATTTCAAACCCTGGACCGCGCGCAAGGCAATTGCAGATGCGCCATCGATCCTGAATTATCTCAACGAAACCGTCGACGAATATGGCTTGCAGGATAAAATCCTGTTCAACCACAAGGTGGTTGATGCGAGTTGGTCGAGTGCAGAGGCGCTGTGGACGGTCAGTCTCCAGCATGGCGATGGCTCGCTCAGCACCATCCAGTGCAATTTTCTCCATATGTGCTCTGGCTATTATAGCTATGAAGAAGGCCATAACCCAGACTTCCCCGGCAAATCCGAATTTGCCGGTCCGATTGTCCATCCGCAATTCTGGCCCGAAGATCTCGACTATGCCGGCAAGAAGGTGGTGGTTATTGGCAGCGGCGCGACCGCCGTGACACTGATTCCCTCGATGGCGGCAACGGCAGAGCATGTCACCATGTTGCAGCGCTCTCCGACCTATATCGTATCGCGGCCGGGCGAGGATAAATGGGCCCTGCGGTTGCGCAAATTCCTGCCGGGCAAGCTCGCCTATCTGCTGACTCGATGGAAAAATGTGCTGATGGGCATTTTCATGTTCAATCTGGCTCGCAAGAAACCCGAGGGCTTCAAGGGCCGGCTGCTCGAGATGGTGCGCGAGGAAATGGGCCCCGACGTTGACATGGCAAATTTCACCCCCAGCTATAATCCGTGGGATCAGCGGCTGTGTCTGGTTCCCGACAGCGATCTGTTCGAATCGATCAAGTCGGGCAAGGCGTCGATCGTCACCGATCATGTCGAGAGATTTACCAAAGACGGTATCAAGCTGAAATCCGGCAAGATGCTCGAGGCGGATATCATTGTCACCGCTACCGGTCTGAAAATGATCACCGGCGGTAGCGCGAAAATTTCAGTAGATGGTCAATTGGTCAAATTTGGCGAAAAAATCAATTACAAGGGTGTCATGTTCTCCGGCATTCCCAATTTTGGCATGACCATGGGCTATACCAATGCCAGCTGGACCCTGAAAGCCGATCTGACGAGCGAATATGTCTGCCGCCTGATCAATTTCATGGACAAGAATGGAACGCCGATCGCAACCCCGACCTTGCCGGCCGACGGCCTGATCGGCACCGAACCAATGCTCGACTTCAGTTCCGGCTATGTCCAGCGGGCGATCAAGAATTTGCCAAAACAGGGCGATCGCAAACCGTGGCGACTCAATCAGAACTATCCCAAGGATATCATCAATCTGCGGTACAAGGCGGTCGATGATGGGGTTATCGTCTTTTCCAAGCCCGGTGCGGTCGCGGCTCGTCTGCCAGCACAACCGGTCGAAGCGGAAGCCATCGCTGCTGAATAGACTCTCGCGCTCGGCAGATTTCATGGCTATAGCGATCAAATGACTGATTTTAAGGCATTGATTGAGGCTGATACCGGCCAGACCGCTCGCTCCATCCAGATAGTGAATGCGGGCAATTTCGAAGACTGGCTGAAAGGGCAACCGGAGAGCATAAGGGCGCTGGCGGCGGCCTATCAATTCGCCGGAAAAGCCGACACCTATCTGCTGCTGCCTCCGGTCGGCGGCAAGAGCGATGACAAATCGCTGGCGACCGATTTTTCGGTGGTTGCCGGCGTGGCGGATCATGGCAAGCTCGATGCCTGGTCGCTGGCCAAGCTCGGCAGCAGCCTGCCCGAGGGCAATTACCGGCTGCAGGACATCAGCGCCAAGGGCGCGCTGTTCGGCTGGCTGATCTCGCAGCACGAGTTTGACCGCTACAAGGAATTGCCCGACCGGCAGGGACCGAGCGTGTTGCTGGTCAAGGACGCGATCGGCCAGCGCGAGGAAGCACTGCGCCAGGCCGAGGCCAGCGCGATGGTCCGTGACATGGTCAACACGCCGGCTGCCGATATGGGGCCGGACAGGCTGGAAGACATTGTCGACAAGCTGGCGGCTCAGCACGGCGCAGAGCTGAAAGTGACGCGCGGCGATACGCTGGAAGAACATTTCCCGATGATCCACGGCGTCGGCAAGGCGGCGATGCGCGCCCATGCGCCGCGCCTGCTCGAACTGAAATGGGGCAAGGCCGACCATCCGAAAATCGCGATTGTCGGCAAGGGCGTGACCTTTGACAGCGGCGGGCTTTCGATGAAGTCTCCTGCCGGCATGATGCTGATGAAAAAGGATATGGGCGGTGCTGCCCATGCCATTGCCCTGGCCAGACTGGTGATGGAGGCGAAACTGCCGGTGCATCTGCACCTGCTGGTTCCGGCGGTGGAAAATGCAATCGACGGCAACGCCCTGCGACCCGGCGACATATTGCACAGCCGCAAGGGGCTGACCGTCGAAATTACCAATACTGATGCCGAAGGGCGGCTGGTGCTGGGCGATGCGCTGACATTGGCCGGTGAACAAGAGCCGGAATTGATGATCGATTTCGCGACACTGACCGGTGCCGCGCGCGTTGCTCTTGGGCCGGACATGCCGGCAATGTTCTGCGATGACAAGGAGATGGCAGATGGGCTGCTGCAGGCTGGTGACGATGAAAGCGACCCGCTTTGGCAAATGCCTCTATGGTCCGGCTATGACGCAATGCTCAATAGCAGTATCGCCGATTGCGTGAACAGCGCGTCGGGCGGCTTTGCCGGCTGCATCACCGCGGCTTTGTTCCTGAAGAAATTTGCGCCGGAGTCCGTGCCCTGGGCGCATTTCGACACTTTTGCCTGGCGACCGGCGGCCAAGCCGGGTCGGCCGATCGGTGGCGAAGCGCTGGGCCTGCGGGCGAGCTGGCGCTATTTGCAGGGGCGTTACGGGAAGTAGGTAATAGCGGGACCGTGGTTGGTTAATTCTCCCAGAACAGCTTGACGGGAAGAAAATTCAGGAGGAGTATCCCGCGTCATGATGAACAAAGTCCAACGCGGCTTGCTCGCCGCCGTGATCGCCCTGACCACAACCGCCGCGACCGATACGGAAGGCGCGCAAAGTTGCGTTACCGAACATGGCCTGCAGGACAAGCTGGGATCGGGTAGTGCCAAAATATTCGTAAATGGCGTGTTTTTTCGCGCTGAACAGGGACCGTCTAGCGGGGGTGGTACGTTTACGGACTGGCTCGTCCAAGGTCAGAACAAGATCCGTATCGAATATGACGGCGACGACGCTCAATTTTCGATCACCCAAGGCTGCCGAGATGAAATGCCCGACGACGAATATGTCGATCAGGCAATATTTGATGCGCCCGGCACCAAGACGCTGAGCTTTATCCATGATCGTCCCGTCGAGGACGAATATCTCAGCGCCGAAATTGCCGGGGAAGAGGGCCTGGCGGAGGCGATTGAAAGCTTCCACAAAGCCGCCGTGGCGCGCGACATAGATGCCATCTTCGCCTTGCAGGCACCGCTGTTCCGGGATGCGAAAAGGCGCGGATATCCGGTCGATATCGCCCGCGCCTTTGCCCGCGAGGTTGTGACCAAGGGGGCCACGAAAATCGCCGAAAGCTATACCATCACGCCGGTGCTTGGCGGCCGGGTATATCAGGTTCTCGACGCAAATATGGAACCTCCCATACGCGTGGTCTACAAGGACGAGAATGGTTCCTATGAATGGAGCAGTGGCTCCTATTGGGGGCGCTTTGACGGCAAGTGGGGGATTATCGCCTAATTAGGCGGCGAACCCGATCCATAGCGAAAATTTGTGTACAGATTCCAGACAGCAGCGACACCGCTTGATTAACCGCCCCCGGGTCGTCTAAAGGCGGTCGATTGTCATCGCTTTGTCACATGGCGCACTAGCCGCAGAGTCACGGACATTTTTTATCGCTATTGGGATTTCTAAACGCATGGACATGGAAACTGCAGATACAGGCGCGCACGCGAAATTCGTGCTCAATGGTCCTGAAGGGGATTTCGATCCCCGGATCACCGCGCATCGCGGCGACCTGGCGGATATTGCGCTGGCCGGCAAGATGTTTGCGCCGCATTATGCTGCGCCGATGCCGATGCGCTGTTCCGCGCCCAAGGCGATGCTGCGCAAGCAGCCGGGCAAGGATCATGAAGCGATTTCCGAATTGTTGCACGGCGAGGATTTTCATGTGCTGGATATCGCCGGTGACTGGGCCTGGGGCTATTGCGGCAATGACGGCTATGTCGGCTATGTGCCGGTCCATGCGCTGCAACATCAGAAGAAGACACCCGAGCCGACTCATTTGATCTTTGCCCGCGCGGCGCTGATTTTCATCGAGCCGGATTTCAAATCGGGCGTGATGAAGCGGCTGCCGATGGGCGCGCGGATCGCCTGTGGCGAAGCCAGCGAATGCGGCAATTATCTGAAAAGCGGCAAGGGCTACGTCCATGTCCGCCATGTCCAGCCGATTGGCACCAAGGTCGTGTTTGACGGCAGCAACGGCACCGCGGCGCTCGCCGAACAATTGATCGGCGCGCCCTATCTCTGGGGTGGCCGCAGCGGTGACGGGCTCGATTGTTCGGGGCTGATCCAGATGATATTGATGCTGACCGGCGTTGCGGCTCCGCGCGACAGCGACCAGCAGCTAGAGGCGCTGGGCGAAGATATTGCGGAAGACGAAGAGCTGCGGCGCGGCGATCTGGTGTTCTTCCCGAACCATGTCGGCCTGATGGTCGACAAGGACCGGATCATCCATTCCACTTCGCACATGATGCAGGTAATTATCGAGCCTCTGGCCGACACGGTTGCCCGCTTTGCCAAATTATCGGACCAACCGGTTTTGGCGCGCAAACGGCTTTCCTGAGACTGACTATGACGAAAACTGTTTTCATTGACGGCGCGGTGGGTACCACTGGCCTCGAGATCGCCGACCGGCTTTTCGGGCGGGAAGAATTTGCGATGGTCCGGCTGCCGGACGAAAAGCGCAAGGATCTTGCGGCGCGGCGCGAAGCGATCAATGATAGCGATTTTGTCATATTGTGCCTGCCCGATGATGCGGCGCGGGAAGCGGTTGCGCTGGTCGACAATGACCGCACGCGGATTATCGACGCCTCGACGGCGCACCGGACGGCCGAAGGCTGGGCTTATGGTTTTGCCGAATTTCGCGATGGTCAGCGCGATGCCATTGCGGCGGCGCGCTTCGTGTCGAACCCGGGCTGCTATCCGACCGGCTTTCTGGCGCTGATTGCGCCGCTGATTGCCAGGGGACTGCTGCCGGCCGACTGGCCCTATGTGATGAATGCGGTGTCGGGCTATTCCGGCGGCGGCAAGGCGCTGATCGAGCGCTTTGCGCAGGAACCCGATCTGGGTTTTCGTAGCTATGGCCTGAACTTCGACCATAAACATCTGCCGGAAATGAAGACCTATGCCGGTCTGAGCCATGATGTCATTTTTGCGCCCTCCGTGATCCGCGCTTTTCGCGGGATGCTGGTCGACGTGCCGTTTCACCTCGGAGCCATGGGCTCGGTGCGGGCAGAACAGCTATTGGCAGAGCTTAGCTCCTTTTACGCCGGTTCGAAGATTGTTTCGGTTCAGGGCAGGGGTGACCTGACGGAATTGTTGATCAGCGAGAATGACGCGCCAACCGACCGGCTGGAGCTGTTTGTATGTGGTAACGCCGAAGGCTATCATGCCCGCCTGATTGCGCGGCTGGACAATCTCGGCAAGGGTGCGTCGGGCGCAGCGGTGCAGAATCTCAATATCATGGCAGGTCTCGACGAGACCGCAGGGCTGCAGCTCTAGGCTTCTGCCTATTTGCTGGCTGAAACCGCTTTGGCAGGACGCAGGCTGGTGCCGGCCCGTCCGCTGCGGAAGGCACCCCACCAGCTCAAGGGATTGAGCGTCGTGGTTCCATCCAGCGAGAAGGTGATGAATTCGGCCCGTCCGCCAATATTCTCCCAGGGAATGGGGCCACCGAGACCGAGCGGACTGGCCACCCGGCTGTCGGCGCTGAGATCGCGATTGTCGCCCAGCAGATAGACTTGTCCTTCCGGAATTTCGACCGGTGCCACGTCATCGGTATATTGCGGACCGAGATCGATAATATCATAGCTCACGCCATTGGGCAGAGTTTCACGCACGATCGGCAGGTTGCAAACCGGATTGCCGTCGGCATCCACACCGCGTGCACCGGGAAATTCGTGGACTCCGCAGGGAGAGTTGGCATCGATCGGCACCTGCAGATCGGGCTGTACGTCCTGTCTTACGCCGATGCCGTTGAGAAACACCTGACCGCCGCGCAGTTCGATCGTGTCGCCGGGCAGGCCGATCACCCGCTTGATATAGTCGCTGCTTTGCTCTCGCGGGGTCAGGATGACGACGTCGCCGCGTTCCGGCAGACTTCCGAACAAGCGACCCGATACGCGTGGGACGATATGGAAGGTCGGGGATACCCAGGACCAGCCATAAGCATATTTGCTGACAATCAGCCGGTCGCCGACAAGCAGACCGGGCATCATCGATACCGATGGGATATAAAATGGCTTCGCGACCAGGCTGTGGAACGCCAGAACCGCCAGCAACAGCAGGGCGATGCTCTTGATCTCGCCGATCCAGTCGGTCTTTTCCTTTTCCGGTTTCTTGGCGGTGTCGCTGCCGGCGATATTGTCTAGAGCCATATTCTTGTCTTTGTTTTCCTGGTCCATGCGACGCGCGTTTCCTATAGCGGATGGGCTTCAATGATCACGAATGCTTGCGCCCATGGATGATCGTCGGTGAGTGTGAGATGAACGGTCACCCCATATCCCGCCGGTGTCAGCGCGTCGAGGCGTTTTTTCGCGCCGCCGGTGAGCGCGAGCGTCGGTGCTCCGCTCTTGGCATTGATGACGCCGATATCCTTCATGAAGACGCCGGCGCGGAAACCGGTGCCGACCGCTTTGGAATAAGCTTCCTTGGCAGCGAAGCGTTTGGCGTAGGTTCCGGCCTTGGTAAATGGCCGCCGGGCCGCCTTGGCGCGTTCCAGTTCGGTGAAGACACGCTTTTCAAACCGCTCGCCGAAGCGGTCGAGCGAATTCTGGATGCGCTCGATATTGCAGAGGTCGGAGCCGAGGCCGATGATCATATCTTTTCCTCCCTGCAGCGAAGCTGTGGGGAGGTGGCGCCGAAGGCGACGGAGGGGCCGAAAGCGGAATTGGTGCATAGCGGCAGGCACCCCTCCACCACCCTTCGGGCGGTCCCCCTCCCCATCTGCGATGGGGAGGAAAGTTGCGGCACCATTCTCACCGCGCATCATCCATCAGTTCGCGCATCTGTCTTATACTTCCGTCGAGGCCGCTGAAAATCGCTTCGCCGATCAGGAAATGGCCGATGTTCAGTTCCTTGAGCTGCGGGATGGCCGCGATCGGAATGACATTGTCGAAGGTCAGGCCATGGCCGGCATGGGGTTCGATGCCGTTTTTTGCGGCCAGGGCTGCTGCATCGGCTATCCGGCGCAGTTCGGCTTCGCGCTCGGTACCGGTAAGTTCGGCATAACGGCCGGTATGAAATTCGACCACCGGCGCGCCGAGGCGGATGGCGGCTTCGATCTGGCGCGGGTCGGGTTCGATGAACAGGCTGACGCGGATATTCGCTTCCCTCAGCTGACCGACAAAATCGGCCAGCTTATTGTGCAGGCCAGCGGCGTCCAGCCCGCCCTCGGTCGTCCGCTCCTCGCGGTTTTCCGGTACGATGCAGGCGGCGTGCGGCTTGTGGCGCAGGGCGATTTGCAGCATCTCGTCGGTCGCCGCCATTTCCAGATTCAGCGGGATGGTGAGCTTGTCCATCAGGACGGTCAGATCATCATCGCGGATGTGGCGACGGTCTTCGCGCAGATGGGCGGTTATGCCGTCGGCGCCGGCTTCGGCAGCCACCAGAGCTGCGCGTACCGGTTCGGGATGATCGCCGCCGCGCGCATTACGGATAGTGGCAACATGGTCGATATTGACGCCGAGCCTGAGTGGGTGTGAAATGTTCACCCGGCTGGAATCCCGGCGCGGCTGCCGGGCTTGGTGGCTGGTATCGCGGCCAGTTCGGGTGGCAGTTCATCGGCGGCATAGGATGGCACGTCCAGCGTCACCAGCGGGAAGAAGGGCACATCAAATTGCGCGGCACCATTGGATCGGTCAATCAGCGCGCCGGCGGCAATCACGTCGCCGCCTGCATCCCGGATTGCCTGAATCGCTTCGCGCGACGACAGGCCGGTGGTAACGACATCTTCCATCATCAGCACCTTCTGGCCCGGCTTCAGTCGGAAACCGCGGCGCAGTTCGAACGTGCCGTCGGGCCGTTCGAGGAACAGCGCCTCGAGACCCAGTGCTCGCCCCATTTCATGGCCGATAATCACACCGCCCATCGCCGGCGACACTACAATATCGATTGAACGCCTGATATTCTGCGGAATCTTGGTGACCAGCGCTTCAGCCATCCGCGAGGCCCGCGCCGGGTCCATCAACAACCGCGCGCATTGTAAATATTGGGCGCCATGGCGACCGGACGAGAGGATGAAATGGCCTTCCAGCAAGGCATCACAGCTTCGGAATTCGGCTAAAATCTCGTCTTCTGTCAATGTTTCATCCTGCTCTATTTTGCTTCTTTCTGCCCAAATGGGCATATTGCTGCTGCATTGCCAGAAAAATTAAAGTCAAAAAACTGAAAAAATATCTATTCGGTAGCTTGAGGCTTGCAGCAACCATGCCTATAAGCCGCCACAATCGGACTATTTCAGGCCGGGCTCGCTGATTCCAGATGTCGGGCCATCGCCGGAAAACTACCGAAACTTGGGGTAAGATAGGGTTGAGCAATATATGACTCATTTTGTTAAAGCTTGGATTCTGGCCATCGGCCTGATTCTCACGCCGGCAGCATTGTCGGCGCAGGAAGCATTGCCGGCAGCGCCAGTCGTAGATCCGGCAGCGGCCAGCGCAGTTGAAGCGGCGGATGTACCAGCGGCGGCGGAAGCGACCGCATCCGGACTTGATCCAGCCCTTTATACCCCGATGAAACCTACGCCAGGCATCGGCATGCCGGTCGATGGCGGCATTGATTTTCAGCAGCAGTTCAGCGAAACCGGCCAGACCGCACATTGGATCAACAATGCGATCCTCGTCCCGATGATGGTTGGTGTCAGCTTGCTGGTTCTCTTTCTTTTGTTCTGGGTCGTCTTCCGCTTTCGTCGCGGTGCCAATCCCGAGCCGTCGAAAACCACGCACAATACATTCATCGAAATTATCTGGACGGTCATTCCGGTTCTGATCCTGGTCGTCATCGCGGTGCCTTCGATCAGTCTGCTTGCCCGCCAGTTTGAGCCAGCGCCAGAAGATGCGCTGACCGTGAAGGTAACCGGATATCAGTGGTATTGGGGCTATAGCTATCCCGACAATGGCGATTTCGAAGTCATTTCCAACATGCTGTCGGAAGAAGATGCGGCTGCGCGGGGCGAACCCCATCAGCTGGCCGCCGACAACCGTATGGTTATCCCGGTCGGCAAGCCGGTCAAGCTGCTGATCACCGCAGCGGACGTCATCCACAGCTTCGCCATTCCTTCGGCCTGGTTCAAGCTTGATGCGGTTCCCGGAAGAATCAATGAAAAGGTTCTGCAGATCGACCGTGAAGGCGTATATTATGGCCAGTGTTCGGAGCTTTGCGGAGCGCGTCACGGCTTCATGCCGATCACGGTTGAAGTTCTCTCGCAAGAAAAATTCAACAACTGGGTTCGCGCCAATGGCGGCACGGTGAAAGGCGAAGCAGCAGAGCCTGCTGTCGCCGAAGTCGCTGCAGTCAATGACACGACAACCGAAATTGCGCCTGCCGTTGCAGCCGCTGCGACCAACTGAGGGTTAGAGCAATGACAACTATCACAGCAGATGGCCATATTGATGATCACGCGCATGATGCGGATCACAAGCCGGCCTTTTTCCAGCGCTGGTTCATGTCGACCAACCACAAGGACATCGGCACTCTCTATCTGATTTTCGCGATTATCGCGGGCATCATCGGTGGTGCGATTTCCGGTCTGATGCGTCTGGAGCTGGCTGAGCCGGGTATCCAGTATCTGCAGGCCTGGGCAAGCATTTCCAACGGCAGCGAAGCGTCGCTGGATCAAGCCTACCACCTCTGGAACGTGCTGATTACCGCACATGGTCTGATCATGGTCTTCTTCATGGTCATGCCGGCGATGATTGGCGGTTTCGGTAACTGGTTCGTGCCGCTGATGATCGGTGCGCCGGACATGGCCTTTCCGCGGATGAACAATGTCAGTTTCTGGTTGCTTGTCCCTGCGTTTCTGTTGCTTTTGGGGTCATCCTTTGTCCCCGGCGGCACCGGCAATGGTGCGGGCACCGGCTGGACGGTCTATGCGCCGCTCTCGACCAGCGGGTCGGTTGGTCCGGCGGTGGACATGGCGATTCTGTCGCTCCATCTGGCGGGTGCGTCCTCCATCCTTGGCGCAATCAACTTCATCACCACCATTTTCAACATGCGCGCGCCGGGTATGACCCTGCACAAAATGCCGCTATTTGTCTGGTCGGTTCTGGTTACCGCATTTCTGCTGCTTCTGGCGCTTCCGGTGCTGGCTGCTGCAATCACGATGCTGCTAACCGACCGTAACTTCGGTACGACTTTCTATGACGCTGCCGGTGGCGGTGATCCGGTTCTGTACCAGCATCTGTTCTGGTTCTTCGGTCACCCCGAAGTCTACATCATGATCCTGCCCGGTTTCGGCATGATCAGCCATATCGTCGCGACTTTCAGCCGCAAGCCGGTGTTCGGCTATCTCGGCATGGCCTATGCGATGGTTGCCATCGGCGTGGTCGGCTTCGTGGTCTGGGCGCACCATATGTTCACCACCGGCATGTCGGTTAACGTGAAAATGTACTTCACCGCAGCCACCATGGTGATCGCGGTGCCGACCGGCATCAAGATCTTCTCGTGGATCGCGACCATGTGGGGCGGCTCGATGTCCTTCAAGACACCGATGATGTGGGCGCTTGGCTTCATCTTCATGTTCACCGTTGGTGGCGTGACCGGTGTTGTGCTGGCCAATGGCGGTATCGACGACAATCTCCATGACACATATTATGTGGTTGCTCACTTCCACTATGTGCTGTCGCTGGGTGCGGTCTTCTCGATCTTTGCCGGCTTCTACTACTGGTTCCCGAAAATGTCGGGCCGGATGTACAGCGAATTGCTGGGGCAGCTCCATTTCTGGATCTTCTTCATCGGCGTGAACATCCTGTTCTTCCCGCAGCACTTCCTCGGACAGCAGGGCATGCCACGTCGCTATGCCGACTATCCGGAGCAGTTTGCTTACTGGAACCAGATCAGCTCGATCGGCTATGCCGTGATGCTGGTCGGTGTGCTGATCTTCTTCGTGAACATCGGCTACGCCTTGCTGGCTGGCCGTCGAGTGGAAGGCAATTACTGGGGCGAAGGCGCGACGACGCTGGAATGGACATTGTCCAGCCCGCCGCCGTTCCACCAGTTCGAAACGCTGCCTCAGATCAAGTGATCTGAGAATCAGCCGGAAGTTTGGAAAGAAAAATGACCACTGCGTCACAGACAATACAAGGCCTGGCCAGCGCGAAGGATCTCTTCGCGCTGACCAAGCCGCGCGTGATGTCGCTGGTTATATTCACGGCGCTTTGCGGATTGCTGGCGGCGCCGGGAACAATCCACCCGGTGATCGGCTTTACCGCGATCCTCGCGATCAGCCTCGGGGCAGGGGCTTCGGCTGCGCTCAACCAGTGGTATGAATCGGATATCGATGCGATCATGAAGCGGACCAGCCAGAGGCCGCTGCCGGCTGGCCGGATGGACCGCGAAACCGCGCTGCATTTCGGTATCGGAATGTCGGTTTTCTCGGTTCTGCTGATGGGCGTGGCCGTAAACTGGTTCAGCGCCATATTCCTGGCCTTTTCGATCTTCTTCTACGCCGTGGTCTATACTATCTGGCTGAAGCGCAGCACGCCGCAAAATATCGTGATTGGCGGCGCCGCCGGGGCGTTCCCACCAGCGATAGGATGGGCTGCGGTTACCGGCGACATGACGGTGATGCCGTTCCTGCTGTTTGCGATTATTTTCTTCTGGACGCCGCCGCATTTCTGGGCGCTCGCCCTGTTCATGAACAGCGACTATTCCAAAGCCGGTGTGCCGATGATGCCGGTGGTTGCCGGTCGGCAATCGACTCGTCTCCAGATTTTTGGTTATAGTCTGATACTGGCAGCAATCGCCATCGCGCCCTTTGCGCTGGGGCTGGCCGGTGTGATCTATGGCACCGCCGCGATCATTCTGAGCCTCATTTTCTGTGTTCTTTCATGGCGGGTGTCGCGCAGTACAACGACCCGGCCAGATGAGATGACGGCTGAAAAGCGGCTGTTCAAATTTTCGATCCTTTATCTATTTTCGCTGTTCGCAGCGATTGTCGCGGACCGGATGATATTGGCATGAGCGAGATTGACAGTGAAAAAGCTCCGATGACGCCGGAACAGCAGAAGCTCTATCAGGCCCGGCAAAAGCATCGCGCGGTTATCATGGCCGGGCTGCTGCTGTTCATGGTTGTGCTGTTTTACTTCATTACGATCGTCAAAATCGGGTCGGGTTCCTGATGGCGATCACAAAGACCTCCCTTTCCGGCAAGAACCGCCGCAGCGCCATGATGGCGGGCGCGATGGGACTCGGCATGCTCGGCCTGGGTTTTGCCGCCGTGCCGCTATACGAGGTGTTCTGCCGCGTGACCGGCTATGCCGGAACCACCCAGCGCGTCGGTGAAGCAGAGGCCGCAACAGTCCATGCCACCAACCGGGTGATGTCGATCCGTTTCGATTCGAATGTCAATTCCGCGCTTCCCTGGTCCTTCAAGCCGGAGCAGCCGGTTGACCATGTCACCGTCGGCGCGCGCGACATGGCGGTTTTTATTGCCACCAATGACTCGGACCAGCCGGTTGTCGGTACCGCCACGTTCAATGTGACCCCGCTACTGGCCGGTCAATATTTCAACAAGATCCAATGTTTCTGCTTCAGTGAGCAGTTGCTCAAGCCCGGTCAGACGATGCGGATGCCGGTGCTCTATTATGTTGACCCGGCGATCATGGATGATCCGGAAACTAAAGATATCAAGGAAATTACGCTTAGCTATACCTTTTATCGCTCCACGAACGAGCCGGCAGTAGACGCCGGTACGGGCGATAGCTAAGAGAAATTCAAGTCAAGGTTAGGGAAATAATATGGCCGGTGCCAAAAATCATGATTATCACATTCTGCCGCCAGACATCTGGCCGCTGGTCGGTTCGTTTTCCGCGTTTGTCATGGCAATCGGCGGCATCCGCTGGATGCACGACATGGCATTTGGTGCATTGATTTTCTATGTTGGTCTGGCGGCTGTCGGCCTGACATTTTACGCCTGGTGGTCCAATGTGATCAAGGAAGCCCATGCGGGTGATCACACACCGGTGGTGCAGTTGCATCTGCGCTACGGGATGATTCTGTTCATTGCATCGGAAGTCATGTTCTTCGTGGGCTGGTTCTGGGCCTGGTTTGATTTCGCCCTTTTCCCTCAGCCGCTTGAAATGGTTGATGGCATTGTCACAAATTATATCGGACAGGATGGCGCCGCCGCGCTGCTGCAATGGCCACCCAAGGGCATCGAGGTTCTCAACGCCTTTGAACTGCCGCTGCTTAATACGATGATCCTGCTGTGCTCCGGCACCACCGTTACCTGGGCTCACCACTCGCTGATCCACGGTGACCGGAAAGGCCTGATCACCGGTCTGTGGCTGACGATCATCCTTGGCGCGGTCTTCTCGTGCATTCAGGCCTATGAATATAGTGTTGCGCCATTCCCGTTTGCTGGTCTCAATTACAGCTCGGCATTCTATATGGCGACCGGATTCCACGGATTCCACGTTCTGGTCGGCACGATCTTCCTGATCGTCTGTCTGGCACGGGCCTATAAGGGGCATTTCACCCCGCAACAGCATTTCGGCTTTGAAGCGGCTGCCTGGTATTGGCATTTTGTCGATGTCGTCTGGTTGTTCCTGTTCATCGTCGTCTATGTCTGGGGCGGCTGGGGCGCTGCGGTCCACTAGGCCATTGCGTTGACCAAAACCGAAAATGAAAAAGGGCAGCCGGAGGTTCTTCCTGCTGCCCTTTTTGGTCTTTGCCCCAATTGCGGACAAAAGACATTGTTCGCAAATCTGACAAAATTCTCGGACAAATGCCGAGCCTGCGGACTCGACTTCAGCCAATATAATGTCGGCGACGGTCCGGCCGCTTTTCTGACATTGATAGTCGGCGCGATTATCCTCGGCCTGGCCTTGGCGGTGGAGGCGAATTTTCATCCGCCGATCTGGATTCATATAATGCTCTGGGTACCATTGACCGTGGCGGCGGTTGTCGGATCGCTCAGGGTGTCGAAGGCATTGTTGCTGATTCTGGAGCATCGCAATCAGGCCCGCGAAGGCACTATTGACGGAAGCGACTGTCCATGATCAAGCGGCTTCCGATATTCGTTACCATCCTCGTTCTGGCTGCCGTGGCCACCATGGCCGGTCTCGGCATTTGGCAATTGCAGCGCGCAGACTGGAAGAACGGGTTGCTGGCAACCTATGCGGCGGCGTCGGATATGCCTGCCATTGCTTATCCCGCCGTGCCGAGCGCAGAGGACGCGCCCTATTTCCGCAAGTCGACCGTCAACTGTCTGGAAGTTATCGGCTGGCGATCCACCAGCGGGCGCAGCGCCAACGGCCAGTCGGGCTGGGCGCATATTGCCCAGTGCCGCACCGCAGGCGCTGAGGGCCCTGGCGCGCAAGTCGTAGCCGGCTGGTCGGAGAGACCGGATGACCCGGAATGGGATGGCGGAATCGTCGACGGCATTATCGCGCCGGACAGCCAGTATATCATTCGTCTGGTCGCCAGCGAACCGGTTGCAGGGTTGCAGAAAAGCCAGCCGCCCGCGCTGGAGGACGTTCCGAACAATCATCTGTCCTACGCAGTCCAGTGGTTTCTCTTCGCCGGCATTGCGTTGATCATTTTTCTGATCGCGCTCCGGGGGCGCAACAAGGGCGTTGCCCAATCCGGCAACTTGTCCTAACCCGCTCGCCATCATGGATTATATTTCTACCAGAGGCGCAGCGCCTGCACTGAATTTCGAACAAGTAACCCTGGCCGGTCTGGCTGGCGATGGCGGATTATATGTGCCGGAATCCTGGCCGTCGTTCAGCCCCGCAGAAATTTCAGCGATGGCGGGTCTTTCCTATGTCGAGGTTGCCGTCCGGGTGATGCAGCCGTTTGTCGGCGATGCGCTTGATGAAGCGGAACTGCGTGACATTTGTGAACAGGCTTATGGCCGGTTCTCGCATGAAGCGGTAACGCCGTTGGTACAGCTCGACGGGCGGCAATGGCTGCTCGAGCTTTTCCACGGGCCGACACTCGCGTTCAAGGACGTGGCTTTGCAGCTGCTGGGCTTGTTTTTCGAGAAATTTCTCGCCCGTCAGGACAAGCATCTGACGGTTGTCGGGGCGACTTCCGGCGACACCGGTTCAGCCGCAATTGACGCGCTGGCGGGACGGGACAAGGTCGATATCTTCATGATCCATCCCGATGGCCGGATTTCCGATGTCCAGCGTCGGCAGATGACCACGGTGCGCGCGCCTAATGTTCACAATATCGCGATCGATGGCAGTTTCGATGATGCCCAGGCGATGGTGAAGCGGATGTTTGCCGATCAGGAAGTGACCAATCGTTTCTCGATCTCGGCGGTAAATTCGATCAACTGGGCGCGGCTGATGGCGCAGGTCGTTTATTATTTCTACGCCGCGAGCCAATTGGGCGCTCCGCATCGCAAGATCGCCTTTTCCGTGCCGACAGGCAATTTCGGAGATGTTTTCGCCGGTTATGTCGCCTCGAAAATGGGACTGCCGGTCGAGCGGCTGATCGTGGCGACCAACGTCAATGACATCCTCCACCGGGCATTGAGTGCAGGTGATTATTCCACCGGAACCGTGACCCCTACCGCCGCGCCTTCGATGGATATTCAGATCAGCAGCAATTTCGAACGGCTTTTGTTTGATCTCGAAGGCCGCGACGGCGGCAAAACCGCTGCGCGCATGGCCAACTTTGAAAAGAGCCATAACATGCAGCTGGAGTCCGGCATGCGGGAGGCTGCGGCTTCGCTGTTTACCAGTCACCGTGTCGATGCGGACGATATGGCGCTGGCAATGCGCTGGGCGCAGGACCGCGCCGGTCAAGTGATCGATCCGCATAGCGCCATCGGTCTGTCGGCCGCGCAGCATGCCGATCTCGATCCCGCGGTACCGGTGGTGACACTGGCCACCGCCCATCCGGCGAAATTCCCCGATGCCGTGGAACGGGCAACCGGCATTCGTCCGGCGTTGCCGCGCCGCGTGGGGGATCTGTTTGACCGGGAGGAAAAATATACCAAGCTCCCTGGAACTTATGAAGCGGTGAAGGAATTTATCATGTCCAACGCCACGCCGACCGATGGCTGAATCCAGCCTCGTTCCGATATTGATGATCAGCGATCCGCGCAGCGACTATGCGCTGATCGATTCCGGACATGGCCGCAAGCTGGAGCGATATGGAAAATATCATTTCATCCGCCCGGAGCCGCAGGCGATGTGGGCACCGGCCAAGGACGACTGGCAGGCCGATGGCGAATTCATTCCCGCGTCGGACGAGGATGGCGGAGGACGCTGGCATCTGAACGCCAATGTCCCGGAAGAAGGCTGGCAGATGAACTGGGAGGAGGTGACTTTCACCGCCCAGTGCACACCTTTCCGGCATCTCGCCTATTTTCCCGACATGGACCCGGTCTGGCGCTGGTTCCGCGGCAATCTGAAGGCGCTCGAATCGCCGCAGATGATGAATCTGTTTGGCTATACCGGAGTCGGTACGCTGGCGCTGTCCGCAGCCGGAGCCAATCTGGTGCATGTCGATGCCTCGAAGAAATCGGTGACGGCAGCGCGCGACAATGCGGCTCTGTCGGGAATGAGCGATCGTCCGATCCGCTGGATTATTGACGACGCGGCCAAATTTGCGGCCCGCGAAGTGCGGCGCGAACGGCGCTATGATGCGATCCTGCTCGACCCGCCTAAATATGGTCGCGGCCCGGATGGTGAAATCTGGCGACTGGAAGAGCATCTGGCCGGACTGGTCGAGAATTGCGGGAAGCTGCTCGACGCCGACAGTCGCTGCCTGTTCCTGACCGTTTATGCCGTGCGCATGTCGGCGCTGGCGCTGGGTTCGCTGCTCAACGAGAAGCTGGCCCATCTTGGCGGCACGATCGAGGTGGGTGAACTGGCGGTGCGCGAGGAAGCGCGGGGACTGCTTTTGCCGACCGCGATTTTCGCCCGCTGGTCGGCCTGACTTGCCATTTTCCCGCTAACATGGTCAGAGAATATCTATGACAGACACATTGCTCCTGGAAGTCAACGATCTCGATGTTGACGTACTCACCGGCATCTATTCCGAAGAAACCCATTTGCCGCAGCCTTTGCGCATTTCGATCGCGGCGGAGCTCAAGATACAGGAACGCTATGAAGCGGACACCTCGCTTGATCATTCCAAAAATTACATGGATCTCAAACATGCCGCTACCACGGCACTGCCCGAGGGCGTGCATTTCAAGCTGATCGAGGCGGTAGCCGACCATATCATCGAGACGCTGTTTCTGCAGGATCAGGATGTGTTGCGGGTTACCGTGAAGATCGTCAAATTGCTGATCTCCGAAAAAGGGGAGCAGATCGGTATCACGCTAAGCCGGAGCAGGAAATGACCCGACCGCTCGCGCTCGTCACCGGCGGCGTAAAGCGGGTTGGGGCCGCGATTGCCGCACGATTGGCCGATGTCGGCTATGCGCTGGCGCTGCACGGCAATAGCGATGCCATTCCCGATGAGCAGTTGACTGCAAGGCTGCAGGAAACGGGCTGTATATGGTCCGGGTTTCAGCAGGATTTTCTCGATGAGGGGGCAGCAGAAGCTTTGATGGATGCGGTTGTCGGTCACTTCGGTCGGACGCCGGATCTGGTGATCAACAGCGCCTCGATTTTCGGACAGGATAATGTCGGCCAAATCCTCGAAAAGGATCTGCAGGCGCATTTCCGGGTCAACAGCCTTGTTCCGGTATTGCTGACCACTGCTCTCCATCATCGCCGGCCTGAAAACAGCGAACGGGCGTGCGTCATCCATGTTCTCGATCAGCGTATCCGTAATCCCAATCAGGACCAGCTGAGCTACACGCTTTCCAAACAGGCTCTGGCCGGATCGGTGCGCTCGCTGGCAGTCGCCTGCGCAGACCGGATCCGTGTCAACGGTGTCGCTCCGGGCCTGACTCTGACAGCGGGAGAATATGGTGCAGATCAGCTGGCCAATATCACCGCGATGATGCCGCTCGAACGACTTCCTGATCCGGAAGATATTGCCGATGCCATAGTCTATCTGGCGGGGGCCAATGCTGTTACCGGCCAGATCATCTATGTCGATGGCGGGGCCAGTCTGAAGGGCTTTGACCGCGACTTTGTTCACCTCGGCAAGGACTGAAATCCCCGATACGCCCCAAAGGACAGGTTTGAACCCGTCCGGATATGGCCCATCTTGTAAAAACCCGAATGTCGGTCGTCATTGCGGCTGGCAGGGATGCATTTGCAATTTTGAAAGGCTTATCATGCGTATTTCCCCTAAAATGATATTGACGACCACTGCTGTCATCGCTCTTGCAGCTTGCTCGACCGAAGCCCCTCAGGCCGCCGTTGACGAAAGTTCTGCCGACGCCATGATGGATTCAGCGACGACCGCGGAGACCGGCACGATTGTCGATGTTGCTGCTGGCAATGCTGATTTCTCAACCCTTGTAACCGCGGTGACCGCTGCTGATCTCGGGGCAACCCTGAGCAGCGAGGGTCCGTTCACCGTGTTCGCACCGACCAATGATGCTTTTGCCAAGGTTGACCCGGCTACCTTGAGCGCTCTGCTGACCCCGGAAAAGAAGGCTGATCTGACGGCATTGCTGACCTATCATGTGGTTGCCGGTGAACTGAAAGCGGCCGATGTCGTAAAAGCGATCACCGATGGTGGCGGCACCGCGACGCTGACAACCGTGCAAGGCGCGCAGATTAAAGCCTCTCTGGAAGGCGATTCCGTTATTCTGGAAGATGCTGCTGGCGGAAAATCGACCGTCATATTGACCGATGTCGAGGCTTCCAACGGTGTGATCCACGCGATCGACACGGTTGTCATGCCAGGCTAGTTTTCATCCCCCGAACTAGGATGAACTGGAAAGGGCTTCGCCAACTGGCGGGGCCCTTTTTTATTAGGACTATTGTGGGTTTCTTTCTGCTGCCGGGCGGCCTAGTTCGCGCCTACGAATTTCATCACCGTTTGATCGCAAGGTGCGGCGAACGGATTGATCACAGGAAAGGAAATTCATGTTTAACGCCCCCAAGATTATTCTGGCATCTACCCTGCTGGCATTGGTACCGGCCTGTTCTTCGGAACTGAGCAAGGAGGAACAGGAAATCCTCGACACGCGGATCGCCGATGAAAAACAGCCTACCAACTTGATCGCTGTTCTGCAGGCCAATCCCGACCTCAGCACCGCGAGCACCTTGCTCGGTCTCTCCGGCGTTGGCGCCGAGCTCGACGGCGAAGGTTCCTATACCGCATTTGCGACGATCAACGAAGTCTACAACAAGATGGACGCAGAAAAGCTGAGCGAGCTGATGCATGCGGACAACAAGGATGAACTGGCCGGCATCACGAAATTCGGTCTGGTCGAGGGCAGCATGACCTCTGCCGATATTGCCAAGGCGATCACCGATGGCGGCGGCACCGCCAGCATCACCACCTTGCAGGGCGGCGTGATCAAGGCGAGCATGGACGGCGACAAGATCGTTCTGGAAGACGGCGCCGGCAACAAGGCCAATGTGACGCAAGCCGATGTGGAATCGAGCAACGGAACGCTTCACATCATCGATGCTGTGCTGATGCCCAAATAGATTCGGAAACCGAATGACAAGCAAGGCCTCGCAAGATTGCGGGGCCTTTTTTGTTGCGGCGCTGTCGGCTAGCATGACCCGAGCAGAGAAGGAGCGAAACATGCCGCAATATTGGCTGATGAAATCGGAGCCGGACGAATATGGCTGGGATGACCTGGTCGCCGAGGGCGAAGGCACCTGGGACGGCGTCAAAAATGCGCAAGCGTCCAACAATATGAAAGCGATGAAGAAAGGCGATCAGGTCTTTTTCTACCACTCGCGCACCGGGCTGGAAGTGGTTGGCGTCATGGAAGTGAGCGAAGAGGCTTCTCCCGATGTCACGACTGACCCGGATCGATGGGTGGTGGTTAAGGTGAAGCCGGTGCGGAAACTGGCCAAGCCGGTGCCGCTGAAGGCGATGAAGCAGAATCCGGAGCTCAAGGACCTGGCGATCCTCAGGCAGACGCGACTTTCGGTGGCGCCGGTGGGGGAGCGGGAATGGGCCGCGATATTGGTGATGGCGGGCGAATAAGCCTATTGGGCGGTTGAGTTTTTTCGGCAATGCTTTCAAGGCATCGCCATGATCATGCTCTCCCTGATTCTGCTCTCCCTGGGTCTGGCGATGGATGCCTTTGCGGCGGCGATGGCGCAGGGCGCTTCCAGTCGCCCCAACCGGTCGATGGCCCTGCGGATGAGCCTCGCCTTTGGCCTTGCCCAGGCGATCATGCCGCTGCTGGGCTGGGGGCTGGGGATTGCCTTTGCTGCCTCCATCGAATCGGTGGCCCACTGGATCGCGCTGGTGCTGCTCGGCGGGCTGGGGCTGCGGATGATCCGGGAAGGGCTGGACCGTGACCCGGACGAGCCGTTGAAGGAGCTGTCGCTGTGGCCGCTGCTGGTCGTGGCGATCGCCACCAGCATCGATGCAGCGATTGCGGGGATCACCCTGCCGAGCATTGGCGCGCCGATTGCGGTGGCCTGCGCGGTGATCGGGCTGACCACGGCGCTGCTGACCTGGCCGGGCGTCTATCTGGGGGCACTGGTCGGTGCCCGCATCGGCAAATGGGCCGAGGTGCTGGGCGGGCTGATCCTGATCGGGCTGGGGATCAAGATATTTGTGATGCAGCAGTTTTGCGGCGGCTGACCGGGGCTATTTCGCTCGCAACCCGCTCACCGTCGCTCCCGCCGCAGTCAGAAATTCCACATCGGTTTTCAGATGCAGCAAGCGCAACCCTTTGCGCTGTATCGCCTTTGCCAGCGCGGGGGCAAATTCAGCGGTGCTTTCGACCGTCGCGCTCCAGCCGCCATAGGCTTTGGCCAGCATGGCAAAATCGGGGTTCCTGAGAGAGGTCGCCGAAAGCCTTGCCGGATATTCGCGCTCCTGATGCAGACGGATGGTGCCGAAGCTGCCATTGTCGATGACCAGCACCAGCAGGTTGGCGTCATATTGGATCGCGGTGGCGAGTTCCTGGCCGTTCATCATGAAGTCGCCATCGCCGGCAATCACCACCGAGACGCGGTCGGGGAAGCGCAGGGCGGCGGCGACCGATGCGGGGACGCCATAGCCCATGGCACCGGATGTCGGGGCGAGCTGGCTGGGGAAAGCACCATATTTCCAGTAGCGGTGCCACCAGCCGGAGAAATTGCCGGCTCCGTTGCAAATGATCGCATCGGCGGGGAGCTGTTGCTGCATCGCCGCGACGCACAGGCCGAGGTCGAGCTTCGCTTCGGTCGGCTGGGGGGTGGACCATTTGAGATAGTCCTGATGCGCCGCCTTGCCGGCGTCGAACGGCAGCAGGTCGTCGTCCCACAGCGCCACCTGTTCGGCAAATTCGCCCATCTCGGCGCATATCGGCAGGTCGGTGCGATAGACATGGTTGAGTTCGTCGGGGTCGGGATGGACGTGGACCAATATCTGGTCGGGGTGATCGGGGGTGATCAATGTGTAACCGTCGGTGGTCGCCTCGCCGAGCCGAGCGCCGACCGCGAGCACCAGATCGGCGTCCCTGATCCGCTGGGTAAGCTTCGGGTTGGGGCCATAGCCGAGATTGCCGGCGTAGACCGGGCTCTCGTTGGGGAAATTATCCTGACGGCGGAAGGCGACCGCGACCGGCAGGCCAATACGCTCGGCATATTGGGCGAAATAATGCTTCGCCTTCTCGCTCCAACCCGCACCGCCGATGATTGCAATCGGATCGGTGGCATCGCGCAGCATATCGGTGAGCGTGGTCATCGCATCGGGACAGAGCGGCTGGGCGGGGGCGATCACCTTCGGCCGGTTGAGCGTTTCGACCTCGTCGCGCAGCATATCCTCGGGCAGGGACAGTACAACGGGTCCGGGGCGTCCGGAACTGGCGGTATCAAAGGCGCGCGCGATATATTCCGGAATGCGCGCGGCATTGTCGATCCGCGCGGCCCATTTGGCGAGCGGTGTGAACATCGCGGTGAAATCGACTTCCTGAAAGCCTTCGCGATCGCGGTCTTCGCGGGCGACGTCGCCAATGAACAGGATCATCGGCGTGCTGTCCTGCATCGCGGTGTGGACGCCGATGCTGGCATTGGTCGCGCCGGGGCCGCGGGTGACAAAGGCAATGCCGGGCTGGCCGGTCATCTTGCCGTCGGCTTCCGCCATGAAGGCGGCGCTGCCATCCTGACGGGTGGAGACGGTCTGGATCGTGCCGCAGTCGTGCAGAGCGTCGAGGACGGAGAGAAAGCTTTCGCCGGGGACGGTGAAGATGCGGTCGGTGCCCTGGATGACTAGCTGGTCGACGAGAATCTGTGCTCCGGTGCGTTTTGTCATATCGATATTCCCTCAACCTCCCCGCGAAAGCGGGGATATCCCTCACTCTTCAAACATCATCACATAGTTATCACGCGAAGCCGCGAAGACACGAAGAAATTTCGTCATGTCCCAACCTCTTTGCGCCTTCGCGGCTTCGCGTGACAAAATAGAAAAGCATGTTCCGCATGCGCGGAAGCGAATAGATTATATTATTCAAGCCTGATGGATCGCCTTGGTCACCATATAGGCTTTCAGCCCGTCCGGCCCGTCTTCCGACCCGTGGCCGCTTTCCTTGACGCCGCCAAAGGGTGCGTCGCCGGGGCTGACGGTGAGATTGTTGATCGCCACCATGCCCGCTTCGATCTTGTCACCAACCATATTGGCGGTGCGCAAGCTCTCGGTGAAGGCATAGGCCGCCAGACCCAGCGGCAGGCGGTTGGCCTGGTCAATCGCTTCGTCGAGCGTGTCGAACGGCCGCATCACGGCGACCGGGCCGAACGGTTCCTCGTTCATGATATTGGCATCGAGCGGGACGTGGGACAGCACGGTGGGGTCAAAGAAAAACCCCTTGTCGCCGCGCCGTTCGCCGCCGAGCCTGACGTCGGCACCCTTGGTCCGTGCATCGTCGATCATCGCACCCATGGCGCTCGGCCGGCGCGGATTGGCGAGCGGGCCCATGTCGACCGAGTCGAAACCGTCGCCGACGCTGATCTTCTGCGCGCGTTCGGTAAAGGCTTTTTCGAACCGGTCATAAATGCCGGACTGGACATAGAAGCGGGTCGGCGAGACGCAGACCTGACCGGCGTTGCGGAATTTGCCGGTGACCACCAGATCAAGCGTCTTTTCGATATCGCAATCGTCAAAGACCAGCACCGGCGCATGGCCGCCCAGTTCCATGGTCGTGCGCTTCATGCCTTCGGCGGCCAGTTTCATCAGATGCTTGCCAACCGGCACCGAGCCGGTGAAGCTGATCTTGCGGATCACCGGCGAGGCAATGAGATGGCTGGAGACTTGCGCCGGATCGCCAAAGACGACCTGGGCAACGCCGGAAGGCAGGCCCGCGTCGATCAGACAGCGGATCATTTCGATCGGGCTGGCCGGGGTTTCTTCTGCGGGCTTCAGAATGATCGAGCAGCCGGCGGCAATCGCCGGGGCCAGCTTGCGCACCGGGGTGAAGACCGGGAAATTCCATGGACTGAACGCCGCCACCGGTCCGACTGGCTGATATTTGACAAAACTGTTCTGGCCAGCCGGGCGCACCAGGACGCGGCCATAGCAACGCTTGGCTTCCTCGGCCATGATATCGAAATGGCTGGCCGAAGCGGTGACTTCGCCGATCGCCTGGGCCAGCGGCTTGCCTTGTTCGAAGGTCATCAGGCGGCCGATTTCCGGCGCCCGCTCGCGCATCAGGTCAGCGGCTCTGTGCAATATTGCGGCGCGCTCGGCCACCGGTGTGTCGCGCCAGACCGGGAAGGCGCGGTCGGCTGCGTTCAGGGCGCGGTCGAGATCGGCTGTCGTCGCCTTGGGCAGATCGGCAATCGCTTCGCCGGTCGCCGGATTGACGACCTCGTGGACCGCGCGGTCCTCGCCGTCGATCCATTCGCCATCAATATGGAATTGCAATTTTCGGGGATAAGCGTTGGACATAGTTGCTCCTGTAACCTTCTGCCTAAGCACTAGACTTGTAGCGGAAATCCCGCAATGACTGTGACAAATAATGAGAGGAGTTATTCATGGAGATAGTCACCGAAGGGCTGCGCTTTCCCGAAGGCCCGATAGCAATGCCGGATGGTAGCGTCATATTGGTCGAGATCGAGGCGCAGCAGCTCACCCGCGTCCTGCCCGATGGTACCAAGCAGCTGGTCGCGAAAACCGGTGGTGGTCCCAATGGTGCCGCAATGGGCCCGGATGGCAAAATCTATGTCTGCAACAACGGTGGCTTTGAATATCATGATGAAAATGGTTTTCTGACCCCCGCCGGTATCGCCAAGGACTATGTCGGTGGCAGCATCCAGCGGGTCGATCCCGAGACCGGTGAAGTCGAGACGCTCTATAATGACGGCGATTTCGGCTGCATATTGCGCGGCCCTAATGACATCCAGTTCGATGCCCATGGAGGCTTCTGGTTCACCGATCATGGCAAGACCGACTATGAAAAACGCTGTCATGACATTGTCGGCATCTTCTATGCCAAGGCTGACGGCAGCCATCTCGAAGAAGTGATTTTCCCGTCGAACAATCCCAATGGCGTCGGCATTTCCCCGGATGGCAAGACGCTCTACGCCGCCGAGACCTTCACCTGCCGGTTGATGAAGTTCAATATCACTGCGCCCGGCAAGGTCGCGCCCGATGCCGGTCCCGGTGGCCCGGGCATCCCGCTTTATCGGCCCTCCGGCTATAAATTTTTCGACAGTCTGGCGATGGAGGAATGCGGCAATATCTGCGTCGCCACCATCGGTGAAAGCGGCATCAGCGTGGTTTCACCCGAGGGCGAGCTGGTCGAATTTGTTCCGACGCCGGATATCTTTACCACCAATATCTGCTTTGGCGGCGATGATATGATGGATGCGTGGATATGCCTGTCAGCGACCGGGAAACTGGTCAAGACCCGCTGGAAACGGCCGGGACTGAAACTGGAATATCTCAACAAATAGGATCGGCCATTGTCAAGATTGCATAATGAACCCCATCGGCTTGACCGGGTTGGCTGGTTGCGCGCGGCGGTATTGGGAGCCAATGACGGTATTGTCTCGACTGCCAGTCTGGTGGTCGGGGTGGCGGCAGCTGCCACATCCCAGGAAACCATAATGCTCACCGCTTTCGCCGGGCTGGTGGCCGGGGCGATGTCTATGGCTGCGGGCGAATATGTGTCGGTCAGTTCGCAGGCGGATAGCGAAAAGGCGGAGCGCGCCAAGGAAGCCTGGGAGCTGGAAAACCAGCCCAAGGCCGAGCGTCTCGAGCTGATATCGATCTACAAGAACCGCGGCTTGACGGCAGACCTTGCAGAACAGGTAGCCGACCAGATGACGGCGCATGACGCGCTGGGCACGCATTTGCGCGACGAGCTTGGGCTGACCGCCCATTTTTCCGCCAAGCCGCTGCAGGCGGCTGCTGCTTCTGCGCTGGCCTTTGCGGCCGGGGCGATATTGCCCGTGATTCTTGCGGCGCTGTTGAGTGGTGAGTTGCTGATCTGGGTGGTTTCGGGTGCGGCGCTATTATTGCTCGCCGTGCTGGGAGCGACCGGGGCGATGCTCGGCGGCGCGCCGGTTTTGCGGCCTGTCGTTCGCGTGACTTTCTGGGGGGCTGCTGCCATGGCTGCCACCGCCGCTATTGGATGGATTTTTGGAGCTGCTGTTGCATGACATATGAAACTGTAATTTTTGATTTTGGCGGGGTGATTACATCCTCGCCTTTTGAAGCGTTCAACCGGCTGGAAGCCGAAAAAGGCGTGCCGAAAGACAGCGTCCGACGGATCAACAGTGCCAATCCCGATGACAATGCCTGGGCACGGTTCGAACGGGCCGAGCTGGACAGCGCCGGCTTCGATGAAGCTTTTGCTGCGGAAGCGCGCGCCATCGGCATCGAATTGCGCGGCGCCGATGTGCTGGCGCGGCTCGCCGGTGATGTGCGTCCCAATATGGTGGCAACGCTGGACCGGTTGAAGGTCGAAGGCTTCACCATATCGTGCATCACCAACAATGTGCCGGCCGGCAAGGGCGCGGGCATGGCGATGGATGACGAGAAGGCGGCAGCGGTGAAGGATATCATGCAGCGTTTCGATCATATTATCGAGAGCAGCAAGGCGGGTGTGCGCAAACCCGATCCGCGAATTTACCAGATGATGTGCGAGGCGCTGGACGCCGATCCGGCGCAATGCATCTATCTCGATGATCTCGGGATCAACTGCAAACCGGCAGCGGCCCTTGGTATGGCGGCAATCAAGGTGTCGGCCGAGCAGCAGGCGCTCGACGATCTTGGCGCTCTGCTGAACATGCAATTGCCCTGATGCTTTGTGCGAATCCGATTAAACCTGTAATATATTCGTCATCAATGAGTCGTCGAATGGTCGTGAAATCGCTATAGCGCGACGGGGATTGCAAGGTTGCAAGGTTGCGGGGATTCGTGGGTAACAGCTTTTCGGACAGATTTGGCATGATGACCCGCTGGTATAACCAGCAGGGTCCCTATCCTGTCCTTTTCACCATATTGGCCGCTCTGTTGCTGGTTCAGGCGACCAGACTGATCTGGCTGGTGCTGACTCCATTGGGACCGGTTGGCGATTATCGCGCCAATGATGTCGAGATCCTGTCACCACAGTCGCGCCTGACCCTGTTCAGCAGCTTCGACCCGTTCTTCCGCACCGGTGCAGCGCAGAGCGCCAATGTCGTGACATCACTGCAGCTGACGCTTTTCGGCATTCGCATGAACGAGGCATCGGGACTGGGTTCGGCCATATTGTCCGGTCCGGACGGCGTGCAGACAAATTACGGCGTCGGCGAAGAGATAATGTCCGGTGTCACGCTGGACAGCGTGGAATTTGATCATGTGATCATCAGTCGCGGCGGCGTGCTCGAGAGCCTCTATCTCGACCAGTCGATCCCCGCGCAAACGGTTGGCACCGAGGATCCCGTCGCTCCGGCCTCTCTGTCCCTGGAAAGCAACGAAATACCCGGTGTCGCATCGCTGGCACCACGCAATGATCAGGGCCGGGTCACCGGTATCGTGCTCTCGCCCCTGGGAGACGGCAGCCTGTTCAAGAGCGCCGGTTTCCGCAATGGCGATATCATCGTGTCGATCAACGGCAATCCGGTTGGTTCGGCCAGCGATATTGAATCGCTGAAAAGCCAAGTCCGGCCCGGCGCACGCCTGTCCGTCGAAGTCGAGCGCGGAGCCGATACGGTTCCGGTCGCTGTCAATCTGGGAGCTCAATAATGCCTAGTCTATTCGCCCGGATCATGGCCGTGCTTGCTCTTTGTGCCGGCCTGTGGGCCGCGCCAGTGTCGGCCCAGCATACGCTCAATGTCCGCGACGCCGATATCCGTGCCTTTGTCCAGGACGCGGCAAAGGTGACCGGTCGTACCTTCATTCTGGACAGCCGGGTGCAGGGCAAGGTCTCGGTGGTCACCGACCGTCCGCTCAGCCGCTCGGAATATTTCGAAATTTTCCTGTCGACCCTGCGCGCCAATAATCTGGTCGCAATTCCGACGACCCGCGGCGCCTATCGCATCCAGCCCGCCGATGGTGCGGCTACGCAGCCCAGCAGGATCGGTTCGCGCGGTGCCGAAGGCAATCAGCTGGTGACAGAGGTGGTGCGGCTCAAGTCGATTGTTGCGACCGAGGCACTGGAAACGCTGCGTCCGCTGGTCAGCAAACAGGGGTCCATTACCTCCAACCGCAATGCGAACAGTCTGGTAATCGTGGATTATGCCGACAACATTCGCAGGATCCGCAGTCTGGTCGGCGAGATAGACCGCGACAGCGCCGCCAGCACGATCATCACGCTGAAAAATGCCGGGGCCCGGGAAATCGCAACCTCGCTGCAGGCGCTGGCCGCACAGGGTGGCGGCGAGGGGCTGCGTGCGCCGGTGACCGTGGTGCCGATCGACAGCAGCAACAGCATTGCCCTGCGCGGCGACCCCGGCGCGGTTTCGCGCTTTGCGCAAATGGCGCGGGAACTGGACAAGGGCGCGGAATCGGGAACCGAGATACGCGTCCACCGGCTCGACTATGCCAATGCCGAGCATCTCCTGCCGGTGATCGAGAATTTGCTGGGCAGCAAAGGTACGGGAGGCGGCTCGGCGACGGTTGCGCCAGCCGGTGGCGAGGGCGCACCGGCTCCCGCTGCCAGTGGCGGCAGCAATGGCATTGCCAGTCGCGGGCCATCGATTGTCACCCGTCTGGAAGGGACCAATGCGATCATTGTCGCGGCCAATCCCGATGTGCAGCGGATGATTGGCGAACTGATCCGGCAGCTCGATACGCGGCAGGAACAGGTGGTTGTCGAAGCGATCATCGTCGAGATTTCGGAAACGCTGGCCCGGGAGCTGGGCGTGCAATGGCTGGTCGGCGGCAAGGACGTGCCCTTTGCGGTGACCAATTTCTCCAACGCCTCGCCCAATATCGTCGATGTTGCCGGCGGTTTGCTGGCGGACCAGTTTGACACGACCACGACCACCACGACCGATACCGCTACCACCGTGACCACCAATAGCGCGGTCGGCGATGCGTTGCGTCAGAATGCAGCGGATGCGGTACTTGCCGCGCGCGGTGGTTTTGGCGGCTTTGCCACCAGCCTGGGCGGCAGTGCCGTGCTCGGTGCGATCATCAATGCGGTGCAGTCGGACAGCAACAGCAATGTGCTGTCGACGCCTTCGCTGACGGTGAACAATAATCTCAAGGGCAGCATCTTGTTCGGTCAGGAAATTCCGGTCTCGACCGGCGAGGCCCTGTCGGGCAATTTCGACAATGCGTTCCGCACGATCCAGCGGCAGAATGTCGGGATCGAGCTGGAAGTGACGCCACAGATCAATGCGGGTGATGAAGTGCGGATGGAATTGCGGCAGCAGGTAAGCTCTATTGCCGGGCCGGTTTCCGACGATTTCAACGAGCTGATCATCAACAAGCGCGAGATCAACACGACGGTGACCGTGGGTGACGGCGAGATTATCGCGCTTGGCGGGCTGCTCGATGACAACGAACGGCGCACGATCCAGAAAGTACCGTTTCTGGGAGATATTCCGGTTCTTGGCGAGTTGTTCCGGTCGCGCGGCAAGTCGCGGGTCAAGACCAATTTGATGGTCTTCATCCGCCCGACGATCCTGAAAGACCCCAATGACGCACGGCGCTTCTCGAGCGCGCGCTACGGCTATATCCGCGACCGGCAGCTCAGCCGCAATCCTGATCAGGAACCGTCGATTGACGCTCTGGTCCGCGACTATCTCGGCACCGTGCCGCCAACGGTCGAGGCGCGCCCGGATGACCAGATCATCTACGCGCCGGGTGATATGCCGGCGGTCAGGGATAATGGCATGATCCAGCAGACTCCGTTGCCGGCGAGCGAGACCAGCGGGAAGCCGTGATGGAGATCGCCCGGGGAACAGCAGCGAATGTCTCCGAAGCGGATGGCGGACATGGGACGCAGGCGGCGGTCAAGGACCTGCCTTATGCATATGCCCGCGATCATGGCCTGTTGGTGCAGGATCGCAGCGGTGAACGGCTATCGCTTGCCATGCGCACGGGCTCCGATCCCTCGGCCTTGCTCGAGGTGCGCCGCTATCTGGCTTTGCCCTTTGACGTGGAACCGGTCGACGGGCCGGCGTTCGAGAAGCTGCTCAGCGCTCATTATGCGATGGACGGCAGCGCCGCTGCCATGGCGGGTGACATGGCGCTGGCCGGCGAAGGACTGGACGATATTGCAGGCGATATCCCAAGCGCAGAGGATTTGCTCGACAGCGCCGACGATGCGCCGACCATAAGGCTGATCAACGGGATTATCGCCGAAGCCGCTAGGCAGGGCGCTTCGGATATCCATATCGAGCCTTATGAGACCGGCCTTGTCGTGCGGATGCGGGTCGACGGTGTGCTGACCGAGAAGCTCAGAATGCCGCCGCATGTCGCGGGCGTAATCGTCAACCGGATCAAGGTGATGGCGCGGCTGGATATTGCCGAAAGACGAATTCCGCAGGACGGCCGCATCAGCCTGACGCTGGGCGGGAAATTGCTCGATGTGCGCGTCTCGACCTTGCCCAACCGGGCGAGCGAGCGGGTGGTGATGCGGATTCTCGACAAGGAAAGTGCGGGCATCTCGCACGATTTGCTCGGCATGTCGGAAACGACGCATGCTATCCTCACCGATGCGCTCAGCGAACCCAATGGGATCATCCTTGTCACCGGACCGACTGGCTCGGGCAAGACCACCACGCTTTATGCCGGGCTCAAGCAGCTCAACGACGGCAGCCGCAATATCCTGACCGTCGAGGATCCGGTGGAATATGCGATCGAGGGGATCGGCCAGACGCAGGTCAACGCCAAGGTCGGACTGACCTTTGCAGCGGGGCTGCGCGCGATCCTGCGGCAGGACCCCGATGTGGTGATGATCGGCGAGATCCGCGACCGCGAGACGGCCGAGATTGCGGTGCAGGCCAGTCTTACCGGCCATCTGGTGCTGTCGACCGTGCACACCAATGATGCCGTTGGCGCGATCACCCGGATGCGCGACATGAAAGTGGAGCCGTTTCTGCTCGCCTCCACCTTGCGCGCGGTGATTGCCCAGCGTCTGGTGCGCAAGCTTTGCGAACATTGCCGCACGCCGATCCAGGCTGATGGCAGCCTTGCCTCTCTACTCGGCTTTGACAATGGCACGGTGGTCTACCGCGAGACCGGCTGCGACCATTGTAACCAGACCGGCTTTCAGGGCCGGATCGGGGTGTTCGAGGCGATCCGCATCGATGACACGCTCAGAAAGCTGATCAACGATGGCGGAGACGAGGCCGCCATTACGGCCCATGCCTTCCGCAACCAGCCCCATCTGGGTATCGCCGCAAGAGCGCTGGTCCGCGATGGGTTGACGACGCCCGAGGAAGCTATCCGCATATCTCGGCGCGAAAGCGAAGCGGTCGATGCCTGAATTTGCCTATATAGCGATCGATCCCAAGGGGCGGGAAAAGACCGGGCGTCTGGCCGCTGCCAGTGATGACGCGGCGCGGGCGAAGCTGACCGAGCGCAATTTCTATGTCGTGAAGATGGAAGCGGCGCAGGGCAGGAATGGCAAGCAGGCAAAGGAATCTGCCGGTTTGTTCGGTCCGAAAAGGCTGACATCGAAAGAGCTGACCCTGTTCACCCGGCAATTATCGTCACTGGCACAAGTCAGCCCACTGGAAGAAGCGCTGCGGCTGATCGGCAACCAGAATGAAAAGCCACATGTGCAGCAGCGGATTGCCACGGTGCATGGGGGAGTCATCGAGGGGCAGCGACTGTCCGAGGCCATGCGCCGCGAACCGAAAAGCTTTCCGCCGCTCTACCGGGCGATGATTGCTGCGGGGGAAAGCTCCGGCACGCTGCCCGACATTACCGAAAGACTGGCCGACCTGCTCGAGCGACAGGCCGAATTGCGCGGCAAGCTGATCGGCACATTGGCCTATCCGGCGGTGCTGGCGCTGGTTTCGATCATCGTCGTCGCGCTGCTGATGATCGCGGTGGTGCCGAAAGTGGTCGAGCAGTTTGACGATGTGAACCAGCAACTGCCGATGGTCACGCGCATTGTCATCGGCATTTCCGGCTTTCTTGCCGATTGGTGGTGGGCGATTGCCATAGTGATCGGCGTTGCGCTGCTGGTCGGTTGGCGTGCGCTGAAAGAGCCGAAACTGAAATATCGTTTCGATGCTTTCCTGCTGCGCCTGCCGTTTTTTGGCCGGCTGCTGCGCGATTTGCACGCGGCGCGTCTGGCGCGAACGCTGTCGACTATGGTTGCCAGCCGCCTGCCGATCATCGAGGGGCTGCGGCTGACCACCGAGACGATCCATAACAGCGTATTGCGCAAGGCTTCGGAAGATATGGTGGAAGCCATAAGAGGTGGCGGGAGCCTGTCCACGGCGCTCAAGAATACAGGGGTTTTCCCACCGATGCTGGTCTATATGACTTCCAGCGGCGAGGCATCGGGGCAACTTGACGACATGCTGGCGCGGGCGGCGGGCTATCTGGAGCGGGAATTTGACAATTTTAGTTCCACCGCCTTGTCGCTGCTCGAGCCAATCATCATCGTGGCGCTTGGCGGACTGGTCGCGGTGGTGATATTGGCGATATTATTGCCGATCCTGCAGTTACAGAATCTTGCCGGATTATAGGGGCGGAATGAAGGAATTAAAATGACGACCGAAATCGACAATCATGAAGAGCAGCGGACCCCGGAAGCAAAGCCGCGCAAAAAGCGCAATGGCTTCACTCTGGTCGAGCTGATGGTGGTGATCTTCATCCTCGGCCTGCTGACGACGATTGTCGTGATCAATGTGCTGCCCAGCCAGGACCGCGCGATGGTGCAGAAGGCGCGGGCGGATATTGCAACGCTCGGCCAGGCGCTGGAAATGTACCGGCTCGACAATCTCGGCTATCCTACTTCCTCTGACGGCCTGCAGGCGTTGATTGCGCCACCGGCTTCGCTGGCGACCACCGCGCGCTATCGGCAGGGTGGCTATATCAAGAAGCTGCCCGAGGATCCGTGGGGACGGCCTTATCAATATGACAATCCCGGCCGTCAGGGTCCCGGTTTTGATCTTTACTCGCTGGGGGCCGACGGGGCGCCGGGCGGCGAAGATGACAATGCCGATATTTACGCCGAATAAGACCAGCAGCGCGTGAACCCTGATATTCTCCTGATTGCCTTTCCGGCCACCGATGACGAGGCGCTCTATTGGTGGCACGTCAAGGATGGCGCGGTACAGGCATGGGGTTGTGACCCGGACCCGCTCCTGGCTTCGCAAGCCTATGGGCCGGATGTGGCGCAGGCGGATGTGAGCGTGATCGCGCTGGTGCCGTCGCATCTGACCACGATCATGGCGCACGATCCGATCAGCGACGCGACGCCAAGTCAGGCGCTTGCTGCAGCGATCATGGCCGCCAGAGCCCAGAGCCTGGAAAGCGAGAAGGTTCATATCGTTGCGACGGTCGATAGCGCGGGGGACTTGGTCACCGCATCGGTCGGACGGGATATATTGTCATCCGGTCTGGTTCGCCTGCAGGCACTGAATCTCGATCCCGATGCGATCATGCCTTCCGGCTGGCTGCTGCCGGCGGCCAGCGAGGGAGCGGTGTCTGCGGATTTCGGGTTTGACCGCGTTGTCCGTGCGGAAAATATCATTGCCGTGGACGATCCTGCGCTCAGGGAGTTTCTTTTTGCCGACCGGACTGTCCAGCCGATTGCCGGCGATGCTTTTGATATGATGCTGGTCGGTGCCTCCAAGAAAAGCGACCTTAACTTTCGCAGCGGGCCGTTTGCGAAAAAGACGCAGCGGGCGATGGATGCGAAGCAAAAGCGTTGGCTCGGCTGGATGGTGGCAGCGCTGGTCGTCGTCTCGCTGGCCATTCCGCTGGTCCAGCTGGCCCAATATCACTGGGTGGCCAGCACGGCGGATGAAGCGGCTCTGGCCAGTGCTGCGTCTGTGGTCGGCGAGCAGGAGAATCCGGACAGCGCCGAACGGGCGCTGGACCAGCGGCTGATCGCCGAAAATCGCGGCAATATCATGTTTCCGGTTCCGGCCTCGGCACTCTATTCCGCGCTGCAACGGGTGCCCAGCGTGTCGATCACCCGCATGGCTTATGCAGACAACGGGATCGTGTCGGCTACGTTGTCCGCTGTTCGTAACGAGGATATCAATCCGGCGCTGCTGGCACTGCAGGAAGCGGGATTCGTCATCACCGCAACCCCGCGCACCGATGCAACAGGTTCGGCGCAGGCGGATATTACGGTGAGGGCGCCATGATTGACAATGCAAGAAACTGGTTTGTCGGGCTCAGCCAGCGGGAAAGGATATTGGTCGGGGTCGCCGCTCTGCTGTTGGCGGGACTGGTCGGCTATTATGGTGTCGCACGGCCGATGTTCGGCGCGATGACATCCGCTGAAGAGCGCTATGTCGGTGCGGTTGAACGGCAGGCCCGGATTGAGGCTAAAGTCGCTGCGCTCCAGCAACCTGTAGACGGGAAAGTAGCAAAATTTGGTGGCGCGATCGATAGCTTCGTCAGTCAGAGCGCCGGCGAGACCGGGATCGCCGTCGGCTCCGTGGTCCTGCAGTCGGAAGGTCGAGTGAATTTGGTAGTTGAATCAGCCAAGCCGACCGCGCTGTTCGGCTGGCTGGCCCGGGTCGAACGGGAGGGAATCGCGGTCGAGGCGCTCAGCGTAAATCCGACCGGCAATGGAACCATCTCGGCGACGCTGACTTTGCGGTCCCACTAGCGGTAGCGATTTTGTCCTATCACTCGGCGGGTTCGGTGTGACGCAGTCTGGTTGCAGGGAACATCACGCCGCCATCGTCGGCTGACATCACTTCCGGTTCGGCCATATTGGCTTTTGCGACCTTCGCGTTTTTCAGGATCCATTCGCCCTTTTCATTGCGAATATAGGCTGGTGCCCGCTGGACGTTCCAGACCAACCCCATTTTTTCCCATGCATAGATGATCTGGCCGTTAAGATCGAATTCCCACCATGCGATTTTCGATGATGCGGCGCGCGGGTGCTGGTGATGGTTGTTGTGCCAGCCATCGCCAAAGGTCATCCAGGCCATGAACCAGTTGTTGCGTGACCCGTCCTTGGTCTCGAACCGCTGCGAGCCAAAGACATGACCGATGCTGTTCACGCCCATGACGAAATTCAGGAAGAAGAAGTTCCGAAAAAAGCCGCCGATCAGGATGGTGCCGATGATATGTTCCGGTCCGCCGAAGGCCAGCGCCCACAAAGCGGGCAAGATAATGCTCGAGAAAATCGCGATCGACCAGCGATGCTTGTGGCACCATAATACTTGCGGATCGTCGATCAGGCCCTTGCCGTAAACCTTCATGTCTGATGTCGTATTATCGAACAGCCAGCCGAAATGAGCGATGCCGAGCCCTTTGAGTTTTCCCATTTTCTTGCCGTGGCCGTCGACATAGGGGCTGTGCACATCGCCAACATCATCGGCGAAAGCATGATGGCGGCGATGGTCTGCGGCCCATTTCAGTACCGAAGCCTGACAGGCCATTTGTGCCATGATGCCAATCGCGAGGCGCATTTTTGGCCCGGCCTCAAAGGCGCGGTGAGTGAAATAGCGGTGATAGCCGATGCCGACGCCCATGTTGATCAGTGCAAAACCGAACAGAAAGGCAGACCATTCGACCCAGCCGGTAGCATGGGTGAGGGTCCAGTACAGGGCGCCAAGAGAGCCCAGCACCATCGAAGAGAGCAATATGCCATATTCGAGCCGCTTCGCCCGCGCAGCCGGTCCGCCAATGATGACGCCATGCTGTGGATGCTTTTCCGACGGGGTGTATTCGTCGGGTTGAATGTCGCTAAATGCAGTTGCCATCGACCATATTCCTCGAAACCTGAGAGGGAACCTTAGGATATAGGCTATTTACGATGATTACAATTGTCTTAACCATTCGCCCGCTCTCGTGGCAGAAAGCCGTTCATTCTGCGCAGATTTGCTCAGTTGATTTAGCCATTCGCTGGGAATCAAGATGAGATGCCAAGATGCGGCGATCGGTCCCGAACCGGGAATCAGGTTGAACGATTCCGCTGCTATACTAAGGCGGGTCCGTCCCGGCACTTTTCGCGAAACATAGCAGAAGTCCCAGGGACAAACTTGCCGGCACGGCTCATGCACGGGACGGGGGTCTCGGCTAATAAACGTCAGGACGAGCTATTCGTCGCTGATGCGTTCGCGCTCGCTGCGGCTCGTTCTGGGTGAATAGCGGGGACGTTCCGGACGGGGAGGTCTGGATGTCTGAACGGGCGGGGGAGCCGGCTGTGGGCGGGCCTGCCGCTGTTCGACGGCTTGTGCCGGACGGCGATCTGGACGGCCCGTCCGATCACCGCGGTTGCGATCCTGGGTGGTCTGCGCGGAGCTGTCGGGCCTGACTATTCTCGTCGTCGGGCGATTGCTGCGTTGGTCGCGGGTAGCGCGATTGTCACGGACATTGTCATTGCCGCGATAATTGCTGCGCCTTTGCCCTCCGACGCCGTCGCCCCGCTCATAGCGATGGTCACGCCGCTCGGCGTGCCGGTTCGGGTTCGAGTGGCGTTCTCTGAAATATCGTCCACCATATGTGGCGCGCTGCCGGGCCCAATAACGCCGGTCATTGTCGCGCATCGCAAGCCGCCTGCCCCCACGATCGAAGATATAGATGCCGTATCCGGGATAATAATATTGATCATACCAGCCGCCGCCATAGCCGATATTGGCAAAGCCATAGCCATAGTCGCAGGCATAATAGTCGTCGAACGGCGCGTAGGGATCGCAGTCATAGCCTGCGTTGTTGACATAGCCGTCGCCATAATAGCCGGCGCCGCCATAGATGCAGCCGCTCAGGCTCAACAATGCGCCAGCCGCCACAACAGACTTCAATAGTCGGGGCATCGCAAATTTGCTCATGGTCATTTCCTAGAAATCGGGCCTGCGCCTTCGGCTACAAAGGGTTCGATTTTAATATTGGTACGAGACTTAATTCATCGCGATTGAATAGCTTATGAATGGAGTCACTTGCTGACACTGGTGAAAGTAGTTAATGAGTCGATTAAATAACAGTTTAGGAGCTCTCCCTTGGCCACTATCGCAGAAAAACCGCATGGATATCCCTATCAGGAAAGCGCCAACCCGCATTGGGTGAAGCCGCCGAGCCAAGAACAGCTGGCACATATCCCCGGGGAACAGGGCTTGCCGATCGTTGGAACCACATTGAAGGTCATCAAGGATCCGATCGGGTTCGGTCAATATATGTTCCAGCGCTATGGCTCGGTCTATCGCACTTATAGCTTCGGCAAGCAGAATGTCATGATGCTCGGTGCCGACGCGACCGAACTGGTGATGTTCAACAAGGACAAGATTTTTTCCAGTGAACAGGGCTGGGGACCAGTGCTCAACAATCTTTTCCCGCGCGGATTGATGCTGATGGATTTCGAGCGGCACAGAGCCGATCGAAAAGCGCTCTCCGTGGCCTTCAAACCCGGCCCGATGAAACATCATTGCGAGGTACTCGGCACCGGCATCCTGGACCGCGTTGGTGACTGGAGCGGTACCGAATTCGAATTTTATCCGGCAATCAAGTCGCTGTCGCTTGATACTGCAGCGAGCGCCATTCTCGGCATTCCCTGGGGACCGGAAGCGGACAAGATCAACGAGGCCTTTGTCGACGAAGTGCAGGCTTCGATCGGTGTTGTTCGCAAGCCCATCCCGTTCACCAAGATGTGGAAGGGCGTGAAAGCGCGCGAATATCTGCTCGAATATTTCACGCCGCAGGTGAAAGAACGGCGCGCCAAGGGCGGCGAGGATATCTTCACCCAGATCTGTCTTGCAACCCATGAAAATGGCGAGTTGCTGACCGAGGACGAAGTCGTCGATCACATGAACTTCCTGATGATGGCGGCGCATGACACGATCACCTCTTCGGCGACCAGCATGACCTATCTGCTTGCCAAGCATCCCGAATGGCAGGACCGCTTGCGCGAGGAATGCCTGTCGGTTGCACCGGCCGGCACGGTGCTCACCATTGAACAGCTGGGCAAGCTGCAACTGACCGAAATGGCGTTCAAGGAAGCGCTGCGCATGATTCCGCCAGTGCCGAGTATCCCGCGCCGTGCGCTAAAGGATTTTACGTTCCGCAACTATACGATCCCCGCGGGCACCAATATTGGCATCAGCCCGCAATTTGTCCACAAGATGGAAAAGCATTGGCCCGACCCGGACAAGTTCGATCCGTTGCGTTTCACGCCGGAGAATTCGGCCGGTCGGCACAAATATGCCTGGGTGCCGTTTGGCGGCGGCGCGCATATGTGCCTGGGACTTCATTTCGCCTATATGCAGATCAAGATATTGATGCACGCGATGCTGACCCAGCATCGTGTGGTTCTGCAAGGCGGGCCGGATTACGAACCCAATTGGCAGGTCTTCCCGATCCCGCAACCGAGAGACGGGCTGCCGGTGCGACTCGAGCGGCTTTAGTCGCGGAGCCGGGTCCGCTATCTGGCGGCGATCATTGGAAAAATTTGCTGGCCCGGCAGGGGAGAGCGAAATTGACAGCCTGACCCTGCCGTGTCACTCTTAAGGTCTAAGCACGGGGGATCATGATATTTTTTCGGATATATCGTCCAGCCGATTCCGGGGGCCTAGGGTTGCAATGAGCCTTTTTCCTTGAGGGGAAAAGGCACAATAGGGGAAAAACAAAATGGTAGCATTTCGCATTGTCACGATATTGATCGGCCTAATCCCGCTCTGGTTCGGAGTGAACGGTATATTTTGGGGTGCGACCGAACATATGGGTGCGGAACCGTTCAGCAATGCGATGGACAACCAGTATCGCTATCTTTCGGGCGTCTATATTGGCGTCGCCATCATGATATTCCACAGCGCTGGCGATCTGCGGCGCCGGGCCAATCTGTTCCGCTTTGCGATGCTGTTCTTCTTCATCGGCGGCTGCGCGAGAGCCGTGTCCTATCTTACCGTGGGGCCCCCGCCGACCGAACAGATTGCCGCGATGGCTGTTGAACTGCTGTCACCGTTGCTACTGCTCTGGCAGGCCAAGGCGCTCCGTTATTAGGAGAAATATTCCGGAAATCTGGATTTGATGATCGCCACCAGGTCCGGGTTCATGAACTTGTAATTGTCCGGAATGGCCAGGTTGCGAACCGGCTTGTCCTTCAGCAGTCCGCCGAATTTCTGCGTGATCTTTTTCCTGTGGGCGGTCTCCATCACAAAGATCCGGTCCGCCCAGATAATCAGATCACCGGATAGCGGCGTCTCGGCATCGTTGTTTGTGCCGGCCGAGATGGCCGTCACTGCCTCCACGCCGTTCAGCACCGCTTCGGCGGTCGGACTGCGCAGTCGGTTGCGGGAACAGACAAACAGAAGCTGCGCAGTATGGCCGCTCACTTCGCGAGCATGTCCTTCAGATAGCTGCCGGTATAGCTTGCCTTGACCTTGGCGACCTCTTCCGGCGTGCCTTGCGCGACGATTTCGCCGCCGCGCACGCCGCCTTCGGGGCCGAGATCGATAATATGGTCGGCGGTCTTGATGACGTCGAGATTATGCTCGATCACGACCACGCTATTGCCCTGTTCGACCAGCTGGTGGAGCACCTGCAGCAGCTTGCGCACATCCTCGAAATGCAGGCCGGTGGTCGGTTCGTCGAGAATATAGAGCGTCTGTCCGGTTGACCGTTTCGACAATTCCTTGGCCAGCTTGACCCGCTGCGCCTCGCCGCCGGACAGGGTGGTCGCCTGCTGGCCAACCTTTACATAGCCGAGGCCTACTTCGTAGAGCATGGCCATCTTGTCACGGATCGGCGGGACCGCCTTGAAAAAGCTCACCGCATCCTCGACCGTCATGTCGAGAATATCGGCGATCGATTTGCCCTTGAACTTCACTTCCAGTGTCTCGCGATTATAGCGTTTGCCGCCGCATTCCTCGCAGGTCACATAGACATCGGGCAGGAAGTGCATCTCGATCTTGATCAGCCCGTCGCCGCGGCAGACTTCGCAGCGGCCGCCCTTGACGTTGAAGCTGAACCGGCCCGGTTTGTAGCCGCGGACCTGCGCTTCGGGCAGGCCGGCGAACCAGTCACGGATATTGGTGAAAGCGCCGGTATAGGTCGCCGGGTTGGAACGCGGTGTACGGCCGATAGGGGACTGGTCGATATCGATGACCTTGTCGCAATATTGCAGGCCGGTAATTTTCTCATGCGCGCCAGCAATCACCCGCGCACCATTGAGCGTCCGTGCCGCCGATGCGTAGAGCGTGTCGATGGTCAGCGAGCTTTTGCCCGAGCCCGACAGGCCGGTGATGCAGGTGAAAGTGCCGAGCGGGATCGAGGCGGTGACATTCTGCAGATTGTTGGCGGTCGCGCCGTGTACGGTCAGCTTCTTGCCATTGCCCTTGCGCCGCTTGGCCGGAACCTCGATTTCGCGCGTGCCGTTGAGATAGGCAGCGGTCAGCGATTTCTTCGATTTCAGGATCTGCTTGAGCGTTCCTTCGGCAACGACCTCGCCGCCATGGACACCGGCGCCCGGGCCCATGTCGACAACCCAGTCTGCGGTGCGAATGGCGTCTTCGTCATGCTCGACCACGATCACCGTATTGCCGAGATCGCGCAGCCGCTTGAGCGTGGTCAGCAGCCGGTCATTGTCGCGCTGGTGCAGGCCGATGCTCGGTTCGTCGAGTACATAGAGCACGCCGCTCAGGCCAGAGCCGATCTGGCTGGCGAGACGGATGCGCTGGCTTTCGCCGCCAGATAATGTGCCGCTGGTCCGGTCAAGATTGAGATAGTCGAGGCCGACATTGTTGAGGAAACCGAGACGCTCGATTATTTCCTTGAGGATCGGTTCGGCGATCTGGCTCTGGGTCTTGTTCAGCTGTGCGCCGAGACCCTCGAAAAATTCCAGGGCATCGCCGACGCTGCGTCGGGTTGATATACTAATATCCTCTCCCGCAATCTTGACCGCCAGCGCTTCCGGCTTGAGCCGCGCGCCGTGGCAGGTTTCGCAGGGAGCCGCGGCCTGGAACTTGGCCAGCTCTTCCTGCATCCAGGCGCTTTCAGTCTGCAGCATACGCCGCTTGAGATTGCCGACGACGCCCTCGAACGGCTTCTTCACTTCATAGGATTTGCGGCCGTCCTGAAAGCGGAGGGTTACGGGAAGGCCCTGCGTGCCATTGAGAATGACATCCTGATGATGCTCGCTCAACTCATTCCAGGGGGTTTCCAGATCAAATTCGAAATGGCGCGCGAGGCTGCCGAGCACCTGCATATAATAAGGCGAGGGCGGGTTGGACTTGGCCCAGGGCACGACCGCGCCCTTCTTGATGCTCAGCGCCGGATTGGGGACAATCAGCTGCGTATCGAAATGGAGCTTCTCGCCGAGGCCGTCGCAGGACGGGCAGGCGCCTTGCGGGGCGTTGAACGAGAACAGCCGCGGCGCGATTTCCTCGATGGTGAAGCCGCTGACCGGGCAGGCGAAGCGTTCAGAAAAGACGATGCGGTTCGGCGGGAGGCCGGTGCCTTTCATCTTGCCTTGCGGGGAATTCGGATTCTGTCCGTTCGCCTCGAGCGTAGTCGAGAGGCGTGTCTCGACTACGCTCGACACGAACGGTGTTTGTGCTTCTGCGACGCCGGGTCCTTCGACAGGCTCAGGACGAATGGGTTTCGTTCCCGCACTATCGTCTTCACTCTCCGTTCGTGCTGAGCTTGTCGAAGTACGATTGGCGAGCGCCTCCTCAACCGTACCATCAGCCAAATCCACAAACGCCAGCCCGTCCGCCAGCCGCAACGCGGTCTCGAAACTGTCGGCCAGCCTTTGCTCCATGCCTTCGCGCACCACGAGACGGTCGACCACCACCTCGATGTCATGCTTGTATTTCTTGTCGAGCTTCGGTGTTTCCTCGATATCGTAAAATTCGCCATCGACCCGCACCCGGGTAAAGCCGGCCTTCTGCCACTCGAGCAATTCCTTGCGATACTCGCCCTTGCGGCCACGGACCACGGGCGCGAGCAGGAAGAAGCGGGTCTTTTCGGGCAGGGTCATCACCCGGTCGACCATCTGGGACACCGTTTGAGCGGTGATCGGCAGGCCGGTCGCGGGCGAATAGGGGATTCCGGTCCGCGCCCAGAGCAGCCGCATATAGTCGTAAATCTCGGTCACGGTGGCGACGGTCGAGCGCGGATTGCGGCTCGTGGTTTTCTGCTCGATCGAGATCGCCGGCGACAGGCCCTCGATATGCTCGACATCGGGCTTCTGCATCATCTCGAGAAACTGGCGCGCGTAAGCGCTGAGGCTCTCGACATAGCGTCGCTGCCCCTCGGCATAGATGGTATCGAACGCAAGGCTCGATTTGCCGGAGCCGGACAGGCCGGTGATCACGATCAGCTTTTCGCGCGGAAGCTCGATATCCACGCCCTTGAGATTATGCTCGCGGGCGCCTTTTACTTTGATGTGGGTCAGACTCATGAGCGTGCTTTGCAGAAGATGCCGGAGAGAGTCCAGCGGGCCAAAAGGACAGGGTGGTCCGCGCTATATGTTCAATGTTTGTTCTGTTTTCAAGGGGGAGATATCCGGAACGACCCGAACATGATTCATCTCTAGCGATAGCGTGTAAAGCGGGCACCCTTCTTGGCCGATCATTTGGCAAGGTGCGTGTGTACAGTTATGACGAACCTCACCAAGCTTGCCTCGTTTTCACGACTTATATTGAATTGGTTTTTATCCAGCCTGAGTCGCTGAAATAAAAGGGCTAGCGATAAACTTTAATTACCGCCTTGCCCTCTACGCCTTCGATAAAGGCCGTGCCCGCAATGACAAGTTCTTTGCCGTCCGGTGCCGCCTCTCCTTCTCTTTTTAAAATCACAACATCGGGCGGTGGATTCCAAAGAAGGTGGGCAGAAAAAGTTTGAAGATTTGATTCTCCGTCTTCCTCGACATCGACGGCCTGAAGATCGACAATCCGCCCGATTCGGGATTCGACATCGTTAATTCGCTCTTCTAGCTTCTCGAGTGTGAGATTGGCATCATGCGGGACCGTGACCTGCATATTGAACTCCTATGGTTGTATGGGGGTTGAGAATCCGAGTTTCGCGAGCTCTTTCTCGAGAGCTTCAATCTCGGCTGCTGTGCAGAAATTACGTTCCGCACCGCTACCGATCATGGCCGATGCCATCGCAAGGGAGATTTTGTCGATGTCCTCTTGCGTCCCGGCGAAGGCAAACCCGGGTGGCACAGAGATGCCAAACGGCTCCGCAAGCTTGGCTAGTCCTTCACGACCTGCACGCTTTTCCGCAGGTGTCCTGCCGGACTCGGCTGCTTTTATAGTTGGTCCGATTAGCTTTTGGATCGAGATAAGCTTCGGGCGTAGCACAGCATTTGGCTCGCACTTGTATTCCACGATATTCATTCGATCCGTTTCCGCGGCTGCAAGTTCTTGGCTGGCCGTCTCGGTAACCCGCGTTACAGCCCTCATCAATGTCCCAACATGCTGGTAACGTCGCAAGTCGCGAATGGCAGCCTCAATGGTGTAGTCAGCCGCGGATTGCTGCTTCTTCGCAATGATCTCGGTTTCAACTCTTGTTCGTCCGGCGTCCATCGTGACGATCAGTGCTGGAAGAGTTCGATCAAAATAGAGGTTTTTGTCTATGGCGGACCTTAGTCCGGCAAAACCAGATATGACGGTCGCTAAATCGTCCGCCACTTCCTCGAACAGAGATGCGGTTGAAGCCAGTCCGATAATTGCAGCATCGAAGCCAAGGGCCAGCTCTATTCCTTCAGAAAACAGTCGCGTTGAGTATTTTTCATATTGTTTGTCGATTTGACCCATATAATGGTCAACGACGCGGTTGCGAAACTCCCGTTTTCGATCATCGTTATCGATCCCTACATAGTGAGTGATGATTTCCTCTCTAGTAGTCAGGGATTTGTCAGGTGCCGCTATGAGGGCGGCGTTAGACTCATCCAGTACATTGATCGGCGCACCCCTCATGGTCGCACACCCACTCAAACCAACCGCGCCAAGCGCGACTGCCAAAACAGGTGTTCTTAAAATAGTAGAATGCAATAGCCGCTTCATAGACTGCCCCCAATCCATTGTTTCCGATAGCGACCATTTTTTGGTTTCGTAATTGGTAACACAATATTACCTATCCTCAAAATATCGCCGCTTGATGAGGGATGGAGATAAGGCAGGATAGATTGTGGTGCGCGTGATGGTGCTCACGGTGGGACGGAGATTATTTTTTGCTAGAAACCCGCCGAAAAGCCTCCCGATACCGCTCAAAAAACCTGACCATTTCCGGTGAACGCTTGCTCTTCATGTCATTGAAAAATTTGCGGTTCCAGCCCTTGGCCGTGCCGAGGTGGATCATGGCGTATACATAGGCGAGCAAACCCGCGGAAAAGCCGAACGCTGCATTCATGCCTGCCGTTGCCCAGATGATTGCGGCCAGTAACGGGTAGGCCAGCACCGGGAAGCTGATTGCCTTGCGATAGTTGAAAATAGCTTTGCTATCCCGCGTTGGCAGGCCGAATTTTCCTACCAGAATCGCGGTGAAGGGCAGCCGGTTGTGAATGATTGCTGCGGGTATTTTTAGCCACCAGGGGACCGGCGCGAGCAGGATTGTGCCGAGCGCAAGCAGCTCGAAAAACGGATAGCGGATCACCAGTAACGCCAGCACTTTGTAATCATGATATTGTTTTGCGGTATGTTCGATCAGTTCGCTGACGCCTTCGACCGCATAGCGGCCGGTCTCGCGAAATCGGAACACATTGTTCGGAAACATGAAATAACGCATCAGGCCGCTTTTTGCCGCCACCTCTTTGCGCGACGGGCGAATGCCGAGCAGCTTGGCGATTTCGTCGGTAAACGTGCCATACCAGACCAGATGATCGGTCCTTTTCTCGGGGCGGTTGGCATAATAGGTCGCGTTATAGTCGCTGATCCGCTGCGGTAGATTGTCCCGGATCTGGCCGCGAAATGCCGGCTCTGCGATCATCCGGTGGACGAGCAGACATTGCATTTCGGTGATATTGTTAAGCCCGCCGGTAAACGGTCGCGTGAAACCGATCGTGTAGATATTGTCGAGTTGAGGGGATGTCACGCCGAAAAACTGTTCCCGGGGTTTATAGGCAAAATTACCTGCTTTTCCACCGCTGTGCATCCGGATTTCCGGAATTGCCGGTTCTTCGTTGTCACCATCGATGAACAGATCGAATGCAGCGGTTTCACCGGCTTCGCTGATTGTTTTTGCTTCGTGATCAATGGTTGTCGCCGACTTGTCCCACAGCTTCACATGACCATGTTCGAGAAAGAAGGGCAGATCGTTGATCAGATAGCCTTCGCTGATCTTCTGCTCGAGCGTCGCTTCGCAATAGCGCTTGTATACATCAACCGGCCAATATTTGATCGCGATATGGCCATTTTCGATTGGCGCTTTCGCTTTGAAAAAGCCTTTCATCTCCTGACTGGGCCGGATTGATTTCGGGTGTCGCACACCCAGGCTGTCGCGATCAAAAATCCTGGCGAAAAGATGATGGATCAGGCCATGAATATAGCCGCCATCGATGAAGGCGCGATAGCCCCATTTGGTAATTTCGGAGAAATTGTGGCACTCGAGCTGATCGAGCGGCACGAAGCGCGGACCATCGTCAAATGGGGAGAAAGTGGCGAACATCTTGTCGAGAATGATGAAACCGTTGGACACGAGATGGACTTGGGCACCATGGGCGACGAGTCTGGCGATCAGCAGGTTGGAACTGTCTCCGGTGGCGGCCACCGCTACGCTTTTGCCAGCGAAACTTTCATCGACCCGGATCTGTTTCAGATTGCTGTTCATCTTCCGCCGGAAAGCCGTTGCGACAACGACCTGTTTGGCCCTGAATTTTTCGCCACTTTCGAGATGGACGATGCTGTGATCGGGATGATTGTCGATGCTGTCGACTTTGCCGGAGTATATGCGATCAGCGTAACGTGCGGCATATTTCTTGTGGATCGCGTAATATTGCCGGGCGGTCGGAAAGCCGTCTTTGAAATCCTCGCCCTGCTCCTTCAGCATTTCGACCAGTTCGAAGGAATAGACGCTGCTCTGGAGAGAACTGACCAGATCAAAATCGAGCGTGCCGGCTGCTTCCAGCTGTTGCCAGATCGGTGTCATTTCCGACACCATCAGCCAGTTGATACCGCTCGCGTCCAGTTCCCGGATCAGCGCCATCGTGGAAAATCCACCGCCGACGATCAGAACATCAATTTCCCGTGCTTCTATCATATCTGCCCCCTGATACCGTCGCTTCCGCTTTGGTAACGGGTCGGAGGCGTAAAACCAACGCTCTTTTGGACGCGATCCCCGGTTAATTGTCCCCATATTGCACGGGGCGCCATGGCTTTGGCCTTTTGTCGAGCACCGACTGCTGTTGGTCGAATCCAAAATGAAGGATCGCGGCACGATGCTATGCAGGGATCAGCTGAGTGATAATCCGGAAAAAGCATAACGCTTTCGGGTCGCATCAAAGCTTAACCATGGGGGATGGTGTCAGAGTGCGAACAAGCAAAACGCTGTACCGGGATATATTGCCTACCGCATGGGCAAGCTCCTGTTTCCGGAACAGCAGGCATCGCGTCCGCCCCCTACTGGGCGCAGCCATTGCAACGCTTCTGGTGCCATCCCCTTTGCTTATGCGCGTTCAGGCGCAGCCGGCGGAGAGCTCTGTTGCCAAGCCAGTTCCAGCCTGTGCTAGCGATGAGCATCGCGCCTTTGATTTCTGGATCGGCATCTGGGATGTGACTGCAGCCGGTAAGGATCAACCGACGGCGGTGAACAGGATATCGCGCGAACATGGCGGCTGCGTGCTCCGCGAGGATTACAGGACCAAGGGCGGCTATACCGGTATGAGCATGAGCTTCTATGATACCGCCCGTAGAAAATGGCATCAGACCTGGATCGGCGCGGATGGTGCGGCGTTATATATCGAGGGCGGACTCAATGATCGGGGTGAAATGGTGCTTAGCGACCGGAATAGGCCTTTTGACCAGAAAGGCATGGTGATCAACCAGATAGGCTGGGCGCCCCAAAAGGATGGCAGCGTTAGGCAGCACTGGCAAGCTTCGCAGGATGGCGGCAAGACATGGAACACTGTTTTTGACGGCCTTTATATCAGGCGGGCCACGGAGTGACCGGACAGCGCACGGGCTGATCAACGCGACGATGTTTGTTGAATCATGCTGTCGACCGCGATAGAAATATGCGCGGGGGTCCTGAGCGAAAGGACTAGATATGTTGCAACGAAAATTATTCTTCTTCAGTACGTTATTGGGCGCCTTGTTTTTCAGCGGCGCTGCGATGGCGCAAGACACCGATGCCGACTGTGCGGCCGCCAAGCAATATCTGGCTGAGCAATATAGCCGGTCTGATCCTGAAAATAATGAAAAATATTACAAAATATGGTCGAGTGAGCAATGTGTGAATTCTCGGAAACAAGCGGAATTACATGTCGATTCCGCCATAGCAGAGAATGAGCAGTTTATCCGCAGTCTGAGCAGTGATTATGACACGCGACTGGCAGAAATACCTGCGATATGCAGGCCTATTGTCGAAAAACGATGGGCTGGTGCTTCCGAGAAATTCAGGGCCAAACAGAAAAAACCGGAACTACTGATCTCCTGCATCCGCAACCGGTCCCATGCCCTACGGGCAGAATATTTGAATCGCCTCAACGAACAGTCCGAAGCCCAATTTCTGGAACAGCAGCGGCTGAACCGGGAGCAGATCGCCGCAGACAAAAAGGCTGATGCCGAACGCAAGGCCGCTTATGAAATGAAAATGGAAGAATGGCGCGATGCAGTGAAAAGATGCAAGGCCGGAGAAATCCGATTTTGCGCGCCCGGATCGTAAGAAGGCGCCGGCACCTGCCGGATCAATCTATTCTGCCATCAGATCCCGGACAAATCCGATCAGGCCGGTTTGCCGTGAGCGCCGCATGCGTTCGGTGGCGAGTATCTGCTTCACCTTGGTAAAGCAGGCGTCGAGATTATCGTTGATCAGGACATAGTCATAGCCGTCCCAATGGCTGATTTCGCTGGCGGCGCGCTGCATCCGGCTTTCGATAATGTCGGGTGCGTCGGTATTGCGGCTTTCCAGCCGGTTGCGTAGTTCGATGAGTGACGGTGGCAGGATGAAGACCCGCACGACATCCTGTCCGGCGCGCTGGTAGAGCTGTTGTGTCCCCTGCCAATCGATGTCGAACAATACGTCCTGGCCTTCTTCCAGGCTTTGATTGACCGGTACCGCCGGCGTACCGTAACGGTTGCCGAATACGGTGGCATATTCCAGGAAGCTCTGGTCGGTGACCATTTCTGCAAATTCGTCGCCGCTGACGAAATAATAATCCTTGCCATGTTCCTCACCGGGGCGTTTTGGCCGGGTGGTTACGGAGACCGACATGGCGATCTCGTCATCGGCTTCCAGCAACATCTTCGCCAGCGTCGATTTGCCAGCCCCCGACGGGGAGGACAGCACGAAAAGCAGCCCCCTGCGATTGAGCTCGCGGTGATCATTGTCGATATTCTGGGAAGCAATATTGTCGGCCATAGCGGCTATTGGCCGAGAAGGGCGCATCGCGTCAAGATGCTTGTCCCGATGTTTCTATATCCGCCGGTTGCGCAATCATCCTGATGACAGTTCCGCAGATTAAGGCTATCGCAAAATTATGATCCAGGGACGTGTCAGTACTATATTCTATGCGATCGGCATCACGATCATGGTCGGCTGGCTGTTTTACGTGGGCAAGGACATTATCTTGCCGATCGTGACCGCAATTATATTGCTGCAGATTCTCTACGCCGCCAGCGCAACCGTGGCCCGAATTCCGGGGCTGGGCCAGACTCCGCTGTGGCTGCGCGCGACGCTTGCCCTGATCGGGGTATTGGCGCTGCTTTTTGCAATGACGCGGATGCTGGTGGCGAGTTTGCAAAATCTTGTTCCCTCGCTGCCCGTCTATCAGCGCAATCTGGAAAATCTGTTTGCTGCATGGTTCCCGATGCCGGCCAAGCAAGGAGTGGGCAGGCCGGAAATTTCCGAACTGATGGCATCCCCGGCTGCGATATTTGACCGGGGCACCGAAGCGGTCGCCAAGGCGATCAGCGAATTTGCCACGAGATTTTTCACCGAGATCGATATTGCTGCTCTGGCCCAGTCGGCCCTGTCGTCGCTGACCAGCTTTGGTGGCTTTGTTTTCATCACCATTTTATATGCGTCCTTCCTGCTCAGCGAGATCACCGGCTTTCCGGAAAAGGTCCGCCGCGCTTTCGGTTCGGACAGCGATTCGACCGACACGCTCAACATGATCACCCGGATGAACCACGATATCGGCAGCTATCTGGCAACCAAGACGCTGATCAACATCATCCTCGGGCTCATCTGCTGGGTGATATTGCTGATATTGGGCGTGGAATATGCCGCCCTGTGGGCGATCATCATCGGTCTACTCAACTATATCCCCTATATCGGCTCGTTTGTCGGTGTCGCTTTTCCGGCGCTGTTTGCCGTGGCCCAGTTCGGCAGCTTGACGATTCCGCTGATTGCGACTGGTCTGATGGCGACGGCGCAGGTGATTATCGGCAATATCGTCGAGCCGAAGATGCTGAGCAAATCGGTCAATCTCAGTCCGATGGTGGTGCTGGTTTCGCTGGCGATCTGGAGCAGCCTTTGGGGCATTCCCGGGGCAATATTGGCAGTACCGTTCACGACCATCTTGATGATCGTGCTGGCGCGCCGTCCCGGTACCCGTCCGATTGCGGCGCTGCTCTCCAGCGACGGGAATATCTAGCGATTGGCGCTAGGCCGGCGTTGGTGGAGGTTTCAGGAAAAATGCAGCAATCAGCCCTGCGATCAGCAATCCGATCGCACCGGCAAAGGCGATATCATAGCTGCCGGTCGCTTCGAAAATATAGCCTGCTCCGGCCGGTGCTGCGGCGGCGAAAGGCAACATGACCGGCGCGAGTACCGAATTGATGATCGGAAAGGCGCGTTCGCCGAAATAGTTTCCCGTTACCACCGGCCCCAATACCAGCAGCCCGCCATAGCCGGCGCCAAATAGCATGCCCATGATCGAGAGCAGGATAACGCCATGGCCGAGCCAGAAACCGGTCAAGCCGATGGCCATCAGGGCAATGAAACCGAATAGGGTCCAGCGCAGTTCGAACTGATCTCCGAGCCAACCCGCAGGAATGCGCGCCAGACCGCTGCCCAAAATCGCAAGCCCGAGGATGGAGGCCGCCTCCAGGCTGGAGAGCCCGTTGTCGGTAAGGTGTAATATCCCGTGGTTGAGCAGGAAAAAGAAGGTCGCCAGATAGCCAAGCGTGACCAGCATGACGAGATAGAGGGTTGGCGTCCGGATGACTTGCTTCATCGTCCAGTCGTGGCCGGTCCGATGGGTTTTCGGTCGCATGTTTCGAGCCAGCGGATCCTGTGCCGCCAGACCCGGATTAACATTGTCGGGAAACTGGCCGATGTCCTGCGGCCGGTTGATGATGAACCGCGTGGCAATCAGGGCGATGATGATCATGGCTGCGGCGATCATCCAGGCGGCGCGCCAGCTGTCGGACCGGTCCATCATGGTCGAGAGCGCCGGCTGCGCCAAGGCACCGCCCAGCGCGCCACCGGTCATGACGATCCCGATAGTGGTGGACCTTTTGATGCTGAACCAGCTGATCATCGCGGTTTGCGAGCAGATCGGACCGGTGAGAGCAAAGGAAAGACCCATGACGCCACCCCAGATCAGGATCCACTGCCATATTTCCGTAACCGCGAAGATAAGCAAGGTCAGCCCGCACAGCATGACCAGCAGCCCGATGGTGACTGTCTGGCGCACGCCATATCGACTGAGCAGATAGCCGGTCAACGGATAGGCCAGGCCCAGCATGATCAGGGCGATTGACTGTGCTAGCGAAGCCGTGCCGCGGTTCCACCCCATCGTCTCGACCATCACCGGAAAGACCACCGAATAGGCGAAATAGACAAAGCCGGATGCGGCAAATTGAATGAAGAAGAACAGCCCGACATTGGTCCAGCCATAGAATTTACGGGGGGAATGCCCCGTTTGCGCGGTGGTTGCCAACATGCTCTCCTGTGCCGCTTGCAATCTGCGACTTGGGCGCAGCTTACAGCAATGTCAGTTGCAATCAATATTGCAAATGGGATGGGAGAGTCTGGTCATCGGATTTCGGCTGCCGGGTTCCATCAACCGCGATCGCGGTGATGCTTGTCACCCTGCCCCAGGCGCAGGAGCAAGTCCAAAGTACGTCAAAGCTCGGGCCAAGCACGCGCTATTGCGCGTGATTTTGGATAGATTATTACCCGTATCGGAAATTTTGTTTCGGGCGGTTTGGTGGCAGGGGATGGCCAGATCAGCGCGATCTCAATTTAGTGCATTTGGTAAACTGCCATCGTCACTGCAATTCAGTATTTTTTGATTACAGTGTCAGGGGCAACATGCCCCAATTCAAACCACTCGATCTTCCGGAACCGGACGACCCTCGATATCAATCACCGCTTCGGATGCGGGCAGGGCTTCGGCCTCTTTTTTATCATCATAGACTTTCTTGGCGATCAGCGCCCCGCCGACCAGCAGCGCACCGGGGACGGACCGGGTGGCCAGACGGGCCGCGAGCATGCCGAGGCCGAAATTGCGCAAGCCATGGCCTCTGGTATGCTTGCGGGCCTCGTAACCCACGGCGGCGGTGAATATATTTCTGATTAGCGACATGTTGTTCTGGTTCCCGGATCAGGAATGATTTCCGACCATATTCTCAGGTCTTACATGGGTATCGTAGGTTTCTGCGTCAACCAGACCGAGCTCCAGCGCGGATGCGCGCAGGGTCTGGCCGGTTTTATGAGCATATTTGGCAATCGCCGCTGCCTTGTCATAGCCGATCACCGGCGCGAGGGCTGTGACCAGCATCAGACTGTTATCCACCAGTTCCTTGATCCGCGCTTCATTAGCCTCCAGACCTTCCACACAACGTTCGGAAAAGCTGGACATGCCGATGGAAATTATCTCGATCGAACGCAGCACATTGGCGCCGATCAGCGGCTTGAACACATTGAGTTCGAGATGGCCCTGCAGGCCGCCGACGGTCACTGCCTGATGGTTGCCGATGACCTGCGCAGCAACCATCGTCAGCATCTCGCACTGGGTCGGATTGACCTTGCCCGGCATGATCGAGCTGCCCGGTTCGTTGGCCGGCAGGTCGAGCTCGCCGAGGCCGGAACGCGGGCCGGAGCCGAGCAGGCGGATATCATTGGCAATCTTGGTCAGAGACACGGCTAGCGTGTTGAGCGCGCCGGACAATTCGACCATCGTATCATGTGCGGCCAGCTCGGCGAACTTGTTGGGCGCGGAGGTGAATTTAAGGCCGGTAATCTTGGAGATTTCCTTGGCGATATGCTCGCCGAAATTTTCCGGCGCATTGAGACCGGTTCCGACCGCTGTTCCGCCTTGCGCCAGTTGCAGCAATCGGGGCAATACGCTTTCGATCCGGTCGCGGGCGGCGACCAGTTGCGCGGCATAGCCGGAAAATTCCTGTCCCAGGGTCAGCGGCGTTGCGTCCTGCAAATGGGTGCGGCCGATCTTGACGATCGATTTCCACTTCTGTGCTTTTTCCGCCAGCGTGTCGTGCAATTGTTCGAGCGCCGGGAACAGTTCGACTTCCAGCGCCCGCGCTGCCGCTACATGCATGGCGGTGGGAAAGCTGTCATTGGACGATTGGCCGCGATTGACATGGTCATTGGGATGGACCGGATATTTTCCGCCGCGGGTGCCGTATATTGCCTCGTTGGCGACGCCGGCGATCACTTCATTGACGTTCATGTTCGACTGGGTGCCGGACCCGGTCTGCCAGATGGTCAATGGAAACTGATTGTCATATTCGCCGGTACGCACGGCATTGGCCGCTTTTTCAATCGCGGCGGAAATTTCCGGTTCCAGTCCATGGATGCCATTGACCCGGGCTGCTGCCTGTTTGACGGCGGCCAGCGCATGGATCAGCCGGATCGGCATGCGTTCCTGACGGGGGAAGGGGAAATTCTCTATGCTTCGTTGGGTCTGGGCACCCCAATAGGCATCGGACGGCACCTCAATTTCGCCAAGGGAGTCGGTTTCGGTGCGCGTGCCGCTCACTTTTTCTTGCCGAAGTCCACCGTCACCACGTTGGAGCCGTCATCGACGGTTTCGACCGCTTCCGTCTCGCCGTCATTTTCTGCGGGGTCGTGGCCATTGATATCGCCTTCGATCTCGTCGACGTGGAATTGCAGGGCAAAATCCACCGCCGGATCAACGAAGGAGGTTATCGCGGCAAAGGGGATATGCAGCATCGAGCTGATCTGGTTGAAGCTCAGGCCGACTTCGAAACGGTCCTCGTCAACCTTCAGGTCCCAATAGCGGTTCTGGATGACAATCGTCATCTCGTCCGGGAATCGCGCGATCAGATGATCGGGAATATCGACACCGGGCGCGCGGGTCTTGAAGGTGATGTAGAAATGATGTTCGCCGGGCAGGCCATCTCTTACAACTTCTCCCAGCACTCGGCCTACCACCGCGCGCAGGGCTTCCTGTACGATTTCGTCGTAAGGAATCAGGCTATCGGGTGCATCATCGCTCATTTGCACTAGGTGGCGCGTAGCGGGCATCGGGTCAAGAGCGTAAAATGAATTTCGCATGGCCCAAAGGCCGCGAAATTCTTGCCTGATTTGTCCAAGCCATTATAGGCCTGTTGCATGAGAACAGCGACAATCGAACGAAATACCAAGGAAACCGAGATTTTTGTCGAGTTGAACCTCGATGGAACCGGTCAATATGACGTGTCTACCGGCATCGGTTTTCTCGATCATATGATCGAACAATTTTCGCGCCATTCGCTGATTGATCTGAAAATGCGGATCAAGGGCGATCTCCACGTCGATCAGCATCATACCACCGAAGACAGCGCCATCGCGCTGGGCCAGGCGATCAACCAGGCGCTCGGCGACAAGGCTGGCATCGTCCGCTACGGCAGTGCCTATTCGCCGATGGACGAGACGTTGAGCCGGGTCGCGCTGGATATTTCCGGCCGGCCATATTTCGTCTGGAACGCTGGTTTCACGCAGGAACGGCTCGGCGAGATGGACACCGAACTGTTCAAGCACTGGTTCCATAGCGTCGCCGATGCCGCCGGGATCACGCTGCATATCGAACTGCTCTATGGCGAGAATAACCATCATATTGCTGAAAGCATCTTCAAGGGCTTTGCCCGGGCGATGCGTCAGGCGGTCGAGCGCGACCCGCGCAAGGGCGACGCGATTCCCTCGACCAAGGGGCAATTGGGTGGCTGAGTTGCGCGTCCCGCGTCAGCGGGCTTTTCTTCAGGATTTTATCACGCGAAGCCGCGAAGCCGCGAAGAAGGTGCGGCTCGCGGATGATCTTCGCGCCTTCGCGGCTTCGCGCGGAACCGATGGCGGGCATTTCAGTTTCCGCGCCTTCGGCGGTTGATTTGCGCTATGTCTGAAACCATTGCTCTCATAGATTTTGGCGCAGGCAATCTGCATAGCGTCCACAATGCGCTGATTGCTGCAGGGGCGGGCAACGTCTCCGTAACCGCCGAGCCGGAACTGGTAGCGCGTGCAGACCGGATCATATTGCCCGGTGTGGGTGCTTTTGGTGCCTGCCGCGATGCCTTGGTGGCGATTGATGGCATGGTGGCAGCGCTGGACCAGCGGGTCCGCGGTCAAGGCGTGCCTTTTCTCGGTATTTGTGTCGGGATGCAGATGCTGGCGGACAAGGGCATCGAATTTGGCGAGCATGAAGGCCTCGGCTGGATAAAGGGAACGGTGAAGGCGATCGAGCCTGCCAGTGACGACATAAAAATCCCGCATATGGGCTGGAATGACGTAAGCCCGACCGAGGGACATGATCTTCTCGAGCGGGGCGAAGCTTATTATCTGCACGGCTATCATTTTGATGCCGCCAGTGAAGCGGACATATTGGCCAAGACCAGCCACGGCGTTCCGCTGGTCTCGGCGGTTGCCCGCGATAATATCGTTGGCGTGCAGTTTCATCCGGAGAAAAGCCAGGCTTATGGACTGGCCTTTCTCAATCGTTTTCTGGAGTGGAAACCATGACCATGTTGAATACCGTTCGTCCTGAGCCTGTCGAAGGACCTTTCTCGTCAGATCGCCATGGTTCGACAAGCTCACCACGAACGGAATTACCGAAATGATCGTATTTCCTGCCATTGATCTCAAATCCGGCGAAGTCGTGCGTCTGGCCGAGGGCGATATGGATCGCGCCACTGTCTATGGTGACAATCCGGCGGAGCAGGCAGGCCTGTTCGCCGCTGCAGGAGCCGAACATATCCATGTCGTCGATCTCGACGGCGCCTTTGCCGGATCGCCGCAAAATGCGGAAGCAGTGGAAACCATTGTCGCCAGCTTTCCCGGCTATGTCCAGCTGGGCGGCGGTATTCGCAATCGCGAGACGGTCGAACGCTGGTTCGAACTGGGTGTCGCGCGGCTGGTGATCGGCACCGCGGCCCTCAAGGACCCGGATTTCGTCAAGGATATGGCGAAGGAATATGAAGGCGGTATTGTCGTCGCTGTCGATGCGCGGGATGGCATGGTCGCGACCGAAGGCTGGGCCGATGTCTCGGATGTCAGCGTCAGAGATCTGGCTCGCCGGTTTGAAGATGCAGGCGTCGCCTCGATCCTGTTCACCGATGTCGGTCGCGACGGGATGCTCACCGGCTGCAATATTGAAGCCACCGTTGACCTGGCCCGCGGCGTCGATATCCCGGTGATCGCCAGCGGCGGGGTCAAGGGGCTGGACGACATCCATATGCTCAGCCAGTTTGCCAAGGACGGGATTGAAGGTGTAATTACCGGCCGGGCGCTCTACGACGGGCGGCTCGATCTGGCGACAGCGATTGCGATGGCCAATCGTGGTTGAGCGGTCTAAGTCCGTTCGTGTCGAGCGCAGTCGAGACACTTTGGTTTCGCGCGCAAACGTCTCTCGACTTCGCTCGAGACGAACGGCGGTACGAGCATGACCGTCCGTATTCGCGTTATCCCCTGTCTTGACGTCGCCAATGGCCGGGTGGTCAAGGGCGTTAATTTCGTCGATCTGCAGGATGCAGGCGATCCGGTCGAACAGGCGCAGGCCTATGACGCCGCCGGGGCCGACGAGCTCTGTTTCCTCGACATCACCGCATCTCATGAAAATCGTGACACGATCATCGATGTCGTCCGGCGCACGGCTGAGGTCTGCTTCATGCCCGTCACCGTCGGCGGCGGCGTACGTACGGCCGATGACGCCCGCGCGCTGCTGATGGCAGGGGCAGACAAGGTTGCGGTCAACAGCGCTGCCGTAACCCGGCCCGAGGTGATCAGCGATATCGCCACCCGCTTTGGCAGCCAGTGCATGGTTGCTTCGATCGACGCACGGCGGGTGGCCGAAGGGCGATGGGAAATATTCACTCATGGTGGTCGTACGCCGACCGGCATTGATGCGCTCGAACATGCCGTACGCATGGCCGATCTGGGGGCAGGGGAGTTGCTGGTGACCTCGATGGATCGCGATGGCACCCGTGACGGCTATGATCTGGAGCTGACCCGCACGCTGGCCGATGCGGTCTCCATTCCGGTGGTGGCGAGCGGCGGAGTCGGTAATCTCGGCCATCTGGTAGAGGGTGTGACCAAAGGGCATGCCAATGCCGTACTCGCGGCCTCAATTTTTCACTTTGGCGAGTATAGTATAGCCGACGCCCATGCTGCACTACGTGCTGCGAAGCTGCCGGCACGGCTCTGATTCTTCCCGACTTTGTTTGCGGGTCGAGCAAGTTTGACCGCTAGGACTTGACGAACAGGCGATCGGTCGCGCAAACCGCCAGCGATGACCGATATTCTCAAATCTCTCGAACAAACGATTTTGGAGCGCCGCGAAGCGGAGCCTGAAGCCAGCTATGTCGCCAGCCTGCGCGCCAAAGGCCGCGCCAAAATGGCCGAAAAACTCGGCGAGGAAGCTACAGAGGCGGTGATTGCAGCGGTGCTGGATGACAAGGCGGCGATGACTGGCGAGGCTGCGGACCTGCTGTTTCACCTGATGGTGCTGCTCGCCGACATGGGCCTGTCGCTGGATGATGTGATTGCCGAACTGGCCCGCCGCGAGGGTCTGTCGGGTCTGGAAGAAAAAGCGGCAAGAGGAACAAGCTGATGGCGATTGATCCAACCCAGCCTTATGATGATGACAATATTTTCGCGAAAATCCTGCGCGGCGAAATTCCCAACAAGACCGTCTATGAAGATGAGTGGGTGCTCGCCTTTCATGATATCAATCCGCAGGCACCGGAGCATATACTGGTCATCCCGAAGGGGCGCTATGTCAGTTGGGATGATTTCTCTGCGTCTGCCAGCGAGGCTGAAATTGCCGGATTTGTCCGCGCAGTCGGTCATGTGGCTCGTGAAGCGGGTATGGTCGAGCCAGGCTATCGCCTGCTCGCCAATATCGGCAAGCACGGTCATCAGGAAGTCGCCCATCTGCACGTCCATATTTTTGCCGGAAAACCGCTTGGCCCTATGTTGATGCGCAGCTAGTAACAGGGGTAACAAAGTCACAACCGGCTCGAGATAACGGGGAGAATAAAATATGGCAGGCGCAGTAGCACCGGGTGGTGAGGGTTGGTCCTCACGAACCGCATTTATTTTGGCAGCGGTTGGCGCCGCGGTCGGTCTCGGCAATATCTGGCGTTTTCCGACGCTGGCCGGTGAAAATGGCGGCGGTGCGTTTGTTCTTGTCTATATCGGCTGCATCCTTTTGATCGGCATGCCGATGGTATTGTCCGAAATCGTGATCGGTCGCCATGGCCGCAGCGACGCCTATCACAGCGTCGTCAAGGTTGCCGAGGATTCGAATGTCAGCAGAAATTGGGGCATATTTGGCGGAATCGGCATTCTTAATGCCTTTCTGATCCTGACCTTCTACAGCGTCGTCGCTGGCTGGGTGCTTTATTATGTCGGGGTGATGAGCGGCGATTTTCTCGGCGCACTCTTCTCCGGCAATCCCTTTGTCGGGGCGCTGGCTTCGGAAAGCCCGGAAACCATACCCGGCCGGATGACAGACCTGTTTGGCAACATCCCGATGCTGCTCGGCATGCACACTTTGTTCATGGTGATAACCATCTGGATCGTCGCGCGCGGCGTGACCGACGGCATCGAGAAAGCGGCAACCTATCTGATGCCGACCTTCTTTGTGCTGCTGGTGCTGATCACGCTCTACGGTGCCTTTACCGGCGAATTTGCCAAGGCGGTTTCCTTTCTCTTCACCCCGGATTTCAGCAAGCTGACGCCAGCTGTCATGAATGACGCTCTGGGGCAGGCGCTGTTCTCGATGAGCGTCGCCTCTGCCGCGCTGATCACTTATGGCGGTTATGTGTCGAAAGAGACCAAGCTTGCGCCGACAGCCGGGATGATCGCCTTTGCCGATACTGGCGTGGCTCTTCTCGCCGGCCTGATGATTTTCCCGATTGTCTTCGCTGTCGGTCTTGATGCAGCTGCCGGACCGACTCTTGTGTTCCAGTCTTTGCCGATAGCTTTTCACACCATGCCGGCCGGGTCCCTGGTCGGATTGCTGTTTTTCATTCTGGTTTTCTTTGCCGCTTTGACCAGTTCGATATCGTTGCTGGAAGCCGTAGTGGCCTGGGCCATGCGCAAATTCAATTGGGACCGAGGGTTTGCCGCCTGGTCCATCGGCGGGATCATATTCCTGATCGGCGTCGCCTGTGCGCTCTCGCTCAATGTCTGGAGCGATGTCCGACCGCTCGGCTTCTGGCCATTGTTTGAAGAGAAGAATATCTTCGATACGATTGATGATTTCGTGTCGAAAATATTGCTTCCGGTCGCCGCCTTTCTGACCGCTGTGTTCATAGGCTGGCGCGCTGACAAGAAGCTGATCGAAGCAGAAACCGGCCTCGAAGGCTCGCTCTTCGGTCTCTGGCGTTTTCTGGTAGCCTGGCTCTCGCCAATCGGTGTGGCGCTGATATTCGTCTTCGCCGTTTTCCCGAATCTAGTGGGGCAGGGATAGCAGATGGCGGGTAGCAGACCCTCGAAATGTCCGGTGTGCGGCCAAACAGCAACCACGGAATTCGCGCCTTTCTGCAGCGCTGGTTGCAAGGATCGCGATCTGCTGCAATGGCTGGGTGATGGTTATAAAATACCCGGACCAGCGGTTTCGCCGGATGAGTTGGCCTATCATTTTACCGGGGAATCCGGCCGAAATGGAGAGGAGTGAACAGGCGCAATAAAACCGCCATTTTTAGGCTGGACAAGCAGCAATAGCCCCGCCTATAGCGTCGCTTCCTAACGTGGCCAGCGCATCGCGCCGGCCCAGATGCCCGAGTAGCTCAGTTGGTAGAGCAAGCGACTGAAAATCGCTGTGTCGGTGGTTCGAATCCGCCCTCGGGCACCACCTTTTTCCTTAATTTTCAACGTCTCGTAGCACTGCCGCCGTGGGCCAATTTAATGGCAAGTTCTTAGAGGGGTAGCTCGCGCCGCATGGGAGTTCCCGTGACCAGAGACCATTTGGCAGCAGCGATAGTAGGCACCAATGCCGGTTTATCTCAATGGCCCAAAACGCTGGCACCAGATGCGCTATTGTTATTGGCAGGTTTTGAGCTTCAGTTGAAGCCGAGCAGCGTTCCGCTGTGCCGCCCAGCAGAGCGGAACGCTGCCAATCCGTAGGATCTTGCGACCAGTCAGATCAACCGGCTGAGCACCATCAACAATCGCGGAGATAATATCCCCAAAGCAATTATGAGGTTGTTTGGGTCCGTTACGATATAGGGCCTTTCATGCCTTGTCGCTCATCTCCTCTGGTCGCGATTTTTGCGAAAAGGCAATTCGTCAGATCCAGCAAGAAGCTCAGAAAGCAAAACCGAATGCCATCCGAACCGTGTCGCGATAAGTGCTCCCCGAATCCATGCGGCGCAGATATTTGACGCCGATCTCTATCTCCTTGCCGCCAGCTACGTCCCACGACACTATGGCGCTTGGGCCAGCATATTGCGCGGCATCAAAGCCATGGCTATAGCCGCTAAGGCGTGCGGCCTGACCGGATACTTCGGCACCCACTGAAACATGGTCTGCAATCTTGTGGTGCAGCGTAGCCGCGTAGCCGAGCGATGTGCCTTTTTCGTGAGCGTCGATACGGCGCCAATAGACGTTGCCAAGCGCAGTCCATGGACCACTCTCATGCTCGAGGATCAACCGCGTGTCCAATTGCGGAAAATTGCCGTCGGTCGTTACACCAGCCATTACAAGCATGGCCGCATGAACCGGGGCATCTTCGCGCGTCAGACCGACCAGCGCGCCAATGGCGATTTTCTCTACCTTGAAATGTGAATCCTCCGCTTCGCTTTCGACTGCTATGCCAAGTGCAAGACCGTCTGAAACTCCGTGAAACAGTTCGACCGCGTGCGGTCGCGCTGCGTGGTTGGTCTCGCCAATTTGGCCGTTATACTCAAGGTGTGAGTGACCCTCATGAGGGCCTGGCTTATAGATCTGCTCTGGCGCTTCTGCGCCGGCTTGAACGGCGGTTGTCATGGCCAGCACAGCCACGCTCACGCGAAAAAATGTACTTAAATGCATAGGTTTAGTCCTTTTGAGTGGTGAGTTTCATGGTGATTCAGCGGTCTCAAACTGAGTATCCGCGAGCAGGTAGGTCGAATGGCGGCGTGTCGTTGAGTTGGGTCCAATTGGGCGTGTGCGGTCCGACCAGCTTGCGGCTGACGGCTTCTCCGGAAATGGGTCGGCCGAAATGATAGCCCTGCCCCTGCGCACATCCCATCAACTTGAGGATCGCGGCAACTTCGGGGCATTCGATACCCTCAGCTATGACCCGCAAATCAAGGGTCGTGGCCAAACCGACAATCGCTTTGACAATCTTGAATGCTTCAGGGTCTTCCCCAAGCTTCATGATGAAGCTTCTGTCTATCTTGATCTTGTCGAACGGAAGCATGCGCAGATGATGGAGACTGGAATAACCGGTCCCGAAATCGTCAAGACCGATCCGCATGCCCTGATTTTTGAGCGACCTAATGGTGCGCTTGGCGTTCTCTTCGTCGCCAATGATCGCATTTTCGGTAATCTCGATAGCCAAACGCGACGGGGCAAAGCCATGCCGCGCAAGGGCGCCGAGAATTTTCTGGCTGAGCCAGGGGTCTTTTAGTTGAACCGGTGAGATATTGATCGCAATGGTGAGTGCTGGGTCCCAGTTGCGCGCCTCTATACAAGTCTTGTCGAGCAGGCCGAACATCAGGTCATTGATCAGGCCGCTTTCCTCAGCGATCGAGATGAATTGATCTGGTCCAATAGTTTGATCATCTTTGCGGTTCCACCGCGCCAGCAGTTCAAACCCGACGATTAGGCCGGTTTCAAGATCTATAAGTGGTTGATAGTGCGGGAAAAACTCCTGATCAATAATTGCGGTTCGGAGTTCTCCCTTAAGAATGGCGCGCCTTTTGATCTGGTCATCCATCGCTGCTTCATATGATTTGTGCAGGCCGCGGCCAGCATCCTTCGCACGGTACAGCGCGACATCGGCCGCACGCGCCAGTGCGTCAGGCTGGTCGGCGTCGCTTGGGAAAATCGAGATTCCTGCGCTTGCCTCGATATGATGAACCAGGCTGTTGTCGAAGAACGGTTCTGCCATTGTATGCACGAGGTGGCTTGCGACAGTCTGCGGCATCTTGTCATCGGCTGTGGGCATTTCAACGATGATGGCGAACTCGTCGCCACCCAACCGGTAGCAGATCTGTTCGTCTTCGATCTCGCTGCGAAGGCGATCCGCCACCAATCGCAACAAGCGATCACCTGCGGCATGGCCATGCAAATCATTAACATCCTTGAAGCGGTCCAGATCGATGAAGATCAACGCCGCATGTTGCGTTGCCCCTTCCGCGCACAGCGCAGATAGCCGCTCCAGAAGTGCCCAGCGATTGGGAAGGCCAGTCAGCGGATCATGAAATGCTAGCGAATGTACGTGCTGTTCCGCCAAATCACGGGCGTCGCTGACCGTCAGCATCTCATGATATCGGCGTACTGCGAATACGGCGATGCCGATCGCCGCAAGAATGAATGCGAGAATGAGCGAATCAACTTCATAGTCCGGGTGGTTCGCGACCCAGTCAAAGAATCGATCGCATGTTTCAGTCCGTTCGATCACAAGCCATGCGAGGAACCCGACCGCCGTGATCATCGCCGAGTCACGTCGCGCCGACGTCATCGCATTCCAGCGGGACCGAAATTCAGTGGTTGCATTTTCGGTCAAGCGCCGCACTCCTAAAAAGCGTTGCGCACTAATGAGCGGGCTAAGTTCAATTTTCCATTGGCAGGATACTAGGGGCCAATACGTATTCCCCGTTCCCCGTCAGCACCTATTTTACCAAATTGATGTTGTGAATTCAGAAGTGCTTTGGTTTCATCATAGTGGTGAAGGAACGAATCCAAGGTCTCCTGCTGCGCAGTCTGTAAAATCGGCTTATGCTGACAATATTGAATAGTCTAAACTGCTGGCTTTGATGTGATCCCCAGGCCCAGTGCCTTCAGGATGATTGGCCTTTCATGGCCGTCGTTCCTTACAGGCTTTGAGTTGGCAGCCCCAGCGGTCACAACATTATATTCTCTCGTCTTTCATTCGCGTAGTAAAATTGCGTGTGTTTTTGGTTCGGCTGTACAATTCGAATGTCCAGCGGCTTAATTCTGATCGATTAACGCTGTGCATATCTTTGCTGCAAATCCAGGCCGATCAATATTGATGCGCCGGAAGTTCGCAGATCAGCAGCTTTTCTTAAAAATTTTCTTGGATATTTCATATTTATATGTTCTTGTGATACTGTGCATCTATTTGCTAATCGAAGGTTCACGATTGAACACTAGTTCACTTTCACCTGGCTCTCTGTGCCCAATGAGAGGATAGAGTTTTGAAAAATGTCTCCAAGAAGCGTGCTGAAAGCATCGCCTTGACTGGGAAGATGATCGAACTGTGCGCGAAAATCCAGGAAGTAGAAGTAGGTTGCGAGATTGAGATCGCTTGTGAATTGGAAACCTTGATCGCGGAGATTCCTGTTCAACCTATATTTTCTAATCGATATTGCGCGCCCAAAGAGGACGCAAGATCACCTTCTCACCAGAGTGGGTTGGTCGCGCTGTCCGTCATCTACATCATTCGAAATGAAGCCAGCTATATGTTGAGCCACAACCGTCGAGGAGACTCTATCGCATCAATCGCGTTGCCACGTGCCACACAGGATGTAACTTTCGCAGCGGTTTCAGAAGGCCTGGCAATGCTTGGCGCATTCATCAGTGTCCAGATTGCGGCAGTCAAAAAGACCTATTTAGACATTGAGCTTGGCAACGCTTGATTGCGAGGCCTCCCAGTTCAGGCGGATGGCGTTAACAGTATTTTCCACATTGAGCTTATCGATCAGGTTAGCGCGATGAATTTCAACAGTCCTAGGGCTGATGCCCAATTCACGGGCAATGCCCTTATTTGAACTGCCAATCGACATGCACCGCAGAACGGAAAATTCTCGCTCACTGAGAGTTCCAATCCGCCTGGTCGCATAAATATGATCTCGATTGCGAGCAACTACAGATTTCCATTCCCGCTCAATACGAGTAATGGATTCAACCAGTTCCGCCGATTGGAATGGATAGGCTAGATAATCAATTGAACCGGCTCGCATGGACCTCAACACATCGGTAGGTGACGGCCCCGGCCTGTAGGAGATGATTGGCAAGTATTCGCCACTCTCCTTGATGCCGGAAACCAAGTCTTCAAGAGCGCCGTGTTCGTCAGCGATCAAAAAGTACCCGCTCTTTGGCCATCTGTTGCCTAATTCTTCGATATTTGCAAAAGGTTGTGCGACGAAATTGGCGGATGTCGCTTTGCGGCAAACGTCACTTCTTCTCTCTAAGCTCTTGTCAATGATATAAATATTACTAAATTCCTGCATGCGCCCCCCGCCAAGAATAGATATTTTTTGAGAAATTTGAACCCAATTTGTGAACAAACCAAAATGCCCATGATTTGTATTGTCCTTGACGGCACCCTGCGATAAAATTAAGTAGGACTACGTAATATTTTTTTGAATGGCCATGCCTTCGGTCGCAGGACGGTTTACCGCCAATGCCAGAGCTGGCCCAAGCAATAGCATTACTGCCCGAAAAAATCATACTCATGACCGTCAATCACTGCCAGCATTGCATGATTGCGACCTGATTGGTGAGGAACGCAGGCGGCGATGATATGTCGAACAAAATCTGTTCGGTGTCATTCGCAGTCTTATATCTTGTTGGCGATCAATTCCCAAAACTGCAGAAGTACAGCCTTCTAATACGCCTTCGGACCTGTCGTAAACATTGCGGGATAAGTGCTTCGACCATGATCCGCACCGGGCTCCTGAGCGCTGACCGCTAGTTCGGCTAAGTTGGTTGGGTTCGATCCCGCTAAGGGCAATATTGCCAGCCGCGATGAAATGGCTGCACCAACCCGTTAAGCAAGAACTCAAAAAGCCCTGCCAACGTAAAGCCGCCCGCACATGGGTGCATAGTGGTCACCGTCTGAGGCCAGTAGAAATGCAAGCTCGGACAAATTCGCTTGAGATAAGATTTCCGAAGTTGAACGGGGATCCTACTATGACCAAAGATCGAAATTTAAGCACTTTTTTCAATATGCTGTCGGTTTCATGATCGAGTTTGCACGCTTCGGAAATCAGCCGTGGCCCAACTCGACTGGTGTGCATCTTCACTAGCGTTGATGCGAAATCTTTGGTTGCCATGCGCCCCAGCCAAGGATGTGGCTGCTGTAAAGCGTTCCTGTTTGTCAGGCATATCAATTGCGGATGCCAAAGATAATTTCATGCTCATTCTCGCCCCCGATCGCCAGCGCGCCCTATAGATCATCTATAGATCACAGGTACATTGGACGGAGGATAGGAGCGATGAGTGCTTACCTACCTCCTTTGCAGAGGGAATAAAGCTTATGAATTGGTTTGTGAAAATTGCGCCAATCCGCACGAAAATGCTGGTGCTGGTGCTCATAATGACAGCTTTGGTTGCGGCGACTACGGTAGCCACTTTTTTTGACAGTGCGCACGCTACCGGTATCGGGATCGCATCATGTATAATTATCTTCAGTACTGGTATGTGGCTTCGCAAGCTGATTTGCGACCCTTACGTGACCACCGTAGTACGGATGGAAGCACTCGCTAGCGGCGATCTCGACAGTCTGATTCAATTCTCGGATTACGAGGATTGCGTGGGCCGGATGACGCGAGCCATGGGCACTTTCCGTGATAACGCAGTAAACATTCAGACCAGTTCGGCAGAGCGCGAGGCCGCGACCACGGTGTTGGCCGAACATTTGAGCAAGCTGGCCGAAGGTAGCCTCGATGTATTGATCGAAGAGCCGTTGCCTGGTGCCTTTGCTCAACTCAGCGAAAACTTCAACACTGCCCTCACGCAGCTGCAAGAGATGATCGTTTCGGTCAACGAAGGCGCTCGGGGAATTCGCACAGGATCGCACGAAATCGCTCAGGCATCGGAAGATCTGGCACGTCGGACAGAAACAAATGCCGCAACGTTGCAGGAAACGTCCTCCTCGCTTAGTCAAATCGATGATCGTTTGAAAGCTACCGCTACTTCTGCCAATCGCACAGTATCGCGTGCTGACGATGCGATCAGTTCGGTCAAGAGCGGTCGCTCTGTCGCTGATGAGGCCGTTCAGGCGATGGGCCGTGTTTCGGAAAGCGCCAAGGGGATCGACAGCGTCATCGAGGGCCTCGACAAGATCGCCTTCCAGACTCGCGTCCTGGCAATGAACGCCGCAGTCGAAGCCGGTCGAGCCGGGGAGGCAGGACGCGGTTTCGCGGTCGTCGCCGACCTTGTCTCCGCCCTGGCGATGCGCGCCGAAGAGGAGGCCCAGACCGCGCGCGACCAGTTGACGGTCACCCAGGCCGACATCGGCACCGCTGTGGAAGCAGTCACCAAAGTCGATAGCGCGCTTGAATCGATCAATGAGGGTGTCGGCGAGGTCCATCAGCTTCTAGGCCAAATGGCCGCAGACAATCAGGTGCAGTCGACTGCGGTTACCGAAATCAGCGGAGCTATCTCCCTGATGGATCAGGCAACGCAGCAAAATGCAGCCATGGTCGAGGAAACGTCGGCTGCCGCACGTAATCTGCTGACCGAGGTAGACGCGCTATCTGAAAATGCCGGAAAGTTCGAACTGGCTAGCGACGACCGCAAGTCCTTGGCAAAAAAGAAGGCCAACCAGCCTGCCGCCAATGGCAAAAGTAAAAGCAAGTCCCAGACTTACGTCCCGCCTATGCATGTAATGGCCAATGGCTCGGGTAACGGCCTGTCAAACGGCCACAGCGGTGAGTGGGCCGACTTCTAACCAGACTTACAACCGAGGCCTGCTTCGGAGAGCCGCCGTCCTGTCCCAGGACGGCGGCTCTGTCATGTCCGGACGATTCAAACATGCAGCACAGTGCGCTTGGGGGAATATTCGGACCGCAGGACAAACCGCAAGGCTTGAAACGAAGGGCTGCGTTCTTTCCTGAGCCTGATACAGTGGAAGGGCAGCCAGCCTGCCGCCAATGGCAAAAGTGAAAACACGCTCCAGGCTTGCGTCTCACCCGTGCCGGGATCGGTCATAGCTTCGGGCAATGACAAGTCAAACGGCCATGATGGTAGTGGGCCCAGGCTTACGACCGATGCATGTTTCGGAACGCCGCCGCGCTACCCCTGGGGCGGCGGCTCTGTCATGCCCGGGCGACCTAAAATACAGGAGCAGCGCTCCGGGGATATTCGGATCGCACGACGCCCCAAGCGCAGTTCGCGTTCATGTCTCTACATGATGCATTGAACGCCTCTACCGGTGACGGCAAATCGCCTGTACATCTCCAAAAAAAAGGGCCGGTAGAACTGGCGTGTACATCACGCCATTTCTACCGGCCCCTTGGGTTCGCCTTTGGGAAAGGCGGTGTTGTGATCCGAACGAAAAAGCGATATTTATCGGCCCTGATCGGTACCGCCGAGTAACCCAGACATTATTGACCGGTTTACTTCGAGCAAGTCGTCGATCGACTCTTTGCCCGCCATGACCTGACTCGTATGGCGATCCACCCAATTGGCGAGCGAAATGATGGAAGCCCGCAATTCGTCGGACAAACCATTCTCCGCGGTACCGCAAGCGGCGGCAAAAACCGTCCACATCTCGCGGTTGCGGTGCAGGCTGTGCATCAGCGTCGCCCCAAAGGCATTGCTCTCTTTTGCGGTGATCATTTCACCAGTAATCTCGCGCATCAGACGATGCTCCGCCGCGCGCGGTGTTTCGGCAATTTTCATCGCTGATTGATAAGCTGATATCGACACGGAGTTCTTCTCCCTGAGTTGGTACTCCGTATTTTAGCGGATTTGACGGGCCGTGAGCACGCAAAACGCGCATTTTCAATCTGCCCTCGATTGAACATGGTGAAGTAAAGCACCGTTTGGTACGCCTGCTGGCAAGCAATCATCCTATCATTCCAATATAGATTTCAGGTTCAAGCGTTGGGCCTGAGGTAATTAGGGAGTTTCGTAGGGTTATGCTCAATGGCGTCGGTTACATCGTCATTCTTGTATGTGTGTTCGGCAGCTTTCTCTTGAGCGGAGGCAAGCTGGACATCGTGCTGCATGCTTTGCCGCACGAAATGCTGGCTATCGGCGGCGCTTCGATCGGTGCATTTCTTGTATCCAATTCCATCGGTACGGTGAAAAAGGCCGGTATCGGCGTCATCCATTCCTTCAAGGGTTCGCGCCGCAAAGATAATGATTACAGCGACCTGCTGACCCTCCTGTTCACGTTGTTGACCACGTTTCGTACCGGTGGAGCTACTGCAATCGAGCCGCATCTCGACAATCCGGAAGAGAGTGAAATCTTCTCTCGCTATCCGCGCTTGCTGGCCGACCACCATCTGATCGAATTTGTTGCCGATTATCTGCGTATGATGACGGTCAATTTCGAAGATCCATACCAATTGGCAGACGCGATGGAGGCCGATATCGAACGACACCATCATGAAGCGCTAGCACCGCAGCACGCCTTACAGATCATGGCCGACGGCCTGCCCGCGATCGGGATCGTCGCCGCTGTCCTCGGCGTGATCAAGACCATGGGATCAATCGATCAGCCCGCCAATATCCTGGGCGGAATGATCGGCGGCGCACTCGTCGGAACCTTTCTTGGCGTCCTGCTAGCCTATTGTTTCGTCGGACCTCTCGCCTGGAAATTGCTCGAAATCGTCGAGCAGGAATCCCGCGCCTTTCACATCGCGAAGACCGCGATTGTGGGTTACGCGCAAGGATTGCCTATTCCGGTCGCGATCGAAATCGCCCGCCGGATGGTCCCGTCCGAATGGGCACCGAACTTCCTTCAACTCGAAACTATACTCGATGAGGCCAAAAATGACCTGCGAACAGCCAATGCCTGACGGCGCCCTATACCTGCCGGTGAACTGCACCACGACAACCGCCGAGGACTTGCGTGCCGGTCTGGTCCTGGCGTTCGATAATCCTGACGGCCTAGTGATCGATGCCGGCGACACCGTCGTGATCGGCCAAGCTGTGCTGCAATTGCTCATCGCCGCGCAACGCGATGCGGAACGTGAGGACATAAAGTTCGCCATTCGTGGCCTTAACGACCAGCTGACGGCGCAATTCGCCGCTTATGGGATTGATAAACTGACTGGAGAGCCGAGCGTAGCCGGCATCGACGCGGACTTGTCCGATGCCGACAGTCAAGATGAAGGGACAAACAAATGAGCAAGAAGATCCTGACCGTCGACGATTCGCCGAGTATGCGCATGTTGCTCAAGGCTTCGCTTACCAAGCAGGGCTTCGCGATCGAGGACGCTGAAGATGGTGAGCACGGCCTGGCGCGAATGCACGAGGTGCGGCCCGATCTGCTGATTACCGACATCAACATGCCGAAGATGGACGGTTTCGAACTGATCGAAGCCGTGCGAGCAGAATCCGCGTTTCGCGGGATACCTATCCTCGTGCTGTCTACCGAATTTTCCGACGAAAAGAAGGCCCGCGCCCGCTCTGCCGGCGCGACCGGTTGGATAACCAAACCCTTTGACCCGGAAAAACTGGGTGCGGCGATCCGGAAGGTGTGCCCATGAGCGACGATTATGAAGACATTCAGGCGATCTTCTTCGAAGAAGCCGAAGAAGGACTTGGCACTGCCGAGGCAGGCCTTTCTGCGATGGCAGACGGTGATGCGTCCGTCGATGTAATCGCCGGCGTATTCCGCGCGGTTCATTCGATCAAGGGCGGCGCGGGAGCCTTTGGCCATTCCGCGTTGCAGGATTTTGCACATGTTTTCGAAAATTTGCTCGACGACGTGCGTGGAGAAAAGATCAAGGCGGACGAGACTGTTTGCCGGGTAATGCTGTCGGCCTTCGACGTCCTCAGCGACCACGTTGGTGCGGCCCGTTCTGGTGGTAGCCCGCCGGACGACGCGGCTGCTCTCGCCTCCTTGCAGCTTGCTCTGGGACAGCCTGCAGTTGGGGCAGGGCTCGAAAATGATAACGGTGCGAGCGCTACCACGGACGATGACGGCGGGTTTCAGCCGGTAGCTGTATCGCTCGACGATCTGGATGGGGATGGTTTCGATTTTCAGCCGGTCAGCGCGGAGCTTGATGAGTTCGGGCTCGCTGAGCCAGCCGCCTGGACGATCCGTTTCACCCCATCACGGGAAGCGCTGGCCAATGGTGGCGAACCCCTGCTCGTCATTCGCGAGGTCGAGCGGCTGGGCGGCAAGCTGGTGTCGATCGACGATCAATTACCGCCTTTGCGCGAGCTCGAACCTGAAAACAGTTACTTGTCCTATAATTTGGAAGCACCGGGCACGGTTGAAGAAACTGCCTTGCACGAATGCTTTGATTTCGTACCGCCGAGTTCGGTCATTGAAATCCAGCGGGATGCTCCGGTCAATCCGGCTCCTGTGGATGCGGTCGCTCTAATCGATCCGGTGGCCAGCGATGCTATTGAAAGCACCGCTTCGGCACCGCTGCCTGCGGCATCCGAAAGCGGCAGTGAAGCCAAGGTGGAAACGATCATCCCCCAAACCATCCGCGTCGACGTGACCAAGCTCGACATGCTGCTGAACCTGGTCGGAGAACTGGTGATCCGTAACTCGATCCTGTCCGACCGCTTGTCGGCAGCCGATCAGCAACGCGTGGAACTGCCCGAACTCGCGCGACTGACGCGCGAGATCCAGGACAACGTAATGTCGCTGCGCGCCCAGCCAGTGCGCCAGGCGTTCAGCCGGGTGCCCCGCATCGTGCGCGAACTATGCGCCGAAACCGGAAAACAGGTTGAACTTGAAATGGTCGGTGAGACGACCGAAGTCGACAAGGGCGTGATCGAAAAAATCGGCGAACCGCTGACACATATGATCCGGAACGCGGTCGATCACGGGATTGAGCTGCCTGAAGAGCGCGAAGCGTCGGGAAAAAGTTCCAAAGGCGTCCTCCAACTCTCCGCTGAACAAAAGGGTGCGCGCATTTTCCTGCGCGTCAAAGATGATGGCCGTGGAATTGATCGCGAACGGGTGAAAGCCAAGGCGATCGAGAAGGGCATTATTTCCAGCGATGCGCAGCTGACCAACGAAGAGATCGATAACCTTATCTGCGCGCCCGGGTTCTCGACCGCGGAAACCGTATCGAACATATCCGGGCGGGGCGTGGGTATGGATGTCGTTCGGTCGAATGTGGAAGCGCTTGGCGGCCGGGTGGAAATCGTTTCCGTTCCTGGCCAAGGCACGACTTTCACGATGGTCTTGCCGCTTACTCTGGCCATCCTTGATGGCATGATCGTGCGCGTCGCCGGGCAACGCTATGTTCTGCCACTGGCCAGCGTGGTCGAAACCGTTAAACCCGATTTCGGCCAAGTGAGCCCCGTCTCGCCGACTAGCGAAGTGATCGAGTTGCGCGGCGATTTTGTGCCAGTCCAGCGAGCAACCGAGTTATTCAGCCTTGTCAGCGAACGCCAAGCTGGCGACGACGCGGTGGTCATTATCGTCGAAAGCGAGGCGGGCCGCATGGGCCTGCTGGTCGATACCATTGAAGATCGACGCGAGGTCGTCATCAAGAGCCTCGACCAGAACCTCTATCCCATTCGTGGGCTCGGCGGCGCGACCATATTGGGTGATGGGTCCATCGCCTTGATCCTCGACATCGATGCGTTGGTCGCGTCGACCGCCACCCAAGCCAAATTTAACCTGAAAGGACTAGCAGCATGAGTGAAGAAAAAACTATGGGTGATACCAAGATGGTAACTTTTCGGCTGAGCGAGCAAATGTTCGCGATCGAAATGGCAGCCTTGGTCGAAATTCGCGAATGGGAAGATCCTACGCCCCTGCCTAGTGTTCCTAGCTTCATCAAGGGCGTAACAAACCTGCGCGGCCACGTCGTTCCTGTTATTGGTCTCGCCGAGCGGCTTGGCTGGCCGCCCAGCCAGTTGCATGATCGCTCGTGCATACTTGTGGTCAATATTGGCGAAAAGCAAGCGGGTTTCCTCGTCGATGAAGTGGCCGATATTGTCACCATCAACCGTGAGGATATCCAGCCGGCACCCGATATCGAGACGGACGATGCAAATGTCATCGACGGGCTGGTTCAGGTAAGCCGCCGCGGGCGAGCGGAAGAGGGTGAAAAGGACGAGATCATGGTCTCACTCCTCAATCTCGAGAAGCTGAGCGTTACCCGGCATCTCGATCTTGCGGCTTGAGGATCGAGATGTCTTCACTAACCGCCCTGGCCGGAATGGGCTCGCGTGACTTCGCGGTGATCGCCGCGATCATGCAGCGCGAAGCCCGCATCCATTTGGTCGAAAGCAAGACCACGCTCGTGGAATCACGACTGGCTCGGCGTGTCCGGCTTCACGGTCTGGCCAGCTATTCCGAATATCTCGATCTCGTTGAGCGTGATGCGCAGGAACGGGCCGAAATGGTGACTTCACTGACAACTAATCACACGCATTTTTTCCGTGAAGCCCATCATTTTGATCATCTGTGCGAGACCGTCTTGCCCAAGCTGAAGCGAAGCGCGCTGGCAGGCGACAAAGTGCGCATCTGGTCGGCCGGCTGTTCGAGCGGGGAAGAGATTTACACTCTCGCGATGTGCTTGCTCGGACCAGGCCGCAATGACGGCGACTGGGTATTCAAGAACGATGTAAAGCTGCTGGCGACTGATATCAGTCCACCAGTGGTCGCAGCCGTTGCGCGCGGTGAATATTCGGCCAGCACGGTCGAGCCGGTTCCGGTTCGCTATCGTGACCGGTGGATGGACAAGACGCCTGACGGGTTCGCCATGAAACCCGAAGTGCGTGCTCTGATCACTGCTCGTCCGCTGAATCTTTTCGCCAACTGGCCAATGCGCGGCGCGTTCGACGTAATTTTCTGCCGTAATGTGATGATTTATTTTGAAGAAGTGGCGCAGGCCGAGTTGCAGCAAAAAATGGCGACCGCAATGAACCCGGATGGCCACCTTTATATCGGACATAGCGAACGCCTGACTGGAAGCGCTGACGGGTTGTTCGAAAAATGCGGCCAGACAATTTATCGCAGGAACGGAAGCAAGGTATGAACGCACCCGTCAAACTCGCGGACGATACCGCCGCAAGCCGCACGATCCGGGCAATGATTGTCGACGATAGCGCCGCCATGCGTGCCGTGCTGGCAAATATACTTGCGGCCGATGGGGACATTGAGGTGGTAGGGTCAGCGCCCGACCCCTTCGTAGCGCGCGACATGATCAAGCGGCTTGATCCTGATGTACTGACACTCGATGTCGAAATGCCCGGTATGGACGGTTTGTCCTTTCTCGAGAAAATCATGCGTTTGCGCCCGATGCCGGTCGTAATGTGTTCAACGCTTACTGCCCATGGTGCTGAGGTGACCATCGAAGCCCTGCGCTTGGGCGCGGTTGAATGCATTTCCAAGCCGACGGGCCAGGCCGACGATTTGCTGGCCTATGGGCATTCAATCCGCAAAATCGTAAAGGCCGCCGCCGGCGCTTCGACCCGTACGGGAATGCTTGGTGCGAACCACACTGCCGTCAAGCCCCAGGAGGGAGGGGATTTTCGAGAGGACGCGCTGATTGCCATCGGGTCATCTACCGGCGGAGTCGAAGCGCTGTTTTCGATCCTTCCAGCCTTCCCTGCGGATTGCCCGCCCGTGCTCATCGTCCAGCATATGCCAGAGGGTTTCACTGCAGGGTTCGCTAAGCGTCTGGACAATTCATGTGCCGCCACGGTGGTCGAAGCGGAGGATGCGATGCCGATACGCCCGGGCAGGATATATATCGCACCGGGAGGCTCGCGCCACATGACGATATTAGGCGGGCCGCGCGGGACTATCCGCCTGAAACCCGGCCCCGCTGTGACCGGGCATAGTCCATCGGTCGACGTATTGTTCCATTCGGTCGCCAAACAATGCCCGCCAACCGCCGCTGTCGGCACCATCCTTACCGGGATGGGCGAAGACGGCGCCGATGGTCTGCGCACCATGCGCCAAGCGGGCGCAGCGACCTTCGGTCAATCTGCAGAGAGCTGCGTAATCTACGGCATGCCGCGAGCGGCAATGGAAAGGGGCGCAGTCGAACGCGAACTGGCTCTGTCCGCGCTGCCAGTTCCCATGCTCGCCGCCTGTCGAACCAACTGAGATCAGAGAAAAGGGTACCATGCAATGCCTGCCGCATCCGCAATAAAAGTAATGGTCGTCGACGATCAATCCAGCATGCGCGCCATGATCCGGCGCACCTTGCAGGATCTCGGCTTCAAAGATGTACGCGACAAGCCCGGTGCTGCCGAAGCGCTTGACGATGTCCGCACCAATCGGGTCCATTTGATCGTGTCGGACTACAATATGCCCGACATGGACGGGCTCGATTTTCTGCGGCAAGTACGCGCCGACCCGGTGATCGGCAAAACCGTGTTTATCATGCTAACCGGCACCGCCGATGCCGAAGTCGTCAAAATGGCAGCGGAGGCCGGGGTCAACAACTATATCATCAAACCTTTCTCCGCCGCTGCGCTGAAGGAAAAAATCGAACGAGTCTTTGGTGAATTGAGTTGATGAAGCAGGAGCATATACCAATTCAGCGGATCAATATCGTTCAGGGCGAACACGCCGTGAGCGGAGATGGCAACGTCTTGATCACTACGCTGCTGGGGTCCTGTGTGGCCGTTTGCCTTTACGACGGTGTGGCGCGATTGGGCGGCATGAACCATTTCCTGTTGGGCGAGCCAGGCGACAGCACAGAGCAGCGTGACGATACCTTTCAACGCTATGGCAGCCATGCGATAGAGGTGCTGATTAACGCCTTGATGAAGCGCGGGGCTCGCCGGGAAAATCTGCGTGCCCAGATTTACGGCGGCGCAAATTTGATAGCGGGATTGGGCCATATCGGTAGCCAGAATGCCGCCTTCGCATTGCGCTTCATGGAGACCGAAAATATTTCGGTGGGCGTTTTCGATACCGGGGGCAAGGCCGCACGGCGGGTGGAATTCCAACCGTTTGCAGGCAAGGCTCGCGCGATGACTGTACAAGATGAAGTACCGCTACCCAAGCAGATGCCCCAAACGCTGCCCACCAACGACATCGAACTCTTCTGACGACACAACCTGCCTATCGAACTAGGAATATTCATGAACGCTTTCTCTACCATCCAGTCTGACGTGTCTCCATTGTGCCGCGCTTTGGCGGCGGAGTTGCGCCAAATAGGAACGATCGTGACCGGAATCGCCCATAATGTAATGGGCGACGAGGACTTTATCCTGAATCATATTGAAAGCTTCCAGCAATTTGACTTGGTGATCCAGAGCGCCGAGGAAACAGCTAGGGTACTCGATCATATGGCGCAAGGTATCTCGGGCGCGCAGGCAGTTGACATGGTGAGCCTCGAGGCGATCCAGCAGCGCTTGCACCGAGCATGCCGCGAGGCGGACTGAGATGGCTGCAGGGCAAAATGATCAGCGCCCGATCATCATCAAACGGGTCAAGAAAGTTTCTGGCGGGCATCACGGTGGCGCCTGGAAAGTGGCCTATGCAGACTTCGTGACAGCCATGATGGCTTTCTTCATGCTCTTGTGGCTGCTGAGCGTTCCCGACAAGGAAGTGCTCAAGGGATTGGCGACTTATTTCACGGTAACTTCTGCGCAAGCCTCATCGGGCGCTGGCAGCAGCTCAGCTGGCGGCGCATCGAGCAATGCTGCTGGCGATACTGTTGTCTCGCAGGGCACGCCGGCATCGGAAGCCGCAACTGCCGGCGTTGCGCGCGGCGGGGAGGCTCGTGTGCCTGACGCCCCCTTGCGGGTCATGGCCCAGGAATTGCGCATATCGATCTCGTCGTCCGAAGAGGGGCGTGCCGCGAAGGAACATATCCGCTTCGAACAGACCCCAGACAGCCTGAGGATCGATCTGATGGACAGCTCCCGCCGGTCGATGTTTAAACCCAATACCGCACAACTCAACGACTTTGCCCGTAACTTGCTGGCTCGGATTGCCCGCAATGTCTCCGGATCACGGATGCAACTGGCGATTGAGGGCCATACTGACGGAGTAGGCGGTCTGTCGGAAAACAACTGGCAGCTCTCGGGCCAGCGTGCGCATAGCGCGCACCGCGCCATGGCCGGGGCCGGCCTCTCCGCCGATCGCTTTGCCAGGATCGTGGCCATGGCGGGTACCCAGCCGGTTTATCCCGGACAGCCCGAGCGCCCCGAAAATCGACGTATTACAATCGTACTCGAACCGCAAGGTTCGCTGCTCCCTGCCACGACCGACTTCCAGTTCTGAACGGCGCCAGCGATGCCCAATCTCAAATCCATATTCCTCCCTCTTGCGATCCTTGTCGGCGGCGGTGTGACCGGTGTCGGCGCTGCGTTCAGCACAGCTCGCGTCCTCGGGCTTGAGACAGCAGAACAGACTGTGACGGAAACTGAACTCGCGTTCGTCGAAGTGGCGGATATCATCACCCCGCTGGCCTTCGCTAACGGGCAACTCGCGGGCTATGCCACTTTCACCATCAGTCTCGAAGTGGAACTGGATCAGGTAGAGGATATCACGGCGCGCCTGCCTCTGATCCGTCATGCGATCAACATGCGTGCCTACCGGACACCTATGGCTGCAGGTAAAGACGGGCTGCTACCCGATCTCAAAGCATTTCGTCGACTTGTTCAGCAGGCGGCGCAAGATGCGTTCGGCAAGGGCCGGGTCAAGACCGTGGCGATCACGAGCGCTGTGCCCGCATGAAATGAGCCAAATTGGCAGGGTTCATCGCAATGATAAAACTCTCTCATTTCAGCGTGGCACAGCGGCTAGCCAGTACTGAAGCTGCGTACCAATGACCCAGCGACAAGAGCCCAGCCATCAACAAGCACGAAGAAGATGATCTTCATTGGCAGCGATATGGTCGGTGGAGGCAGCATCATCATACCCATCGCCATCAGCACTGCAGCTACGGCCAGATCGATAATCAGAAAGGGCAGCAGCAGCAGGAAGCCGATTTCGAAAGCCCGTTTCAGTTCAGAAATCATGAAGGCCGGGACCAGCGTCGACAAACTCACCTCAGCACGGCTGACCGGCTTTTCCTTGGACAGATCAATGAACAGCTGAAGATCGCTTTCATTGACTTCGGCCAGCATGAATTTTCGAAATGGCTCCGCTGTGCGGGTGAAGGCCGCAGTCTCATCGATCCGTCCCTCGGTATAGGGGGTAATCCCATTATCCCAAGCCTGCTCGAATGTGGGGGCCATCACGAAGAAGCTGAGAAACAGGGCAAGACTGATAATTACCGGATTGGGCGGAACACCCGGCGCGCCCAACCCACTTCGCAATAGCGAAAGGGCAACCACAATCCGCGTGAATGAAGTGATCGTCATCAATATGCCCGGGGCCAGGCTCAGCACCGTCATCATCATCACCAACTGGATAATCCGCCCTGACATCGGCCCATCCCCGCCAAGTCCGATATCCAGTCCCTGCGCACGCGCCACCACCGGTGTCACCATGGCGGCCAGGCAAATCGCGCCACCAACGGCTATGCGCAGAATGCGGTGGTACTTCATTTGGTCGCTCCGGCACGGCGGCGCAGCGGATTGGCCATCCCATCGGGCATGGCCTTGGCAAGGAATTGTCTAAAGGGAATTACGGCACCCCCAACCGGCTCGTCACGCTCTCGCTGCGGTGCTTCCGACGCCTCGGAGCTGTCGAGCAGCACAGCACCATCTCCGGCAAGTGTCAGCAGATATTCGCGTTCATCCGCACGCAGAATAATCACGGAGCGTTTTTGGTCGAGTGATAATCGTTCTACTATTTCAAGACGGCGGTCATTTCGGCCGCTCCACGCGGAGCTTGCCAGCCCACCGGGCAACGTGATGCGATAGCGACGGACGACCCACAGGGCAGCCCATAACAGGCCCAGAACGATACCGAGCGCACCCAACATGCGCAGAACGGGGGCAAATTCAATCATTCGACTTCACGCTCCATGATTTCGGTTATCTCCAGCGATATCCCTTCATTCTGCACTTGCACTTCGCCGCGTGCGATGGCGCGACCATTTACGAGCACCTCGGATGGATCGTCTCGCGACGCGTCGAGCGAAATTATCGCTCCGCGACTCATTTTCAGGATTTGATGGATCGGAACCTTCGTGGTCCCGAGCACTATGGAAACATCCAAGTAAATATCGCCCAATACTGACATAAAAAGCTCTCCTCATTTCCCTTGATAGGAAAAATCTCGCGTTTTCGACCGCTACTAGGCAAATTTTTCCTAGAATTGGAAAGAGCCCCCCACGGGCGATGGCAAAAAAGGAGGACCTATGTCTGGCGAACTTGATACTTCGCTCACCATTTCGGCGAGCGGCCTGAAAGCCCAGTCGACCAGGATGCGAGTAATCGCGGAAAATCTCGCCAACGCGGATTCGACCGCGTCGGAACCCGGCGGCGATCCCTATCGGCGACGTGTGGTCGATTTCAGGGCAGAACTTGGCCGCGCTGACAGTGTCGGTGTAAAAGTCAACGGCGTGGAAACCGACCGTAGCGATTTCCGCCGAATTCATCAGCCGGGGCATCCGGCAGCGGATGCCGCCGGATATGTCTCAATGCCTAATGTAAACGCATTGGTCGAAGCTGCCGATATGAAGGCAGCACAGCGTTCTTACGAGGCCAATCTAAACGCAATCGAGGCCGCGCGCGCGATGCTGTCGCGCACGGTCGATTTGCTAAGATAATCTCTCCACTTACTCTTGAAATGGATTTACAATTATGACGATAGGTGCGCTTGACGCCGCAATGGCCTATGGCCGGACTGCCCTACCAACATCCCAACCGTCCACTACTCCGATCGCCGGTGTGCAGGCCGATATGCAAGTCGGCAGCAACGGGGATTTCGGATCGCTGGTTTCAGGCATGGTTACCGACGCAGCCACATCGCTCAAGACTGCTGAGCAGGTTGGGTTGCAGCAGGTCGGCGGCAAGGGCAATCTGATCGATGTGGTCACCGCAATCGGTGCGGCGGAACAAGCGCTCGACACGGTGGTCGCTGTGCGCGATCGTGTCGTAAGCGCTTATGGCGAAATCATGCGGATGCAGATCTGATGGAACCGGCCGATGTTATGGAGCTGGCTGGCTCGGCTTTCATAGTCATGCTCACGGTGGTCGGGCCGATGTTGCTCATTTGCCTGATCGTGGGTGTCGCCATCGGCCTATTTCAGGCCCTTACTCAGATTCAGGAAATGACCCTCACTTTTGTGCCCAAGCTGGTTGCGATCGGCATTGTTTTTCTGATGAGCTTGCCCATGATTGGCGCAACCCTGTCTCATTTGATGGCTGACATCAGTCAATTGATCACGCGCGGTTGACCGGAGCGTCATGTCTCTGAATTGGACCGATCTACCGCAGCATATAACATTGCTCTTGGTGGCATTCACCCGGGTGGGTGCCGTGCTGATGGTGCTGCCGTTCTTTTCGGAGAGCGCGATTCCGGGGCAGATACGTCTGTTGTTTGCCCTTGGCCTAACGCTGGCATTATTTGGCCTGATCCGTCCAGCCCTACCCACCCCACCAAGCGATGGCACACTTGCCTTGCTTATCATTACCGAAGCGGTAACCGGACTGGCTATCGGCATGATCGTGCGTTTGTTTTTTTACGCTATTACAATTGCCGGATCGCTGGCCAGCCTGCAAGTCGGGCTTACCGCTGCCGTCGTAGCCGATCAGGCATTGGGCGGACCGGTCCCGGTTCTGGCAAAACTGGCCACGCTGGCTGCGACGCTGTTGTGCCTGTCGTTGGGCGTACATCATATGTGGCTGGGCGCGATCCTCGACAGCTACCGCCTGTTTCCCGTCGGCGGACTTCCTGCCGCAGCCGATTTCGCAACACTGGCCGTGGGGGTAGCAGGCCAGGCCATGGTGCTGGGCGTGTCACTGGCTGCGCCCATCGTCATCTACGGCATCGTCTTTAACGTGGCGCTGGGACTGGCGACCCGCATCGCGCCGACAATACAAGTCTTCTTCTTGATCCAACCACTCAATCTCATGCTTGGTCTGGCCCTTGTAGGTATAACCATCGGTGCCATGCTGCTTGGCTTCGCAGAAGCCACGGCAGAATTTATCCGCACCGGATGGCAGGTGTAGCGATATGGCCAGTCAAGGTGATGCAGCCGAGAAAACATTTGATCCGACCGACCGCAAGCTAGCGGAGGCGCGCAAAAAAGGCGAGGTCGCGTCGGCGCCTGAAATGCGTCATGCAACGATGTTCTGCGCTATGGTTGCGGTTTTGGCGACCGGCGGCTGGTCGCTCTCGCGATTGTTGGATCTGTGCGCAGCCCTGTGGGGCGGGGCAGAAGACGTCTCGCTCGATGCGGGCTCAGCATCGCTTTTTGCAGGCTACTTGGCGGGACATTTCATCGTCGCTTTGACTCCAATTTTAATCACCCTGATGGTGTTCGCCCTCCTCACTCTGTTCTTGCAAGGCCGCCCCACGCTGGCCTTCGCCAGACTCAAGCCGAACTGGAAAAAATTCTCGCCAATGGATGGCGCGAAACGTCTGTTTGGCTTAAAGGCCTTGGTCGAGTTCGCGAAGACGCTGGCCAAGCTGGTGTTGGTAATCGCAGTGACGATGTTTATCGTTTGGCCAAAGGCATCGGAACTTGGCGGTGTAGTCGGGGCCCCCCCCGAAGCCATCGGCAGGATCGCGCACAGCCTGCTGTCCAGCATGCTTCAGGCAGTGGCGTTGCTGGCGATCGTGTTGGCCATTGCTGATTTTGCCTATCAACGCCGTACCTTCCTGAAAAAGATGATGATGTCTCTGCAGGAGGTGAAAGACGAGTCGAAAGACAGCGATGGCAATCCGCAAATCAAACAGCGCATCCGTCAAATCGCGATGGAGCAATCCCGCCACAGAATGATGAGCGATGTGCCGACTGCGACCGTGATCGTCACCAACCCTACTCATTTCGCTGTCGCACTCAAATATGATCACGATGGGATGGCGGCCCCGGTCGTGGTCGCTAAGGGTGTGGATGCAATCGCCCTGCGCATTCGCGCCATCGCCAGCGAGGCCCGGGTGCCGATCGTCGAAAGTCCGCCGCTCGCCAGGGCACTCCATGCGCAGGGTGAATTGGGCCGGCCGATCCCTGTGGAACATTATGCGGCCGTAGCCGAAATCATCAGCTACGTGTTGAAACTGGCAGCAGAAGCCGGACGAAGATAATCGTTCAAACTGCGCGATTGAGCTTGGCCAGCTCCACCTTCAGCCGCAGTTCCACTTCTCCCATGATCTCCGCCACTTCTGCTGGTTCATTTAGACCGAGTTGCTGCGCCCATTCGGTCAAACTCGCGATCAAAGTCTCGTCCACAGTGCCTAATGCCAGCGCGTTATCGAGCGCTTCGAGCTGGTCGAGCGCGAGTTGACCATGTTCGGCGATACGGCGGCGCTTTTCGCGATCCGGATTGGCGGCGGCCACGGCGAGCAGCATCGCCATCGACGTTGATGGCGGCGCCGGATGTGCGGACGGTACTTGCATTGGGCGAGAAGCGGTCTGAGCTGAACTGGCAGCATTATTCGCCTTGCCCTCCCTCGGATCGAAGCGATCCGAGGTCTGGTGGTACGTCCGTGATCGAATCGGCTCGACCGGCCCTGTCACCTTCATAAAGCTGCTCCTTCACACGCCACTTAGGTCGCCATGATCCTATAATAGGACACGGTGCACTCAATAGGAATTGGACCCACACCATGCTTTCAAGATTTATCCCGGCATCAATGATACTTCGTTTCATGACGCTGGTGATTTCAGCCGCTGCACTGACCCTGCCAAATGCCGCCGTGGCCCAGCAGCAGGCGCGAATCAAGGACATCGTCGATTTCCAGAATGTACGAGAAAACATGCTCATCGGTTATGGACTGGTGGTTGGCCTGGCAGGAACGGGCGACAAGACACGCAATATTCCATTCACCGAGGAGTCGATGCAGTCGATGCTCGAACGCATGGGTATCAATGTGCGCGACACGCAGCTTCGGACCAAGAACGTCGCAGCGGTTTCTATTACTGCAACCATGCCTGCTTTTGTTCGGACAGGATCACGCATTGATGTGCAGGTTTCAGCCATGGGGGATGCGACCAGTCTGCAAGGCGGTATTCTCATCGCCAGTTCGCTGCGTGCGCTTGATGGGCAGATCTACGCGGTAGCCCAAGGCCCGGTGGCAATCTCCGGCTTCAAGGCGCAAGGCGCCGCCTCCAGCGTGACCCGCGGCGTTGCGACAACCGCCAGGATCGCCAGCGGAGCGATTATCGAACGTGAGGTACCGTTCGCACTCGATCAGTCGGGCGACATGAAACTGGCACTGAAAAATCCCGATTTCACAACAGCGCAGCGCATCGCGCAGGCTATCAACGGCCGCTATCCCGGTGTGGCCCTCCCGCTTGATCCCGCGACCGTGCAGTTGTCAACCGGCCAGGGGCAGATCATGGATCTTATCTCGGGAATCGAAAATCTCAACGTGGCTGTCGAACAGCCTGCTCGGATCGTCATCAATGAAGCATCGGGTACGGTTGTGCTGACCAATGACGTCCGCATCAGCCCGGTGGCAATCGCGCAGGGTGGGCTAACAGTGTCAATAGTCGAACAGCCCATCCCGTCCCAACCGGGACCATTCTCCAATGGGGAAACGGTCGTCGTGCCGCGCACCGATATCTCCGTGGACGATGGAAGCACCGCTTCACTCGCCATGATCGACCAAGGTGCGTCGCTGCAATCGCTGATCGCAGGACTGAACGCATTGGGTGTATCGCCGCGGGACCTGATCACCATAATCCAGGCCCTTAAGACGTCCGGTGCCCTTCAAGCGGAAGTGATGGTTCAATGAGCGATCCGTCTCAGCCGCTGCTGCCGGTCGCAGTTGCCCGCAGCCAGCCACCCCTGCCAGCTGCGTCTGAAAAACGGACCGCTGCGGACATGGCCGCTACAGCGCGCGAATTCGAAGGCGTGTTCATGGGGCAGATGGCCAAGATCATGTTGGAAAGCGTTGAACAGTCCCCGGAGTTTTCCGGCGGCCAGGGAGAAGCCATGTTTCGCGGGATCATGGCGGAAAAGATCGGCTCCCTGATGGCAGAGCGTGGCGGAATCGGCCTGGCGCCGGCCGTGCTCGAGCAGATGATCCGCTTGCAGGGAGGTGAATAATGAATAATTTATCATTTGTCAGGTTGCTCGATCTGGCGAGATCGCTGACCCAAATCATGGCGGACGAAACCCAGCAACTGGCGCTGACGGCCCAACTCGCCGATCACATGGCCCTGGGGAAAGCCAAGCAAACGCTGGTTGGACAGCTCGAAGTCGAGATCGCCCGGCTAAACCGCGAACAGACCGGCTGGGACGAGCGGTTGTCGCCCGAAGAAGGGGCGCAGCTGTTTGACGTGATCAGCGAACTGAACCGCGTCGCTTCAGCCAATGCAGAGATACTGAAAAGACAGCTGGAATTGTCTGGCGAGCTTCTCGACGCTTTGACACGGGAAGCCAAACGCGCTTCGGGCAATGGCGGAGTTTCTTATCATTCCACCGGCACAATCAACCATTCCGATCGCACCGGACCGATTTCCATCAACACGGCATTCTGATATCCGCAGAGTGCGCGTCCGCGCGCATGATATTCGGTGCGTTGCTGGATCGAATGCGGTCTAGTTGCCGCGCGTGGCGATCCGCATCAGCTGCATCTGCTTCTTGTAGAGGCCGGTCAATGCGGTGAAGTCTGCCTGGATCGTTCCGAGCTTCATCACCTGGTCTTCCAGCGTCACATTATTCCCGTCGGGCTTGGTTTCGCTTACATTCTGGTCGAGGATCATCGACCCCGCCAGTATGGGGCCACGCGCGCCAATCGCCTGCATTGCCGGACTGATCGTAACGCGCGGCTTGGCAATGCCGGTAGATCCGGCCTTGCCTAAGGCGGCGGCAAAGTCCGGTTTTTCAAGCTCGCGCGCCTTGTAGCCGGCCGTATCGGCATTGGCGATATTACGAGCCACCACATTTTGGCGCTGTGCAAGATGTTTCATACCGGCAACGAGGCCGGCGACGAGATTGGTCATGCAAAAATCTCCTTGTTTGACATATTATCCACCCAGCCGCTGCAGCGCGTCCTGGTACCGGCCAAGCTGGGCCGACAGATATGGCGAAACCGAACCGCCGCCCACTGCAGGCCCGCCTTCTGCGAGCCGGGCTTTGAAATCATCCCAATATAGGCTGCGATAAGCGGTCTTGGTCATCGAGATGGCGTTGTCGAGAATTTCCGCCCCCCGAGCGGCGCCGTCCTTGGTCGATAGATCAAAAACTGTATCGAGCTTCAGGCTGAAATTTCCGCCAGGCTTGATCTTGGGTGCATTGTCGGTTCGCACGGCATCGGCCTTGATCAACCCGGGATCGAGCCCGAGCTTGTAGAGCGCGTCGCGTCCCTCTGGCCCATTAAAAAGCGTCAGTTCCATCCCTGCGCGGGGGGTTATCGTCAGCCCAAGTCCAGCCGCAGTATTGGGTGTCGTAACCGTAGCATTGCTGCCAAGCACCGCGCGCAGTTTGTCGGCGAGACTTTGCATCGTCTCATTCGTATCAATCTCGATCCGGCGTGCCGTCCCGTCACCCGCGGCAATTCGGAAGCTTTCGCCACCTTTTAAACCGGTTTTCAGAATCAGTTCGGCGGGACCGCGCCCGCTGACAATCCCGCGTTGCAGGCCCAGCGCGCCCAGAGCATTGTCGCCCCCCGGTGCCGCCGCGATATGCAGCGGTCCGGTTTGGTGAAAGGCCAGTCCGACCTGGTGGCGACTGGCGACCGCGCCCGATGCGCTGTCGAGACGCGCGACATAACCGTCGATGCTGCCAGCCCGTGGGCCGGCGAGATCGCCGGTGGTCCGCCCGCCTGCATAAACATCACCATTGAGAAAGGTCAGGCTATCCACCTGATCGTCGGCCGCAGTTCCAATATAGGAAATTCGCGCGGCCGACATGTCCGCTTCGATCCGGGCGACGAAACCGTCGCGCCCGCCACTTAAGGAATTGGCTTGTACGCCATTGATGGCTGCTGTCGTCGCCCCGCCGACCGCAATCCGGCCGTCATCGCTTATGGCGAGCACTCGTGCATCGACATCGCCCAGTGCGTAGACGCCGAGCTCTGCGGTCAGATCCTGCGCAGCCAATTTGCGCACGAATGTTTCGCTTCCCTCACGGGTCAGGGCGAGCAGAGAGCCATCGCCTGCAATAGCTAGAGCGGAGATCTTGTCATTGCCGTTGCTGTCAATCAATCGCCGCTCTCGGGACACGCCGTTGGGATCGATCCGGATGATCGTCGCGTCAGCGCCTGAGTGAGTTTGCCCGGCGACATAGATGGAGCCATCGTTGCCGACGGTCAGGGCATGCGCGGCATCCTGGCCGATCGCGCGAATCAACGTGGTCGACAGCTCGCGCCCGGCAGAGTTAAAGCGCGCGACGAGCATGTCGCCATCGCTTTCGGTCCCATCGACATTGCCACGAGCCGTGCCGGCAATCACTATGTCGCCATTCGGCGCCAAACTGATTGCGGCACCGGTGACATCGGCTTTCGTTCCCAGCGTCTTCTGCCAGACGATCGCCCCTTCGCTGCTGAGCCGGGTGAGCACGAGATCGCGTTCGCCCGCCAGCCGGTTGGTGCCTATCTCGCCTTCTGTCGTTCCGATCAGATAGGTGCCACCATCGTTTGCCGTGACCACCGCATTGACCGAGAATGCCGCCGCGACCGTCGTTGGGGCTGGTTCCACGCCAGGTACGGTAACACGTTCGCTGCCTTCGATTACTGCCAGTGCCGTCGCTCGGCTGTCGATGGCAGACAGGCTTGCGATGGTCATGCGCGTGTCCAGCGCGACCGGATTGTCCAGCCGCATGACGCGCGTCCCCTCAGCGCTGCCAGAACGGGAAAGACCGGCGGCCAGAACCAGACTGTCGCCGGAATTCTCCTGATCCATGCTGACCTGTTCGCCGCCCGGCGTGGTGATTTTGAGCCCCCAACTTCCCGTTTCCTTGGTGACTATGAATGCGGTTTCCCATTTGCGCCGTTCTTCGCCGTTCTCATCCAAGGCGATCGAGCCGTCGGGCAGGGTCATCTTCACATTGGCGATGGTGGCGTTGATCAGGTCGGCAACAGAATCAAGCGTCGGCGGCTGCGGACCGGCAGCCAGATCCACGCGCAACTGCGACGATTGGGTACCTCTGGTAATGGAAAGCGTGAAAACCTCCTGCCCGGTGAGATCCGCCAGCGGCGCGTCGCGCGTTTTGCTCAGTCCCTTGCCCAATGTTTCGAACAGCGGCGGGGCATCGATCTTGAGCGTCTCGAAGCGCCGCTGGACCTGGCCGAACGCCAGCGTCACCTTGTCCGACGGGGCATCGGATAGATATGTCTTCAGATCGACCAGGCCACGCTGGAAGGCCGCGTCGAGCTTGCCCCGGACAGCGCCGCTTTCAGCCTTCATGGCCGCGTCTGCCAGCAGCTTGAGCCGATCGAGGGCCTTGAACGCGACAAAACTCGTCTGCACGTCCTCGGGCAAGGTTTTGGATCCACTCTGGCCGCTGTCGATCAGGCTCGCCAGTTTCATTATCTGCGAAACCCGGACGGACACCGGTGCATTCTTGCTTGTGCCCGCCCAGGGCGGTGTAGTGGGAGCAAGATTGAACGCCTTTTTGGCATCGCGCATGGCTCTTGTTTCTATCGTGCCAGTCTGACCGAGCGCCAACAGGCTGCCATTACCGGTCAGCAGTCCCAGCCCGATCAACCCATTTGTCAAATTCATCTTTTTGTCCCTGCTGCGGCCCCGCCGGGTCGATCTCCATTCTATAATAGGACGAAAGCTGCCGGTGCGGGCGGCTACACGGACCGTTTTTGAAGGGGCTTGCATGACTGTCGACACTGCAACATTGGGCGAACCGCCCGAAATGAAGAAATTCAACGGCCCGCAGCGGGCGGCCGCATTAATGCTGGCGCTGGGGAAAGAACATGGTGGTCCGATTTGGGAGCATCTATCGACCGAGGAAATAAAGGAGCTCTCCGCCGCGATTGCGCAGCTGGGACGGATTCCGGCAGCGGTGGCGGAATATCTGCTGGTCCATTTCACCGGTGAAGTTGCCAGTATGGCCTCGCTTCACGGTAGTTACGAATCCACCGAACGACTGCTTATCGGAATGATGCCTGACGACCGCGTACGCGAGATCATGGAAGACATAAGGGGCCCATCCGGTCGCACGATGTGGGACAAGCTTTCCAATGTCAACGAGACGGTACTCGCAGCCTATCTCCGCAACGAATATCCGCAAACGGTAGCCGTGATCCTATCGCGCCTGAAACCCGAACATGCAGCGCGGGTGATTTCCGAATTGCCCGGCACGATGTCGGTCGATGTGATCCAGAGAATGTTGCGGATGGACAATGTACAGAAGGAAATAATTACTCAAATCGAGGATACTCTGAAGCACGAGTTCATGAGCAATCTGTCTCGCACGCAGAAGCGCGATCCCCATGAAAGCATGGCGGATATTTTCAACGCAATGGACCGCCAGACCGAAGAAACGATGCTGACCGCGCTGGAAGCAAAAATACCCGATTCAGCGGACCGGATCCGGCAATTGATGTTCACTTTCGAAGATCTTGCCAATCTGCTCCCGGCATCGGTGGCGGTCGTCGTTCGTCAAGCCGACAAGCGGATCATGGCGCTCGCTCTCAAGGCCGCACCCGAAAATATCAAGGAGGTGTTTTTTGGAGCGCTCACCGACCGCGCGGCCAAGTTGCTGCGGGACGAGATGGAATCGATGGGACCGGTGCGCGCGCGCGAATGCGACGAGGCTCAGAGTGAACTGATCCGCCTGGCCAAGAATCTGGCTGACCGCGGAGAAATCGTGCTCGTCGATCCAAAATCCGACGACGCGATGGTTTACTAGGCCATGAGCATCCAAGCATATTCATTCGATCGCTGTTTCTCATCCTCAGACGTGAATATTGCAGACTTTGCGCTCGATGCGCAGGCTTTGCGAACGGAACTTGCGGCGCTGTCGGAGGACCGGGAACGCGAAATCGCCCGCGCAAGAAGCGAAGGATTCGAGGCCGGATTGACCCACGCACGACAAGACCGCGACGAAGCGATCCTGGCCGCGATCGACGCGCTTCAAGCGGGAATTGAGATCGAGCAGGATGACCGCGAACGAATCTTGCACACCATAACGCAACAAGCGGCCGAACTGGGTCTTGCCGCTGCGGAATTGCTCGCTGGGCGAGCGATTGAGGCGGATCCGGGGCAGGCGATTGACTTAGCCATCGGAAAGATCCTGCTGGAAATTACGCGAGGCAGCGAGATTACCGTGCGGGTCCATCCCGACCTGAGCGATGAAGTAGAATTGCGTATCGCCGCGCGCCAGAACGAGGATCGGCGCAATCTCAATTTACATGTTGTCGGCGATGCAAAGATCGAACACGGTGATGCCGCGCTGGAATGGGATTGCGGTGCCATGATCCTCGATGCGGCGGCTCGCAAGGCCGCGATCGAAGCCGAGATGGAGCAAATGCGCGAACCATGAATGCGTTCGGGCGTTATTCTGCATGCGGTCAAATGCGAGGCGCTCTCGGCCTCGCTTTCACCCAAGTTGCATGAATATCCGACAAAGTCAGCCGATGCGGCAAAAATTTCCGCCCCGGCAAAACCTGCCGCCTCAACCTGTCCTATAATGAAATCGCGGGGATATTCCTCATGAATATCTAAGCGCCTTGGGAGGGCAAGTTGGAAGGTCTAAGGAATTTTACCACTCAGTTCGGCTCGCGACGCCTCATCATTATGGCAGTAGTAGCCGTGATGCTGATGGCCGCGCTCGCTTACGTTGCTGTCGGATCGCGCGCTAGCGGGCAGATGGGTTATCTGTATACCGATCTTGAACCGTCTTCTGCCCAGGCAATCGTCGAAAAGCTGCAAACACAGGACATCCCGTTCGAACTGACGGCCGACGGAACGGCGGTCATGGTTCCGCGTGAACATATTGCCGAATTGCGAATGGCGATGGCCGGTGAACAGCTCGGCGGGAAGATCGGCTTCGAGGTTCTCGACGAGCAACAGCCTTTCGGAATCAGCGCGGCGCGCGAACGCTTGAATGAAACCCGCGCAATCCAGGGCGAGCTGGCGCGCTCGATTGCCACGGTGAGAAACATTTCGAGCGCACGCGTTCACATTGTGATGCCCGAACGCGCCTTATTCGCGGCCGAACAACGCAAGGCCAGCGCGGCGGTGACCGTCAAAACCGCTGGTAGACTCTCGGCAGAGAATGTTGACGCGATCCGGTATCTGGTCGCCGCTTCTGTACCCGAACTGTCACCTGACGCCATTTCCGTGGTCGACCAGAACGGCGCATTGCTTGCTCGGGCCGGTGAAGCCGGTTCGGCTGGTTCGAGCATGGCGGACGAGCGGCAAACGAAAGTAGAAAACCGCATCCGCAGCCAGGTGGAATCGCTTCTCGAGCCCTTGGTCGGTCGCGGCAAAGTCCGCGCGGAAGTGACGGCCGACATAAAACGCGACCAAGAGCGCGAGGAAGCACAGACTTTCGATCCCGATAATCAAGTTATCCAGCGCCAAATTTCAGTGGAAGCAGGCGACCAGTCGCGCGAATCCCAAGCGGGCGGCGCGGCTACAGTATCCGAACAGCTGCCCGATGGCGGCGACCTGCAAGGCGGCGACGGTGATAGCCGACTGTCCAACAGCAATGAAACCAGCGAAGATACTGTCTATCAGAATAGTTCGCGCAATACTGTTACCATCCGGGCTCCGGGCGCGATAAACCGGCTTACCGTTGCGGTCATGCTCGATACGAAGTCCTTGCCGCAGGAACGCAAGCAACGTCTTCAGTCATTGGTTGAAAGTGCCGTCGGCTTTAACGAAGAGCGCGGTGACAGTGTGGTGATCGAAGCGATGCCCTTTGCCGCACCTGAAGAAGAGCCCGGCCTTGCGGAAAGCCTGATCGACAACTTGCCAATAGGTGTGATGCTCGATTTCGGCAAATTGCTCCTCATTGCGGCAGTTGGACTGGTCGCGCTGCGAATGGTCCGCGGCAAAAAAAATGTCACCACAGCGCTCGAGCTGTCCGAGAGAAGGACAAATGATCCGATCGATTTGACCCCGCACCAACCTGATGGCGGCGCTACTTCGGGCGACAGCGCTCTGATCGATGCGCGCGATCGCACTGCCGAAGTGAACCAGCTCGAAGAAGGGATTGAACTTGCCCAGGTCGAAGGGAGCATCAAACTGTCCGCTCTCAAGAAGATCGGCGCAACAGTACAATCGAGTCCTGCTGAATCGGCTTCGGTCATTCGCCAATGGATGAACGCATGATGGAGAGTATTTTGCCAACCGAAAACACAGATAGCGAAACCAATGTGGCGGACGAAATGGAAGTGGACCCCAGCTTCGTTCCTGATGAATTTATTGAGCCGGACGATACGGCGCTTGTTGAACCCGTCGTTCCCGTCGAATTTGCGGCATCTACGTCGGTCACCGAAATAGAAAATTCTCTCTCCAGTCTGGATGCAGTCTATGATGTGCCGGTCACCATCCAGGCCATTCTGGGGCGGGCAAAAATGTCGGTGGCGGACGTGGTGCGATTGAAAGTCGGACACGTGATCGAGCTCGATCGCCGGGTGGGCGAACCGGTCGATATTCTGGTAAATGGTCGTCTTATCGCTCGTGGAGAAGTTGTGTTGATCGACGGCCTGTTGGGCGTCACTCTCACCGAAATAGTACGCCGGGACGAGGAATGACCGAGATTGCAAACTACGCGATCCGCCATCGTATGCGCCTGATGCTCGTTGGCCTGCCCGATTCGGTCGTGGGTCAAGCAGCGAGGATTGCGAGTGCGGCAGGCGCGCAGGCGAGTATCGCCCACACGCATGATGAAGCATTGGAGTTTCTCCGTCTGCGCGGGGCCGATCTCGTACTCGCGGATATTGGCACGAACATGGTGCGACTGATCGCCGGGATAGCTCGGCTGGCCAGCACGATACCGGTAATCGCCTGCGGCGTGGCGGCAACGCCGATCGCTGCGGTGGCGGCCATCAGAGCAGGCGCACGCGACTTTATCCCGCTGCCACCAGACGCGGCCTTGATCGGGGCGGCCTTGGCGAGCGTCGCTGCTCGCCAAACGAAGTTGGTGGCCGAAGATCCTGCGTTCATCCGTACGCTCAGGATAGCGCAGGCTCTTGCCATGACGCATAGCCCTGTCCTGCTGCGCGGAGAAATGGGCACTGGCAGGGAGACACTGGCCCGCTCGATTCATCAGCACAGCGGGCGCCATGGACCATTCATCGTATGCGATTGCCACGCGGATGATGGCAGGTCGCTAGGCCAATCTCTATTCGGCAGAGAGAGCGAGGACGGACACGCAATTGGACAAATAGCCGAGGCGAGTGGCGGGACTCTGTACCTGCGCGGTATTGCCCATATGCCGTCTGATCTTCGCATCAAATTGTTGAACGCCCCTCGGCAGCAGCCAATCCGGAACGAAAATAGCCTGGCGTCGAGCGGTGCGCCGGACAGCCCGCCACGGGTGGTAGCATCTATCGACTCCCAGGCAGTTGATCACACCCTTGATAGCGAACTTAACCGATACTTTGCTGGCGGCACCATCGATCTGCCCCCGTTGAGAGAGCGGGCGGGCGACATCATACCTATTGCCCGCTCCATGCTGGCAGAAATTGCAGAGGCACATCGTCTTCCGCAGCGTTTTTTTTCGCCCGAGGCGAGGAAACAGGTTTCCAAACATAACTGGCCAGGCAACCTTCACGAATTGCGCACTATTCTGCTGCAAGCCAGCTTGGCCTGCCAAGGCGAACTCATCGACACAATAGATTTGAACCTTGCGAATGCCTCTCCGATTGCTGGTGGAATGGCCGACAATATAAAAGCGTTCGTTGGCCATACAGTAGCCGATGTCGAACGCGATTTGATCCTGTCAACGCTTTCGCGCTGTGGTGGCAATCGAACTTCGGCATCGTCCGTGCTGGGCATTTCTGTGCGGACAATGCGCAATAAACTGAAGATGTACGTCGAAGCCGGAATGCAAGTCGAACCTGCCCGCTGAGCCGGCATCGGCAGAAGGAAATATAAGATCAATGGAACGCCAATTTAATTTCAGGCATTGGGCTGCGCTCATTCTCGCCAATCGCGATTTCACTTTGGCGCTGGCGGTGATTGCAATCATCAGCATGTTGATCCTTCCTATGCCCGCTTGGCTTCTGGATTTTGGATTGTCGATCTCCATCACCTTTTCGGTCTTGATCCTCCTGACCGTTCTGTTCATCGAAAAGCCACTGGAACTTTCGGGTTTTCCGACGATCCTGCTGATCATCACCATGTTGCGCCTGGGACTCAATCTGGCTTCCACACGGCTTATCCTGGGCAACGGGCACGAAGGTCCAGATTCGGCAGGCGGCGTAATCGGAGCGTTCGGGGAATTCCTGATGGGCGGGCAGACAGTGATCGGCCTCACGATCTTTCTGATTCTGGTGATCATCAATTTCGTGGTTATCACCAAGGGCGCCGGACGGATCGCGGAAGTAGCCGCTCGCTTCAGTCTTGATTCCATGCCCGGCAAACAAATGGCAATCGATGCCGATCTCAATGCCGGGATAGTTGATGAACATGAGGCGCGCGCGCGACGCACCGAACTCGAATCCGAAAGCGGTTTTTTCGGCGCCATGGACGGGGCATCCAAATTCGTAAAGGGCGAAGCGATCGCTGGATTGCTGATCACCGGAGTCAACATCCTGGTCGGCATCATCGTCGGCACTACAATTCATGATGTGGATTTTTCCACCGCCTTTCATACTTACACATTGTTGACGGTAGGGGATGGCCTGGTCAGCCAGATTCCGGCGCTGATCGTGTCGATTGCAGCAGGCCTGCTGGTTTCCAAGGGCGGGATGGCGGGCAAGGCAGGCATCGCTCTGTCCGAGCAGCTCGGACGCTATCCACAGGCTATCGGCATCGCCGGAGCGCTCATGCTGGTTTTCGGTGTTATCCCGGGTCTACCCCTGATCCCTTTCGCTACTATTGGTGGGCTATGCCTGTTTGCTGCCTGGAAAATGCAGCGCCTGGCGGAAGAAACCAAACTCGCAGCCTCAGTCGAGGCGGAGTTGACCGCGCAGAAAGATGAGGCTGCAGAAGAGCCGGTTTCTGCGATGCTTTCGATCGACTCGGTGCGGATCGAACTTGGCTATGGCCTGCTGCCGATCATTGACGGATCGCAAAGCGAGCCGCGTCTCGACGATCAAGTTCGCGCTCTGCGGCGTCAATTGGCGACCGATTACGGCTTCGTCCTCCCGCAAGTCCGGATTCTCGATAACATGACATTGGGTGCCAGCGAATATATTGTCTATATCCGCGAGACAGAGGCGGGACGCGGAGAAATCAGGCTCAACAAGCTGATGGTCATCAACCCTACCGGGGAGAGTACCGGTCTGGCCGGGGAAGCGACCAAGGAACCGGTCTTCGGTTTGCCCGCACTTTGGATCGAACGCGATCTGCGTGACGAGGCCGGCTTCCGCAACCTGACTGTGGTCGACGGTTCGACCGTCGTCACCACCCATCTGACCGAAATTATCAAGGACAATCTTGCCGATTTGCTGTCCTACGCAGAAACGCAGAAATTGCTAACCGAAGTCCATACCGGGGCAGAGAAGCTGATGGCTGATCTGGTTCCGCAAAAGATCACCGTCTCGGGGATTCAGCGCATCCTGCAGAATCTGCTGTCAGAAGGCGTATCGATCCGCGACATGCCGACCATTCTGGAGGGCGTGGCGGAAGCCGTCCCGGCCACACAGAACCTGGGCCAGATTACCGAATATGTCCGGGTGCGTCTGTCGCGCCAGATTTGCGCCGCGCTGCAACGGGACGGAGCGCTATCGGTGGTGACCCTGTCGCCCGAATGGGAGATGGAATTTGCCGAGGCGATCAGGGGCGAGGGCGACGCGCAGCAATTGGCACTGGCCCCATCGCTGGTGCAGGAATTCATCGCCCAGTTCCGGATTCTGTTCGACCGTTTGGCGAGTGAGGGAGAGATTCCCTGCATCCTGACCAGCCCGACTCATCGGCCGTTTCTTCGTTCGATCATAGAACGCGTGCGGCCGGCAACCATGATTGTCTCACAAAACGAGATACATCCCCGAGTCAGAATCCGCTCGCTGGGCGCAATCACGCGCCGGGCGCAGCTTGGTGTAGCGGCTTGAGTCGTCCGGTGAGATGACAATCTCCTATAATGACTTTAATTGCTAGTAGAAGGATCGCCGGTTCTTGACGATGACATCATTCATTCCCGCGTCCGCGCAGTCCGGTGTAGCCAGCCATTCCGGTGCTAATTTCGATGTCAATGCTCCTTCTAACGCAAGGTTTGCAGAGATACTCGCGGGGCCGGACAGTGATAGTAATTTGTCTCTGGTACCTTCATCATTATCTTTATCATCGCTGGAAACTCCGATATTTTTGCCGGGATCAATATCTTTTGGCCCATCACTGCTCAAAGCAGGTATTTCGTCGGCATCGCTGGCCGTTAGCACAGAAGAAATTGCCGATACCGAGTTATCATTCGAACCACCTTCTTCATTGCTTGCCGCTGGTGAGCTCACGACGAACATGGCTTCCTATTTGCCGCAGCAACAGAGTGGCGCGAACACCACGGATGCCAATGCCAATAGCATAGCGCAAACACCGCAGCTGCCCGATCCGCACATGGCTTTGCAAGCGCCCCCACTGGAGGTGATGGCGCTGCCTCAGCAACAAAGTATCGTGACCAGTACGGATATCGCTGCTGATGCGGTGGCCGACGAACCCCGCTTGCCTGACCCGGGAACGGCTTCGCAAGCGCCTTCAGCGGAAATGATGGCGCTGCCGCCGAGCGTTGCCGAAGATGCTGGCAAAGGCACCGGCGGCGAAACTCAAACCCCGGCCGATGCGCTGAACACTCATCGGCCTATTGAGCATATTGCTCCACAAACGACGGAAAGTTCGGAGCCCCGGCTGCAACTAGGCGGTGATCTACCGACAGCGTTTGAAAAATATGGTCCATTGCACAGCCAAGGCGCAACACAGCAAATCTTGCCAGTCTCTGCGCCGGCAATTGAACCGGCCAAAAGCGATGTCTCCACCGACGCGCAGCTGCCGAGCGGCTTGCAGATCACCAGCGATAATATGGCCAAGTTGATGCCGAATACGGTGGCCGATCCAGCTTCAGGATTCGAAATCGCGCAGTATCTCGAGGCCAAGCATGACATTGACAAAAAGATCGGCGATGTTGCAGCGGCGCGATCCGCATACCCATTGGAATCAACCCCGGAAACTGGGCTCATCACGAGCAGCAGGGGCGAGCATATCGGCCGCGATCTGGGCGTCACCATTTTGCGTCAGCTCCGAAATGGAGCCGAAGAAATCACTGTCCGTCTTGATCCTGCTGAACTGGGCAAGATCCATGTCAAACTGCAATTTGGCGAAGATGGCGCGCTGCGGGTGCAAATGCGTGCCGATACGCCGATGGCGCTCGATCTGCTGAAACGCGATGCCGGGGAACTGCAACGTTCGCTGCAGGATGCCGGTGTCCGCACCGATGCGCAAGGCTTCCGCTTTGAAGGCGGGTCATCTGATCAGCGACACACTCGTCAGCAGGGCAACAGCCATGCCGCACATCCGGGATCCGCTCGCCATCAGAGCGACGATTCTTCCCTTCCACCTCCGCCACACAGGCGGTCCATGCGAGCTGCCGCAGGGCGGCTCGACATGCTCGCATAGGAGAGCAGATAATGAATTTCGATCAAGCTTTGGCCGCAACCGGTTCGGCGACCCCGTCGACGCAATCGGCATCGACCAAATTAAACGGTGATTTCGACATGTTTCTGAAATTGCTGACCACACAGATGCAAAACCAGGATCCCCTTTCGCCGATGGATACGGCGCAATACACGCAGCAGCTGGTGCAATTTTCACAGGTCGAACAGTCGATCCAGCAGACCGGAACGCTGAACGAGATCCTGGCCCGTCTGAGCGTCGACTCGTTGGCTCAAGCTGCTGGCTTCATTGGACGGGAAGCCACGGTCGAGGGGAATGAAACTGGCGGCGGTGCCGGTGTGAATTCCCAGTGGCAGTGGCAGCTGCCTTATTCACCCACAGCGCTCAGCGCCCGCGTGACTGACAGTGCGGGCAAGGTCGTCGCCACGCGACAGCTCGACAGCAATGACCGGACCGGGACATTCACCTGGGACGGCCAAAGTGACACGGGCGTGGCGCTGCCAAAGGGCGCCTATCGCTTGGAGTTGTTGGCGCAGGACGCCAGCGGCGGGCCGATTCCGGCAGAGCTGCGCGCGGTCGGTCTGGTCGAGGGTGTCAGCCAGGTCAACGGCATGCTCATGCTGACCATTGGCGGCCAGCAGGTTTCTGCCGACAAGCTGCTCTCTGTCGCTCTTTCCGGCTAGCGGCAAACATATTTCTAGAACAAGAGAAAGCCCGGTATCCGCTGACGGATACCGGGCTTTCTCTTGTCTCGATGCTGCGTCTAACACTCAAAGTCAGGGGGGGGTGCTGTTTTGCTTGGAAGCGAAAGCGCGATCATAAGCGCGCCCGTTTTCACGGTTATATCAATTGAGGGCTGAGGCTCTGCCGTGCAAGCTTAAGGATGATCTAGTGCCCGGACGTGACTGGAAGTCAGCAGCAGCTCGGTGCTCAGCTGTTCCCACACAGTTTCAGGCAATGCTAGCATCTGGTCGCCGTCCTTTAGCGAAACGACCACCTCGGCCACCGGTACCTTTTGTACCAGTGCCATCTGCAGCCCGCTGCAGTCGGATGCCTGTTCGGGTGGCAACGCCGTAGAGCCAGAATAACGGGCGGCCATCAAATAGGCAGCGAGCAATTCCATGCCATGTGTGGAGAGCATGATCGGGCGTTCTGCCTCGTAGTCACTTTTGCGCGTGATCGTAGCCAGCGAGGAAGGCCCCTCACGTTTCAATGTCAGAACAAGGTGCATTTTACCAAGGCGATCTTTGATTTTACGCGATCGAGTGAATCTTTCCAACATGTTAACGTTTTCGGGGCGAACAACGCTGGCCTGGTTCGTGAACTGCATCGTCATTTTCTTACTCCCTCTCATGAAAAGCCCGGTATTTTGCCGGTGGGTGAGGCCGGGCAAAAAATTGCCCGGCCTCCGATCAAACCATATTCGTCAAACCGCCGAAGCGGCTATTGCGCGAATGCGCTTAACGGAATAGCGAGATGATCGACTGCGGTGCCTGGTTTGCGATCGACAGGGCCTGAACGCCAAGCTGTTGCTTGACCTGAAGCGCCTGCAGTTTCGCCGATTCCTTGGCAAGATCCGCATCCACGAGGTTACCAATACCGGCTTCGACCACATCCGACAGCTTGCTGGTAAAAGTAAGCTGCGCATCAACCGTACGCGATGTAGAACCCAGCGTTGACAGCTGGGTTTTGACGCTCGTGACGATGTTGTCGATGTCGTCGACCAGCTCTGCAGCTGCAGTAGCGGTGCCCAGAGTGATGGCCGCGCCAGCAGCCCCGAGTCCGCCGCCGGTACCACCGGTGCCTTGAGCGGCCTCGATGGTCGCCTGCAGACCGGTATTGGCCACAGTCAACGTATCGGCCTGATAGCCGGCAGTTGCGCCATCGCCGTCCTGGACAGACTTCAGTGCACCAACCGTACCACCACCGGTTTTGAGTAGATTGACTCCGTTGAATTCCGAAGAAGAAATGATCGTACCGATCTGCTTCTTCAGCGAGGTCAAATCTTCGGCGATGGTAGAACGGCTGGCAGCATCGAGGCCCCCATCGGACGCTTCAACAGCCTTGGCACGCATCTGGTTGAGCAGATCGGAAATCTGCTCTGTGCCCGCCACCGCAACATCAGTTACACTCTTCGCATTGTTGAGCGAAGAAGTAACTGCCTGGAACCCCGCCATGTCGCCGCGCAGCTTTTGCGCGATGACAAACTTGGCGGAATCATCCTTGGTCGAAGCCACGTTGAGACCGGTATTGATCCGGCTCTGTACCATCGACATGCCACGGTTGGTCTGGTTAAGGCTCTGGAGAGCCGCCATTGCACCGGTATTAGTATTGACAGTAAATGCCATTATTCATTCCCTTCTGAGATATTGAGCCGCTTTCTGCGACCCAGGCCGAAAACGCCGACCTAGCGACGAACGATTTCGCTCGTATTTCATTATAGGAAAATTCCCCGGGCGGTTGGCGTGAGTGGGTCATTTTTCAAAGATTTATAGCACGTTAACCATCATATCGCAGAATATGCACCGGATAGCCCCACTCAGAATGGAAACAGCGTATCGAAGATCTGCTGGCCGTAGCGGGCTTGCTGTAAATCCGTCAGATGTCCACGTCCGCCATAGGCGATCCGGGCATCGGCCAATTTGGTATGCGATATCGTATTATCACGGGAGATATCCTGCGGCCGGATAATTCCGGTAATCACCAAATCTCGTAATTCATAGTTGACGCGCATTTCCTGTTTGCCGCGGATGACCAAATTACCATTGGGCTGAACATCGACTACGATTGCAGCCAACGTCATGTCGATCGATTCGTTACGTGCGGTCTGACCTTGCCCGCCGCTGTTCGATCCGCTGTTTGCGTTGACCAGCTTGGATGGATCCCCGGGCAAGAGCTTGTCGAGCCCGAACAGCGAGGCAATGCCGGCGCTTTCCGATCCATTGCGCTGCCGACTGGTAGTATTGGCAAAGCTGGCACTGTCTGCCACCAACACGTGGATCGTCAGAATATCGCCGATTCTTCGCGCCCGCTGATCCTGAAACAGCGATCCTGCACCATCGCGGAACAAAGATGCGCTTTGCGCTGGCGGCGGCACCGGCGAAGCTGCCCCAGCTTGCTGCTGGGCCGCGACGGGATTAACCCTGTCACGTCCATTCGACCGCCCGATCGAGCTTTCTATGGCCGGAGCCACTGCGTTCTCCGCCGGACTCATGGCCGGGCCGAGCCCGATCTGCTTGATCCGCCCGACGGTGCCGCAGCCGGTCAATAACGCCGCCATGGCGAATATACTTACGATTCTCATTACCAACTCCCTCTGGCCGACGGCGCGGCCTCTATGACAACCATACCCGGGCCTTCGACCACGCCCGAAATTGTCCGGCGGGTCGCCTGATTGAACACGCGTATTTGCTGACCTTTAGCGCCCTTGCTCAGAGCGCGCCCATCGGCACGAATCTCGAGCATTCCGGAGCGGTACAGCAGTACAACACCATCTCCGCGCTCCACTCCGAGCGGAGCAGCTTCCGCTGTTTCACCGGGATCGCACCAGGCCGGGCTAGAGGCAAGCACGCTGAGGGAGGCCAAAGCCAGACTGATTGAACGCAGCATGATGATCAACGCAGCTGGCTGGTGGTGGCCAGCATTTCGTCTGCCGTTTTCACAATGCGGCTGTTCATCTCATACGCGCGCTGGGCAGTGATGAGCGCGGTAATTTCCGCCACGGGATTGACGTTGGAAGCTTCCACGAAGCCCTGCGCTAGTGTACCGAAACCGGGCTCGCCGGGCTGCGAGACATTGGCCGCGCCCGATGCAGCGGTTTCGAGGAACAGATTGTCACCCACAGCTTCGAGCCCGCCTTCATTGACGAAGCTGGCCAGTTCCAGCTGACCGACAGTCTGCATTTCGGCTTCACCCGCCAGCTTGACCTGAACCTCGCCGGTTTTTGAAATCACCACGTCGAGTGCACCCTGCGGAACGGTTACCGGCGGTTCCACCGTCAGGCCTTGGGCAGTGACCAGTTCTCCTTCACTCGACAATTGGAATCCGCCATCGCGGGTATATCCGATCTCGCCCGAGGGCAGCTGGACCTGAAAATAGCCGAGGCCCTGAATCGCTACATCATAGCGGTTATCGGTCTGCGCCAACGTGCCCTGTTCGGCAATACGGTAGATGCTGCCGGTGCGCACGCCCGAGCCAACCTGAATGCCGGTAGGAGATATCGCGGATCCGCCACCCGATGCGCCACCAGGACGAGAAACCTGCTGATATAGCAGATCCTGGAACTGAGCCCGCTGACGTTTGAAGCCAGTCGTATTCATATTGGCGATGTTGTTGGATATTACGTCCACATTGGTTTGCTGGGCCAGCATACCGGTCGCGGCGATAGATAAAGAACGCATAAATTTTTCCTTTCAAACGAATTGAACCAAGAAGATGTCAGCTGGCGCGGCCGAGCCGTTCGATCGCACGCTTGCGCATATCATTGATGGCATCGGCCAGCTTCACGCTGCTCTGATAAGAACGCAGGATGTCGATCATCGCAGTTGTTTCCGCGATCGGTTGAACGTTAGACCCTTCCACGCCACCCGCTGCGATGCGCGTATCCGCCGCATCGAGCACACGGCCGCCAAGCCCTGAAAACAGGCCATCGCCTTGCGGATCGACGGTCGCCTCGTTGTCAAAAACAGTCACCGCGATCCGACCGAGCGGCCCATCACTGCCCTCCAGCGTACCATCGGCGCGGACGGTCAGGCCAGCTGTGCCGGTGGCCGGAACGGTGATCGCCCGCCCCTGATCGTCGAGCACTCGGTGCCCGCTTGCTGTGCCCAGTTCCCCGCTTTCAAGTATCTGCAGATGCCCCGAGCGACTATAGGCGGTGCCCCCGCGTCCGTCATCGACTGCAAAATAGCCTGGCCCCTCGATCATCAGATCGAGGGGGTTGCCGGTCGTCTGAAAGACGCCTTGACTGGTATCGTGGACCGTGCCGTAATCGAGCACAAACGATGCGCCGCGTAGGGCCCCATCAGGTGCCCCGGCATTGCGATCGACATGTTGCTGGAACAGCGGCTGTTCGCGTTTGAAGCCAGTGGTGGTTGCGTTTGCCATATTATTGGCCACGACATCGAGCCGCCGCCGCAAGGCTTGCTCTTGGCTCAGCAGGATTAACGCAGAAAGATCCATCATTGCCTCCTCAAGGTGGCGAGAAAAAATTGCGGCAAGCGGAAAATATTGCCGGGCTGTTGTCCTATAATAGATGCATGACCGGCGGGCAGACTGCCTCCGGACAAGTTTTTTACTCTATAGGGGGATGCGATGGCTAACGATGTGACAGCAACGAACACCGACCAGCCTGGCGATGCTGAAATCGATGAACCCACCTCGGCGGGCACAGATGAGAAAGCGCCACGCTTTTCAAAAAAGCAAAAGCTTATCGCGCTCGGCGCAGCGGTACTCATACTGGCTGCAAGCGGTGCGGGTATATTTGCCCTGCTCGGTTCAGAAGAGACCGAGCATAGTGAGAATGTAGCCGCTGGCGACCATATACCCGGCGTGGACGTACCCGATATGGTCGTAAACTTGCGCTCGCCAGACGGGCAGGCTCGGTTCCTTAAACTGAGGCTGGTAATCGAACCGAGCGACGAAGCCGCTAGCGAAGATATAACCGCCGCATTGCCGAATATTATCGATGCCTATCAGCCATTCCTGCGAGAGTTGCGGCCAGAAGATATATCGGGATCCGCCGCAGTGTTCCGACTGAAGGAAGAATTGCTGCTGCGCACCGTCGGCATCGTCGGCCAAGACAAGGTTCGCGGCGTTCTGGTACAGGATTTGATCCAGCAATGAGTATAGAAAGCGGCACAGATGGCGACGACTTCGTTGAATTCGATCTGCCCGAATCGCCATCGGCAGTAAGCGGAGCCGAGGGAGAGGATTCTACCTTCGCTCAGGCTGATATCGACGCGCTGTTCGGCGGCTCGGAAGAGAAAACCGACGTAAAGCAAGGACTGAGAGCGGTGATCGAAAGCCGCATCATTATCCATGAACGGCTACCAGTGCTGGAAGTCGTCTGTGAGCGCATGGTGCGAACCTTTGCCACCAATATGCGTAATCTGACGTCCGATGCGATCGACATCTCTCTCGACGATATTGAAACGGTTCGCTTTGGCGATTTCATGAACCGGGTGCAATTACCCGCCATGATTGGGGTATTCAAGGTACCCCAATGGGAGAATTACGGTCTTATCGTAGTGGATTCCGGGCTGATCTATGCCGTGGTCGATGCCCTATTGGGAGGGCGCAAGGGCAATTCCAGCCAGATGATTGATGGCAGGGGCTTCACTTCCATCGAAACGCTGCTGGTATCAAAGATGCTCAACTTGATGCTGGAGGATCTGGCGGAAGCGTTCCAGCCTGTTTCGCCGATCACTCTCGAGCTTGAGCGAATCGAGTCTAATCCACGCTTCGCAGCGATCGCTAGCCCTTCGAATATCGCCAGTGCCGCGACCTTCCGTATCGATATGGATGGCCGCGGCGGTCCGTTTACCGTGCTATTTCCTTCCGCCACGCTCGAACCGGTAAAGTCGAAGCTGATCCGGCGCTTCATGGGCGAAAATGTCGGTGGTGATCGCAGCTGGCTGCAGCATATGGACGATCAGGTCCGACAGACCGAACTGGAACTGGATGTCGTATTAGGCGAACGCACGATGACCCTGTCCGAAATCGAGAGCCTGCAGGTGGGTCAGACGGTTTCTCTTGGCCAGACGCCCGACCACCCGGTCGACGTTCAAAGCGCAGGACAATCGCTGGCTCAAGCCCATATTGGGCAACGCCGCGCCAAAATAGCTGTCGCTTTGTGCGGCGATGTAACCCGGAGAATCCGATCATGACTTTCGCTATGTCAATCAATCTTGTGACCATCATCCTTTGCCTGGCCGTGCTGGTCCAGAGCGTACGTATGATGCGCAGCATCGATCGGATACAGGGCGCGGAATTGGGGCAGCTGGTAACAGCACTGGACCGGGCGACAGGGCAGGCGCACATCGTGCTGGACGAATTGAAAGTTACGCTGACTGGTGACGCCAGAAATTGCGTACAGCGACTGAGCGAAAGCAAGGAAATCCATGAAGAACTAGGTGTGCTGGTCGGGATCGCCAACGCCATGGCTGAACGAATCGTTGATGCAGCAGACGATGCGCGGAAGCTCTGCGCGAAAACTGAACAGCAGGTCGCGGCGAGCAAGCCCAAGGCTCGAAGCCGAACCAGCCGTCCAAGCAAAAATGACAATGTTGTCGATGCCGCAGGTGATGCCAGTGAACTCCGCGCGAAAACTGAAAAAGCGGTCGCAGGGAGCAAGCCCAAGGCTCGAAGCCGAACCAGCCGTCCAAGCAAAAATGACAATGTTGTCGATGCCGAAGGCGATGCCAGTGAACTCCGCGCGAAAACTGAAAAACCGATCGCAGCGGGCAAGCCGAAGGCTCGAAGCCGAACCAGCGGTCCACGAAAAAACGGCAATGATGCTAGAAAAACAAAAACCGTAGCAAAGACCGAAACTGCAAAGGTATTAACGGTATGACCATGATCCGTCCCACACTCCTCTTGTTTTTGGCCAGTGCCACCGGGTTATCCGGCATTGCCACGGCGCTCGCAGCTACGGAAGAAAAGCAATCACCGCCAACCCGGTTAGGTACCGCAATCGGTACGGAAATTGCCGCAAAAGACCGTGCAGCACGCGAGCGGGAGCGTGCGCTCGATCTGCGCGAGCAAGCGGCCAAGGCAACGGAATCGCGGATCGCAGCGCAGCTGACGCAGGGGGCACAGAAAGCTGCGCCGGCCAAGGCCGGGCGCAAGAATGGCAAATCGGCAAGCCCTGGGGGTCTGGCCGAAATGCCCGAATTCGACCAACTCGCCCGAATTTATCAGTCAATGAAACCTAAGCAGGCGGCCTTGGTGTTCGAGCAATTGGACATTGATGTGCAGATCGCAGTGGCTAAAAGAATGCGCGAGCGCTCCACCGCACAGATTATGGCCGCGATGCGTCCCGGCAATGCTGCGCGTCTGAGCATGGCGCTTGCGGGACAGAAGGTAGCATCGGGGCCGCGACCAAAGAGTGGAGCGGCAATGCCCAATCAGGCGGGGCGAGCCGATACATCGACCAAATAAATCGCCGCCACCCGAGGGTCTTTCGCAAGCATTGCTGCTTGTAACTTGGCCACCAGCAACCTCGCATCGACCGGCGTCTTGCTGCTGGCATAGAGGCTCGAAAAATCGAGTGCGGCGTCGATAAGCGTATCGCGCAGCTTTGCAACATTGCCATCAAGATCCTCCGCCGACGCGCTATCTCTGGCCGCAATCACTACCGTAAAATCGAGTCTTCCTTCTAGTCGGCCGCCATCGATGATGGGTACCGACACCGGGTCAAGCATTACGAAAGTTTCTGGGTCAGTCTTCGCCAGACTGGCCGCCGCCGAAGGGACCGCGACAACCACGCTCATCGCAACCAGCCACGCTGTCTGAATATTCGCCATGCTTGCTCCTGACAGAATTACGCACGTCATCAGGCAATGACGCGTCTTTCTTACTATAATAGGAGTGAAACAGACCAATAGGCGGAGCAATATGAGCGGTGACCAAAGACCTGGTGGAATCAAGATCGTTGCTGGCAGCGCTACACCGCTCCGGCGGCACGAGGACGTGCCATCGTCAGAGGCAGACAGCGGCGGCCCGGACGGCCAGCGTGACAGTGATCCCACGCGCGCGTCAAGCGAAGCCAAAGGTTTTCCCATGTGGCTCGTCGCATTACTTTTTGTGGTCTCCACCGGTCTTGCGTCTGCAGCATCGATAATGGCGCTATGGACATGAAGGGCTTCGCGGCGGCGTTCGTTCTACTCGCAAATTCGGCCAGCGCCGCGCCCCAGCCATTCGAGCAGGGACAGCAAGGCGCTGCCACCGACAAGGCATTGGCGCCCTTCGCCGAAACGCTTGCGGCCCGGCGGCTCGGCATGGGTCCGGGATATTGGCAAGCAGCCAGCGGCGCGACGGCATGGCGCGCGATTGCGGCCAGCACATCCGACACCAGGCAGGAGGCACGGTGGAACTATGCCCGTGCGATGATCGATAGCGGCCGCTTCGCTGAAGCCGAAGGCGCGTTGGAAGTAATGGCTTCCGACGAACCCGACGTGGCGCTGACCGGGTCATTCGCTTTGGCGCGGGCACGCGCGCGCATTGGCATGGGACGATATGGGGAAGGTATCGAATTGCTCGGCACTGCGCGGTTGGCAAATCAAGCCGAAGCTTGCGCATGGCGGTTGGTCGCGCTGGCCTCATCCGGTTTCGCCGACCAGGCCTATTTACAAATGAATTGTGCTCTGCCCGCCATCAATGCGCGCAAGGGAGCAGCCCGGCATATCTTTATCTTCGCTGCGGCGAGTGCCGCCATTGGTAGCGGTCATGCGCCGCAGGCCGATATCTGGCTGTCAGCTTTGCCGCTGGATGATCAGCTGGCCAATATCCTTCGTGGCTATGCTGCTGCACGGATGAATAAAAATGCCGCAGCGCGGAGCGTCTGGCTTGCTGCGGCAGCGGGACCGGTTGAACGCCGTCGCCTGTCCGCGCGCCTTGCCTTGGCCGAATTTGCAATGGAGCGGGGTGCTGTAAGTCGCCCCGATCTGAATAAGGCGCTCAAACTGGCGAACAAAGTGCGCTATCGCTGGCGCGGCGACAAATTGGAACGGCGAGCTACACTGCTTGCCTATCGCACTGCGACAGCCTTGGGCGATGATCGTGCAGCTTTGGAAGCAGGCGCTACCTTGTTACGCTATCACGTGCAGAGCTCGTCTACCTTGCCGGTTTTGCGCGCCTTGCAAACCCGCTTGGCCGGGGCGTTGCAACCCGCCAGCAAGGTTCCGCTGCTCAAGGCTGCCGGTATGTTTTGGGACTTTCGTGATCTGGTCCCGGCCGGTGCCGAAGGCGATCTGATGGCCAGCAATTTTGCCACACGTCTTCAACGGGCCGGGCTCTATCGCCGCGCCGCCGACCTGCTCCAACATCAGATGCTGCAGCGGGCGGTGGGGATAACCGTGGGTCCGCTTTCGATCCGCGTGGCTACGCTCTATGTGCTGGCAGGCGAAGCGCCACTGGCGATGAAGATCCTGCGTCAGACGGAAGCGATCCCGTTTCCCGAGGAAATGCGGTGGGACAGGCAACGCATAGAAGCGATCGCGCTTGCCAATATCGGCCGCACGGACGAAGCACTGGCGATACTCGAATCGATTCCCGACAGCGCCGCCATTGCCGCCGAGATCGAATGGCGGCGTCACAATTGGCAAGCCCTGGCAGCCAATCCTGATCGCGTTCTGCCGCGCCCCGGCCAATTGACTGCGCTTGAACAAACGATAGTGCTGCGCCAGGCTGTGGCTCATGCCATGCTGGGAGACGAGCCCGGACTGGCGCGCCTGCGTAACGAATTCGGGGCCAGCTTCGCTAACTTGCCTAACGGTGAAGCCTTTGTCGCGCTCACCGGGCCCGTGGCAGAACGCGATACACAGATGCTGGCCGAAGCGCTGGGAAAAATGCCCGGAGCCAGCCCGGCCGGCAAATATGCAGACCTGCTGATGGTGAACAAAGAGGGTTGAGCAGCCCGAACGCGGGTCAGCGCAGATATTGTGTCAGGCTAAGCCGCGATAGCTGAGAAAATACCGAATAGCTCGCCTCGATCATTGTCCGGGTTTGCGCCAGTTGACCGGCAATCTCAGCCAGATTCGCGTCTTCCGTTTCGCCAACGATCCCGGTCAGCAGGATATGCCGGTCCTCGCCTTGACGTTCGAGCCGCTCGAGCCGCGTCTGGTTGCCGCCGTTGACACCCTGCGCTTCTAAAACCGTATCCACCCCGCGATCGAGTTCGCCGATTGCCTGATCGATAGCGGATTTCTGGGCGTCCGTCAGCTTGCCGTTCAGGGGGCCGAGACTGGCCAGGGTCTTGAATGCATCGAACAGATCGGCCCCGACGGCATTTGCCACCACGCCATATTTTAGGTTTTGTCCATCGAGAAATGTCGCACTGGCGCGGATGCTGTCGTTGGCGAAGGCGGTATTGCGATCATAAGCGGCGAGATCGCCGAGCGTCTCCGGACGGAAGGGCGACTCCGCAGTGTTTGTTCCGCCGAACAGCGGGTTGCCACCTTCGCTCGCGTTCATGGCCCCAGTGAAGGCGGCAAAGCCATTCTCAATCTCTTGGTCGAGGCCCATACTCTCGCCGATCGCGAGGGCATCGAGCAGCTTGTTCTTGAGGGACTGCCCCGCATCGCTGGCTCTGCCGAGGTGAGCATCGTAAAGCGACAGCGTCGTGCCAACACTTTTGGCGGTGTCGGAATATGCTTCGATCCGGGTGAGCATCGCATGAGCGGAGATGTTCCGCGGCGCCAGCTGACCAAGATCGCCATAAGTTTGTACGCTTTTGCCGCTGGCTATCTGCAGCTGCAGGTCGTTTGCACGTTGTTGGCTCCGCTGAAACGCTACGCTCAGCGTCTGCTGAAACGGGATGGTGGCAACTCTATTCATGAATGTTTCCTTGGGTTAGCGGACCATTTGCAATAACGTATCATACATCTCGCTGGCGGTGCTGACGACGCGGGCGGCTGCGCTGTAGCTGTTTTGCAGGATCACCATCTGAGCCAGTTCCTCATCGATATTAACGGCTGAAAAACTGTCCCGCCTGTTGACCGCATCGCTCTGGCGCGCCTCGGCCAGCGCCAGATTGTCGCTGGCCCGACCGGCGGCGCTACCGACCGCACCCAGAATATTCGCCGAATGGGCCGAAAGGGTCGCCGGCGCACCGTTTTCTGCGAGGTTGTATCGCTCGGTGAACGCAGCGCTGTATGCGTTGGCGGCGCGCCGATCACCGGCCCCAACACTGCGCTGGCCGACCACCGCGCTTGTGTCGAAAAATGCTATTCCGACCCGGCTAGGATCGTCTCGGAAAGCAGCTCTCACATCGGTATCGGCAACGCCCGGATCTCGCGGTATCAGGCCAGACAATTGCGTGAAACTGTTTCCGGTCGCACGGCGATTGGTGGAATCGGAGGTGATGGACAAAACCGTGGAACCGGTCGCCGGATTGGCATCAAAGACCATCTGTCCGTCGGTTGCCAAACGAAAAGCACCGAATCCGCCAAGCGATCCACTATTGAGATTGCTGACAATATCACCCCAGCTCGACCCATCGTCGGCACGCATGGTGGTGCGACCAAGCAGGCGGCCGGCGCTGTCGCGCAACACGATTTCAGCGGTCTCGCCCGCGCCGAAACCGTGTGGGTCTGCAGCAGTGAAGCCCGAACCAACGCTGGACGCGGTGCCTTGTGTAATATCGTTGAGGCCAAAGAAATGGGCAAACCCGTTGCCGCCACGTATGGCAGGGGGATCGCCCGGCGCCACCACAACGCCCTCGGTGGCGCTTGTGCTCCGGATGGTCAGCTGGCCATCGGTGAAGCTGGCATTCGCCCGCCCGCCGAGCCCGGCATTAATCACGGCGACGACGTCATCCACCGTAGCGGCGGCGCCCAAGCTATCGAAATCCACTTCGGTACGGGCGGTAATCACACCCGACCGGTCGGTCACGGCAAAGATCGCCCGGCCGCTGAAGCGGGCAATGTCATTGCCTGCAAGCCCGGTAGCTCGCCCTTCCAGGACCGTGGGAGGAGGAGAGGCAGTCGCTTCGTTGGCGACCTGGTTCAAGGCCGCGGCCAGCCCGCGTTGCAGACGGGCGATATCGTCAGCGACCTGCGGCAATCGTGCATCGCGCAGGCTCATCAACGCACCGATCCGACCGCCGATTGCCGGTCCATCGAGAACCGTACCCGTGGCCGGGCCGGGAGTCCCATTTTCACCAGCGAAACGGAGCGATACCGGGGGGTAATCCTTTTGCGCTTGATCCGAATTGTCGGGAGGGTAATCCAGCACCCGCAGGCGCTGATCGAGCAATGTGGTGCCACCGGCGGTTTCGATCTCCAGCCGCCCGCCAGTCTGATGCCGGACGTTGATCGCTATGAGCGAACCCAGTTCCTCGACCACGGCATTGCGGCGGTTTTCGAGCCCCGATGCAGTACGACCGCTCGCCGTCAGCTGGCCGATCTCCCCGTTCAGTTCGTGCACCTGGCTGAGCAGCGAGTTGGTGCGGTTGATCGATGACGCGATGTCGACCGCGGCTTCGCCTCTCAACTGGTCGATATCGGTGGCGAATTGCCGCATCGAAAACAGCGCATCTTCGACAGTGTCGGTAAATTCGCCAACAGCCAGATTTCCTGCCTGTGTCCCAGTCAGCCTGATCGCTGCCGCTTCGACTGCATCGAGCCGGGCGGGCAGGCTGGTCGCGGCACCCGGTTCTCCCAAGGCAGCATCGAGGCGTGCAAGATAGTTGGCGGTGGTCGCCGCTGCGCTGGTAGCAGAGCTCCTTGTGTATACGGCGCTTTCGAGAAACCGATCTGCCACTCGGGCCGGTTCGCCGACGATAACGCCGGCTCCCCTTCCCTGGACGGCGTTGCTAGTGGTAACGGTCCGTTCCCGTGCATAACCGGGCGTATTGATATTTGCGATGTTACTCGATACCGTGCGCAGCCCCCCCTGGGCCGCACCCAAGCCCGAAACCGCGGTACTGAGTATTTCACTAAGCGACATATATTAGTCTTTCTGATGCGCGATTAGCGTTTCAGAGCGCTTACTTCCTGAAGCATGTCATCGACTGTCGTGATAATTTTCGATGATGCCGAATAGGCGCGTTGAAAGCGGATCATATTGGTGAATTCGGTCGCGAGATCGACGTTCGAAGCTTCGAGTGTGCCAGCCGAAATCGTCCCGCCGCTTAGTGAACCCGGCGCATTGATGGCAACTGTACCTGAATCCTGGGAGACCGAGTAAGCATTGCCCGGCAGCCGGGTCAGCCCGTCAGGGTTGGGGAATCCCGCGAGTGGGAGCTGGAATACAGCGCGCGCCGTACCATCGGCAAAGATCGCGCTGACCAATCCGTCCCTACTGATTTCGACAGAGGAAATCTCGCCCAGCATACCTCCATCTGTGGCCGATGCGATCACTGCTGATGGACCGCCGAATTGCGTCAGCCCGTCGAGCCCGTCCTGGCTACCCAGTTGCAGATTGATCGGGAGCGCAGCAGCGCCATTGGTATACGTGATGTTGAGGGTGTCGAACAATGCGGGAGAGGAAGAAGCAAGGTCGAGGCTGCCATCGGGGTTGAACTGGATCGTACCGCTGGCAAGCAGTCCGCCTGGCGCTGTCACTTCGCCGGGATCGGCATATATTTCACCCTGCCAGACATTGGGTCCGGTTTTGACGAAACCCAAAGTGACGGTATGCGACCCGCCCTGAGCATCAAACACTTCAACAGCGCGGCTGAATTGTGGTGTGGTCGTACCATTCGCCATCGTTCCGGCGACATATCCGGTCATTACGGTCTGGGTAGATTGGAGGTTCGCGCGCATGGCAATCCGGGTCGATGCCGCTGCGGTGCCAGCCAGTTCGCTAACCCGGATCGGCTGAAGATCATTGAGGCTACCGTTATTGACATAATCGCCTTGCGCGTCGAGCCGCCAGCCTTGGAGATAATATCCGGAGGTGTTGCGCAGATAGCCCTCGTCATCGGGCCGGAAAGCACCCGCGCGAGTGAAAGCCACCCCGCTATCGGCTTCAGGACCAGTACGGGTTACGAAGAAGCCCTTGCCTTCGATGCCGAGATCGGTCGAAGCGGATGCGGCTTGCAGCAGACCCTGTTTGGATATTGTCGCACGCGGCGACATCGCTACGCCGCCTGCGGAATAGCTCGACTTCAAACGCCCATCGGTAACCAGCGTGCGAAAGTCGGCTTCAGTGCCTTTATATCCCACAGTATTGATATTGGTAATATTGTCGGCAACGGTCGCCATCGCCGAAGATTGGGCGCTAAGGCCGGAGACCCCTGCATATAGTGCGGAATATAGGCTCATGGATTTTTCGCTCCTGTCACATGGCTCCGGCAGTTCTCGCCGAGCCTCATTACTATTCTAGGATGACGCAAGGCTAAATCCAAAAGCGGCAAAAATTTCCCACCTTGTCCTCCGGCCCTGCGCCGCATCCACTATAATAGTATCGAACCAACGGGGATGAGACTTATGCTCAGAATTAGTTTGAAAGACGGCGAGAAGGTTGTGATCAACGGTGCGGTCATTGTCAGCAGCGGGCGTTCCAGCCTGACGCTGGAAAACGATGTATCTCTGCTACGCGGAAAAGATATCATGTCGCCCGAACAGGCGAATACACCTGCGCGTCGGCTGTATTTCGTCACCATGTTGGCTTATCTCGAGCCGGACAAGATTGCGGAACATCAGGAAACGATTCTGGCTCACCTGCAAGACCTGATCGGTGTGGTCGAAACGCCTGAGGCAAAAAGTCTATGTGCGAGCTATGCCGGGAAAGTGTCGCTAGGCGATTTCTATCGTGCTCTGGCCGTAAGCCGCGACCTCATCGTTTATGAGAACAGCATATTCGAAAGAATGTCGGCCGAAACAGTGACAGGCTGAAGCAGACGATGTCCGATCTCGCAGCCATGACACGCGCTCTCCGCAGCACCGATCCCTATCGTCATTTCGGGAGCGTGGTGGCCGTGCGCGGTGCGTTAATCGAGGTCGACGGGTTCCTGAGTGCAGGCCGTATCGGTTCGCACGTGGTGATCGAAAGCGAACATGGCTCGGTCGATGCCGAGATTACCGCTCTCAACCGTGGAACCGCCTCCTGCCTGCCGTTCAGTGAACCCAAGGGACTCGCCGCGGGAACCCGGGTCGAACTGGTGTCCCGCGAATTATCACTCCGGCCCACTCATGGCTGGCTCGGGCGGGTAGTAGACGGCCTCGGCCGACCTATCGACGGCAAAGGTCCACTGCCGCGAGGGCCGCACATATGCCCGATCAAGGGGGAGCCTCCCGCCGCCGCATCGCGCCTCCGGGTTGGCGACAAACTAACCACCGGAGTCAAGGCGCTCGATATCTTTGCCCCGCTGTGCCGCGGGCAGCGTCTTGGGCTATTCGCCGGATCGGGCATCGGAAAATCCACTCTATTATCGATGCTCGCACGGTGGAGCGAGTGCGATGTGACCATCGTCGGTCTGATCGGCGAACGCGGACGCGAAGTGCAGGAATTCATTGAAGACGATCTTGGCGCCGAAGGATTGGCTCGCAGCATCGTGGTGGTCGCGACTTCAGATGCACCCGCGTTATTGCGGCGACAAGCTGCTTGGACGACGCTGGCGCTCGCGGAACATTTTCGCGACGCTGGCGCACAGGTTATGTGCATGATGGATTCGGTGACACGTTTTGCCATGGCTCAGCGCGAGATTGGCCTCGCCAATGGCGAGCCGCCGGCCAGCAAAGGCTACACACCCACCGTTTTCGCCGAATTGCCACGTCTGTTGGAACGCGCTGGACCAGGAGGTCCGCAGGGCGGTTCTATCACTGGGCTGTTTACGGTTCTGGTTGATGGAGACGACCATAATGAGCCGATTGCCGACGCGGTTCGCGGTATCTTGGACGGTCACGTTGTCATGACCCGCACGATCGCTGAACGCGGACGATACCCGGCGATCGATGTGCTCAAATCGGTGTCGCGAACCTTGCCGGGCTGCCATTCTGCAGAGCAGAATGAATTGCGCCAGCAAGCTGCCCAGATCCTGTCCACCTATGGCGATGTCGAAGAGCTGGTTCGTCTCGGGGCCTATAAGACCGGGGCCAATGCCGATATCGACAAGGCCATCCAGCTGGCCCCCGAAATCGAGCGGATTCTCGGCCAAACACCGCAGGATAAGGCCTGCCCCGCAACGGCTTTTTCTGAGCTCGCTGCTCTGTTTGCAGGAGATGCAGAGGAATGAAGACGCCTTTCGACACTATTTTGCGTCTGAGACAGCAGGAGCTGGATAACTTGCGCCGGGACCTTGTGCAATCGGTTCAGGAGCAAAAGGATATCGTGCGCGCCATAACACAGCTTTCTATCACCATGCTCCGCGAAATTGAGGATCATAGCCAGAGCAGTCAGGGGTTCTCATGCGATAGATATCTGGCCGCGTGCCGCAGCGAGCGTACCGACCTGCAGGATCGGCTTGTATCTGTAGAGTCAGGTCTTGTCGATTTACGCGATCAATCCCGCGCGCTTTTAGCGCTCGTCCACGCTCTCGAAAACGCCGCTGAACGCTTTCGTCATGAGCATCAGCGCGCGGCATCGCGCCGGGAACAAGATGCGAGCGACGAATGGGCGCTCACCCATCATATGCGCGCTTCCAGAATAGGGGCAGCATCATAAACGGCAGTGATCTTCTTTCCGGCCTAAGCACGGTTCAAAAGGCTCGGCTCATCTATGCGCAAGCGCGCGCTGACATGTCCGAACGCCTGTGGCAGGCAGCGATGGGCGGAACAGCGGAAAACGATCGCGCTCGGCCGTCAGCGCTCATCCCGTCCAGCAAGAATGGCTCCAATCTCGACACGCTACTCGCGTTAATCCGTGATCAACAGGAAAGCGCCGGGCATCAACCAACCATATCTGGAGGGGCCAAACTGTCTGGCGTAGGCGATACATCCGCATCCACTGCGTTTGCGATCCCGCAAGTCGCGCTCGCACCAGCGGAAGTCGGACGCTTCCCTGCAGCGACCGAACTTGCCGGCCTTGGTCCCAATGCGCAGTTTGCCGGCGCAATTTCGGATGCCGCACGGCGGACTCAAATACCAGCCCCAGCGCTCGCCGCGATCGTTGATGCCGAGGCCAGCAAACACCGCGATGGGCGGTGGAATATACGTTCTCGCAATCCCCGCTCGAGTGCCGCAGGGCTGGGCCAGTTTCTGGCTGGAACCTGGATCGATATGGCGCGGACCAAGGGCACCTGGCTCAATGCAAAGGCGCAGGAGAGTGGGCTGGTCGGTGCAAACGGCAAAGTGCAAAGCGGCGCGCGGGCACAATTGCTGGCGCTGCGCTATGACGGTGAGGCAGCGATCCACACGACTGCCGACTATGCTCAACACAATCTCAGTCGCTTGCGGCGGGCGGGAGCAAAGGTCGATGACAGTCCCGAGACTCTCGCGCGCAGTGCCTATCTCGGCCATCATCTCGGTCTGGGAGACGCGCTGCGATATCTGCGCGGTGGTATCGATGAACAGCGCGCCCAGATATTGTTAAAAGCCCAGGTGGGCGGAGACGCAGCACACCGCCGGATTGCCGCCGCCGGAAACGCGTCGCTTGCACATAGAAACTGGCTGGACGGGTATATCGACCGGAATATTCGACCGGATCGCTACGCTCTGTAACGATCCCAAAATCGTGACGCCGCATCCTGACTAGGTAAATATACGTAGTGGAAAATACCTACGGCAGCGGACCCATAACCTTATTGATGACGGCCTAATTTCTTCTTTCGAACTGAATACCAGATTGAATAGAGGAGAATATAATGTCAACGACAACTCGCAAGCTTGAAGACCTCGTCGCTACAATGCTGGCAAGACGGACGAAGGAAGTTGAACAAGCGACGCCTCGTCAACGACTGGAAGCAGATCGGACCTTTTCCGCGATCCTCAATCTGATCGCACCGCGCATCCGCCATTTCATCCGTCAATACGGGTTGCACGACCATTGGGAAGACGCTGAACAAGTTTGCGCCATTGCCGTCCACAACGCATTAAACAGCTATGACCCCGACAAGGCCAAATTTACCACTCATATCAACTGGCAGTTGCGTGGCGAGTTGCAAGGGCTGCGCTTCCGCTTGATGACGGATCAGCGACCATCAGCCAAAAAAGTCGATGCCACAACGGTCTCTATTCACACGCCGAGCCCAGGTTCCGATGGTGAGTCCGCAACCCTTGAAACGGTGATCGAGGACGAAAATGCCTTCGACCTTACCGAATCGGGTGCGGGAAGTTATCTCGCCCGGTCCGCAACCGAAGCGCTAATCAACGCCTATATCGAACACGAGCGCAAGGCCGGGATACAGCAACTGAAAAAGTGCGCGAAACCTTCGAAAGCGTTTCGTAAAGCGCGTCCGGACCTGCCGATTGGTTTTCGCTCCACGATCAACGCTATCGATCCAGCCGAACTTGCCCAATTGGAGGGACGGCTGGAGCGTGACCGCGAAATCATTGTTCGCTCAATCTTCCTCAATGACAGCCAGTACCAGATTTCCGACCACACTGGCCTGACACGCGAACGAATTCGCCAGATCAGCCGCCGCGCTGCGAAAACCATGGCCGCAATTTCGGAAAGCGACCCGCGCTTCGAATTGCTGCCGGGCATGCGACAACAACGGGTCGAGCATAATATCGGGTGACTGGGGAGACATCCAGTTGGAGGCCTTATAAGTTTTCGATATGCGCTTCGTGAGGGGGTTCTTCCATTGAACACGCCATGTATCTGAGGAATCTAAAAAGACGCTTCCATTGATCCAGTTTGGCTTCCAGATCGACGGCGCCACCATAGCTTTGCGGCTAGTAAAACTCCTGCTAATCAGGGCGGTGGAATCGTTCCGCTTTGCGGTTGAGTGGTGGAGTGGTGGAGTGCCACGTTTCATACAGGTGTGTCTGATGCCAAGCTCTTCGACACGTCAATTGAACTTGGCCTAGAAGTTGTGACCGTTGTCGACTCTGATTTCGCGAATGCGGAACGGGAATTTGTCGATATTGTGATCGACCAAGTAGATTGCGTTGGCTGACTTGTGTTTTTTATAGACCTTGTTCCTGCAACGAAACCGTCGATCTAGCAGCCAAAGGGCCGGCCGGTAAATACGGGGCTCGCACTCGCCCCCGCTATCGAAATCACCTGCTGGACGGGTGGCACTCCCTGAAAAGCTGATTTGTTTGCCTGATCGAAAACCCAGGGAAATACCGAAAAATAACGCCAGAAAACTGCGACAGAGTCACTAGGTATGACGCGCAGACGGCTTCCAGGATGACAAATTCCCTGTAGATCCCCTGCTATGCAGGGAAATGAATTGGCGAGGCCGGTTCGCGACAGAGTGCGTCTCGCACTACTTTTTCTGAAATTTGCAAAAGTGCAGACTGTAGTCTTGCAAATGGCCATAATCGACGCAGTGCTGCGGTATTTCGCGGCCGAGATAGTCCGCTACCGTCCCCGGCTATGCGCCGGAATCAGCATATCGACGGAAACAGTGTCGTTGTCCAAGTCACAGGTTGATTTTTAATCTTTGCTGCCGGCAGATTGACTATCAAGCAGGCTGCGCATTTGCAGAGTGGCCTGGCTTGCGTTGATCCCGACCAGAAACCGGACTTCCTGCAATCCGTCGCGCAACGCCAAAGACGTCTCTTCATCTTCACAGAGGCAAGCCATATCCCAGTGCTCAAACAATCGCTCTGAAACACTGATCAGGTCTATCAGTCGCAGATCGATATGCCGAAAATCACAGCAAATACGTTCAAAAGTCTTCTCCACTTCTTCCGGCGGCCCTTCCAAAATTTGGATGAAGCACCCGTCAATGAAGAGCAGACTGCCAGTCAGGTCAGCCAGTCGGTTATGCGCTGCAGAGGCTTCCGCTATTTCACGAGCGGTTTGTTCCGGTCGTTCGCCGGAATTTTCCACATCAAGAGAGCTGATATAGAGAAGGCGTGAGAATTGTTTGTGCGAGCTATATGCGTTCATGCTGCAGCCTTATTTTTTTCGCCCTGGAACAGATCGCCGATGGACGACGCACTAATCGGCTTGCTGAACAAAAAGCCCTGCACATCATTGCATCCGTGCTCGGTAATAAATGCCATTTGTTCATCGGTTTCGATGCCTTCGGCGGTTGTTTTCATTTGAAGGCTTGCGCCAAGCTGCGCGATCGCGCGGACAATGGACGCGCTGCCAACATCGGTAGGCAGCTGCTGGACAAAAGATTTGTCGATTTTGATCCGGGAAATCGGAAAGCGGTGGAGGTAGCTTAACGATGAATAGCCCGTGCCGAAATCATCGAGCGAAATTCGAATACCTGAATCTCGTAGATTGGTGAGAGTGCGCATGACAATCTCGTCGTTGCCAAGCAGCGCCGTTTCAGTAATTTCCAGTTCCAGGCGCGTGGCAGGGAAGCCCGAACTCTCTAATGCCTGCATCACGGTTTGGTGTAACCGCGGGTCGAGCAATTGAACGGGGGAAATATTGACCGCCAGGTCGAGATGCTCCGGCCAGGAAGCGGCGTCAAGGCAAGCTTGTTTGAGAACTCCGGCGCCGATTCTCGAAATCAGTCCCAACTCTTCTGCGATCGGAATAAATTCGGAGGGCTGGACTTCACCCCGCTCCGGACAAGTCCATCGCAACAAGGCTTCTGCCCCGGTATAGGCGCCCGTGGCAGAGTCGATGACGGGTTGATAGGCAATCCTGAAGTCTTCCCGCATACAGGCACGGCGAAGATCGGTTTCGAGAAAACGGCGGCGTTGTATAACCTCCTGCAATGATGGTTCAAATAAGCGATATCCCCGCTCTTCTTTCCGCTTTGCAGAGTATAATGCAATGTCAGTATATTGTACCAGTGTTTCGGGGTCATTCCCATGATGGGGCGCGAGACAGACCCCGACGCTTGCTCCAAGTTCCGCGACTTGTCCCTCGATGACAAACGGACGCCCCAGAATTTCGACAACCCGAGCTGCCAATGCCTCTGCTTCATCTTCCGCCGTGAGCCCATAAGCAATTATGGCAAACTCGTCCCCGCCAATTCGGGCAACCAAATCCCCTTGGCGGACAGCGTGACCTAGCCGCCAGGCCACTTTTTGAAGAACTATGTCACCCACCGGGTGGCCAAGCGTGTCGTTGATCGGCTTAAATCGATCCAGATCTATCATTAACAAGGCAAAATGGTGACCATGATTTTTCAGCTTGTCGCATTCGACTTTCAAGGCTTCGGAAAAAGCACGGCGATTGGGCACTTCGGTCAATGCATCGTGCAGTGCAATATGGTGAAGCTGCTCTTGAGATCTTGATCTGGTCCGCCGGTCGACCAGATGGGTCGAAATGCCGGCGCCGATGATGATCAATGTGACCATTGCGATTGCCGCCGCCAATGCGGTAAAGGTTTCGCTGTCCGCGCCCGCTTGCACGCCGGGAAGGGGGACCACGGTGAAGGCTGCCATGCCGGTAAAATGCAGGGTAACAATAGCCGCAGCGAATAATCCTGCGGGCAGGCCGATATTTTTTGCCATGCCAATTTTTCTTACCTGGTCGATGGCCAGGGCTGAAAGGATGACAGTCAGCACAAGGGAAGCAATCACATATTCCGGCAGCCATCTGACAATACCGTCGGCTCGATATGCGAACATGCCAACATAATGCATGGATGCTATCGACAGACCGATAATCCCGCCGCCGGTGACGACAGCTATAAAGCGGTTGCGTGACGAAGCGACCAACAAGCCCACTGCTGTGCCGACAACTGCGATCAGTGCCGATAATACGGTCAATGTACCATCCAGTGTTACCGGAACGCCGGGGCGGTAACCGAGCATGGCAATAAAATGAGTGGCCCAAATTGCTGATCCTGCAGTAAAAGCGGACAGGAAGCACCATTGGTACCGGGGTGCACCGGACTCAGTGAAGGTACGTTGAAACAGCTTTACTGATGTTAGAGAGCCGACCAGGCACATCAGCGATGCCAAGGCCACAATCCACAGATTATGTTCATGGTAGAGGCAAGTCAGTACGCGCATTGAAACTCCTGAGACCGCCATCAAAACTACTACGAAGCGATTAACGGTTTTAAACGGCTTAGGTTTACCCACCTAATTCGCCGAAAGCTCGGATCTGTGTTGAAAAAGAACCGGTTTGAACAAGCTAATAACCAAATCTCGTTAAAAGGTTCCCAATCACTCAATAAAAATCTGACATCTTTACAATCATCTTCGACGTGCATGCGCGCCAGCGGCGATAGATTGTTGCTGCCAAAGTCATCGCTATCGAACGGCCTCGCGGCTTTAAGCTGAAAGCCGACGCTCGCAGCGCAGGGATCCGACGCAGGCATCAGATGATGAAATGAAGTTCTCATTATATCTATGGAGCGGGGACATCATCGGTGCCCTATTATCTGCAGACCCAAGGGCCAGAGTCTTGCTGTGAGATCTTATGGTGGAGCTAAAAAAGGATTAGCGCAGTCATTTCTTTTGCGCTTTCGATGCTGCCTTGCGCTCGAGAAATATTCTGGATCGCAACATGGCGTTGCTGCGAACATCTTCGTAAAAGAGGCCGATATCGTGGTAATGCATGCTACCGCTTGGTAGTGGTTGTAAATCGAGTTCGGTTGCGGGTTCAACGATGAGTAGCCCGTCTTTGGCGCAATAGGCTGAAAGTTTTCCCGATGCGATTCGGCTTACGGGACCAGCGCCTGGCTCTCCCGGAATTGCGCCCAGGCTCTGTTCCGCCGGTGCGGATGGCGCATCGGTATTGAAGGTGAGTGGGTTAATGCAGAGCAGGTCGCTGCCCTCCCTGCCGAATTTTGCGACATAAGTCGATTTCACGAGTTTTGCATATTCCGCCCGAGCGCTGTCAGGCAGCATGGAATTCCATGATATTACACAGCCCGTCTGCGCGGGAGTTCTGCATGGCTGTAAATCATGCCAGGTCCGTCCGAAATCTCCATTGCTGACACCAACTCCGATGACATAGGCAGCGACGAGAGATTCTGAAATCGGTTCTCCGTCAATCAGTTCGGTCAGCAGTCGCCGCGTGTGCATCGCGCCTTGACTGTGGCCCGCTATGATGAACGGGCGATCATTCTCGCGAATCGCCAGGAAATGTTCGAACGCGCGACGCACATCGGAATAGGCAATATCGAAAGCTGTTTCCATTACCGAAAGATTGATAAATGCGCCCGCGGTCGCTTGGCGGTAGTAAGGCGCGTAGAGACTGCAACAGGCGTTGAAGGCAGAGGCTTGTCGCGCAATTACACTCTCGTCCGTCCATTGGCGTCCTTTGACATCTTTCAGGACTGGCTGGTTGATATAGTCCCGGGCCTTGTCCGTTGTAGGATGAATGTAGAAAACATCGACCTGTGGATCGAGTGCGATCGGCGTTGCCTCTGATGGAACGGTAAGGGCTGGCCCGCCTTGTCCGGGGAACGCTGCCCAGCTTGCAGGGTCTGTATAATCGAGTTCTTCAGGAGCATTCGCGCTCACGTCGGCCGGCGAGAAATTATTTGCCGTCATGTTCTCCGCAAAAGCGGGTTGAGCAAAAAGAGTCAGCGCCAGTGCGAACGAGAGCCTCCGCATGATTATTGCCAAATCCTTGGTTCGCAACCGAGCGCAGGGTCGTTGACGAAGCTATTTTCCGGGCGTTCCAGTCCGATATTCTCGCGTAGCGTTCCGCCTTCATAGTCTGTGCGGAACAGGCCACGTTTCTGAAGTATTGGTACAACCTGATCGATGAATTCTTCGAGATTGTCGGGAAGATAGTTTGGCGTAACGGAAAAACCGTCGGCGGCTCCCTCGGTGAACCATTCCGCGCAGAAGTCAGCGATCTGTTCCGGAGTACCGGACCGTATCAGGCTGGCCCGGGAAACGACGACGCGTTTGGCGAGTTCGCCTATCCGCAGGTTTTCGTCGCGTGCCATCTTGACGATTTGATCCTGAACCCATTGACCACCTTCGGTCTTGGGGATTTCTGGGAGATAATCGTCAGGGGAGCAATGTGAGAGATCGGCGCCGATTTGTACCTGCAAGGTCTGCAGAGCCAGTGCTTCGGGAATTAGTTCAAGCAACTCTTCCTGTTTGCGGCTGGCTTCGGCTTCCGTGCCCCCGATGATGAACTGCACAGATGGAATCACTTTCAGATTATCCGGATTGCGGCCAAAGCCTTTTGCGCGCGATTTCATGTCCTTATAAAAGTCTTTCGCACCGCTGAGCTCATTCTGTGCTGTGAAGATCATGTCGGCCGTTCGCGCGGCTAGAGCCCGTCCTGCGGGAGATCCACCAGCTTGCACTATGACGGGGTGGCCCTGAGGTGGACGTGCGACATTCAGCGGTCCGGCTACCTTGAAAAATTCGCCTGCGTGGTTGAGTTGATGCACCATTTCGGGATCGAAATAACGGCCAGAGGCGGCATCACGAGTGATGGAGCCGTCTTCCCAGCTGTCCCAGAGATTTCGAACGACGTTTACAAATTCTTCGGCCCGATCGTATCGACGGTCGTGGTCCATGATTTCGTCGAAGCCAAAGTTCCGGGCTTCGATCGACCCGGTGGATGTCACGACATTCCAGCCAATGCGGCCATTGGAGATATGATCGAGTGACGCGAAGCGTCGAGCGATTGAATATGGTTCGTTGAAGGTGGTCGAAACCGTTGCGACCAGACCAATCTGGCTAGTGACTGCCGCCAGTGCTGCAAGCAAGGTCGTTGGCTCCAGTTTTCCCGCATAATCGGTCGTCGCGAAAGCGTCTTTACCCTTGATATGAGGAAAACCCTGGGAATCGCCGGAGAAATAGACGTGCAACTTGCCTTGCTCGGCCTTCTGCGCGAGGCGTGCATAATGTCCGAAATCATGCTGATCGACCGGCCCGGACTGCGGATATCGCCAGCCACCAGGATGTGAACCGCTGTTATGGATGAAAGTCGCGAGAATCATCTGGCGTTTTTGGTTGGACATTATTCTTCCCTCTAAATTGGTTTCGGGGCGACCAGCATGGAAGCCATCTCGCCTTCTTCAGCAGCCTTGGGTGTAACGGCTGTTGCGCGTCGGGCCATGGCAAAGGCCAGGCTGGCAAGAACCAGCGCTGGCAAGCAGACTACGAGCAGGGACAATCCAATTGCCTCCTGATCCTGAAAAACATATTCGGTAACGAATGCCACAGCGAGTGGGCCGCCAGCGCCTGCCGGGAGCGCGGCAATAACGCTGATAAATGCATATGTGAAACCGCGCATTTCATTCGGCAGGAGGTCCTGTACCGTGGTGTTGAGCGACACGTTGAGTACCGGTGCAACAACCATGATCGTGCACAATAGGACAAGAGCGACAAGCGGTGTGGGGGCGACCACAGCCAGGGTGGCGGGCACTGCCAAAACGGGCAGAATGGCCATGATAGTCAATTTTCCGCGCGCTCCGCGGCCAAATTTTGAATCAGCAGCCAGGCCACCGGAAAAATAACCGAGTGCCCCACTAATCAGCAAGGCAAGACCCATTTCATTTGCGAATGCCGGCAGGCCGATATCGAACTTGCGCATTATGAAGGTTGCCATCCAGGACGCGATCGCAACAAAGGCGATGTAGAACAGGCAAACACCGCTGAGAAGCGGGACGAATATTTTCTTGTGCAACCATATGAACTGCAGCTTGTTCATGACTTTCATGGCGCCTGAATCCGCATTGGCCTGCCCCCGTCGTGCAGGCTCCCTTACAGTCAGAAACAAGATGCCCACGACTGGACCGACCAGCCCGCAAATCAGAAAACTGACACGCCACGGGGTCACGAGGCCATAAATTGGCAGCGACAGATGCAAGTTCAAATCGAGAATGAAGCCGGGGATGATCGAGGAAAGGGCGGTCCCGATTGTTGCCCCGAAAAGATAGGTCGAAATCGCACGTCCTCGCTGCTGCGGGGAGAACATATCGGCGATCAGCGATACGGCAGCCGGAGCGACGGCTGCTTCGCCAAGACCGACGAGAGCGCGTAAGGCAAAAAAGGTTTTGAAATCCGGAGCGAGCCCGCCCGCGGCGGTTGCCAGGCTCCACAATATGATCGCGCCGCCCAGGATTTTGCATCGGGTATGCCGGTCGATCAAGCTGCCGAGCCAGAGGCCACAGATTCCGTTGAGAACCGTATAAGCCAACCCGAGAAGCAGACCCATCTGGACATCGTTCAGTGCCAGGTCCTGACTGATTGGCTCGGCAAGGACACCGACAATAGACTTGTCGATGCTGTAAAGATTCGCCGCCAGAAAGAGCAGCAGCATAGGCCACCAGCTGCGTTTGAGGCCGGGATAGTTGGGTTCAATCGACAAGATAAGTCCTGCCATCCATGCATGAAAGAAGCCGGCCATCTGAATCGTTGATGATCTCAACCTGGCCATCGGACAGGTAGATGAGGTCCTCGAAATGGAACTTTCCTACCTCCGGTCCGATCCATGGCAGGTCGCAGCTCAATACCATGCCGTCGACCAGTTCGAACTTGTGGATGCCGCCACCCGGGTGAGGGTGATCCGTATGCTCCAGCCCGACGGAGTGAATGCCGCAGGTCTTGAATTCGGGATTGCCGGCATCACGGATCGCCTGTGAAACGGCCTCCTCGATCTCGAAAGACATTCTGCCTGGCCGGAATTCGCCAAGCGAGTTTTTCCAACCTTGCCGGGTCGCGTTATAGCATCGTAGCTGTTCCGCGCTTGGTTCACCAATCACTGCCGTTCGACCGATGTCGCTGGTATAATGGTCGAATTCTGCGGTTGCGTCGAACGTAACCATGTCGCCTCGGACAAGAGTATCGGTTTTCGCCAGACGTCCATGACCTGGGCGATAGGGTGTGATCAGCAGAAAAACAGGTCGTCCACCGGCCAATGCAGCGGCAGACCAGAATACGCGTTCTGCCTCGGCGCAGTTAGCACCGGCGGCAATTGCCTCCGCGCTGACTTGCAATGCCAGTTCGGTCTTGCGGGATGCGGCTCTTATGTGGCGCATTTCGAGAGGCGTTTTGACCATGCGAATTTCGCGCAAAAGATCCCGGGCGCCTACCGGCTCGAATCCTTCGCCCAAGATTTCCTGGACATCCAGACCGAGGCCTCGATCTTCAAAGGCCACGCGCGAACCTTCCAGACCCAATTCTTTCAGATAGGCGGCAACGGCCTCCTGGTGGTTTTGCGGCAAGTCCGTCTCTACAACCATATCGGTTTGCACACCGCCTGCGCCGATCCCTGGCTTACGGGCGTAGCCCCTTACGATCCGCATCCATGTGCCGTCGCGCTGCTGCGGCTGTCCTGCATCGACTTCAACCGTCAGAACTGCGCTTTCCTTGGCGTGATCCCGCGGCAGGATTGCCATGGCAAGGTCGCCAAACCCCCAACTGGCATCCGTCGCCCAGCTGCTTAGATAATATGTGTTGATCGGGGTGGAGGCGATCAGTGCCTGCACATCTTCGCGATCCATAATTTGATCGGCACGTTCGCGGTTGAGGAGCATATTTATTTCCCGGCTTTGGAATCAGTGGATTGGTTTTCAGGGTGCCTGACGGCGACCTCGTACAAGCCTGCCCGGGAGAGCGCCAGTCGGCTGGTCGTTCCGCGCTGTAACGACTCCCGAAACAATGGTCGCATCATATCCGAATGCTTCCTGATACAGGCGCCGGCCGCCAGCGGGCAGGTCATAGGTTACACGAGGAGGGCCCATGGCCAAGCGGTCATAGTCGATGACGTTGAGATCGCCCTTGTAACCAGGGGCAATCAGGCCGCGATCACCAAAGCCACCGATTGTTGCTGTCTCATGGGTCATCATGCGGACTGCTTCAGGCACGCTGAGCTTTTTCCCTTTGCGATCACGGGTCCAATAGCTCAGCATATAGGTTTGCATACTTCCGTCACAGATCGCTCCAACATGAGCGCCGCCGTCGCCGAGACCCAGGACTGTATCGGCCCTGCCGAGCATTTCTTCGACAATGTCCAAATTTTCAAATGTGTAATTGCGCGCCGGAAAATAGATGATGCCGCGGCCTTCGTCTGCCAACATGACATCATAGGCCAGTTCCGAAACCGTGCAGCCTCGAATCTGAGCCAGCCTGTCGAAACGAGTCTCTTCGGGCGGATCATAGACAGGTTCCTTGCCCATCGCATAAGCCCGCTCGATAAGCCGGACCATGGCTGGCACATCGGCATTCAACGGCAGTTTATATTCCTCCAGAATCGCGGCACGCGTCTCTGGCTTGCGCATTGCCGCGATGCGTTCGGCAAGGGGTAGAGTCTCGATCCGGTCATAGGTGGGGCAACCCTGAAACGGGTTGAGGCGCAGTTCGAGACCGAACAGGACACCGACCGGGCGGGCCACAACCTGTCCGTAAATATCCGAGCCGTCTGTACGGGCTGCGGCGCAAGCCTCTGCGACTTCAAGCCAGCGACCCGGATATTCATCATATTGGAGAAGCGGGAATGTCACAGTTTGCCCGCTTGATTTGGCGATACGCGCGAGCATATTCAGTTCCGAAGAGAAACCAAGGCTCGTGTCAAATTCAGACGCTGACATGAAGAGGGATTTGCCGCGTTTTTTCATGGCGTCGGCAATGACCATCAGCTCATCTTCGCTCGCCGTGGTGACGGGAAGCTGATTGCCCTTGGCATCGCGATGACCGATAACACGTGTGGTAGAAAAACCGAATGCGCCAACATCAAGGCCTTCGCCGACCAGTTTGGCCATGGCTTGCATATCTTCGCCAGTAGCGGGCTCGCGATCAAGCGCACGTTGGCCCATGACATATACACGGACGGGAATATGGGGGACAGCTACTGCAAAGTCCGCATCCATGTGCCGGGCCTCGACAGCGTTCATATATTCGGGAAAGGATTCCCAATTCCAGGGGAGGCCTTCGGTCATCACGATATTCGGGATTTCCTCTACGCCCTCCATGATTTCGACCATCTGCTCGCGCTGTTCAGGCAGACAGGGCGCAAAACCCACGCCGCAATTGCCCATCAGGACAGTTGTAACGCCGTGATTGGTCGACGGAGAGAAGCGCGAGTCCCAAGTGACCTGCGCATCATAGTGAGTATGAATATCGACATATCCCGGCGTGACAAGCTTGCCCGTGGCGTCGATTTCTTCTTTGCCCGTGCCGGAGATCTGGCCAATTGCGGCAATCTTCCCGTCCGATATGGCGACGTCGATGTTCTGCAGCTCATCGCCGCTCCCATCCGCTACCGTTCCATTTCTGACGACAAGATCGAACTCACTCATTACCGGCCTTCTCCACTATATTCTTGGATGTTTCGACTTATGAAAGCCGGCGGAAGCACCGCTTCCGCCGGATAGGTCACTAGAAGTTATATTTGGCGCGGATGCCAAAAGTACGCAATTCACGCAGAGCCACTACCGCACCGGATTGGGTGCCGAAGTAAGCGAAGCTTGGATCTATCGTGAAAAAGTCAACAGCCGATGGATATGCATCGTCGTTGAACAGGTTGGTAACATATGCCTCGATTGAAATATCATCATTCACAAGACCTACACGAGCATTAACCTGCTTGTAAGCGGGCGTTTTGGTAATGTTCGAAACATTCGTATAGATGCCGGAGCGATAGATGAAATCTCCGCGGACAAATGCTTCCGTGGATCCCGTGCCGACCGGTTGCTTATATTCGGCCGAGAAAACGCCTGAATATTTGGACGTGTTCGGGTTTTCCTTGCCGGAGAAGTCGGTTATTCCGGTCAGGTTTGTCACAGTCGGGCTGCTATAGCTATCGATCGAAGAGTCGTTGATCGATCCACTCGCGGTTAGCGTTAAATTGTCTGACACAAAGGCTGTCAATTCAGCTTCTATGCCTTTTACCTTAACCTTGCCGCCATTAACGTTGGCCGAAATCAGTTCGATAATCCCGGTATTGGGGTTTGTTGCCTGAATTTGCTGCACATTGAGCTGCTTATCCCAAATGCCATAATAAGCGGCTAACGTGTATGTCAAAGCGCCGTTAAATGCGCGACCTTTAAGACCGATTTCAAAGTTATCGAGCGTTTCAGGTTCCACGGCGATTTGCAAACCTGCGGCCGCTGCGGCTGCTTGGGTCGATGCAGGGCGACTGAGAAACACAACGTTAAACGAGCCTGGGTTTATCCCCTTTGCATATGAAGCATAAGCCATCATGTCCGGTGCGATGTCATAGTTGATGATCGCACGTGGCATGAAGTTCTTATAGGTCTTGCCGATCAACTTCTCTCCATCAGCATATGTGCCAGCAGGCGCAAAAGCATCGGAAAGCAGCGTCTGGCCGCCCGGGCGGGCATATGCGCCAAGCTTGTCGATTTGATACCGTCCGTCAAAGCTGAGGCTAAGGCGATCGGTTACGTCATAGGTCAAGCCGATGAATGCACCATAAGTACGCGATTTGGTAGCGCCACTGACAGTCGGGAATGTCGTAACGCCGAGATTACCCGGTGATCCGCCGCCGCCACTTTGGAAGAAGGAATACAGATAGCTGGCACCGACCACTGCGTGAAATGGTCCACCATTATCGTAATTGGCACGGACTTCCTGTGAAAAATCCTTTTGCTGATATTCTACCAGATAAGGATAGCTGAAATAGGTTGGACCGCCAAATGGGTTGAGCAAAGTGTCGGTGCTATAGACCTTGAGATCGGAAAGCTGGCTTTTGATCTCGTCATTATATCCGGTCAAAGAGCTGAGGGTAACGCCGGTGTCGCCCAATTCCAGATCCATCGCCAGGTGGACGTGGTAGAAACGGCTTTTCAGACCAAATCCGTCTGTACCATCTTCCGGGTCGAGCAAGCGGCCTGTTGGATTAGCCAAAAAGTCCTGGATGAAAGGGCTATTCGTAACGTTCATGGATGGTTGACCAGCTTGCAAGCCAGGCAATGCACCGCAGAAATATGGATTGCCATCAATCAGGCAATTGGACTGGCTCTGGATGACCGTGTTACCGGCGGCGTCGGTCAGAGTATAGGCTGGGATGAGACCTGACGCGTTAGGACCGTCGTCATTTTCGCTCCAGATACCAACGACCTTCGCTTTGAAATTCGACGATGGCGTGAATTCAAGCGCCAAATTGGCTGAGGTGGTGGACTGATCGCCAAGTGTCTGACCTCTTTGGCCGCCGTTCTCATAAGAACCCTTGCGGCTCCAATAGCGTGCGCCGCCGGTGAAGCTTAACAGGTCCTCGATTAGCGGTCCGCCGATCTGAGCAGAAATTTCGCGGTTTTCACGGGTGCCGAGCATTGCCTTGATCGTTCCGGAGAAATAGTCCGGAGCGTCCTGGGTTACGACGTTGACTGCACCGGCAAAAGTCTGGCGACCGAAATAGGCGCTTTGCGGACCCTTGAGCACTTCGATTCGAGCCGGATCGCCGATATTCTGGATCGCGGTTGGCGTTGAAACCGGAACGCCGTCGATAAAGATGCTGGAGGTTTGTTGGGTCGAAAGAGCAGGCGCGAATCCGCGAATGATGATCGACTGAAATGAACGGTCGTTGCGGCCAGAGCTAACACTATTTGTGTTCATGCCGGGGGTGTAATCTGCCAAGTCAGCAACCGAAGTTATGCCGCGAGATTCCAGAGCTTCACTATCGAAAGCGGAAATAGCAATAGGTGTATCAAGGATGTTTTCGACCCGCTTTCGGGCAGTGACGACGATCTCAGCATAGGCTGGTTGTTGGCTTGCTTCGTCCGTTTCGACGGTCGCGCTTTCTTCCGACTGCGCAATGGCGGGCTGGACGCCGACCATGATTGTTGCGGTGGAGGCAAACAACTTCAAAATGTAATGTTTTCGCATGAGAGGTCCCCTTGTTTTGACATGAAATTCAAGTGCAGATTTCAATATACACCTCACCCTACCTTCAGCGTGTCGTTTACGATCATTCGCCTGGCTTTATTCAGGGTGAGAATATCCTGAAGCACCTACTTTTCTAATGAGAGTTGAGAATAAAAAATGCCCGACGAAAATAATGTTCGCACTGCGGTTATGAGGCCTTGTTGAGCATATACGAAATATCAAAATAGCGCATTAAATGCATGATCTATATAGATAAATATCATAATTTAAACAGGTTGTCAGGAGCGGAGGAATTTTTCAATTTCATCGACGACACGGTCGTGTTCTATCTGAAGAACGCCGTGCGAGACCCCGTGCATGTCATAGCGCTGACCATTGCGAAAGAGGTGGGCAGTTTCGTTTGTAACGTCCCACAGGTCATCTTCGGGATTCATCACTAGAATCGGCTGCGCCACATCTGCCATCGCGCCGAGAAAGTCATATCGATAGACGGAAATATAGCCCCACGGGAGTCGCGAGCCCAGTCGCAAGCTTTCGCCCATCGCAACATGCATATGCTCAGCAGACATCCGTTCATCACCCAATTGGCAGATGATGGACCACAGTTGCTCGACATGATGTAAAGTGCGGTCAGGTTCGGGAAATTTTTCGCGCAATGTGGCGAGCTTCTCTTGGCGAGCTTCCGCGGGATAGGCGGCAAGCCCGAATAACACGCCGCGGCGCACTCTATTGGGCTGACTCCGTGCAAGCTCGGTCGCAGTGATCGAACCTGTGTGGTAGCCCATGACGTCGAAGGCCCCCGAAGCAATCGTACCAGTATCAGCAAGGTAATCCATCAGGCTGAGCATGATCTCCGCATAATCGCCAATTTCTAGAGGCTCTTGTGGGGGGTCGCTCATGCCATAGCCGGGTGTATCTGCTGCAATAACTACCCTGTCTTTAGCAAGGGATGCCTGGATTGGCTCCCATTCGCGGCTGCTGCTGGGGGTCTGGTGGAGGCAGAGCAGGGGAGGTTGCCTGGCTTCTTGGTCGGGCAGTACAATCCGGTAATGCAATTGACCAAATGGGCTTGGTGCATAGGCTTTTATGGGCAGCATGTGGTTTTCCATCCAGTCTTGTCAGTTTAAGTAGCAGCGGGGCGCGTAGCATGTATCCGGACGGAATCAGCCGTTATTGCAACCAATTTGGATCCGCTTACGAAGGCGAGCAAGGCGGCTCCTCCAAATGCGACGCTACCAACGATCGCAATGGATAGGCCGACGGCTTGTTCCGAAGCGAACAAATATTCCGTAATGAAGGCGACGAGCAATGGTCCCGTGGACGCGCCTATCAATGTCATGGAGAAGGCATAGAAGGCAACGGACAAGCCCCTGGTTCGTTTCGGCGATATCTCGGCAATTGCGGAGAGCATAGCCGAGCCAAATAGCGCAGAAGCAAAGGTTACTTCTGACAGAAGAATGATCGCGAAAAGCCCATTGTTGGTAAAAATGGCAAGTGTAGACGGAATTGCGAGGAGCGAGACCATGCTGGCCAAATATATCAGACCGGCGGACCCCCAACGCTTAACCGCACGGTCGACGACGAAACCGGCGGTCAACGCACCGATCGCGGCCCAGATTATGTGAGCCATACCGAGCATTTTGCTCACATCTTCAATCTTATATTCGAAGACACGGGTTAACAGCATCGGGCTCCAGTTAATGACGACCGAAATCCCCATTCCGAAGAAGGCAAGGGTAGCATAGACTGGCAAATATAATTTCCAGTTGGCAAGCATCGCTTGGAGACTGTCTCGCAAGTCGTTGGTTTGCCGAACGATGACCTTGGAATCGTTGCGCTTCGGTTCATCGATCATGGTGAATACGGCGGCCAATATGATACCGGCGATTCCTGCAAGAATGAAAGCAATGCGCCACGGCGCCTTGTTCTCCAAAAATCCGATCCAGTCAAAAGCGCCTTGTGGGGCGGCGGCCAAAATATATCCGGTGACCAGTGAACCCACGCCGAAGGCGATCATGGAACCAAAAACATACAGCGCCATAGGCTTGCCCCGCCGACTGACCGGAAACAGATCGGCAATGATGGTGACGGCACAAGGGGCGAGTACGGCCTCACCGATACCGATGAAGAGACGGGCGGCGAACATCTGGCCAAAGGTTTCGGCAACGCCGCTGGCAACGGTAGCCGCACTCCAAACGACAATGCCAGCGATCAGCAGTCGTTTGCGATTCACCACATCGGCAACCAAGCCCAGGGCGATGCCGGCGATAACATAGAAAATTGAGAACGCCAGCCCCTGAAGCAGGGCTATCTGGACATCACTAATGCCAAGTTCCGCGCGGATCGGATCAACAACCAGGGCAAGCATACCGCGATCTATCGTTGAGATGATTTGCGCCAGGCACAAAAGGATGACAGCAAACCAGGCTTTAGCCAAATTGGGCTGAAAGCGGACGTCATCTTGTTCGGTCGGGGATAAGTTCATCGAAGCTCCTTCTATTCCAGAATGCCAGCGACGACTTGTTCTCGTGCATGACATTCATAAAGTAACCGCTGTGTGGCTAAATGACGGGACCAGTCGTTGTAAGGAGCATTCAGCATGCCATTATTCGATGATTGGATTGTTGAATTGACAAAGGGGACCATGTTTTGAAACTGCTGGCTTTCATTATGCAAACGGGCGGCCATATCGCCGGTTGGCGTCACCCCCTCGCGTCGGAGCGGGCACTTTGTGACGTGGATTATTTCATCTCAGCGGCAAAAATTGCTGAACGAGGCAAGTTCGATGCCGTCTTTTTTGCTGATTCTCTGGGATATCCCGGATCGCGCTCTGCTGAGGCTTTTGAAGGGCAGGAGGGGCCGAAGCTTGACCCCCTGTTGTTGCTTTCTGCGGTGGCAGCGAAGACCGAGCAAATCGGTCTCGTCGGTACTGCATCGACAACCTATAACGAACCCTATCCGACCGCTCGCCGTTTTGCGACGCTGGATCACATCAGCCACGGACGGGCCGGGTGGAATATCGTCACTTCGACGATGGAACATGAAGCCCACAACCATGGCTGTGAAGCCCATATGGGGCATGCCGAACGCTATGAGCGGGCAGCCGAATTTGTCGATGTCTCTTGCAAGCTCTGGGACAGTTGGCAGGATGATGCCATGCTGGCCGACAAGACAAGTGGCCGATATGTCGATTCCAACGGCCTCACAGCGGTTGACCATGTCGGTGAACATTTTCAGGTTGCCGGCCCGCTGAATGTTCCCAGATCACCCCAGGGCTATCCTGTTCTGGTGCAGGCCGGAGCATCTGCTGACGGGAAAGCTTTCGCAGCGAGCCGGGCGGAAGTCATCTTCACTTCCCACCCGTCGATCGAAACCGCAATCGCATTTCGGGAAGACATGCACAAGTTGCTCCGGGAGTTCGGGCGGACGCCGGAATCGCTGAAAGTGATGCCGGCGATCACACCGATCATCGGAGAAACACGCGAGGAGGCGCAAGCCCTGAAGGCTGAACTTGACGCGCTGATTCCGTTGCCGATCGCACTGGACAAGCTTGAACGCCTGATTGGCGGGTTCGACTTGTCGGGCTTTGACCCGGATGGGCCGCTCCCGGCGCTGCCAGCAGCGTATACGGATGGCCAGAACTCGACCCGGGACAGAGTGCTCGAAGTAGCTGAACGCGATGGACCTTCAATCCGTCAACTGGCCAATCAGGTTGCTGGCGGACGGACGAGCAGCGCCGCCGTAGGTACGGCAGAGGATGTCGCTGATTTATTGGCGAACTGGTATGAACAAGGGGCAGCTGACGGCTTTGTCATTTCGCCCCCTGTCCTCACCAAAGGTCTGGAGACCTTTGTCGACAAGGTGGTGCCGATCCTTCAGGATCGGGGCCTGTTCCGGAAGGAATATGAAGGAGAAACGCTGCGGGATCGGCTCGATCTCTCTTATCCGGAAAACATCTACGAGAAAGACCCTGCGCTACGCAGCAAACCCGAAATCTGGTAAATATATCAGCCAGAGCATGATAAAAAAGAGCCTGCACCGAAATTTCGGTGCAGGCTCTTTTTGATTGGGTAGCAACGGGATTACATCGCCAATATTACTGATTGTCTGTTTTCTTCAGCCGATGAAGTCGCGCAGCATGCTTGCGGTTGTCGCCGGTTGTTCCTGGATCGCGAAGGCGCCGGTATCTGGAATATCATCGAATATTGCCGATGGAAGCGCTGCCTGCGCGTTTTTCCGATATTTGCCATAGGCCTTATCTTTTGACCCATAAAGGATAAGCGTGGGGACGGTGATGCGCCCCAATGTACCGACAACGTCTGTGACGCCAACACCGCGCTCGGATGGCTGGATCCACAAGCCGGCGGCTTTGCGACTGGCGAGGCTCTCAACATAAATGGCATGGGTGTCGATAATGCCGAACGTCTCGGTCAGCAGACTTTCCGGATAGGAAAGTGGCAGGCCATTGGCATCAAACCGGTCAACCTGTCCCTCATCAACTGCGCTGCGCACGGCTTCGAGAGATCGCTTGGGCGACAGAGCGGACGAAACGATCGAGAAGCTGTTGACCCGTTCTGGCCATAAAGCGGCGAGGGGGACACCGACGCAGCCGCCCAGTGACGTTCCAATCAGATCGACCTTTTCGATGCCCATTTCGTCAAATGCGCCAACCAGAAGCGCCGCCGTTTCGCCAAGCGTCTGGATGTACGGGGGCGAACCTTCCCAGCGAGAGCCGCCGTGCCCCGGCAGATCGAAAGCGATTACCTTTCTGCCCTCGGCGAGAAGAGCTGCAACATGACGCCAGTCTGAAAGCCAGCCGCCTAGCCGATGGAGAAGCACAACCGGTGGCTTGCCGCTATCATCCGGTCCCATCGCAGCATAATGTAGAATACCTCCAGCACGGGAGATGTCGCCTTTGGACTGCCATTGACCGACAGGGGGCGTAACATCTGGCACTGGATGGGCTGCGATCGAGGATGAAAATGAAATCGCAGATGTCGCTGCGATTAAACCAGCGCTTGATACTAGCTGCCGTCTGTTGATCATTTTATATTTTCCCTTTTAATTGATTAATTATAGGAGTCGTCAATCTTCTTTTCTTGAATTTAACGTAGCAAAATGACCCGTTCAGGCTATCCCGGACGCTACGAACCAGGATCTGAAGACACCTTCGCTCTTTGGCTCGAACCGGAAAGGTCCCTCGCGGGCGTTCAAGCTTGTTGGCTGATAGCCGGTCTGGATGTCGGTCAAGCCCGCCGCTCCGAGCAGGGACGCATAATCTGCAGTCAGTGCACCACGCCAATTTGGTTCGTTGTTATACTGGGCTTCCAGTTCGCCGCTCAATTCCGTCCAGAGGTCGGTATTGTCGTGAAGGAGCGGAACTTCAAGGTGGATGGCTAGACCGCCAGGGCGCAGCAACCTCTTTGATTCAGCGAGAATGTTCAACGTCGCATCCTGGGATGTTTCGTGGAACAATATGCAACTGAACACCAGATCGAAGCTACCATCTTCGAAATCCGTTTTTTCCGCGCTCTGTTGAGAAAAATGTATTGTTGCACCCAGATGTTCCGCGCGGGCATGGCCATAGCGCAGCATGGAAGCGCCCACATCAACGGCGTGCACCTCCGCATCCGGGAAGCAGTTGAATGCCGGCACGCTGCTCGTACCAATCCCGCACCCCATGTCCAGAATGCGCGCTGGCGCAAAATCGGGATATCGGGTCAGAGCATGAGCCATGGCTGTCTGGCCGCGCAGATCGTTGAGCATCCCCCCGTTCCGACCCAGCATATATACGGCACCGCCGCGATCCATGACGGCACCCTGCAATATAGAATTGTCATCATGTGCATTGCCACCGGGCATCAGGTGGATATCACCATCCAGAATATAATCTGGCGCGGCAAAGCCGGGATCGGTTCGAACGGATCCCTTTGGCTCCTTTATCGCGGCAAGCGCTTCCAGTTCTTCAGCCTGTCTTGCGACGCTCTCCGAAATTGTTTCCCAGAGCTGGCGCTGGCTTTCACGCTTCAAAGCCAGCCAGGAGCGGAAGGATTCGTGTCCGCTCATGCTATCGCGCAACTGTGATGCGCGGTTGTTGCTTGCGGAATCTGGCAAGGCGGCTTCTTCTGCCTTGGCAATTTTGGCCTGCACCGGTTCAAGCTCGGACATTACAAAGAGTTTGAGGTCGCGCACGAAGAGTTGTTCGATCAATTCGTCATGACTGGGTATGGCAATCAACGGGTGGTCGAGCTTTGCGCGGCCTTCGTCGATGTTCGGCAAGCTGGTGGTAGCGTTCATCGTGCACGCCTTTCGGTTTCTTCCAGATCTTTTTGCGCGGCCTCTTGCAGCGGTCGGAATATTTTTTGCATGGTGCGTCGGCGCAACGCGTCGCGTTCGATTTGCGCTTCGCTGTCCGGGTCAAATGAGTCCACTTCCCCCTTGTTCAGCGAACCACGTTTGACCAGCAGCCGCTCTGCAGCATCGAGCCGGGCGCGCAACACTGTTACTTCGGATGTCAGGCTTACGATCATGGCCAGAAACTGCTCGTCCAGATCGCGCGCTCCCTCGATTGCATCGAGCCGGTTGGGCTTGCGTGGTAAAGGAGTTCGGGTCATTATTTTCAGCGTTCCTTCAATTTATGAGTTGTGATCTGGCCGAAGCAACCACCTGGTCCGCCGTTGCAAACCAGGTGGTTTCGCGCGCCGAGAGTCGAGCAAACATCGCTTCGAGCGCTTCGATACGATAGGGAAGACCCGTGATATAGGGCGTGAGGTGTAGCGGTAACATGCGCCCGCCATGGCCTGCGGACTCTTTCTCTAGCCAGTCGCAAGCATCCTCGATCTGCAGAGCGTAAGAATCGATGGACTGCTGTTGGACGTTGATGATCTGCCGGTCCGAAATCTCGTGATTGAGCGGCAAGTTGATGATTGGGCCAGACGTTGTGGCAAAGCTATAGGGCAATTCATCATTAACCCAGTCGAGCATATATTCGACACCGGCCGCGGCGAGCAGATCGGGCGTGTCAAAAGCCTGTGAGCGCGCAATCGACAGCCATCCCGTGGGCCGCTTTCCGGCTATACGCTCCAATGTGTCCAGGCTTTCGCCAATGATCGAAGCGTGGCGATCCGGTGCAATGCCACTGGCGATTGTGCCGTTCATATCGCTCGCATGCGCAACAATCTCGTGACCTTCTGTCAGAACGTCTTCTACTATCTTCGGATAGCGTTCGGCTATTGCCGCGTTCATAGCCACTGTCGCGGGTATGGCATAGCGCTTGCACATGTCCAGCAGCCGATAGAAGCCGACCCGCGTGCCATATTCGCGCGATGTATAGTGGCGATAATCCGGATAGGGGGTGACCATGTGGCCGGGTGCTCGGAAGGGTTCGTCTTCGGGAATGATTGGGAACCATTCAAGGCTGATTACCACCGGAACTGCGACTGATTTATTGTCCGGCCAGACGACAGGGGGACGCTGGAACAGGTTGCTCCAACCATAGCGATCATGGTCCATGCCCCGGCGACGCATCGGATATTCAAGATAGGCGGGATCGAGGCTCATATCGCTCTCCTCTCGGCATGGCTCGAGCGTTCGTTTTCTTTCGTCAAAAGATCCGCAATATCTCCCGATCGAGTGATCCAGGCGCGCCCGTCAGCAGCGATATGGCGAAGTACCTCTTCAAAGGCACCGATTCTGTGTGGCTGACCGATCAAGTAACTGTGCAAAGGTATGCACATGACCGTCCCGCCTTTCTCGCCCTCTGCGGCCAGGCGCTCGAACTGGCGGATCAGCGCATCGGCATAATCGCGCGGGCTCATATTATAGACAAAAAATCCGTAATGGTCGTTGACCTCGAGGCTGTAGGGCATGGAAATCAGCTGTCCCGATTTCACATTCACCGCGCCCGGCTGGTCATCGTGGTAGAGATCACAAGTGTATGACAGCCCATATTCAGCAATCAGGTCCAGAGTGCGCGTGGTGTGCGTCAGGGCAGGGGCTAGCCAGCCCTTGATTGTCTGGCCAGTCGCCTCACGCACGGTGCGGATAGAATCCTCAATGATGGCCCGCTCCTGCGTCTCGTCCATTCCGTAAGAATAGCGGGTATTGTAGATGCCGTGGCTGAAAAATTCCCAGCCACGCGCATTTGCGTCCTCAACGACTTCGGGAATATGTTGGCAGAGAGCGACCGAAAGGCTTACGGATCCCGGAAAGTCATATTTGCTCATCACGTCGGCCATGCGCCAGTGACCGACCCTATTGGCAAAGTCGCGATGGCTATATGGCACGACGTCGGGGTGAGGCTTGGTCCAACTCTTGCGATGCGGGTTGGCTGGCGGGTCTATTTCGTAGAATTCAAGGTTGGGCGATACCCATACAGCCACTTTTTTGTCGTCTGGCCAGCGTATCTGCTCACGGTCACGCCAACGTCGAAAATCATAAAGATCCGGATCTTTTTGACCTTCCTGCATTAACGCGCCTCCAGCCAGTCAATTACCGTCTGAACCGGTTCTACATCGGCATATTTAAGCTGCAGATCGGTCAGGTTCGCAAAGTGATAGCTCTCGTGTTTGTCAGCGCAGGTTTCGATGGGCACGATCGTGCGATAGCCCCGCGAAAGACTGTCGATTGCGGTCGCGCGAATGCAACCGGACGTGGAGCCACCGGTGATAACCAGCGTGTCGATTTTGTGCCAAACCAGAAGGCTTTGCAGCGGTGTCTCGAAAAAGGCTGATGGCATGCGTTTGGTATAGATCATATCCTGTGGATCTATTTCACATCGCTCATCAAACTCGTGTCGACGCGATTGATATTTGATATTCTGCAGGCTGTCCGGTGTGTCGGTACGGGTACCCCACACGCCGGCATCGCTGGCATCGCCGGCATAAGCGACATGCGTCCAGATGACCGGCATATCGGCTTGTCTCGCCAATCGGGATATCATATTTGTATATTCGATCTGGCGCGGGTCGGTTTCATAGGCAGTTTTGAATTCGGCCATATTGGTATAGGCGTTCTGGAAATCGACATTAACAATAGCCAGCTTCTCACCGAACCCGAATTTGGCGCGGTTCGGCTTTGCCATTACATCTTCAAAGATCTCGCGAGCGGTGCGCCCTTCGCAGATCATTTTTGTGCCGAGGGTCATGCCGATAGCACCGCCTTTCCTGTGCGACTTTCAAAACCGAGTGGGATCCCGGCATCCGTAACGAACCCATATAGAGGCTCATTTGGAAGTGCATTCGCTATAATTGACCGAACTGCGAACAGTTTGTCCAAGTCCACACCCGTATCGAGGCCCATTGATTCCAGCATGAAAGCGAGGTCCTCGGTTACAATATTACCGCTCGCACCCGGAGCGAAGGGGCAGCCGCCTAGCCCCCCGAGCGAAGAATCGATCGTGTCGAGGCCTTCTTCAAGCGCGGCCAGAACGTTCGCAAGGCCGAGGCCTCGCGTGTTGTGCAGGTGAATTCCGGTCAGCGCGTTTTGGCCGACTGTACCTCTCACCAATTTGATGAGATGCCGTACCGACACAGGATTGGCATAACCGGTGGTGTCGGACAAGCCTACCTCGTCGCAGCCCGCATCCATCAATGCTGCTGCAAGGCTAGCGATCTGGCTGTCCGGAATAGACCCTTCCAGCGTGCAGCCAAAGGCTGTCGACAGGCTGCCTTCGAAATGGGGGCGATCGTCTTCAGGCAAGGCTGAAATCATTCCGGCAATAGTGCGCGCTTCTTCTATGACTTGCACATGGGTGCGGCGCAGGTTGCGTAAAGAATGGGTCTCGGACACGGAAAGGGGCAGAGTAATTTTGTGCGCGCCTGCCCGAATCGCATCCGCAGCTCCCCGCGCATTGGGAACCAATACGGCGACGACAAGATTGGGGATGGTGCGCGCAAAGGCGACAATCTCAGCACTATCCGCCAGTTGGGGAAGCAGTTTTGCCGGCACGAAGCTGCCGACCTCTATTTCGCGAATTCCTGCCGCTGCCTCGGCTTTGATCCAATCCTTCTTGGCTTCGGTAGGCATGATGGCGGATACATTTTGCAGGCCGTCACGCGGGCCGACTTCACTGATCAGGATAGACAAGGTTCAAATTCTCCTAGGACTAATTGGTATGTTAATATAACAAATGAATCAAGCTGTCGAGCCAACTGGAGATTTTAATGTCAGAACGTACGCTGCCTTTAGCCGGATTAGAGGTGATCGAATTCACGCATATGGTAATGGGCCCCACGGTCGGGTTGATACTCGGTGATTTGGGCGCGAATGTGACTCGGATAGAGCCACCGGGGGGTGATCGTACCCGCAAGCTCCTCGGTTCCGGTTCGGGATATTTCCCGATGTATAATCGCAACAAGGAAGCCGTTGTGCTCGACCTCAAGAGCAAAGACGGCGCTTCCCGAGCCCGGGAAATGTGCCTGAAGGCCGATGTGGTTATCGAGAATTTTCGACCGGGAACCATGCGCCGCCTGGGTCTCGACTATGATGATCTGAAATCCGAGAATGAAAGACTGATTTATTGTTCGGCCAAGGGCTTTTTAAAGGGTCCTTATGAAAAACGTGCTGCTCTTGACGAAGTGGCGCAGATGATGGGCGGTCTTGCCTATATGACGGGGCCACCCGGCAAGCCATTGCGTGCAGGGGCTTCGGTAATCGATGTCGCTGGCGGCATGTTTGGCGTAATCGGTATTCTTGCTGCCCTTGAGCGACGGCACCGAGATGGCGAGGGAGGGCACGTGCAATGCGCTCTGTTCGAGACCACAGCCTTTCTTGTCGGCCAGCATATGGCGCAGGGAGCTGTGACGGGCCAAGCTGCGAGGCCGATGCCGGTTCGGGTATCGGCTTGGGCGGTTTACGACGTATTCGCTACAGCGCGCGAGGACGAACAGGTGTTCGTCGGGGTTGTCAGTGACTCGCAGTGGAATGCCTTCTGCAAGGAATTTGCTCTGGATGATCTGCTCGCTGATCCGGCGCTCGAGACCAATAACCAGCGTGTCGAGGAGCGCGATGCATTCATGCCGGCATTGCGAGAATTAATCGGAAGGATGACCCGCGAGGACCTGCTGGCCCGCCTGGAGTCGATCGGCTTGCCTTTCGCACCGATCATGCGGCCGGAGGACATGTTTCACGACCCGCATCTCCAGGCCGGCGGGCTGTTGGACGTGACGCTATCCAACGGTGAAACGGTCAGCTTGCCCGGCCTCCCCCTGGAATTCGAAGGCAATCGCATGCCACTGCGTCACGATTTGCCTGACGCTGACTAGACTCGCATGCATTCGAAATAACCACTGAGCGATTAGTCTGAATTGCGGATTGTGCAGACCAATTGGCCCGAGGTTAGTTTATATAATAATATCAAGCGTTTATGATCATATCCGGCTTTGAAAGACACAGTTTATGAAGATCCAATTCTGTTTGGCCATTATGGTATAATAATATATCAAATGACTATGAAAAGTTCAGTTTCCGGTAAGGCGCAATCTATCTTCCAGAAGATATGGGAGCTTCACGAAGTTGAGGTCGGCGAGGGGTTTTCGCTGGTCGCGATCGATCGGGTATGGCTGCATGAGCGGACGGGCGGCGTTGCTCTGAAGAGTTTGGCAGAAGATGGCCGCAAGGTGGTCGCACCAGAAAATGTCTTTGTGACTATGGACCATGTCGTTGATACTTTTCCCGGTCGCGGGGATGAAACAACCATGCCCACGGGCGCAGAATTTATCCGTGTAACGCGAGAGGCCGCAAAGGCTGCTGGCTTGACCCTGTTCGATATTGGAGATGAGCGGCAGGGCATAGTCCATGTCATTTCGCCCGAACAGGGGGTTGTCCTGCCAGGGGTGACTCTCGTATGCCCCGATAGTCATACCTGCACGCAGGGAGCTTTTGGCGGGCTCGCCTGGGGTGTCGGGTCGACCGAAGCAGAGCATGCATTGGCGACAATGACGCTGCGTCTGGCAAAGCCGAAAACCATGCGGATCATGATTGACGGAGATAGCGCGCTTGATGTCACGGGCAAGGATATTGCCCTGCATATCATCTCGCACATCGGGTCTTCAGGGGCCAAAGGTCATATAGTCGAATTTGCAGGTACCACAGTGAGCGAAATGTCGATCGAAGGGCGAATGACATTGTGCAATATGGCCGCGGAAATGGGTGCCTTTTCCGCGATTATCGCTCCGGATGACAAGGTTTTCGATTATCTTCAAGGACGTCCCTACGCGCCGACTGGTGAGGCGTGGCTGGCTGCAATATCGGATTGGCGACAGCTTTTCAGCGACGAGGGTGCGCAATTCGATATCGAGCATAGATTTGATGCAAGCGAAATCATGCCAATGGTCAGTTGGGGCACCAATCCCGAGCAATCGGCGGCGATTGGCACCGCGCCAAATATCGCCGTTGACAATGTTACGGGTGCAGAGCGCTCGCTTGCCTATATGGCAGTGGATGCGACGCAGCCGGTTGCCGGCCTTTCGATTGACGGCGCTTTTATTGGTTCCTGCACAAATGCGCGTTTTGAAGATCTGAAAAGCGCCGCGGAGATATTGCAGGGGCGCAAAGTCGCGTCAGGGGTCCGGGCGATTTGTGTTCCCGGCTCCGGCAGTGTCAAGCGCCGCGCCGAAGAGGCAGGGCTCGACCGTATCTTTCTGGAAGCCGGGTTCGAATGGCGTGAGCCCGGATGCTCAATGTGCTTCTTTGTGGGCGGCGAGAGCTTTGGTCCACAGGATCGGGTCATGTCATCCACCAACCGCAATTTTGAGAATCGTCAGGGGCAGGGGACGCGCACGCATATCGCAGCGCCGGCCAATGTCGCGGCTTCGGCCATTCTCGGCCGGATCACCAGTGCCAGAGAGCTTGCTGTCATGGACGCCACTGCAAAGCAGGAGGACGAGGCATGAATGCTTTTACCTCAGTCGACAGCCTGGCCGTGCCACTATTGCAGGATAATATCGACACGGACATCATCATCCCTTCACGCGAAATCCGTTCGGTGACCAAGCGAGGGCTTGCAGGCGGTCTTTTTGCCGGATGGCGTTATCTCGAGGACCGGACACCGGATCCGGAATTCGTGCTCAATCGTCCAGAATTTGCCGAGGCAAGCATCCTTCTCGGGGGAGCCAATTTCGGATGCGGTTCTAGCCGGGAACAGGCGGTATGGGCTCTGGCAGAATATGGATTTCGGGTGATCGTCGCACCATCGTTCAACCCGATATTCAAGCGCAATTGCATTCGCAATTTCATCCTGCCGGCAACGGCTGATACAATGCCGATAGCGTCAAGGCAGATGAATTTGACGGTGAATCTCCCGGAACGGGCGATATGCGGAACCGATGGCTCTTGCTGGTCTTTCGATATCGACGAAGAATCCGCTGCGATCCTGATAAGCGGTCAGGACGAGATCGACCGGACATTGCTATCGCAACCGCTCATCACATCGTGGCGCAGCCAAGACCGGATCAAGCGGCCCTGGATCTATTTATAGGGAAAAGAGCATTGATGGTGACCTCACCGGTGCTGGTTGTTCAACATGCCTGGTTCAATATCAGAAAATGGCCCGACCAGCCGTTGCACTTGAATATGCTCTCGCTATTTCAAGATAGACTCATGGTGAGAGTAGGTGCTGCTGTCCAACAACCGTCGACCCAGATGGAAACTCTCATGTCCACGTGACTATTGACCGGGCCTTAGTGCTAAGGGATATGGGCGTATCGGGAGGTTGTTACGCAGAAAAATGGAATATGCAAAAGTTGGTCAACGAGCGGCAGCATTGCCTCTCTACTACCAGATCTATTCTTCGCTGCGTGACCGGATAAAGTCCGGAGAACTGTCATATGGCGCGTCGTTGCCGACCGAGCATGAACTTTCCGAGCAGTTTGGTGTATCCCGTATAACCGCCCGGCGTGCGATGAAAGAGCTGTCCGAAAACGGCTTGGTGGAACGCCGCCGACGGACGGGAACCAAGGTCATCTATCGTTCGCCGCTGCCAACGGATTCCGATGGTCGGACCACGATCGATTCGCTGATCGCCTTCGGTCGTGAAACGCTGGTAAAGATAATTTCCTATGAAGTGAGTGAGGCTACTCTTGAAGAGTCCGCTGCACTCGAAATCGAATGTCAGCAACGCATCTTGCGAGTGGAGAGGCTCCGTCTTGTAAAGAATTTGCCACTGGGAATAATCGAAAGCATCTTGCCGTTAGAAGCCACACAGTGGGTCAGCGAGGAGAAGCTAGCGAACAATCCCTTGCTAGAATTGCTCAGCCATAGCGGTCGGGAGATCCGGGCCGGCCAACAGGTCATTTCGGCTGTGGCGGCAGGGCCAGAGATTGCCTTGCGCCTGGAGCTGGAACCGCGTGCTCCGCTTCTCCGGATCGAGCGGTTGCTGCGCAGTGAGGACGGCAAACCGATGGCGCGTACGATCGCACAATATCGGGGTGATCGCTATCAGCTTGCTCTGGATCTTGACGCAGTCCCCCATCCGATGTTGCGGACAGAATAGGTGCAAAGATGGAACGTGAGTTAGTGTGGATCTGAGCCAGAATGGCGCAGGACCGTGTGATTTTAGCCTTTAGCCTTTGTCAGAAAGCTGGCGACGGCTTCGGCCCAGGCTTCGCTTTGCTGGTCAACGATATCGACACCTCCACCTTCCAGTTCGACGAAGGTAAAATCGGGCCGGATTTGATGTGCGGCGTGCGAATCAGCGTTGATCATGTCGCCGCTGTTGGTCAGCAGCATTGTCGGCTGGGTGATCAGCGGCAGGCGCGGCGCCTGATCATACATGTAGGCTGCGTGGTGCCCCCACCAGAAAGGCCCCCGTCCGACCATGGCCTGAACAATATAGTCGCTAATCCTTTCCAGAGGGACCGTATCCTTGGCAAATTTGTGACGAATATCGAATAGCTCGGCCAGATGTCCGGCGTGTTCGCGTGCTTTGAAATTCTTTTCCCATGGGTGCAAATTTGCCAGAAAGTCAGCGCGGTCTTCATCGCTGACCAACAGTGCACCATTGATGATCAGGCGATCGATCCGGTCCGGGAAAAGGATCGCTCCTTCGGTTGCGGCAAGCGCGCCGGTGTGATGGCCCAGCAAAGCCGCGCTTTCGATGCCAAGTGCATCCAGTACGGATGGGATGACATGCGCGTAATCGCCAACGGTCGGCGTATCTGGAGTGGGGTCTGACAGGCCAAACCCGGGCATGTCGATTCCGATCGCCTGAATGCCGCGCAGGGCCAGCGGTTCATATACCAGATCAAATTGTCCCGACGTCATCGGGGCCTGATGCAAGAGGAGAAGAGGGTCGCCTTCGCCGAGCGACTGGAAATGGACCTGACCAAATGGGCCGTCTGCATAGGCCCGCCGGGGAAATTTATTTTCAGATATGGTCATAGGCTAATGTCTCCGACACGTTATGTGCAACCGACGTACCGGCCTGAATGTCCAGCGTCAGAGGCGGCTGGTGGAAAACCGGGAATTCGCCGCGGTATAATGCCGCTGTTGTCGCCATGAGCCTTGTTGGCTGTTTGCCCATATCAGGCTGTCCTTCTTACGGGGTTCAGCAACGTCGGTGACCGGGTTGCGAGCGTAGATGCACTTCGAAAATCCTGAGCATATATGCTTATCGCGAGCTGGTTGTCTTGCACCAGAAAAGTATGGACGCGTCCGCCTGTTGGATAAAATAATGAATGCGGTACGTTTGTCGTGATCCTGAACCCGCTGCCCGCAAAGTCTGAACGGGTCGCTCGGTCAATCCCGGAGGGTCTATCCGCTTGGTAGATAGTTTCCAGCCGGGAACAGACAGGTCGCCGGTCCTGATGCTCTTAATTCGGTTCTTTAAATTCTAAGCAATTGGAAATGCGAACATGGCTTATCGGCTTGGTGTGGATGTCGGCGGTACTTTCACGGATCTTCTGTTGTTTGACCAAGAGAGTGGATCGTTCTGGCGCCATAAAACGCCCTCGACGCCTCATGACAGTTCAGAAGGCATATTGAACGGGCTAACCGCTATTTGCGAGAAGGCTGGCATTGTCCCCGCTGATATCGAATATTTTCTGCACGGTACAACGGTTGCAACCAATGCTGTGTTGGAAGGTAAGGGCAGCCGCGTAGGACTGATCGTTACCGAAGGATATCGCGACGTCATGCAAATAGCGCGCAGCTTTGTACCGGGCGGCCTGGCCGGATGGATCGTATGGCCAAAGCCCGAGCCACTTGCAGCGCTTGAAGACACAATCGAGATTGATGGACGCATGGATGCGCAAGGCAATGAGGTGCGCGCCATTGATGAGGCGCAGATACGCGCGGCTCTGGAAAAATTGCGTGATGCCGGGGTTGAGGCGCTGACGGTCAGTCTGATGAATGGCTATCTCAATAGCGCGCATGAAAAACGTGTGGGTGAACTGGCCGCCGAGATCATGCCGGACATATCAATTTCACTCAGCCACGAAGTTCTGCCGGAAATGCAGGAGTATGAGCGCACATTGACGACTGTAGCCAATGCTGCGGTGCGCCCGATTGTTGGCAATTATGTGCGCAACCTTCGTAGCCAACTGAGAGCTGGCGGCATGGCGGGTTCGCTGTCTTTGCTTCGTTCTGACGGTGGCCTGATGTCTTCCGAAAAATCGGAGATTCACCCGGTGTCCTTGCTGATGAGCGGTCCTGCCGGTGGCGTCACCGGCGCGCTGTGGGTGGCAAAGAACGCGGGTCTGAAAAATATATTGACGCTGGACGTCGGTGGAACATCCACGGATGTTGCCCTGATCGAGAATCTTACAGCGCGGCGCGTGCGCACCACCGAAGTCGGCCACTTGTCGGTTCGCGCTTCGGCATTGGATGTCAAAACCGTGGGGGCTGGCGGCGGCTCCATTGCGTATGTTCCGGAGCTTACCGGCGCCTTGCGGGTTGGCCCGCAATCAGCAGGAGCGGTGCCAGGGCCGGTTGCCTATGGCAAGGGTGGTGTTGAAGCGACGGTGACGGACGCAAATGTTGTGCTTGGTTATCTGCCGGAGAGCTTGCTCGGCGGTGCATTTAAACTGGACCGTGACGGCGCAAAGCAGGCGGTTCAGGAAATTGCGGACAAGCTTGGCATTGGGTTGATGGAGGCCGCGCGCGGTATCATCGACATTGTGAACGAGAATATGTTCGGGGCTCTGCGCATGATCTCGGTTCAGCAGGGTTACGATCCCCGCGATTTTGCCCTGATGGGATTTGGCGGAGCCGGACCGCTACACGTAAACGCGGTTGCGCGATTGATGGGAAGCTGGCCAGCTGTATCGCCAGTATCCCCCGGAGTGCTCTGCGCTCTGGGCGATGCGACAACCCAAATGAGAACGGAAACGGCCCGCAGTTTCTCCAAGCCGTTCAGTGAAACGGACGAGACCATCGTTATCGCTGCGCTTGAAGAGATGGCCGTTGAGACGAGCGCGGAACTCGAGGCTGAAGGACTTGCACCGGGTGACATCACGATCTCGTTCGAAATCGACGTGCGCTACGAAGGGCAGGCTTTTGAAGTGCCGCTCTCCATCGATCCGGATACGCTGCGCAAGGATGGGCTTGCTGCTGTGCAGGCTCGATTCGACGAGGAACACGAAAGGCTGTTCACCTTCAACATGGCCAGTCCGCACGAACTGGTGAATTTGCGAGCCGTGGCATTGGGCAAAGCCCTCGATCTCGGCCGGTTCAACCTGCCTCAGGGTAACGGCGACCCGTCGGAAGCGAAGATTCGCGACCATGAACTATGGGACAACGGGCAGATGCACCCTGCCGTTATCTACGACCGCGAGAAGCTTCGTGCCGGAGATATTATCCCCGGTCCCGCCATTGTCGTCGAAATGGACTCCACCACTTTGATTGAGGCCGATTGTACCGGCACCGTCGACGCGGTGGGCAACATCCTCATCAATCTCGCCTGAGCGAAGGAATAGCATAATGCCCGCACAAATCATCCAGGTTAACGATAAGCCGTTTAACAAGGTCGACATCGATCCGGTCACGCTTGAGGTTATTGAAAATGCGCTACGCAATGCCCGCGTGGAGATGGACGCAACCCTCGTACGGACTGCCATGTCACCTGGCATCCGCGAACAGGGAGATGCCTTCCCATTGATTGCAGACAGCAAGGGACGCATGATCGTTGGCCAGTTTGGAAGCTACATCGGCCCTTTTCTGGACGGTTTTGAAGGCACGGTCGAAGACGGCGATCTGATTTTCCTGTCTGACCCCTATTCGGTGAACGGCGCGATCAGTCACAGCAACGACTGGCTGGTGCTGATGCCGGTGTTCAAGGACGGACGGCTTGTCGCCTTTACCTCGATGTTCGGTCATATGTCCGATATCGGAGGCAAGGTTCCAGGATCGATGCCGATCGACGCGACCAGCATTTTTCAGGAAGGGGTCCGGATACCGCCGGTCAAGCTTTGGAAACAAGGTCAATTCAACGAAGATCTATACAAGCTGGTCATGCATCAGGTCCGCACGCCCGAATGGTGTTCCGCCGATTTGAACGCGCTCATCGCCGCCTGCAGAGTATCCTCGCGCCGGGTCATCGAAATGTGCGAACGCTTTGGTGACGATGTCTATGCTTCTGCGACGGACATGTTGCTTGAGCGCAATCGCCGCGCCATGCAGACGCTGATTTCGACATCGGTTTCTGAAGAAAAAGTCAGCTTTGAAGATTATATCTGCGATGATGGGCTAGGCTACGGTCCCTATAAGATCCGTTGCACGATGTGGCGCGAGAATGACCGTGTCATTCTCGATTTTGAAGGGACTGATCCGCAGAGCCAGGCATCCATCAATTTCTTGCTGAACGAGAATATGATGAAAATGTTCTTTGGCATCTACATGATCATGGTCTTTGATCCGCAAATTCTGTTTAACGACGGATTTTACGACCTGATCGAGGTGAGAATTCCGGAAGGCTCTCTACTCAAACCGAAATTCCCTGCAGCCCTCTCGGGTCGGACACATGCGCTTGGCCGCTTGTTCGACATTCTTGGCGGCCTGCTCGGCCAGAAGACACCGGAATTCCTCAACGGTGCAGGTTTTTCGTCCAGCCCACATTTGTTCTATGCAGGCACGGACAGCAAGGGAAAGTGGTTTCAGCTGTTCCAGATTGGATTTGGTGGTATCCCGGGGCGTCCGTTGGGTGACGGGCCCGACGGGCATTCGCTTTGGCCTGGCTTTACCAACGTACCGAACGAATTTCTCGAACGTTACTTCCCTCTGCGCATCGAACGCTATGAAACCGTGGCGGACAGTGGTGGCGCCGGTCTTCACCGTGGTGGCAATGGCATCAACATGGTCTACCGTTTCCTGGAGCCGGGCGTGATCGCGATCCATGATGACCGCTGGTTTGTTCCGCCCTGGGGCGTGAACGGCGGCCTTCCGGGGACGCGTGCTCGCAAGGTTCTGGTAAAGGCTGACGGAACAGAGATCGTGCTGGGCAACAAGGTTGAGGATTACCCGGTTGAGGCCGATGATCAGTTGCACTTCATAACCTGGGGTGGGGGAGGGTGGGGCGACCCGCTTGAACGTGACCCGGCGCTGATTGTAAAAGAGATAGCGCAAGGATTGGTCACCGCGGATGGAGCGTTGAACTATGGCGTTGTTGTCGCGGTCGATGGTACAGTTGATGCGGCCGAAACCGATGCGCTGCGCAGCAAGATGCGTTCTGAGCGCGAGGAGACTGGCAGTCCCTTCAACTTCGGTCCCGATATAGAAACGCTGCGGGCAAATTGCTTGGCAGAAACTGGCTTGCCAGCTCCCAAGCAGCCCAAATGGGCCAATGTAGAATAAGCGGCATGAGTGAACTTCTAAACGACTATAAGTCAGGTGGCTTTGGAGGGTCGATCGCATTGGGCAAACGTCCAGCTTTGCTGCTGGTTGATGTTGTTATGGCTTATCTCGACCCGGACTGCCCGCTATATTCGCCCCGTTTCGAAGAGGCTGCGGCTAGCTGTGACCGGTTAGCCAGTGCGGCGCGGGCGAACGGCATCCCTGTAATCTTCACCAATGTTGTCTATCGCGCAGGCGGGTTGGACGGCGGATTATTCTATCGCAAGGTTCCGGCGTTGCAATCTTTTCTCGAAGGGTCGCCGCTCGGTGCATTCCCTCCATATCTGCAGCCGCTAGCCGATGAGGTCATTGTGACAAAACAATATGCCTCCGCATTTTTTGGCACGTCGCTGGCAGCCACGCTGACCGCGATGGGTGTCGATTCCTTGTTCATTACCGGATTTTCAACATCAGGTTGCGTCCGCGCTTCGGCGCTTGATGCCATGCAACACGGCTTTGTGCCGATGGTCGTTGCTGATGCCTGCGGGGATCGTGATGAACGCCCGCATGAATCAAACCTGTTTGACCTGTCGCAGAAATATGCCGAGGTCGTTAGCGAGGCTGAAGCCCTTGCCCATATGGCAGATTGAAAAGACTTGCCGATCGTTAGTTTGAAGTTGCCGTTCAGCGAGTTAGTCGAATAGAGTTGACTTCCTCGTTCAGCAACACAGCCTCGACGGTGAATTCATTGTTTGATGGAGGGGCGGGCCGGCTCCACGCGGCCACCCCCGACCCATCAGATCGGGGGCGAGAGCGGTTATCCGCATACCACCGGTTTTCTCAAAGGATCATGCATTGCCGACTGGCAGGGCGAAGGCGGCAATCATTACGGTGCGGGACGTCAACGGGCCCATTTCTTGTCAAAGTCCCATACTTCCTGAAAACCGATCAGGGTGCAGAACTCCTTGAAATTAAAGATCGGAACATCCGCTGGCTCGCCATCGAGATTGTCGCGCAGGCGGATCAGGGCTTGCTCCATCGCATGGGCAGCGGCAAGGCTGGTCAGCGAGGGGTAAATTGCAAAGGCGAAACCGATGTCGGCCAGGACATCCCCCTTGATCATCGGTGTGGCTCCGCCATTGGACATGTTCACGACGATGGGAAGGTCGAAACTTTCGCAAACCTTTCGCATTTCCTCTTCACTTTCCAGCGCTTCGGGAAACAGAACATCAGCGCCTGCCTTTGCATAGGCCTCGAGCCGGCGCAATGTCCCGTCCATACCCTCACCCTGCCTTGCATCGGTGCGAGCGATAATCAGCATCTCGTCGCGTGCGTCGATCGCGACTCGTATCTTTTCTGCCATATCTTCAACCGCGACCACGCGCTTGCCGGGCGTATGGCCACATTTTTTTGGAAATTCCTGATCTTCAATCTGTATCGCGGCAATTCCTGCGCGTTCATATCCACGCACAGTGTGATCGACATTGAGCAAACCGCCAAAGCCAGTGTCGGCATCCGCGATTAGGGTCGCGCCGGTTGTCCGCTTGACCGTATCCATCCGGTCGAGCATCTGATTATATGAGACCAATCCTGTATCGGGTAGCCCGTAAGCCGATGCAGTCAGCCAATAGCCAGTTCCATACAAGATATCGAAACCGGTCTTTTTGGCGACGACCGCAGCTATCATATCCTGAACGCCGGGCACGACGAAAAATTCTCGAGAAGCAAGCTTTTCGCGCAAAGGGAAATCAGTCATTCTGGGGTAACTCCTGTTGATATTCGTGCGTCCACAGCCAAGGTGCAGAAATTCGCTGTTGCTGTTCGAAAGTTGATATGTCCTGTTTGTGCAGGGCCAGGATGCGCGTCGTCTCGTTCCATCCGTTGAGCAGCGTCTCGCGATCAGCATCAGGGATGCAAAAATCGATTGAGCCGAAAGGTCCGGAGATAGTGCAGTGAATCAGATCAATGCGCAGCATTGCTCCACTTTTCGCGCCTGCATGTAGATTGGGCATGTCAGCCGGTGTCACTTGGCCTGCAAGGATGCCGTTGTTCACGCAGTTTCCCCGGAAGATTTCGCCATATGATGGAGCGAAAATTGCCTGGACGCCAATATCTGCCAGCGCCCAAACCGCATGTTCGCGGCTAGACCCGCAGCCGAAATTTTGTCCTGTGCACAGGATGGGAGAGACCCGGCCTTCGCCGATACGGTCATCGCCAGCGGCAATCCGGTCGGTAAAGGCATGGCTGCCCAGACCCTTTTTCGAAGTTATCAGTAGGAAGCGTGCTGGATAGATGATGTCGGTGTCGATATTATCGTCGGGCAGGGAGGTTGCTTGAGCGATCAATTTGTCGAAATTCTTCATGCCTGCTTCCTTGCATCGGCAATGTATCCGGCAATGGCGGAAGCAACGACCGTCACGGGGCTCGCCAAATGCGTGCGTACATTTGGCCCTTGTCGTCCCTCGAAATTGCGGTTGCTGGAAGAGATTGAACGGCGGCCTGGCGGAACGACATCACCATTCATTGCGACGCATAGTGAACAGCCGGCATCGTGCCATTGAAAACCGGCCGCGAGAAAGATGCGATCCAGGCCCTCAGCTTCGGCTTGCGTTTTTACACTGCTAGAGCCTGGAACGACTATCGCCGTAACATTGTCAGCTACACGCTGGCCACGTATCGCCCCAGAAGCCGCGCGAAGATCCTCTATTCTTCCGTTGGTACAGCTGCCGATAAAGGCAAAATCAATTGGAATGCCTTTGATCGGCTGGCCAGCCTCGAGACCCATATAGGCCAATGACTTCGCGGCTCGCGGATCATTGGTATCCGCGGGGATCCGTCCATCAATGCCGATGACCTGATCGGGTGAGGTGCCCCAACTGATCTGCGGAGCAATCGCCGAGACATCCAAGGTGGTTTCGTAATCAAATATCGCTTCATCGTCGCTTGCAAGCTTGCGCCAGTTGCCAATCGCAGCATCCCACATTTTTCCAGTAGGTGCGCGAGGTCGGCTCTTCAGATAGGAAAATGTCGTGTCGTCGGGAGCGACCAGTCCGGTACGTGAACCTGCCTCGGTAGCCATGTTGCACAAACTCATGCGCGCTTCCATCGACGCGTTGCGAACGGCATCGCCGACGAATTCTATGGCGTGCCCCGTTGCACCGGACGCGCCGATTTGAGCGATCAACGCCAGAATCAGGTCTTTGGTCCCGACATTTGTCTGCGTTGCGCCATCAAACCGGACGCGCATGGTTTTGGCGCGGGTTTGCCAAAGGCATTGCGTTGCCATGACTGTACCGCATTCGCTAGCTCCGATCCCGAATGCCAGTGCACCGAAAGCCCCATGGGTTGCTGTGTGACTGTCGCCGCAAACAAGCGTTATACCGGGTAGCGTGAAGCCCTGCTCAGGAGATATGACGTGAACGATGCCTTGCCGGGAGTCATTCAGGGGCAGATATTCTATCCCGAACTGCGCGCAATTGGCTTCAAGCAGATTGACCTGATCGCGGGCGAGGCCTGGAGGCAACAGGGAAGTGCGGTTGCGTGTGGGGACAGAGTGGTCAGGCACAGCAAGTTGTGTAGAAGGGCGATGAACTGCAAGGTTGTTGTCGCGCAGTAATTCGAAGCTTTCTGGAGTGCTGACTTCGTGCAACAGATGACGATCAATATAGAGCAAGGCGCGGCCATTTGGATCGCCCGCTACAACATGGGCATTCCAAAGGCGTTGATACAAGGTTTTTGGGCTCGAGTCGGAAACTGATTTTGTAAGCATCCTGCTCCATTGGCGGATCGAATTGCGAAGAGCCAATTTGGAATGCTGTTTCACCGTATCGTGGATATTCGCTTGTTTGTTTTAATCAGGGGTGAGTGTAACGCTCTGACAAGTAGTGATAATTTGCTATCTTGGAATCGAATGCTTTCTCCATTGGAGTTGACTCGGTCCGTGCCGAGACTTGCAGTTTATCCGCACCGTGGATAATGGCGCGCACGGGCGAATGATCGCACAGCGAATAAGGCATGTTCGCACACTGTAGTAAAACGGAGTTGGTTACATGGAAAGAGGCGTTCCCATCCGATCGGTCAGCAGGGCGATCAGCACGATTCAGGCGATTAACCAGATGGGGTCTTTATCGATGATGCAGATATCGAAACTCGTTGGGGTGCCTTATCCTACCGCCTGCCGCATCGTCCAGACTCTGATACATGAGGGTTTGATCGAGCAGGAACCAGCCCGCAAATATTACCGGGCGACGGCACTTGTCGAATCGTTGTCCCAGGGTTTTCAGGGCGATAGCATGGTCGTCGAATATGCCCGCAGTCATATTCGTACGCTGACGGAGAAGAATGGCTGGCCGGTTTCGGTCGCAGTCCGGGTGGGCACGCAGATGGTTGTGCGCGATTCAACCCATGCCGAAACTTCGCTAACCTTCGAGAGATATTATCCGGGCTTTCGGTTGCCGTTGATGGATTGCGCTTCGGGTCGAGTCTGTCTTGCTCACATGTCACAGCATGAGCTGGACGAGTTAATGCGCTGGGTTGGTCTTGTCGGCATGCCCGAGGACAGGGAATTGACCGCTTATGTATCGGTCAACTCGTTGAAAAAAATTCGTGAAGAAGGCTATGCCGCGATCGGTTGGGGGCAGCATAATCTCAATCCGGGCAAAACTTCGACGATATCGGTACCGATCATCCAGCATGGACGTTTCGAGGCGGCTGTGACCCTGATCTATTTTGCTACGGCTATGAAACAGGACGAAGCGATTGAACGCTACCTCTCTGACCTCAAGAAAACGGCCGGGCAAATCACTGCTGACTTGCTTGCCGAAAAGGAAAGCCAGATTCTGGAGCAGGTAAACTAGCGACACGGCATGCATCTTCGGCCGATCGTCGAAGGATGTGTGATCGAGCATATGCGGTATCAAGTGAGTGCTCTATTCGATTTCCGCCGCACGTTCGAGACTGAAGAACATAGCTTGCTCCATCATATATCGATGACGCTTTTCGGGGTGGTTCATAAGATTTTCCATCAATGCCTCGCGTCCGTTCAATGATCCATCAAATGCCTCTTTGTTCGCAAGCGTTTGTTTTTGAATGAACTCGTGAGTGACGGTGCGGCGCTGACGATCATATTTATCGAGCAACGCATCTGCATCGCCGTTGTTGTGGAAGATCTTTTCCAGCTTCTCGGAAAGGTTCATGGCATCATGGATTCCGGAATTCATGCCAAATCCGCCCAACGGGTTGTTGAGATGAGCTGCATCACCGGCCAGCATTACGCGGCCGCTTCGGAACGTTTTTGCCACGCGTTGGTGGACCCGATAGCAAGTGCGATGTTTTGTATCGATTATGTCTTTTGTTCCCAGCAGTTCGGAAAAGACTTTGTCTTTGCGCGCATCGCTCATGACGTCGTTGTCGGACGCTTCAATATTTTGTGGAACCAGAACGCGCCACAAGCCTGGTACACGCAAAACCACCCACCAGCTTGGAGCATCGCTCACATAATTTACTTGTTTTAGCCAAGGCAGATGTTTTTCGATTGGGTATGCGGTGGAAAGCGTCAGAAAGCTTTCCGGATAAGTGAACCCATCGAAACCGACATTCAGCCATTTTCGCACGGTTGAATTGCCTCCATCCGCGCCGACAAGATAGTCGGCTTGGAAAAGCCGGATATCGAGTGGTCCTTCGACGGCAGCTTGAACGCCGTTTGCGCCTTGATCGAAGTTTAAGATGCTCCGGGAAAACAGAACTTCGGCGTGAGGGATCGCTTCAAGCTTTGTGGCGATCAGGCGAGTCAGCTTATATTGCTCGCACTGCATTCGATATGGGAATGGTGTAACATCACCAATCTCTGCCATGTCGAGATGATAATATCGGTCGTCGACTACGTTACCATATTGGTAAACAGGTGCGCGCAAGCCCATATCCTCGAGTTCCGAGAGGAGGCCAAGACTTTCCATCATCTCGAGCGTTGGAGGATGGAAGGTAGAGGCGCGCATGTCTTCCATGCACCCTGGTGCAGCTTCAATCACCCGAACAGAAATGCCTTTGAGTGCAAGTGAATAGGCCAAGGTCATTCCTACCGGGCCACCACCAGCTATCAGGACTTGAGATCGAACTTCGTCAAACTGCATTTTTGTGCCCTTTTTACCCAGCGTCATTCGGCCAACAGCAGGATTCGAGCTGATGCGGCGCCTTCGCGCAGTGCACGTCCCTGTTGGTATCTGTTAGACGCGATGTAGGAGCGCGCGCTTGCAATATCGGGGAAGCGAGTCACTACGACCCGTTCATTCTCTGCAGCTTCGCCTTCGAGCACTTCAGAGACAGGTCCCTTGACGACGGCTTCGCCTCCGAATTCTTCGGCAAGTCCCTTGATAGCTGTGCCGTAGGCAGCAAACTTCTCTGGGTCATTAATGGTGACCGTAGCGATAATGTAAGCGGACATAGCAACTCCTATTTGTTAATGAACTGAATAGGCTATGCTCTCTCAGGACGACCCCTCGATGAGCAGACTGTTCGCGCTGCGGAGAAATGGAGTTGAGATTCCGATATGCTCACTCAACGTGGCAATTATAGTTGTAGCACCGATCACGGTGCCGCCGAGCTGACGGCCCGAATGATTAAAGATAGGAATGGTTATGCATCTAATACCTGAACCAAAGTCCGCAGCAGTGCGCAGCTTGCTCAACGAACCGAGTGAAGCAAGAATGTTCATTGATGGCGCCTGGGTTGCGGCATCGAACGGAGCGACCATATCAAGTGCCGACCCCGCTACGGGCAAGATCATATCGATGATCCCCGATGCCACCGCATCCGATGTCGATGATGCGGTCGCTTCTGCGAGAGTTGCGCAGCAGGGGTGGGCTGCAACGGTTCCCGCTGAACGCGCGCGGATACTCTGGAAAATTGCCGATCTGATCGAGGCTAATATCGACGAACTTTCGGAACTTGAAGCATTGGACCAGGGGAAGCCGCTTTATGTTGCGCGCTGGGCCGAGATACCGGGGGCGGTTGCGCAGTTCCGGTTTTTCGCCGGGCAGGCGATGGCGATCGAAGGTAAGACTATAAGCACCTCGATCAACTACCAGCCAGCAGGGAAGGAAGTGGAGGCGTGGACGCTGCGCGAGCCAGTGGGAGTGGTGGCCGCTATCGTTCCGTGGAACTCTCCGATCATTCTCGCTACGTTGAAACTCGCTCCCGCTCTTGCCGCTGGTTGTGCAGTTGTACTGAAGCCAGCTGAGCTGACTTCATTAAGTGCCATTCGCCTGGGCGAATTGATTGCAGAAGCCGGATTGCCCAATGGCGTTCTCAATATAGTCACGGGCCGCGGTCAGCAGGCCGGAGCATTGCTGGCGGCTCATCCGGATGTCGACAAGGTCGCTTTCACTGGCAGTACCGCAACCGGACGAGCGGTGCTGGATGCTTCTAAGGGGAATCTGAAGCGTGTGTCGCTGGAACTGGGCGGGAAGTCGCCGGTGATTTTGATGCCAGACGCTGATCTTGAGCATGCGATTCCGGGGGCGGCCAATGCGATCTTCTTCAATGGCGGGCAGGTGTGCGTTGCTGGCTCACGTGCTTATGTGCACTCCTCCATTTATGATCGCGTGGCAGAAGGGCTTGCCGCTTATGCAAATGGCATGGCTTTGGGGCACGGTCTCAACGCCGAAACGCAGATGGGACCACTTGTTTCGGTTCAACATGCCGAGCGGGTGGGATCGTTTATCGCCAGCGCCAAAAGTGAAGGTGCTTCGATTATCGCCGGCGGTGAACGCCTCGGTCCTGTCGGTACATTCGTCAGCCCAACTGTGATTGCCGATGTCGATGCCAATATGGAAATTGTGCGGGAGGAGGTTTTTGGACCTGTTCTTGCCATACAGAAGTTCGATGATGTCGAAGAGGTCATCGCCAGTGCTAATGACAGCGTTTACGGACTTGCAGCAGGAATCTGGACAGATTCATTGTCCAGTGCGCATCGCATCTCGCGACGGATCAAGGCAGGAACGGTGTGGATAAATAGCCACTCGATGTACGACGCATCGCTGCCTATTGGTGGAATGAAGCAGTCGGGCTATGGCCGTGATAGCGGGATTGAGGCGCTGGATAATTATCTCGAGACCAAGACCGTATGCGCCATTGTGTAGCTCCGTAAAGTCCATATTATCCGCAGGCCGGATAGTTTTTGTCATCTTTCGACGCGGGTTCATCCAACGGCTATGGTGGTGCGCTATTCTCTAAAGGAGCTTGACCATGCTTAACATCTTCCAGCAGACCGGGCATGGCATGTTGCCCACCGCTACGCCGCAGGAAGCATCCCGGCAGGAATTTGCCAAGAGTCTGAAACATTATGTGCAGCAAGGACTGCTCCCTGGCTTGGAGCCAGTCTTCCGTGGACGAGCGGCGCCGAAATTCGCTCGCAGCGAAGGGCGCGAGCCTGAGAACCGGCACGACATTCGCAAGGCCATGGTAGGCGACCCATATTTCCGCAACTATGCTGCTGTAAACCGCATCAGTCAGGAAATGCTCTGGGACGGGGTCATCGACAGCATCGAACGGGAGCAAGCGGCCTTAAACGAAAATACCGCCAAAATGTCGGCTCGGAACAAGGGTGAATTGCGTATACCCGAGGGCTTCGTTCCGCCTCGTTACGTCAGTGCGCTCGATATCCATTGCATGCCAGGGGGCTATTGCGGCGACCAGGATACGGGCGAGGATGTGTCGCTCGGCGTACTTTATGATCGCGGGGTCTATCTATATTCAATGGGTTATACCGGCCCGTTCAACGATGATATGGGACGGTCGGCCTGCAATTATATCAGGAGGAACCTGCCGAATCTCCAGCCCAAGCGCATTCTGGATATGGGCTGCACGGTCGGCCATTCTACCCTGCCTTACAAGGAAATGTTTCCCGATGCGGAGGTTTGGGGCATTGATGTCGGTGAACCCATGGTGCGCTATGCCCATGCGCGCGCCGGAGCAATGGGACAGGATGTCAATTTTGCTCTGATGAACGCGGAGAATGTAGATTTCGAGGATGAGAGCTTCGATTTGGTCGTCAGCCATATCCTGCTCCACGAAACAAGCGGCAAGGCGATGCCGAAGATTTTTAAGGAATGTCACCGGATATTGAAGCCCGGTGGCGTCATGATCCATGCGGATTTACCGCCGTTTGACTTGATGGACCCGTTTACGCAGTTCATCCTCGATAACGAAACATATTACAACAATGAGCCGTTCTGGGGCGCAATGCGCGAAATGGATCAGGTGCAATTGGCAAAGGACGCGGGTTTCCCCGCCGACACAATCCGCTTCGATACCGCGCCGATGGCCATGATGGAACTCGCTGCCACCGCACAAGGCGGGTATAATGACGAGAGTGCAGCTGGCGTCGCCGATCGTGAGTTTACCGCTGGCGAATTTGCTCCGGGCGGCGGTTGGGAAGTACTCATTGCTCGCAAAGCGGGTTGAAGTTGCAGAGGTAATTGGAAATGACAATGAAACGCGAAGCCAAGGGCAAGCGCCCTTCGTTCTACGAAGACCCTGCTCTGGATCAAATGATGTCGATGATCATGGTGCTGGCAGGCGAAGTATCAGTACTGGCGGACGAAATTGATTCAACGCAGCGGGTGTTAAAGGCTCATGGTATCGACGCAGTAACGGAAATCGCCAAGCTGGAATTTGACGATGAGGCGCTCGAAGTACGGGAAACGCGCAGACAGGCGATGCTTGACAGGCTTTTCTATTTGGTCCGCAAAGAAGCTGCGGAATCAGGGGCAAATGAAACGCGGGAAAATTATCTTGCGACTATCGATTCTATTGCAGATGGCTCGCTATGAGCAATGGTGTGACAGGCTTCGTGGCTATAGTAGGCGAAGCTCATGTTTTACAAGGTGACACGCGTGTCGCGCCCTATGCAACGGATGTCTATCGCGCGCAGGTGATGCCTCAGGCTGTCATAAGCCCAGGGACGGTTGACGAATTGCAGAAGGTCATTGCCTTGGCGGCACGGGAAAATATTTCTTTCACCGTGCGTGGCGGCGGTGCGTCTTATACTGATGCGTATAACACAGTCGACGCCGCACATTTTCTGATCGATACCAGCCGAATTAACCGGATTGTCGAGATCAATACCACTGGTGGTTATGTGGTCGTAGAGGCAGGCGTCACCTGGGCTGGCTTATCGGATGCATTGGCTGAGCATGGCATGCGTACACCGTTTCGGGGCCCATTTTCCGGGCTGAAAGCGACAATCGGCGGTTCAATGTCGCAGAATTCAATCAGCCATGGATCAGGCGCCTTCGGTATCTCAGCTGAATCAGCTTTGGCTTTTGATATCATTCGTGCCGATGGCACGATGCTTCGTACGGGGTCTTCGGCATTTGGCGAGACGGGGTTTGTCCGCCATTGTGGGCCGGATCTCACCGGACTATTCACAGGAGACGGTGGTGCGTTAGGCATCAAGGCGCGGGTGACTTTACCCATTATTGCCATGCGCCCTGCGCACAAGGTCATCTCGTTCTCATTTCCCGATTTTAATGCGTTGCACGAGTCCATGCGCCGTATCGCGCTCGAACGAATTGAGGATTCCCATTTTGCGCTTGATGCAGCATTGTCCCAAGGACAAATCGCTCGGCAGGATCGTGCAGGCGGCGCGCTCAAAATGGCGCTTTCCATTATTCGTAGCTCGCCTTCGGTGATGGCTGGCGCGAAGCAGGTGCTCGCGGCAGGCCTGTTGGCGCGCGGCCAAATTGCACGTTCGGCGTTTATGACGCACTATATTGTCGAAGGCTTTGATGATGGCGAGTGCAAGGCCAAGCTTCATCGCTTGCGCGAACTTGTTCGTGATATCGGCACCGAGATCGCGCCAACAGTTCCGGCAGTTGTGCGCTCGATGCCCTTTGCTCCCTTCTACAATGTTCTCGGGCCACAGGGGGAGCGCTGGGTACCGCTACATGGCATCTTGTCGCATGAACAGGCTCGCCCGTTCCATGACGCGCTTGAGATTTTTTATTCGAATCGCAAATCCGAAATGGAGCGGCTCGGTATCTGGGGCGGGGGGATGTTTTCCACCGTGGGTACAAGCGGATTCCTATACGAGATAGCGCTATACTGGCCCGACGCGCAGACGCCCTATCACAAAGCTTCTGTGCCGAATGATTATCTCGAACAGTTGCCCAAATTTCCGGTCAATGCTGAAGCTGCTGCCTATGTTGCGAAGCTCAAAGAAGATATTATCGCGCTATATGACAGTTTTGGTGCGGTTCATTTTCAGCTTGGTCGTGCATATCCCTATGGTTCGCGCATAGAAAATGCTGCCGGCGAACTTGTCCGGTCGATTAAACGAGAGCTAGATCCCCAAGGGCGCATCGGACCCGGGGTGCTTGGCATCTGATTTCTCAATAGTCGAGTTCCGGACGGGTGCGTTCCTGCTCTGCGGGATCGGTCTCGACAAGATTAATGAAAACCCCATCCGGATCACGAAGGCATACTTCCAGCTGTGAGCGGTGCTCCATCGCAAAAAGCTGCGGTTCGGGCAGCCAAGTCGCACCCAAATCACGCAACTGACTACAGACCGCTTTGATGTCCGCTACATAAAAGACGAGCGTGACTTCGCCTATTCTGGCTGGTCCGGTTGCGGGCGGTAGACTGTCCGCCTCCATTTCCGGGTCGAGTTGGAAGAGACCCACCATTCCGTAATTGGGCCCTGGCCGCTTGAGAATATGGATCGAGTACGGGCGATGATTTAGAAAGCCTAGCACGGCGGTAGCAGAAGGATGATCTAGGGATCCCTCAAAATAGGTGTCATTCAGGCCGATGGCGCGGTAAAAAAGGACGGATCGCTTGATATCGCGCACGAAGATAGTCGCGCGGATCAAGGCAGAAGAGGGAGTCGAAGGCTGATTCATAAATTGTCCTCACTTACAATGTTCGGACATGATGATTGGCGCGACTAGGGCACTTCTCCAATAGTTTGCTTGGCATGTCCAACAGGTGGACAAAATAGTTCAACAGCTATGTTTTGGCTGCCTTGGGTGGCAATCACTTGCGATATATTATGCTGAAATTAGCGAAAAGGAATGCCCCACAATGCCTGACAGTCTAGGCCATCGCATGAAGTTCGCCGTGGTTGCTCCTTCGACAAACACCAGCGTCCAGCCCGAATATGATGACATGCGTCCACGAGGTGTGACGAACCATTTCGCACGTATCGCCATTCCTGACACCAAAGTTCTCGATGACGACAGCTTCATGGTGATGCTCAACAATATTCGTGCAGCAACGGAGGACACCGTTGACGTGGCCATGTCTATGGATCCCGGATGCGTGGTCATGGGCATGTCCGCCGAAACCTTCTGGGATGGCGCGGAAGGTGCGGAACGGCTGCACAAGCGTATGGTAGAACGGTCAAAAGGTGTTCCGGTTATCATGGGGTCTACAGCAGTCGATTCCGCCATCAAGGCCTATGAAACCGTGAGTGCCCCTATCCGCAAGCTGGGCATATTGACGCCATATGCACCGGTTGGTGATGCCAATGTGAAGAAGTTTTTCGAAGATCAGGGCTATGAAGTCGTCAATATTATTGGCCTGAAGTCGCCATCGCCGATGATGATCGCGCATGAAGGCAAGCAGAAGCTCAAGCGTACGGCGATCGCGGTCAGTGAAGGTGTGGATGCGATTATCCAGTGCGGAACCAACCTTGCCTTCGCCGAAGTTGCTGCAATTGCTGAATTCTGGTTGGAGAAACCGGTGATCGCGATAAATACCGCCACTTATTGGCATGCGCTACGCACAATGGGTATAAACGATCAGATGGACGGTTTTGGCCGTCTGCTCAGTGAGTTTTGAGCCGGCTGTTTCCAGCCGACCCCGTTAATGCCGAAGGAGTTTTTGTAAATGGAATATGATTACGTTCCCTTGCCACAGCGCAAGCCGTTGAAATGGCCAAACGGCGCGCGGGTAGCGCTCATCCTCACCTTCAATCTGGAGACATGGGATCTGACCAAGGATACGGACAAGCCTTATTATGCTGGCGGTCCGTCGATTCTGCCCGATATTCTCCCGGGTAACGTTGCCGACTTTCCCAATTACAGTTGGCGCGAATATGGCCAGCGAGTCGGAATCTGGCGTCTGTTTGACCTGTTTGACAAATTGGGTGTGAGGGCCAGTTGTACCACAAATGCGGTTACGTTTGAACGGCGTGCAGCAATGACCGATGCCGTCTTGGAAAGAGGCTGGGAACTGCTGGCCCATAATTGGGAGCAGGGGCAGTTGCTAAGCAACTATGCACATGACCCTGAAAAGGAACGCGAAGTGGTTTTGCAAACACTCGAGCAGTTCGAAAAATATACGGGCCGGAAGTCCAAGGGGTGGTTGTCGTCATCTCTCCGCGGTACGACGCGCACGGCTGATATTCTAGCCGGAGAAGGGTGCACTTTCTATTGCGACATTATGAATGACGATCAGCCATATCTTCTGCGAACATCAAACGGTCCGATCGTCTCGGTGCCCTATTCGAATGAGATTAATGACTTCACGTTCATCACGCGCAAGAATTTTACCACTGACCAGTTTCGCGATGCGTTGATCGAGGAACTGGATGTGCTGTATGATGAAGGTGCCACGACCGGACGGATCATGAATGTCGGATTGCATCCACACGTATCCGGGCGTGCGCACAGAGTGCGCGCGCTGCGCGAATTCATCGAGCATGCCAAATCCTTGCCGGGCGTCTGGTGGGCCACACGCGAAGAAATCGCGGATTGGTATCTTGAAAATCACGAGGATCATATTCCGGGTCAGCTGGGTTGATGCGCGATCTTTCTATCATTGTCGCGGGCGGTGGAATCGGCGGCCTGACAGCTGCAATCGCTCTGCTAAAAGCTGGCAACAAGGTGACCGTGTTTGAATCGGCTCGCAACTTCGGCGAAGTGGGCGCGGGTGTAACCCTCGCACCAAATGCCATGTTGGGGCTTCAGTCCATAGGATTGGGATCCCAGGTAGAAGCAGAATCGATTTCGCCACAGCGGCAGGTGGTTCGGCACTGGCAGGATGGACGCATACTTTCGACGCTGGAACGAGGTGACGAAATGCGCAAAAAATATGGTGCGCCATATCTCTACGCACATCGCGCCGATTTGCATAATATCCTGCTGGCCGAACTGGAAGGATTGGGAGGCCTGACCAAAACAGCCAGCCGGGTTGTCGATGCCGGTCCGAACGAAAATGCGGCCTGGGTTGAACTCGCCGATGGTTCCCGCCACGAAGCGGACCTTGTCGTCGGTGCGGATGGCGTGCGGTCTGCCGTTCGTAACTTATACGAACCGATCGAAGCTCATTTTACGGGCCATGTCGCGTTTCGCGGTGTTGTTCCTGTTGATGATACTATCCGTGAAATTGCCGAAAATCCTGGCAATATAATCGGGCCGGACCGACTGGTTGTCTGGTATCCTCTTCGCAAGGGCAAATTACTCAACATTGTGTTCTTTGCGCGTCAGGAAGGGTGGACACAGGACGGCTGGACGATTTCGGCATTCCGCTCCGAACTTCAGGATATCTTTGCTGGCTGGTGCGAGCCGGTGCAACGTATGATCGACCGCTTGGAGGAGGACAAGCTCTTCAAATGGGCTATCAATGCGCGCACGGCGCTTTCCGGATGGAATCAGGGCGGACGGATCACGTTGCTGGGCGATGCGGCCCACGCGATGACACCGTTCATGGGGCAGGGTGCATCAAGCGCTATCGAAGACGCTGTCATATTGGCGCGCGCGATCGAGGAATCCGATAGCCTGACCGAGGCGCTCGACCGCTATGAGGCCGCACGGTTGGAACGGACAACCTTCATTCAGTCGGAATCGAATGCCAATGCAAACCGGCTACAGTCGAAGGATGCCGATAGTTTCGGCAAGTCGAAGCCACGGAATGAAGAAACGCTGGGCCTGTTTGCTTATGATTGCGGGAAGATAGAGATATGACAAATTTGCCAATTGATCCAGCTACACGTGCGGTCCTCGATGGTGGATTTCCTCTGCTGATCGGGGGGCAGTTCGTGTCCGGTTCTGCGGGGCAGAGTGCCACCAGTTTCGACCCCGCTACAGGCGAAAAGCTGGCCGATTTTGATTTGGGCGATGCTTCCGATATCGATGCGGCTGTTGCCGCTGCCAAGTCGGCATTTGGCGGTCCATGGCGCAAGTTACAGCTGAATGAGCGTGCACGTCTGTTACGTGCACTCGCGCGCGGCATTGAAGCCAATGCGCAGTTGCTGGCGGAGCTTGAAGTGCTCGACAATGGTATGCCGCTCATGTTGGCGCAGATGATTGTCGGCAATTGCGCTCAGCTTTTCGATTATTACGCGGGTTGGGCAGAGCGGATAGAAGGTACCACCACCGAACCGCCGCCGCATGTTCAGGAGCAAGGCGAGGCGCTAACCTACACGCTTAAGGAACCGGTTGGTGTCGTCGGTTTGATCGTGCCCTGGAACGTGCCGCTTTCGATGGCTTGTCTTAAACTGGCACCGTCTCTGGCCGCAGGCTGTACCGTAGTTCTCAAACCCGCCGAGGAAACACCGCTTTCTGCGGTGGTGCTCGGCAGGTTGATTGGTGAAGCCGGATTTCCGGATGGTGTCGTCAATATCGTCAACGGTCGCGGAGAGGAAGCTGGTACCGCGCTTGTTGCGCATCCAGATGTCGCCAAGATCAGCTTCACCGGATCGACTGCGGTGGGCAAGTCGATTGCTCGCGAATGTGCCGGCAGCATGAAAAAAGTGTCACTGGAACTGGGCGGAAAATCACCCGTGGTGGTTTTCCCTGATGCAGATCTTTCCAAGGCTGTGCCCGGGGTGGCAATGGCGACCTTTTTTCTGCAGGGCCAGAATTGCATGGCCGGCACGCGTATTTTTGCTCACCGCGACATTTATGAGCCGCTACTCGAAGGAATGGCCGCTTTTGCCGAAAATATGAAGCTGGGACATGGCCTCGATCCGGAGACCATGCAGGGGCCGCTGATATCGAAGCGGCAGCAGGAAAGAGTGATGGGCTTTATCGCTGATGGGAAAAACAGCGATGCAAGACTGGTGACTGGCGGAACCGAATGGGACGGCAAAGGAAATTTTGTCAGCCCGACAATCTTTGCCGATGTTGATCCCTCAATGCGGATCGTGCGCGAAGAAATATTCGGTCCCGTAATGGCTGTGCAGCCGTTTGAAACCGATGACCTTGACGAAATTGCAGCCCTGGCCAATGACAGCCCTTATGGCCTGTCCGGCAGCGTTTGGACGCGGGATCTGTCGATCGCTCACCGAACGGTGTCGCGGATCCGGTCAGGCCATGTCTCGGTCAACTGTCACGGGGCCGTTGCTGCCAACATCCCGTTCGGGGGGTATCGCGAATCCGGCTGGGGACGGGAGTTTGGTCGAGAGGGCATGGAACTCTATCTGGAAACGAAGGCCGTTACGCTGGCCTTATGACCGCAACCGATATCACTCGCCGTCGGATTGCAGGGCGCATCCATTATCTCAAGGGTGAAGATGTGCAAGGGCGAGAGGATTTCGCCATTGATGTGCGGGAAGATGGACGAACCATTCGCTCCTATTGCGAGATTGACGACGACGGCCTGACCCGGGATGCTTCATGGACGCTTGATGTCGCGCACTATCCCGTTGAAGGCCATGTGCGTGTCGTTCAAAAGGGCGCGCTGATCGGCAGCGCTTGGTATCGGTTTTCTGAGTCAGAGACCGAATGTGAATCGCTGACGAAGGCGATGGGGCGCAGCTCGCAAAGACTTCCAGGTCGTGCACAATATCTTGGTCTGCATCCGTTGATTGGTGATGGTATGATCGCTCTGGCGCGCGGGGTTGATGAACCGGGTGTCGAACGCGTGATCGAGAGTGTGACATGTTCTTATGACATCAACGGCGAAACGAGCCTTGTGGCTCTACCGATTGATATTGGCGTGACCTATGTAGGAATGGAAGATATCGAAGTTCCTGCCGGAAAATTTTCGGCCAGGCGTTATGCCCTTTGCTGGCAGCCTTATTGGCCTGCTGCGCATCTATGGGTGCATGGGGATGATGCGCTATTCCTGCGTCTGTCCTGGGACGTGTCGGGGACGACTTCGGAACTGGTCAAATATGGAGAGACATCCGTCCCGCTCTCTCCGCAGTTTGATATCTGACCATAGGAAAAGCCTGTCAGTGAAGGAACACTGACAGGCTTTTGTCTTTGCCGGTGGAAAAATTCTGTCTAGCCGAAGCCACGTGTGATGATGGTCTCGAGGCTCTTGCGATCAGCTGGTTTTTCCGATGATTTCAGATGGTCGGGCAGGCCATCGGGAGAGGCTTTGCTGCCGACAGCAACGGCGACCTCCAGCTTTTCATTATCGAGCAAGCCCAAAGCGGGGCGGGCTTTGCTATGGTCCACACCACCCATGACGTGGCTGTGATATCCCAATGCTCGGGCTTGAAGGGTGAGGTAGGAAACTGCAGCGCCCGTGTCAAAACTATGGCTTGCCGAGGGGCTTGAATTGCCGTCCTTATTCACGGTGGTTTCGGAAATCGCAAAAATCAGGGCCGAGGCGGATTTGGCCCAGTCGATATTGAACGGAATCAGCAAGTTCACGAAATCATCCCAACTGGGGTCGCTGCGGAGGCAATATTGGAATCGCCAAGGCTGGTAGTTGAATGCCGATGCAGCAAGACCAGCGGCTTCGAACATGACCATCAAATCCTCCTCTGGCATCGTGCTGCCATCGAATGACCTAGGAGACCATCGATCTGCGATCACAGGCAGAACCCGAGGGTTCACATTTGGGCGATTTTTTATACTCATATTATTTGGCTCTCAGCGAAAATGGAATGGCCATCTGACAGGGGATTTTTACGCGAGTGTAACCAGTTTTCTGACTTGCATCCGCTGATCGGATAATCGCTTATCAATATGCCATCCCTCAAGAGAGGTACAAGGCTTGCGAGCCACTGAGGGTAGTTGCTGACTGATTATCTCATAGCTGCAGTGACGACGGCATCGCAGTTCAGTGACTTTGGTTTTTGAATGAAAGCCTTGTCCTGTTCATTGCTATCCCCAATCCCCAGGGCGCTGCCGATGGACTTTGTCGCGACTTTCAGGACATCGCCAAAGGAGGGTTTCTCTGCATCATTGGCTTTGCCGAGCCCCGCCACGGACACCTCGGGAGCGGTGAGCGTGCCAGAGATTTTTATCGGGTCGACAATCCGCAGTGCACTTTTGCCTTTTGCACCGCCGCGCAAGATCAGTGAAATTTTTTCGCCGCGCAGCGCGATCCTTCCTTCACCGCGTCCAATCGATACTTTTGTATCAACAGCGAGCGGTGCAGGCGTCAGAATGCCGTTGCGCGCTTTAAAATTTGCAACCAGACAACGTAACGGAGCTCGGGCTTTCGGATCGCCGATAATCTCCTCGACCGCACCGCCAAGATTCTGGCCGAGAACATGGGCAACAGTGGCGCGAACACTGCCGCCCGAGGCGACCATCGCGGCGTTGCCGTCAGCTTTTTCCAAGGCATCCCGGAACGTGTCACCTGACCCGTGTAATTTTATCCGGCCCCGCATGGTCGCTGTCACGATATCGCCATTGCCGATCAGATCGGAAAGAGAGGCTCCCGAGAGCGTCAGGTCTGTCGATAGTTTCGGCGCGCCGCGACGATGATCAACTTGAATGCTGCCTGTTAGTTGCCCGCTTTTCAAACCCACAACCAGATTGGTGATTTTGATGATTTTGTGATCCAGCGACAATTTGCCCTTCAGCCGCCGGAACACAGTATCCCGCCGGGAGAGCAGCCGGTCGACGGTAAAGTTCATCTGTCCGTCCGTTGGCCCCATATTAGACAGATTGATGCGGGTGTTGGGAAGAACCCGAGGGCCGATACGTCGGGTGAGAGCAGCCGCGCGTGCCAAGCCTGCATCATCGGCCAGATCGTCAAAATCCAGTGTGGCGGCCTTTATGTCTGCGTCTATCTTGGTTCGGCCATCGCGCTTGCGAATAGTTGCTTTGCCGGAAAGCTTCGACCGTCCGATCGATCCGTTCAACTTCTCGACAAACCAGTCCTTGTCCTTGTGACGAATATCGGCCTGCAAATTAATCTTCTGAGTTCCGAACAGGCCAGCTTCGATTATCTGATCGAGATTTTTGAGCGTCGGCGCACGGGCGGACAACGATGCGGTGAACCGATCCGTGTTCAAAACGCCCTGCATTTCACCGTTTGCCGTCAATTCAAGCGCCGGCGATTGCAGCGAGACTGTGAAGGGATAATCAGCCTCGGGATCAATCCCGGCAATGGCACCGCCTGTGAACAACATGGTCGCTTTAGATCTCAAGAATGTTCCGCTGCCTTCCGCGCGAAGGCCGCCTTTCGAGCTGACGGATATGGGGCCATTGAGCGAGAGACTGCGTTTGTGGTCCGCAAAACTGAAATGCGAATTGGTGATATCGAGATCGGTTAAGACGGGACCGCGATCATCTTCGTCTTCATCACCATCATCGTCACTCCAGTTGCTCCGGCCGTTTTTATCCCGGATGAGTGCTATATCGAGCCCGTCGACCCTGACACGATCAGGCCTTGCGCTGCCGGTGAGAACGTCAAGCACGGCTACCCGCGCCGATATCGATTTCAATCTGAGAAAATCGCCTTCTCCCACCCAAGCCGGTTGCGCGACGCGTATATCGTGGATGGTGATAACAGGGGAGTAAGAGAAGAAACTGTCTCTGCTGACAGAACCGATGGCCACTTCACGATCCGAAGCACCCTGCAATTTGTCACGGATCACAGTCTCGAATATACTCGCCGGGACCGCGCCTAGCAGTATTATTGCCAGAATCGAAATAGCGAGGATTCCAACGCCGATATTGCGGGTCCGTCGATGGGGAAATGCGGAAGATTTTTTGGCCCTTGTGTCCATGGCTTAGCGAACTGGAGATTTCGAACTGAGATGATGGTTCGCCGCTGTGTCAGCCTGCGCCGGTTTGTTCCACTTTCGCGATATGGACTTCATATGCTGCACACCTATTCGTTTGATGCCTGTATCTATGGCCGAATATTGGCGAATAGTCCTGCATTGTCTGAAATACGTCCCGAACAGGCAAAGGTTGCGTAAGGTTTCTTCGCTTCAGACTGTCTGACTGTTTATTCGACCGCTGCAGCAGCATCGGGCGAACCACCGACCGCCTGATACAGGCTGATTGTCGCATTGATCCGGTCCGCTTCCAGCTGCACCAGAGACAGTTCGACGCCCAGCAGGCTACGTTGCGCATCCACTTGCTCGATATAGGGCGTATAGCCTGCCCGGTAGCGGTTTCGTGCGTGCCGCAATGCATCGGCGACAGCTTTGCGCTGGGCTTCCAGAGCGCGTTTCTGATCACCGAGGCGGGCCACGACTGCCAGCCGGTCTTCCACTTCTCGAAAGGCGTTTAAAACGGTTGACCGATAAGCGAAAGCGGCCTGGTCGCGCCGTGCGGTTGCGGCATCAAACTGTCCCCGCAGCCGACCTGCATTGAAGATCGGTGCTAGGAGGCTGCCGCCGATCGACCATATCGAGATCGGGTCGCCGAGCAGATCGGAGATGGCCGCGCCCGCCGATGCGCTGAGCCCCAGGCTTGGCATGAGACCGGCCCGCGCAGCGCGCATTTGTGCGTCGGAAGCCGCCAGCTGATATTCGGCCGCTGCAATATCGGGACGCAGCCGCAGAAGTTGCGATGGTATGACATCGGGGGGAGGTGGTTGCTGCAAATCGGCGAGCGAACCACCGCGAATGATGTCGCCCGGCATCTCGCCGGTGAGCACCGACAGGGCATTTTCCTGCCGCGCGATTTGTGCTTCAATCTGCGGCACCAGTTGTGCCGTCGCCTGATATTCCGCCTGCGCCTGACGCCATTCCAGCTGCGACGTATAGCCGACTTCCGCCCGGTCGCGGGCAAACTTCAATGCCTGGGTGCGCAGTTCCAGCGTATTGCTAAGGACCTTGCGGCGCGCATCGAGCGCCAGCAAGCTGACATAACCACTCGCCGTTGCGGCGCTGATCGATAGCAAGGCCGCTTCTTTGCTTGCCTCGCTTGCTGCGACACCGGCCTGCGCCGCATCGATATTCGCCCGGTTCTTGCCGAACAGATCCACTTCATAGGATGCGCGGAAGGCGGGTTCTGCAACGAGCGAATTCTGGCCCTGGCCCAAGGGCGACACTTCACGCCGCGCGCCTCCTGCAAGTCCCGCTTCAAGCGTTGGTATTAAGAGGGAGCGTGAGACTGTTTCCGTCGCCCGGGCTTCCTCCACCCTTGCCGCAGCCAGAAGAATGTCTGGGTTATTTACTCGCGCCTTGTCGACCAGCGCCACCATCCGGGGGTCACCAAATCGTTGCCACCAGCTGTGCTCGAGCTCTTCTGTGTTCGACAGCTCGGTCCGCCATTCGAGCGACGGTTGCACAGCGACCGATGCTGGCAGGGGGCGCAGGTTGGGCGCACAGCCACTGAGCGCGGTTGCACCTGCCAATGTTGCTGCAGCCAGGACGAGACGGGATGGCATGATCATCTGGTTACCGCCTTTTGTTCGTATGCACTGTGGCAATGACCGACATGCCCGGACCCAGGCGTTTGACAAGATCCTGATCGGGATCAAATTTTATGCGCACAGCGATTCGTTGCGGGACCTTCACGAAATTGCCGGCGCCGGTATCGGGCTTGACCAGACTGAATTCGCTGCCTGCGGCGGGCGCGATGCTTTGCACCGTGCCGGTCAGTTCCGCTCCGCCGAGCGCATCGACCGTCAATGTCGCTCGCTGACCGACCGCCATTTTTGCAGTCTGGGTTTCCTTGAAATTGGCTGTTACCCAAAGATCGTCGGGGACGAGATACATCAGCTGGGTGCCGCCGGTTACCAATTGGCCCAGGCGGGCTGAAATTTCGCTCAGCCGCCCGTCGCGCGGTGCACGAACATTGGTGCGGGACAATTCTATTTCTGCCAACTCGACCGATGCATCAGCACCCTGTACCTGAGCCTGGAGAGCGCCGCGTCCAACTTGAACCGATCGCACCTGCTCGGCCGCTATGGCGCGCTGCGCCTTCGCTTGCTGGACACCCGCTTCCGCCTGCTTCAGCGCAGCACGAGCCTGATCCCGTTCGCGGAGTGATACCGAGCCTTCGCCCACCAATTCCTCAATCCGCCGCATATCGGCCTGTGCCTTCTGCAGAGCCGCTTGGGCGCTGGCGACCGAAGCGTCCTGCAATCGCATCTGCGCTTCGCCGGAACGAAGGCTCTGCTGACTATTGGCAAGGTTAGCGGTTTGGGCCGCACTATTCGCTCGTCCCTGTTGCAGGCGCTGACGATAGGGTGCAGGATCGATTCGGGCGAGCAATTGCCCTTTTTTCACGCGCTGGAAATCCTTTACGGGCACTTCGGTCAGATAGCCCGAGACCTGCGGACTGATCACGGTGGTCATCCCGCGAACATAAGCGTTATTCGTCGTTTGCTTGCCGCTGTTGAAAGGCGTCAGTCCCCAGGCAAAAAGCGCTGTCAAAACGCCCGCGAATATCACGAATATAGCCAGCAAAAGTTTTCGGCGAGAGACGTTGGGCTTCCAGCCACCTTCATCTTCAGGAGCAGCCTCCGGTATCTCCTCCATAGTGGGATTATTTTCGATCTTCGGGTCCCTGACGTCTGGATTGTCGGTATTCTTATGCTGATTCATCGCTTGCTCCTGGCGATCATATTCTCGAGAAAGACGAGTTCCTTGCTGAGCGGGTTGCGTCCCCTGACGCGATTAATCACCCAGGGTACTAGCACCACGACAAAGGCGAAGGAAGCGAGCGAGCCGATCAGGAAAAAGACATCGTTAAACGCCAAAACCGCAGCCTCGCGGCCGACTTCCTGGGATATGCGCGAAGCCGCCGCTTGCTGTTGGCGCACCGGATCAGAGATCGTCGCTGCAAATCCTGTCGTTAACCGCCCTATCTCGCTGGCAAGCTGCGGATTTGTGGCAGTGAGCGTTGCGCCAGCGTCGATCAAGTGAGTCTTGAGCCGGATCGTGTGGAAGGCGGAGAGCGCGGAAACACCTGCCAGGCCGCCGATAGTCTGGGAGAGTGAAAAGACCGCGATGAAACTGATAACATAGGCCGGGCCAGCTGCAAGGGCGCGTAACATGCCTTCCATCATCACCGGGCCCATGGCGAAAACCGCGGCGAAGCCTATAGCGGCCTGGGTCCAATAAAGATCGCTGGGACGAGACATGATTCCGGTGCGCGTGTCTGCGAAAGCGCCGATCGCAATGACCAATATCGCAAACAGGATCGGCCGGGTCAGGTCTCTCGGGTCCAAACGCACGACCGACAATATGCTGCCCGCCACGGTTGCTCCGGCCAGCACGAAATAATAGCCGGTCAATTGTTCGTTGCCATAGCCAAGTGCGGAGAAAAGACCGCTCGCGCCAAAGCTTTGTTCTGCGACCAGAACCCTCACCCCAGCACCGGTGATCGCCAGAGACAGGATGGCCCGGCTTGATAGCCAGCTCGTGTTGAGCATCGGGCTTCGCCGGTTCATCTCGATCAGGAGGCAACCGCCCAGACAGGAGATAGCGAGCGCCAGCGCCCAACCCAGCCAGCTGGCGTCCCACCATTGGATCCGCCCTTGAATAAGAAAAGCGAGCAGTGCCGCTACGCCTACGAGAAATAATGTAATGCTCGGCAAGTCGAGCTTTTCGAATGTCTTTTTCCGAAATCCGATGGGAAGGCGTAACAAATGAACCGCGCCAAGCGAAATTAACGACAGCCCAAATTGTAATTGAAAGGCGCGACTAATATTGCCGTCGACGAGCAGATAAGGGGATATGGCGCGCGCCAGCGGGAAGGCCGTCTGGACAAGACCGATACCTAGGACCAGTGCGCCGATCCGGGCGGATGCCGGTAGCCCCTGCATCAGATAATATATCGATAGCGCGGACAGGCCGCTGGCGGCGATCCCGGCCATCGCTCGGGCGCCAATCTCGGGATAATAGCCGAGTTCCAGCACCTGAATGAAATTGGCCGCAACAAGGCCGATCATGGCATATTTGACAAATGGCTGGATGCCGAATTCCTGCCGGACACGGAACAGCAACATACTCATGCACGCGTAGGTCGAGTAAAAGGCGACGCTTATCCATCCGGCCTGTACCGGTGTCAGCGCCATTTCACCCTGAAGCGCAGCGGTGTTGGCCAGCAGGAAGCCGTTCTGGGCTCCTCCGACGAGCCCCAGAAAAAGACCTATAGCCAGATAGGCGAACTTGCGCTGTGCTGGATGGTCCGGATTGGCCGGCGATCCCGGCAGGATCGGCAATTCGTGCTGCTTGAATTCATAGCCCGCGCTATCGTCTGTCAGGCTACTCTTGTCAGGCACCTGCAAGAACGGACTGCATCAGCAGGGCCTTGCCCGTCCATTCACTGTCTTCCACCGCATTTGCCAGCACCGCGGCGACATCGCCCCGCGCCGCTTTGCCCTTCGGATCGACATCATCGCCGAAACGCATGTCGCGGCTGCCGTCGTCGTCGGTGAGGCTGACAGGCCGAACGATGGCATAGCTGAGGCCAGAGGCCTTAAGATGTTCGTCTGCATCATGCTTCGCCTGGAGATAATGGGCAAGATCGCTTTCGGGATCCGGGTCGTCGGCGCCAGCGCTGCTCAGCATGACGAAGCGGGAAACACCAGCATCGACGGCCAGATCGATCAGCCGCTTGGCACCGTCGCGGTCGACCTTGTCGGTCATTTCGGGACCGGTGGAACCGCCCGATCCGGCAGCGAAGATTACCGCGTCACAATCATCACAGACACCGCTTTGAAGGTTGGTCAGGTCAGCTTGGCGCTGAATGACGTCGTCGGGAAGAGACGCTGTATCCGACGATTCACGCACCAGCGCGATTGGCGAATGGCCTTTCGCTGTCAACTGATCGACCAGACGCAGCCCGGTGTTGCCGGTTGCACCGGCGATAAGAATATTCATAAGTCGCTCCGTTTCTGGTAATTTACAGTAGGCCTAGCAATTGACGCGCAGCTTCTGCCGATGATGCCGGGTTCTGGCCGGTCACGAGTTTGCCATCAACGACAACGAAAGAGGCCCAGTCGTCGCCTTTGCGATATTCGCCGCCATTTTCTTTCAGCATGTCCTCGACCAGGAAGGGTACAATGTCAGTCAGGCCGACGCCTTCTTCCTCACTATTGGTAAAGCCAGTCACCTTTTTGCCGGAGACCAACGGCTTGCCGTCCGCATCCTTTGTATGTTTGAAAATTGCCGGAGCGTGGCAAACCGCACCGAATGGACGGTCGCTGGCTGCAAATGCTTCGATCAACGCCTTGCTGTCATTATCTTCTGCCAGGTCCCAGAGCGGGCCGTGCCCACCAGGATAGAAGATTGCGTCGAATCCGTCGGCCGAAACAGCTGAGAGCACAGCTGTATTGGCAAGCTCCTTTTGCGCGGCTTCATCCGACTTGAAACGCTTTGTGTCATCAGTCTGGGCGTCGTCTGTGTCGCTAGACGGATCGAGCGGTGGCTGTCCGCCCTTTGGCGAAGCAAGGGTGATGTCAGCGCCAGCATCCTTGAACACATAATAAGGCGCGGCAAATTCCTCGAGCCAGAAGCCGGTCTTCTTGCCGGTGTCGCCAAGCTGGTCGTGCGATGTGAGGACCATTAGAATTTTCATGATTTTTGCCTTATATTTTGTTTTGATTGTTCTTGTTGCAGATAACGCGCTTCCAGCGTTTCGGTTGCTTGGCCGAGTCCCGAACGCGTTCGAATACGGGCTCAACACCACCCACTAAACCGAGTAAATCTGCTAAGAATAGGCCCCGTCGGAGTAGGTCAGTTCATAGCTGTGGCTGTAAATCTCGAACACTATTCCGAACGGGTCCTCGACATAACACATGCGATAGGGTTTTTTGCCGGGATAATATTCGCGCACCGGCATGCGTTGCTTTCCTCCGGCGGCGACAATCTTCTCGATCAGGCCTTCCACGTCGGGGTCCTGGATACAAAAGTGAAAGGTCCCATGGCGCCTGTGATCCAGATTATTGTCGGGCGCATGATTTTCCGGGAATTCGAATAGCTCGATACCGACACGATCGGCGGTCGCGAGATGAGCAATGCGCAAACTGCTCCATCCGGGACCGAAAACATCTGTGCACATAATACCCACCGCACTGTCATCTTCGGTGACATCGGTCGGTTTCATTATTGTGTAGAGCCCGAGTACCTCGGTGTAGAATTTTACTGCAGCATCGAGGTCAGGTACGGATAGGCCAATATGGGAAAAGGCGCGAGGTGCTGGTAGCATGATGGGGTTCCTTTCATTTTCTGTGGGGATGAAAATAGGTGGACCGCGCCATTATGTGAAATAATGATTTCAAAATTTTATCATAACATATAGTAATGAACGATGTTGAATTCTCAATGGCTGGAAAGCTTTGTCGTGCTTTGCGAAACCGGTCACTTTACCAGGGCGGCTAGCCTGCTGAACATGACCCAGCCAGGCGTTTCGCAGCATCTGCGGAAGCTTGAGACGCAAGTCGGTCAATCGCTTATCTCGCGCCTAGGCAAGAGTTTTAGCCTTACACCCGCAGGCGAAGCTGTTCTCGCGGTTGGCCTTGCAAGACGTACAGAGGAGCGGGCCCTGCGTGAAACGGTCTTGCGCGATGATCCTGCAGTCGGAAACGTGGCCATCGCTTGCTCCGGCAGTTTCGCCATGCTGCTATATCCCCATATTCTGACGGCCATGCAGCAATCCCCGGAGCTGACCATAAAGCTTGTCGCTACCCCGCAGGACGAGGTACTAGGCGGTGTATTGGAGGGGCGATTTGATCTTGGGGTTGCTGACCATGATCCGCGCCATCCCCGGTTGGAGGCGGAGCATCTGGGACAAGAGGAACTCTGCCTTGTTGTCCCGCATGATGTGATTAAGTCACCGATCGGTTTTCAAGCGCTCGAAGAACTTGGTTTCGTCGCGCATCCTGACGGATTTGCCTATGCCGATGATCTGTTCTCTCTGAATTTTCCGGAAGAGTTCCAAGGTTCGGATCATCTGCGCATCCGTAGCTTTGTGAACCAGATCAGCCAGATTCCTTCGCCCGTTGCGCATGGGATCGGATATACTCTGCTGCCACGCAGTGGCGTGAACAGTTACTCTGGCAAAGACAAGCTGCGCATTGCTCCACTCCCTCGCGGGCTCCACCATGATTTGTGGATGATTTCTCGACGGGGTCGAACACTACCCGCTCGAGTTTCGCGCATCGCAGGCCTGATACAATCGGTCTCCGAAAGTCTCGCGAACGGGTCTGACATCTGAGAGACTATTGGTCCGTTGCGATATTCTCGCTTACGCGCCTGCCTTTTCGATTTCGGTTCGTGCAACCTCCCCCTGAAAAGGCGGGTGAACGGCCTAACCCTTCCAAAGCACGCGATAGAGATCGAAGCGGCGGTCCTTCAGGTTCTGCACAGCGCCGGATTGCCGGCTGGTCAACAGGCTTGTCATCGACAGATCGGCAATCGCGATTGTTTCTGTGTTGGGCGCGGTATCTGCAGCGACGCCGTCCCGCGCGAAGGGGAAGTCCGATGGCGTCAATATCGCGCTTTCGGCATAGTGGATGTCCATATTTTCGACGTTGGGCAGGTTTCCGACCACACCGGACATCACGACATAGCACTGGTTCTCCACCGCCCGTGCCTGACAGCAGTAACGCACCCGCAAATAGCCGCGCCGTTCATCGGTACAGAAGGGAACGAACAGGATCATAGCGCCCTGATCGACCAGATGCCGCGCCATTTCCGGAAATTCGCTGTCATAGCAGATCATCACTCCGATCGGACCGCAGTCGGTCGGGATCGCTTCTGCGCCATAGCCACCCTTGATATTCCACCAGCGCACTTCACTGGGCGTCGGGTGCAGCTTGTCTTGCGTGTAAATTGCACCATTGCGCAGGAACACGTAGGAAATATTGCGTATATCACCATTTTCCATACGGGTCGGGTGCGAGCCGCCAATGATGTTGATATGATAGGAAACCGCGAGTTTCTCCATCACTTCCTTGAACCGATCGGTATATTCGGCGATTTTTTCGATCGCTTGGGCCGGGTCGAGTTTTTCGCCCTCCAGAGACAATAATTGCAGCGTGAACAATTCCGGAAAAGTCACGAAGTCCGCGCCATAATCGGCCGCAACATCGACAAAATATTCGACTTGTTCCTCAAACTCCGTCTGCGATGCAATTTTGCGCATCTGGAACTGTACAGTCGCGACGCGCACCGATTGGGGCAGGCGGTCATGCGGTGTCTGCGTCACCAGCTTCGCTTCGGCCGCCAGCGGGTTTTCCCAAAACATATGCACCGCATTGCCGCCGGATGCCTTGTCGGTCGGCATATAGTCTTTCAAAATCCCGAGCGGGACAAAGCCCTGATTGAGCTGGAAGTTGATGACCGGATCGCGGAGCTGCTTGTTGACCACCGCCGCCAGATAATCCGCCGGGTCGGGATATTTGCGTTTGCGCCGGGCATAGCCGGGCAGCCGTCCGCCAAAGATGATGCCTTTCAGTCCGAGATGCTGGCAGAGTTCCCGGCGTACCTTGTAGAAGCGCAGTCCGATGCGCAAGCGCCGGTAATCCGGGTCGACGCTGACTTCCATGCCATAGAGAATTTCACCATCAGGGTCATGCCGGGCAGCAAAGCCGCCGCCGGTAATTTCGGCCCAGCTATGTGCCGCGCGGGCAGTTTTTTCGGATATCTGGAATGTTGCGCAATGGCCGACAATCTTGCCTTCATATTCCGCGACCAGCTGGCCATCGGCAAAATTGTTGATCTGGCCGCGCACTTCCTCGGCCGTATAACCTTCTCCCTTACCGTAAACCTTGCGTGAAAGGGTCGAGATTTTTCTGGCGTCTTCCAGTTCGGCCATGCGGATGATGAGTTTTGGTTTTTCTGCGGTCATGGGCGCCCATTAGCGGGCTTTTGCCCGGTGGGAAACAATTGTTGTGCAGCTCGTGGGCAATAGACCGCGAATGTGTTGGCTTCAAAAGCCTTGTACTGATCCACCGTCTACCTGAATCGATGTACCGGTTATATAGCTTGCGGCTTCCGATCCGAGGAAGACCGCCAGATTGGCAACCTCTTCAGGCCGGCCGATACGTTGCATCGGGATCTGCGCTGCGAGCCCTGCGGCAATCTCTTCGATGCTCTTTCCGGAGGCGGCAGATTGTTGTTCGAGAATTTGGGCGATACGATCAGTCTGGGTGAAACCGGGGCAGATCGTATTCACCAGCACATTGTCGGCCGCAACCTGATTGGCGAGCGTTTTGGCCCAGCCCAATACGGCCATCCTGATACTGTTGGACAGGGTAAGACCAAGAACGGGCTGTTTTACGCCAGTCGACGAAATATTGATGATCCGGCCCCATTTCTGGGCCCGCATATGCGGCAGCACAAGCCGGGTAGCGCGGATAACGGATTTTAAAGTCAACTCTATGGCTTTGTCCCAATCTTCGTCAGCCAGATCTACAAAAAGGCCAGGCGGGGGTCCGCCAGCGTTATTCACCAATATATCGATGCTGCCAAATTCTTGCGCCACCGCTGCTATGACCCCTTCGATATCCTCAGATCTGGACACGTCACCGATGAGGGCCTGGCAACCCGGCATTTGCGCAGCCGCGGCGTCAAGCGTCGATCGGGTCCGACCGCAAATCGCTACTTTCGCGCCTGATTTGTAAAAGCCCAATGCGGTCGCCAGTCCGATACCCTTGCTGCCAGCCGTAACCAGCACGATCCGATTTTTGAGGTTCAGTTCCATATAGTGATATGTGGCGGATCAAGCAGCGGTTGTATAGTGATATCGAAATTGAGTATTATTGCCGGTGCAAGTAAAGTTCTCCAATAGCCACATGCACTTGCGTCTCTTCTATAGCAATATCGATTGCTGATGAAATTGCTAGTTTACTGTTATCCATTCTTGCAAAGATGATTTCAACTTGTCGATCATTACTGGTTTGGCGATATGACCCTGCATGCCGGATTGAAGGCAATGAGCAATATCTTCGGGATAGGCGTTTGCGGTTATGGCCAAGATCGGCAACACGTCTTTGGAATAGCCTTTTGACCGAATGGTTTCTGAAGCCTCATACCCGTCCATAATCGGCATTTGAACATCCATCAGCACCAAATCAAACGGCATGTTTTCACTGGCGGCTGCTTCCAACTTCGCAATGGCGTCTTGGCCGTTTACGGCCAGAACCGTTTGATAACCAAGTTTCCTGATCATCTCGGCAATCAAAATCTGATTGATATCATGATCTTCCGCCAGCAAAATCCTTCCGTTGCAGATTTTTGAGACCGGTTTGTCCAACGCTTGGCTCGAGCCGGCTTCTGTTGTTTTTTCAACCAGTTTCTGTGGTTCCGCCAGTTCGTCCGGTAATATACTGACCGGGAATTGCAGGTGAAAGGTGGTGCCATTCCCCTCGGTGCTGCAGACTTCAATGGTTCCTCCTATGATCGAGGCCAATTGTCTGCTGATCGTCAAGCCCAGACCGCTGCCTCCAAAGTTTCTTGAAGTATCGGGTTTTGCTTGTTCAAATGGTACGAATATGGCTTCGAGCCGATCCGAGGGAATGCCGATTCCAGTATCTTCAACAAACAAGTGGATATTGGTTTTGTCAGCAACCGGCATGTCTGCTTCGACCGTGACTGTAACGGCACCGGCTTGGGTAAATTTGACCGCATTTCCCAGCAGATTGAGTATGATCTGACGCAAATGATCGGCATCTGCAAGAACTTGATTGGGCACTGTATCCTCGATTTTCAGATATAGGCCGAGTTGTTTTTTATCGGCGATGGGGGCCATCAGACCGACACAATTTTTGAGCATATGCCGTGTCGACATTGGCTCTAGCGTACAATCGGTCTGGCCAGCCTCGACCTTCGAAATGTCCAAAATATTATTGAGAAGCCGCATCATGCCGTTGCCGGAATCCAGAATCATCTGCGCATGATATTTTTGTTCGGTAGGCAGATCGCTGTCTAGCAACAGCTGAGTGAATCCAAGTACACCGTTCATGGGAGTTCTGATTTCGTGGCTCATGTTTGCGAGAAAACGTGTTTTTGCATCCGCTGCTGTCTCGGCACCCACTCTGGCAGCGATCAGATTTTGCTCCATTTGCTTGCGTTCAGTCACGTCTCTAATGCTGCCGACGATACCAATGATTTTATCATCTTCACCGGCCAATCCGGAAAAGCTCAGTTCTACATCAACTTTTGATCCGTCTTGATGGCGGATTGAACCTTCAAACCGCGAGCGTTTGAGCATGGCTGACTGGATTGATTGAAGCTCAGCTTTCAGAGCGGCAAACTCATCCACATCAAATATCTCGGACATGTGCTGTCCCAAACTGTCCCGCACGGAACGGCCCGTCAGCTTCTCCCAAGCAGAGTTTAAAAACTGCCATTGAAGGTCATTGTTTGCCCGAAAGATAACTTCGCTCATATTCTCCAGCATGGAGTCGCGGACTTCGCGATGGATGCGTAAAGTATTGCGGATCGACGCTTTCTCGGTCAGCATTGCCGAAGTGGGCATTCCCACTGCAAAGCAGCTCAGAAGGAAAAATTGCAGGACAAACAATTTCGCTGTCAGCGAAAGCTCTACGGCATAAAATGGTCCTGTTTCGAAAGCTGCGGCGATGACGACAACGAAAGCAATGAGTACGATGGATACTGAAGTGCCAGGCGTACCCAATCTAAATGCATTCAGCAGAACCAAAGGGGCTACCAAGAAAAAGACGGGAAAATTGAGAACCCAAAAAATCATCACTGCAGAAGCAAATGTGAACGACTGGATCGCTATCCACTCCCAGTGACTGGTATTGACGATCAGCAAGCTTCTGCCGCCTCTCAGCGTCGGAATGGGCCTGATCAGGTCAATCAGTACCATAACGGCGGGACTGAGCAAAATCATGCCGAGGCCGTCAGTGACGGTCCACTGAAGCCAAGACATGAGAAATGACTGCCAAGACCCAGTGGAAAAAAACAGCCCGGCAAGCAGTCCCGAGGCCAGGGGGGCTATCAGGCCGCCCACCAAACAGAATATTCCTAGCTCCCGAATTCGCTGCATATCCGGTTTGGCAGCGCCGAGCCGTTGCATGAGAAGCCAGATCAGGATCATCTCGAACTGATTGATGGCAGCCAGCGTCATGCCGTGGATGACAGTATCACCGGTCAGAAGATTAGCGGCAATATTCGCTAGAAACGCCCCCGCTAGATAGTGGGGCACACGCTTTTTCGCTGACCTTAGAATGACCGCTACAAGAAACGCATTGGCTAGCCAGACGACTGCAATCCTGCCCTCGTCCTGAGTTAAGCTCGCACCGCTCCAGGCCAGAATACCAAAAACGATCGACACCAGCAAAATGGTCGATCCATGAATCCAGCGTATTTGGTGAGCGATCTTTGCTTTCATCTTCCGTCACCTAAATCTAGTTTGTTCATTACCTTGTAAACGGACAAAAAGCCATTTGCCTAAGAATCATTTGCTCACAGCATTAAGCCTTGTTTCGGTACATTCCGGAATTTGGTCTTTAAGCCAATGAATTGCTGGGGATTTGGTCGGTTGTCCAAACAGATTATCGAACAATATAATAGACATATTGCCGCCTGTTCAGACGAGGATGAGAGATGCCTTTTTCATCGAAAAAGTTTCAAATCCTAGTTATTCCCTATCGGGCCCCTCTTCAGGCATAGTATCACCCAAGGGTAGCGTGCATCCGGCGAAAGGGCGTCTGCGAGTGACCGACTTCCCTCGCCTGAATCAAGAAGTCGGGGGTTGTCCCAGCTCGCAAATTGCTCATTGTCTAAGAAACCGACTTGTCCATCGCCTTCCCCTTTTCTCATCGCCACAAGTCGTTCAAACCGTTCCTACCGGGCTCCGGCATCGTTTTCAAAATGGAGTTGGGGTTTTGCCGGCTCCCTGGTCGTCATAGCCAGCCGGACCTGTAACCGGTCGCTGTCCAACAGAATATCATTCCGGATCGCGATTCCAGTCGAAATGAGTGACAGCCGGAATGAAAAACACGAGCGTCACCAGTAGGATAAGGAGAACATCAATCAGGGGCGTGATAGTGAGTTCGGCAAATAGTTTGTCCACCGTGATGACAGCGTTTTTCTGGCGTGCTTATATTATGGTTGAGCCCATTCTGTCTCTCCGTAGCCGGATATAATATGTCATATATTGCTAGATCGAGTAGAATGCAAAAGCCACTTGCCTTATTGGCCGAATGGGCCAAAAATGGGCAGCATGTCAGGGGAATTGGAAGCCATGGGTACCGCCATCGAAGGCGGCTTGATCGCCAAGGCGGTGGATGATGAAAGCACCGGCGCATCGGGGGGCAAGGGCGGAACATGCCTTAACTGCAACGCGCTGGTGACCAGTCATTATTGCGCGGATTGCGGCCAGCCTCTGCATGTCCACCGTTCGATCGGCTCCTTCTGGCACGATATATTGCATGGCGTGCTGCATTTTGAGGGAAAGTTCTGGCGGACATTGCCACTGCTGGTCTGGAAGCCGGGTGATCTGACGCGTCGCTATGTACGAGGCGAACGCGCCAAATTCATCTCTCCAATGGCTCTGTTCCTCTTTTCGGTATTCATGATGTTTGCGGTATTTTCCTTCATCGCAGACCCGTTTTCGACAGAGGGTGGTGCTAGCGAAGGCGTCGAATTCAACAGTGCGATAGCGGTGGAAACCCAAGAGCTTGAAAAGCGCTTGCGGGACAAGATCAATGAACTGGAAACGACGAGAGAGGAAGACAAGACGGAAGTTCAGGAGCAAATTCTCGATATAAAGCGGGCCCGCAATATCATGGCAACCATGACGATGAGCGAAATTCCCTATCCGGAAGCCGGATTGGGTAAGAATGGCACAGAGATCGGAGAATTCGGAAGCGATGAGGCGCTGGTCTCAAACACGGAAAGCGCTGCGGGTGCAGGAAATATCAGTGGCGGCAACGGCAATCGAGTCGAGATTTGGGACGAATTCAAGGATAGTTCGATTGGCAAGATGCTGAAGGGCGGTCTCGAACGTGCTACTGAAAATCCTTCTCTGCTTCTCTACAAACTGAAAGCCAATGGCTATAAATTTGCCTGGCTCCTGATTCCGATCTCCATCCCTTTCGTGTGGCTGACATTGATCGGTCGGCGCGGTCTTCACTTTTATGACCACGCGGTGTTCGCCACCTATTCCATCGCGTTCATGTCTCTGTTGTTTGTGACCTGCGCCATATTGGCTGCCATTGGGGCTCCCGCGTCCATATGGGGGGCGTTGCTGCTATTCTATCCACCTTTCCACATCTATCGGCAACTCAGACATGCTTACAAGATGTCCCGCCCCGAGGCGCTGTTCCGAGTGTCGTTCCTGCTTATATTCACTGTCATAAGCCTGTCTCTATTCTTCGCTATTCTGCTCGCTCTAGGCATTTTGGGATAAAATCATGACCATGAATATCGATCGTCGTCAGTTGATGGCACTGGGAACTTTTGGCCTTGGGGCGCTCAGCGTGCCGGCCTCGGCATCGCTAATGGGTGGAAAAGGATTTACCCATGGCGTCGCCAGCGGCGAACCTGGCCAAGAATCGGTGCTGTTGTGGACGCGCTATGTCAGCAGCGGTGACGCCAGTCTGACCGCGGAGATATCGGACAATGCCGATTTCGCTGGCGCAAAAATGGTCGGCGAAGTGCAGGCAAAGGCCGAACGGGACTTTACCGCCAAGATCACGGTGCAGGGGCTGGCCCCCGATAAATGGTATTTCTATCGCTTCGTTGGGCCGGACGGCTCGAAATCGGTCATAGGTCGGACCCGGACCTTGCCGCAGGGGCCGGTGCAGAATTTCAATATCGGCGTTGTTGGATGTTCCAACATGCCGTTCGGCTATTTCAACGCCTATGCCCATGCCGCGCAAAATAAAAATCTCGACCTGATCATTCACACCGGCGATTATCTTTACGAATATCCGATCGGCACCTATCCTTCCAAAGAAGAGGCGCTGGCCGGCCGCAAAATCGATCCCGCCCACGAGATGGTCCAGCTCGCCGACTACCGGCTGCGCTATGCCGCCTATCGCAGCGATCCCGACCTGCAGCGCATCCATCAGGTGTTGCCGATGATACCGTCATGGGATGATCATGAATTCGCCAATGACGCCTATCGGGATGGCGCGCAGAACCATGATCCGAGCGAGGGTGACTGGGAAGTGCGCAAGCGTGTCGCGGAGCGCGTCTATCGGGAGTGGATGCCGGTTCGGGATATGGAATTTGGTAGCCCGCGCTGGCGCGAATATCAGATCGGCGATCTGGCGACCCTGTTTTTTACCGAGAGCCGGATTGGCGGACGCGACAAGCCGGTGGACCTGGCCGAAGCGATCAAGGGGCAGAAAGATGTCGCCGCGGCGCTCAAGGCGTTTCGCGACGATGTCTGGCAGGACCCGGACCGCTCGATGCTGGGCAATGTTCAGGAGCAATGGTTCGCGAATGCGCTACAGAAATCCAAGACTTCTGGCACGAAGTGGCAAGTCTGGTCACAGCAATGCGTGATGGGCGAGCTGGTGCTGCCGCAAGTTGCCAAAAACTGGGTGCCGGAAGATGCGCCCCCGATCGCGCAGGCGCGCGTCGCGGTGGGCGCGCTCGCCGCCCAGATCGGACTGCCGATCAATTTCGACAGCTGGGACGGCTATCCGCAGGCCCGCGCCCGCTCGCTGGCCGCCGCGCAGCAGGCCGATGCCGATTTGATCGTCCTTTCGGGCGACAGTCACAATGCCTGGGCTTTTGATCTGGGGACACAAGATGGCGCTGCGGGCGTAGAATTCGCCGGACATAGTGTCAGTTCACCGGGCTTCGAAGCCTATACAAAAGGGGTGGATCCTGACCTGGTTGCCAAAGCTGTGGTCGGTGCCAACAAGCAGCTGCAATGGGCTGACACGGAGCATCGCGGCTATATGACAGTGGCGCTAACCCCCGAAAAAGCGACTTCAACCTGGCATTTTTTGGATACGATCCGGGCCAAGTCGATTGCGCTTACCGGCAGCAAGAGTCAGACAGTTTTCCGAGGGGCAAATCGGCTTCAGGCCTAAGCACTCGGTCATTGTGGGCACTGCCAATCGAGCGCTGCATTGATCTCCTATCAGCGCTCCACCACGCCTGTTGCGGACAAATTGCGGAAACCAGCTGCCAGCTCTCGACATTTGTATCAAAATTACGCAAAGCAGGGGTCCTGTAACATTTAACGCAAGAAACGATCTAAAATGTCCGAAGAATTTTACCGCATCAAACGCCTGCCTCCTTATGTCATTGCTGAAGTCAATAACATGCGGGCGGCAGCGCGAGCGGCGGGTGAGGACATCATCGATCTTGGCATGGGCAATCCCGATCTGCCGCCACCGCAGCATGTCATCGACAAGCTGTGCGAAGTGGCGCAGAAACCCGACGCGCATGGCTATTCGGCATCCAAGGGAATTCCGGGTTTGCGCAAGGCACAGGCCAATTATTACGGCCGCCGCTTTGGCGTGGATGTGGATCCTGAGACGGAAGTCGTTGTGACCCTCGGATCAAAGGAAGGTCTGGCCAGTCTGGCAACGGCGATTACCGCGCCGGGCGACTGTATTCTTGCGCCCAATCCGAGCTATCCGATCCATACGTTCGGTTTCATCATTGCCGGTGCAACCATCCGCAGCGTACCGACAACGCCTGACGAACATTATTGGGAATCGCTGGAACGGGCGATGGCCTTTACCGTTCCGCGTCCGACACTTCTGGTGGTAAACTATCCGTCCAACCCGACCGCGGAAGTGGTCGATCTCGCTTTCTACGAGCGACTGGTGGCCTGGGCAAAGGAAAACAAGGTCTGGCTCTTGTCCGATCTCGCCTATTCCGAGCTCTATTATGACGGCAACCCGACGCCTTCGATATTGCAGGTGCCCGGCGCAAAAGACGTTGCGGTTGAATTTACCTCACTCAGCAAGACCTATTCCATGGCCGGCTGGCGGGTCGGTTTCGCGGTCGGCAACAAGACACTCATCGAAGCACTGACCCGGGTGAAAAGCTATATTGATTATGGCGGCTTCACCCCGATTCAGGCAGCCGCCTGCGCGGCGCTCAACGGTCCGCAGGATCAGGTTGCCAAGAACCGCGAGCTCTATCACAAACGGCGCGATGTTCTGGTGGAAAGCTTTGGTCGGGCAGGCTGGGAAGTCCCGCCGCCCGCGGCATCGATGTTCGCCTGGGCCCCGCTGCCGCCGCAGCTGGCCCATATGGGCAGTCTCGAATTTTCCAAACAATTGCTCACCCAGGCTGGCGTCGCGGTCGCGCCTGGCGTTGGCTATGGCGAGGATGGCGAGGGCTTTGTCCGGATCGCACTGGTCGAGAACGAGCAGCGCATCCGTCAGGCTGCGCGCAATGTGAAGAAATATCTGCAGAAAATGGGTGTCAATACGCCGGGGCAAAGCGAAGCGATTTGATGGATCATGTGCTGAACGGAATCCGTGATCTTCAAAAGGTGATAGCCTCTTGATCGATCTCTATTTTGCTCCGACTCCCAATGGCTGGAAGATTTCAGTAATGCTTGAGGAATGCGGGCTGGATTATGATATCAAGTGGGTGAATATCGGGGCAGGGGAGCAGTTCGAGCCGGAGTTTCTAGCGATCAGCCCGAACAACCGGATCCCCGCCATTGTCGATCATGATCCTGCGGATGGCGGGGAGCCAGTGTCTGTTTTCGAGACTGGTGCTATCCTGCTTTATCTCGCTGACAAGGCAGAAGACTTCCTGCCGCATGATCTGCGCGGCCAGATTGCGGCCACGGAATGGCTGATGTGGCAGATGGGCGGGCTGGGACCGATGATGGGTCAGCATGGTCACTTCAAACTCTACGCGCCGGATCGGATTGAATATGCCACCGAGCGCTATCGCAAGGAAGTGCTGAGACTGTTCGGGGTGATGGACCGGCGGCTGGCAGGCAATGATTATCTCGCGGGCGAGGCATACAGCATCGCGGACATGTCCTGCTTTCCCTGGGTGCAGACCTACAGGCGGCAAGACATTGATCTCGACGGGTTCGCCAATGTGAAACGCTGGTACGAGACGCTGAAACAGCGAGAAGGCTTGCGGCGCGGGATGGCTGTCGGTCGCGACAAGATCAACCGCAACCCGCAGGATGACGCCCAGACGCGCAAGACATTGTTCGGGTTGAAGGAATAAGGCGAGCGCGAGGTGCTCCGCTACCAGTGTTCCCCATCAAGTGCGGAACACGGGAATGATAAAGGGACTTGAGAAATGACTATGGTAGAATTCTATTTTGACCTCTCTTCGCCATGGACGTATCTCGCTTTCCATAATATTCAGCCGATCATTGCTGAGAATGACGCGGAAATTATCTGGAAGCCGTTCCTGGTCGGGGGTGTCTTCAATGCGGTCAATCAGGACGTCTACGCGGCGCGGGAAAATCCGGATAATCGAAAATTCGTCCACAGTTTTCGTGTGCTCAAGGACTGGGCAAAGCTTGCCGGGCTGCCGATGAATTTTCCGAGCGAACATCATCCGGTGAAGTCGGTGCACGGGATGCGGCTATGCTGCGCTCTGGAAGAGGATCAGGCGGCACTGCACAAGTTCGCGACCGCTGCTTTCGCCGCTTATTATGGCGATCAGCGTAATCTGGATGATCGGTCAGTGCTGATCACCATCGCAAATGAGGTGGACCTGGACGGCGAAGCGCTGGCCGCACGGATTCAGGAGCAGGACGTCAAGGACCGGCTGCGCGCCAATACCGAAGAGGCGATCGCACGCGGCGCTTATGGTTCGCCGAGCATATTCGTGCCCTTTGAGGACGGCGAAAGAATGTATTTTGGCAATGACCAGTTGCCGCTTGTTAATTGGGCGATTAAACAGGGCTCAATATAGCAACGAATCTACATTTCCGTTGGTGTCGAGTGCAGTCGAGACACAGTGGGAATATCAAGCTTCTCGACTTCGCCCGAAGCGAACGGGGAAGAGTAAAGGATCAAACATGTCAGAACGCGTCACCATTACCGTCAAGGATCATATCGCCGATGTCCGGTTCAACCGGCCGGAAAAGATGAATGCGCTCGATGGCGAGCAAATTGATGCGATTGTCGAAGCGGGCGAAAAGCTGGCGGCGATGGAAGGCATAAGAGCAATCGTCCTTTCGGGAGAGGGCAAGGCTTTTTGCGCCGGTCTCGATATGGGCAGCTTTGCAGCTTCCGCCGCTGCTGCATCGGACCCAAGCAAGGACGGCGAAAAGTCACCACTTGCCAGCACATTGGCCGAACGTACCTTTGGCAATGCCAATAAATATCAACATATCGTCCTGCTCTGGCGGAAGCTGAAAGCACCGGTTATTGCCGCCATCCACGGTCCGTGCATTGGCGGTGGCCTGCAATTCGCCAGCGCCGCCGACATTCGCGTGGTTGCGCCCGACGCAAAAATGTCCATCATGGAAATGCGCTGGGGCCTGATCCCCGACATGGGCAGCTACACGACCTGGCGCAGCTTTGTGCGCGATGACATCCTGCGCGAGCTGACCTATACCAACCGTATCTTCACCGGCGAGGAAGGCAAGGAACTGGGCTTTGTTACCCATCTGTCCGATGATCCGCACGCCAAGGCTATGGAAATCGCCACCGAGATCGCCAGCAAGCATCCGCAGGCAGTCCAACTGGCCAAGGACCTGATCAACAAGCTGCCCGACATGAACGAAGACGAGATATTGATGATGGAGTCGGTGGGGCAGGACAAGGTTGCCCGCACACCCAATCAGGTCGAGGCAGTCATGGCATTCATGCAGAAACGGACCGCGAATTTTACCGACTGAATTGCGTGTTGCCGATGAAGGCCGTTCGCATGGAGCATGTTGAAGTGCCGATAGGGTCTTGAAAGGTCCTTCGACAAGATCAGGACGAGCGGCGAGGCCGGCGGTATGTTGCTAGCCGGTTGTCCGCATCTTCTTCAGCTCATCGACGACTTCCTGACGCAGCGGCTTGCCCTCGCCGTCAGTACGGCAAACGATGACGGCATCGCAGGTGGCGATGCACTGGCCGTTCTGGAACATGGCCTGGGCGATTACATAGCTTGATGTTCCGATCTTGCTGACACCTGAGCTAATCTCGACATCGTCGGGAAACTGTCCCTCGCGCAGATAATTGATCGTCACGGCAGCTACCATGCTGCGTTCGTTTCTTGGTCGCTCCGCCCAGGGGCGCAATGATCGGTTGAACCGAACCCGCGCATTTTCGAACATCGTCGCAAAGGCGACATTGTTTAGATGCCGGTTGGGGTCAATATCCTGAAAGCGGGTCTGGGTGACCAGCGACACCGGATAGTTGGCAGGATCAAGCTGCCAGGGTTCAGGTCGAGCCATAGATGAAGTCCGCTTTCAATTGGGCCAAATGGCTCTGATCAGTTCATTTTCGCCAGCAGATCTTTCTGCAAATGTCTGCAAAGCCAGAGATAGGCAAGTCCGGAAGCTCCATATATCATGGCCGTGAAGCGGAGTGCGTCCCGGACCCCTTCGCCCGTAGCCTCGCGACAGGCTGCCAGCATTGCTTCGTTGCCAGCAGCCAATATGCTGGCATCGGTTCCCTTGCAAAGCTCCAGCGTCATTTGCGCATTAATTGCAGCGCTGCTCACATAGGATGCCGAAAGAATGTCGCTGATCGCTCCGACAAACAGAGGACCAAGCCCATATCCGATCAGATTGACCACGAATAGCAATATCGCGATTGATGTCGCTCGTGCTTTTACATCGACCACACCTTGAGCAATCGTATATTGTGAACCCAGATAAGTGTAATGGAGGAATGCGGCGACGATCAGCATCATCAACGCAGTTGATTGACTGTCGGTGGTAAAGCCGATCCAATATAGCGGCAGCGATGCCATGAGCGACCAGCCCGGAACCCAGGCGACGGCGTTGGGAAAACGACCGCTCAGCTTCTCGATCGCAAATCCACCCCCAAACGTACCGGCCGCCGCCGAGAGTGAAATCGGGAGTACCAGCTGCAGCGCAACATCCGAAATGCTCAACTCATGCACGCGCACAAAGAATGAAACCTGAAAACTGGAAACACCATAGCCAACGAAAGCGACAATCGTCGCTGCCAAAGCGTTGATCCAGTAACTCTTGTTGCCGCTCAGCCTTTTCAGGGTCGCATTAAATCCCAATTTTTCCAGCTGTGGTGTACCGGGAGGATCTGAATAGCCCCGGGGTGGCTCCTTGACCGTGAATAATACGACCAGGCCGACAACAATCCCAGGCAAGCCCAGAATGATAAATGCCTGGCGCCACGAGAATGCCTCGGCAATGGGACCACCAAAAGCTGCTGCCAAAGCGCTGCCAAGCGTCACGCCCATTGCGTAAATCGCCAGCGCCCGAGCTCTGCTTCTCGGCGGAAAATAGTCTGCGATGATTGAATTGGCAGGGGGCGTGCAGCCAGCTTCGCCGATACCGACACCAACACGAAATACCAGCAGTGCAATAAAGCTTCCAGCGATTCCACATAGAGCTGTCATGACCGACCAGAGAATGACGCTGAATGCGATAATACGCACACGATTATACCGTTCCGCAAAGCGGGCGATGGGAATTCCAAATAAAGTATATGTCAGGGCAAATCCGAAGCCGGAGAGGAAGCCGAATTGCAGGTCAGTGAGTTGAAATTCTCGAATGATCGGCTCGGAAACCACGCCAATCAGTGCGCGATCGATAAAGTTAAGCGTGTACACCACGAGCAACGAAAACAGAACATAACCCCGATATCCGCTGGTTCCGAAAGCCTGTCCCGTATTGGTCATCGGCGCAGCCGTTGCCTGTGTAGCGCTCATACTCTCTCCTTATTTTTTATGGTTGATGGCCTGAACGGAACGACAAGTCCAGAGGACTTTGCAACGATTCGACCCGGGGCGCGGGCCCGAGCCGCAATTTTCGCGCAATATGAATAAATTTCACCAAACGGCGGATTTCTGTTATTGTATCGGCACGTATCAGTCGGTCAATTCATCAGACACAGGGGGCAGATATGGTGCATGGAAACCGATTCCTGCTATTTTCACCAGCTTTCCGCTGCAAGTTCGCCGATTTGTTTCAACCTTTCCGGTCCCCCAATATCCGATTCGGCAAGCCTCTTCCGATATGACTGTTTCCGGACTGGACAGGCTGAATGACGGGCAACGCGACTGTTTGCGTCTTGTGCTGGCGCATCTCAATTCCAAGGAAATTGCGCGAGAATTGGGAGTATCTCCTCATACTGTGGACCAAAGACTTCGCATCGCGATGCGTATTTTAGGTGCGCAGTCTCGCTTTGAAGCGGCCCGAATATTCGCCCGGCTTGATCAAGAAAACAGCTATCAGCCATTGATATATCAATCTTCGGCTGTTGAAGCAGCAAGCAAAACCGGGGAACAGGACGCGTCATCCGGAAGAATCAGAACCAAAAAAACCGGCAGACTGGATGATGGTGTGAATGCGGATGGCGGCGGTGCTATCCTGGGTTTCGAGCAATCTGAAATCAGGCACCGACCGCTTCCCATTCCACGTTATCGTGGCGAGAAAAATAGTCTCGCCGCGGTCGAACGGTTGGGGTGGATATTGGCCATCGCGATCGGGGCTGCTTTGTCCTTCGGCGGACTGATAGCGGGGCTGGAAGCATTGTCTCGGCTCAAAGGCTAGGCACCTGCGATCCCGTCCGGCCCATTTGTCCGCTGAATATAAAGTGCTCGATCGAGTGGCCTTGCGAGATCCGAGAAAGGAATAATGATGCTGAAACAAAGACGAGACGCAGCCGAAAATGTGGCGAACAGATTGTTTGCGGCGGAACAGGCTGTTGATGAGGCGATCTGCAAAATGGCGGATTTGGTCAAATATTTGCCGATAGCGAGGACAAATGCCAATTTGTCGGCGGTCGTCGGTCAGGATGCAATTTCTGAGGCGGCGGAAACATTGTCTGCAATAGTTGGAGCTAGGGGACATCTGGTTGCAACTCATAACCATTTGGCGAAAACGCGAGATCAAATTGGATTGCAGGCAATGGCAATGGGAAGCACTGACATGAAGCCGCCGGCGATGGCAACTGAGAAAGATGAGAATGTCGTCAAGTTGGCTGATCATGCCGCTTAAGCGTCTGCGCGCTGGGTTGGTCTGGCCGCAGTCAAACCGGCGTTAGCGTAGGTTATACCACTGTGATCTTCGACACGGTCTGGGCTTATCTCTACTATATATTTCTTCTAGTCTGTTGTGGATATGCAATTTTCCGTGGGGCTTGTTCCGAATATTTTGGAGCTGCGATTATGCTAACCGGGTCTTTGTTAACTCTGGCGGTTGCTAAATTGTTTGGAACAGCATGGTCCAGCTTGGAAGGGGGCATCTTTGGCATAGACATTGTCGGGCTCCTTGCATTGATTTACCTAACGCTAAAGTCCGATCGCTTCTGGCCGATGTGGGCATCCGCCTTTCAACTGCTTGCGGTAACCATTCATACCGCGATGATGGTAGCGCCTCAGATAACCCCCTGGGCTTTTGGCACCGGAGCGGTGTTCTGGGCTTATCCGATGTTGCTGGCGCTGGCGATTGGATCCTTAGAACAGGAGCATGCAGTGCCGGATCGCAATATCGAATCCGGTTAGCGCCGGAGCGCACCGGACCACATATATTTTAGCTAGTTTCTGAACTTTATGCGGAAATCACTTTTCCGCAAACCCCGGAGCATGCTCATGGCATTCGATCAAATTTTGCCGTTTCTCGACTTTCTGCAAAAGGAGCTGCTGCTGTTCGCCAGCCTTTCCTTTCTGATCGGCTCGGCCGACGATCTGCTGTTTGACGGATTGTGGATATTCCACAGTTTGAAACGCAGGCTGCTGGTTTATTCACAATATAAGCGGGCAACAGTGGAAAGTCTGAGCATTCCAACTTCGGAATGCCGCCTGGCGATATTCGTGCCCGCCTGGAAAGAGGCGCCGGTTATCGGTGCCATGCTACGGCGCTGTTTGCGGCAATGGACGGCGAGCGAATATCGTATTTACGTTGGCTGCTACCCCAATGACGCAGAAACCATCGCGGCTGTGGCATCGGCGTCTACCGGTAGTGCGAAGATTAGGATTGTTATTTGTCAACGAGACGGACCGACCACCAAGGCGGATTGCCTCAATCATCTCTGGGACGCCCTATGTCGCGACGAAATCGAAGAAAAGGCCAATTATGCGGCGATCATTCTGCACGATGCGGAGGATCTCGTTCATCCCGAGGCACTAAGGCTTTTCGCACATCTGATCGGCCGCGCCACCTTGGTACAATTGCCGGTCATTCCGCGCCGGGCCAAAGGATCGCGTTGGATTGCGGGTCATTATTGCGACGAGTTTGCCGAATTGCATGGCAAGCAAATGGTGCTGCGCGAGGCTCTGGGCGCATCCATACCGTCGGCCGGTGTGGGCTGCGCATTCTCCCGGGATGCGCTGCAAAAGCTGTCCGTGCGAACACAGGGGAAACCTTTTGATGCGGAGAGCTTGACCGAAGATTATGAACTGGGGCTCAATCTGACTGGCGGAGAGGCTCGTGGTATTTTTGCACGGCTGCGAGATCTAGACGGGCAGCTGGTGGCAACGCAGGAATTTTTCCCGGAGAAACTCGAAGACGCCATCCGTCAGAAAAGCCGGTGGATGGCAGGAATTTCCTTGTCAGGATGGGATCGACTGGGCTGGAAAAACAGCTGGCGGGAAAATTGGATGCGCCTGCGCGATCGCAAGGCCAGCTTTGCAGCCATTATTCTGGCTATCGCCTATGTCGCGGTTATTTTGATGGGCATATTGATATTCGCCGACCTGATCGAAGTCTACAAACCCCAGCCCATTTCGGAATTTCTGAAATTAACATTGTTCCTCAATGCCGGGTTCCTGTTGTGGCGGCTGCTGATGAAATTCTATTTTGTCCTTGCCCTTTACGGAGTGCGAGAAGCGTTCTTGTCGATCCCCCGGACTATCGTGGCCAATCTGATCAATATCATGGCCGTCTGGCGTGCTCTCGGCCAATATATTGGCCAGCTTGCCGGTCGTCCTGCCCATTGGGAAAAAACGACGCATTTTTATCCGGACGCACAGAATATAAAGCAGCTAAAGCCGCATTATTCCGTACGCGACAGAGGCTGACCTCTTGCTGCGGTCCGCTGCCGGTGCGCCGTTACGTGCAATGGCAAGTTTGGCGGCGATCTGGATATTGTTGCGGGTTGTCATGTCGAATAGCCCCGCGAATATCGCTTGGAAGCCGTTGGATTTGGTGACCAGCAATGCCGCGAAGGATTATAAGAGAAGGAAAAAGCAAGCGCAGCTCGTATCGCCTTTGCTTATGCCAAGGAAAAGTCAGCAGGACGGAGGTACAAAACACAGATATTTCCCCTTGGCGACAGCGAACCGCGGTACTGGCAGATTATCTACTGCAGGGTGGCCAGTCACAAGGAGACCGGTTCCTAGCCTTTCGCCATGGCAAGACTCCGATGATGTTCGCACTTTTTCCCTGCAGAGCCCTTTAGCAAGGTCTGGCGTCGAATTAGCAAACGCACCCAGTATAATTCAGCGTTTCCCCAATCCGTCGGTGGATCAACAGGGCAACAGCATCGGCGCTTATTTCTGGATGTACGCCCGTCAGGATTCCGGGATAAAACAGGAGGGGCACGCCACAGGAGTAGGCTCTATATCCAATGGCCAATATGGCGGTAGCCAGGCCGGAGCAATTCTGTCCTATCGCATATTGGACAGGCCGCTCCCCGAAATGTCCCTCTACGGTCGCCTCTCGGCTGCGCTGGCTCCTTGGAGCCAGAAGGAAATCGCCCTGGGTGCGCGCATCCGCCCGGTTCGAAAGCTTCCTGTGACTCTGCACGCGGAACAACGGTTTGACGCCAGCTCGGGAGATGATTCCCGGACAGCTTTCTATGTCACTGGCGGTTCTGGCCCCGAACAGATTTTCGAGAAATTTGCACTCGAGACATATGCACAGGCGGGCTATGTCATGGGACAGAATGAAACCTATTTCTTTGACGGATCGGCGACATTGCAACGTCCGATAGCGGAATTGGGTCTCACGAAGCTCTCAATTGGTCCAGGAGCGTGGGCAGGCGGTCAACGCCACATCAGCCGAATGGACGTCGGACCGCGCGTTTCATTGGTGGCCCCGGTCGGGGTTATATCAGCACGCATCGCGGTCGACTGGCGGCTTCGGGTCGCGGGCAATGCCCGACCCGGGAGCGGAGCGGCGATAACCGTTTCAGCGGGCTTCTGATCAGACCATATTCCCGATCTGCTCGGCCAGTCCTCTGTTTTATCGCCCTGCAGACGGCAATGCTCTTTATCCCGCAACAAAAAGAGATTAGTCCCATAGCCATATGGACATCTACCTACCAATCGCCAATCTTTCGGTAAATGCTTTCGTCATCATCCTGCTCGGCGGACTGGTGGGGATCTTGTCGGGTATGTTCGGGGTCGGCGGTGGATTTCTGACCACTCCGCTGCTGATTTTTTATGGCATTCCCCCAACAGTTGCAGCCGCTTCTGCATCTACCCAGGTAACAGGGTCCAGCATTTCAGGTGTCGCCGCCCATATGCGTCGCAAGGGGGTGGATTTTCGGATGGGGGCTATATTGGTGGCCGGCGGTCTTGTTGGAACCATTATTGGAACCGGGCTGTTTCAGATTTTGCAGAGTTGGGGACAGATAGATACGGTCATCAACGTATTATATGTCCTGATGCTATCGAGCATTGGCGGGCTGATGTTCAAGGAATCCCTGCAGAGCGTCAGAGCGTTGCGTGCTGGCAAACCAATGCCGGCGAGGAAGAGGCGCCATCATCCCCTGGTGGCCAATTTGCCATTTCGATGGCGCTTTTACCGCTCCGGTCTTTATATTTCGCCTATCGCGCCATTTATACTCGGCTTGCTGACGGGCATTTTGACCATGTTGCTTGGCGTTGGCGGCGGGTTCATCATGGTCCCGGCCATGCTCTATTTGCTTGGCATGGGCGCCCAAGTCGTCGTCGGTACCTCACTGTTCCAAATCCTGTTCGTAACCATCGCGTCTACAATGATGCACAGCATGACCACCCGTGCGGTTGATATCGTTTTAGCCTCGCTTTTGTTACTGGGTAGCGTAACAGGCGCGCAACTGGGCGCAAAATTCGCTCAACGGATGCGGCCTGAATATTTGCGGCTGAGCCTGGCAGCCATGGTGCTGATTGTTGCGATACGCATGGCATTGGGGCTGGGATTCCAGCCAGACGAAATTTACACGGTGCAACTCTTGTGACCCGGCGTCACATCTTTTTTTCTCGTATACTCGCGATATTCGGCATCGCCATGTTCAGCATCGCCGCAACCCCGGTTCTGGTTCCCGAAGTATCGCAGGACCGAATCAGTATCAGAGGCGATTTCAACGGTGCCCAATTGCTGCTTTTTGGGGCTATCACCTATCCACCGGGCACCCGCAATACTGACCGGGCTGATATCGTGGTTGTGCTCAAGGGACCGGTTGAATCGATTGTCGTGCGTGAAAAGCAGCAAATCGCCGGTATCTGGATTAACGCCGCGAGCAGTGAATTCCGTTCCTCCCCCGGTTTTTACGCGGTGGCTTCCTCGAAACCGATTGACGATATCGTGGATAGCAAAACCGCAGACATCTACGAGTTGGGACTGCATCATTTGCAGCTCTCGCCGGCTGGCGCGATCGACAGTCGCGAACTGGATCGCTTCGTCGACGGACTGGTCGATCTGAATTCCCGGGAAAATCTTTTCAAGAACCTGCCCAATAGCGTAAAAATCACCAACAGTGTCTTGTATCAGGCGCGGATTAATTTGCCAGCCAGCGTGCCAGTGGGCGATTATACTGCGGAAACCTTCCTTGTTATCGACGGCAGGGTGGAGGCGGCCGAAGTCAAGGATATCACCATTGAAAAAATCGGAATGGGACGGTTCATCACCAATCTTTCCCAGAATAACGGCTTCCTCTATGGTCTCATAGCTGTATTCATTTCGGTTTTCCTGGGCTGGTCCGCTGGCTATCTGTTCCGCAAGATGTGATGAGTGCTTGACGCTGGCCAACTCTTGGGCCTTGCCTTCTATAGTGGCAGTAAATCTTTCTTAACCATGATCGACTAGTCTGGTGCCCTGACCAGTAAAACAGGAAAACGCCAATGTCCGATATGGGTTCTCACAACTTCCCTGCCGCAAGGCCACTCCCGGATTCGGACAGGGAACCGCAGCGTGATGAGAACCACGGTGCCGATTCAAAGCGGAGCGAAGGCTATAAAATCGGCGAGGTCATCGAAATCGCTGGATCGGGTTCCAAAATTGTCATGGACACCGCTGTACTTGGCGGATTGCTGGAGCACCCTGATCCAACTGTGAAAATGGCTGGCCAAGTGGGCAGTCAGGTCAAAATCCGTGTCGGTCAGACTTGGTTGCTGGCCAATATCCGCACTCAGAGACTCTATGAAGGACAGTCGGGCTTGGTGGTTGCCGAGATCGATTTCCTGGGTGAAGGGGATGAGGAAAAGCTGACCGGTCAAATTTACAATTTCCGCCGCGGCGTCACCCGCTACCCGACGCCAGCGTCGATAGTTTATGCAGTGACGACAGCGGATCTCAAACAGGTCTATGCTTCTGACGGCCGCGCCAATGTCGAGGTCGGCACGGTCTATCCCACAAACGATATCCGCGGCGCACTCTATGTTGATGCCATGCTCGGTAAACATTTTGCCCTTCTCGGTTCTACCGGTACTGGTAAGTCGACTGCGGCAGCGCTAATCCTGCATAAAATCTGCGATCTGGCACCCGAAGGCCATATCCTGATGATCGACCCGCATGGTGAATATGGGGCAGCGTTCAAGGATAACGGCAAGATATTCGATGTGAATAACCTGAATCTGCCTTACTGGTTGATGAACTTTCGAGAGCATTGCGAAGTGTTTGTTCAGTCGAGAGGCGATGCCAAGCAGATGGACTGTGACATTCTCGCGAAATGTCTGCTCGCCGCGAAAGCCAAAAATCAGGGGGGAGTTAGTGTCGCAAAGCTGACCGTGGATTCACCCGTGCCCTATTTGCTGTCCGATCTGACAACGATCCTTCAGAATGAAATGGGCAAGCTTGACAAGGCAACCAACAGCGCTCCCTATCAGCGCCTGAAAAGCAAGATTGACGAGATCAAGGCTGATCCGCGTTACAGCTTCATGTTCTCCGGCATGCTCGTCGGTGATACAATGGCAAGCTTTCTTACCAAGATTTTCAGACTACCGTCCGAAGGCAAGCCGATTTCAATTATCGATGTCTCGGCAATGCCGTCAGAGATCACGCCTACGGTGGTGTCCGTGCTCAGTCGGCTGGTATTTGATTATGCAATCTGGGCGCGCAATGAACCACAGCGACCAATGCTTTTGGTGTGCGAGGAAGCGCATCGCTACATTCCCAATGATGACGTTGCCGAGGAAAGCGCTGTCCGGGACATTCTCAGCCGGATCGCCAAGGAAGGCCGGAAATATGGCGTTTCGCTCGGCCTGATCACGCAGCGGCCATCCGATCTCGCCGAAGGTGTGCTCTCGCAATGTGGTACGATCCTGTCTATGCGATTGAACAATGACCGCGATCAGTCCTTTGTGAAGGCTGCCATGCCGGAAGGGGCGCGCGGTTTCCTCGATTCCATCCCCGCCCTGCGGAATCGTGAGGTGATCTGCTGTGGGGAAGGTGTTGCGATCCCGATCCGTGTCTCGCTGGATACGCTGGCTGAGGAACGCCGACCGGCTTCGGAAGATCCCATATTCTCAGAACTGTGGCGCGAACGCGGCGGCGAAGAGGAGATCATCCAGCGGGTTATCAAACGCTGGAGAGCGCAAGGCCGATAACTAACTTCCAGGCCGTTTGTCCATTTTCCTCGGCTGTTGATCGATAGTCAGTATCAAGCCTTTCATAATCGATTACATCTGTAGTCATAAGCCGCGCATTGTGCGCGACAGTATGATGTGGAAGATTTGATGGTTGATAAGCGCTATTTTCCGTTGATCGCGGTATTGGGACTGGTCGCCGCGTCGGTATGGCCAGCGATGGCCAGTGACGCGCAGGACGTTAAAAACCAACAGCATGCAGCATGGAGCGAAACGCTTGCTAGCGACATCAAGGCCCAGGTGAAACTCGGTTCGGCTGAGGGTGCAGAGGGAATGGAAAAGGGTGCGGACAAGATGCTGCGCGGGGCCGATGAAATGGAGGCTTATGCTGACCGGTTAGAAAACGACTCGCTTTCCCGTGCAGGTGAGGCAGTGCGCCAGAATGAGCGAAGAAACACTGAAGTCACGGCTCAGCAATTGCTGGAAAGCGCTCCCAAACTGCGGCTTAGCGCGGAAAAAATGCGCGAAGGCGCCGTGAAAATGCGGGCAGGGGCGGAGAAAATGCGTCGCGGAGACGATAGCTGACCGAGATAGCTAAAGCTGGTGCCCCGGACAGGCGAGGCATCTCCTTCGGATAGTTCCTGGCTTAGCTACAATGGAAATGGCCTCCTGCCTGCGCAGAATCGAAATTAACCCAAGCGATCAATAGCCGCCTGCAACCGCTCGGTCTCTGCCTCTTTCTCTGCCAGATCGGAGCGGGCTTTTTCGACCGCTTCCGGTTTGGCCTTCTCGACAAAATTGGGGTTCCCAAGACGGCCAGACAATGACTTTGCCTCTTTCTGCGACGCTTCCAGCGCCTTACATAGCCGCGCCTTTTCGGCTTCGAAATCGACTGCGCCTGCCAGCGGCAGCACATAGGTTGCGCCGTCCACCACGATCTGGGCGGTCGCGCCTTCCGGAGCAGCATCAAAGGAAAAGCTCTCCAGCCTGCCAACGCGGTCCAGTGCAGAGCCTTGGCGCGCGATACGCTTTGCGAGGGCATCATCACCATCGCGCACATGGGCTGACATTTTCGTTCCGGGTGGAATATTGAGTTCGACTTTTGCAGTCCGCGTTGCCGAGATAAGGCGAATAAGCCAGTCTACTTCTGCTTTCGCTTCTTCGTCGATTTCCGTTTTTGGCGCGGGCCATTTGGCTACTATCAGGTCATATTCTCTATCACCCATGCTATGCCAGAGCTCTTCCGTAATGAACGGCATGAACGGGTGGAGCATGACAATGATCTGGTCGAGCACCCAGCCGGCGACGAGACGGGTTTCATCTGCCGCGCCGGCATCCTCACCCTGCAACACCGGCTTGATCAGTTCGAGATACCAGTCGCAGAACCGGTCCCAAGTAAAATGATAGATGGTGTTGGCTGCCGCATCGAAGCGCAGGTCGGTCAGCGCCTTGTCGAGTGCGCGCTGCGTTTCGACAACTTCGCTGATGATCCAGCGATTGACGGGCAAGGCGGCTTCCGGGGCAGCGAGCGTCTTGCTGGCGCCAATGCCGCTCACTTCGCAAAAGCGCGAGGCATTCCACAATTTGGTCGCGAAATTGCGATAGCCCTCGACGCGCTTGTCATCCATCTTGATGTCGCGGCCCTGACTTTCCATTGCCGCCATGAAAAAACGCAATGCGTCGGCGCCATATTGATCGATCAGGCCAAGCGGATCGACAACATTACCCTTCGACTTGGACATCTTGGAGCCGTCTTCGGCGCGGACCAGCCCGTGCAGATAGAGCCTCTTCCACGGCACTTCCTTCATGAACTGGATGCCCTGCATCGCCATTCGCGCATCCCAGAAGAACAGGATGTCAAAGCCGGAGATCAGCAGGTCATTGGGGTAATGGCGTTCGAGATCCTTGGTCTGTTCCGGCCAGCCTAGGGTGCCGAAAGGCCAGAGCGCGGAGGAGAACCATGTATCGAGGACGTCTTCGTCCTGTGTCAGATTTACGTCGTTACCAGCCTGGCTTTGTGCTTCCTCTTCGTTCATTGCGACGTAGATTTTCCCGTCGTCACCAAACCAGGCCGGAATGCGATGCCCCCACCACAGCTGGCGGCTGACACACCATGGCTGGATATTCTCCATCCAGTTATAATAGGTTTTTTCCCAGCTTTTGGGGACGATCTCGATCGCGCCCGATTTCACTGCCTCGATTGCAGGCTGCGCAAGCGTTTCTGCATCGACATACCATTGGTCGGTCAGCCACGGCTCGATCACCACGCCGCCGCGATCACCGAACGGCGTCGCGATGGTGCGCGGCTCGGCGTCATGTTCAACTTCTTCACCGTCCTTATTTTTTGAAACATGCGGAAGCAGGAAACCCTGTTCCTTCAGCCGCTGGACAACCAGTTCACGGGCACCATCGACGCCATCTTTCCTAAACCTGTGCAGTCCGATATATTCGCCCGGCACCAGCCCGTCGGCGGTCTGGCAGACATTGGCCTCGCCATCGAGCATGTTGAGCATCTCGCTGGCCGCAAAGCCCGCGCGCTTGCCGACCTCGAAATCGTTGAAGTCATGGCCCGGCGTGATCTTCACCGCGCCCGACCCCAGTTCCGGGTCGGCATGTTCGTCGGCAACGATCTTGAACCGGCGCCCGGTGATTGGCTGCTCGATTTCCTTGCCGATCACGCTCTTGTAGCGCTCGTCCGATGGATGCACCGCAACCGCCATATCGGCCAGCATCGTTTCCGGCCGGGTCGTCGCGACCTCGATATAGTCGCGCCCATCATCCAAGGTCACGCCGTCGGCCAGCGGATATTTGAAATGCCAGAAACTGCCTTTGGTATCGACCGTCTCGACTTCAAGATCGGAGATCGCGGTTTTCAGCGCAGGGTCCCAGTTGACCAAGCGCTTGTCGCGGTAGATCAGGCCGTCATTATAGAGATCGACAAAGACCTTGAGCACGGCCTCGTTCATGCCCTCGTCCATTGTGAAGCGTTCGTTCGACCAGTCCATCGAACAGCCGAGACGGCGCAGCTGTCTGGTGATCGTGCCGCCGCTTTCCTCTTTCCACTCCCAGACTTTCTCGACAAATTCCTCGCGAGAGAAATCGGTGCGTTTCTGCTGGCGTTCGTTCATCTGGCGCTCGACCACCATCTGGGTAGCAATGCCCGCATGATCCATGCCGACGACCCACAGCGCGTCCTTGCCCTTCAGCCGTTCGTGCCGGATGATGATATCCTGCAGCGTATTATCCAGCGCATGGCCGATATGCAGCGATCCGGTAACATTGGGGGGCGGGTTCACAACCGTGAACGGCTCGCGATCATCGCGCTCGGGACGGAAAAGGCCCTTGGTTTCCCAATGCTCATACCAGCGCGCTTCGATGGCGGCGGGGTCGAAATTTTTATCTAAGGTCATGGCTGGGTCTTTGGCATTGCTTTTGGCGGGAGACAACAGTGTTGTGCTCCGCACTTGATGCGGAGCGCTATAAAGGGAAGTGCGATCCTAGCCTCTCAGAGCTCCGCATCCAGTGCGGAGCACTCGGCCCCCACTCAACCGTTCAAAATAGCATCAATCTCGGCATTGGCCTTGGCACGCAATTGCCGTTTGCAGGCCTTGAAACCCGGTTGCGCGGCCAGTTCCCGTGCGCGCGCTACGGCCTGATCGAGCAACTGGCCCGGATCCGCCAACTCGTCAGCCAGTCCCGCGCTCAAGGCTTCTACCGGTGTCAGCAAATGCGAGGACAGAGCGAGCCGTCGCCGCCAGACCGGATCGAGCCAGTGATCAAGGATGGCTTGCGGCACCGGAGGGAAAGGCAGGCCAGCCTTGGCTTCGGGCAGGCCGATTTTGTAGTCGCCTTGCGCCGCGACAATCCAGTCCGCTGCCAGCGCCATGATCCCGCCAGCGCCAATGGTGTTGCCGTTGAGCGCAACCACTACCGCGCATGGCAGGCGGTGCAGTGACGCTGCAAATGAGTCGATCGCCGCAGCCGCCTGTTTCTGGCCCGCCTTGTCCAGAGTTGCCGCGATTTTCGTATCCATTCCGCAGGTGAAATGTTCGCCAGCCCCGGTCAGAACAATACCGCTCTCCGGTGGGTTTTCGGCCAATGTCCCGAAGACCGCGATCCCCTCTTTCAGGAGTTCCGGGTGGAGCGTGTTGCGTTCGCCGTTGGTCAGCGTGACGATGATTGTGCCTTCACGATCCTCCGTCGGAAAAAAGCTCATTGGCCTTTGCCTTCCTGCTCTCCAGCAGCTGTCCATTTACCCATCCAGTCAAACACCGTCCGGTACCATTGCACGCTGTTCTTGCCCTTTAGTACCCAGTGGTTTTCATCCGGGAATATCAGCAGCTTGGATGGAATCTCCATTTCCTGAGCAACGGTGAACGGCATGATACTCTGGGTGTAGGGGATCCGGAAATCCTTCTCGCCATGAATGAACAGTGTTGGGGTTTTCCAGTTGGTGATCTTGTTCACCGGATTCCATTTTTCCGGATTGGGCCGCGACCACCAGTTGCCGCCGTGATCCCACTGATCGAACCAGAGCTCTTCTGTGCTCAGCGCCATCGCGCGAAGATCAAATACACCGGCGTGGTTGATCAGGCAGTCAAACCGGTCGGGCCAGTTGCCCGCAATCCAGTTCATCATATAACCGCCATAGGAGCCACCCAAGGCGCAGGATCTCTCGCCATCAATCTGCTTGTCGATCTTGACCGCCGCCGCATAGCCTTTTTTCAGGTCTTCCAGCGGCTTGCCACCCCAGTCCAGATTGATGCTGTCGGTGAATTTTTGGCCGTAACCAGTCGAGCCGTGGAAATCGACGGTGACCACCGCATAGCCTTGCGCCGCCATTACTTTGGGATTCCAGCGGGTCGACCAGCTATTGCCGAAACTGCCCTGTGGCCCGCCATGGACCAGAAAGGCCATCGGCAGCTTGCCTGTCACGCCTGCGGGCTTGATGATCTGGCCCCAGACCTTTTCACCACCTGCGCCTGAAAAATTAAAACGCTGAATCTCAACCTTGTCGATTTCGGCCAGTTCGCGCCCATTTATATTGGTCAGCTGCTTCACCGTCCCGTCCGCCGCACGCCTGTATAGGTCGGTGGGTGCTTGCAGGCTGTTCATCGTGTAAATAAGCGAGCCGTCCTGCAACGGAATGGTTGTACCGACATTGCCTTCGGCTGTCAGGCGGGTGACCTTGCCTGTCTCGACTTCCACTGCGAACGCCGGATGATCAAGCACGTCCTGCGCAGTGACAATGAGATATTTATCGTCGGGCGTCCAGACGATCGAACCGACCGACCGGTCCCATTCCTTGGTCAGAGCAATGGCTTCGCTTTCATCGCTGCCTTGTTTGCGCAATTTTACGACAAGCTGATCGGCTTCATATCCCGGCCGCTCCATCGCCGCCCACGCCAGCCATTCGCCATCGGACGAAAAGGCCGGCAATGTGTCTGTAGCCTTGTTTTGGCTTGTGAAATTGACCGTTTCCTCGCCATCGACCTTGGCGCCATAAATATCTATATTGGTCGACCTGGGCTCATTGCGGTCCGCAATTCTCAGTGCAAAGAAGACGCCGTCCTCTCCCGGAACCCAATTAATTTCCTCACCGCCGCCAAATGGTTTGGAGGGACTGTCGCCGACAAGATCACCGTCGAGCGCTGATCCTTCGCCGACAATTTTTCCGTCTTCCAGGCCAAAGGCGAATATCCGGCTGTAATTGCCTGGCGTTTCCCAGCTCGACCAGTGACGGATGAAAAGCTCATCATATTCGCGGCCGGTGCCCGGTCCGGGTTCGGCCCGATTCCCATCGGTCTCGCAACCAAAGGTTGGGCAGTCTCTTGCAATATCACCCCAAAGCGCGATTTGTTCACCGGTTGGCGACAGCTTGAAGCCGGCAATATCGGTTTTCAGATCACTCGCCTGAACCGGATTTTCGCCATCAGCGCCAGCGGCAATATCTGCGTGCCAAAGCTGCTCCGAACCACTGGCATCGCTCAGATAATAGAGACTGCCATCCGGCGCGAAAGACGGGCTATGTTCGCTTTTCCCTGCCTTGTCGACAATGCGACGAGGAACAGCATTTTCTGTGGTGACGTCCAGCAGATATAGCGCACTGGATCGTTCGTAAGTCGCCGGATCGGTTTCAGTGACATCATAGGCGGCCCATTTCTCATCGGGAGAAATGGTGACCGACCCCATTCGTTTCAGCGTGGCGAGATCTTCCACTGTCATCGGTCTGGCCGATGCGAATGTAGGAATAACGGCACCCGTCAGAAACAGGGCCGTGGTGAATGTTTTGAAAATTTTTGTCATGGTTCACAGTCTAGCACGACTGTCCGACAAGGCAATTGAGATCAGGTATGCAGGCCTATTTCTCGCTCAGTCGCTGGATTTCCCGCGCCACCAGTTCCTCGACAAGATCCGGCAAATTGGCATCCAGCCATTGTTTGATCATCGGCCGCATCAAGTCGCGGGTCATGTCTTCCAGCGAAGTGCCTCTGTCGGATAAGGCCGCTGGACGACGTTCCATCGCTTCTTTTTCAACCAGGGCCGAAAGCGACTGGCGCATGCTGTCCAGCTTGTTGTCGTCGATTAGCCGTTCTTCCTTGCGGCGGTCGCCAAACACACCGTGAGCGGATGAATTTTGATGTTCTTGCAATTCGTCGGTCAATTCCAGAATTTCTTCATTCCTGTCTGCAGGAATTATATCGGGAACGGCCTGCAGCGCTGGTTTCTGAGCGGCTTTGCGGCGGGGGAGGGGGCGTTCCTCATCAATCGCCTTGTCTTCGGCGATGATGCGTTTGATCGATGAAAGGATTTCCTCCATTGACGATTCCCGATTCTGCTCTGCCATTTACGAAACCCTCAAATCTAGTGACCCGATGCCGGAACCGATTGCCACCACTTGCTCTACTGGCGCTTCGGTGTTTCAGGCAACGCCTCTATCTCCGCTTTTTGCGCCTGAGTGTCAACGGTCCTGGTTGCCTGTGGTTGTGGATTGCGATCGCTTTGATAGTCGTAAAACATATCGTCGACCCTCTCGTAATTGACGTCAGGATCATAAAGCGGTCCGCCTTCCAGCCCGAGATCGCGTGCTTCTGCCCGGCCCATGGCTGCTAGCAGCGAAAAACCCGCGACATAGCTGTTGCGGCGTGCGGTCACCAATTGCACCTGAGCGTTGAGCAATTCCTGTTCGGCGTTCAAAATGTCCAAAATGGTCCGGTTGCCAACGGAATTTTCCGCGCGCACGCCTTCCAGTGACAGGCTCGCGGCGGCCACGGCCCGTTCCGAGGACTGGATAACCCGTTCCGACGCGCGCCAGCTGGAATAGGCAGCGCGGGTCTGCGAGATCACATCGCGCTCAATCGCGATCAACTGCTCGTAGGCTTGGCCGGAACGCGCCTGTGCCTGACGAATTTGCGCAGCGGGTCGTCCGCCTTGATAAATTGGCATGGTTGCCCGGATGCCGACTTCGGCGGTCGATTGTTCCTGAATGAAGGTTGTGCCCGCGATATTCCCGCCCAGCGTGCCATGATAATTCAAATAGCGCCCCTGGGCATAGGTGGATACCCGCGGCTTGTTGCCGGCTCGGGCGGTCTTTATATCAAATTCAGCGGCTTCGCTGCGCTCCTTGGCGGCGAGCAAGTCCGGATTATAGGTCAACGCCAGATCAACGGCCTGGTCCGGGGTTTCTGGCAAGTTGGGCAAGGGTGGAGGAGGCTCAAGATCACCAGGCTCGTGACCGACCAAGGCGATATAATTTTCCTTGCTGCGGATCAGGCTTGCGCGGACGGTTTCCAGATCGCTCTTGGCAGTCTCCAGCCGGGATTCTGACTGTGCAACGTCGGTTCGGGTCAAATCGCCAATTTCAAACCGGTCGCTCGTCGCATCCAGATTGACAGAGAGGACACCGACATTGGCCCGGTTCAGTTTGACGATCGCCGAATCGCGGATGACATCCATATAAGTGGCGACCACATTACTGAATATGCTCGCTTCGGTCGCGCGCAGGTCAAACTGACCAGCCTCCACTCTCGTGCGAGCGGCACGGACAGCATTTTTTACGGCGCCGCCGGAATAGATCGGAACGTCTATTGATCCACCTGCCGTAGACTGGCGTAGTGGCGCGGTGAAGCTATTGGCGCTGCGAAGAAAATTTTCCTGAAAGCCGAAATCACTGGTGGCACTCGGCCGGCCGTCGGCTTTGGCGATGGCAACGGACTCGTCGGTAGCTCGCTGTGCAGCACGCGCACCCGACAGAGTGGGGTTTGTCTGATAAGCGGCTTCCAGTGCATCGCGCAGTGTGTCGGCTTGCGCAGGAACTGACAGCAAGGCCACGATAGCTGTACCAAGGAAAAGGCGGCATCTGCTCATGTCATCACTCTCCCGAACGTCTTAAAATTCAAAGCTTTTTGCTTTTTCAAAGCCGGGTAGGGAGCAGGCCCCGCAATCGGCAAAATATTGATAGCCGACATGTGCGCCTGCGGTATGACCCAGGGCCAGACGGGACACGCCATCATGCATGACCGCTGCGACTATCCTCCCGTCCGGCGCGAGTTGATCGATCAGACTCTGGGGAATCTGCTCCACCAGTCCGTCGATAACGATCACCGAATAAGGTGCCGATGCGTCCCACCCGGTTGCATGATTGGCCGTTTCGAGGGTGATGTTGTCATTATCTGCCAGATTCTTAACCGCCATGGCGGCCAGTTTCGGATTTTGTTCAATCGCGGTGACGGAGCCAGCGAGCTGCGACAGTACGGCAGCCGTATAACCAGTGGCCGCGCCAATGAGCAGGACATTATCATCCTTCGTGACATGCGCCACGTTCAGCAGTCGTCCGGTGGTAAGCGGGGGATTGAGAGCCCGGCCTTCGCCGATTTGCACGCCGCGGTCGGCGTAAGCGAAGCTGCGCTGGGCAGACGGGACAAAGTCTTCCCGAGCGATGTGACTCATCGCTGCAATAACCCGCGGATCACTGACCTCGGTAGTGCGCAGCTGACTCACCACCATGGCTTTCCGCATTTGTTTGAAATTTTCGTGGCCCAAGCGTTGATCCTCGCAATGAATATTTTGCGTCCATGCCATTTCTGTATTATGAATACAATACACTATGGCCGAGATTTTGTCGCTTCTAGCCCGCCTTGGCACGTGCGCCAAGATGGATTCCGGCGAATTTGTGCTGACTGCGTCTTTTGCGCGACAATTGGCAATTTTGCATATTATTCAGCGTCGGAAATGGAGGACGCAACTTTGGGTTGACTTTCGCGGCAAAGCGAAGCAATTCGCGCGCTCTCTCCGGCCCGATGGCGGAGTGGTGACGCAGCGGATTGCAAATCCGCGCACCCCGGTTCGATTCCGGGTCGGGCCTCCAGACAAACTTCCCTGATGTATTATTGATTCGACGCAGGGTAGGTTGCTGCGTCAACTCGAGCACTTACGTTAATATGAAGAGGATGGAAGGCGTCTCAGGGGGGGGGCTTCCATGGATTCCGCCAAAATGCCCGATAATAGCCGAGGTGACATATCTAAGTGATCCGGAGCTTCGTCAACGTCTTCGATCATTGCTTATCTCTGTTTCCTGACCTGATCGGGAGAAACAGCGCTGGCTATATTACCGAAGCTGCCCCGCAAATAGGTTGCCAGTGAGGCGATATCCTCATCCGATAAGCGCTTGCCGAAAGGCTTCATCACCGTGCGCTTCGAGTCGAAGGGAGGCGGCGGCAAGTCCGGACCGTAGAGTATCACGTTGATGAGCGAGGCAGGGTCTGCCGCCTGCACGAGCGCATTTCGGGTCAGAGGAACGCCGAGTATCTTGTCACCCTTGCCATCGGGAAGATGGCATGTGCCGCAATGCACGGTATAAATGATCTCGCCTTTGGCGGCCCGACCACCCAGCGATGGCCAGTCGATCCGTCGGGCACCGGGAGATTTCTGGTGCAGATATCGAGCAATGGCGGTTGCGTCATCCCGGCTCAGGCTGGCGGTCGAAGCAAAAACCCCGTTCATTGGCCCATGGACAACGGCATGGCCGTTTTTCCCGGTCGTCAGATAGTTGATGATGTCCTTCTCATCCCATGCAGCAAGCCCGTGGGGGCCTGGCGTGATATCCGGTGCTGCCCACAGCTTATGTTCACCGCTTGCAACTTTGTCGACATAAGTTCCGCCCTGTAGCGCCTGACCTGATTTTGCTGCTCCGACGAAATTGCGCGGCGTGTGGCAGGCCCCGCAGTGGGCAACGCCCTCCACCAGATAATTCCCGCGGTTCCAGGCAACCGATTTTTCAGGGTCGGTGATATAACTATCGCTGTCAAGGAACAGCCTTTTCCAGAAATAGAGGAGGAAACGGTTATTGAACGGAAAATCGAGCGCATTTTCTCTATTGGGTTCAGGGACCGCGTCCACGTTGGTCAGAAAGAGATAGAGCGACCCGATGTCCTCGTCGCTCATTCTTGCAAATGAAGTATAGGGAAATGCCGGGTAGAGATGGTCGCCATTGGCCCGTTGACCATGTTTCATGGCCCTGTGGAATTGGGCAAAATTCCACGCGCCAATGCCATGTTTCTCATCGGATGTGATATTGGTTGAAAAAAGTTTTCCGAAGGGCGTTTCGAACATGTGTCCGCCAGCATAAGGTGCTTTGCCAGTTGTCGTGTGACAGGCGGCGCAATTGCCTATTTTCGCCAGATAGGCGCCTTTTTCTGCACTCGCTGCCAAAGTGTTCAGCGCAGGCGCAGGGGGTAAGGGTTTCGGCCAGAAAACAAATGCGGCAACGGCGCTGCCGATGATAAGGAGTAGCAAAACAAGGGAACCGCCATGCTCCCATTTGCGGCTATTTGCCGGCTCCTTTGCGCTTTCTCTCCCGCCTGTCATTTTGCTGATCCGATATCGCTTTCGTCACAAGATATGCCAACAAGACGAAGCCATTTAATCGTGCGTTCCTTCAAAAAACTGCTCGCGGAAATATTGGTGCGTCCCTGCCAGTTCATCAGCGATCCCGTAAGATGAGCCATGAAAGCATCGGCTGCATCTTCCGGCAGGACCACCGTTTCGGGCATGACCTTAAGGATCGCTTCCCGCATTATCTGTCCACGCTGCTGTTCTATTTCCAGCGCATCGGGATCATTCACGTTGGCAGCATAGCGGGAAATATAATCAGAAAAATTCTGCCGACCTCCGGACATTTCGCCGATAAGTTCGGCAATTTCGACAAGTCCCTCTGCCCCTTTTCTCAACTGCAAGCCTTTGAGCCTTGCCCTGAACAGCTCGGCGTTGCGAAGGAGAACTATCTGCTTCAAATTTTGTGCGCTTTTAAAACGCAATGTTATCGCGGCTCTGGAAAGCGACAGTTCGCGCGCCACTTCGGAAACGCTGAACCCGTTGGGCCCGCGCAAGGCCAGCACCTTCTGTGCGGCCTCCATTATCTGATCGTCGGTGGCAGAAAGGGGACGCGCCATAGATACTCTCGCAACTTTCGTAAAGGGAGGCCCCTGTCAGGCCTTGATCGCGCCTTTACTATTACGGCTTGCCGTTTCTTGCAAGACTGTTAGTAACATGGGTGAAAGTTTGAAGGCGAGCGAATCGAAAATCGATCGTTCGGGGCTTCACTCCTGTAAGTGCACAGGGAGGCAGGCGAGTTGGAGAGGTCGATGCTGGAGCAGATGCCGCGATATCAAAAGTTGCTGGCGATTGGCGCAACGGGGGCGCTGATCGCAGCGGGAGCCGGATATTTGACGTTCGGCAGTGAAACCGCCACTCCACCGGCGGGCAGTTTTCTCATCGATAACAAAGCCGGTTTCGTGATTACGTCCTTTGGCTGGGCGCATGACAATGATGCGAGCGATGCCGAGGCCTGCCCCAATGGCATGTCCAAAAATGTTGCCGAAATTTTTGCGATGTCGGTCGAAGGCCAGCGCCGTCCGGGAGAAACGGATGAAGGTTATGGCGAGCGCAAGGAAGCGGGAGGCCGAGCCATTTCCGCCAGCCCTGATGGCAGCAACTATTGCGTCCACCCCGAGCTTGCCCCACCCGACACCCACTTCCGGATTTTCGACAATCCCGACATTCTGGTCCCAGGGCTAGACCTTGACGGAAAAGTTTCGCGCTCGGAAAAAGATGTCGTTTCAGGATTGCTCGACTTTAACGGCAAGAGCGGCCTCAAAGGCATCGACAATCAGTTTTTCCGCGCCGTTGGCTGCAGCCCATCCTATCGACCGGATGGTCCTTCCAACCAGTTCGAGATCGAGATGCTGACCGGTGCCTGGGGCATGGTGGTGACGCTGGACGATGTCGACGACTTGCGGAATGACGTTTCGGTCAAGGTCGGTCTTTACGCCAATGCCGATCCCATTCAGCTCAGCCCGACGCGGGTGCCTCTGGAATATGCGACTTATGCAATGGATCAGGACCCGGCCTATCGCGCGACAACAAAGGGCAGGATAAAGGACGGCGTACTCACCACGGAGCCGGTGGACATACAATTCCGGCACGTCGTGAACAGCATCCGCTTGAAGCGCCCGCTTCGCGACGCAAGGATAAGGGCTACGCTTTCCAAGGATGGGCTGCTGAAAGGCATATTGGCGGGATATACACCGGTTGAAGCCATGTATGACCTGCATTTCGGTTTTCGCAACGGGACGGATGGTGAAGGCAATCCCGCACCTGCCGGATTGAGATTGCAATCTTCCAACGGCGCAGCGCGCGTGCTGGGTTATACCTGCCAGGGCGTCTATCAGGCGCTCAATCGATTGGCAGACGGCCATCCCGACAACAAAAGCGGGAAATATACTTCTATCTCCACTCAATATCGCTTTGAGGCGAGACCCGCATTTGTCGTGGATGTCGATACGAAAAGCACAAACGAAAAGCTGGTGCGTAATGAATAGACTGAAGGCATTTTACACCCACGATCTGCCCCATTTCTATGGGCCGGCCCAGAAATGGCCTGGCGTGGCTTTATTGGTGATAGTGATCGGTTGCGCGATACTGCTTTTTGGCAATTCTGGAGAACCCGATCCTGTCGGTGGACCACCGATGCTCCGCCGCCTGACCGAGGAGCAATATCGAGCAAGCATCGCCGACATCTTCGCGAGTGACATTCCCGTAAACGCTCGTTTTGAGAAGCCCGTACGGGAACGGGGTCTCGTTGCGATAGGCACTGGCAGGGCTGGCATATCGGCTTTTGCGATCGAGCAATATGATTCAGCAGCCCAAGGAATCGTCGCAGCCATAATGGGCAAGAAAAGGCGCGCAGAATATGTCGCGTGCGGTCCGCGAAAAACGTCGGAATTTGACGAAATATGTGCCCGCAGCTTTCTTGCGACCAAAGGCAAATTGCTCTTTCGTCGCCCCCTCCGCAGCGAAGAACTGACGAAATATGTCGCGCTGGCCAGGCAGTCCCATGACCGGCTGGGCGATTTTTACGAAGGCCTCGGGCTCAGCCTGTACACGATGCTGATCGCCCCCGATTTCCTGTTCCGTATTGAAACTGTCGAAACAGACCAAAGTGGCGAATTGGATACACTCGACGCCTATTCAAAAGCGTCGCGCCTCAGTTTTTTCCTCACCAACAGTTCGCCCGATGCCGAACTGTTGCGCGCGGCCGGGGAAGGGGATCTCGACACTGACTGGGGGTTGGCCGGCCAGGTCGACCGGTTGATGGATTCGCCACGATTTGAAGGAGCCATACGCGCTTTCTTTGCCGATATGCTGCAATTTGATCGTTTTGGGGAATTGTCAAAAGATCCTGCCATCTTTCCCGCTTTCAACAGTGAAGTCGCTGCAGATGCGCAGGAGCAGACGCTGAAAACGATTGTCGATCACCTGTTGTCGGGACAAGGCGATTATCGCGACCTTTTTACGACAAGACGGACCTATCTGACCCGCAATCTCGGCGTCATCTATCGTGCTCCGGTTCCGACACGCGGTGATTGGGAGCAAGTGACTTTCGCAGAGGAAGCCAATCGTGCTGGCATTCAGTCCCATGTCTCCTTTCTGGCGCTGCACTCACATCCGGGCCGCTCATCACCGACGCTAAGGGGCTATGGCATGCGCCAGGTATTCCTTTGTCAGGATGTCCCTGATCCACCAGCGAATGTCGATTTCGCGGCGGTCGAGGAGAAGGCCCACGCCAAGATGGTCACAGCGCGTGATCGGCTGAAAATGCACTCCACCCAACCAAGCTGTGCCGGCTGCCACAAGGTGATGGACCCCTTGGGGTTGACGATGGAAAATTATGACGGAATTGGCACATTTCGTATATTGGAAAATGGTGCCCGGATCGACACGGCCGGTTCACTTGATGGGACCAGCTTCGACACAACGGCCGGTCTCGCCGAAGCAATGCGTGATCATCCTGAAGCGCCGCGTTGTGTCGTCGAGCGGCTCTACAACAGTGCAGTCGGCCGCGATATTACATGGGACGAGCGCTACTTCCTCGACTGGCTTATCGAGTCGTTCAAGGACAACGGATATCGCATACCCTCGCTGATGCGGGAAATTGCCTTGAGTAAAAATTTTTTCGCAATCACCCGCTCCGGACGCGATCCTGCGGATCCAGCAAATATACCGGTGGAAGCCGGTGATCAAATGACGAGAACCCCCGATGGTAAGAACGGAGAGGCATCATGACTAGTTTTTCGCGAAGGTCGGTTTTGCGCGGCACGATGGCAGGCGCCACGATAGGTGTCGGCCTGCCGCTGCTCGATATGTTTCTGGATGGCAATGGTACAGCTCTTGCCGCTACTGGAGAACGCATTCCGGTTCGTTTTGGCACATGGATCTGGGGGTGCGGCTTCATACCGCAAAAATGGGTGCCCGCCACGACCGGCAGCGAATATCTGATGCCTGAAGATCTGGCGCCGCTGGAGCCTTATCGAGACAGGCTCGCCATTCTCAGTGGTTTCGACGTGAAGCTTGATGGCGTACCCAATAAACCGCATATTACCGGCTGCCTGGGTTTGCGCACCGGCATCCCGGTACCGAATGAAAATGTAAAGGCGCCGACTCTGGACGTGCTGATCGGTCAGAAAATTGCTGCTGGCACACGTTTTCGCTCGCTCGAGCTAAGCGCATCGGGAGTAAACCGCTCCTATTCGTACCGCGCCGCCAATTCACCCAATCCCAGCGAAACTTCGCCGCTCGCCCTATATCGTCGCCTTTTTGGTGACGGCTTCCAGGACCCGAATGCGATGAGTTTTGAACCGGATGCACGCGTAATGGCGCGCCGCAGCGTTCTCTCGGTCATCAAGGATGACCGGCAGCAGCTTATGGCGAATGTCGGCCTGAACGACAGGCACAGGCTCGACGAATATTTTACTTCCATTCGCCAGATCGAGCAGCAGCTCGACTTGCAGCTCCAGCCCCCGGCACCCGTAAAGGATTTTACCAAGCCAACAAAGCCGGAAGCCGATGTCGAGGGTGAAGACATGGAAACGGTTATGGCCAATCATCGGCTCATGGCCGAACTGCTTGCCAAGGCGCTCCAGACCAACCAGACCCGGATATTCAATGTTCTGCTCTCCGATACTACTTCCAATTTGCGCCGAAAGGGCGAAACGACCACGCATCATACTTTGACGCATGAGGAAAAGGATGATCCGAGCCTGGGCTATCAGAAACAATGTGCCTATTTCGCAACCCAGAGCATGATTGCCTGGAAGGAATTTCTCGATGAGATATCCAGGATTCCCGAAGGCGACGGCACGCTGCTGGATAATTGCCTTATCCTCGCTCACTCCGATTGTTCGATTGCCAAGGCACATGCGGTAGAAGGAATTCCGACCATGATCGCGGGCAATGGAGGCGGCAAGATACGCACCGGCTTTCACCTCAACGGCAAGGGCGATTCCATCGCTCGTATCGGTCTGACCATGCAGCAGGCCATGGGCGTGCAGGTAGACCGATGGGGCCTGCTCTCGATGGAAACTAACCGCACTATCACCGAACTAATGGCCTGATCTGTCAACGGACAGCTTGAGAACGGGGACGATCGCAGCCCGGCCGGTGCCTTTCTCTTTTGATTGCGCCATTTTTGCGAGAGTCTTAGCCTCGGGCTATCCAGTCTGAATATTTGTTGGCACGATCCATTGAGTCGCGCGTCGTTGTGACACCGCCGGCCACTATATCTGCTTGAGGTCAATGGCCTGTGTTTTTATCACAGCTGTAATTATCTGGAAATGCAGAGTTAATTTTCCCGCGATAAAAATATTACATTTATGTTGCAGTTATATTGCACTCGATGTCACATAAGTGTAACAAAGTCGCATCGGATGAGGAGAAAATGCGATGAAATGCGGTAAAATTATCGGCGCTGCAGCTGGTTTGCTCTTGATGAGCAGCGGTGCAGCCTTGGCCCAATCCTCCGGGGAAATTGGCTATGCGCAGGGTTCGCTGGGCTATGATGCGCTGGTTTCGGGCAACAATGATCTGGCACTGCAGCAATTGGAGGCTTCCGAAAAGCTACACGCCAAGGATCCTGCCCGTCTGATCAATCTGGGTCAGACCTATGCGCGGCTGGGCAGGATGGGAGATGCCGCCCGCATGTTCAACGCCGCCGCACAAAGCAACCGTCAGTTCGATCTGGTGCTCGCAAGCGGTGAGGTAATCAATTCCCGAGAAGCTGCTGAACTTGCATTGCGGAATCTCAACAACCGGATTGCGTCCCGCTAGATAAAATATTTTCGGGGAAAAATCCTCGTGCTTCATAAAATATGCAGAGGGTGGCCGTTTTTGCGGCCATCTTTTTTTGTTCCATCCACTAAGCGGTTCCGACTGAAATTGGTACAAAGTCAGCTTGCCCGCTCGTCCCGGCCGCATTGAAAAAATTTCGTCACAATTGAGTCTCCGAACTGTCACGCAAACAGCATCGCTGGGTCATTTCCCGCCCCTAGTGCCCTCCCTGAAGGCGATGGGGGCATTTGATTCGAAACCGCATCGTTTGATCTGAAGCTATCAAACCAGTTATTTTTGCGGAGACCAATCCATGTTGAATAAGCAATTCCGTTCCGTCCTGTTTGCAGGTGTTGCCGCCCTTGCAGTGACGGCTTGCGGCGCAGATGATGTCGCATCGCCAGGCGAAGGCAATATCGTCGTGCTCCCCACACCGGCGCCCGCGCCTGCACCGACGCCAACTCCCACGCCGACGCCCGCCGGAACCCCGGCGACTGATTGCCCTGCCGGGACCGCTAACGTCGGTATTATTACGACAGGCAATGGTGAAGAGGCTCGCAACTGCCAGGTTTCAGGCGTTGTCCAAGGCAATCTCGTGCTTCCGAAACGGCCTGACACCGCAAATACGGTCTATTCGCTTTCCGGTGGACTTGAAGTCGGTGTCGACGGTGGTGCGCAGGGCATTCTCACAATCGAACCGGGTGTCACAATTTTCGGTTCTTCGGGCGGTGATTTTCTTCTGGTCAACCGTGGCTCGCAGTTGTTTGCAGAAGGCACGGCTTCCAATCCCATCATCTTTACTTCGCGCCAGAATATCATGGGTACGTCGGGTGTCGACAGCATCGGTCAATGGGGCGGTATCGTTATCCTTGGTCGCGCACCGATTTCCGACTGTGCAACTGGCGCTGCTTCAAATCCGGGCGGGACCCGCACCGATTGTGAGGCGATCGTCGAAGGTCCTTCTAACGCCGTCTATGGCGGCACATTGCCAGCTGATTCGAGTGGTAGAATGTCCTATGTTCAGGTTCGTTATCCCGGCTTCGAGGTTTCGACAGGCAACGAGTTGAACGGTATCACCATGGCTGGCGTTGGAAGCGGGACATTCTTCCAGAATATCCAGATTCACAACAGTTCTGATGATGGCGTCGAATGGTTCGGTGGCCGCGTCAACGGCAAGAATCTTGTCATGACCGGTATCGATGATGACTCGGTTGACTCTGACTCGGGCTTCAAGGGGCACAATCAGTTTGTGCTCGCGGTACAGCGTGCAAATGGTGGCGACCATGTGATGGAAGCCGACTCCAATGGCGACGAGGATGCCGAGCCGCGTCAGGATCACAAGCTTGCCAACGTCACCTTCGTGTCCAATGGCGGTGATCATGTAATCCTGTTGCGGGGTGGCGGTGACTATGCGTTCTACAACAGCGTTTTCAACAGCCCTGCTGCCTGTATTGACATTGATAGTGCTACGACCATCCAGGCCGCTGGCGCTGCGGGTGACGAAAATGGTCCACCAGTGTTCCAGTCCCTGTTCATGAGCTGTGCCACATCGTTCGTGGATGATGGCAATATCACGGTTGCCCAGATCCAGACGATCTTCAACGCCGGGACCAATAACACCGCAGCCGGAACGTCGAGCCTCGCCAATGTCGCCGCGGCATTCCCCTTCATCAACGGAGCCACGGAGAATGCGGTAACACCGTTTGCGGTCAGCGGTATCAACAGCTTCTTTGAAGATGTCGGCTATATTGGCGCGGTACGCGACGCCAATGACACGCGCTTCCAGGGCTGGACGTGCGGCCTCTATGCCAATGATTGCATCGTCGCTCCTACCATCGGCTGAGCAGCAACACTCTCGTGGGATGGCGACCGCCTCGGGTCGCCATCCCATTTTTGATATTATGAAGGAAAACCCGATGACGAAGCGGACCGCGATGATGGCCAGCCTGCTCCTAAGCACTGCACTGGTAGCACCAGCAGCCTATGCGCAGACCACTGCTGCGGACGATCCGGCGGTTGAGACAATACAGCCTGACGATGCCCAGGATGACGATGACAATGTCGATATTTCGGCTCCCGGCGGCGATTTTGGCGGCGAAATCATCGTGCGCGGCAAATATATTCCCAACCCAATTCGGGCCACGTCGGAAGTCGTGTCGGTATTGGGCGAAGCGGAAATTGCGCGAGCTGCAGATGGCGATATCGCCGGATCGTTGCAGCGCGTCACTGGCCTTAGCGTGGTTGGCGGTCGCTTCGTATTCGTTCGTGGCCTCGGTGAACGCTATTCGCTCGCTTTGCTCAACGGCCTGCCTTTGCCATCGCCGGAACCCTTGCGCCGGGTAGTCCCGCTCGATCTCTTTCCCACCAGTGTAATCGCGTCGACCGTTGTGCAGAAAAGCTATTCGGCAAATTATCCGGGGGAGTTCGGTGGCGGCGTGATCAATCTGACGACAAAATCGACTCCGGACGAACCCTTTCTCAAGGTCAAATTCGGAGTCAGTGGTGACAGCGAAACCACCGGTAAACTGGGTTATGTCTATGATGGTTCGGATAGCGATATCATTGGTTATGATGATGGCTTGCGCGCTATTCCCAATGGCCTTGCCCAAGCTCTCGCCAAGAACATCCCGATTTCCGCAGGTACGGAGTTTTCCAGTACGGATCTGCAAAATTTTGCTGCAAGCCTGAACAACGCAGAAACCAATCTTATCCAGCGCAATATGGACATTCCCGCTAACTTCTCCGCAGAGATTACCGGTGGTACGTCATTTGATGTGGGTGATGCATTGGTCGGCGTTGTCGCGACCGCCGGTTTCGATAATAGCTGGCGCACCCGTGGCGGCGTCCAGCAAACCTCGCAGGGCATCGTCAATATCGATGGGGAAGAGGGGTTGCGCCCCGATCAGAATTTCAATTTCGTGACCACCGAGAACCGGATCATCGTCAACGGCTTGCTTGGGCTTTCTGCCGAATTTGGTGAGCATAAATTGCGTTTCACCAATCTCTATATTCACGATACATCAAAGGAAGCGTCGATCAAGGCGGGGATAGATGCAATTAACGTGGATGAAGAAACCCTGCTGAATCAAGGCCGCACCAGCTGGTTTGAAAGGCAGCTTTTCACCACCCAATTTGTTGGCGAGTTTAAATTTGATGAAATATCGCTCGATGTTCGTGGGGCCTGGGCCAATTCCAAGCGGGATGCACCCTACCAGCGGACCTACAGCTATGCGTTTGACAAGATCGTCGCGCAGGATTTTGTAAACGACCTGACCTCTCCCGGACAATCGGCGCGTGTCCAGTTCAGCGACCTCAATGATGATGTCTATGGAGCCGGAGCCGACCTCGGATATGAAACCAACATTGGTGTGCCGGTGAATCTGACCGTGGGGTATAATTATTATCTCAACGACCGGCAGGCCCAACGCCGTGCCTTTCGCTTTGTGCCCGCCAACGGTTTGCCCAATCCGATCGAACAGGAGCGGATCGACTTCCTGCTCTCCGACTATAATGTTTTTACCCACAAGATCGAATTGCGCGAAGTTGCTGCCCAAACTTCGGTTCCTGCCTATGAAGCACAACTTGAAGTCCATGCGGGATACGGACAATTCGACGCTGAGCTGAGCGAAGGTTTGCGACTGAACGTCGGCGTACGCTACGAGGATGCAATGCAATCCGTGACCCCGATCCTGTTGCAAGGCGGAGCAGCCACTGTCGCGACCAGTCTTGCTAACGACTATTGGTTGCCGGCGGCTACTCTGACCTGGAATTTCGCCGATGATATGCAATTTCGCTTTGCTGCTTCGAAAACCATTGCCCGGCCGCAATTTCGCGAACTCGCACCGCAGCAATTTCTTGATCTAGAAACCGACCGCACGTTTATCGGCAACCCGCTGCTTACCGATAGCGAGTTGCTGAATTTTGAAGGCCGGTTTGAATATTATATCGGACGGGGCGAGCGCGTCACCATCGCCGGATTCTACAAGAAAATCGACAATCCAATCGAAAATGTCGCTTTTGTTCAGGGTGGGGGTACGTTGTTTACAGGATTTTCCAATGCTCCCACAGCAGAACTTTATGGGGCAGAACTGGAGCTTGTAAAATATTTCCCGCTCTATGATCTCGGCGGCAGTTTCTTTGATGACCGTCGACTGCTGTTGGCCGCAAACTATACCTATACCAAGTCGGAAATTAAGGTGGCTGCCGGCGATCAGGCGATCAATCCCGTGACCCTGCTGCCCACCGATGCGTCAAATGTGTTCGACGATGGTGACCGATTGACCGGTCAATCCACGCATGTTGCCAATCTGCAATTTGGCATGGAACGCGAAGATGGTCCGTTGTCACAGCAGACATTGCTCGTCACCTATAACAGCCCGCGCGTCACCGCTCGCGGTCCGCAGGACCAGCCGGACCTGATCGAACGGACCGGTTGGCAACTGGATTTTGTCGTCCGCGAAGAATTGAACATTGCCGGGCAGGATTTCGAATTGAAAGTGGAAGCACGGAATATTCTGGGCACCGATTATCGCGAATCCCAGACTTTGGGCTCCACCCAAATCCTGAACAATGCCTATGATGTTGGTACGCGTTTCTCGATGAGCATTGGTCTGAACTTCTAGGCCGAAATTTGTAATCTATCTGTCAAAAAGGAGTCGTCGCAGCGTCACACTATTTTTCTATCCAGTTCATGGATGGCAGCGGAAGGATATTGTGATGCGCGGCGGACTTCCAGAGACTTTGGCTGCATGCTGCGCAGCCTTGAGCAAGCAATGGGCTGGCCATAGTCAGGGTGCATTTCAGTGAACGGGGAGAATGTCTCTGCGGACGACAGGATGGCCGGTGATCGGAATGTTTTCCGTTCGCCATCGCCTCTGCTCGACCTTCCCTACAGCTATGCCCGCGATCGCGGCGTATTGATCTGTTCAATGGAAGGCGACCGCGCCTCGATCGCGATGCGCGAAGGTTCCGATCCCTCGGCCTTGCTCGAGGTTCGCCGTTATCTGGCTCTGCCCTTTGACGTGGAACCGGTCGATGGGCCGGCGTTCGAGAAGCTGCTCAGCGCCCATTATGCGATGGACGGCAGCGCCGCCGCCATGGCGGGTGACATGGCGCTGGCCGGCGAAGGGCTGGACGATATTGCCGGGGATATTCCCAGCGCCGAGGACCTGCTCGACAGCGCCGATGATGCGCCGACGATCCGGCTGATCAACGGGATCATTGCCGAAGCCGCACGGCAGGGGGCTTCGGATATCCATATTGAACCCTATGAGACCGGTCTTGTCGTGCGGATGCGGGTCGACGGTGTGCTGACCGAGAAGCTCAGAATGCCGCCGCATGTCGCGGGCGTGATCGTCAACCGGATCAAGGTGATGGCGCGGCTGGATATAGCCGAGCGCCGCATCCCGCAGGATGGCCGGATCAGCTTGACGCTGGGCGGGAAATTGCTCGACGTGCGCGTCTCGACCTTGCCCAACCGGGCAAGCGAGCGGGTGGTGATGCGGATTCTCGACAAGGAAAGCGCCGGGATATCGCTCGATTTGCTCGGCATGTCGGAAACGACGCATGCTATCCTCACCGATGCGCTCAGCGAACCCAATGGCATCATCCTGGTCACCGGACCGACTGGCTCGGGAAAGACCACCACGCTTTATGCCGGGCTCAAGCAGCTCAACGACGGCAGCCGCAATATCCTGACCGTCGAGGATCCGGTGGAATATGCGATTGAGGGCATTGGCCAGACGCAGGTCAACGCGAAGGTCGGGCTGACCTTTGCTGCTGGTCTGCGCGCGATCCTGCGCCAAGACCCGGACGTGGTGATGATCGGCGAGATCCGCGACCGCGAAACGGCCGAGATCGCGGTGCAGGCCAGTCTTACCGGCCATCTCGTGCTCTCGACCGTGCACACCAATGATGCGGTCGGTGCGATCACCCGGATGCGCGACATGAAGGTGGAGCCGTTTCTGCTCGCCTCGACCCTGCGCGCAGTGATCGCTCAGCGTCTGGTCAGGAAATTATGCGAACATTGCCGCACGCCGATCCAGGCCGATGGCTCGCTGGCTTCGTTGCTCGGTTTCGACAATGGCACGGTGGTCTATCGCGAGACCGGCTGCGACCATTGCAACCAGACCGGCTTTCAGGGCCGGATCGGGGTGTTCGAGGCGATCCGCATCGATGACACGCTCAGAAAACTGATCAATAATGGCGGAGACGAGGCGCGGATCGCATCCCATGCGTTTCTCCGCCAGCCCAATCTGGGCTCCGCAGCGAGAGCCCTTGTCCGCGAAGGGCTGACCACCGCCGAAGAAGGCATCAGAATATCCCGGCGCGAAAGCGAGATGGTCGGTTAGGCTGGCTCTTCCCATAAGCGCATCGCGGCGTTACTATCTCGCATGACCGATCAATCCACCATGACTTATGCGCGCTATCTCGCGCTCGACACATTGCTCGACGCACAGCATCCCCGATCCGATCTTGATGACGAGATGCTGTTCATCATCATTCACCAGACCAAGGAACTTTGGCTCAAGCAGATCATCCGCGAGTTGCGCTATGCCAAGCAGCAGATAAGGACTGACGCGCTGGTACCGGCCTACAAGGCGCTGGCTCGGGTCAGTCGCATCCAGGCGGTGATGACTCTGAGCTGGGACGTGTTGTCGACCATGACGCCCAGCGATTATACCCGATTTCGTCACGTCCTGGGGCCAAGCTCCGGTTTCCAGTCCGACCAGTTCCGCACCGTGGAATATATGCTTGGGCTCAAGGACAAGGGCTTCCTGAAATATCAGGAGGATCGCCCGGAAGCGCAGGCGGCGATGCAGGCGGCGCTGGACCAGCCGAGCATCTGGGATGACGCGATAGCGGCGCTGTCGCGCGCCGGTTTCGATATCGCACCGGACTTGCTCGACCGCGATTTTTCGCAATCCCATCAACCGTCCAAACAGGTCGAGGCGGCCTTTCTGCAAGTCTATCGCAAGCCGGAGCAATATTGGGAACTCTATCAACTGGCGGAAAAACTGGTCGATCTCGACGATGCCATGGCGACCTGGCGGCACAAGCATGTGCTGACCGTCGAGCGGATTATCGGCGGCAAAATGGGGACCGGCGGCACGGCGGGCGTTTCCTATTTGCAGAGCACGATAGGCAAGCGCGCTTTTCCCGAACTATGGTCGCTGCGTACCCAGTTATGAGCTGGAAATATCTGTTCTCCCGCTCTCTGTCGGCCAATCCGGAGCGGCTGCATTTTGCCGCCCATAGCCACCATCTCTGGCCCGATGCCAACCACGACGGCAATATGGCGGCATGGCAGGACGCAGCGGCGCTGGCTGATCAGAAATGGGACAAGATCATGGGGCCGGTCTGGTCCGAAGCGCAGCAGCATGTTGCGGATGAGCTAAATCTGCCCGATCCAGCAACGCTCTGCTTTGCACCTAATACCCATGATTTCATCGTGCGCCTTTTGTCTGCGATCCCGTCGCGGCCCGTCCGGGTGCTGGCGACCGACGGCGAATTCCATAGCTTTCGCCGGCAGATGAGCCGCTGGGTCGAGGCAGGGGAGGTTGTTCTGCAAACAGCTTCGCCCGACAGCTTGCTGGAGACCGCCAGATCCGGGGAATATGATCTGATATTCGCCAGCCACGTGCTGTTCAATTCCGGCACAATTATCTCCGCGCTGGACGAGCTGGCGGCGCTGGCGCGTCCCGAGGGGCCCTGGGTGGTAATTGACGGCTATCACGGCTTCATGGCGGTGGAGACCAACCTGTCGCACATCGCCGACCGGGTATTTTATCTCTCGGGCGGTTACAAATATGCCATGGCCGGGGAGGGCGTCTGTTTCCTGCACGCACCGCCGGGTTTTGCGGAACGCCCGGTGGTGACCGGCTGGTATGCTGCATTTGATGATCTTGCCCTGCCACACGGAGAGATCGGTTATGCACCGGACGGGCGGCGCTTTCTGGGCAGCACGTTCGATCCGTCCGGCCTTTACCGATTTAACGCGGTCCAGAATATGCTGGCCGCAGAAGGGCTGACCACAGCGGTGATTTCCAGTCATGTCGGCGAATTGCAGGCGCAGTTTCTGGAAGATGGGCCGCTGGCAGATTTCGAGCTGCTCAATCCGCTTGGCGACCAGCAGCACGCGCGCTTTCTCGCCTTTCGCGGTAACACGGCCTCCGCGCTCTATGACAGGCTGGCCGCGCGCAATGTCGTAACCGATGTTCGCGGCGATGTCCTGCGGATCGGCTTCGGTCTTTATCATGACCGCGACGATGTGGCGCGCTTGCTAAAAATATTAGGCGAGCCGGACTGAGCGATTTGCCGCTACGGCCTTTCAGCTCTGGCCCGTCAATCAACAGCTTTCGAGATTTTGGCCGCGGATTTTTTGATTGACCTACGCCTATTCGGCAATAGGCTTAACCGATCAATTAAACACGCCTCGAAAAGGACACACCATGAGCATTTCCGTCGATATCCAGAATGATGTGGCCCTAATCACCCTGGATGACGGCAAGGCCAATGCCGTCAATTTTGACCTGATGGAAGTGCTCAACGAGGCGCTGGACAAGGCCGAGGCGGACGCCAAGTCGATCGTATTGGCTGGCCGCGAAGGGCGATTTTCCGGTGGCTTTGACCTCGGTATGATGAGCAGCTTTACCCGCGACGATTCTGTCCGTCTGCTCGACCGAGCCTCGGAACTGGTGCTGCGTCTCTATGGTGGGCCGGCTCCCATAGTCGCAGCCTGCACTGGCCATGCCATTGCCATGGGTGTCTTCCTCCTGATGTCCTGCGATACCCGGATCGGCGCAGCAGGCGATTTCAAACTGGGCGCTAATGAATCGATCACCGGAATGACGCTGCCGGTCTTTGCGGTCGAACTGGCGCGGGACCGGCTCAGCCCGCTGCATCAGACCCGCGCGATGATTCAGGCTTTTATCTATGATCCCAAGGGCGCAGTCGAAGCCGGTTATCTCGATATGCTGGTTGAACCGGATAAGGTAGTCGGTCAGGCGACAGCGATCGCTGGCCAACTCGCCAAGCTGCCAGGCCATGCCTATGCCTATCAGAAATCGGCGATGCGCAAACCGGCGCTAGACGCGATCCGGGCGAGCATCGGCAACCACCCGAACTTGCGGAACTAGTAGCCCACGCTTGGCTTTCAGCGGTGCTGGTCGATCAGGATCGGATTGCCATCGGGATCGGTCAGCATGATATTGGCCGGACCCTTGCTGCCTTCGGTTTGGCTGTCGAGTTGCACGCCCGCCGCCAGCAATGATTTCTCGATCGTGCGAACATCGTCAAAATCATCGACATTTTGTGCATCCTGGTCCCATCCAGGGTTAAAAGTCAGCATATTCTTTGGAAACATGCCCTCGAACAGGCCCAGCGTTGTATCACCATTTTTCAGGATCAACCATTTCTGGTCTTCGTCGCCACCGAATTTGGCAAAGCCGAGCTTCTCGTAAAAGGCTTTGGAAAGGGCGATGTCCTTGACCGCCAGACTGATGGAAAAGGCTCCGAGTTTCATTTTCATTCTCCCTGTTGTGGGTGCATGGCCGGGGGGCGTCGCTATTTCTCCTCGAGCAGATATTTCTGCCAGAATAGCAGACTCGCCCAGAATTGATAATCGCCATTGGCTTTCTTGCGGAAGCCATGACCCTCGTTCTCGGCCAGTAGATGCCAGGCAGGGCGTCCGTTGGCGCGGACGGCGGCGACGATCTGCTCGGCCTCGCTCGCTGGAACGCGGGGATCATTGGCGCCGGTGACAACCATCAGCGGGGTCTTTATCTCGCTGGCACGGATCAGCGGGCTGATCTCTTCCAGTTTGGCGCGTTGCTCGGGGACGCGCTCGTCACCATATTCCACCCGCCGCAGATCGCGGCGATAAGCCTCGGTATTTTTGAGGAAAGTGACGAAGTTTGAAATGCCCACGACCTCCAGCCCGGCTTTCAGCTTCTCGCCATAGCGCAGCATCGACGCCAGCGTCATATAGCCGCCATAGCTGCCGCCGGTGACGGCTATGCGCTTGCGGTCAATCCTCCGGTCTCCGCGCAGCTGGTCAAGGAATGCGCCGATGTCGAGCACGCTATTCTCCCGCAACCAGGGGCCGTTGTCGAGCGCGACAAATCTCTTGCCGAAGCCGGTCGAGCCGCGAACATTGGGATAGAAGATCGCAATGCCGAGCTCGTTGATCAGATAATTGTCGCGCCCCAGAAAACGCGGTGTGGCATGGCCTTCCGGACCACCGTGGATGCTGATGATCAGCGGCCGCTTGCCCTTGTGCCTGGCGGGATCGGGCCGATAGAGAAATCCGGACATTTTCTCGCCATCGAAGCTGGCGATCTCGATCAGTTCGGGCGCGACATTGTCGGCCGCATCCAGCCCGCCAGTCTCGCTTTTGGTCCAGCGTGTAACCACCAGCGTTTCGGGATTGACGCTATAGGCATCGGTGCCGGTCCGGTTGCTGTTCAGCGTAATGCCCAGCTCACCCCAGGGGGCGAATTTGACGCCGCTGATCACGCCATCCGGGAGGCTGTCGACGGCACGGACCTTGCCGCTTTGCAAATCGTAGAATTTGAGCACGGAACGGCCCGCATGATTGACTTCAAAAGCGATCCAGCGACCGTCCGGACTGATATCGAAATCGGTGATATCCCAGATTTTCTCGTCGACCACCGGTTCGAACAAGGATGTTTCCAGATTGACAATCCCAAGCCGTTTGACGTCGCTGCCATCATCCGATGCGGCCCAGAGCCTGCCGTCAGGTGCGAATTGCAGTCCTTCATAGGCGACCGGCACGCTGCTGTCGGTCAGCTTGCGCAAGCTGCCGTGGGCAATGTCGATCAGATAGAGCTGATTGTCGGTGACGGAAACATAGTTGAACACCAGCAACTGTTTGTCATCCGGTGAAAAGTCGATCGGGAACCAGCCGCCACCCGTTGAGGCGACCAGCATCCGCGCGCCCTCCGGATTGGCGGGATTCATCAGATAAATGTCATTGTAAAGCCCGGTGCGCTTGTTCGAGCCAAAGGCGAGCAGCTTGCCGCTACTCGACCAGGGACCGAGATCGTTCCGGCTCTCGCCGTCGGTGAGCATCTTGGGGCGGCCTTTTGTCAGCGCGTAAATCTGGTCAACCTCGTTGCCGCCGCTGTCTTTCTCGAACAATAGAGCCGAGCCGTCGGGCGCATATTGGGCCGAATATACCGGTTCGCTGGCAAAGGTCAGCTGCTCGCGCTGTCCCATCGGCGCCGCGACGCGGTGCAGCTGGCTGGTGTCGGCAAAGCGCGTTGAAACCAGCATCGCTCTGGTCTTCGGGTCCCAGTCGACGAAGCTGGCGGTGCGATATTCCATATAGGGTTGAGTGCGGTCGACCATGGCCTGCGGAATATCGGGGATCTGGTCGGCGACGAGAGCCGCCGGGCGCGCGGCCGTGTCATTGGCCGCGGCTTCGGTTGCTCCCGCAAATATCAGTAATGCCAAGCCAATCTGGCAAGCCCGCGCAAACCGCATCCAAGTCACTCCCTGTTTTCTTTCGTCATGCTTATGGACGAATGGGTGCAAAAGCAATTAGGGGTGGTTGATGTTCGATGGAAATATTCCCTTTGTCCTGCTCGATGATGTGCGGGCCTCTGATCCAGCGCCAGCGCGGCTTTACCGGGATCCGGTGGCGGTTGTCCGGGCGGATAAAATGGAAGAATTGGAAGCATGTTTTGCCGCCCTGTCGCGGGCGCGAAAGGCGGGGCAGCATGTTGCCGGCTATCTTTCCTACGAAGCGGGGCTCGGGCTGGAGGAGCGGTTGCGGGGCAAAATGCCGGACAATCTGCCCGCTCCGCTGGCCTGGTTTGGAATATTCAAGGATTACAGGGAATTAAGCCCGGAAGAAGTCGCCGAGGCGCTGCCCGACCGCAACGGGGCGTGGCTGGGGCGGCTCAAGCCCCTGGTATCGCGCGCCGCCTATGACGCGGCGTTCGAAAAGGTGCAAAATTATATCCATTCCGGCGATATCTATCAGGCAAACCTCACTTTTCGCGCAGAAATGGACTTTTCCGGACATCCGCTGGCGCTTTATGCCGCGATCCGGGACCGGGCGCAGGCCGGCTATGGCGGCGTGCTGTTTGACGGTGACAACTGGATGCTGTCCTTCTCGCCGGAACTCTTCTTCGCGCTGAAGGACGGGCGGCTCACTGCCAAGCCGATGAAGGGGACCGCCGCTCGCGTCGCCGATCCCGAAGCGGACGCGAAAGTGCAGGCGCAAATGCTCGCCGATCCCAAGCAGCGCGCGGAAAATCTGATGATCGTCGACCTGCTGCGCAACGACCTGTCGCGGGTGGCACAGCGCGGCAGCGTCGAGGTACCGAAGCTGTTCGCGGTCGAAACCTATCCGACCATCCACACCATGACCTCGACGGTCACCGCGCAGCTGCAGGACGGCCTCGACGCGGTCGATGTAATCCGCCAGATTTTCCCCTGCGGCTCGATAACCGGCGCCCCGAAAATCCGGGCGATGGAGATTATCGACGAGCTGGAACTGGCCGCTAGAGGCCCCCCCAATGGTTCTGGCCCGCGCGGCATCTATTGCGGCTCGATCGGCCGCATTGACGCGCCCGACGAACAGGGCCGCTCCGACGCCGCCTTCAATGTCGCGATCCGCACCTTCTTCCTCAAATCGGGCAAAGAAACGCTTTCCATCGGTCTCGGCTCTGGCATAGTGGCGGACTCGGATGGGGATGACGAGTGGCGGGAATGCCTCGCCAAGGGGAGATTTGCGAAAGTGGATGCCAATGCGGAAGGAGGCCATAGAGTCGACCTGATCGAAACCATGGCCTTTGATCCCGCCAGCGGCATCAAGCGGCTGGAAGCGCATCTCGAACGGATGAAGACCAGCGCCGCCACCCTGCAATTCGAATTCGACCGCCACGCCGCCCGCAACGCGATCCAGGCGATCACCTTTCACCAGGACAGCCCGGCGATGGTCCGCCTGCACCTCGGCCAGTCCGGCGCGCTGGCGATCGAACTGAAGCCGATGCCCGCCCCGCATGACGGGCCGGTCCAATGCCGACTGGTGCCGATGCAGGCCGACAAGGCGGACTTCCGCCTGCACCACAAGACCAGCGACCGGCGGGTCTATCAGGTCGCCAAGGAAGAGGGCGGCCCGGGCGAGGGCGCCCACCCGATTTTCGTCGATGGCGAGGGTTTTGTCACCGAAGGCGCGATCTGGAACGTGTTCGTCGAGCGCGACGGCAAGCTGCTGACGCCGAAGTTGGAGCGCGGTGTGTTGCCGGGCGTGTTGCGGGCGGAACTGCTGGAGAGCGGGCAGGCGGTCGAGGCGGATTTGCGCGCGGCGGATCTGGCGGGCGGGTTTCTGGTGGGGAATAGTGTGCGGGGGTTGGTTGGGGGTGAGGTGATGGATTAGAGCGCTGTCGTTGTAAATTCAGCGTATCAAAATGGATCAGCTACTTTAGTTCAATTTCAAGGCGAATTTCGGGGAGTATAAATACAAGACCTGAAAGCAAACTTTTCGCTAGTTCCATCTATTCGATTAATCCAAAAGCACTGCGTTCCAAAGTCTGCAGATCTAACGCTAAAGTCCTTAATTCCGCTACCGATTTTTTCGGATGATTCTGGATGTCTCAAAACAAGTGCAGATAATAGGTCATTATCTCGTGTTGTAACCCGGTCTCCAGGATCATAGCTATTAAGCATTTCTTTAAAAAAATCTACTGCGTCTCCTTTGCTGGCAAAATCGCATGATCCTATAGAAATTGGCTGTTTGGGCATTTTAATTCCTAACCGGTTGTCGATATATCTAAGTCTCAATCTGCAGTTTTTCTATTTTTTGTCTAATTTCTGTTACGATGATTGTAGGGATTTCTAGACCTTCGAGTTGTGAATTATATTCTTGAAACCAAGCAATACATCCATTTTTGTCGAGATCATCTCGAGCAATTTTTTCGTACATAGCAACAGCACTCATTCTTGACAGCCCAAGTTCCATAAGTGAAAGTAATGTAAGACTTGAAACTCCGAATTCCAACGCTACGCCAATATCAATCCCATCATCTATAAGATCTTCTCTCTCAACCTCTTTTAAAAATATCTTTAGTATATCCACATATGCAGAAATATATTTGGGCGCTTTAAATCTAGCGGTTTGCTCGACTATTTCCATTGTCTCGCGAATAAGCACGGGTAATTTGTAAGTCTTATTTGAGTTTTCTTGATATTCTATCCGCTTTTTAATTATTGAAGACAACGAAAACCCTTTGAGCCATTCTAGCACAATCAGAGAATGCAAAGGAACCAATCCATCTGGCTGAAAAGCCGGAAATAAATTGGCGTTGATCCTGCGCATGATGGTCACGAAGCGATCATATGAATCGATACTGTCGGCTGGTGCAGGAAGTAAATTTTCGACGTCACCTTCGTATCTTCTGAAAGTATTCATCAGAGCTTGTAAGCTAACGGCACTGATGCCAGGATGACGAACAACGATGTCCACCGACAGATCAATGGTTGACGCAAGTTCAGACAAAATTTGATCAAATTTTTCGATTTCTGTTGCGTTATGGCGCTTTGCAAACGCCGCCTCAGAAACTGAGCCTAACCTTAAATAGGTACTCAGCAAATAGGCGCTAACTTGTTCGAACTTATCGGAGCCTTCGAGGTCCTGAATAAGATTATTCTTTCTTCGTTCAAGGTAATCAACCATATCTTTTGCATCATCAAGAACGGAATCCGTTTCTCTCTTGATTGGATATCTTGCGCGGGCGGGTACACCACTAGGCCAAGCGGTTTTGTCAATTGGATCTATGCACAAAATATTACCTTGGAATTCATTTCCCCAGCGGCCAGCACGACCAGCTAGATTCCAGAAGTCGTGCGGTTCCATCGGTTTTCCTCGCCCTTTTCGTGGACCACGAAGTACGATTGTACGACACGAAAGATTGACACCTTCGATTAGAGTCGAAGTACATACAAGAAATCGAATTTTCCCCATTCTAAATAGGCGTTCTATTTCCATCCGTATTAACGATGGCATGTTACCATAGTGGAACGCAACTCCACTTTCTACTAAAGGAGCGAGCTGATACTTGCGGTGAACTCCTTTTCGGGCCAAGTCTGCTAGTGCGGCTAATTCTGGGTCAATCTCGCTTTCTTTCGGCAAGACTTGTTTCACCAGCATTGCGACCTGTTCTGCTTCTGCTGCACCGTTAGTATAAACTAAGGTGCCGCCTCTTTGTCCCGCAGCAGCAGCAATAAAAGCCAACCGCTTGCGCAAGCCTGCAGGAGAGCTACCTAGTTGAAGTCTTCCAATATCATGCTCTTTGTGACCCGTCCGAAGTGTCAGATTCCATTCTTTTGGCTTCCGAGGAACTTGCTCTGCTACAATAATGTTCTGCAAAACCATTGGCTTGTCGCTATCAACTGATAGCGGAGTGATGTTTGCAGGCGCATCGTCTAAAAGTTCACCGGGATTCTGAGTTGCTGGACTAACAAATACAATCTTCAATTCGAGATTATTTCTTGAAACTCTTTCTATTGCGTCTTGTAGAATGACCCCTCTTTGATGGTCTCCGATTTTATGAGCCTCGTCCACCACTAACAAGTCTAACGTCAATTTATTCTCAAGCATATTTGCTAAAAGATGAAGTCTCTCTTGAGTGAAAACAAAAATTAGTTTGCGGCCTTCTTTTATCGCGGCAGTATATTTATCAGCCAAGGGGAGTGAAGTTATTTCAATGTTATCTGACTGCGAGAGGATTTCCCGCAAGCTATCTTCAATTTCCGTCACCAGCGCTCGAGTTGGTGCTAAATAAATTGTGATCTGCGCTAGACCGACACGCATTTGATCAACGACCCACTGCAGTACTAGGAAAGTCTTGCCGGACGCTGTAGGAGCAGATGCAGAGAGCCAGCTACCCTTCTGGCCTGCTTTTTCCCAGAACTCGCTTTGAAAGTCATTCACCGGCAGCCATTCTCCCGCCGATTGAACCAATATCGCTTGTGTTGCATCGCGGCGGGATGCCTCTAATCTCATCGATACTCCCAGTCTGTCCTCTAGGTTTGGTTCCAAATATCCTCGTTGTTCGGCAAGCTGTACTGCACGTCGATTCGATAATTTCTCAAACACTACCGCCGCTGCATCGCGGATCTGAGGTGGCGTTTCCAGAGTCATGGCAGCGGTCGCGATGCGCAGCGCGGCTTCTTGTTGATCACGTTTCTCTGAACGTGCTAAAATGCTACTAGCTAGTAGTAGCTGCTGCCAATCAACGTTGTTGGTTTCAGCGGCAATGTCGAATTCCGTATTCACATTGTCTAGCTCAGCAGCGGCAGTCATTTTTATGAGTTTGATCAAATCAGCGTTGATGCCTTCGTTGACCAACCAATTTTGTAAATCTGGCAGCGACATCAGCGGTGTCCCAATGCTTTTAATAGTGCAGATCGGAAACCATCTGCCGATGGGATGGGCACACAGAAAAATTCAATATGAAATCTTTCTAATTTCTCGACCGATATTCGATTTCTGATTTGTTTGACCCAGTTTTCTATTTCCGCCTTGGCAGCGTTAGAAATTTCCTCAGCAACAGCTTTTGTGTCGTTTGCAGGATAAAAGCCTGCGTCAAATCCGACAAGTGCAACCCCACAATATTGAACCCGATTTGAAAGCGCGGTCGTTTTATCAAAATACTTTTTAAATGCAGCAGTCAGTGCTGGGTCATTCAGATCAGCTTTGTCACTTAACAGCACCAAATCACGCTCTCTGGAGGAACCTTCATGATCAGTTTCTGTCAAGAAAAGGGCCAAAGATGCAAGGCAATCGCGGATAGCGTCTGAGGCCCCACCATAAACTTTGGATTCACCCCAATACAGTTTCAAAAGACCATCGTCATCAACACCTGCATAGACACCATCTGCGCCGTGATAATGAACGCGAGAATCCGTCTTTAAATCCATTTTGGAGAGCACTTGCGGTAGTTTTAGAAACCGTTCTGCAAGGAGGAAAAGAAGCATTTCTCCACCTTCTCCGGTATTATTCAAGTCTGTAAATGTGCCCATTGCTTGATGATGAAGCGCAGCTACCGCGCTTCCAGAATTGTACTTTGCGTCCCTCTCTTGCGCTTCTTTGAGTTTACTTTTTGGAATCGCATAGTCGACAATTGCGTGGCGCATGAATTCTATCAAACGTTCGACGCGGATGCGGCTATTCCCGTCCACCGTTAAGCAATGGCAGTGAATTTTGATTGCCAACCCGTCGATTTCAATATCTTGGTCAATTGCAACCAAATGAACGTCAAGCTCATCTGGATCGCCCGACAGGACGCCCTCTAAATCATCTGACGTAAATTCAGGCAGGGAACGATCTCCATTGATGTATAGGGACATTAGTCCAGAACTAAAGAGTTACAACAATATTGTTATCGATAAGGAAGGATTACAGCGACACTGCACGCAATTTCAACCTCTCTCCATTATCCAGTCACTCTGGCGCATGTCAGAGGTTTTGACATCTTCACGAGTGCGTTCTTAAGTCGAACAACCTAACCCGGCGTACTTCGCAAACGGAAATGTGGTCTGGATCCCGGCCTTCGCCGGGATGACGGTTTTGTTGGTGTGCGAGTCTAATGAATGAGAGTAGGTGAAGGGCCGGATTTTGATGGCGCGCTGTCACCGGCTTGCAGTCCCCCAGAAAAATAACGGGAAAGCCCGTCCCCAAAAACCCCACAACCCACTGTTCCTAATCGGGAAACCTCTCCACCCCCACCCGATTACCTCTTGCATCGCACCCCGCCTTTGGCCAACGGAAAATCATGACCAATCCCCCCCGTCGATTCACAGCACCGGCGCAAGGCCGTCTCGTAATCTGGGGCGCTGCCGTCCTGCTCGCGCTTTATGCCGGCATCTTGCTGTTTGCCTCTTATGATCCCGCTCTGCTGGGTCAGCTCTGGTTTCTGCCCGGCATCGGGGCGCTGGCGGCGGTGATTGCCAATACGTCGGGGACCGGGGGCGGGGTGGTGTTTGTGCCGGTGTTCAACGGGCTGCGCGAGCACGGGGTCATGGCGCTCGATCCGCTGCGGGTTACCGCCGCGTCGATGGCCATTCAATGTTTCGGCATGACCATGGGCGGGCTGCGCTGGACCGATCGCCTGCTGCACCAGCCGGTTGCGGCGGTCGCTGGCGCGGCTGGCGCGGGCTATGTCCGGGTCCGGCCGCGCGATTTTGCCATGGTCATCGGGGCCGTGCTCGCTGTGTCACTGCCGGCGATGCTGGCGATGCAGCGGCTGACCATGGTCGACGGGCATCTTGTCCTGCTTGGCTACAAGATTTTTTCCATTTTTCTCGGCCTCGCGCTGATCATCACCACCTGGACGATCAATCACAACCGGCCGGAACGCGCGCGGCTGGAGAAGGTCGACATAGTGGTCCTGCTGCTCATCGCGATCCCCGGCGGCGCGCTCACCGCGCTCTTCTCGGTCGGCATCGGCGAGCTGGTCGCGCTCTATTTGTTCATCCGCCACTATCCGGTGCTGCTGTGCACCGGCACCGCCTGCGTCATTTCATCGGTTAGCGTGCTGGTGGGCAGCATCTGGCATATTCAGATCGGGACAATATCGTGGGAGATCGTGCTGCTGGCAGGGCCGGGTGCGGTGCTGGGCGGCTTTCTGGCCCGTCCGATCGCGCTGTGGCTGGGCGCGAGAAAGCTCAAGACGCTGGACGGGACCTGGATTGTGCTGTCGGCGGTTTATCTGATTGTGCTGAACTGGGTTTATTGAGCGGTGCGGCGGGCGGCCTGACCCGCCTCGATTTCGCACCGCGAAGCCGGATCTGGATGTCGATAATTCACCATCCCTCCGGGAACCGAATATCGCGGCCAGAGTTTTTCGCTCATGATCCATGATTCTTCACTCCGTATCCCCAGCCTGGTCTATACCAGCGACGATGAGCCCGGCATCTCGCGGGTGCGGCGGGGGCGGGGGTTTCAATATCTGCTGCCCGACAGGAGCCCGCTGAAATGCAGCGTCGAACTGGCGCGGATCAGGAAGCTGGGCGTGCCGCCCGCTTATACCGACGTGTGGATTTGCGTGAAGGCCAATGGCCATATTCAGGCGACCGGTTTCGATGCGGCGACGCGCAAGCAATATCGCTATCATGACCAGTGGCGCGTCTATCGCGATCAGCAGAAATTTGAGTCGCTTTCCGAATTTGCGACGACGCTGCCGCGGATCCGGCGCAAGGTGAATGAACTGCTCAGGCCCGAGGGGGCGGCCGATGTGCTGAGCAAGGATGTGGCGATTGCGGCGCTGGTCCGGCTGATTGACCGGACCGCGATCCGGGTTGGCGGGACATCCAAGATGAGTAAGGGGGCGACCACGCTCGACAATCGCAATGTGACCTATGGCGAAGATCTGATGCGCCTGCGCTATCGCGCCAAGGGCGGGAAGAAAGTGAGCTGCAGCCTGCGGGACACGCGGCTGCAGAAGATATTGGAGCAGATCGACGATCTGCCCGGCAAGCGACTGTTCCAATATGTCGGCAGCGACGACGCGGTGCATCCGCTCGACAGCGGCGACGTCAACGACTGGCTGAAGGAAGCGTCGGGCATGGACAGCCTCAGCGCCAAGATGTTCCGCACCTGGCACGGCAGTGTTGCCGCGATGGACGCGATCGCTTCCGAGGAAAACCCGACGATCAAGCAGGCCTGCGAAGCCGCCGCCGCGACCCTGCGCAACACGCCGGCGATTTGCCGCAAGAGCTATGTCCATCCGGCGGTGTTCGACCTGATCGAGATGGAGGCCGGTGAGCGGCTGGCTATGATTGAAGGCAAGAGCGCGAATATTACCGGCTTGCGGGTGGGAGAGAACCGGTTTGTCGGGTTGATCGGTGGGGGACGTTGAGGGCGTTGCTCTCGGCTGTTAAGATCGTCGTCCCAGCGTAGGCTGGGACCTAAACCGCTCTAGTTTTCGCACACCGCTGATTGGTTTGGATCCCAGCCTACGCTGGGATGACAGTTTGGGTAGGCCAAGCAAATTAAGCAAGCAGGTGCAGCATCCTTGGGCTTCTCCCCACCCTCAAAAAATTTCCGAAAATATCCGGAACAATCCGCGCGCGCGTCCGTAGATTCCTTGTAGCCACAGGGCATTGGCCTTCCCCCTTTCTACGGGCCGCCGTGGGGCTATCCCTGACAAAGGGCCCTGAAAGCTAGAGGAGAAAAAAATGATGTTACAGGACGAGAAAAACCACAGCGTGATCGGCAGCGACCGCGTCGACGGCACCGCTGTCTATGGCGCGGACAAGGAGAAGATCGGCAAGGTCGACAAGCTGCTGATCGACAAGCGCGGCGGGAATGTCACCGACGTGATTATTTCTGCGGGCGGCTTCCTTGGCATTGGCGACGAGAAGCACAGCATCCCGTGGTCGAAACTCGATTATGACACCGACCTCGGCGGCTATTGCATTGACGTGACTAAGGAGCAGCTGATGGACGCGCCGCGCTTTGGCGGCAGCGAGCCGGATCGCCCCTATGACCGCGACTATCAGGCCAGCGTCTATGAATATTGGACGGTGACGCCTTACTGGTAAGCAGCGACAAGCCGTTAGGCTAAATGCAAGAAGCCGGGCGAAAGTGATTTCGCCCGGCTTTTTTGTTCCTGGTGGATGTGGCCGGTTCAGGCCCGGCAGAGGCGGCTAGTCGTCGCCGTCAACCTTCTCGGGCAGGCCGTCGTGATCGGTGCCGGCATAATCTTCCAGCTCCTTTTCGCTCATGCTGTCATACATGTCCTTCGACGCGCCCTTGAGGTCGCCGACCTTGGTCTCGCCGCGCCTGGCGGACAGCGCCGCGCCGGCGGCGCGTTGCTGGGCTTTGGATTGTGCGGGCATGGCCTGCTCCTTTTTTACTCTATCAACAGCAACGTTACCGGCCGCGCCTTACAGCGGGACCTTCGCATGGTCGCCCATTTCATCGCCGTTCATCGTCATGCCGGTCATCATCTTGAACATGCCGACGACGCCGGGATCGGCTTCCCAGATTTCCGCGTCGGCGAGGTCGAGGCGCAGCATCAGCAGGCTCGGGTCCTGCCGGCCCTGTTCATACCAGGCTTCGACCGGCTTGCTCCAGTGCTTGTCGATGATCGCCGGGTCGGTTTCCTCGGTCAGATTGCCCGAGACGCAGGCGAAGAGATCATGGCCCTTGGAGACAAATTGCATCATCGCCGGGCCGCCTTTGGCCAGCCGGTTGTCGCGCGAGGTGTAGAACCAGATCGCGCTGTTGGCATCCTTGTCGAGCTGTGCGCGCATCGGGATGCTATGCTGACGATCGCCGTCGAGGCCGATCATCACGAAAGGGCTGTCGGCGACGGATTCCCAAAATTCTTCGCGGATATCGTCGTGGTCGCTTGTCTGGTTCATATCTTTGTTGCTCATGGTCGGTTTCCTTTTTCTGTTTCATCCAACCAACGCGCAGAGCGGATAAAGTTTCAAAATAATCGGGAAAATTCGGGAGATATTGTGGTGCGCGGGACGGCGCCGACAGGATTCTGCCCCGGAATGATCCAACTGGTGCTACCCTGTCACATGCCAGGTTGCGGTGAAGGCGCATTGATATTAGGCACGCGGCTTATTCTTCCAACAAGGATGTATCATGACCCACAACCTCGAAACCATGGCCGTCCACGCCGGCACCGAGCCGGATCCGACGACCAATGCCAGGATCACGCCGATCTACCAGACGGCCTCCTATGTTTTCGATGATGTCGATCATGCCGCCGATCTGTTCAATCTCGATGCGTTCGGCAATATCTATACCCGCATCATGAACCCGACCAACGGCGCGCTGGAAGGCAAGATCGCGGCTATGGAGGGCGGGGTTGGCGCGCTGGCAGTGGCTTCGGGCCATGCGGCGCAGTTGATCGTCTTTCATGTGCTGATGGACCCGGGCGCGCATATTGTTGCCGCCAAGAAACTCTACGGCGGCTCGCTCAACCAGCTGGCCCATTCGGTGAAGAAATTCGGCTGGAATGTCACCTTTGTTGACGCCGACAATATGGACGAGGTCAAAGGCGCGATCACCGATGACACGCGCTGCGTGTTTATCGAGAGCCTCGCCAATCCCGGCGGCGTGGTGCAGGATATCGCGGCGATTGCCGATATCGCCCATGCAGCCGGTATTCCGCTGGTGGTCGACAATACGATGGCCTCGCCGATGCTTTGCCGCCCGATCAAACATGGCGCGGATATTGTTGTCGAGAGCGGCACCAAATTTCTCGGTGGTCATGGCAACAGCCTTGCGGGCCTGATCATCGACAGCGGCAAGTTCGACTGGACCAGGAGCCCGAAATACGCCTTCCTGAACCAGCCGAATCCATCTTATCACGGCAAGGTCTTTACCGATGCCTTTGGCGAGATGGCCTTCATTCTGGCGGCGCGCGCATTGTCATTGCGCGATCTCGGACCGGCGCTGGCACCGCAGAACGCCTTTTACATATTGACCGGCATGGAAACGCTGGCGCTGCGCATGGATCGCCATTGCGAAAATGCCCTGACCCTGGCGCAGTGGCTGACAACGCGCGATGAGGTCAGCTGGGTTTCCTATGCCGGGCTGCCCGACAGCGAATATCATGCGCTGGCGAAGAAATATCTCGATGGCCGTGGCGGCGCGGTGTTTACATTCGGCCTGAAGGATGGATATGAAGCGGGCACCAAGCTGGTCTCGGCGGTCAAGCTGTTCAGCCATCTCGCCAATATCGGCGACACGCGCTCGCTGATCATCCATCCCGCCTCGACCACGCACAGCCAGTTGTCCGGAGACGAACTGGTCGCCGCGGGTGCCGGTCCGGACGTAGTGCGGGTGTCGGTCGGGATCGAGCATATCGACGATATCATCGCCGATATGGCCCAAGCGCTGGAATCCTTGTGATGAGCGATGCGGCTGGCGATTATGTTTATGATGAAGAGACTGGCGAGTGGCTGAGTCCCGAAGATGCTGCTGTCCAGTCGGCGGGTCCGGAAGTTGTCGATGCGGTTGGCAATGTGCTGGCGGACGGCGATGCTGTCACATTGATCAAGGACCTCAAGGTCAAGGGCGCTGGACAGACGCTGAAGCGCGGGACGCTGATCAAGTCTATCCGCCTGACGGGCGATGCGCAGGAGATCGATTGCAGGCACGACGGGATCAAGGGTCTCGTGCTGCGAGCCGAATTTGTTAAAAAGCGGGCCTGACTGATTCTCCCTGTTGCAGTGCAGCAACAATGATATTAGGCAGTCACGCTTATTCCTTGCGACAGGACTTCCCATGACCATGATATCCAAAGCTCTCGGACGTATCCAACCCTCTGCCACCATGGCCATGACCGGCCGTGTATCCGAATTGAAAGCGCAGGGTATTGATATTATCGGCCTGTCCGCTGGCGAGCCGGATTTCGACACGCCCGATTTCATCAAGGAAGCGGCGATCAAGGCAATCCGCGAAGGCGAAACCAAATATACCGTCGTCGATGGCACGATGGAGCTGAAAGAGGCGATCGCCGGCAAATTCCTGCGCGACAATCACCTGACCTATGCGACCAACCAGATCACCGTGAACAGCGGTGGCAAGCACACCCTGTTCAACGCGCTGGTGGCGACTCTGGACGAAGGCGACGAAGTGATCATCCCGGCGCCTTATTGGGTCAGCTATCCCGATATCGTCAATTTTACCGGTGGCACGCCGGTGATCGTAGAGGCCGGCGCGGATCAGGGATACAAGATCACCCCGGAGCAACTGGAAGCGGCGATCACGCCGAAGACCAAATGGCTGATCCTGAACTCGCCGTCCAATCCGACCGGCGCCGCCTATAGCGCCGAGGAACTGAAGGCACTGGGCGAAGTGATCCTGCCGCACGAGAATGTGATGGTGATGACTGACGATATGTACGAACATATCTGGTATGCCGATTTTCCCTTTTCGACCATCGCCGAAGTCTGCCCCGATCTTTATGATCGCACGCTGACGGTCAACGGCTGTTCCAAGGCTTTCTCGATGACCGGCTGGCGCATCGGTTTTGCCGGTGGTCCGGTCTGGCTGATCAACGCGATGCGCAAGCTGCAATCGCAATCGACCACCAACGCCTGTTCGATTTCGCAGGCCGCCGCAGTGGCCGCGCTCAACGGCCCGCAGGATTTTCTGGTCGAGCGCAACGCCGCCTTCGAACGCCGCCGTGATCTGGTGGTGTCGATGCTGAATGATACGCCGGGCCTCGAATGCCCGACGCCGGACGGGGCCTTCTACGTCTATCCTGATGCCAGCGGCCTGATCGGCAAGACCACGCCAAAGGGCGCGGTTATCAAGACCGACGAGGATCTGATCACCTATTTCCTCGACGAGGCACAGGTCGCAGCGGTGCATGGCGCGGCTTTCGGTCTCTCGCCGGCCTTCCGCATCAGCTATGCGACATCGGAAGAGATTTTGACCGAGGCCTGCACGCGGATTCAGCGCGCCTGCGTTGCGTTAACTTAGACCTCAAGCGCCGGGCGGGCGCATTTTCCTTGTCTCGCGGCAGTTCGCTGCGCTCACGCCTCCGACGGGGCGGGCTAACGCCCGACGCGCGGTCGCGCTTGCCTCGCTATGCTCGGTTCCGCGTTCCCAATTTTAGCTGGTCTCTAACCGAGGCGCAGCCGAGGCAAGGCCGACCGGCCGCCGCGCCTTGTGGCGCGAAAGCCGAGGGCGCGGATGCGCCCGCCCGGCGCTTGAGGTTTGATCAAAACGCCCCGTCGGAGGCGTGAGCGCAGCGAACTGCCGTGAGACAAAGGGCCCCCTCCCGCCCGGCACCCGTAGGCTCAACAAACACCCCTCCCGATAGAAAATCTTCTCGCTGGCAAACTGAATATGACCTTGTGATCAGGTTCACAGCGGCGACAGGATTATTATATTAATTGCTGTAACCAACAGGCGGGACGACTCGAATTGTCAGATGACCCCCAAGGAACCGACGATGATGAAATTTTTCAAATCCGATTTGACCTATAGCCTCGGCGGCGGCTTTGTCGCTGGTGCATTGCTATTATTCTTCATGCAGCCCGCAGAGCAGTCCGACATCGGTCAAGACCTGTCGTCCACGGTCAGCGTTGCTGCGCAGATAGCGAGCTAGGTTCCGGTGGGGCCGATCCTCTCCCGAACAATCGCATTTGGCGTCAGCCTGGCCTGTGTCGCCGTGGTCTGGGCGGGTGTGCAGAGCGCGCTGCCCGATGATCTGGACAATCCGCCGGCATTTGTCGCGGAGGCCCATGCTGCCGAGAAAGCCACGATCATCCCGATGCCGCGTGTCAGGGCAGGGGAGACCGGAAAACGAGCGGTAGCGATTTTCGCCGGTGGTTGTTTCTGGGGCGTGGAAGCTGTGTTCGAACATACCAAGGGCGTTATCAGCGCGTCTTCCGGCTATCATGGTGGCAGCAAGCGCAGTGCTTCGTACAAGCTAGTCAGTGCTGGCCTGACCGATCACGCCGAGGCTGTGCGGGTGGTCTATGACCCCAGCAAGATCAGCTATGGCCAGTTGATGCAGATTTTCTTCTCGGTCATAGCCGACCCGACGATGCTCAACGCGCAGGGTCCGGATCGTGGCAAACAATATCGCAGCGCGCTGGTGCCGATGAACGCCGGGCAAGCCAAAGCGGCTCGCGCTTATATCGCGCAGCTTGAAAAGGGCGGCTACTGGAAACGGCCGATCGTGACCCGGGTCGAAGCCTATAAAAGCTTCTACACTGCCGAGGCTTATCATCAGGATTTCATCCAGAATAATCCGAACCAGGGTTATATTGTCCGTTGGGACAAGCCGAAGATTGCCAATCTGAAGCGGCATTTTCCGACTCACTATCGGGCCAGTCCCGTATCCTGAGACGCGGGCCGTTTAACTCGCTGTTAGCTTCGCCCTGTTATATGAGGGCAAGCACAGAGGATAAAATGGTAAACCATGAATTTGAAATTGTGATCGCAGGTGCGGCCCTGATCGTGGGGATCGCCATGCTGTGGTTTGCTCGCAGTCAACCGGACTGATCGGCCAATAGCCGCGGATCAAAAAAAAGGCCCCCGTCTCCGGGGGCCTGAATGATTATTTGGGGCTGAGCACCATCAGCATCTGTCGGCCTTCCAGTTTCGGATAGGCCTCGACCTTGGCAGTCTCTTTCATGTCGTTTTGCACCCGGACGAGCAATGCCATGCCGAGTTGCTGGTGCGACATTTCACGACCGCGGAAGCGAAGGGTGACCTTCACCTTGTCGCCATTGTCGATGAACTTGTTCACATTGCGCATTTTGACGTCATAATCATGATCGTCGATATTCGGACGCATCTTGATTTCCTTGACGTCCTGAACCTTCTGCGTCTTGCGTGCGGCATTGGCCTTTTTCTGGGCCTCATATTTGAATTTGCCGACATCGAGATATTTCGCAACCGGAGGCTGCGCGTTCGGAGAAACCTCGACCAGGTCAAGGCCAACTTCTGCTGCTCGTTCGATCGCTTCCCTCGTGTTCATCACGCCAAGGTTTTCGCCCTTGTCGTCGATAACCCTTACGGTGTCGGAATTGATCAGATCATTGAAGCGCGGGCCGCCTTTTACAGGCGGCGTGGGGCGACGAGGTGGTGCAGCTATGTTAAATACTCCTGAGTGGTTGTCTATGCTGGCTCATTAGCCGCAAAGTTTATACGAATAAAGCCTTCTTGATGGCGAAAGACATATTAGCCATCAGAATTGTGGTGAGAATGCCACAGCTTCCCTGTTCATATGGTCATTTTGCAGCCGATTTCAAGTCCGGCGCCAGCGCCTCTTCCTTCAGCATCATAACAACCTCGTCGAGGGTCAGAAACTCCTGCTCCTTCTGGCCAAGACGGCGCAGCGCAACCTTGCCTTCTTCGGCTTCGCGCATGCCAACCACCAGAATATTGGGCACTTTTCCAACTGAATGTTCGCGCACCTTATAGTTGATCTTCTCGTTGCGCAGATCGGCTTCGACGCGGATGCCGGCGGCTTTCAGTTTTGCAACAACCTGCTCCGCATAGGGATTGGCGTCGGTCACGATGGTGGCGACGACGGCCTGGGTCGGCGCCAGCCAGAGCGGCAGCTTGCCGGCATAATGTTCGATCAATATGCCGATAAACCGTTCGAATGATCCGAGAATCGCGCGGTGGAGCATGATTGGCTGATGCCGTTCGCCATCCTCGCCGACATAGGTCGCGTCGAGCCGCTCTGGCAGCACGGTGTCGGTCTGAATCGTGCCGACCTGCCAGGTCCGGCCAATCGCGTCGGTCAGGTGGAATTCGAGCTTGGGCGCGTAAAAAGCACCTTCGCCGGGCAATTCTTCCCAGCCATATTCTTCGGTATCGCGTCCGGTCGCAATGACTGCGTCGCGTAGCGACTGTTCGGACCAGTCCCACATTTCGTCGCTGCCAATGCGTTTTTCGGGCCGCAGCGCCAGCTTGATCGCGTAATTTTCGAAGCCGAGATCGCGGTAGCAGCGGTCGAGCATGTCGCAGAACAGGCCGACTTCCTCGATCAGCTGCTCCCTGGTGCAGAAGATATGCGCGTCGTCCTGCGTGAATTGGCGAACGCGCATCAGCCCGTGCAGCGCGCCATGCGGCTCGTTGCGGTGGCAGCAGCCGAATTCGGCCATGCGGATCGGCAGGTCGCGGTAGCTCTTGATCCCCTGACGAAAGACCAGAACATGGGCCGGGCAGTTCATCGGCTTGATCGCCATCATGTCGGCGGTGCCGGTGACCACCGGTCCTTCGCTTTCGGCATCGGGAACCTCGTCGGGGACAGCGAACATATTTTCGCTATATTTGCCCCAGTGGCCGGACTGCTCCCATTGCCGCACGTCCATCAGCTGTGGCGTCTTCACTTCTTCATAACCGGCCTCGATCTGGCGGCGGCGCATATATTGCTCCAGCGCCTGCCAGATCACATAGCCCTTGGGATGCCAGAAGATACTGCCCTGCGCTTCGGACTGGATGTGATAGAGATCCATTTCCTGGCCGAGCTTGCGGTGGTCGCGCTTGGCCGCTTCTTCGAGTCTCAGCAGATGGGCGCCCAGCTGTTTCTTGTTGAGCCAGCCGGTGCCGTAGATGCGCGACAGCTGCGGATTGCGCTGGTCGCCGCGCCAATAGGCGCCGGACACGCGCATCAGCTTGAACGCTTTCGGATCGAGCTTGCCGGTCGAGGCGAGATGCGGTCCGCGGCACATGTCCATCCAGTCGTCGCCGGACCAGTAGACGGTGATCTCGTCGCCCTCGGGCAGTTCGGCAGCCCATTCGGCCTTGAACGTCTCGCCGTCTTTCTGCCAGCGGGCGATCAGGTCGTCGCGTTCCCAGACTTCCCGGCGCAGCGGCTTGTCGGCGGCGATGATGCGGCGCATTTCCTCTTCGATTTTCGGCAGATCCTCGTCGGTGAACGGATCACCGGCGGGGGCGAAGTCATAATAGAAGCCGTCGTCGGTCGACGGGCCAAAGGTGATTTGCGTGCCGGGGAAAATATTCTGCACTGCCTCTGCCAATATATGGGCATAGTCGTGCCGCGCCAGTTCCAGCGCGTCTTCCTCGTCGCGGGAGGTGACCAGGGCCAGCTCGGTATCTTCTTCCAGCGGGCGCATGATATCGCGCAGCTCGCCGTCGATCTTTGCGGCCAGTGCAGCCTTGGCAAGGCCGGGCCCGATGTCGGCGGCAATCTGTGCGGGGGTAGTGCCCATGGCCACTTCACGCGTGCTACCGTCGGGAAGGGTGATCTTGATCATCTCGGTCATGGGCTCTGGTCATCTCAAAATTTGTCAAAGTTGCGGCCGGTGAAGGCTGGGAAACCAGCCATCAACGGGTTGGATTTGACTTAGACTTTTGGAGTTTCAAGTCAACCAAATCAGGGATGGCGCAAGATCGTATAGGAAAGCACCCTATTCAGAATGTCATGTATACTTGACATAAAGATGCGAATCGCGCATATAAGTCAAGCAAACATGACATGTTGTCTATGTCACTTGATGGAGAATGATCATGAAACTGAAACGCTGTTCGGGCCGGGCCATGACGCCCAATGAAAATATCGGCATGTGGGCGGCGCTCGCTATTCTGTTTTTGGGTGTGATATGATGACCGGGAGCAGCTCTCCGGGTATCTGGCAGCGATTCTGCCGCCTGCTGAAACCCGACTGGATGTTCGGCTTCATCCTGCTCGTCGGCATGGGCCTGCTCGCGGTTTCGATATTCGACCCGAACGAAGTCCGCCCGGGCAGTGTCACGCCGCTGACCAAGGTCGTCGGCGCGGCGCTGCTCGTTTTGCTGCTCTCCTATGTCGCGACCTATGCAGCCGCTCTGGACCGCCGCAAACTCGAGGACTATTTTTTCCAGATGATGGCCAATGGCGCGATTGTCGCCATCATCTCGGCCATTTTTGCCAATATGGTCTGGCTGGTTTTCGAAAAGCAGCTGGGCACGATGAGCGCGGGCAATCTCGTGGCGATATTGATATCGGCGTGGGGCTTTGGCTATTTTTTCTATCGCATCAGAGGGCTGAACCAATGAGCAAGATGCCTGTATATATGAAGCGCTACTCCATCCGGCTGGCGATATTCATGTCGCTCTATATCGCCATTCTGGTGGGTGGGCTGAGCTGGATGAACAGCGCCAATCCTCCCGGCGAACCGGTGGCAGCCGTATTGGCCATCCTGACGGCGCTACCGATCCTCGGCATATTCTGGACCATCTTCCGCCTGTTGGTGGAAATGGATGATGAATATCAACGCCTGTTGATGACCAAGCAAATTATCATCGGAACCGCGATGACATTGGGAATCGCGACGGTCTGGCAGTTTCTCAACGTCTATGGGGTACTGTTTCATGGACCTCAGTGGATCGGTGTCATCTGGTTGGCCATGTTCGGCATCGCCGGTGGACTGGTCCGGTGGAAAGCATGAAAAACCGGCTCAAAGTACTCCGCGCCGAGCGCGACTGGTCGCAGGCTGATCTCGCCGACCGGCTCAAGGTTTCCCGGCAGAGCGTCAACGCGATCGAAACCGGAAAATATGATCCGTCCCTACCGCTGGCCTTCCGGATCGCGGACCTGTTCGACATGGCAATAGAGGAGGTTTTCCTGCGCGATTGAGGAGGCGAAGAATTGTGATGCGCTCGACCGCATCTTGCCTTAAGCTCGGCCCATGTCTGATCTGCAACAAGTCTGGCTTGTCGATAGCGGAAGCGCGCTGAAGCGGCGGGTGCGGATCGAGGTGATTGGCAAGACCTTCGCGCTTTACGAGCAGCAGTGGCGCAGCGAAGCCTATTTTTTCGGCGATCTGGTCTATCGCGGCAAGGAAGGCGACTCCCATGTCTTCGGTCTCGAGGACGGTATCAAGGATCGTCCGAAGTGGAAGCTCGGGTTCAAGGGCGAGATTCCGGCCGAGCTGGCGGCGATATTGCCCCGGGCCAAACCGCCGCTGCTATCCAATATCGGCATGTTGATCATCGCCTTTCTCTGTCTTTTGATTGTCTATTTGGCGGCCAGCTGATCGCCGGTGACATCTGCCGTGTACCGGCGCAGGCAGATGTCCATCCTCCGGGTAATATTCCAATGACAGAGGTGGTTGAGCCACCAAACGCACGTCAACGTGCCTTCTCATCCATCGTTTTTATACTATAGGACAAGAGATGATCCCCCGCCGTCGCGGGGGCACTTATTGGGTGACAATATGGAAGACGACATAATTTACCTCGACCGACCCGGCGGCGCTTCGCTTGCTTATTGCTTCACGCCGGCCAAGGCGGGCGTGAAGGGGACGACGCTGGTGTTCCTGCCCGGCTATATGTCGGACATGGAAGGCAGCAAGGCGCTGGCGCTCGACGCATGGGCAAAGCAACAGGGCAGGGCGATGCTGCGGCTCGACTATGCCGGCTGCGGCGCGAGCGGTGGCGATTTCGAGGATCAGAGTCTGATCGACTGGCGCGAAGATGTGCTGTTCCTGATCGACAAGGTGACATCGGGGTCAATCACCCTGATCGGTTCGTCGATGGGTGGCTGGCTGATGCTGCTGGTCGCATTGTCGCGCCCGATGCGGGTGAAAAATCTGGTCGGCATTGCCGCTGCGCCTGACTTCACCGACTGGGGCTTTACCCAGGAACAGAAAATGACGATCCTGCGCGACGGCAAGCTGGAGGAAGCAAGCGAATATTCCGACGAGCCCTATGTCACCACGCAGACTTTCTGGCAGTCGGGCGATGCCAACCGTTTGCTGCACAAGGAAATTGCCTTTGATGGCGCTGTGCGTTTGTTGCACGGGCAGAGGGACAGTGATGTCCCCTGGGAATATAGTCTGGAGACGGCGAAGAAAATCCGTTCAGATGATGTGCAGGTGCATCTGATAAAGGATGGCGATCACCGCCTGTCCCGGGATCAGGATATCGCCTTGCTGATTGACGTGGTTTCACGACTGGGGTGAGCCAATCTTCTTAACCCAAGCCAATGTTGGACATCCCGCTCATGATATCCTCGCTAATTCTGCCTTTGTTGATGCAATCGGCTACGCCTTTTGGTTCCCCGATCGATCCCGTTTTGCGGCCATCGAAAGCCAGGCCGGAGTCTGTGGTCCGTTCACCATCTCCCCGGATAAAAACTCCAAGCGACATCCGCTTTGATCAATGCGTTGATCAGGCGGCTGACGATCCGGCCGCCGGTTTGCTCGCAGCGAATAAATGGCAAATTGAGGGCGGCGGATATTTGGCGCGCAATTGTCTGGGCTTTGCCTATGCGGAACAGGAAAATTGGGAAAAAGCAATATCGGAATTTGTCCAGTCAGCCGAAAAAGCGCAAGCTGCAGGCGACGAACGAGCGGCCAATTTCTGGTCGCAGGCCGGTAATGCGGCGCTCGCTGGCGGAGATCCGCTGGTTGCGTTGAAATATTTTCAGGCTGCGCTGGGACCGGCCACGCTTGATGGATTGTTAAAGGGCGAAGTGCATCTCGATACGGCGCGCGCATATGTTGCGCTGAATCAATATGATGAGGCAAAGAAACAATTTATCCTGGTTCACCAGCTGGCTCCCGAGGACCCGCTGGGCTGGTTGCTGTCCGCTACCCTGGCGCGACGTACCGGTGATCTCGTGCAGGCCAAATCGGATATTGCAACGGCTGCAAAACTGGTCGCCACCGATCCCGCCATTGCGCTGGAAGCCGGCAATATTGCCTATCAGGCTGGTGATATGGTGAACGCCAGAAACAACTGGCAGCAGGCAGTCAAATTTGATGCGGACAGCGCCGCGGGGCAGGCAGCATCCCGCTATCTCGCGCAGTTGGTGGATGCCGCGCAGGAGTGAACATACGGGGTGGCGCGCGCCAATTCTGGCGCCGAAAAGCCACTCCTGTGGCTCTCAAAAATGGCAGATTTCCTGATGAAATTTCCGTTAACCACAGAAATATTGCCTTTTCGCCAAAGCCATAGCGCCTGAAGATCGATGCAGATTGACGGGAATCGAAACGCTAGGATACAATTTTTGCGGGTCGCTCCAGGACCTAGACCAATAATGGCAGGTCATCACTCAAAGTAAATGGAGCGAAATCAATGGCAACTCATCATGGAATGAAAGAGTTCAAGGGGCTACCGGCCCTTTGCACCAGCGGCACAAACAGGAGTGACCGCTTCGGACGAATGTTCGGTGATCTTCCCCCGCTTTATGTCGACCCCAATGCACTGGCGGCCATCGGGGCAAAAAATGGCCCGATGAAATCAACCGGTGCTGCACAGAAAACTAATAATATCCCTGTAGCGCATATCTTTTTCGGCCAGTTCGTCGATCATGATATCACGCTGGACCTAACCAGCAGTTTTGCAAGACTGGACCGGCCGGAAGCGACGACCAATTTCCGGACGCCGACTCTGGATCTGGATTGCATCTACGGGGACGGGCCGGAAGGCTCGCCGTTCATGTATTTCCACGATCAACCCAAGTTTAACGGCGTGAAGCTGCTCACCGGTGCTGATATGCCGGGTGCAACCGCTTTCCAAACAGACGATCTGCTGCGCTCGCCGCAATATCGGGCCATTATCGGCGATCCGCGCAACGATGAAAACCGGATTATCTCGCAACTGCAGCTGGGCATGATCCGTTTCCACAACAAGGTTGTCGATCATCTGGACGGGAAGAAAGTGGCCGCAGACCATCTGTTTGAAGAAGCGCGACGGGTTGTTACCTGGCATTACCAATGGGTGGTGGTGAACGACTATCTGCGCGCTCTGGTCGGGCAGCCGCTGCTGGATGATATTTTTGGCAATGGCCGTTTCATTTATCGGCCGGAAGATTGCCATTTTGGCGAACATTTTGGTGCCGATCCCTACATACCGGTCGAATTTTCCGTCGCGGCCTATCGGTTTGGCCATTCGATGATTCCGCAGCGTATCCAGATTCAGGCTGGCAAGCCGGCGCTTGAGGTGTTTGGCCCCACGCTAGGCCACGGCTTCGGTGCCTTGAATGATGCGGATGCTGTGGTGCAGTGGCCGCAAGTGCTCGATCTGTCGGACCCGACCGTTGACCGGGCCGACAAGCTCGATGTCAAAATGGCGAAAGATCTTCTGAACCTGCCGTTTGTGACCAATGGCGAAAAATCGCTGGCTACCCGTAATTTCTTGCGCGGACAGGCGTTTCGTCTGCCCTCGGGTGAAACTATCGCGGAAGCCTGCGAACGTCCGGATACAGAAATTGATCAGGTTTCCAGTGTGGCCAAAGCGCTGGCAGCGGCTGCGAATCCTCCCGCGAGCCTCGATGCGGGAACACCCTTGTGGCTTTACATATTGGCAGAAGCCGGTGCGATTGGTCAGGAGGCATCGCCCGGAACCTTCGTGCAAGGTGAAGGGCTGGGGCCGGTCGGTGGACGGATCGTGGCGGAGACGATTATCGGGCTGCTCGAGCTTGATAATGGCTCCTATCTGGGATCAAACCGCCAATGGTCTCCGGCCAACGAAGAATATGATCTCGGCACAGTCAAAGACCTGCTGTCGCTGCTGACTTTCTGAAAGTCGTGATGCGAGCCGATCCCGGTCGGGCGCCGGATCGGTTCGCATGCCGTTTTTAGTCGAGGTAGAAATTCACTGTCGTGACAACGCGTACTTTTTTATAAGGCGTGTCGGTCACGCCATAGCCGCCGGCGTCGCCGTCGCGGCTGTCGATGCTGAAATAGCCCTGGGTGGCGGATTTGATCCCGCCGACATCGGTGCCGCTGTCTTCGGCAAATTGTTCGGCAGACTTGCGGGCGTCCTTGGTGGCTTCCGCAACCATTGCCGGTTTGATCTCATCCAGCTTGGTAAAAGTGTAGCTCATGCCGGAACCGTCTTCGAGCACGACGCCGCGACGGACCAGGTCGAACTGGCGGGCGACGGCGGCCTGGGCCTTGTCGATATCATCGGTGCGCAGGCTGAGACGCTGACGGATCGTATATTGAGGGATGCCGTTGTTGCTATATTGGTTGACGTTGGCGCCGGTCGGCTTGAGAGCATCGGCCTTGAAGCCCAGTTCCTTGAAAAAAGTCGTGATGGCCGTGGTGTCGCGATCGATATCGGTCTGCGCGCTTTGCAGGTCGGTGGATTGGGCGCTGTAGGCGATTGTCCAGGTGGCGAGGTCGGCGGTCACCTCGCGCTCGGCCAAGCCCCGAACGGTGACGCTGCGATCGGCCATTTTGGCGCGCAACAGGCCGTCGCCGAGCAAATAACCACCGCTGATCAGGCCAATGGTCAACAGGCCGGCACTCGCCAGCCAGACCTTGTTCTTGCTCTCGATAAATTTCTCGCTCATCACTCTTTCCCTCAGTTCAAAAGCCGCATAGGCTGTTTCAAACGACCCGGTTCGGTTTTGCGATAGCTGCGATGAACTGTTTCTGAATAGCGACGAATGGAGATTTCCTGTGACTATAAAATATCTGCACACCATGCTCAGGGTCAGCGATCCGGATGCAAGTGTTGCATTTTTCGGGCTTCTCGGTCTGGAAGAGGTGCGCCGCTATGACAGCGAGCAGGGGCGTTTCACGCTGATTTTTCTGGCTGGTCCCGGCCAGAAGGATGTCGCGGAGGTCGAACTGACCTATAACTGGCCGGCGGAAGATGGCAGCCCGGCAGAGCAATATGACGGCGGCCGGAATTTTGGCCATCTCGCTTATGCCGTCGATGATATTTATGTCTTGTGCCAGACGTTGATGGATGCCGGCGTCACGATCAATCGCCCGCCGCGCGATGGCCATATGGCTTTTGTTCGCTCGCCCGACAATATTTCGGTGGAGCTGCTGCAAAAGGGCGAGAGTTTGGCGGCTCGGGAACCCTGGGCGAGCATGGAAAATATCGGCGAGTGGTAAGCGGCTGACGGCCTTTATACGGAGGCACTTCCAACGGGTGTAGCCGATTTTGCCGCCGAGATATCGATCCAGACAATCTGGTTGCGGCCATTGTGCTTGGCGTCATAGAGGCGCCGGTCAGCGGTTGCCATCACGCTGCGCAGTGAAGCGCGTTTGGCGATTGAAGCGACGCCGACGGAGAATGTCACGGGTTCCAGAATTTCCGGAACCTGCTCATTCACCGTCTGGATCAGCTTTTCGCAGATTTCGGTCAGTTCATTGGCCGGATAGTTTTTGCGATCCTCGCGGTTGTCATTCTGCATGAGCAAGGTGAATTCTTCCCCGCCGATCCGGGCTGCAAAATGTCGTGTCGCTTCAAGCTCTTTGCCGACAATGCGCAAGACTTCATCACCGATTTCGTGGCCGTAGCGGTCATTGACCCGCTTGAAGAAATCAATGTCGAAAATGGCAAGGTGACTGTAGCGAAACTCGCGCTGGTTGCCCTGGAATTCTCGCTCAAAGGACCGACGATTGTTCATCATCGTCAATCCGTCCGTATCGGCGAGCAGGGTCAGTTCAACCTGCTTGCGCATGGATAGTTCGTGCCGTTGCCGCAGCCGCAAGATCCGGTTGGCGACACCCAGCGCAAGGATGACGGTTTCCAGCACCAGCGTGAAATAGAGCCCGTAATCGAGTATCGGCCAGCCGATATAAAGGTCCATGCCGCGGGCCACCCGGTCAAGGCCGAACATGATAATCGGCGTCCAGCCAGCGATCTGAAACCAGATGGCCTTACTGCCGCGGCGCAGCGCATGCACCATGGCATAAAGCACGATGAAAAAGATCGGCAGAAACGATGCGTGATAATAGGTGCGTGCGTCCATTCGATAGCCTTCGTCAATCTGGAACACGAACAGCGTGACGAAAACCGGTAACATGGCGGACACGGTTATAAGGCCTTGCAGCCAGGGCGCGATCTTCCCCGGTTCGACGAAACGGACGAGGAAAAAGCCGCCGGCTCCAACGCCGATCGCCAGCGTCCAGTAGTTGAGCAGCATTTTCGTGGTCAGACTGACTTCGGGAAAGATAATGAACATCAGGCCGGACGAACTGAACGTGTAGGCGACGGTCGCGCTGATCATCAGGCTGTGCCAGAGCATGAAGCTGTAGCGCAGGGCGCCGTAGAAGAACACGTTATAGAGCAGCGGCATGATCGCCATCCCGCAAAGCGCCGCAAACATGATCGCCAGCGGCAGCTCCAGATCATCCCATTCCGCCTTGGAGGCCAGCCGAACCAACGATAGCGAGCTGACCACCTTCGGATCGTCGATCGCGATATAGACATGCCGGATACGGCTCCGTATTTCCGGGTTTTCGGTGCCGGGTACGGCAAGGCCATAATAGCCTTTTGGCCGCCAGCTCTCCCGGACTGCGCGCTCCGAGAAAAGCGAAGATAATATCTCCCCATCGTCGAGAACGGCATGGACCTGCATTGTGGTCAGGCCGTTATTATCGCCCTGAACCTCTATCACGCCGGCCGGAAGCGGATCGTCGAGGAAAGGAATTTTGATCCAGACTCTGGGCCCCTCCACCGCATATTTGTTGCTAGAGCAGTCAAAGGATCGGCCAGCCTGCAATATGGTTGCAATGGGAATGTTTTCTGCGCTGCTTTGCGTGCACAGCCTGTCCGGCATCGGAATCTCGGCGAGAGCCGGGGAACAGAGGCACACATAAGCCAGAAACGCGATAAATAAGCGCAAATGACGCCCCTTTCCAAAATCACTGCTGCAGTGCCCGACCGGATAGGGTAAAATTTCTTATTTTGCGGTTAAACATCGACACTATTAAATTTGCGGAGTAATTTGCCGATCATGTTAGAAATCATCCGAATAGCCGTATTGTCCGACAATTATGTCTGGCTGGTCCATGAACCGCAGTCGCAGGAGACGATGGTCGTCGATCCGGCGGTGGCGGAACCGGTGCTGGCGGAAGCCGAAAGGCGCGGATGGAAAATTACCCAGATCTGGAACACCCACTGGCACCCCGATCACACCGGCGGCAACGCCGCGATCAAACAAGCGACCGGCTGCCGGATCACCGGTCCGGAAGCGGAGCGGGAGCGGATTCCGACGCTCGACCATTTTGTGAAGGAAGGTGACACGGTGAAGCTCGGCGAGATAACCGCCGATGTCATCGACGTGCCGGCCCATACCGCTGGCCATATCGCTTTTCATATCCCTTCGGAAAAGGTCGCTTTCGTTGGCGATACGCTTTTCGCCATGGGCTGCGGGCGGCTGTTCGAGGGCACGGCCGAGCAAATGTATGACAATATGCGCAAGCTCGAGGCGCTGCCGGATGCGACGAAAATCTATTGCGCCCATGAATATACCCAGAGCAACGGCGAATATGCGCTGGTCGCAGAGCCGGACAATATGGCGCTGAAAGAACGGATGGCCGAGGTTCTCACCCTGCGCGAGCGCGGCGAGGCGACCGTGCCGACGACGATCAGACTGGAACGGGCCACCAACCCCTTCATGCGGGCATCGTCGGCGGCGGAACTGGGTGCGCGGCGGACAGCGAAAGACAATTTCTAGCCAGCGCCTGCCGGTTTCATCGCCGGTTCAGTCGGATTCATGCTATAGCGATGACCGGCAGGGACTGGAAAGAGGAGACTGGTGATGAGAAAACTGATTTTTGCAATTCCGGCAGCAATGCTGCTCGCTGCACCGGCGATCAGCGGAGAGCAAATAGAGCTGACCGAAAAACAGCAGGCTGAGCTCGACAAGCGCCTGGAAGGCCGGACTGCAGGCGAAGCGCAATCCTGCATCAACCGCAACGACCAACGCGAAATGACGGTGATCAGCGATGATATCCTGATTTTCGCCTCGCGCCGGAACGCCAAGACCATCTATGTGAACAAGCCTCTTGGCGGCTGCCGCAACGCGGACCGCAGCATATTGTCCTATAGCCGTCCGACATCGACGCTGTGCCGGGGTGATGCCGTGCAGCTGATCGACAATACCACCAAAATGTCGACCGGCAGCTGTGCCTTTGGTGATTTTGTGCCTTATACGAAGGATGCCGAGTGAGTTTTCGCTAGCTGTCCACCGGTGCGAAGGGAACGGGCGCAATGGTCTCGCGCGAAGACACGAAGCGGTTGCGCGCGCTTTGGGAGATATATTGCTTTCGCTGGTACCCGGCCCGTTGCCGAGTGTGATCTTTGAACCTTCTCCCGTGAGGGAGAAGGATATGCAATCTTGCCGCCGGAGCGTAGCGCAGGCGACTAGATGGAGTTGGATGAGGGTGTTCCGCTGGTTGGTTGCTTTGCCATCGTGGTCCGGTACGCCCTCACCCAGCTTCGCCTAGGCAGCAAGCTGCCAAGTCTGCGCAACCCTCTCCCGCACGGGAGAGGGGACTGATAGGCCGTCACTTTGATCCGAAATTACCGGCAATATTGCGAGCCACCGCGCGGTGCCTGGTCCAAATGCAGATGATCCTCATGCGCCTCATTATAGTCGGGCGACAGGGTGGTCGCGAACAGGGAGCAGGCGCCGTCCCGCACCTCTTTGAGAAAGCGCGACCGCTCGTCATTCGCGTTCCAGTGTCCGGCAACCGAGACCGTGCGCCCGTCGGCAAGGCGGAAGGCGGCGATATCGATCGCGTTGGCGGTGGCATGTTCGCTATAATTGCCCGTCTGCCCGCCGCCGATCCGCCGGCAGCTATAGCTGCCATAGGTGATGATCTGCTCGACCGTGGTGCCGAGATGGAGCGCAGCCGCGGCGTTGACGATCTGATTTTCCCACAGCACCAGGCTGACCGCCATCGGGCAGCTGGTCTTGGCGGCGGGGCTGTAGGCGATGGCCTGCGGCCGGTCCCGGGTGAGGGTGACGCCATTGTCATAGCCGCATTGCGGTCCGGCGCTGACCGGGGGAAGGGGCGAGTAGCCGATAGCGGCTTCTTCGAGCAGTGCATGGCAAAAGGGCGTATCATCGGCGAGCGCGTCGATTTTGCGGGTGGTAAACGGGCCGATCGGCGCGGCCAGCGACAGCGGCGTCCACGGCATGCGGTAATCATGCGCGACCCATTCATAGGTCCGCAGAGCCAGCGCCAGTAGGATGATGAGAAGAATTGCCCGGAAGGTGATGCTTAGCGGTCCCGTTGCGGTGGCGCTGATGGCTGGAGGCACCGTGGCTTGCGAAGAGCGAAAAAGCTGACCGCGCTGGCCTTGCCCGACCGCGAGTTGGGAGCATGGGCGGGGATCGATTTAAACTTGAGTTTATGTTTCCGTTCGGGTTGCATAGTCGTTCCAACGGCGGTGAGAGGGAAAAGTTCCCCTGCTGCGCTGTTCACCGTGCCGTTGGGTCGATTGGGCTCACACGAAGCCACGAAGACGCAAAGCGGAAGATGCCAAGTGATTTCACCTTCTCCCGTGAGGGAGAAGGATACGGAGCCTTGCCGCCGAAGCGATAGCGCAGGCGGCTAGGCGCAGTTGGATGAGGGTGTTCCGCTGGTTGGTTGCTGTGCCACCGAGGTCCGGTAAACCCTCACTCAACTGCAACCACGCAGCAAGCTGCCAAGCCTGCAGAAACAGACTCACTCAAGAGAGAGGGCTGTGTACATTTAGTAACCTGTCACAATATTTTTGTAATTTGTGCCACAGTAGTTCGTAATTCTTGTTTCAAATCAATATTTCGATCATATTATCACTGGAACATGCTGCAGAGTGCAAATAACGGGGGGCTATCATGCGCTGGAAGAAAATTTTCGGATTTGGCTGTTTGGGATTGATAGCACTGCTTGTGGTGGGTGGCGGTGCTGCCTGGTATTTCATGCCGGGATTTCCGATTACCGTCGACGAGCCCGGAGAAGGCGGGATCCGTATTACGATCAACGACCGGCCTGCCCATTATTTCCACGGCGATGGCGAGGGCAGGCGCCCCGCCATATTGATGCTCGGCGGCTCGGAAGGCGGATTACAGGAAGCGCACCACGTGATGGCGCGGATGCTGAACGCGGAAGGATTTTCGGTGCTCTATCCCGGCTATTATCGGACATCAAAAGCCAATTCCGACTTCAATCTGGTGCCACTGGAGACTTTTGACATGGCGCTGGAATGGCTGAAGTCCCGCGATGATGTTAACGCGGACGCCATTGGCATCATGGGTGGATCGAAAGGCGGAGAAGCCGCATTGCTCGTTGCTTCCCGGCATCCTGAACTGAAGGCGGTGGTCTCGCAGATGCCCAGCAATGTTGTGTGGCAGGGGTTCAGCTGGGAGAGCTGGGACGCCACAAAGCTTAGCTCGTCATGGAGCCTGGGCGGCAAACCGGTCACCTATGTTCCGTATATACCATTAGGGTTTCCGGAACTGTTCGCTCCGGGTGCCTATGTCACAATGTATAAAAACAGCCTCAAGCAACTGCCCGAATATCCCGATGCCGTGATCAAGATCGAGAAAACCAAAGCACCGGTGCTGCTGATCTGCGGGGAGAAGGATAATCTCTGGCCATCCTGCGACATGGCACGGGCGGTCGAGGCGAGAGCAAAGAAATTCGGGCAGCCGGACGTCACATTATTGGCCTATGAAGACGCTGGGCACTCGGTCACCGGCAAGCCCAGAGAGGAAACCGCTGAAAATTACGAGCGCCTGAGCGAGATGGGCGGCACCGCGAAAGGCAATAACGATGCCCGTAAAGATAACTGGCCCAAGATCATTGCTTTTTTCAAGCAGAATTTGGGAGCGGATAGCAATTAGGCTCCGGAATCACGGTGTCGGCGAGGGCACCAGGTTCACGCGAAGCCGCGAAGGCGCAAAGCTCGCCGAAGCTTTGGCGAAGGCGTCTAGGCGCAGTTGGATCAGGGCGTTCCGCCGGTGGGTTGCTGTGCAACTTGGGTCCGGTAAACCCTCACCCGGCTCCGACCAAGCAGCAAGCTGTCAAGTCTGCAGAGACCAAACTCCCTTGCGGGAGAGGGAACAGGTGCATTTGGCAAGCTGGCATCGTTCCTGCAGCTCGCAATCCTCAAATTTCACTATCCAAGGTCACCGACATTGGTGATGTTTACAACGCCTTTGCCTGGCATTTCCACGCGCAATTCCAGCTTGCCTCCCGCTGCTTCCACAAACTTGCGTAATGTCGAAAGATAGAGATCGGTTTGATGCTCGATTTTATGTACTGATGGCTGTTTAACGCCAAGCGCCTTGGCCATTTGCACCTGACTGCGATTGGCCAGTTTGCGAAAGGCTTTAAGCCCTTCCACTTCGGCAACCAGTTCTTCGGTGCGCGCAGCAATTTTCTGGCGCCGTTCGGCCGGTAACGCATCCCGAATGGTTTTGATATTCCGTCCCAACGTCAATTCTCCTTCTTGGCGAGTGCCGCCAAATGTGCGTCAAATCTCTCGTCCGCCTTGTTGATCAGATTTTTATAAAAGCGCTTCTGGCTGCCACCGGATTTGTCTCCTGCGACCAGAATCATGGCTTTTCGCTCTGGATCAAATGCAAATGCCACGCGCCATACGCCGTCAGCGGCACCAAAGCGCAACTCTTTCATGTTGGCATGTCTTGAACCCGAGAGGGTATCGGCATGAGGCCTGCCAAGCTGCGGGCCATAGATTTCCAGCAACCCCGCCATCGCGAGCAGTTCATCCTGAACAGCCTCGTCGAGCTTCGCGAACTCGCTTTCGAAATCGCTATAAAGCTCAACGACCCAAGGCATGGCATTCTATAGCTTAGAGGCTATATAGATGTCAATAGCTCTGAGGCTATATTTTGAGTAAATAGTTCGGAGATTGAGCAAGATAGCCCGCCTGAATCACGGAACGTCGATGGATCGAGCTGGTCCATCCTCCCTTCAATCAAGTCACCTTCTACCGTGAGGGAGAAGGATACGAAGCCTTGCCACCGAAGCGGCAGCGCAAGGCGGCTAGGCGCAGTTGGATGAGGGTGTTCCGCTGGTTGGTTGCTGTGCAACTTGGGGCCGGTAAACCCTCACCCGGCTCCGACTAGGCAGCAAGCTGCCAAGTCTGCGCAACCCTCTCCCTTGAGGGAGAGGGGATTGGTGCAACTGTCATCGAGTTTTAGTTAGCGGCCGTGAAGGCTACAGTCTCAAAAACATCCTGACACGTTTTCCAGTATCCAATCCAAGAGCCTGGTTCTTAAACTTTTCGCAATTTCCGCCTTCAACCAATATGCATTCCCAATATCGGCAAAAAAGAACGATGTATTGGCTATCAGGATCGGAATATTCTTCCCAAAGAATCCGAGCCTCTCTGAATCGCTTCAAAGACTCGTCGTGACGAGATTCAACACCCATAACCATCGCGTCGAAAGCGACTATAAAATCAAAATGTTTGTCGTGAACTCCGAGTACTTTATCGAGATACTGACGAGATTGTGAGGCGTCGTTCTTTTGAAGGTATTTGAGGGACTTCAAAAGTCTGTACGCTGATATAATTCTAAACATCTTTCATTCCGGATTGTGCTGGCGGATCATCAACGCCATCGAAAAAACTGTCCCTCTTTCACTGTCGCCACCTGCCTCACTTCTTATACAACCCGTCCATCCGCTCCTGATACCGCTCCCTAATCACATGCCGCCGGATCTTCATGCTCGGGGTCAGTTCCTCATTCTCGATCGCAAACGGCTCGTCGGCGAATTCGAAGCGGCGGACTTTTTCGATGACGGAGAGGTCCTTGTTGACCCGGTCTACCGCTTCCCGCACCGCCGCCTTGAACGCCGGGTTGGCCTGCAGGGCGATGAAATCATAGGGCATGTCCTGTTCGCGCGACCATTCGAGCGCCCATTCGGGGTCGGGGACGATCAGGCCGACCATATAGGGTTTGCGGTCGCCGGTGATCATGGCCTGCAATATTTCCGGCTGGATGGTAAGCATGCCCTCGACCTTTTGCGGGGCGATATTGTCGCCCTTGTCGTTGACGATCAGGTCCTTCTTGCGGTCGGTGATCGCGACTCGTCCGGCTTCGTCGATATGGCCGATGTCGCCGGTGTGCAGCCAGCCGTCCTTGAGCACCTTGTCGGTCTCTTCCTGGTTGCGCCAGTAGCCGTGCATGACCAGTTCGCCGCGGACCAGGATTTCACCGTCCTCGGCGATCTTAACCTCAGTATCGACCATCGGCGGGCCGACCGTGTCCATTTTCAGGCCGGTGCGCGGGCGGTTGCAGGCGATGATCGGGCCGGATTCGGTCTGGCCATAGCCTTGCAACAGGGTCAGGCCGAGCGACTGGAAGAAAGTGCCGATTTCGGGGTTGAGCGGCGCGCCGCCGGAGACCATCGCCTTGATCCGTCCGCCAAAGCGCTGCTGTACTTTCGGGCGCAGCGTCTTGTTGAGAAACATGTCCATCAGCTTGTCGCGCTTGCGGCCTTTGCCTTCGGCCTTGCGATCTCCGATGGCGAGCGCCTTGCCGAGCAGGTAATTGGGCATCTTGCCCTGTTTCTCGACCGTCTTGATCAATCGGGCGCGGAGCACTTCGAACAGGCGCGGCACCACGACCATGATCGTCGGGCGCACTTCCTCGATATTGGAGGCGAGCTTTTCGAGACCCTCGGAATAAAAGATCTGTGCGCCGAGACCGATCGGGAAAAACTGGCCGGCGCTATGTTCATAGGCATGGCTCAAGGGCAGGAAGGAGAGGAAGACCTCGTCGTCCCAGCCGAAGTCGCTTTCGATAACCTCGGCGGGGCCCTTGGTATTGTGCAGGATCGCGCCATGATGCTGCATCACGCCGCGCGGCTTGCCGCCGGTGCCGCTGGTGTAGATGATGCAGGCGGTCTCGTCGCGGGTGATGCTGGCGACCTGTTCGGTGACTTCGGCGACATCCTTGTCGCTGCCCTGGACAAGCTTGCCCCAGCTGTACAGGTCGAAATCGCCCGACTGGCCGATACGCAGATCGGTGATGCCGATGATGATATTGGCGTCGGAAGAACCGATCACCGACGGCAGCAGATTTTGCGCCAGCTTGCTGTTGGAGACGATGACTGCGTGGGCGCCGCTATTGTCCAGGATATGCTGATGATCGGAGGCGGTATTGGTGGTGTAGGTCGGCACGGTGATGCAGCCAGCCGCCATGATACCGAGATCGGCGATGCACCATTCGGGGCGGTTTTCCGACACCAGCATGACCCGGTCGCCCTTTTTCAGGCCGATGCGCTTCAGCGATTTCGCAAAGGCTGCGACTTGCCGTGCCGCTTCGGTCCAGCTGGTGGCCTGCCAGGCGCCATCAATCTTGGCGCTCAGAAATGGCTTGTTGCCGCCCTGTTTGGCGCGATCGAAAAACATCGACACCAGATTGGGATATTGATCGAATTCTAGATAACGGTTTTCCGGCTTTTTCTGGCCCACGCGATGCTTCCTCTCTCATGCTCCGGAAATCCTACCGGCGCTGGATCATTTGCCTATGGACTAGCGCGGTTGAAACCGCTCGGCAATTATTTAGGTAAAAACGGTTGCCATTTTCCTGATCGGCGGCGGCACAATCACTGCCAATGGACATCGCCGTTCGACCTGGTCTATAGCTTTCGACCATATGAAAATATCCCGTCTTATCGTTGCTGCGGCAGCGTTGCTCACCGCTTCCTGTGCCCAGACCGGGCTATCTGAACCGGCTGCTGTTTCAGCGCCGACGGCTTCCGCACCATCGCAGGAAGAGCCGTTCGTCATCGCGGCCAATCCGCTGGCGGCGCAGGCCGGACAGGATGTCTTGAAACGGGGCGGCAGCGCGATTGATGCGGCGATTGCCGTGCAGGCGATGCTGTCGCTGGTCGAGCCGCAAAGTTCCGGGCTCGGCGGCGGTGCGTTCCTGACCTATCTCGACGGCACGACCGGAAAACTGACGGTCTATGATGGCCGGGAAACGGCGCCGGCACAGGCCAGTCCGTCGATGTTTCTCGGGCCGGAAGGCAAGCCGCTCGGCTATCGCCAGGCGGTAACCAGCGGCCGGGCCACCGGTGTGCCGGGCGCGGTCGGGATGCTGGCGCTGGTGCATGAGGAGCATGGCGCGCTTGACTGGAGCAGCCTGTTTTCGGCGGCAGAGCGGACGGCGGAGGAGGGCTTTGTCATCAGCCCGCGGCTGGGGCGTTTTCTGGGATTTTCCTTTCCGCAACTCGATACGCCGGATGCCGCCGCCTATTTCGGCAACCCCGATGGCAAGCGGAAGACCACCGGCGATCGGATCACCAATCCGGAATATGCCGATTTTCTGAGGCGCTTGGCGAGGAACGGACCCGAGGCGCTGTACAGCGGATCAACGGCCGCGAAAATCGTCGACAAGACCCGCTCGGCGCCGCTGGGCGGGCGGATGACGATTGCCGATCTGGCCGCTTACCAGCCGGTCAAGCGGGAAGCTTTGTGCAATCCCTATCGCGTCTATCTTGTCTGCGTGCCACCACCGCCGTCGAGCGGCGTCGGCTTGCTGCAATTGCTGTCGATGCTGGAACAAACCGATATTGCCACGCGAAGCCCCGATGATGCGCAAGCCTGGTTCCTGTTCGCCGAGGCCAGCCGCCTGATGTACGCGGACCGCGACCAATATGTCGGCGATCCAGCCTTCGCTTCGGTTCCGGTTAAGGGCCTGCTGGAGCCGGCCTATGTTGCCTCGCGTGCGGCCCTGATCGGCGAGACCGCAGCCGCTGCTCCACCCGAAGCGGGAACGCCGCGCGGAGCGGTGCAGGCTGCTGCTGATCATACATTGGAACCCGCTGGAACATCCCATTTCATCGTCCGCGATGCGCAGGGCAATGTGGTTTCGATTACGACGACGGTTGAATCGATCTTTGGCAGCGGCCGCATGGTTGACGGTTTCTTTCTGAACAATCAGCTCACCGATTTTTCGTTCAATCCGGTTGATGCCGAGGGGCGCCCGGCGGCCAATGCGGTGGCACCGGGCAAGCGGCCCCGTTCATCGATGACGCCAGCGATCCTGCTCGACAGCGACGGCAAGTTCGCGGGCGCTATAGGATCGGCGGGCGGCAACAGCATATTGGCCTATGTGGCAAAGTCGCTGGTCGGTGCGATCGACTGGAACCTGTCCATGCAGCAGGCTCTGGCCTTGCCCAATCTTGTTGCCCGGGGGGCAGCCATTGGCGGTGAATTGGACAAGTTCGATCCGGCGGTTCTGCAGGGGCTTGCGGCGCGCGGGATTGATCTCAAGCCGGGCCAGGGCGAAGATAGCGGCGTGCATGCCGTGATGATCCGCAATGGCAAGGTCGACGGTGGCTTTGATCCGCGCCGCGAAGGCGTAGTGCTGGTGGGAGCCGGCGAATAGCGCAACAACAGGCTTTATGCCGTGCCGACAGCCTCGGCAATATTGGTGAAGCCGTCCCGTTTGACCAGTTTGGCCAACTGGCAGCTCATCGCGGCGGCTATGGTCGGGCCTTCATAGATCATCGCCGTATAAAGCTGTACCAATGACGCACCAGCGCGGATGCGCTCATAGGCGTCCTCCGCCGTAGCAATGCCGCCGACCCCGATCAGCGGGATTTTGCCGCCGCTGGTCTTGCGGAAATCCTTGAGGCGTTGCAGCGCCAGATCTTTCAGCGGTGCGCCCGACAGGCCGCCGGTTTCGGACTGGTTATCGGATTTCAGATCGGGCCGGGTGATGGTGGTGTTGGAAATGATCAGCGCGGCGATCTTCTGGTCCATCGCGACGTCGACAATATCGTCGATGTCGGCAGGCTCCAGATCGGGAGCCACTTTCAGGAAGACCGGAGTCTTCGATTTGCCCATCGCCGCCATGACGGCGGCCAGCAGTTCCGCCAGCGCGCCCTTGTCCTGCAAGGCTCGCAGCCCCGGGGTGTTGGGCGAGCTGATATTGACCGTCAGATAGTCCGCCAGCGGCGCCATGTTTTTTGCGCCGGTGACATAATCGGCGATGCGATCCGTGCTGTCCTTGTTGGCGCCGATATTGATGCCGAGCACGCCTTGGCCCATCCGCCCGCGCATCTTCTTGAGGCGGGGCAGGGCTTCCTGCTGGCCGCGATTGTTGAAGCCGAGCCGGTTGATCACCGCCTTGTCCTCAACCAGCCGGAAGATGCGCGGTTTGGGATTGCCTGCCTGTGGCAGCGGGGTCAGCGTGCCGACCTCGGCAAAGCCGAAGCCCATGCGGATCAGCGCGTCGGGTACTTCGCCATTCTTGTCGAAGCCGGGGGCCATGCCGATCGGATTGACGAAGGCGAGACCGGCGACACTGGTCGCCAGAACGGGATCGCATTTGGGCGCGGGGCCCATCGGGAGGGTCTTCAGGCCGGCGATGGTCAGGCCGTGGGCGCGTTCGGCTTCGAGCGCGAATATGAAGGGCTTTGCAAGGTTATAGAGCATGGCCGCGCTATGGCATTGGACCATGCTGCGCGCAAGCACTGGAAACGGCTTTGCAATCTGCTAAAGCGGGGCAGATTTATTGAGGAACGAACGATGATTGCCACTCCACAATTTGATTTCCAGCTCGGCGAAATGGCCGACCAGATCCGCGACACCACGCGCCGCTTTGCCGAAGAGAAGATCATGCCGCTGGCCCAGAAAATGGACCGCGAGGACTGGTTCCCGCGCGAGCTTTGGGAGCAGATGGGCGATTTGGGCCTGCATGGGATTACGGTCGACGAGGAAGACGGCGGACTGGGGCTCGGCTATCTCGAACATGCGATTGCGGTTGAAGAAGTCAGTCGTGGCAGCGCGGCGCTGGGCCTGAGCTATGGTGCGCACAGCAATCTGTGCGTCAACCAGATCCGCCGCTGGGCCAATGCGGAGCAGAAAGCCAAATATCTGCCGAAGCTGATCTCCGGCGAACATGTCGGCGCGCTGGCGATGTCGGAAGCCGGAGCGGGCAGCGATGTGGTGTCGATGAAGCTCAAGGCCGAAGCCGTGCAGGGCGGCTATGTCCTGAACGGCACGAAATTCTGGATTACCAACAGCACCTGCGCCGATACTTTGGTGGTCTATGCCAAGACCCGCCCCGATGCGGGTTCGGGCGGGATCACGGCTTTCCTGATCGAGAAGGGCATGAAGGGCTTCTCCATCGGCCAGAAGATCGAGAAAGTCGGGATGAAGGGCAGTCCGACGGCGGAGCTGGTGTTCGACGATTGCGAAGTACCGGAAGAAAATGTCATGGGGCCGCTCAACGGCGGCGTCGGTGTCTTGATGTCCGGTCTCGATTACGAACGGGCCGTGCTGGCGGCGATCCCGCTCGGGCTGATGCAGGCCTGTCTCGACACGGTCATCCCCTATGTCCGCGAGCGCAAGCAGTTCGGCAAGCCGATTGGCAGCTTCCAGCTGATGCAGGGCAAGATCGCCGACATGTATGTCCGCCTGAACAGCGCGCGCAGCTATGTCTATAATGTCAACAAATCCTGCGACGCCGGTCAGACCACGCGCTTCGATGCGGCCGGCGCGGTGATGCTGGCGAGCGAGAATAGTGTCCGGGTGGCCGAGGAGTCGATCCAGGCCCTAGGCGGCGCCGGCTATACCACCGACTGGCCGGTCGAGCGTTACTGGCGCGATAGCAAATTGCTCGATATTGGTGCCGGTACCAATGAAATTCGCCGGATGCTGATTGGCCGGGAATTGATCGGGGCGGGGTGATGTTCAGAGGGCTTGTCGCGTTTTTGTTTTTTGTCTCGCTGCCTTTGCTCCCGGCCGTGGCATCGGACACGCAGCGGCAGCCCGGCAATATATTTGAACTGAAACTGTCCTATAAAACCGATAGTAAGAATGGCGACGGTCAATCAACCGGTAGTTCATCGGGCCGCCAAGCCGCAATAGAGAGAGTGATTGCAGTAACGCCGGCAGGCGTCGAACTGGAAATTGATCTTCCGGACGAAGAAGCCAGAGCAAGGGAATGGAGATTTCCGGCCCGTATTTTCAAACCAAAAAATGGGCCACTGCAATTGTTGAACGAATCCGAGTTGGAGGAGCGATTGGAAGCGTGGCTACAAAAAGCCAATTGGACGCGAGATTTATGCGGGCAGTGGATTTTTACCTGGAGCGCGTTTCTCGTTGATTGCGATCCCCAGTCCGCCATTGGCATTTTTGAGGACTATGAATTAGATTCGTCAAAATATGTCGAAGGGGCAGAGCTTTCGCTGGTAGGAGCATTGGACTCGGCCATTCTTGAATCTGGAACATCAGAAGCAGACCAGTCGGTTCTAACAGCGCATTTTTCCGTCGACCCCGATTTTGTTTGCCGTAATCAAGCCGAAAGCGACGTGATAGTTGGCCAGATAATGGGTGAGCCGGTGGCTCTGGCCGATGCCACTGAAGAGCGGTGCCAGCAAGATATAGCGGGAACGATTACCGAGACCTATTTCCCTGCTTCAGACGACAATATCTCAAAACGTGTTCGGGTAAGCCTTTTGGTGATAACGGATGCAGACGGCAATAAAACGATCGAGAGCCGTACTGAAACCCTGGAACGGAAAAGGATCAGGTAAACCCCATTGCCGCCCTTATTGACTATCAGACCCTCAACGTTTCCCACGGCCCGGTGATCGCATAAGTATATCCCGGCTCCTGCACATTGACGAACATGGTCGTGCCGTCGGGCGAGAAGCAGGCGCCGCAGAATTCGCTCTGGTCCTTGTGCGCGTTGCGGGCGAGGTCGTAGATTTTGCCGTCGGGGGTAAGGCCGCGCAGATATTGGTCGCCGCGTCCGTCCTCGCAGAGGATGATGTCGTTCCACGGTGCAACCACCAGATTGTCGCACATGTCGAGGGAATCGGCGCTGGTGGATTCGAAGAATAGCTGCAACGTACCGCCGGATTCCGGTCCGCTGTCCGGGCTATGGTCGGGCGTATAACGCCATATTTGGCCGACGCGTTGCGCGCCACCTTCGGTGCAGGTGAAATAGAAATCGCCAGTTGTTCCGTCCATGCGCACGGCATAGTCGAGCCCTTCGCCGCGCATGAATATGGCGGCTCCGGCAGCATGACCGCGCTGGGACAGATCTCCATCGGGCGCTTCGACATCGTCGAGGTCGATCCATTGGGCTACATGATCCTGCCCGACGATGAATGGTGCGGCTGCATTGCCGCCCCAGTCTTTGGGCCAGTTTGAGGTAATGGCGGCTTTTCTGTTGGTCAGGACAAGCGCCTGCAGGCGGCCACCTTCATGCAATTGTCCCGGTACCTTCGGGATGAACCGGTAAAATAATCCGGTCCGGGAATCTTCGGTCATGTAGACGATGCCGGTTTTCGGATCGACAGAGGCAGCTTCGTGTGTGAAGCGGCCCATGGCTGTCAGCGGTATGGCGTCAATCAGGCCGGTCGCGCTGGACGGGGTTTCGAAGACGAATCCGTGATATTTTCCCGGACCTTCTTCCGGCGTGAGCATTTCCTCTTCACAGCTGAGCCAGCTTCCCCAGGGGGTCGATCCACCAGCGCAATTGGCCGCGGTGCCGGTAAGCACCAGGAAATCCCGTTCCATGCGTTTGTGTTTGAGATCATAAACCAGTTTGGTCACGCCGCCGAAAAAGGGCGAGCCGTCTTTCTTGCGATCATAGAGCTGGCTATCGGAAACCCGGTCGAGCAGTTCATTGTCCTTGCCGAACGGACTGCCAAGAGGGACGCTGTTCCAATTTTCATGATTGCGCATCAATATGCATTTGTCGGCATCATCCGGATACGCGAAACAGGCCATGCCATCGGGCCGGCCGGGGCGGAAAAAGCCGTCGGACATTATGCCGCCGGTCTCGCTGACCAACGTATAGGAGAAACCTTCCGGCAGATCGAGACGTTTGGCGGGGTCGGGAATCAGGGCGAAGGAGCGATTGGCACTATGTGCGCGGGCGCATCCTGCGATTGACACGGAAGCATAGAATAGGCCCACGGCTTGAGCTGAGCGGATAAAATCTCTTCTGGATAATGTCATTGTTCAATCTTCCCGTTGTCGGTGCTAGCATAGCCCGGTTCGAATGATTCTGGCCCCTACTCATAAAAGAAAACAGATTTATGACCTACACCCTGATCACCGCCAACCGCAACTATTCCAGCTGGTCGCTGCGCCCGTGGATATTGATGAAGGCGCTCGATATTCCGTTTGCGGAGCAGATTATCTATTTCGAAGAAGATAATTATGAGCGGTTTCGCAAGTTCGCGCCCAACGGGCAGGTACCCTGCCTGAAGGATGGTGACGAAACCATCTGGGATTCGCTCGCCATCATGGAATATCTCGCGGAGCGGCATCCGGGATGCTGGCCGGAAGACGAAAAGGCGCGGACCTGGGCGCGTTGCGCGGCGGCGGAAATGCACGGCGGGTTTGCGCCGCTGCGGAATACCTGTCCGATGAATGTCGGCGTGCGGGCGACACTGCACGCGGTCGAGCCCGGCCTGCAGCGGAATATTGACCGGATCGGCGAACTGTTTGCGCAGGGGCTGGATGATTTTGGCGGGCCATGGCTGGCAGGGGACCGGTTCACGATCGTCGACGCCTTTTATGCGCCGGTTGCCTTTCGGGTGCGCAGTTTTGACCTCGATATCGGTGCTGCAGGTCGGGCGTGGGTGGATCATATCATATCCCATCCGGCTATGCAGGAATGGCAGCGCCAAGCGCTGGCCGAGCCGCAGCGCGAAATCGGTCACGAGCAGGAGATCATCGCGGTAGCCACCGTGACGGCAGATTTTCGGGCTGGCTGATCCTGTGCTCCGCACCTGATGCGGAGCTTTGGAGGCTGGAGGCAGTGTTGTGGCGGCATATGCTCCGCATCGTTGCGAAGCACGGCCGCTGAACTTGACTGAATCCAGCCCTTCCGGCAAAGGCACGTTTTTCCAATGTTGCGGCGCAGCATTTTTTCTAATGATGGAGCCTGCCCATGGCGATTCACAGTGATTTTCGGCGCGACTGGCTGTCGAATCCCAAAACCGAATTTCTGGCCGGGCTGGTCGTTGCACTGGCGCTGATTCCGGAAGCCATCGGTTTTGCGATCATCGCCGGAGTTGATCCACGGGTCGGACTTTATGCCAGCTTCTCGATCGCCGTCATCATCTCGATGGTCGGCGGACGTCCGGGGATGATCAGCGCGGCTACCGCTGCGGTGGCGGTGCTCGTGGTGCCGCTGGTGCGCGATCATGGCGTCGAATATCTGTTTGCCGCCACCATATTGATGGGGATATTCCAGGCGATAGCGGCCTTGCTGCGGCTCGATCTGTTGATGCGTTTCGTGTCGCGCTCGGTGATTACCGGCTTCGTCAACGCATTGGCGATCCTGATCTTCATGGCGCAGATTCCGCAGATGAGCGGTGAAGCCTTTACCTGGGAAACCTATGCAATGATCGCCGCCGGTTTGGCGATCATTTACGGTCTTCCCAAAATTACCACATTGGTGCCATCGCCGCTCGCGGCCATCATCGTGCTCGCGGGTGTCAGCATGTATTTCCGGGCCGATGTGTTTACCGTCGGCGACATGGGCGAACTGCCTGACAGTCTGCCGTGGCTCCATATCCCGCAAATCCCGATCAGCTGGGAAACCTTGCAGATCATCGCGCCCTATTCGCTGGCGATGGCTGCGGTCGGGCTGCTCGAATCCCTGCTGACCGCCTCTATTGTTGATGACATGACTGAAACGCGCAGCGACAAGAAGCGCGAAACCTATGGTCAGGGCCTTGCCAATTTTGTCACCGGCTGGATCGGCGGCATGGGTGGCTGCGCAATGATCGGGCAATCAGTGATCAATATAAAATCCGGCGGCCGGCGGCGGTTGTCGACCTTTGTCGCGGGTGTGATGCTGCTGGTGCTGATCGTCGGTCTCGGCCAGTGGGTCGCGCAGATCCCGATGCCGGCGCTGGTCGCGGTGATGATCTTTGTCTCGATTTCCACCTTCCGCTGGAAGAGCTTTACCGAAATCACCCATCACCCATGGCCGTCCAATGTCGTTATGATCGCCACCGTGGTGATGGTTGTGGCCACCCATGATCTGTCGATTGGCGTGCTCTCCGGCGTCTTGCTCTCGGGCATATTCTTCGCCTGGAAAGTCCGTCAACTGGTCACGATTCAGGATTTCGTCGAGGTGACGACTCACCGCTATGTCTTCGGCGGCCAGATCTTCTTCGGCTCTGTCGACATGCTCTACGAGGCGATGGAGTTCAACGAGGAAGGCATCGACAGCGTGATCATCGATGTCCATGACGCGCATTTCTGGGACATCAGCGCGACCGGCATCCTGGACAAGATCGTCGAACGCCTCAAGAATGAGGGCAAGTCGGTCGAGGTCATCGGCCTCAATCAGGCGAGTGCGACGCTGGTCGAGAAATATAGCGAGAATGACAAGCCGTTCGAGAGTCTGGGCGTGGTCGGGCATTAGGTCGGTGCTCCGCACCTGATGCGGAGCCTTGCGCCAGCCTGCCATTTGCAGACGCCGGAGCTCCGCATCAAGTGCGGAGCACAGGACTCCGTTCGTGCTGCGCCTGTCGAAGCACGGTGAGTGGGTGCAATTTGTCCTTCGACAAGCTCAGGACGAACGGTATAGGTGGCCGCAAAGGAGAATTTCCCATGATCAAGCTGCACCATCTCGACTATTCCCGCTCGTCCCGTATCATCTGGCTCTGCGAAGAGGGCGGGATCGAATATGAGATGGTGACCTATCACCGGGACCCCAAGACCCGGCGCGCGCCGCCGGAACTGGGTGAGGTGCATCGGCTGGCCAAGGCGCCTACGGTCGAGGTGGACGGCCATGTAATGGTCGAATCCGGCGCGATCATCGAATATCTGATCGAGCGGCACAGCGATGGCGCGCTCGGCGTGGCGGTCGATCATCCCGAACGGGCCAAATATCTCGAATGGCTGCATTTCGCCGAAGGCACGATGGGCATGAGCTTCATCATAACCGGCATCGCGCCGATGCTCGGCGGGCTGCCCGATATCATGAAGGGCTTTCTGCAGGCCGAAGTCGACAAGCTGCTCGACCATCTCGAGATTGAACTGGAGGGCAAGGATTTCCTCGTCGCGGATAAATTTACCGGCGCGGATATCAATCTGCATTATATGCTCGAAGGGCGCGCGGCTCTGGGGCAGCTCGACGGCCGTCCGAATTGCGCGCGCTATTTCGAGGCGCTGGTGGCGCGGCCGGGCTATCACAAGACGGTTGAACTGGGCGGGACAGTGTTGTTGGCCAAGCCTAGCTGAACCGTGGTGAAATTTGAAGGCAGGCTGGCAACAGGCTGCCTGCTGGCCATTACTCTGTCCGCCTTTGCCGGCAATTCGCTGCTGGCGCGTGCTGCTCTGGCAGACGGACAAATCGACTGGGCTGGCTACACAATTGTTCGGCTTGCAGCGGGTGCCATTGTCCTATCGCTCCTGATCGGAGCACAGAAACGCCAGTCAGTCCTGCCGCAGCGCCGCGATCTGGTCGGCGCGTTGTCCCTATTCGTCTATGCCGCAGCTTTTTCCTGCGCCTATATCGGTCTGGAGGCGGGGATTGGTGCGCTGATCCTGTTTCCTGCCGGGCAGATTACCATGCAGGTCATCGGTCTCACACGGCAAATTGTGCCATCGAAGGGGCAATTGGCCGGAGCGGCTATCGCCCTGATCGGTCTGGTCTATCTGATGTTCCCAGGCGCGACGGCACCACCGCTGCTGAGCACCGTGGCAATGATCTGCGCAGGAGTGGCGTGGGGTGTTTCGAGCTGGGCCGGAAAGACGGTTGCGGACCCTTCGCGGACCACGGCTCGCTATTTTGTAGGTGCGAGCCTGCTGACATTGCTGCTGTTTCCGCTGGTCGACTGGTCGATGTTCACTGGGACGGGTGTCGTCATGGCGGTGATTTCGGGCGGCGTGACGTCGGCTCTGGGCTATGTCCTGTGGTATAATATGCTGGCCCGGATATCGATCACCAGCGCCGCCGTATCGCAGCTTTCGGTTCCGGCGATTGCCGCTTTCGGGGGCGTGCTGTTGCTGGGCGAAATATTGACGGCGCGACTGATGATCGGGGGACTGATAATCTTTGCCGGTATCGGATTGACCAGTTGGGCGTCGATCAGAACCGGCAGCTCCTAACCAACCGCATCCCGAACAACCGCAACCCCGGCCTCGCGCTGCTGCTTCAACTCCGCCTTCAGCTTCGCCGGATCGCGGGCAAAGACAAAGCCGAAGCTGACCCCGCCATGCTTGCCGATCGTCGCATGGTGCAGCTTGTGCGCCTGCACCAGACGCTTGGCATAGCCGCGCTTCGGCACATATTTGAAATATCTCTGATGCACCAGGCCGTCGTGGATCAGCGTGTAGATGATGCCGTAGAACAGGATGCCGAGGCCAACCCATGTGCCCGGCTCCCACGCGCTCGCGCCCATGATCATAGGGCTGCCGATGGCGAACATCGAGATGCTCATCACTGCGCCGACGATGCCGTAGAGATCGTTTTTCTCCAGAGCCTTGTCATGCGGCTCGTGATGGTCGCGGTGCCAGCCCCAGCCGAAGCCGTGCATGATATATTTGTGGCTCGCCCAGGCGATGAATTCCATCGCGATGACGGACGCAATGATAGTGGCCAGGATCGCAAATATGCTCATAGTGCGAAGATAGGCGTTATCGACGGGCTTTTGAAGCCAGTTCTGACTTGCGCCGACAATTGATCTGGTTAAACGAAACCCCATATCGGGAAAACAGGAACTTATGACCACAGCAAGAACCCTCTACGAGAAAATCTGGGACGCGCATGTCGTCGATCAGCGCGACGACGGCACGGCGCTGATCTATATCGACCGGCATCTGGTGCATGAAGTGACCAGCCCGCAAGCCTTTGAAGGGCTGCGCAATGCGGGCCGCAAGGTGCGACGCCCCGATCTGACTCTGGCGGTTCCCGATCACAATCTGCCAACCACGGCGCGGCTCGATGCGCAGGGCAACAAGATCCCGATCGCCGACCCGCAGAGCGCGGCGCAGCTGGAAGCGCTGGAAGCCAATGCACCCGCCTTCGGCATCAAATATATCGGTGCCAGCGATATCAATCAGGGCATTGTCCATGTCATCGGGCCTGAGCAGGGCTTTACCCTGCCGGGCACGACTCTGGTCTGCGGCGACAGCCATACCGCCGCCCACGGCGCCTTGGGCGCGTTGGCCTTTGGCATCGGCACCAGCGAAGTTGAACATGTGCTGGCTACCCAGACGCTGCAGCTGACCCGCTCGAAATCGATGGAAATCCGGGTCGAGGGTGATCTTGGTCCTGGCATCAGCCCGAAAGACCTGATCCTCCATATCATCGGCGTGATCGGTACGGCGGGCGGCACCGGCCATGTCATCGAATATCGCGGCAAGGTGTTTGAGGAAATGTCGATCGAGGGACGCCTGACTGTATCCAACATGTCGATCGAGGGTGGCGCGCGCGCTGGCCTGATCGCGCCGGATGAAAAGACATTTTCCTATCTGAAAGGCCGTCCGATGGCACCCAAAGGTGCCGACTGGGATGCGGCCGTGGCCTATTGGAAGACGCTGCCGACCGACGAAGGCGCGATATTTGACAAGAGCGTCACCATCAACGCCGCCGATGTGTCGCCGACCGTGACCTGGGGAACCAGTCCGGAGGATGTTGTCCCGGTAAACGGCGTTGTACCGTCGCCGGAAAGCTTTGCCGACCCGTCCAAACAGGATGCCGCGCGCAAGTCGCTGGATTATATGGGGCTCGAAGCGGGGCAGGCGCTGCGCGATGTGGCAGTGGAAAATATCTTCATTGGAAGTTGCACCAACAGCCGGATCGAGGATTTGCGGGCCGCCGCTTCGATACTGGCAGGCCGCAAGAAGGCCGGCAATGTCAAATGGGCGATTGTCGTACCGGGGTCCGGGCTGGTCAAGGCGCAGGCCGAGGCCGAAGGACTCGATCGGATATTCACCGACGCCGGTTTTGAATGGCGCGAGCCGGGCTGTTCGGCCTGTCTCGGCATGAATCCGGACAAGGTGCCCGCAGGCGAACGCTGTGCATCCACTTCCAATCGCAATTTTGTTGGCCGGCAGGGCCCAGGTGCTAGAACGCATCTGATGTCACCCGCAATGGCTGCGGCAGCGGCCGTTACCGGCAGGCTTACAGATGTACGCGAACTGCAAAAACAGGACTAGAAAATGACGGATAAAGAGAAGCTTACCCAAGCCGCCAAGGAACTGGGCGAAAAGGCCAGAGAAAAGGCAAAATCAGCAGCAAGCGATGCGAGCGAGGCTGTCCGCGGCGCCGTGAAAGATGAAAAAGGTGACTGGTCCACCGGCGCAAAAGTGGGGGCGGCCGTCGGTTCCGCTGCGATCGCTGCTGCGCTGATCTACGCTGGCCGGCACCAGATGAAAAAGCATGATGATTTCAAGGCTGCCAAAACAACTCCGACGACGCGCTTTGAAAATGAGCCTGTTTTTGATGAGGATGACGACGATCTGGCCGACGATGTTTATGGCGCCGACGAGGAAGAATAATGAAGCCCGTCACTCGCGTTGAAGGTCGCGCCATCCCTTTTGGTCAGAAAAATGTCGATACCGATGTCATCATCCCGGCGAAATGGCTGAAAACCATATCTCGCGAAGGTTTGGGCGAGGGCGCTTTCGAGGCGATCCGCGCGCAGGAAGGCAATATTTTCGATGATCCGGAATATGCCGGTGCCAATATTCTGATAGCGGGCGATAATTTCGGCTGCGGTTCGAGCCGCGAACATGCCGCTTGGGCATTGGCCGATCTGGGTATCACAGCTGTTATTGCACCGAGCTTCTCCGATATTTTCTCCGGCAATGCTTTCAAGAACGGCTTGCTCGCGATCGCCGTACCGCAGGAAGCGATCGACCGGTTGATGGAGGTCGCCAGAACCGATCCGATCACCATCGACATGGAAAGCATGAGCGTGACCACGCCTTTTCAGGACCGGTTCGCATTCGAGATGGATCCCTTCCGGCGCCAGTGCCTGGTCGAGGGGCTGGACGAAATAGACCTGACAATGGCCAAATCGGATGCCATAGAGCGGCACGAGAAAAACAGTGATTCTGCCCAGCCCTGGCTAACGCCGGTCGCGGCATAGATCCGAACCATATTCCAGAGGGGAAATAAAATGAAGGCTTTGATGTCAACGAAAGTGGGCGGACCGGACACGCTGGAGATGCTGGATGTCGCCGATCCGGTGGCGGGCAAGGGCCAGGTCCTTATCGATGTCAAAGCTTGCTCGATCAACTATCCCGATGTGCTGATCATTCAGGACATGTACCAGTTCAAGCCGCCACGGCCATTCGCGCCAGGCGGAGAAGTTTCCGGCATTATCGCAGCTGTCGGCGAAGGCGTTACCGATTTGAACGTTGGCGACCGGGTCGCTTCCACCACCGGCCATGGCGGTCTGGTCGAGAAGATCATTGCTGACCAGAATAGCGTTTTCAAAATTCCCGACAGCGTCAGCTTCGAAGATGCGTCGGCCCTGCTGCTGACCTACGGTACATCGATCCATGCCTTGGTTGATCGCGGCCATATCAAGGAAGGGGACACCCTGCTGGTGCTCGGTGCCTCCGGCGGCGTCGGTATCGCGGCCGTCGAACTGGGCAAGGCTTTTGGCGCGCGCGTCGTTGCGGCTGTGTCCTCCGAAGAAAAAGCGGCATTTGCAAAAGCTGCGGGTGCTGACGAAACCGTGATTTATGAACGGGCTCCGTTTGACAAGGATCAATCGAAGGCGCTGGCAGGCCAGTTCAAGGCTGCTGTTGGCCCGGGTGGCGCGGATGTCATCTATGATGCTGTCGGCGGCGACTATAGCGAACCGGCGGTCCGGTCGATTGCCTGGGAAGGCCGCTTTCTGGTGGTCGGATTTCCGGCTGGTATCGCAAAATTGCCACTCAACCTGACCCTGCTCAAATCCTGTGATGTCTGCGGAGTGTTCTGGGGCGCTTTTGCAATGCGCGAACCGGAAGCGAATCGGGCGCATATCAACCGGCTGTTCTCGCTCTGGGAACAGGGCAAGATTCAACCCCGTGTGTCGGAAGTTTTCGCTTTTGAAGATGCCGGCCAAGCCATTCAGAAAATGGCAGATCGTGGTGCCATTGGCAAATTGGTCGTCAAAGTCGCCGACTGATTAACCTGCGCCACTTGCAGGACGCGTCGGTGATGCCTATTTTTATATCAACTCAGATCAAGGGATGCTCATGACAAGTTTTAAGGATCGCGAACACGCGTTTGAAGCGAAATTTGCGCGCGATGAAGAGATGCTGTTCAGGGTTACCGCGCGGCGCAATCGCCTGCTCGGCCAATGGGCGGCAGAAAAAATGGGGCTGACACCCGAGGAAACCGACGCCTATGCGAAAGAGGTCGTGGCGGCTGATTTTGAAGAAGCCGGTGACGAAGATGTTATTCGCAAGCTTCTTGGCGATCTGACCTCGGCTGGTGTCGAGATGGACGATGCCGGTATCCGCACGGCTCTGTCCGACAAGATGGTGGAAGCCAGGCGTCAATTTATCGAAGAAGCCAGCTAGGCAGATGCCGATGGCAAGTGCAGATATCGAGGCGATGATACTGGCAGCCTTTCCGGATGCTTCGGTCGAGATTACCGATCTGGCCGGTGACGGTGATCATTATGCCGCGAAGGTTACATCCGCTATGTTCGCGGGTATGAACCGGGTTAAACAGCATCAGGCGGTTTACGCTGCACTAAAGGGAAAAATGGGTGGTGAACTGCACGCGCTGCAACTGACCACCGCGCTTCCCGACTAGGAGAATATATATGAGCGATGTAAAAGCAAAAATCGAAGCCGTGGTGAACAGCAATGACGTGGTGCTGTTCATGAAGGGCACGCCGCTTTTTCCGCAATGCGGATTTTCAAGCCGTGCGATTGCCATCCTCGAGCATCTGGGGGTTGGCTTTGACTCCTTCGATGTGTTGCAGGATATGGAAGTGCGGCAGGGGATCAAGGAATATTCCGATTGGCCCACCATCCCGCAGCTTTATGTCAAAGGCGAATTTGTTGGCGGCAGCGATATCATGATGGAAATGTACGAGGCTGGCGAACTCGGTGAATTGATGGCCGAGAAAAAGGTTGCTCCCGCCGAGGCCTGAACGCCTGCCTGCTACAATATCTGACTTTGAAAATGAAAAACGGCTCGGTCTAGGAGGACCGAGCCGTTTTATTTTGGGTAAGCGTTGTCTAAACTTTTAATGAGGAGGAACAACGAAGACCAGTAGGTTGTCCCTCTCATTGATACCTCCTGAAAGGAGGGGTTGGGCGTGAAACGTCAATTACCCCCAATAGTCTGCATCGACTGTGCCAGTTTTTCAAAATCCTTCTATTACAATTGCTTGGATAGTTTCACTGCCGTTAACGATTGTAAAATTGTAAGATAATTCGACAATCGCCGGCTTTTCGACAAACCGCAGCTGTCCGTCCACCAACGACATTGATCGCCGGATTGATTGTTTACATTCGTAGTCAATGCAACTACAGGTGTAGTCACTGACGATTCTGAATGGAGGGACGATTACCGTGACCGAGCGCATTAGCGACGCCGAACATGCCGTCATGGAAGTCCTCTGGAAACGCGCCCCCATGACCGCCACAGAAGTGGCGGATCAGGTGGTTGAGGAAAAGGACTGGTCTTTACAGACAGTCAAGACCCTGTTGTCCCGGCTGGCCGCCAAGGCGGTTGTGGGCACCGAGCGCGATGGTCGTCGTTTTCTCTATTCTCCGCTGGTCGAACGGGATGCCTATCTCACCGGCGTGTCACGAAATTTTGTGGATCGACTTTTCGGGGGAAAAGTCATGCCATTGGTCGCTCATCTGGCTGAAGCCGACGAATTGAGCGCCGATGACATCCGCGAAATCGAAGAGCTTTTGAGGGAGTTGAAAAAATGAGCGGCGAATTGAACCAATGGATTTGGGATACCATGTTCTCAATGACCCTGTTGATGGTGCTGGTGTTGATGATCCGCAAACCGGTCAGCCATTTTTTCGGCGCGCGCATTGCCTATCTGCTCTGGATATTGCCGCTGGCGCGCCTGTTCATGCCGACGCTTACCCTCGAGGCACCCGCCGTGACCGAACCCGTCGCCAGCTTTGCGCCCATGGCGCTTGGTTCGGACATGGTGGCTGCCGTGCCGGTACAATCCACCACATTCAGCGCACTGGCGTCCCTTGACTGGACAATGATCGCGATCATCCTCTGGCTTGGTGGAGCGGGTCTGCTATTCATCAGCAAACTTGCTTCCTATCTGCAATTCCGGGAAGATATTGTCGCGGACGGTCGGCTGATCGGTCGCCACGGGAACATCAAGATACTGGAAACCGCAGCCGTTGCTGGTCCGCTTGCGTTCGGATTGTTCGAAAAATATATTGCCGTTCCGACCAATTTCTTCCGCGACTATGCGCCGCGGGAACGGGAACTGGCGTTGCAACACGAGATCGCGCATCATGAAGCGGGTGATCTGGCCGCCAATTTTGTCGGACTTACCATATTATCCCTCCACTGGTTCAATCCGGTTGCCTGGTTCGCGTGGATCTCGTTTCGGCAGGATCAGGAAACCGCATGCGATGCGCGTATATTGGCGCAAAGCGGCCGCGAAGTCCGGGCCGTCTATGGCCGGACAATCGCCAAGTCTGCCTCCGGCCACCGGCTGGGGCTTGCGAGCCCGCTGAACCAGAAAGACAAGATCAAGGGGCGTCTCAAAATGCTCGGACGATCGGAGAAATCTTCACTGCGCCGGAAATTGGGAGCGGGACTGGTTGCCGTCGGTACGGTCGTCACCTTGCCGCTCACTGCGACGATCACCTATGCCGAGGCAGTCGATCCGCTGGACCTGTCAGCGCCGCTCGCGCCTGTGGCTCCCTCGCCGCCGCTTGCACCGCTTCCGCCGACAGCGGTGTCCGCAGCGGCTGCTCCTTCCGTGCCGCTCGCTCCGGTTCCCCCGATCCCGGAAAGCGACGAGATTAACATTACGATGCTCAACGGTCGCAAGAATGCCGATCTGTCGAAAGATTATGTGCACAAGATAAAGCATGATGGCAGAACCGTCATTCTGCGCACGGACAAGAAGCTGAGCGAAAAAGAAATTCGCAAACTGGTTGCCGAAGCCGAAAAATCACGTCTCGAGGCGGATCGGGCGCTGCGTGAAAGTGGACTGGATCGCAAAGACAGGCATTCGACCATGCGCGAAGTTGAACGGGAACTTGCTCAGGCCGAGCGGGAAATGAAGCAAGAGCTGCGGGAAGCGGATCAAGAAGTTCGCGAGGCGCTGCAGGAAGCCCGTCAAGCCAAGCGGGAGGCTATGGCCGAGGCCAGAGAGGCGCAGCGAGAAGCGTGGCAAGTGCAGCGCGAAGCGGCAGAGGAAGCTGAGCCAGCAGCGCGCATATCCTCGATATTCTATACTGTCCAAAAATCAATCTCCAACGCTACATCCAACGCAGCAACCCAAACTGGTCGGAATAGATCCAGTTCTCGCAGTGACAAGGTCAGTGGCCCCGATTGCACCGCAATGAACAGGCAGATCGCCATGGGTGGTGAAAAAGGCCTCGCCGGACAGGCTTGGGCTGTTGTCGCAGGCTGCGGCGGTTTTGAAGTCAAGATCGACAAGACGGCGATACTCGATGCAGCGTTGCAAGGGCTGAAAAAAGAGCGCGCCGACACCGTAAAATGCAAGGATAGCAATGTTGATAAGGCCAGAAAAATCAAGGAAATTGATCGCAGCATTGCCAAAGTGAAGGCGCAGCTCTCGATGACTTAAGCCGGGGAAACCGTTTTTGACGGGGCATTGGGGCGGTTCGTTTTGCGGACCGCCCTTTTTCGTGGTTGTTTTATGGGCGGGATATGCCACATCAGGTCCATGGACTTTGACCCCTCAAATTATCCCACCGGTCTGTGCGAACAGATGGAGCCGCTGGTCGCCCGCGTACTGGCCGGCAATCCCAGCCCCTATACCTACACCGGCACGCAAACCTATATTGTCGGCAACAAGACCGATCGAGCGGTGATCGACCCCGGTCCGGCAATAGATGCGCATATCGATGCGATATTGGCAGCGGTAGGCGACGCACGGATTAGCGCGATCATGTGCACCCATACCCACCGCGATCACAGCCCGGCCGCTGCGCCGCTGGCTGCGCGTACCGGCGCCCCGATTATCGGTTGTGCGCCTCTGGTGCTGGCAGACGACGGCCCGCGCGCCGACGAGAGTTTTGACAAGGATTACAAGCCCGACCGGGTGCTCGCCGATGGCGAAACGGTGTCCGGTGACGGCTGGACCATCGAAGCGGTGGCGACGCCGGGCCACACGTCCAACCATCTGTGTCTCGCGGTTCGGGAATCCGGCGCGATGTTTACCGGCGACCATGTCATGGCCTGGTCGACCAGCGTCATTGTTCCGCCCGATGGAGATATGGCCGACTATATGGCCAGCCTGCAGAAGCTTTATGAGCGCGAGGACAAGGTCTATTATCCCGCCCATGGCAAGAAAATCACCAATACGCGCCAGTTGGTGCGCGGGATGATGGGACATCGCAAGCAGCGCGAGCGGCAGATATTGAAGCTGCTGGAAGAAGGCCCGGCGCTGATCACCGATATGGTGCCGCGCATGTACAAGGGGCTGGACCCGCGGCTGAACGGCGCCGCAGGGCAATCGGTACGCGCCCATCTGATCGACCTGCAGAACAAGGGGCGGGTGACGCAGTCGGGTGAAGTCTGGGCGATGGCGGGATGAATATCCGGTCGTCTTGGCGCCTGTGGGCCCCGGTTGCTATAATCTGTGGGTTTCTCATTCTGACCATTGCGCTTGCGTGGATGCTTTTCTCACGCGTCGAAAGCAGCATCAGTCCCGACCCGGTCTCGATCGCCAATGCCAGTCTCACCCATATGCAGGAACAGAACCGGCTTACCGTATTCTCGGCGAGCTATAATGCCACAGTCACCACCACGCTGACCAAGCTCGGCCTGTCGGCGCGCAAGACTTTGATCATGCCCGGCACGGTGCGCTACGAACTCGATCTGTCCAAGCTTGGCGCGGAAAATGTCCGCTGGGATGCCCGCGATGACACGCTCTATGTCGAAATTCCGGCGATCGAGATTGCCCGGCCCGAGGTCCATATCGAGCAGATCCAGACCTATGATGACGGCGGCATATTGATGGCCCTGACCGATGCGGAAAATGTCCTCGATCAGGCCAATCGCAAGAAGGGTGTCGCGGAACTGGCTAAACAGGCGCAAAACCCGGTGCAGGTCCGGCTGGCGCGGGAGGCTGCGCGGCGAGCGGTCCGCCATAATTTCGCCGTGCCGCTGCAGGCCGCTGGCGTCGAAGCGAAAATTGACGCCTTTTTCCCTTATGAGCGCAGCCGCTACAAGGAGCGGTGGGACTATTCGCGGCCGATCCGGGCGGTGCTGGCGGAACAGCAGCAGAAGAGGGAAGAGGCGAAATGAAATTGCCGAATAGCGCCATTGCAGCGATAGCTCTGGCCGGACTGGGCCTGAGTGGGTGCGAACGCAGCCCGCAGCCGGAACCGTTATCGACGATCGCCGGCTTTGTCCTGCCGGAACCGATCAGCAATAATGCGGTGGCGGTCGCTGACGGACCGGAAGGCCCGACCCTCTACAGTTTCAATGGCCTAAAAGCGGGCAAGGCCTGGAAGGACACCAGCAACGCGGCTTTTGCCTGCGTGATTGCAACGGAATCCTGCAAGACCATAGCTTCTGTGCCGGTGCCCGAAGGGCGGCTGGCCAGTGCGGCGGTTACCGTGGCCGGGAAAATCTATATTTTTGGCGGTTACACTGTCGCACCCAATGGCGATGAGCTTTCCACGCCGGAAGTCTTCGCCTTTGATCCGGCAACCGGGCGCTATGAACAAAAGGCCGATATGCCGACGCCGGTCGATGATGCGCTTGCCGTGCCCTATCAGAACCGCTTCATCTATCTGATTTCCGGCTGGCACGACGAAGGCAATGTCAGCATCGTGCAGATGTTCGATACGCAGACCGGAGCATGGACCGAGGCGACACCTTTTCCCGGGACTCCGGTCTTTGGCCATAGCGGCGGGATCGCGGGCGATAGCATCATCGTCAGCGACGGGGTGGCCTCTGTTTTTGCTGACGGGAAACGGAAATTTGTCGCGGCGAAGCTGACCTGGCGCGGAGATATCGACCCGAAAAACCCGACGCAGATCAGTTGGCGCGGGGTCAATGCCCATGCCGGTACCGCCCAATATCGAATGGCAGCAATTGGCGACGAGGCCGGTCAGCGGATCATCTTTGCTGGAGGCGGCGACAATCCCTATAATTATGACGGCATTGGCTATGACGGGGTGCCGGCAAAGCCTTCGGGCGGTTTCTTCGCCTATGATCTGAAAAGCGACCGATGGATCGAATTGGGGCGGCTGGCCGAGCCGAGCATGGATCACCGCGCTCTCGCCAAGGCAGGCAGCAATTATTATATTCTTGGCGGCATGGATGCAGAGCAGAAGGTGATCGACCGGATCGTCAAATTCCGCATCAGCCAGTGAACCTGTAGAACCCGCAATGGACATTTGCGGGGCTTTTGCACTATATTTCCAACCGGTCTGGACAGGACGAGGGTCGCTTCGGGAGAAATTTCGGGGGAGATGAAATCGTGGGAGCAGAACGGAATATCGGTAACCGGGGGATGAGCCCGGGATCGGGCTATGCGCTGGATCAGCGCTTTTTTGTGCGGTTTTCCATCATCATGGCAGTAGTCATCATTTTAGGCTTCGCGCAATTTGCCGCGCGCGGAATGGTGGATTTGCCGGCGGTGCCCAAATGGGTGCATCTACACGCTATCCTGATGCTGGGGTGGCTGGGACTGTTGGTTACGCAGAATCTCCTGATCCAGCGCTCCAATATTGCCCTTCACAGAAAACTCGGCTGGCTCGGTGGTGGACTGGCCCTGATCATATGCGTGACCGGTCTCTACACCGGATATATGGCGGTTCAGCTGCAGCGCTTTCCGCCATTTTTCACCAATTCCTATTTTCTGGCGCTTGTACTAGTCGAGATGCTGGTTTTTGCCGTCATGGTGGTCTGGGCAATCATGCTCCGGCGACAGACCCAGTGGCATCGCCGGATCATGTTCGGTGCCACCATCATCGCTCTGGAACCGGCATTTGGCCGGCTGTTGCCGATGCCGTTGCTCGGGGACTGGGGCGAGTGGCTCATTCTTGTCTGTCAGCTGGTCTTTGTTGCCGTGATGGCGCGGCATGATCGCAAAATTGCCGGACATATCCATCCCGCGACACTGGCGTCGGGGGCCATCGTGACGGCTGTGCATGTGGTGATTACCGGCCTGTCGCTCTTTCCACCGTTTCAGCGGATAGCGGAATCGATTGCGGCTGCCGGCTAGAGCGGAGACATTCTCGTCCGGGGTTGCTTGGGACCGTGAAGATCATTTTACGCAGGGACCGGCGTTCCGCACAAGACAAATGGCTTTTCGCTTCCTATATGGAGCGGGCACGCATGTTAGAGGAGTGGAATAATGGACGCACGTGGTGGAATTGGTGGCAGCTTGGCAGGCGTCGATATTGTTGAGGAAATCAACAAGCTGCGCAAGGAGCGCAACGCGATCATCCTCGCCCATTATTACCAGAAGCCGGAAATCCAGGATATTGCCGATTTTGTCGGTGACAGTCTCGAGCTTTCCAAAATGGCGGCGGAGACCGATGCCGACGTAATCGCCTTTTGCGGCGTGAAGTTCATGGCTGAAACCGCGAAAATCCTGTCGCCGGAGAAGATTGTCGTGCTGCCGGACATGGATGCCGGCTGCAGCCTCGAAGACAGCTGTCCGCCGGACAAGTTCAAGGCGTTCCGCGACGAGCATCCCGATCATATCGCGCTGACCTATATCAACTGCTCGGCCGAGGTGAAGGCGCTCAGCGACATCATCGTGACCAGTTCGTCGGCGGAACATATTCTCTCGCAAATCCCGCTCGACCAGAAGATCATCTTTGGCCCCGACAAGCATCTCGGCGGCTATATCGCCAAGAAAACCGGCCGCGACATGCTGCTCTGGCCCGGCGTCTGTATCGTTCACGAGGCGTTTAGCGAGACCGAGCTGCTGAAGCTGAAGACGCAGCATCCCGATGCACCGGTCGCCGCGCATCCCGAATGCCCCGCCTATATTCTCGATCACGCCGACATGGTCGGTTCGACCAGCGCGATCCTGAAATATGCCAAGTCATTCGAAGGTGATACGATCATCATAGCCACCGAACCGCATATCATCCACCAGATGGAAAAAGCGGTGCCGGAAAAGAATTTCATCGGCGCCCCCGGCGCGGACGGCAACTGCAATTGCAATATCTGCCCCTATATGGCGCTCAACACGATGGAGAAACTCTACGTCGCGCTGCGCGATCTCGAGCCGCGCATCGAGATGGACGAGGAACTGCGCCTGCAGGCCCGCAAGTCGATCGACCGCATGATGGAAATGGCGAGTGCGACGGTCGGGCAGGGGGACCTGGGGCCGACTGATCTGGCACATGAGGGGTAGGGAAAAAAATCAAGGTCGCGATTCAGCGGATCAATGGCCTCATGGAACATGTTTTGCGGTTTCCATACCACAAGCTTGGGAACGAACAGCTCGGCTATCATGAATTGTGCAAACTGGGTTCCCGCCTGCGCGGGAATGACACGGTGGTGGAACGGATTGTCACTTTTGGGCAGTCCTTGTCCCTTCTCCCGTGAGGGAGAAGGATATGAAGCCTTATCCGCAGGATTAGGCGGAGTTGGATGAGGGTGTTCCTCACTAGCGAGAGCAGTGCACCCTCTCCCAGCTACGACTAGGGAGCAAGCTGCCAAGTCTGCGCAACCCTCTCCCTTGAGGGAGAGGGAGTCGCTTACCCAGCCATCACCCGCTTCACCAGTTCGGGTTCGGCGCGGATCACCTTGAGATAGGCGCGGACTGCGGGTGGGGGCATGTGGCGGCCGATTTCATATTGGCGGATATTGGCGAGCGGGATGCCGTAGGTTTTGGCGAATTCCTCCTGCGTCATGCCGAGGTCGTATCGGAGCACCCGGATAAAGCGGCCCATATGGGCGCGTTCCAGACCCGCGACGCTGACGTCGAAGTCCTCCGGATCATTCGGATCAGCGGGGATTGCGATCATAGTCTCTTTGTTCCCGGCCATTGCTCCTCCTAACTGAAATCAATCTTGTTGCCGCGCCGCGCTCTACATAGATTGCGGTAAAAAGCTTGCCGTAAACCAGACCAATCGCCTTGTACCTGTCTTCGCCGTCGATCGGTCTGAAGGAAGGCAGAATCTCGACAAATGGATCATCAAAAATCCGCTGGCCGAACGACAGCGGCAGATGATGCTTCGCCCGGTTGATCGCATCCTTGCCTGGATCAAATTCGAAATCCATGCCGCTATATATGTGAAACACATAGTTATCACAAGCGATGCACTGCGACAAGCCATGACAGTTTCGGCCAATGCTTTGCTCCTTCACCCGTGAGGGAGAAGGCAGATTCGAGCTTTCACCAGACAGTCGATTGGGTTAGGTCGATAGTCATGACCTTCACCCTAGACCGCTTCGACCTCGACGCTTTCGTCGCTTCCACCCTCACCGAAGACCTCGGCGCGCCTTATGGGGAAGGAGGCCGCGACGTGACATCTGAGGCGGTGATCCCCGCCGATGCGATATTCTCCGGTGTGATGGATAGCCGCGATGATGCGGTGATCGCCGGGCTGTCAATTGCGGAGGCATTTTTCCGCTATCTTGATCCGGATGTCGAGATTGAAATTCTGGTCGCGGAGGGCGAAGCTGTTGTAGCTGGTACCGATATCATGCGGCTGAAAGGCAGGGGCCGCGCGATGCTGACCGCCGAGCGGAGCGCGCTCAATACGGTGCAGCATCTGACCGGCATCGCGACCATGACCAACGAATATGTCCGGAGCATCGCGGGGACGGGCTGTACCTTGCTCGACACGCGCAAGACGATACCGGGCCTTCGGGTGCTGGAGAAATATGCGACGCGGATGGGCGGGGCGCAGAACCATCGCATGGGCCTGTGGGACGCGGCGATGATCAAGGATAATCATGTCGCGGTTGCCGGTTCTGTCGGCGAAGCGGTCCGGCGCGCCAAGGAAGCCGGAGTCGAAAACATTATCTGTGAAGTCGACCGGGTCGACCAGATCGAACCGGCACTGGCGGCGGGAGCAACGCATCTGCTGCTCGACAATATGGAACCGGCGACCCTGCGCGGCGCGGTGACTTTGATTGGCGGGCGCGTGCCGACGGAGGCAAGCGGCGGCGTGACGCTGGAGACGATCCGCGACAAGGCGGAGACCGGGGTGGATTTTATTTCGGTGGGGCGTTTGACACAATCGGCACCGGCTGCGGATATCGGGCTGGACTTTGAACAGGTTTAGAAATCGTCATCCCAGCGAAGGCTGGGATCCATGCCAATCGTCTGAGCTACGTGAAACTCGGGTTAGGCCCCAGCCTTCGCTGCGGCGACCTTTGGCTCTCTTCATATTATTGACAATGGCAGCAACCCCCGCCAACGCCCAACCCTACCAATGCCGCCCCCCATCCGGCCTCAGTGCCCCTGCCGAACGCAAGCCGGCGTTCGAACCGCGCCGCATCAAGCCCATCACTAGCTATACGCTGGCACTCAGCTGGTCGCCGGAATATTGCCGGACTCGCAAGGACAGCCGTCGCGACAAGACCCAGTGCAGCGGGGAGGATGGCAGTTTCGCCTTCATTCTCCACGGTCTGTGGCCCGACACACGCGGTCCCGCCTATCCGCAATATTGCGCGCCGACCAAGGCGCTGCCGCCGGTCGTGGTGGAGCGCAATTTCTGCATGATGCCGTCGACCCGGATGATGGCGCATGAATGGGTGAAGCATGGCACTTGCATGACCAAGCGGCCGGAAACCTATTTCCGGGTGTCGCGGATCATGTTTGATGCGGTGCGCTTTCCGGATATGGATAGACTGTCTCGCAAGCCTTTGACAGCGGGCCAGTTTCGCAATGCCTTTGCAGCGGCGAATGAAGGGCTGCGGCCTGACATGTTGCGGCTGAAAATCAACCAGCGCGGTTGGTTACAGGAGGTGAAGCTCTGTCTCGGCAAGAGTTTCCGGCCGCAGCGCTGTCCGGCCTATATGCGGTCGGTGAAGGACGATATGCCGGTCAAAATCTGGCGCGGGGGCTAGAATATCCTGCTCCGGGCGAAGGTCTGCCGGCAAGAAGCAATGGTGAAATCAGGGCTCCGCATAGGGTGGGTAGCATATGCCTAACCGTCCAGCGTCCGTGTTCCCGGATGATGCTTGTCGAGATGCTTCGTGATGATCTTGAGATTCTTGCTGTTTGAGCGCCAGATAAAGTCGAACAGATCGCCGGCCAGCGGTATCGCGCCAAGTGCGGTATCAATGCCGACATTGGCTGCCATGCGCGTCAGTTGCAGCTTGGACATGCCCAGATTGCGCGCTTCCCAGACGATATAGGCGCCCATGAGTGCGGTGGCGATATCACCCACTACCGGGATCAGGCCGACCAGCGAATCCAGTCCTATTGGTCGATTGATTCCGGGGATCACAAATGCCCGTTCGAGCACTTTCTCCATCGCCTCTACGCGGGTTCTCACCGCTTGCGGATCGCGGCTGACGTCGGGCAATTGTTCGGCCAGACGTTTTAACTGTTCTTCGGAAATAGCCATGGGACCTCCCTATCATACGCTACTAATATAATCAGGATATGGGTATCCCGATCAACGGGTTCAATGGATGCCATCCGCGCGGGTTGACGGCAAAGCCACGCTGGCCCTGCCGTGCAATCGACCAGCGGATCGGAACCGCGATCGGGATGAAATTATAGTGATCGACCAGCATTTCCTCCACCTCGGCATAGAGTCGGGCCTTGATTTGCAAATTGGTTGCCGTATCGGCCTCGGCAATTTTTGAATCGGCATCGTTCAGGCAGACCGTGGTTTTGACGCAGGTGAACTGTTTCAGAAACCACGGGGCGCTGTCATAAGGGGCTATCTCGTCCATCAACTGGACGTCGGCATCCTCGTTTCTGCTGACCTTCCTTGCATCCAGTCCCACTCTTCTGAGATCAGACTGGATACGCTTGAACAGGATGTCGGCCCCGGCTGCCTCGGGCAGCGCGATGGTCAGCGGGACGACTGGCCCTTCCGAAGCTTTCCATCGGCTTACATGATTTTTGGCAAAAACTATCCGTGCCTCCATCGTCATGCTGGCCCAGTCCGGATAAGTGTTGATCCCGGCGACATCGAGCGCTTCGGGGATGATCTTGAGGCGGCTCTGCCAGGCGCTGACCCCGGGAAATGAAGTGAGCAGAGCCGGACGATTGATCGCCATCGCCAATATTTCCCGGTTCGCCGGAACCGCCCAGAAACCATTGGCGCGGATGAACCGCAGTCCAAACAGTCCGGCAACCGGATCGAGCCGCAAGTCGCCGCTGCTGATACCGGCTGCTTCGATCAGCGGGAGGTGATGATATTTGCCGTTCAACACGATCTGGGCGCCACCGGCCCGATAGCGAGCGATGGCAAATGCTGCGGGTTCGCTGCGCAGTGACACCCAGCGGTCATCTTCCTCTGCCGTTTCCTGTTCGTCCGGTGATAGCTCGTCAAACCGACCGAGTTTGATGCCATTCTCCTCGTTCAGCAGGCGCATCGGCCCGGCTCCGTGACCGGCTCGGAAAAGACCCATTTCCGGCTGGGCGAGCAGCTGCAGGAAATTGGGGTGCGGGGCGTCCAGTTTGATCTCGATCACCCGACCGGTCATTGAGACGACCTCATCTACCGCCGTGACATCATAGCGCAAACGGCTGTTGCGCAGCTCGGAAAAGCGCTCGCGGAGCAAGCGCACCACCCGTTCGGCGGTTACCTGTCTGCCATCATCCCATTTGGTATCGAAAAGACGGAAAATATAGCTCAGACCGTCATCGGTGACGATCCAGCGAGCGGCGAGCGCAGGTACCACCCGGCCTTCTTCATCGAGCCCGACCAGACCCTTGGCCATTGCCGCGCGCATGGTCGAAGATGCGAAGTTCAGCCGCGTCCCGATCGGATTGATCCGGGCATCGCCGTCTTCGACCACAGTGACTCGCACCTGATCCTCGTTGCCGGCAAAGCCGCAGGCTCCCAGCATCGTCACGGCAAAAGCTGCGGAAAAGCTGTTCAGCCAGAATGTCGAGCGAAAATTCATCACGGCCTTATACGCAGAGTGCGACTGGGATGCACATTGGAAATATTATCTTCCCATCCGGCAATGCGCTTCGCCACCAGGCTGCGGGTAACGTAAAAATAGAGGGGCAGGATTGGCATGTCGGCGATCAGGATCGCTTCCGCCTGCCGCATCAATATCTGGCGTTTGGCAGGGTCGGGCTCGGCGATTGCGCGCGCTAAAACCCGGTCATAGTCCGGATTGTCATGGCCTGAATAATTTCCGCCGCCATTGGCCTGCTGGTGGACCAGCAGGAAATTTTCCGGTGTCGGCAGATCGGCAATCCAGCCGGAGCGGGACAATGCAAATTCATGCTGACGCAGGGCGGCAAAATGCAATGCGGCCTCGCTGTTGAACAGGCTGGCTTCCACCGCCAGCGGTTTCCACATTGCGGCCATTGCAACGGCCACCCGGCGATGTTCGGCGGAACTGTTGAACCGGATTTCGAACCGCAAGGGATGTTTTGCGTCATAGCCGGCGGCTTCGAGCAATGCGCGCGCGCTTTGCAGGCGCTTGTCCCGGGGCCAGTCCGCCCATTCGGGCTTTGCCGATGCCGGGCCAGCCAGTCCTGGCGGCAGCAACCCCCATGCCGGGATATTGCCAATGCCAATCACCTTGTCGGCGATCCACTCGCGTTCGACCGCCATGGACAGGGCTGTCCGGACCCTGCGGTCGTCAAAGGGAGGGGTGCGGGTGTTGAAGGCAAAATAATAGCTGCCGAGATAGGGCACGCTATGTGCGAGATCCGGGTGGTTCTGTTTCAGCCATTGATGGCGGCTTGCGGGATAATCCGCGGCGATATCAGCACCACCGGACAGGAACAGGCGCATTGCCGAGAGACTTTCATCCATCGGTTTCCAGATGACGGTCTTGGTTGGTGCCGCTTCGTCGTGCCACGCGGGATTGCGGTCCAGCCGGGCGTGATCGTTCAGTTTCCATTCGGACAATCGATAAGGTCCGCTCACAATCATCGGCCTGTCGGAGGTCCATTTGTCGCCGGCTTCGCTGATCCGGTGGAGCGGAAGGGCAGCCATTGCCGGATGCGCCAGCAAGGCGGGCAGGGACGGGTCGGGAGAGGCGAGGGTGATGATCACGCTATTCCCGCTGGGCGCTTCTACAGTCACAATATTGCCGAACAGAGCCTTTGCGGCCGCAGCGGTTTCCAGCGCGCGCAAACGGTCCAGCAGGGCGGGGAATAGCGTCGCATCAAAAGCTGTGCCATCGGAGAAGCGCAAATCATTCCGTAAGGCAAAAGTCCAGATCAGTCCGTCGGACGAGATTTTCCAGTCATGGGCCAGCCCTGGCTCCGCATTCCCTTTGGCATCGAGCCGGGTCAGGCCCTCGAACTGGTCAGCGGCCACGCGGAGCGAAGAGAGATCGGAGACTTTTTGCGGGTCCAGTCCCTTTATCTCCGAATCGGAAAGGCGGACGATTTGCGCCGGGCCAGGTACCGTATCAATAGCCGGATCGTTGGTGCAGGATAGCAGCATCAGGATCGCGGAAAGAAGAACGGGATAACGCATGTCCCTCGTCTAGATGTTTTTGCTGGCTCGACAAAGGGGAACTCGTGTGCTTGTTTCCTTTGCTGAGGAGAATTTCTGGATGACCGGTTTACAATATGATATTTCCACGATCGGTGAGGTCGGTCCCAGAGTTCTGGCTCTGCTTCCCGAAATTGCCGCTCGAGCAGAAGAAACCGAGAAAGCACGGCGTTTGCCCGCTGATCTAGCGGCAAAGCTGGCGGAAGCGGGGGCGTTCAATCTGTCGAAACCGGCATCGCTCGGCGGGTTGGAGCTGGAGCCTCTCGACTTCATGAAAATCGTCGCCACGACTGCCGAAGCGGATGCCAGTGCTGGCTGGTGCGTGATGATTGCGGTTACCTCTACCTTGGGCGCGGCCTATATGCCGGAACCGGCTGCGCGGGAAATTTTCGGCGCGGACGATGTTGTCACCGGCGGTGTTTTCGCGCCGATGGGCAAGGCCGAGGACAAGGGCGATCATTATCTGCTCAGCGGCCAGTGGCAATGGGGCTCCGGCTCGGCCAATTGTTCCTGGCTCGGCGGCGGTGCGATGATCTTCAAGAATGGCGAGCTGCAGAAATTCGACAATGGTGCCCCTTATCACCGGATGCTGTTCTTCCCGGCGAAAGACGTGTCATTCATCGACAGCTGGCATGTTGCAGGGCTGAAAGGCACGGGTTCCGGAGATTTTTCGGTCGAGAATTTGAAAGTTCCCAAGGACCGTAGCGTGTCTTTTGTTGGCGACCAGCCGCGCGATCCGGGCGCTTTGTATAAATTCCCGCTCTTTGGCTTGCTCGCGCTCGGCGTATCTTCGGTTGCCCTGGGCAATGCCTGGGCCGCGCTCGAAGAAATCAGGATGATCGCGATCAACAAGAAAACACCCGGCGGCGGTCGATCAATGGCGCAGCGGGCGACCGTACAGGCCGAACTGGCGCGCGCGACGGCACTGCTGGGAGGCGCTTTCAGCTTTCTGGAAAATGCCGTCAGCAAATGCTGGGAAGAAGCCCAGGGTTCCGGAGAAATCTCCGCCAAAGGCCGTGCCAATCTGCGTCTGGCTTGTGCCCATGCCACCGAAATATCTGCTGAAACCTGCAAGACCGCCTATACATTGGGCGGCGGCAGCGCGGTCTATTCGGACAATAGCCTGCAACGCCGTTTCCGCGATGCCCATGTTGCCACTCAGCATATCGCTACCGCGCCGGCAGTGTTCGAACTGGCTGGTCGGGTTCTGCTGGACCAGCCAGTGGATATGGCGATGTTGTAGCGACTAGCCAAAGGGACGGTTTAGCTGCACAATCTTTGCATTGAGCAAGGCGGCAAAGGAGACCCACAGGAAATAGGGCAGGATCAGGATGCCCGCCAGCGAGTCGAGGCTCCATGTCAAAGCCAGCATTGCGGTGACCGAAAGCCACAGAAATACAACCTCGACCAACGCCCAATCGGGTCGCTGATATTTGAAAAACAGCGGCGACCAGAGCAGGTGAAACAGGAAATTTGTTCCATAGGCGGCGATCAGCAGGGCTTGCTCGGATTCGCTGCCGGCTTGCTCCCATGACAGGATAGCTGCCCAGGCCGCTAGTCCTAGTATCGTCATCCAGGCCGGTCCAAACAGCCAGTCCGGCGGTTGCCATGCGGGTTTTTTGAGCTCCCGGTACCAAGGCCCGATGTCGGTTAACAGTCCGCCTGCACCGGCGAGGATGATGGCCCAGAGGACTGCTGCGATAATGACAGGACTAAGCATGGATTTTGCCTCGATGATGGTTTTGACGGGATAGTGCGTCGCAGCCGTCCGGGAAGTTTGGTCAAATTCGTCGGTGAGAGGGCCGAGATTCTAAAACTGGTGCGGACGGCGGGACTCGAACCCGCACACCCATTTCGGATAGCAGATTTTAAGTCTGCTGCGTCTACCATTTCGCCACGTCCGCACCGGTAGGACCAACTTTCGCCGGAGCCTAGCGACAAGCATTATTGCGGGCCTGTGGTCAAGTGGGTAGGCAAATTAAATCTGGAAATTTCAGCAATCAGCTTTTGTTCAACCGCTCACGAATTTCCTTGCCGGGCTTGAAATAGGGTACTCGTTTAGCCGGGACCTCTACCGATTCCCCTGTGCGCGGGTTGCGACCGGTGCGCGGTTTCCGCTGGCGGGTCGAGAAAGCTCCAAATCCACGAAGTTCAACACGACCACCTTCGGCCAGTTTCTGGCTGATCTGGTTGAAAAACAAGTCCACCATTTTTTCGATTTCATCCGGTTTCAGTTCCGGATTTTCTTCAGCCAGTTTTTCTAATAGTTCAGAACGTATCATCGGTGCGCCTTTCCGATTCCCGGTTGATATAGTGGATTCCCTTGTTGGAGATTCCAAGAATCGTGCAGTCTGTTATTTTTTAGAGCTCTTAGATGCCAGAAATTACGTCTGTTTTCAATGGTCTTGGCAGATTTGTGAAAAACTGATGTGAAATGGCGCGTGGCAAAGAAAAAGCCCACCCCGTTTAAGGGGCGGGCTTTTTTTGTAATTCAGTCCTGTGGTTGAAGAACTATTCTTCTTTCTTCTTCAGCGCGGCACCCAGGATGTCGCCAAGGCTCGCACCGGAATCGGTTGAACCAAATTGTTCCACAGCCTGCTTCTCTTCTGCCAGCTGATGTGCCTTGATCGAGAAGTTCGGTTTCTTCGAACGGTCGAACCCGGTGATCATGGCATCGAGCTTCTGGCCAACCTGGAAACGGTCCGGACGTTGCTCGTCGCGATCGCGGCCCAGATCGTTGCGCTTGATGAAGCCGGTTGCGCCGTCGTCGCCCATCTGGACTTCGAGGCCGCCATCGCGAACTTCGAGAACGGTAACGGTTGCAACCGAACCCTTCTTGAGGCCGCCGGTATCGGCACCACCCATGGCAGGCGCACCTTTTTCAAGCTGCTTCATGCCGAGCGAGATGCGTTCCTTGTCGACATCGATGTCGAGAACGATCGCTTTGACCTGCTCACCCTTGTGATGGAGGTTGAGCGCGTCTTCGCCGGAGATACCCCAAGCGATGTCGGACATGTGAACCATGCCGTCAACGTCGCCTTCAAGGCCGATGAACAGACCGAATTCGGTAGCGTTCTTGACTTCGCCTTCAACCGTGCTGCCGACTGGGTGCGTATCCGCAAAGTCGGTCCATGGGTTGGACTGAGCCTGTTTGAGGCCAAGCGAAATCCGGCGCTTTTCGGTATCGACTTCGAGAACGATGACTTCGACTTCCTGCGAGGTGGAAACGATTTTGCCAGGATGGACGTTCTTCTTGGTCCAGCTCATTTCGGAAACATGGACAAGGCCTTCGATGCCTGGTTCCAGTTCGACGAAAGCACCATATTCGGTGATGTTGGTGACCGAACCGGTGAGCTTGGTGCCAACCGCATATTTCTCGGTTGCGCTATCCCATGGATCGCTTTCAAGCTGTTTCATGCCAAGCGAGATACGCTGCGTGTCCTTGTTGATCTTGATGATCTGGACTTTGAGCGTGTCGCCGATGTTGATCATCTCGTTCGGGTGATTGACCCGCTTGTAGGAAAGATCGGTAACATGGAGCAGACCGTCGATACCGCCGAGGTCAACAAATGCACCATAATCGGTGATATTCTTGACGACGCCTTCGGTAACCTGACCTTCAGCCAGCGACTCAATGAGACCGCTGCGCTGTTCGGCGCGGGTTTCTTCGAGAATGGCGCGACGCGAGACAACGATATTGCCGCGCTTGCGATCCATCTTGAGGATCTGGAAGGGCTGGGTGATGTCCATCAACGGAGTCACGTCGCGCACGGGGCGGACGTCGACCTGGCTGCCGGGCAGGAAGGCTACAGCGCCATCAAGATCGACTGTGAAGCCGCCTTTGACGCGACCGAAGATAACGCCTTCAACGCGATTGCCTTCGTCATATTCTTTTTCAAGCTTGTCCCAGCTTGCTTCGCGGCGGGCGCGATCGCGGGACAGCATGGCTTCGCCATTTACATTTTCGATGCGGTCGACATAGACTTCGACTTCGTCACCGATGGAGATGTTGGCTTTTTGACCGGGAGCGGCGAATTCGCGCAGCGCTACACGGCCTTCTGATTTCAATCCTACATCGATGACAGCCATGTCATTTTCGATGCCGGTTACGGTGCCTTTGACGACGCGGCCTTCAAAGCCCTGGTCTTCGCCACCGAGTGATTCGTTTAACATTGCCGCGAAATCGTCGCGGGTTGGAAATGCCGTTGAGGCCATATGGTTTAATCCTTGATAGTCAATTTTTCTGGCCAGGCGGTTGGTTCCGCCGGTCTTGGACCAAAATTGCCACAGCCACCTCATGTGACCACAGCATCCTGCAGAAAACTACCAATATTTGGTGGATGCGAGGCCAAGCACAAATACCAAAAGCTGCGCCAAAGCCGGTCCGGTTGATTACCAGCCCGTCTTGCGCACCATTTGTTTGCTATGCCGGATCTTTGTCGCGCCGGCTGCTTATCTTCGCATTCACCAAGGCAATCGCCTGCTGAATGGCGGCGTCTATAGTCAAATTGGTGGTATCAAGCAAGTATGCATCTGCAGCGGGCTTGAGCGGTGCCGCTGCGCGATTTTGATCGCGTTCGTCTCGTTTCAATATGTCGGCGAGGATATCATCGAAATTGACTGGTTCGCCGCGCCGCTTCATTTCCTCAAAACGTCGCACCGCACGCGCCTCGGATGAGGCTGTCACGAATAATTTTACGTCCGCATCGGGCGCGATGACCGTGCCGATGTCGCGACCATCGAGTACGGCTCCAGCGGGTTGATAGGCAAAGTCCTTTTGCCGTTTGTCCAGCGCTCGCCTTACTTCCGGATGAACCGAGACCCGGCTGGCGAGGCCGCCGACCACTTCGCTGCGGAGGCCCGGATTGTCGAGCAGAGCGCCATCGAACATGCAGGCGGCCAGCGCATCGGCAGCATTGTCTGCGTCTCCCCCCTGTTCTCGGAGGGTCCAGCCAACCGCGCGGTAGAGCAGGCCGGTATCGAGAAAGGGCAGGGCGAAATGCTTCGCCAATTGCTTCGAGATCGTGCCTTTGCCCGAGGCTGTTGGACCGTCGACAGCGATGATCATGATTGTTGCCTCGCACCATGCCGATATGCTTTCCACAGACCGCTAACAGCAATGGTAATCCACACCATTTCCAGCAGAAAGGATGCCAGATTGAAGTGCACCAGGAGAGAAATGGTCAGCAAAACGGCACCGAGCAGATTGGCGCCGTTATAGACGAAGGGATTCACCGTCTCGGCATGGACATTATAGCCATAGGCAAATACCACCGAAATGCTGCCCATTATGCCTATCACGTTGGCAGTCAGTCCGCCGATCATCAGGATGCAAGTCCCGTCACAAGGTCTTGAAAGCCGGGAAAACTGGTTTGTACCGGAGCAATATCGTCGATCGCCAGACCGGATTTCGTTACCAGGCCGGCAACCGCGAAGCTCATCGCAATACGGTGATCCAGCGCGGTTTCGATCACCGGTTTGGGGCGCCCGCCTGCCAGCAGCTTGCCACCGCTACCTTCGATAACCAGGCCGTCGTCCTTCTCGGCAAGCTTGACGCCGAGCGCTTCAAGACCTTTCGCCATTTGCGACAGGCGATCGGATTCCTTGACCCGCAATTCGTGCAGGCCGCTGGTTGTGGTTTCGCCGCTGGCCATAGCCGCGGCGATAAATAATATCGGAAATTCATCGATCATGCTCGGCGCAATATCCGCGGGCACCTCTATCCCGGTGAGCGGGCTGTGGCTGACATATATGTCCGCGACCGGTTCGCCGCCGACGATCCGTTCCTTCTTGAAGCTGATATTGCCGCCCATATTCTGCAACACTTCAAACAGGCCGGCGCGGGTAGGATTGATGCCGACATTTTCGATGATGATATCCGACCCAGGGACGATCAACCCGGCAACAACCAGAAATGCGGCTGATGACGGATCACCCGGAACCTTGATCTTTTGCGGTTTTAGCTCGGCCTCGCCGGTCAGCGATATGATCCGGCAACCCTCCGCATCGGTCTCCACCCTGATGTCTGCGCCGAAACCTTTCAGCATGGTCTCGCTATGATCGCGGGTGAGGACGGGTTCGATGATGCGGGTAATGCCGGGGGTGTTGAGGCCGGCCAGAAGAATCGCCGACTTAACCTGCGCCGAGGCGACCGGCAGCCGATATTCGATCGGAATGGCCGGGCACAGGCCTCTGACCGTCAGCGGCAGGCAGGACTTGTGGTCCGAAGTCTCGCGCGCCCGAATGTCCGCGCCCATCTGGGAGAGTGGATCAATGACCCGGCCCATGGGGCGTTTGGTCAAGCTCGCATCGCCGATGAACGTTGCGCTGATCCCGTGTGATGCAACCAAGCCCATCAACAACCGCGTCGATGTGCCGCTATTGCCCATGTCGAGAGCATTGCCGGGTTGCATGAGGCCACCGACACCGACACCATGGACTGTCCAGACATCGTCCTTTTTCTCGATCCTCGCCCCCATTGCCCGCAGGGCGGCCGCAGTCGCAAGGACGTCCTCGCCCTCGAGCAGTCCGGTAATCCGGCTCTTACCTACGGCTAGCGCCGACAGTATCAAAGCCCGGTGGGAAATGGATTTGTCTCCGGGAACGGAAATTTTACCAGAGAGCGAGCCAGACGGTTTGAACGTTACTGGCTTGGGAGTGTTGCTTGTCATGTCAGAGCTTTGTTAGCGGAACGCACAAATGATTCGTGCAGGAATATCAAACGGCTTTTGACAGCGCAGCAAAGCTATGGCAAGGCGCGCCGGATTTCGCGGCTGATTTAGGCAATGCTTGACTCGGCGCATAGCAGACTTACCTATCAACGAATTGATTTAGACAGGATTTGGACACCAGCCATGGTTAAACCGGAATGGGGCACAAAACGCACATGCCCGAAATGTGGAACACGCTTTTACGATCTGGGCAAAGAAGACCCGGCAACCTGCGTTGAATGCGGGGAAAGCTTTGTGCCGGAAGCTGTACTGAAATCCAAGCAGCCTATGCCTTTTGAAGCGCCGAAGAAGGCGGTCAAGAAGGAAGAAGACGCGGTTGACGATGATGATTTGGACATCAATATTGATGATGATGATCCATCGCCGGACAATGAAGTTGATCTCGGCGGTGACGATGATCTGGGTGTCAGCAAAGGCAAAGGCGACGACGAGCCAGCCGATACGTAATTTTTGATTTGCTTTCTGAAGGGCGTCTGGATTAAAGGCGCTCTTCAAATGGGGCCTTAGCTCAGCTGGGAGAGCGCTTCGCTGGCAGCGAAGAGGTCAGCGGTTCGATCCCGCTAGGCTCCACCATTTCCTATATCTCCCAACATATTGATCCGTTCTGCCAATTGGCAGGAAGAAATTATCGGCAAACTATGAGCGGAATTTTCCCGCTGTGGTTAGAAGATTTGCGTTCTCGGGTCGTCTCAAGACCTTCATCCTCTGTCTTGTTGCTGTGCCGGAGAATCGAACAGCGGTTCTCCGAGAATGAAGCCGATAATATTCGGGCTTCCCGTCTGGGTCAGCAGCGCTTTGCCCACAATCAGCAAGGGGACCGCTATCAAGGCGCCACCCAATCCCCAGATCCAGGTGAAATAGCTGATCGCCAGCAGGATGACGACCGGGTTCATTGAAAAGCGCCGGCCCAGAATCGAGGGTGTGATCAAATTGGCTTCGATGGCCTGCAGGCCGATATAGGCCAGCGTGGGAACCAATCCGCCTCCCAGATCGCCGGTAGAGGCCGCGCCGAAACCGAACAAAAGTACGGCCATCAACATCGGTCCGAGATAGGGAATGAAGTTCAATATGGCTGCCAGGCCGCCCCACATCAGAGGCGATTCGATATCGAGCGCCCATGCGCCGAAAGCGACTATGATGCCGACCGCAATATTGATCGTGGTTACGGCTCCAATATAGTGCGACAGGTCTTCGGTAACGCTGCGCCCCGCCCGGGCCGCTTTCAGCGAAGTTGCCAGAGTCGACCGTTTTGACAATATGATCCGCTTCAGCCGCAGGCGGGATTCCAGCATGAAATATACCAGCAGGATGACCAGCAGAAGTTCGAGGAGGACGGCAGGAGTGGCATAAGCGGCCTCTTCCATGACCGTGGGGCTTGCCAGCACCACCTCACGTCCACGGGATTCACCGATCGTTGAAGAGAATTCAGTGCCCATCTGGGATACCGAAGCAGTGAACTGACGGATATCAACCAGCCGTTCTTGCAATATATTCGTGATATCCGGAAACCGCTCCGCCAGTTCCAGAGCCGGCTGCAGGATTAGCAGAAACCCGAATGCGAGAAAGAAGAGTAAGGTGAGGACGGAAAGAAAGGCTGAGATTGCGTTTGGTATTCCCCGTTTGGTTAACCCGTTGGTCAACGGCAGCAGCATCAGCATGATGACCATGGCGGCGAACAAGGGCCTGAAGAAAACGGCACCCGCCGACAGAACAAACGGCAGGGCCAGAAACACCCCGAGCGACAAAAGAAAGATTGCAGTCGAAAGCTGTCTTTTGGTCGGGGCGCTCTGGTTGAGGGGATGTCCGGTTGCGGGCGCTACCATGACCTCTCCAATATCGAGATCTTTATTATCCGCCAATATTGGGCTGACCCGTCTGAGCGAATTTGTCGGCAGCTACGGTACATTTGCTCGCCACTACGGGATAGTCGATTTCCAGCGCTATATCGGATTGCAACGCCTTGCCTTCGGTGTTTTCGCACTCCTGAAGCGTTGCAAAAATACGCTTGTCTCTGACCATTTCCCTGCACAGGGTCATGTCATCCGAACATCCCATCAAGATAATAGCGTAGGCGAGACTACTGAACATTTCTGGCTCCATCGACTTATTGTTGCTCTTGGTGTGAAAACGCAGCCACAGATAAAAGGTTGCGAAGGTTGATGGGAATGACGGGCCGGCAAAGCCTGTTCTGCGCAGCGCGCGTACCGCACGAGATCGTTCTTTGCGGAGAAAGGAAGATCGAACCCCCCGCGCCGGATCATGTCTTCAAGCCCCCGCCTGGCAGCCGTTGCAAATGGTCAGCATCGCTGTTAAACGCGCCCTCGCGCAGCCTCGGCTTCGCTTGAGCGGTTGCTCGCGGGACAGGCTGATTTTTATAACAAGGCAGTCGGGCAAGTCCGGCCGTTGTTCTCCTGAGCGACAGTCAAAGGCCCTGCGCGAATGGCAATCGCGGATCTGCTGATATTAGAGAGTTTCCAATAATCCGATGCCCAAAGTCCCGACCCATTATGACGCAATAATTCTTGGCGCTGGCGGCGCTGGCCTGATGTGCGCTGCCGTTGCCGGACAGCGCGGGCGCAAGATATTGCTGATCGATCATGCCGATGAGCCGGGGAAGAAAATTCTGATCTCCGGCGGTGGTCGGTGTAATTTCACCAATATCGGGACCGCGCCTGACCGCTATCTGTCGCAGAACAAGCATTTTGCGAAATCGGCATTGAGCCGCTATTCGGCGAATGATTTTATCGCTCTGGTCAATCGCTACGGCATCGACTGGCACGAAAAAACATTAGGGCAGCTGTTCTGTGACAGATCGGCCAAGCAGATTGTCGCGATGCTGATGGATGAGTGCCCGACTGACGCTGTCAGTCTGTCGCTCGGAAAATCGATAACCAATATCAGTCATAGCGATGGTCGCTATCGCGTCGAATATGGCGGAGAGACTGCCTTTGCGCCGTCGCTAGTGGTCGCGACCGGCGGTCCGTCGATCCCGAAAATGGGTGCGACGGGTTTCGCTTATGATCTGGCGCGGCAATTCGGCCTGAAAATAGTCGAGCCCCGGCCGGCGCTGGTGCCGTTGACCCTGGGCGGCGAAGAAACATTATTCCGTGAGCTGTCCGGCGTGTCGGCGCCGGTGATCGCGCGATGCGGGAAAACCGCGTTCCGGGAAGCTGCACTGTTCACCCACAAAGGATTGTCGGGTCCGGCAATTCTGCAGATTTCATCTTACTGGCAACATGGCGAATCGGTTGAAATCGACTTTCTGCCCGATTTGGCGGGCGATTGGCTCAGTCAGGCGAAGCTGCAATTGCCCCGGCTGTCCCTGAAAAAAGCGATAAATGCCCATTTGCCAACGCGCTTGACCGAGACATTGATCGAACGGATCGCCCTGGAAGGGGAACTGGGTAATCTGACCGACAAGAAGCTCGACGAGGCGGCGCGCCGCCTGTCCCATTGGCGCTTCATGCCCAATGGAACCGAGGGTTTTGCTAAGGCAGAAGTCACGGCTGGCGGTATCAGCACGGCCGAACTTTCTTCCAAAAATATGGAAGCTAGGCAAGTGCCCGGTTTTTATGCTATTGGGGAAGCTGTTGATGTTACCGGCTGGCTCGGTGGCTATAATTTTCAATGGGCTTGGGCGAGTGGCCATGCTGCCGGCAAGGCAATATGATCCCCAGTGCAGACCGTTTAATAACAACATGATCTTCATAAACCGCAGGCGACTGGCAGTTCCGCGCGGCTTTCACATTTGCCACGGAATACAGATATTATGCCTTTCACGAAATTATCCCCGCTTCTCGCCGAGGCGCTTGCGGCGCACGAATATGACAAGCCGACGCCGGTTCAGGCCGCAGTGCTTGAACCAGAAGCGGATGGCCGCGACCTTATTGTCTCCGCCCAGACCGGCTCCGGCAAGACCGTAGCCTTCGGTCTGGCGATGGCACCGCAATTGCTCGATGACAACGGGCGTTTCCCGTTCCTGGTCGAGCCGCTGGCTCTGGTCATCGCGCCGACCCGCGAACTCGCCCTGCAGGTGAGTCGCGAACTGACCTGGCTCTATCAGCCCGCCGGTGCCCAGATCGCGACTTGTGTTGGTGGTATGGACGCTTCGAAAGAGCGCCGCACTCTGCGTCGCGGCGCGCATGTCATCGTCGGTACACCCGGCCGTTTGCGCGACCATCTTGAACGCGGTGCGCTCGACCTGAAAAATCTTCGCGCCGCCGTGCTCGACGAAGCGGATGAAATGCTCGACATGGGCTTCCGTGAGGATCTGGAAGAAATTCTCGATGCGACCGGCGAAAACCGTCGGACCTTGCTGTTCTCGGCAACCATTCCGAAACCGATTATCAATCTTGCCAAACGCTATCAGAATGATGCGCTGCGCATTTCTACCGTCGGGGAAGATCGCGGCCATGGCGATATTGCCTATCAGGCTATCACCGTTGCTCCGGCCGATACAGAGAATGCAGTGGTCAATCTGCTGCGCTTCCATGAAGCGGAATCGGCGATGCTGTTCTGCGGTACGCGCGAAGCAGTCCGCCGTCTGCACGCCAGTCTGGTCGATCGCGGCTTCAGTGCCGTGGCATTGTCCGGCGAACATACCCAGAGCGAACGCAACCAGGCGATGCAGGCCTTGCGCAGCAAACGCGCGCGCGTCTGTGTCGCAACCGACGTTGCCGCTCGTGGACTCGATCTGCCGACCTTGAGCCTCGTTGTGCATGTTGACATGCCGCGCGATGCCGAGACTTTGCAGCATCGGTCCGGTCGTACGGGCCGTGCCGGCAAAAAGGGTACGGCGGTTATCATCGTGCCTTACCAGCGGCGCAAGCGGGTTGAATCCATGCTGCGCGGCGCGAAAATCAACGCCGAGTGGAAAGATGCGCCGACACGGGCCGACATTCGCAAAAATGACGCCGAGCGGCTGATCGAGACATTGTTGCAGCCGGTCGAGATCGACGAGGATGATCTGGCATTGGCGAAACGTCTGATGGCCGAAAAAACGCCGGAAGAAATCGCAGCGATGCTGGTGCAGTCGCACCGCGCGAAAATGCCGGCTCCGGAACAGATGCTCGATCGTGGTGCCCAGTCGCAAGCTGCACCAGGCGGCCCGCGTCCCGGATTTGAAGATACCGTCTGGTTCAAGATGAACGTCGGTCATAACCAGCGTGCCGACGCTCGCTGGCTGTTGCCGGTATTGTGCCGCCGTGGTCATATCACCAAGAATGAAATCGGCGCGATCCGGATCAATGGCGATGATACATTGTTCGAAATTCCGCGTCGCGTCGTCGACAAATTTACCGCAGCCATTGCTGAGAAGAGAGAATCCGGCGGGGATGATACCGATGATATCGTGATCACCCAGTTTGCAGGCAAGCCGCGCGATGAAGCCAAGCGCAACCGCAAGGGCGGGCGCGGCGACAATGCGGGTGGTCAGCGCGATTACAGCAACGCCAGCAAGAAACATGGCGGCAAACAGTTCGGCAGGAACAAGTTTGGCGACAAGAAATTTGGCGACAAGAAATTCGGTGACAAATCGGGTGGCGGCAAGCCTTATCAGAAGCGCAAGCCGGAAGGCGAAGGCGGTTCTGACGGCGGCGGACCAAAGCGCGAATTTGGCGGCGAGTTCAAAAAGAAGTCCGACTTTAAAGGCGATCGCAAATCCGGTTCCGGCGGCAATTTCGGTGGTGGTGACAAGAAGCCACATCGCGGAAAACGCCCGTTTGAAGGCGGAAAACCGCGCGGACCCAAAGCCGACTGAACTAAACTATGACCACCGCCATTCAAATATTGGTTGATGCGGACGCCTGCCCGGTAAAGGACGAAATTTACCGGGTGGCGGACCGCCATGCCGTGGCGGTGGTCATAGTCAGCAACAGCCCGTTTCGGGTGCCGGATCATCCGCTGGTTAGCCGGGTGGTGGTCAGCGATGCCTTTGATGCGGCCGATGACTATATCGCGGAGCGCACCGGCTCGCGTACGGTAGTGGTTACGTCCGACATATTGCTGGCGGATCGCTGCGTCAAAGCGGGCGCTGCGGTGGTCGGGTCTAATGGCAAGCCATTTACAGCCGATTCCATTGGTGCAGCCGTGGCAACACGAGCGATCATGGCCGATTTGCGCGCTGGCATGGGAACCGAGAATATCGGTGGCCCACCGCCGTTCAGCAAAGCGGATCGCTCCCGCTTCCTGTCGTCTCTGGATGAAATACTGGTGCGGCTGAAACGGCTTGGCTAGTCTATCGTAACCTGAAAGGTCAGGGCAAAGCTGCTTGCCGGTCCCAAGGTCGCCGCGGTGGCGGTGATGGTTGAACCGGACAGGGATCCGCCATAGGGGTCGCTTTCATCGGTGCCCGCGGCATTATCATCTTCTACCGTAGCCGCGGACCCGCAATTGCTGCCGCTGCGCATCGAACCCGGAGTATAGGTGAATGGACCGGAAAGATTGTCCGTTGCGGCAATGGCATCTGCTCTCGCTGAACCGCTGTTGCTGATCAGGATGCAATATTGCACGATTGCATCCGGGATGCGTTTGGGATTGTTGGTGCCGTTGACCGGATCGCTGATGATCGAACTGATCTTGGTGACGCTCAGGGTTGTCGCCGGACGGCAGAAATTGATATCATGGATCGAAATTGCCTGCCCGTCGGGATCGTCGGGTGCGGTGCTGTGATTGCCATAAATAATCTCGACCTTGTCTACCGGCGAGGTGAAGGTCACCACCACATTGCCATTGGCTGAATTGGAATTGGATCCGCTATCACCAATGGCGACATTGCCGATGACATAATTGGCCACTCCGTTGGTCAGTGTCGGCAACACGGGGCTGCCATTGTAACTGCCCACCACCGTCAGCTTGTCGGCAAAGTCATTGTTATTGTAGTCAATGTCGAACACGGTGAATTGCAGTCCGGGTACCGCCGTTGGCAGGGTTAGCACGGTAGTTGCCGTCTGGTTTTTGTCAGAAAATTGCAGATTCTCATAGAGCGACTGTTCGCTATTCGAGAGGTTCGCGTAATTGTTGTTGTTCACAGCCGGAGAGCCATCATCATAGCTTCCACCGGTCTTGGTGATCGCGAAGTTGATCAAGCCGATCCCCGTCAAATTATAGCTATTGTTGGTCGAACCGCCGCTCCACGCTTTGCCATTCCAGTCGAACAATATCTGATTGGTGATCGGACAGACGCTGGTCAGGCTGGGCGCTATGCCCGCCGTTCGGGCACCGGAAACGGTGATGCTCCTGCTGGCATAATCGTCTTCACCAGCGCTGCCGTTATTGGGTGTGGAATCCGGATCAAGGCGATCAGACGATGCTACTTCGGCTATATTGGAGACGGTGGCTGCCGAAGTCGCCGTCACCGTTGCTATGATGTTTAAAGTTCGGGTCTGCCCTGGCGCTATGGAGGTCACGTTCCACAAGCCGGTGCTGCTGCTATAGGTGCCGTAGCCGGACGCACTGACAAAGGACAGGCCCAGCGGGAGCAGGTCTTTGACGGTTGCTGCTGCGGTCTGGTTCGATGCTGCGGAATTGGTCAGTGACAGCGTATAGGCGATATTCGCGCCGTTGACGGGACTTGCGTTGCTGACCGCCTTGGTCAGCGAAAGATCGGCAAAATTGCTTGGCAGTTGCGTGATATAGAGATCGGCACGGCGAAACGATCCGGTGTCTATGCCTTGCTGGTCGCAAATCTTCAGAGTCCAGATCCCCTGGGCGTTCTGACCATCAAAGGCGGACAGGCTGCTTTGCGGGGTTCTGGTGCTGCCATATACCGGGGTCAGAGAATCATTGGATGTGTGAGCGGCAATCGTTCCGTCAGTACCTTCGTCGTCAAATTCGACGTTGAGATTATTCGCGCTGCCGCCGACATAATCCATCAGCGTGACCGTGGTCCCGCTTGGCGCGGTCAAAGTGATTTCCAGATCGCGCCGGTAGGTGTGATCCATCAAGACGCCGATATCGACGTCCCCTACGACATAGCTTGTGCCAACGCTGAAGGTTCGGCTGACCGTCGCCGGACAGGCATTGTCCGGGATCGAAACCGTGCTGCTGTTCGAATAGGTGCTGACTGTCTGTGCTTCGGCTTTTCCACCCGGAAACAGCGCCATCGCGCACAGGCAGAGCAATCCCCACACCAATGTGTGGATCGTCAATCGGCTCTGGCCCCCGATAGATTTCCCCAAAAACATGGGCTTTCCCTATCCGGGTAGGGCTAATTATTGGTTAACCACGCGGCGGGGATGATCGGATTTTACAAAGATTTCAGGATGGTTAGGTCGCTGACGCACTCAATAAAACCGACAATCAGGCCGGATTCCAGTCCCCACGACCCGCCATCCACAGGCTGATCGCTGCTATCGCGGCTGTGTCGGCGCGCAATATGCGCGGGCCGAGCGATACCGGGACGGATTGGGGCAGGGCGCGGATCATCTCATTTTCCGCGTCGGAAAAGCCGCCTTCGGGGCCGATAAGGATCGCCGCCGGACCGTCATGGGCGACCAGTGCCTTGCGGAAACTGCCTTCACCGGTTTCATGGATGCGCTCATCAGCAAAGAACAGATGGCGGTCTGCTGGCCATTGCTCCAGCATGTCGGTGAATTTTGTCAGCGGTTCGAGCGAGGGCAGGGCAGTGCGTTCGCATTGCTCTGCCGCCTCGATCATATGGGCGCGCAATTTCTCCGGTTTGATCGCCTGACCCTGCGTGCGTGCGGTCTGCACCGGCATGATCCTGTCCACGCCCAGTTCGGTCGCCTTCTCGGCGATCCAGTTGAAGCGGTCCTTCTTGATCGGGGCTGCGCACAGCCACAGATCGGGGACCGATTCCCGCTCGCGGGTCTTGCCGTCGATCATCAGGATCAGATCGCGTTTGCCCAGCACCGCCACATGGGCGAGATATTCACCGGTGCGGTCATCGAACAGCTTGACTGGATCGCCCTGTTTGATCCGCATCACCTTGAGCAGATAATGGGCATGGCTACCGTCCAGCCGGATTTCCGCTCCGTCGGCAAGTTCGACATCGAGATAGAGGCGCGGGGCGCTGTGCGGGGGGTAGGCTGGTGTGGCTGGCATGGGATAGTGTTTAGCGAGGGCTTTCGATCTCGTCATGCTGAATTATTTCAGCATCTCTTCCGGAAGAACGCACATGTCCGACGGAGGTCCTGAAACAAGTTCAGGATGACGGGTGAAAGAAATGACGATAAGCGGATTACATGTCCAATCAGCCAGACCAGATCGTCCCCGATTCCGAACATAAGGGCATTATCGGCCTGTTGCCCGCAGCGGCCCGGCCTTTCGCCCTGCTTGCCCGCTTTGACCGGCCAATCGGCTGGTGGCTGCTCTATTGGCCCTGCGCGTGGGGCATAGCGCTGGCAGGCGGGGCAATCGAGCGATGGGACTTGCTGCTCTGGCTGCTGCTCGGGTCAATTGCGATGCGCGGGGCGGGCTGCGTCTATAATGATATCGTCGACCGTGACCTTGATCGTAAGGTGGAGCGTACCCGGTCGCGGCCCCTGGCCAGCGGGGCCACGTCCCTGAAGGCGGCGTGGATCTGGCTCGGGATCCTGTGCCTGACCGGTCTGCTGGTCTGGTTGCAGATCAATGGCATCGCCAAGCTGGTGGCGCTCGGCAGTCTGGCTTTGGTGGCGGCCTATCCGTTCATGAAGCGCATCACCTGGTGGCCGCAGGCTTGGCTGGGACTGGTGTTCTGCTGGGGTGCGCTGGTCGGCTGGCTGGCGATTGCGCCTGAATTTCACTGGGCGATGGTCTTTCTCTATGCCGGCTCGATCTTCTGGGTGATCGGCTATGACACGATCTACGCGTTGCAGGACCGGGAAGATGACGCGCTGGTCGGAATTCGCTCGAGCGCGCTACGACTGGGCGACAATGTGCGTTTCGGCGTGTTGCTTTTCTACCTGATTGCGCTCACCAGCTGGGCGGCCGCTTTCTGGATATTGCGCCCCCAATGGCTTGGGCTTGTGGCTCTTGTTCCGGTCGGACTGCATTTCTTGTGGCAGGTTACGACGCTGAAAGGCAGCGATGGAGATGATGCGCTCGCCAAATTCCGGTCCAATCGTTTCGCCGGTTTCCTGATGTTTCTCGCCTGCCTGGTTATCGGTCAGGCTGGCTAGACGGTAGAGATATTGGATTGCATTTCGCAACCCATGCGGGTTATGCTACTTAATCGCACAGTTAAGCCAACGTCCTGCTTCCCGGAGACATTATCATGAAAAAACGCCGCCTGGGCCGAAGCCCGATATATGTATCCGAAATCTGCATGGGGACGATGACCTTCGGCAGTGGCGCCGACGAAGCCATGTCGCACCGGATCATGGATGAATCGGTCGAGGCCGGAATCAATTTCTTCGATACGGCGGAAAATTACCCGGTGCCGCCCAAGCGGGAGTGGGCAGGGGAGACCGAGAATATTGTCGGTCGCTGGATGAAGGGCAAGGATCGCGACAGTCTGATCATCGCGACCAAGGTTTCCGGTCCCAGCCATGGCTGGATAGAATCGGCACAGCGTGCCGGTATGACCGCCATGGACCGCCACAATATCGTCAAGGCGCTCGACGACAGCCTCAAGCGGCTGCAGACCGACTATATAGATCTCTACCAGACCCACTGGCCCGATCATGGCACCGCCTATGACGAGACGATGGAAGTGCTCGACGAGGAAATCCGCAAGGGCAAGATTCGCACCATCGGCTGCTCCAACGAAACCAGCTGGGGCCTGATGAAATCGCTCGAGGCGTCCGAGCGGCTGGGCGTCACCCGCTATTGCACGATCCAGAATAATTTCAGCATGAACAACCGCCGGTTCGAGGACGAACTAGCGCAAGTGTGCCGTCAGGAAGGGGTCAGCCTGATCCCTTATTCGCCGCTCGGGGGCGGGGCTCTGTCGGGCAAATATAATGACGGCGCGATGCCGGAAGGCGCGCGTTTCTCAGCCTATCTGAAAATGGGCGGACGTCAGGCGAAAATGGCGGAGCGTTTCGTCAATCCCAAGTCGGAGGAATCGACCAAGCGTTTCATGGCGATTGCCGAGGAACTGGGCGTGGCACCGGTTACTCTGGCCACCGCCTGGTCGAAACAGCATGATTTTGTTGCTTCGACCATTGTCGGCGCGACCCATACTGATCAGCTTCCCGAGATTTTTGCTGCTGCCGATCTCGAGCTAAGCCCCGAGATCATGAAGCGGATCTACAAGATCAGCCGGGAAATCATGTATCCGATGGGCTGACCGGCCAGCGACAATGAAGAAAGACCATATATGAATCGTTTCCTCGAACATAGCGGCGCGAAATATCCGATCGTGCAGGCACCGATGGGCTGGATCGCCCGGTCACAACTGGCTTCGGCTGTCTGCAACGCTGGCGGGCTGGGCATTATCGAGACCAGTTCGGGCGAGACTGAAAATTGCATGGTCGAAATCGCGAAGATGAAGGACCTGACCGATGCGCCCTTTGGCGTGAACCTGCCGATCATGTTCCTCAAGGACCCCGCGATCCTGACCCGCGTCTGTGAGTCCGGCGTGAAATTCGTGACGACCTCTGCCGGTAGCCCGCGCAAATTTGTCGGGCCGCTGCAGGAGGCGGGGATCATCGTCTATCATGCGGTGCCGACCGTTGCTGCGGCAATGGGTTGTGTCGAAGCAGGTGTCGATGGTCTGATTGTCGAGGGCGCGGAAGGCGGCGGCTTCAAGAATCCGGAGGAAGTGTCGACTCTGGTCCTGCTGCAGGCGATCCGCAGGCAGACCGACATACCGATGGTCGCGGCTGGCGGGATTGCCGACGGCAAGGGCATGGCCGCGGCTTTTGCCCTGGGTGCAGAAGCTGTCCAGATGGGCACCCGCTTCGTGTCGAGCGCCGAAAGCCCGGTGCATATGAATTACAAGCAGGCGATACTCGATGCCAAGGAAACCGGCACCTATGTGCTGAACAAGAAAGCCTCGCCCTGTATCCGCGCGCTGAAGACAGAGCGCACGACGAAAATATACGAAGACGGCCTGATGCCGGCGGACACGTTCGCGGGCATCATGGATGTCTATTTCGGCGGCGACATGGAAGCGTCCGTCGGCCTGGCCGGACAGTCTTCCGGTTTGATTGACGAGGTAAAAACTGCCAGACAGATTATCGATGAAACGGTGACCGAATTTTTCGAGATCACCGCACGATTTGGCGCGCTAGCCGCTGCCAAAAGTTTCTAGAAACACAAGAGAGAGGAATTTCCAATGAGCCAGTTTCCCGACGCAAAGCAACTGTTCACCACCGTCACCGAGGACGGCAAGTCGATATTGTCGATCGAGCCTTATGCCGTGCCCGAACCGAAAGAGCATGAAGTCGTCGTCCGGATGGAAGCGGTACCGATCAATCCGTCCGATCTCGGCCTGCTGACCGCAGCGGCCAATATGGACACGGTCCGCAGCGAAACCGTCGATGGCCATCCGGCGCTGGTTGCCGATGTGGATGCCGCGATGCAGCCTTTCTTCAAGGGACGCGCGGGCAAGAAACTCGCTGCCGGCAATGAAGGCGCGGGCACCGTGGTCGCCGCCGGTTCTTCCGACGCGGCACAGGCCTTGATGGGCAAGGTTGTCACGATTGTCGGCGGCGAAATGTATCGCACGCACCGCGTGATGCCGGCGATGATGTGCGTGCCGCTGCCCGAAGGCGCACCGGCCAAGGAAGGTGCTTCGCTGTTCGTCAATCCGATGACCGCTCAGGGCTTCCTCAACACGATGCGGGCCGAAGGCCATGAAGGGCTGGTCCATACCGCGGCCGCGTCCAATCTCGGCCAGATGCTCGCCAAGCTTTGCCTCAAGGAAGGCGTGCCACTGGTCGCCATCGTGCGTTCCGATGTCCAGAAGAAGATCCTCACCGACATCGGCCTGACCCACGTGATCGACAGCACCAAGGACGATTTCATGGAGCAGCTGATCGCGGCTCTCGCCGAAACCGGCGCGACGCTCGGTTTTGATGCCATCGGCGGCGGCAAGATGGCGAGTTACATCCTGACCGCGATGGAAAAGGCTGCGGCGGTGCGCGGCGCGGAATTCAGCGTCTATGGCTCGACCGTCAACAAGCAGGTCTATATCTATGGCCGTCTCGACACCGGCGAAACCATCCTCGGCGGCGGTCTCGGCCTCTACTGGGGCGTCGGCGGCTGGCTGCTCACCCCGCATCTCGAAAAGGTCGGCATGGAGCGGATGATGGAAATGCGCATGTACACGGTCGCCGAACGCAACGGCATTTTCCACAGCGACTATTCCAGCGAGATCAGTCTGATGGACATGATCGATCCGGAAATTGCCAAGGGTTATGACAAGAAGGCGACCGGCGAGAAGGTGCTGGTTAATCCTAGTCTTTAAGCCATAGCGGCATTGCTCTCGTCATCCTGAACTCGTTTCAGGATCTCGGGCGTCTTTCCCCTATCCAGAATATGAGCGCCCCTCTTCCCATAAGGAGAGGGGCGTTTGCTTTTGAGGGGGGGCGCTTCCGATTGGTTTGTGCGTTCCACCACCCCCCGAGCACCCTCATCCAACTGCGGCTAACCAGCAGAGCTGGCAAGCCTCCGTATCCTTCTCCCTGGAGGGAGAAGGGCCTCATCCAAATATCATCGCGATGCGGGAATTGATTAGCCGCCAGAAGAGCTTCGCTCCGAATGTCCGGTAGCTCGGCGCATCGTCGGGTAGGGGCAGGCCGGAAGTCCTGAATTGCGTCTGGGTCCGCATTTCGACCGGCGGGATATCGCCCGCGAACCGCCTTGCATAAGCCGAGGTCCAGTGGCCCTTGGCAAATTTCAGAAACATTGCCGTGTTGCAGCAGGACGCGACCATTCGCCGGGTGGGAGAATTTTCAGTTTGTTGATGCGCTTCCAGAAGGTCAGCCCCTGCGATGCAGCTAAACCGGTCGTCGCGATAGGTTAGATAATGGGTCCCACCGTCATCCTCTGTGATCTTCGCAGCACCATCCAGCGCTTCGAGCATTGCCGCACCCGCCTGACAGTCATCGCAATAGCAGACGCCACTAATGATGGGGCGGCCGACGCCCTGACAACACACTTTTCCGCATTGGCATTTAGAGGTTAAGACTGTGTCTGGCATGTCATGGAGACTAGCGGATCAGTGATAATTCGTCACCCCGGACTTGATCCGGGGGCCCGAGCGGCAATGCACCATTTTGGTGCTTGCCGCTCCGGGTCCTGAAACGAGTTCAGGATGACGAGTTCTACCGATAACTCACCACTTCCCACTCGATCCCGTTCCAGTCGAAGAAATAGAAGCGCCGGCCGGGATCATAGTCATCGTGGCCGAATGGCTTGAGCCCCGCTGCGACGACTTTCGCCTCTACCGCATCCAGATCATCGACGGTCACGCCGATATGGTTCAGCGGCTCGCCCTTGTTGAACACGGGATCGACCGCCCGGACCTCCGGGTTGGTGTAGAGTGCGATATAGTCGTCATCGGTGCCGACGTGAATCGTGTGGCCAGCCGACATTGATGGCCCCTCCCACCGGATATGCCAGCCAAAAAGATCGCGGAGCAGGTCGGCGCTTCGTTGCGGGTCGCTGACCGTTATGTTGACGTGCTCCAGAGTTGCTTGGGTCATTTTTCATTTCCTTTCTCCTTGGGTTGATGATTGATCCGCCAGGGCGGGAAGCGGCGGTTGGCGCCGCCGTAAAACAGGCAGACGGGATTGCCCGCCGGATCGCGAAGCCGCGCCTCGCGCCAGCCCCAGGGCTGATCGGTGGCTTGGGTGTCGAAGGTGATGCCAGCCGATTGCAGTTCCGCGACTTTTGTGTCGAGATCATCGCATTCGAAATAGACCATGGTCGTCGGCGCGCCGATCTTCTCGACGATATGGATGGAGAAGGTCTCGCCAGTGGCGGTCTCGAACCGCGCGTAGCGGGGCGGGGAGTCGACGATCTGCTCGAGGCCAAGCTGGCGGTAAAACGCCACCGACCGGCCATAGTCGACACATCCGACGGTGATCTGGTTGAGTTTCATATGCTGTTTCCTCGCAATTTCGGTTTCGGTCCATTGGAAGAATTGGAAGCATGTTTGCCGCTTTGCGGCGGCTGTCCGAGCCCGCCAATTCTCCATGCTTGCGATTCGTACAACCTCAAGCTAAGTTGAGGTCAAGATATTATTTTCCTCCCTATTGCGCAGCAATGGGGAGGGGGACCATCCGGAGGATGGTGGAGGGGTTGATGGCGGGAAAAGGCCCCTCCGTCATCCGCCTTCGCCAAGGCTTCGGCGGATGCCACCTCCCCATTGCTGCGCAACGGGGAGGAAAGAGAGGAGGCGAACGTGCCCGAAACAAATGCCCTGACCATTGGCGCGCTCGCCGCCCGCTCTGGCCTGTCGGTGTCGGCGATCCGATTTTACGAGGAAAAGGGGCTGGTCGAACCGTTCCGGTCCGCTGGCGGCCAGCGGCGGTTTCTCCGTTCGGACATCCGTCGGCTCAGCTTCGTTCTGATCGCCCAGCAACTGGGGCTGAGCATTGTCGAAATTGAACATCTGCTCGCCAATTTGCCCTACGGACGTACACCGACCCAGGCCGACTGGACCCGGATCAGCAAGGCGATGCGCGGGGTGATCGATGCCAGAATTGCGCAATTGGAACGGACCCGCGACCGGCTCGACGGCTGTATCGGCTGCGGCTGCCTGAGCCTCAAGAAATGCGCGCTTTATAATCCGGAGGACCGGGCGGGATTGAAGGGGCCGGGTCCGCAGTTGATTTTGGAAGGGTGAGCTGGACGACTGCGTCATTTCGATAGCAGACTGGACGTGATCAACTCCCGGTCGGCAAAGCAACCGCTAGATTGATATCCGACGCGCAAGGGTCTGCATTCACTGCTGTTTTTTTCGATACTGCCTTGGGAACGCTTCGCTATCTGGCGCGTAATTACGGCCATGACACACTCAAAACTTCTAGACCGGAATTGTCGCGCCAAGCGCCAGGAAGAGCTCCAAAGCGCCATTGCGGATATGATCTCGCAACCGCAATTTCCGTGCGTCGGAGCGAAATCCGCTTTGGCCCGCGACAATCTGAAGGTGATTGCCGGACATAGTCTCGACAGCAATTGGGACGATCTGGAAATCCACCGCGAACTGCTCGACTGGGCGCGGGAATATCGCGATTCCACTGACGGTCTGCGGAGCCTGGCCGTGATATTTGACGGACCTACGGACCTTAGCGAAGCGGAATTCGAAAAATTATTGTGGGATCGAATCCAGTCGATGGCGGACAAGGATGCCTGGCTGGGCCAGAGCTATGACGAACGAGTCAGCGCCGATCCCAATGATCCACATTTTTCTCTCAGTTTCGGAGGTGAAGCCTTTTTCGTGATCGGCCTGCATCCGAATGCATCGCGCCCGGCTCGCCGCTTTTCCCATCCGGTGCTGGTCTTCAATCTCCACGACCAGTTTGAACGGCTGAGAGAACATGGGAAATATGAGAAGATGCGCGACACTATACTTGCCCGTGACGAAAAGCTGGCCGGCAACATCAACCCGATGCTGGCAAAATATGGCGAGTCCAGCGAAGCGCGCCAATATAGTGGTCGTCAGGTCAGCGATGACTGGAAATGCCCGTTTCAGGATCGGCGCAGCACATGAGCGATGTGCGTATTGCGCCGCGCTCGGGTGCGGCATTCCGGCTGGCAAAAGGGGAATATCTCGAGGTGATCGATCCCGACGGCGGGCAGGTGTCCGATCTGCTGGCCTATAATATTGACGATGTCAGGGAAGTGCTGTCGAACGGACGAACCTTTGATTATGAGGAAACAATCCAGCTGAGCACCGGCAATCGCCTGTGGTCCAACCGCTCCAATCCGATGCTGACCATCGTCGAAGATACTGTCGGATCTCATGATTTCCTGCTGACCCCATGCAGCGAAGATACGTTCAATCATTTCTATCCCGACAAGCCGGTTCATCGTGGATGTTTCGGCAATCTGGCGGAAGCGCTGGCACCCTTTGGAGTAGAGCCGGATGCCATTCCCTGCGCGTTCAACGTGTTCATGAATGTGCCGGTTGACCAGGCAACGGGCAAGCTCGAAGTTCTGCCGCCGACCAGCAAGGCCGGTGACCGTTTGAGGTTGCGCGCTGAAATGGATCTGGTGATCGGTCTGACGGCTTGCTCGGCCTATGCGTCGAATGGCGGGACGTTCAAGCCTATCGATTATCGGGTGTTGTCCGAAGGCACGTAGCTTGTTTCGGGGAACTAGAGGTTTAACGCCTTGCGCAATTCCTCGTTGATCCGCGTTTGCCAACCCGCGCCTGACGCTTTGAATGTATCCAAAACGATTTTATCCAGTCGCAAAGTCACCTGCTGTTTAGGGTTTTTCAGCTTTGGCCGACCCGGCTTGGTGAGGGTGCCATCGGCGGGGCGGACTAATTTACCATTTTTGCAGAGCGCTGCTCGGCGAAACTGATCTTCCGTCCATTCTGCGAGATCTTCGGGCTCGAGCCACGGTTCAACGATGTCTTTCGATTTCTTCGTCATGGGCATACCTCATCGAAATAATGCGTCTGGAACGTCCGCGCGGGGTCTAGATAATCACAACATGGCGGCCTTTCAGCGTTCCAAAAACCCGATAGCGGACTTCACCATAATCTTTCCGGTCATCCAGCAACTCGACAAAATCAGCTGCAAAGACGATTGCCGCATCCGCAAAATCCAGTCCCCGGTTTTTCAAGGTCCACTGGCGCTTTGCCGGATCAAATGTTATTTTCATTCGGCCAGCTTATGGGTTTATCATCCAAAGCGCCCGCGATGGCTATTGGTCTGGCCTAATCTGCCAAACTCAATAATTCATGTAGTTACATTTATTAAAAATGTCAATGGCTACACAAGTGCTAGCGAATCGATAGCCGCATCCTGATCACCTACCCATAAATGGCTTTTGGAAGATTGATAGCAACGGTCAATTGTGCCTATCTAGATGTAGAGCATGAATATTGGACGCTGGAAATCACCGGACGCAGCCGGTAATATTAAAGGCCCAAGTACCTAACTATCATCTTTTTGCATTGGGATCAAAAGACAGGACAAGTAATGCATCTGACCGTCAAACCAATTTTGGGGCTGTTCGCCTTACTATTTTCAACCGAAGTATCTCTAGCTAAAGAAATGGCGACTTTCCAAGATAGAACGGTTGAGGTAATTTCTGTCATAAGGTTTGTCGGCGATCTTCGGACGGGCAAAGTACCTGACGGCTTCAGGTCGAAGCTGAGAATCTACAAACATCCAAGCCGCGAACTAGCATCTTTTGCAGAGCTCAGCGAATATGCCAGCCAATGTCCTCTGCATGCTATCGATCTCCCATATCCAATGCCTGGCGTAGGCCCTGTATTGGTGCGATGGAAATGTCCGGCGAAGGTAGAAGTCCAGTCAGTAGGCTTCTATTTTGAATCCGGTCGGCTTGCTGCAGCGAGTATCGGACTTCCAGATGTGCCCCTCCCTGTGGAAATCAAAGTCGTTCCTCACAAATAGCCGGAAAAGCTTCCCTATTTTAGTGCATATTCGACATTATCTGTCGATATGATTTCCATAGATGGAAGCATTTTACCAGATTAGATTGGTCGCCAACGGTTATTATGATTGCTGCGATAGACGTATTTGTCACTCCGCCGCCAGCAACTCTTCCGCTGCGTTCAGATCGACCGACACCAGCTGCGAAATCCCGCGCTCGACCATGGTCACGCCGAAAAGGCGGTGCATGCGGCTCATGGTTACGGCATTATGGGTGACGATCAGATAGCGGGTATTGGTCTCTGCCACCATCTTGTCGAGCAGGTCGCAGAAACGTTCGATATTCGCGTCATCCAGCGGCGCGTCGACTTCGTCGAGCACACAGATTGGTGCCGGATTGGTCAGGAACAGGCCGAAGATGAGCGCAACAGCGGTTAGAGCCTGCTCGCCGCCCGATAGCAGCGTCAGCGAAGTCAGTTTCTTGCCGGGTGGCTGTGCCATGATTTCCAGCCCGGCCTCCAGCGGATCGTCGCTGTTGATCATTTCAAGATGGGCCTTGCCGCCGTCGAACAGGGTCGCGAACAGCCGCTGGAAATGCTGGTCGACTTCCTCGAAAGCCGCGAGCAGGCGCTGCCGGCCTTCGCGGTTCAGGCTGCCGATCGATCCGCGCAACTGGTGGATCGCCTCGTTCAGATCCTGGCTTTCTCTGGTCGATTTCTCCCACTCGCCTTCCAGTTCTGCGAGTTCGTCGGCGGCGACCAGATTGACCGGGCCGATCCGCTCGCGGCTGAGCGAAAGGCGCTCGAGTTCCTCTGACTCTTGTGCCGCATCGCCGACCGTATCTTCGTCAAATTCCAGTTTCTTCGGCAATACCACTGCGGGGCATTCGAATTTTTCGGCTGAAATCCGCCCCATTTCGATCCGGCGCAAATCCTGGTTTTCGGCGCGGGCCTTGGCACCGGCGCGCAGTTCGCGCGCCTGGCTGAGCATCTCGCTTGCCTGGTTGAGCCGGTCCTCATGATCGCGCTGGGCGAGTTCGGCCGCCTGCAGCGCGGCATCCTTTTCGACCACCTTCGCATTGAGTGCGTCCTGATGTTCCGCCAGCCGGGTGACTTCGACCTCGATCACCCGCGGGCGATCGGCGAGATTTTCGACTTCGGTCTCGATCAGCTTGCCGCGTTTGGCCATTTCCTTCATTCGCGCTTCGGCCTCGCCGGAGCGGTCCTGCCACGACCGGATCTGGGCGCTGGCGACAGCTTTCTGTTCCTTCACCTGCGCGAGTTTCTGGTCGATCGAGGAAAGCGCCGCCTGCGCGGACATGACCCGTTGCCGCGCGCTATCGCGCTGGTCCTGCAGAGCCGACCGCGCGCTTTCCTGTGCGGCGCCATCGGGCTGGCTGCTGCGTTCCTTTTGCGCCGCTTCCAGTTCGGCGAGCGCAGTCGCATTTTCCGCTTTCAGCGCCGCATCGCGTTCGGCGAGGCTGGCGGTGCGCTTCTGCAACCAGGCCAGCGCTTCTTCCGCCTGATCGGCTTCGCGCAATGCCCGGCGCAAGGCTTCCTCGGCATCGCGCCGCGCAGTGCGCGCTTCACCAAGCTGTGTCTCGATTGACGAGATTGCCTCGCGTTGCGCAACAAGCGCGGTTTCTGCCGCCGCAACCTTGTCCTGGGCGGGGAGCAGCAGTTGCTGCAATTCGCGCAGCCGATTGGCGCGGACCAGCCGTTCGGCGCTGGCATTGCCGTCATCGCGGGCGACAAAGCCGTCCCAGCGGCGCAGCGCACCGGCCTTGGTAACCAGCCGCTGACCGACCGCCAGCATCTGGTCGTCATCGCTATCGGCGACAAAAATCTGCGACAGGCGATTGTGCAATTCTGCCGGGGCCTGCACCCGGTCGAGCAATCTTTCGGTTCCGGCGGGCGCGTCACCGGAAACGGTCATGTCACCGCCGCCCCAGAAGCGGTGGCCGTCTTCGCCGATCGACGCGAGCAGGTCATCACCCAGTGCCGCCGCCAAGGCACGCTCATAGCCTGGTGCCGGTTTGACCTGATCAATCGCCTTGTTCGTGCTTTCGGTCTTCGACAGCTCGCGATTCAAGGCGTCATGTTCGGATTTCAGTCCGGCCAGTTCCGCTTTCAGTGTCGCTAGCCCGGATTGTGCGGTATCGCGGGCGGCCGTGGCTTCTATCCGCTGTTCCTCGAGCGCTGCAATCCTGCCGCCGCTGCCGTCAGCCGCAGCCTGTGCAGCGTCCCGCGTTGCAATCGCTTCGGCGAGAGCCGCTTGCAGTTCTGCTTCATCGCCCATCTCGGCGCGTTCGGCATTGAGCCGGCCGAGTTCCACAGCCAGCCGGTCATGCCGGGCCTGTGCTGCATCGACGGCAGCATTGGCGACTTTTATCTCCGCCTGAATGCGGGCTTCTTCGGCGACTGCCTTGGCCAGTTCGACTTCGGCCTCGCTGGCCGCGCGTTCGGACCGTTCCACAGCGCGTTCCAGATCCGGCCGTTCCTTGTTCAGATCGGTCAATTCGGTCGAAAGCCGCTTCTCGTCCTGTTCGAGACGATCCAGAGCCTCCATCGCATCGCGGGTCAGCTGGTCTTCGCGCGCATTGTCTTCGTGGATACGCTGGGCCTGTGCCTGCAAATCGAGCAGCCGCGACTTCAGATTATCGCGCTCGTTGGTCAGAGTCAGCAGTCGGTGACTCGACTCGCTGGCTTCCTCGCGTGCGCGCTGGACATCGGCGCGGAGAATTCCGAGCGCTTTGGCGCTTTCATTCTGGGCGGATACAGCTGCCTGCTGCTCATTTTGTGCCGCGACGACCTTGGCTTCTGCGGCTTCCGCTTCCGCCTTGGCGAGATCGGAGGCGGCTGCGGCCTCTTTCCAGCGCGCGTAGATCAGGCGGCCATCGACGAGGGTGATTTCCGAGCTCAGTTTCTTGTAACGCTCTGCCTGCTTTGCTTGCCGCCGGAGATTAGCCGCCCGCTGTTCCATATCGCCGAGGATATCGTCGAGACGGGAGAGATTCTTCTCCGCCGCGCGCAATTTCTGTTCCGCATCCTTGCGCCGGACGTGAAGGCCGGAAATGCCCGCGGCTTCCTCGAGCATTTCCCGCCGTGCTTCGGGCTTGGAGGAAATGATGTTGGATATCTTGCCCTGGCTGACAAGGGCAGGGCTGTGCGCGCCGGTCGCGGCATCGGCAAAGATCAGCGCGATGTCCTTGGCCCGGACATCGGTGCCGTTGGCGCGATAGGCGGAACCGGCACCGCGCTCGATCCGGCGAACAATTTCCAGTTCGCTGTCATTGTCGCCGACATGCAATGACGATACGTCGTTGATTTCCCGTTCCGCGGTCAGAGCGACTTCGGCAAATTGCCGTTCGGGCCGGTCCTGGGTGCCGGCGAAGATCACATCTTCCATGCCACCGCCGCGCATCGACTTGGCGCTATTTTCGCCCATCACCCAGCGGATGGCTTCGAGAAGGTTGGATTTGCCGCAACCATTGGGACCGACCACGCCGGTCAGTCCCTTTTCAATACGCAGTTCGGTCGGATCGACAAAGCTTTTGAAGCCCGAGAGTCTGAGCTTCTTTATCTGCATGAAATGGTTCCCATGCCGTATCTGATCACGACCAAATTCAAATCGCGCCCTCTCTTGCGACTGATCCGGTGCCTATCTGGCGCCGGCCTCCTTCAGCTTGGTTTCGACCATCGCCCAGTTGGAGCCGTCAATTTTCTGTCCGTTGATCAGGAATGTCGGAGTTCCCTCGATGTTAAATTCCTCGGCTGCCTTCTGGGTGTCACTCATCAGCGCTTCCGCTGTTGCCGTATCCGCCAGACAAGCCTTCGCCTGATCTTCGGAAATGCCGCGCTGCTGAAAGAAGCTGATCAGGCCAAGCTGTTCGGCCAGACGGACAAATCGCGTTTTCGGTTCGGACTGCAATATGCTGCTATAAGTGTCTTCGCCCATCGCCTGCGCTTTTTCGAACATGGTTCCCTGATTGCTCAAGGCCTGCTCGGTCAGCGGGAAGAAAGGCGCTTCGCCGCCGCAACGGGACAGGATGGCAGCGGACAGATCCAGCGGATCGCGAACAAAATTACGGATTTCAAAACTGACCCGGCCACTCTCGACATAATTGTCGCGCAGCGGTGCAAAGGCCTGTTCGCCGAAATCCTTGCAGTGCGAGCAGGTGATCGACATATATTCGACCAGCTTGATCGGCGCATCGGGATTGCCCATCACAATGCCGCCGGCTTCGGTTTTCGATACCATCTCGGACCATTTCTGTCCGGCTGGCGCTTCGACTCCGTCGACCGACCCGGAGGCGCTTGCTCCGCTTTCGCCTTCGGTTGCTTCGCCACAGGCGGTTAGTGCCAGAGCGAATGCCAGAGGTGCAATATAGTTGAATCTACGCATGTTCAGTTCCTGTTTCTGAGATTATCGAAGGTTTATTGCGGAAGTGCCGCCAATTTGGGTTGCAATGCCGTCCAGCTGTGGACCTTGGCAAGCGGTTGATCGCCAATCGTGAAGCTGGGTGTTCCGGTCAGTTTGAGCGTCTCTGTGCCATATTTTGTCATCGCCAGTATCTTGTCCTGTTCGGCCTGATCGGACAGGCAGGCATTGATTTGGGCTGTCGTAAATCCGCGCGCTTTCATCAATGTATCGAGACCGGCGGCCTTGCTGATTTTCTTCATGCGCTCCGGAACGGTACCGTCGTTCATGGTCTTCATCACTTCGGGGGTAGCAGAATGGAATTTCTTCAGCCACTCTGACTGTTTCAGCAGCAGAGCCCGGTGATTACCGAAAAATTTGGTGCGCCCGCCGCAACGAGCGAGCATGGCTGCGGTAAGGTCTATGGGGTTGAGAACCAGATTGCGAACCTCGAAGCTGACATGGGCCTTGTTGATATAATTGTTCATCAGGGTGCTGTGGGAATCTTTTTCAAATGCCGCACAGTGATTGCATGTGTAGCTCATATATTCGGTCAGCTTGTGTTTCGCGAGGGGGTTGCCCATGACATGGCCGCCGATCGAGGACAGAGTGACCCGGCTGGCGGTGTCGTTCTGCTGAGCGGATGCCGGGGCGGCAACCACCGCTGCTGTTACCAATGCCGAAGCAAGATACGCGCTTCCCAGATTCATATTCGGTCCTTCTTCTTGTCACCGCCGCCAATCTTGCCGACGACCTTTATGGTCAACTTCGCATCTTTCTTAGGGGCCGCTTCCGCCTTTGCAACCGCCGATGCGAGCGATTCGAGCACCCGGTTCAGCTCCGCATCGCCGATATCGCGCAGATTCTCGCCCAGCTGGAGTGGCGCAGGCTTCAGCGAAGCGGGCAGGGGGACCCTTTTTTCCTTGTCTTTCTTAGGTGTTACGACGCCTTGCCTGAATCTTATCTGACTGACGGCGCCATAGCCGAAGAAGCGGTTGACCCGCTCGATAATATCCGGCGCGATATGCTGCATCATGGTCGCATAAGCGCCGCTGACCAGCAGATGCAACGTGCCGCCTTCTTTTTCGCCGCGGGGAAAGCGGATCGATTCGGGCAGGGACACGCCAGCATAGCGTTCGCCGACAATTTCTGCCCAGCGGCTGACCACCGAACTCTGGATGAAGCCATAGCGGCGAAAGGCCGCACGACCGATTTCCGGTACCAGATCGGAGATGCTTTTCGCCGGGCCACCGCGCGGGCGCTGGTATTTCTGATATGCTTTGGCGGCCGGTTTTTTTGCGGCTTTTTTCGGCAATTTTTTGGACACGGGCTTACCGTTTTCGACGGTTTTCGCCTTTTCAGATCCAATATTGTCAATTTTCTTCGCCATTATGTCCTTTTATGGCATGGCGCGGCCATGGCCGTCGATAGTTTCCCCGCCAAAGCGCGTAAAATTTCTGCCAATATCGGTGCACATTATGTGGATAAGGCGCGAAAGCTGCCGTGGCGGTCGCCGCCGGGCAGCAATTTGCCCGATCCCTATCATGTCTGGCTGTCCGAAGTCATGCTGCAGCAGACGACGGTGGGCGCGGTCAAAAGCTATTTCGAGAAATTCACCCGGCGCTGGCCGACGGTTCAGGAGCTGGCGCGTGCCGATGAAGCGGATGTGATGGCCGCCTGGGCCGGCCTCGGTTACTATGCACGGGCAAGAAATCTTCGCAAATGCGCGGTGCATGTCACTGATATATTGGATGGAAGATTTCCTCAGAAAGAGTCTGAACTTCTTCAGCTGCCCGGGGTGGGCGCCTATACCGCGGCCGCCATCGCCGCCATTGCATTTGGCGAACGGGCGGTGGTGGTGGATGCCAATATCGAACGGCTGGTGTCACGGCTGTTCGCCATCGATACGCCGCTGCCAAGGGGCAAGGCCGAAATCCGGGCGGCGATGGACAGGATCACGCCGAAACACGGAGCCGGAGACTTTGCTCAGGCCTGCATGGATATCGGCGCCACTATCTGCACATCGAAAAATCCGAAATGTGAAATCTGTCCGGTGCAAGAGCAGTGTGCTGCCCATGCACTCGGCAATATGGAGTTCTTTCCCGTCAAGCCGCCGAAAAAGACCAAGCCGGTCCGCCGCGCCCGGTTTTTCTGGGTCGAGCAGCAGGGCAGAATATTGCTGGCCACCAGGCCGCCGAAAGGCATGCTTGGCGGCATGCGGGCGCTGCCCGATGACGGCTGGGCAGCGGGAAACGACGGCCATGCCAAGCCGCCAATGGCGGGCAAATGGCAGGTGCATGACAATATTGTTCAGCACAGCTTCACGCATTTTTCGCTTGAGGTGGATTTGGCAGTTTATCAGGATGAGAAAATCGCTACTAACAAGGATGACAATATCTGGTGGGCGCTGGACCAGATAGCGGAGGCGGGATTACCGACCCTGTATGCCAAGGCCGTGAGATGGAAACTGAAGGAAAAAAAATGATCGCCGCAAAACCTGCAATATCGTCGCTTGGTTCCCCATTCTCCCGACGCTCTGTTCTCGGCGGGATTGGCGCTGGTGCTTTTCTGGCCGGAACGCCCGGCATTGTCTTCGCCAAGGAAATGGGAATCAGTTTCCCCGGTCTGACCAAGATCATCAATCAATATGTCGCGGAAAAGAAGGTCGCCGGCATGATGGCGATGATCGGCTTCGGTCAGGCGGCACCACAGGTGATTTCTGCCGGCACGCTAAAGCTCGGCGGAGACAGGCTGGTCGGCACCGATACGCTGTGGCGGATGTATTCGCAGACCAAGCCGATTACCGGTATGGCGACTATGATGTTGGTCGAGGATGGTCTGATTTCTCTCGATCAGCCTTTGTCCGACATCTTCCCCGAATTTGCCGAAATGCAGGTGCTGGTCGATCCCGAAGGCGCACTGGACAATGTCGAGCCGGCCAAGACGCCGATTACCATCCGCCAGCTACAGACCCATACGGCAGGGCTGGGCTATACGATCATTTCGAAAGGCCCGATCCAGAAGGCCTATCTTGCAGCGGGACTGACCCCCGGTCGTATCAGCCGCAGCTCGATTCCCGGCATTGATCCGGGCGCGGCTACTCCGGATATCATGACCTTCGTGAAGCGCCTCTCGGAATTGCCATTGGTCTATCAACCCGGCACCCAGTGGAGCTATTCGCTGAGCCATGATGTATTGAGCGCGGTGATCGAGAAGGTCTCCGGCAAACCGCTCGACCAGTTCCTGCAGGAGCGGATGTTCGGACCATTGGGCATGAAGAATATATTCTATCGGGTTCCTGCCGACCGCGCGGCTGATCTCGCAGACAATTATGCGCCATTCGCGGGATCGCTGATCCCGATCGATCCCGGTGCCACCAGCATCTATCTCGACAAGCCGCCCTTTGCCTTTGGCAGCACCGGCCTGGTCGGAACGGCTGGCGATTATGACAAGTTCCTTCAGATGCTGCTCGGATTTGGCAAGGTCGGCGATGTGCAGGTGATGAAGCCGGATACGGTGAAACTCGGCATGTCCAACCTGCTACCCGAAACCGCCAGTACCGCCGGGACCTGGGTGGCCAATCACGGCTTCGGCGCGGGCGGACGGTCCGGTCTAGGTACCGCAGTCAGCCCGGCCGGCACATTCGGCTGGGGTGGAGCAGCCGGGACATCGGCCTTTGTCGACACAGCCCGCGGTCTCCGCGCTGGCGGCTACACTCAATATATCCCGTCGAACAGCTATCCCTTCCAGTCGGATTTCCCGAAATATGTCTATGCCGATCTGACCGGGAACGCGCAGGCGGGCGCGGGCAATACCAGTCCGTAAGGACAATAAATTCTCTCCCTTTCGCAAGGGAGCCACAATATAAAATGTCCGGGAGACAAGATGTCGATTGTTGAAAATACCATAGTGCCCACTTTTGCCGGCGGGACGCTGGACCGCACCGATCAGGTGCGGGTCAATCCGGAGAAGCTGCGCGCCGCGATGATGAATCCGCGGGCCAGGCTGCTCAAGCTGGACGGCCTGAATCCGGTTTTTGATGACCATGGCGATCTTGCCTGGGGCGCAGCCTATGAAGCCTCGCCGGATCATGATCTGCTTTTGCTCGGCATCGAAGACGATACGCCCTTTTTCGCAGAGCTGAACGGAGCCGGGGATGCCGGACCTGCCGCCAATCGGGCGCTCTGGCAGACTTTGGGGAGCTTGCCCGCGGATCAGGCGGCAATTTATGCCACGGCACGGAGCCTGGTCGACTGGCATGCGCGGCATAAATTTTGCGCCCAATGCGGCAAGCCGACCGAGTCCCGCAAGGGCGGCTGGGCGCGCCTGTGCGATCCCGACAAAGACGGTTGCAGAGCAGAGCATTTCCCGCGCACCGATCCGGTGGCGATCATGCTGTCGGAATGCGAAGGCAAGGTTTTGCTCGGCCGTCAGCCGCGCTTCCCGCCGAAAAGCTTTTCCGCGCTTGCCGGATTTCTGGAGCCGGGCGAGAGTATCGAAGGCTGCGTCAAGCGCGAGCTGTTTGAAGAAGCCGGGATCAAGGTACGGGACGTCCGCTATGTCGCGAGCCAGCCCTGGCCTTTCCCTTCTTCGCTGATGATTGCCTGCACCAGCGTCACCGACGATCCGACGCTGACGCTTGACGAAGAGGAAATCGAGGAAGCGGCCTGGTTCTCGCTCGACGAGGTCAAAGCGGCCATGGCCGGTGACCCGGGAGCGCTGTTCGTTGCGCCGCCGCCTTTTGCGATTGCCTATAATTTGCTCAAGCATTGGGTGGATGGAAAGGGGTGACCGGATCCGGTTGGCACACCCCCTGTTTGCGGATGTCTAGACCAGTCCCAGATTCGCCAGTTCGCCGAGCATCTCGGCGGGCATCTCCTCGGCACCTTCCACGTCGCCGCCGAGATCGGATGGCGCGTCATTTTCCTCGAGATAGCGCCAGCCCTGATGGGCGCGCTTGGGGATCGGTTGGACCGCGACAAGCCGCGGTTCCAGCCTGATCCACTGCCGCCCTTCGCCATTGTCCATGAAGCCGATGATCGGCGAGCGACCGACGATTTTCTTTGCGTGAATCCAGTAGAGTGAGCCGCCGATCATTTCTGCGTGGCGCTTCGGCAGATAGCGGGTGGTGAGCCGGGCTTCGCCGCCGGTCGCTCTATTGTCTTTGTGGGATTCAAGCCATTTTCGCAGCGTTTCCGGGCTTTCGCTGCGATAGGCGATCTTGGTCATGTTGAGTGGCATGGCGATTATCTGTGGTGCACGACCGGTTTAGTCAAGCATGTTCAGGTGCCGTATCCGCCAAATCAAGCTCGCCCAAATATCTTTCTTGCAAGAATCTTATTGCAAATGATTATCAATATCATACTGTAGGGGACTCGGACATAGAGGAGAGACAGATTGGGTGAGATACTGGAAAAGCTTTTGTTACCACTGCCGGACATCAGAACATTGCCATCGGTCGAAGCGAAATTGATCATCGCCTTTCGCCTAGCGGTGGTCGCAAGCCAAAATGCATATGACTGTCTGGACCATCTGTCAGACAGGCTGGGAGGACGGCGGGCGGCGACGCGGATATTGATATTGGCAGAGACCATCGGATCCGCCTGGCAGGAACCGTTCCAGATCGGGCGTCCCTGCTGTTCGCAAACCACGCCAGATGAAATATGGCTGGTCGCGGCCATTCGGCTGGCGGCTGGCGCAAACCGGCCTGGCTTTGATTCACTCAGTTGCGAAATGCTGGGCGAATGCGAGCGGGAACGGATATATACCGACCTGGGAAATTTTGTCGCAGCCTATACGAGGGCCTAGAGGCTGACCATCCCGCTGCCAACGGCGAGGCTGAGGAAGGCCAGAAAGCCCATGGTGTCGGTGATCATGGTGACGAAGACCGAAGAGGCCAGGGCCGGATCCTGATCCAGCCGGTCGAGCATCACGGGAACGAATATGCCGGCAAATCCGGCGATCACGATATTGATCAGCATGGCCAGCGCGATAACCCCGCCGAGCACGGGATTAGCGAAGGCCAGGCCGGTGCCGAGTCCGACCAGCACGGCAATGGTGGCGCCGTTGAGCAATGCGATCCTGAATTCCCGCCCGATAATCCGGCGGGTGTTGGAGCGGGTCAGTTCGTTCATCGCCAGGGCGCGGACCGAGACGGCCATGGTCTGGGTACCGGCATTGCCGCCGATCGAGGCGACGATCGGCATGAGAATCGCGAGCGCAACCATCTGTTCGATGGCCGCGCCGAAGATCGAGATGACAAAACTGGCCACCAGAGCCGTCGCCAGATTGGTGATCAGCCAGCGGACACGCGCCTTGTAACTATCGCGAATCGGCTCGTTGATGTCGCCGTCGCCGGCACCGGAGAGCAGCAGCACGTCTTCGCTGGCCTCATCCTCGACAATATGGAGAATGTCATCGACGGTGATCATCCCGATCAGGCGCCCGTCATCATTGACGACAGCGGCGGAAATCAGATTATATTTCTGGAAGCGCAACGCCACTTCTTCCTGGTCCATGTCGACCGGGATCAGGGTCTGCTCGCGCTTCATCACATCGGCGATAGCGATTTCGCGCGGGGTTCTGAGAATCCAGCTGAGCTGGCAGGTGCCAATCGGCCGGAACGCCGGGTCGACAACATAGATTTCCCAGAATTCGGTGGTCAGATCATCACTCTTGCGCAGATAGTCGATCAGATCGCCGACCCGCATATGCTCGGGCACCGCGACAAATTCGCGTTGCATGATCCGGCCAGCGGTTTCTTCCTCATAGGTGAGGGCGCTTTCGATCGCGGCTCGGTCTTCGGCATCGAGCTCGGCCAGAACCGCCTGTTGCTCGCCCTCGTCGAGATCCTCGATGATTGCGACCGCATCATCGGTGTCCAGCTGTTCGGTGAGGTCCGCAATCTGCCCGGCATCGAGCACGTCGATCAGGTCTTCGCGAACATGCTCGTTCATCTCCGCGAGCACGTCGGCGCTCACCAGATCGCCGAGAGCGCTGGCTAGCGGCGCGCGTTCATCTGCATCTATCAGCTCGAACAGATCGGCAATGTCGGCATTATGGAGCGGGTTGACCAGTTCCTGCGCCAGCGTGCTATCATTATTGTCGACCGCATCGGAGACCGAACGGACAAATTCGTCGGTTAGCCGGTTGTCATCATCCAGAACATCTTCGCGTTCGATGGTGGCGTGCTGGGGATCGTTGATATCGGTCATCGCGATGCTCCCCTGATGTGCGCGTTCGGCTGCTTATTAGTCGCTGCAACGTTGCAATTGCAATCTTTTGTGACAATTATCGCCAGACAGGGTGATTTTTCCGGAAGCGTTGCCTATATGCGCCCCAAGACTGATTCAATGACCGAAAAGGAATAGACCCGATGTCCCACGAAAAAATGACTTTCCACCTCGACACAGGCGATGTTGAAATCAAGCTCCGGCCTGATCTTGCACCTAATCATGTCGCGCGGATCACCGAGCTGGCATCCGAAGGCTTTTATGACGGCGTTGTTTTCCACCGCGTCATCAACGGTTTCATGGCGCAGGGCGGCGACCCGACCGGTACCGGCATGTCCGGCAGCGACAAGCCCGATATTGCGCAGGAATTTTCGAAAGAACCGCATGTCGAAGGCACTTGCTCGATGGCCCGCACGATGGACCCGAACAGCGCCAACAGCCAGTTTTTCATCTGCCTCGACGATGCAGGCTTCCTCGATGGCCAATATACGGTCTGGGGCGAAGTGACCTCCGGCATGGAAGCGGTGCACGCGCTGCCAAAGGGCGAACCACCAGCGAAGCCAGGCGCGATCAAGTCCGTAACCCTCGGCTAATTTACAAAAATGCGTCTCGATAAACCCAGGATCGCCCCGCTCGCCGAGTCAGAACTCGGTCCAGAGCATCGGGCGATGCTGGGCGAGCGCTTCAAGACCGGCAAGATACTCAATATCTTCCGAACCCTGATCAGGGCCCCGAAAGCCTATAAGGCGTTCATGTGGTGGGGCGGCTATATACTGTCCGATCATAATGACCTGCCGGCGCGGGAGCGCGAGATCATCATCCTGCGCACCGGTTTCAACTGGAAGTCCGGCTATGAATGGGCGCAGCATGTCCGCATCGGCAAGGATTGCGGTCTGACCGATGAAGAGATCGAGCGGATCAAGGCGGGACCGGATGCACCGGGATGGACGGCGCTGGAGCGTGCATTGCTGCAGGCCACCGACGAACTGACCGGTGACGGGCATGTTGGCGATGCGACCTGGGCCGCGCTAGCGGAGCTGACCGAGAAACAGCGCATGGATCTGGTGATGACCGTGGGGCAATATAGCCAGGTATCGATGCTGCTGAACAGCTTTGGCGTGCAGCTCGACGATGATCTGGAGCTGGACCCCGATCTCAAGGCCTAGTGCCCCGGGTCTAGAGACCCGCTTTGACAACCCAGTCATGGAATATCCGCACCGCGCGGTTCTTCATGTCGCGTTTGCGGCACACGAACCAGTAGCTGTAGGGGCTGTCGACCTGATGGTCGAACAGCCGGACCAGCCGCGCATCATTGGCGTCGGAAAAATGGCCGCCATGCATGATCGCGATGCCGAGGCCCTGGGCTGCGGCTTCCAGCATCAGCGGGCCGCTATCGAGATGGTCGATACCGGCGGGTTGCAGATCGGGCAGGCCTACCGCTTCTTTCCACTGGTCAAAGGCCCGGGTCATATTGCTGTGGATCAGAATATTGTGATTCTTCAGATCTTCCGGATGTTTCACGGCATTCGGGCCGCTGGTCAGTTCTGCGGATGCGATCGCGTACACCTTGTTGCTGTCCAGCTTCACTGCGTAAAGGTTGGGATCGACATGGTCGCTGATGATGATCGCTGCATCGACGGCATCACCCAGCATATTTTCTGCATGGGATGAGGTGTCGACGTCAATGTGCAGCTTCGGGTAAAGTTTTTTGAGTTCCGGAAGGCGCGGCAGCAAGCGCGTGGCACCAAACAGGGGAAGCACGCCGAGCCGCAGACGCATGTCACCACCGGTAACGGTCATCTGGTCGACTGCTTCGCCAATGGTTTCCATCGCCGGAGCGACGGCTTTCAGCAATGCGTGGCCATCTTCGTTGAGCACCATCGACTGGTTCCGCCGTTCGAACAGCGGTTTGCCGATATGATCCTCGAGCGATTTGATTCGCCGGCTCAGCGCAGGTGCAGACAGCGCCAGCTCTGCTGCAGCGGCCTTGGAAGAGCCCAGGCGAGCAACACGGATAAAGGCCTCAAGGGCGCGAAGGGGAGGAAGTCGGCGCATATTATGATCGATATTGTGGCTAAATCAGCTTTGTGCAACGCAAAAATGAATGCGAATCAACGGGAATGGCGGAAAACTGTCGCTACCATTATTGCTAAGTTGCAATATGTGCAACCTTTAATGTTCTTTTCGCACTTGCACAATAATGGGTTTCGACGCATTTAGGATGGGCCTTTCAGGCATCCTCTCCTAAAAACTTTTCAGGCCAGTTCTTCGGAACTGGCCTTTTTTTTTGGCCGAATTCTGCCATCCGACTCTACAATTGAAAATCAGAGTCGCATATCGACAGCGTGATCCCTATCTTGTTGGAAACAACCGAAACGATATTGAGGAGATCCGCCCCCGTGTCCGATCCTGCGCCCACAAATGAAACGCCCGAAGACGATAGCAAGCTGCTAAAACTGCAAGTTGCCAATGCCAGGCCCGAGGATAGCGGTCGCGGTCTGGCGAGATTGTCCCGGGATAATCTAGGCAAATTGGGACTGATTGAGGGCGATGTCGTCGAAATTATCGGCAAGCAGACGACCCCGGCACGAGCGGTTTTGCCCTATCAGGAAGATGAAGGCCTGGATTTTGTCCGGCTGGATGGCCTGCAACGCGCCAATGCCGGTGTGGGAGCGGGCGACTATGTTGAAATTCGCAAGGTCGAATCGAAGCCAGCCAAGAAAGTCGTCTTCGCGCCAGCGCAGAAGGACCTCCGTCTGCAAGGCAATGGCGGCGGACTGAAGCGCAGCTTCATGGGACGGCCACTCAAATCCGGTGATTTTGTCGCTACCCATGGCCAGCAGCAGGTGGATCGTAGCGACATGCCGCCGCAATTGCGGCAGATGCTTGCGGCACCGGCCTTTTCGCTCACGCAGATCCGGCTCAACGTCGTTTCGACCCTGCCCAAGGGAATCGTCCATATCGATGAAGAGACCGAGGTCGAGCTGCGTCCCGAATATGAAGAATCGACCGAGCATCGCCGGGCCGATGTTACTTATGACGATATCGGCGGGTTGCACGAAACCATCGATCAGCTCCGTGAAATGGTGGAATTGCCGCTGCGCTATCCGCAGCTCTTCACCCGGCTTGGCGTTGACCCGCCACGCGGGGTGTTGCTGCATGGGCCTCCGGGCACCGGCAAGACGCGGCTCGCCCGAGCGGTTGCCAATGAGAGCGATGCTGAGTTTTTCCTGATCAACGGTCCGGAAATCATGGGCTCCGCATATGGCGAATCGGAAAAGAAACTCCGCGAAATATTTGAGGCAGCAACCAAGGCAGCCCCTTCGATACTGTTCATTGACGAGATCGATTCGATCGCACCGAAGCGCGGGCAGGTGCAGGGTGAAACCGAAAAGCGTCTGGTGGCGCAGTTGCTCACCTTGATGGACGGGCTCGAATCGCGGCTCAATCTGGTGGTCATTGCGGCGACCAATCGCCCCGAGGCCATTGATGAGGCGTTGCGCCGTCCCGGCCGCTTTGACCGGGAAATCATCGTCGGCGTTCCCGATGTTGCCGGCCGGCGCGAGATACTGGGGATCCACACTCGTGGCATGCCGCTCGACAAAGCCGTGGATTTAAAAGAGCTTGCACGCACAACCTATGGTTTTGTCGGAGCAGATCTGGCGGCCCTGACCCGTGAGGCAGCGATTGAAGCCGTGCGCCGGATCATGCCGAAACTGGATCTTGAAGCGGAAACCGTACCACCGGAAGTACTCGAGGAACTTGTTGTTCTGCGGCATGATTTTGTCGAAGCGCTGAAACGGGTCCAGCCATCGGCGATGCGCGAAGTCATGGTTCAGGTCCCCGATGTCCGCTGGGAAGATATTGGCGGCCTTGACGATGCACAAATGCGGCTGAAGGAGGGTATCGAGCTACCGCTGAAAAATCCGGAAGCCTTCACCCGGCTTGGCATTCGTCCGGCCAAGGGTTTTCTGCTTTATGGACCGCCCGGAACCGGCAAGACCTTGCTGGCGAAGGCGGTTGCGCGCGAAGCCGAAGCCAATTTTATCGCCACCAAATCGAGCGACCTGCTTTCCAAATGGTATGGCGAGAGCGAGCAGCAGATCGCGCGGCTGTTTGCCCGGGCGCGTCAGGTAGCGCCAACGATCCTGTTCATTGATGAAATCGAAAGTCTCGTCCCGGCACGTGGTGGCGGTATGGGCGAACCTCAGGTGACCGAGCGGGTTGTCAACACGATACTCGCCGAGATGGACGGGCTGGAGGAAATGCAGTCGGTGATTCTGATCGGCGCGACCAACCGTCCCGGTCTGGTCGATCCAGCCTTGCTGCGTCCGGGCCGCTTTGATGAACTGGTCTATGTTCCGGTTCCCGGTAAAGACGGTCGACGCCGGATATTGGCGATCCACACGTCGAAAATGCCGCTCGCCAAGGATGTCGATCTCGATGAGATGGCGGATAGTACCGATCGCTATTCTGGCGCTGATCTGGAAGATCTGGTCCGCCGCGCAGGGCTTCACGCGCTGCGGGAATTTGGCGGACTGGTTGAAACGGTTCAGATGAAACATTTCGAACAGGCACTGAAAGACAGCCGGGCTTCGGTGACGCCGGAAATGGAGGAAGAATATTCCAAAATGGAATCGCAGCTGAAGCAAAATGCCATGCGCGTTGAACCGATTGGCTTTGTCTCCCCGGGAATGCTGACTCCGGTCAAGGACAGCAAGCACTAGGGCCTGACCCGAGACTCATGCCCTAGTTGTCGGAGATAATCCGGTCGTCGAGTTTGAGGGTCTTGAAGCCCCAGCCGAACAGGAAGATACAGATGCCGGTCGCCAGCCAGAAAGGCAGGGGGCCGGCATAGGTGTAAAGCAGCACGCCAAAGGCCGGTGACACAATGAAAGCCATGCCGTTTACCGATGCGACGATGCCGGCGACGCCATTTTGCTCGGATCGTCTGACGGCCAGCGAGGCTCCGGCAGTGAAACCGGGACGGAACAGACCAAAGCCCAGTGATGCCACTGCAAATCCGATGATGATACCGTGCAAGTCGTGAGAAAATCCGATGATCAGGCAGCCAGAGGCGCCGAGAACCATGCCCCACAATATTGAGGAGCGCGGGCCCATTTGCAGCAGCGGGATCAGGCCCCACTGCGCCAGCAGGGTTGCCGCAGCGCCGGACATCAGCACGAGACCGGTCATTTGAATGCCCATTTCAGGATCGCCGCGCAGGCCCAGCCGGTCAAGCACCAGAAATCCGACTACGCCCAATATCAGCGCATGGGCATTGCCGCCCAGGATACCGGTGATCAGCCACGGCTTGACTCGGTCGTCACCCCAGCGCAATCGTGGCGGGAGACTATTTTCCTCTTCCCCCTCATCATCCTCGTCTTTCAAGCTGTTGGAAGACGGGGCAGAGCTATAGGGCTCCGACGTGACCACACCGCGCGCTTTATAGCCGGGATTGTCATTGGGCAGTTTCAGGGCCAGTGCGACCATCACCAATATTCCGATTGCGGCAAAGGCAAACATCGGGCTGGAAAGACCAAGAGCGGGAATGATCAGCAAGGGCGCAATCGCCGGGCCGACGATCGTGCCGAGCCCGAAGGAGGATGAAATCAGCGACAGCGCCTTGGTCCGGTTGGCGCGCGCGGTTCGGGCGGCCACATAGGCTTGCACTGCTGGCGGTGCAGCGGAACCGAGGCCACCATATAGACTGCGGAAAACAGCGAACAGGACAAATGTCCACAGCGCACTATACCAGCCCAGCAGCCCGAGAAACAGGGCCAGACCGGCCAGTGCGAAGGACGTGGTGAAGCCGATCATGCCAAGACGCATCAGCGCTTTGCGACCGCGATGATCCGACTGGCGCGCCCATTTCGGAGCGGTATAGACCCATAATAAAGCCGACCAGCTGAACGCTGCGCTCACCCAGAAATCGGGAATATCAAGCTGCGTCCCGATCGTCGGCAAAATCGATTGCATGGCAGTATTGCCCGACGCCGTGACCAGCATGACAGAGAACAGCACCGCCATGCGAGTGCTGTCGATCGGTTTTGCTTCGGGAAAGGATGAAGCTTTCCGGTTCAGCGGTTCGAAGTCGGGAGAATCGGCCATGGGCGTTCCTATGCCACGCTATTTCTGCCAGTCATAGCCACGTTCGACGCGGGTGACATGAAGGCTGTAGGCGCTGTACCATTTGTCGCGACCCCGTTCGCGGATAAGGGTGTGATCCGGATGATCGCGCCAGGCTTTGGCGCTGGCATCATCTTGCCAATAGCTCACCGTAATGCCGAATCCATCTGCGGACCTGGCATGATCTTCACCGAGATAACCGGGCTGCTGCGCAGCCAGATCGCCCATCGCTGTTGCCGCGGCCTGATAGGCCTGATCATCGCTGCCGCAACGCTGCGCACAAAAAATCACCGCGATGGAGTCGTTTGGATGAAGTTGCATGGCTTGCTTTTAACCGGTCGTTTGCACCGGGCAACCGCTATTATATTTGTCACCAGCGCTGTAACGCTCTAGTAAGACAGTTTGATCAGTCGCCGGAGGAATGGTTTGTCAAATAGTGTCGCCAAAACGAAAATCGTGGACCGCATCAAGTCACGACTTGAACGCCGCCTCGGTCCCTGGGGCGTGTTCTTCAAGGGCTTCCTGAAACATCCGGTGATGGTCGGCTCGATCATGCCTTCGTCCGATATCACGATCAAAAAGATGCTCGAACCGGTCAAATGGGACGAGTGTGACCTGTTCGTCGAATATGGCCCGGGCGTCGGGACTTTCTGCCGCCCGGTGCTCGAACGGATGAAGCCCGGTGCGACCCTGATCGTGATCGACCTGAATGAAGATTTCATCGATTATCTGGGCAAGTCGATCCGCGACAGCCGTTTCTACCCGATCCACGGGTCTGCCGCCGACGTCCAAAAGATCATCAGGGAACTCGGGCACGAGAAAGCCGACTATGTCCTTTCCGGCCTGCCTTTCTCGACGCTGCCCGACCAGCTCGGGCCCAAAATTGCCCAGGAAACCTACGACGTTATCCGTCCGGGCGGCGCCTTTCTGGTCTACCAGTTCGTCAAAAAAGCACGCGACTTCATGACGCCGCATTTTGACCATATCGATAGCGGCTATTCTTTCTGGAATATCCTGCCCTGCCATCTATTCTGGGGGTGGAAGGCAAAATAGCTGTTGGTCGACGGCTGAATGGCGTTTGTCGAAGCCGGCAATCGGCCAGACGCGATTTGCCGCCATGTTCTAAGCTACGAAATTTGCATTTGATTGAGAGGAATATCCCGATGTCCCGTTTGTCCCGTTCCCTGTTGCTGGCGCTGACTACCACAGCCTTGACGGTTGCTGCGCCCGCACTGGCCAAACATCATGAATCCGCCAAACCCGCGCCAGTGAGCGAACTGGTCGCCGCGGTCGATATTCCCTATGAAGAATTCACGCTAGACAATGGTTTGAAAGTCCTGGTCCACACCGATCGCAAGGCGCCGGTTGTGGCCGTCTCGATCTGGTATGGCGTCGGTTCTGCCAACGAGCCGAAGGGCAAGACCGGCTATGCGCATCTATTCGAACATATCATGTTCAATGGTTCCGAAAATGCACCGGGCGATTTTTTTGAGCCGCTGCGGCAGATCGGCGCGACCGATCTCAACGGCACGACCTGGCTGGACCGGACCAATTATTTCCAGACCGTTCCGACCTCCGCGCTTGATGTTGCTTTGTTCCTCGAAAGCGACCGGATGGGCTACCTGCTCGGCGCGGTGACGCAGGAGAAGCTCGACAACCAGATAGGCGTGGTTTCGAACGAAAAGCGCCAGGGCGACAATCAGCCTTACGGGCTGGTCGGCTATCGCCAGACCGAATTGCTGTTCCCTTCGGATCACCCCTATGGCCACGACACGATCGGATCGCTGGAAGATCTCGAAGCCGCTTCGCTCGATGATATGAAGCTATGGTTCACCGATCATTATGGGCCGAACAATTCGATCCTGGTGCTGGCTGGTGATATCGATGTTGCGACCGCGCGGTCCAAGGTCAACAAATGGTTTGGCGCGATACCGGCTGGCAAGCCAATCCCGCAGCTCGATCCCGCATTGCCGACTCTCGATGCTCCGATCTACGAGGTGATGAAGGACAAGGTCGCGACCACGCGCATCTATCGCAACTGGGTGGTGCCGGGCCTGAATGATCCCGATTATACGCCGCTTGACGTTGGCATGACCGTGCTCGGCGGCTTGGCCAGTTCGCGGCTCGACAATATCATGGTGCGGGAAGAGAAAAATGCGGTTTCCGTTTCCGCTTATGTGATCCCGTTTGTGCATGGAAGCTTCGTGAACGTTCAGGCTGACGTCAAACCGGGTGAAGATGCGGATGCCGTTGCTGCGCGGCTCGATGAAATCATCGCCGACTTTATTGCCAATGGCCCGACCCAGGACGAAGTGCAGCGGGTGGCAACGCGCGATGCCGCAGCGCGGATCGCCGGCCTCGAACAGGTTGGCGGATTTAGCGGCAAGGCGGTCGCTCTGGCGCAGGGCAAACTCTATTCCGACGATCCGGAATATTACAAGAAGGAACTGGGCCGGCTGGCTTCGACGACACCGGCAGCGGTGAAGGCGGCGATGCAGAAATGGCTGACCCGTCCCGTCCTTGGCATTACCGTCGTTCCGGGCGAGCGGGAAGAATATCAGGAAGTGGGCGCTGGCAAAGGCGCGCGCACCGGCGTCCTGACGGCACCCGCTTTCTATATGCAGGATGGTGAAGCCGGGACGGTCACCGTCCCCGACCGCTCCAAACTGCCAACCGTGGGCGACATTCCCAACGTCGATTTTCCGGATGTCGAAACCGCAACCCTGTCCAATGGCATCAAGGTCTATTTCGCCCACCGCGATGCGGTGCCGATGACCCGTGTGTCTCTGTCTTTCAATGCTGGCACCAGCGCTGATTCTTCCGACAAGCTCGGACTGCAGAATTTCGTCACCGGAATATTGAAAGAGGGCACGACCAGCCTGACATCGGTTGAAATCGCCGAACAGCAGGAACGGCTGGGTGCCAATATCAGCATCGGCGGTGGCCGCGACCGGACCGATGTCGATCTGAGCGCGGTCAATCCAAACCTTGATGCTTCGCTCGACCTGATGGCAGACATTGTCAAAAATCCGGCGTTCAAGACCGATGATATCGAACGTATCCGCGTTCAGCTGCTCACGGCAATCGACCGGGAAGAAAGCGATCCGCTGAGCATTGCCAGCAATCTGCTTCCGCCGCTGGTATTCGGTTCCGAACATCCTTATGGCCGCGGCCTGTCGGGTAACGGCACCAAGGAAACGGTATCGGCGATCACCCGCGATGATCTCGCGGCCTTCCATCAACAATGGATGCATCCGGCAAAGGCGACCATCTTTGCTGCGGGCAAAATCGGCAAACAGGAGCTGATCGACAAGCTCGAGATGCGCTTCGGCAAGTGGAAAGGCAGCGGAAAAGCGGCGCCAGCGAAGAATTTTGATGCCGCCATTCCCGAAGGGCAGGGCCGGATCATTGTCGTTCATCGTCCCAATTCTCCGCAATCGATGATCCTGGCCGGACAGGTCCTGCCGTACAAGGGGTCGGACGATCTGCTGACCCTCAATGCCGCCAATGAAATATTGGGCGGCAATTTCCTCTCGCGGATCAACATGGACCTGCGCGAAACCAAGGGCTGGAGCTACGGAACACGCAACACCGTATTGCGCGGTGAAGACCGGGTGCTCTACACGATGCGCGCGCCGGTTCAGACCAACCAGACCGGCCCTGCCGTTGCCGCAATTGATGCGCAGGTTCGCGACTTCATGGGCGAAAACGGCGTTACGCCGGCGGAACTGGAGCGGACGGTCAATGGCAATGTGCGCGAGCTGCCAGGCCAGTTCGAGCGCACGCCCAGCATATTGAGCCAGATGCAGGGTGACGTGATGCTGGGCAGGCCTTCGAACTATGCAGAAACGGTTGCAGCTCGCTACAAGGCGTTGACGGTGGAAGATTTGAACAAAGCCATGGCTGACGCGGTCGATCCGGATAAATTCACCTGGGTCGTTGTCGGTGACGTGTCCAAGATCAAAACCCAGCTGGACTCGCTCGATATGCCGATCGAATATCGCGGCTATGAAGCTAGTGACACTGCTGTTAATAGTGAGAGTAGTTCAAACGATTCGGCAGAAGGCGACGAGTGATCGCTAGTCTGAGCCGGATCAGGGCTTTGACATAAAAGGAGAATGGAATGTCTATTGATGGAACTTATGCTTGTGTGACGAAATCCCCGATGGGAGACCAGACCTCGGAATTTACCATCGTAACCGATGGTGACACGTTCACCGGCGTCAACGCCGGCGGAATGGGATCGATGGATGTCGAAAACGGCAAGGTCGACGGCAATCACATCACCTGGGAAATGAACATGACGGTTCCCATGCCGATGAAGCTGGAAGGCGATGCGACGATTACCGATGGTCAGCTGGCCGGTTCGGTAAAGGCGGGTGCCTTTGGTGAAATGGCGATGACCGGCACCAAGAAATAATTGATTTTCAGATTAAAAAAAGGGCCGCTACCCGAAGAGGTAGCGGCCCTTTTTTTGTCTGTTGTTCTGGTTCGGTTTAGCGGACCACGATGCTCACGGCCCGGCGGTTCTGCGCCCAGGCACTCTCGGTGGAAGCAAGCGCTTCTGGGCGTTCCTTGCCATAGCTTACAGTCGTCATCCGCGACGGGCTGACACCCAGCGAAGCGAGATAGTTTTTCGCGGCGTTGGCACGGCGTTCGCCCAGCGCGAGATTATAGTCACGCGTGCCACGTTCGTCGCAATGGCCTTCGATGGTGATCCGTGCATTGGGGTTTTGCGCCAGCCATTGCGCCTGGCTTTGCAAGATCGCCTGATCCTGTGAGTCGACATTGAAGCGATCGGTATCAAAGAGAATTCTGTCGGACATTGTATTGGCCAGGAAATCTCCCTGCGAGCCCGGAGCATAGCCCGGTCCGGCAGGACCAGTCGGTGCTGGCGTTGGCGCTGTGCCAATCGGGGCCGGCGGCAATTCTTCAGGTGGTTTCTTCGCACAACCAGCCAATACCAGGCTGGTGGTAATCAGGAGGGGGGTCGCATATTTCATCATCATTCTGCTCCTTGTTGAATCGGCCCTTCCGGGAGATATAGCGTTTTTCCAGTGGTTTGTCGCGTTTTGAATTTATGGCAGCAATGGTCCCCATGCCGGATCGGAGCCATTGACCGGCGTCGGCAACTGCCGTTCGTTGCGGCCGGTCAGGTCGACTTGCCAGATACCGGTGCCGCCGCTTCCCCTGGTTGTCCGGAAAAACTGGATCACCCGGCCATTGGGGGCCCAGGTTGGCGCTTCATCCTGCCAGCTGTTGGTGAGCAGTCGCTCGCCGCCACCGCTGGGCGTCATCACGCCGATACGGAAATTGCCCGCCATCTTGGTGAAGGCGATCAAATCGCCGCGGGGGCTCCATTCCGGCGTGGCAAAGCGTCCGCCGCCAAAGCTGATCCGCCGCTCATTGCTGCCGTCAGCATTCATGACATAGAGCTGCTGGCTACCCGAGCGGTCGCTTTCGAAGACTATCCGGCTGCCGTCGGGCGAGAAGCTGCCGCCAATGTCAATGCCGGGAGAAAAGGTAAGCTGCTGCGGTCTGCCGCCGCCCGCCGCAGAGATTTTGTAAATGTCGGTATTGCCGGCAATGGCCATGGAATAGAGTATCCACTTGCCGTCGGGTGACCAGCGCGGTGCAAAGGTCGGGTTGGTGCTCTGGGTAATCAGCCGCTGCCGGCCCGTGCCGATCTCGTAGATATAGATGCGCGGATTGCCATCGAGAAAGCTGAGATAGACAATGCTTTTGTAATCGGGAGAAAAGCGCGGTGTGAGGGCAGTGGCCTGGCCGTTGGTGATGAACCGGTGGTTGGCGCCGTCGCTGTCCATGATCGCCAGTCGTTTGACCCGGTTACCCTTGGGCCCGGTCTCGGCAATATAGGCTATGCGGCTGTCAAAGAAGGGTGATTCTCCGCTCAGTCGCGAATAGATGGCATCAGCGCATTTATGCGCGGCTCGCCGCCAGTCGCCGGGTTCGACGACGAAGCCCTGACGCGTGAGTTCGGTTTCCAGAGCGACATCGTAGAGATAGCAGCCGACCGTCAATTTGCCGTCGGGGTTCGCACGGACAAAACCCTGGATCAGGGCAGAGGCATTGGAACCGCTCCAATAGGGAAATTGCGGAGCGGTGACTTCGGCATAGCTGATGCCGCGGACCTGATTGCGGCCAATCGGCTTGAACAGGCCGCTTGATCGCAAGTCGCTGACGATGACATCGCTTATCTTGCCGCCCAGTTCACTGGTGCTGCCGGCGGCCGTGTTCACGCTTAGCGGCGTGGGCAGGCCGGGAACGGCAATGATCAGCTCTTCCGATGCGCTATTGTCGACATCGACGGTCAACTGGGCTTGCGCAATCGTGCTCAATCCAAAACAGGCGACAAGGCCAAGGATCAATGTTCGAACATAAGGGGCGGCGGAATGCATGGCTGGTCTCCTAGACACCAAGATAGAGGACAGGTTCGATAACCTTCCATTCATCGTAAAATTTTTCGGGGAAAGTTGTGAAAGGCGCAGCAAGCTGGACGGCGGCTATGGCGCGTTCCTGATGAATATCGACTTGCGAACGGTTGCTCGGCGTGATGCCGGTCGTTGTCGCTGTCGGGGTACCAATGATCCGGCCGTTGCTGTCGAGACGGGCCGTCACCGTCGTGCGCAAAAGCTCGGCATCGGCGCCTGTCGGCGGACGCCATTTCTGTTTGATCAGCCGGTATAATTCGCGTTCCAAAGAGGCGACAGCCGCCGGAGAAGCTTTTTCGGCGGCAATATTCTGGTTCCGGCTGACCGAAGGCGCATCGGTGACGCCTTTCAGGAAATCGTCGCCCAGTCGCGAACCGCGGGGTTTCGGTTTCGGAGCAGGCTTGGGCTCTGCCTTGGCGGCGACGCTGGCCGGTTTGTCCGGCCGTCTGCGGGGCTCGCGGGACACCGGCGCCGGTTTGACCGCCGGTGTCGGTTTTGCTTCGATCTTCGGTGGGTCCGGAAGCGGCTCCGGTTCGGCAAAGCTGCTCTCCTCCGGCGCACCAAGTTCCGGGGCAACGCTTGTTGCCGGGGTAATTTTTGCGGGATCGGGCGCGGCGCTTTCCAGTCCCACTTCATCGGCGATCATTACTTCGATCGGTTTGTTGCGAAAGGCCTCGTTGGTGCTGCTCAGGACGCTCAAGGATAGCGCGCCGAACAGGGCCACATGACCCGCAGCCGCTATTCCCAAGCCAATTTTTTCAGCTTTTTCCATATCAGCGGTCCACTACTATGGTGTCTCCGATGAACCTGTAGTGACCAGCGAAACCCGGTTCAATCCGGCCCGGTTGAGTTCGCCCATCACGCCCATGATAAGCCCGTAGTCTAGCGTCTTGTCGCCGCGCAGCATGATCTGCCGTTGATCTTCCGGATTCTGCTCGGCGGCAATTTCGCGCAACCGTGTCTCCAGTGCACCGCGGCTCAGTTCTTCGTCGTCAATGAAGATGCGACCGTCGGTATCGATTGAAATCTGGACCGGTTCCTGCTCCTGTTCCAGCGCATTGGCGCGGCTCTCCGGCAGGTCGACGGGAACGCCGGTAACCAGCAACGGTGCCGTCACCATGAAAATGATCAGCAGCACCAGCATCACGTCAACAAAGGGCGTAACATTGATCTCGGCCATCGGAGCCCGCCCGCGGGAACCGCCGCGTCTGCCAATTCCGGATCCCATATTCATGCCCATGCTCAGTTCCCCAGCTCCAGTTCGCGGCTGAGCGTTGCGTGAAACCCGTCGGCGAAGCGACCCATGCGGGCCTCCAGCTTGTTCAGGCGATGGGAAAAGCGGTTATAGGCAATGACGGCCGGGATTGCTGCAAACAGTCCAATGGCCGTTGCGAACAATGCCTCGGCAATGCCGGGCGCAACCACGGCGAGCGAACTATTCTGTTCGGCGGCAATGGCAGAGAAGCTGCGCATGATTCCCCATACCGTACCGAACAGACCGACAAAAGGAGCAACACTGCCGACCGTAGCGAGAAAATTGAGCCGGTCGGCGATCCGGTCCACTTCATGAGCGATCGTCGTGTTCATCGCAGAAGCCAGCCGCTGCCGGGTGCCTTCCCGGTCGATGGGTCCCTTCGAGGTCGAACGGCGCCATTCCTTGACACCGGACGCCAGAACCCTGGCACTGGGCAGGGAAGACTGGCCATATTCATCGAAAAACCGGTCCATATCCTCTGTCTTGGCGAAGGCCCGCTCGAACTTGTCCGATTTGCGCGAGATTTGCGCAATGTTCATGCCGAAGCTGACGATGATCGTCCAGGTCCACACACTGGCGAGCAGCAGGCCGATCATCACCGCCTTGACGACAATATCGGCTTCCATGAACAGCATGAAGGGAGAGAAATTGCCGGCGGTCGCTCCCACGGAAAGTTGGTCTAGCAAGATATATTATCCTTCATTTCGTATCAGCCTGATCCATGACGCTGGCGAATGCCTTTGTCCACGCCTTCGGTTGTCGTCTCGGACGTCCGGCGGGAGTAAGAAACGCTGCGTGAACGGAAGCTGACATAATATGGTCTGAGCCGCGCATAATCTTCTGGTCGATAATCACACTGGCGGCACGCAGCGTCTCGACCGTGCTGATAACAATCAGGTCATCATTTAGTTTCGCCGGCAGCAGATATTTCATCGTCAGGTCGACGACTGCATATACGCCTTCACCGCTTTCATAAGCTGCACGCTGGTCCATATCGAGCAGGCGAAGCATGTCCGAGCGCGCGCGCTCCATATAGCGGAGATAATTGGCATGATAGACGATGCCGGAAAAATCGGTGTCTTCGAAATAGATCCGGGTTGCAAAATAATGTTTTCCGTCGACAAAGCGGCCATCAAATGGCTTGATATCGGCGGGAATTTCCATGATCCGCACATTAGAGCCATGTATAGCAGCGGGAAAGGGTGAAAAGCGTAGCGACGGTTCACTGGGCGCAAATATGACTCGATTGAACCCGTCCGGCTTGCCTTCGCATCAAGCCTGGCTTTCAGGCCATAGCTCTTCGGACAGAACGGTCCCGGTCTCCAATATGGATTTGAGGTTGCTGAGCACGGCTGGCCATCCGTCGCGGACTCCCGTGTCCATCGGCGACCCGGGCTCGAGTTCTGCATGGATCACGGTTAGCTTCGTGTCCGGTCCCAGAGGCGTGAGTTCATAGATCACCCGTGAAATTCTGGCGGGACTGTCCGCGTCGCTTTCGAAGGACCATGTCCATGTCATCTTACGGGGCGGTTCGATTTCGACGATCCGGCCGCAAGTGTCGACCTTGCCGCTGCCATCGCTGCGGACATGGTTCCATCGCGAACCCGGCAGCCAATCGGACTCGTTATAATGGCCCCAATAAGCCTTGGTCATATCCTGGTCGATCAGGCCGTTCCAGACAGCTTCTACGCTGGCCTTGATGAAGATCGTATAGACAAAATCCGGGGCACATCGCTCGCCGGTTGATGCGCGGGTTTCGATATTGGCGGTTTCATCTGCCGACACGGCGTTTCTCCTCTGGCTTGCTGGCGTTGGAAGGATTGGAAGCGCTTTCGATCTGTTGTTTGAAATCGGTCAATGCTCCGATCCGGGCATCCTCGAACTTGCCCACCCAGCGATGGACGATATCGCCGAGCGGAACGGGGTTGAGATAATGGAGCTTCTCCCGGCCCTGCCAGTGGATCGAGACGAGATTGGCGGTTTCGAGAATAAGCAGATGCTTGGCCACCGCCTGGCGCGACATGGTCATGCCGTTGTGCAGGTCGGTCAGACTTTGGCCATTTTTGATGAACAGTCGGTCGAGCAGAGATCTGCGTGTTTGATCGGCGAGGGCAGCAAATACATCGGCCATGGCTTCGTATATGAAACCATTTGGTTGCATGTCAAGGATCAAAAGGACTTCATTGGCCCTTACTTTGACTGGCTTTGGACGGAGTCAGCGCGCGCAGGTCACGCACACATGGGCAGCCGGATCGATTTCGAGACGCCTGTAAGCGATGGCTGCTCCGCACTCGGCGCACCAGCCATATTCCCCTTCGGCCATTCGCTTCAGGGCTATCTCCATTCTTGCCAGATCGCTGGTTCTCCGCCGCGCTTCGGCCTGGGCCATTTCCTGCTGCTGCATCGCGTCCATCCGCGACAGGCGGCCGACGCTTTGCTGATCGAGTTCGACCGGTCCCCGCCAGCTGGCGCCTAGCTTGTCGCGTGCCTTGAGTTCCGATTGCTGTGCGAGCAGCAGCTTTTTCAAACTGACAAGCTGGGAAGAGGAAAGCTCCTCGGCCAAGCCTAATCTGCTTTTGGTGCCAGCAGATCCAGCGCCGCAGCGGTCATTGCCTCGGTGCCCAATGTTACCGATTCTCTGGGCGCAATTTTGAAGAAGGGCGAGTGATGGGAAGGCACTGGTGCGCCGCCCGCTTTCTCGCGATCAAAATCGGCCTGCGGTGTCCCGCCGACAGAAAAATAGACGCCGGGAACATCGGTATTGGGCTCGACGAAATAGGCAAAATCCTCTGCGCCCATGCCTTCACGCGGTTTGTTGTCGAACACGTCTTCGCCAAAGCGCGTGGCAAAAACGCCTTTCACCCGCTTGGTCAGGGCCGCATCATTGTAATTGGCCGGGGTCGATTCATGCGACACCATAACTTCCGGCAGCTTGTCCTCGGGCAGACCGTTCATCCGGCCGACATTGGTCGCGATCCGCTTGATCCCTTCGAGCAATTTTGCCCGCGTGTCTTCGTCATCCGAGCGGACCGTCAGTTGCATGGTCGCCTTGTCGGAGATGATATTATGCTTGAAGCCGCTGTGGAAGGAGCCGACGGTGATGACAGCGGGCTTGAGCGGGGCGATTTCCCGGCTGACTATGGTCTGCAGCGCCATGATGATTTCTGCGCCCATCACGATCGGGTCCTTTCCCCGATGCGGCGAAGCGCCATGTGCGCCAACTCCGTGGACAATGATGTCGACGCTGTCGGATGAGCTGCTCTCGATGCCTTCGCCGATCGAAAGCTGGCCGGTCGGCGTGTCGGCGGAAACGTGGAAGGCCAGAGCAAAATCGGGCTTGGGAAAGCGGGTATAGAGGCCGTCGTCCATCATCAGCTTGGCGCCGCCGATCCGTTCCTCGGCCGGCTGCGCGATCAGCACCAATGTTCCGGACCATTGATCCTTTCGGGTCGCCATCTGGCGGCCGGTGCCGATCAGCGAAGTGATGTGCACATCATGACCGCAAGCGTGCATCACCGGCTTTTCCTCGCCGTCGATGCTCACCTGTTTCGCGGTCGACATATAGTCCAGCCCGCTATCCTCGACGAGCGGCAGGCCGTCCATGTCCGCGCGCAGCATCAGGGTCGGGCCTTCGCCGTTTTCCATCACCGCGACGACGCCGGTACCGCCGACTTTCTCGGTGACGGTAAAGCCTGCCTCGCGCCATTTCTTTGCGATAATCGCGGCAGTACGGGTTTCCTTGTAGGAAAGCTCGGGGTTTTGATGAAAGTCGAGAAACAGCGCTTTCAACTCTTTGTCATAATCCGCTGCAATCGCCGCAGCCAGATCGGGCGAAGTCGAACGGTTCTGCGCCAGCACCGGAGTGGTCCAGATCAAGGCGGTTGTCGCAGCCAGAGCCAAAAGATGTTTCATATGTATCTCCCTGTATTTTGTAACCTTATGCAACGCCCGGAGGAAATGCGCAAAGCCTGTTGTCTTCGGGAGCCCTAAACTGGCGACATAATAAAGCCATAGAGCGCTTTTCGCGACGGCCGCCCAGCGCGCATGGGCTTCGATTGCCCGAAACGAGAGCCTTGTGGAAGAGGCCGGTGCCCGGCACAAAAAAGGCAGGAGCGATACGCTCCTGCCTTCCTGTCATCTGTTGCAAATTTTGCAGATTTGTTCAGCATTATCCGGTTGGACAGCTGCCTATATGCTTGCCATTGCTCTTGGCAGAAATGTTCATTTTCATACCGGCTGCGCCGCCAACCATATTCATGGCCATGTCATAGCTGCTCGGGCCATATTGGCCGTCCATCTTCATGGTCATCTCACCGGGAGCACCGCCCATATTGTTGCAAGTCATTTCGGACGACACGGCACCGCCGCTCATGTTGAATTTCGTGACTTCGCAATTGGTTTTTTTCTGTGCAGCAAAAAACTGGGCACCGGGTTTCTCGGCGTCTTCCTTGGTTATGCAGGACTTTGAGGTCGTGACCTTGCCCTTCATTTTGTCCATGACACCGGCCGGAACGCCTTCTGGCAGTCCCTCGATTTTCACATCCACGATTTCAACGGTATTTTCCCATTCGCCCGGTTCGAGCGTGACCCGGTTCATTTCCTCGGCGACTTCTTCCGCGGTGATCTTGCCGTCACCGTCAAGGTCAGCGCCTTGTTCTGAACAGCCGGTCATCAAGCCGATAACGGCCACTGATATCAATATTTTTCTCACGAGAATTTTCCCTTAACTATGATGCCCTGCAAATAGCCTTAAGCCGATGCGCCCGAGATGTAAATTTTCTATCAACCCTATCTGCTGAAAACTCCATTCCGGGGATGACAATGGACCCTTTTTGTTCCATATTGGTCAGATGACAGAATTGATAATCAGAAGAGGTCTGGCCGAACCGGAAACAGGCGAAGATTTCGTCCCGCACAAGCCCAGCCGTCCTGCTAAATCGGAAGGCGGCCGGCCATTCAAGCTGGTTAGCGATTTTGAGCCCGCCGGCGATCAACCGGCGGCGATCAAGGAGCTGATCGCGGGGATGCGTGAGGAGGAACGCGATCAGGTGCTGCTCGGTGTAACCGGGTCGGGCAAGACGTTCACGATGGCCAAGGTAATCGAGAAATTGCAGCGGCCCGCCCTGATATTGGCGCCCAACAAGATATTGGCGGCGCAGCTGTACGGCGAGTTCAAGAATTTCTTCCCGGAAAATGCCGTAGAATATTTTGTCTCTTATTATGACTATTATCAGCCCGAGGCCTATGTCGCGCGGTCGGACACCTATATCGAGAAGGAAAGCTCGGTAAACGAGGCGATCGACCGGATGCGGCACAGCGCGACCCGTTCGCTGCTCGAACGCGATGACGTGATCATCGTCGCCTCGGTGTCCTGTCTCTACGGTATCGGCTCGGTCGAAACCTATTCGGCGATGGTCTTTGATCTCACGAAAGACCAGGCAGTCGACCAGCGGGATATCATCCGCAAGCTGGTGGCGCTGCAGTACAAGCGGAATGACATGGCCTTCGCCCGCGGCAATTTCCGGGTGCGGGGTGACAATCTCGAGATATTTCCCTCGCATTATGAGGATATGGCCTGGCGGATCAGTTTTTTCGGCGACGAGATAGAGGAAATTGTCGAATTTGACCCGCTGACCGGCAAGAAGGGCGCGACCCTCAACAAGGTGCGGGTCTATGCCAATTCGCACCATGTGACGCCGGGACCGACGATGAAACAGGCGATGGAAGCGATCAAGTTCGAGCTTGCCGAGCGGTTGAAGGAGCTGGAAGCGGAAGGCAAGCTGATCGAGCATCAGCGGCTGGAGCAGAGAACCAATTTCGATCTCGAGATGATCGCGGCCACTGGCAGCTGCGCGGGCATCGAAAATTATTCGCGCTTCCTGACCGGGCGCCTGCCGGGCGAACCGCCGCCGACCCTGTTCGAATATCTGCCGGACAATGCGCTGCTGTTCGTCGATGAAAGCCACCAGACCGTGCCGCAAATCGGGGCCATGTCGAAGGGCGATCATCGCCGCAAGATCAATCTCGCGGAATATGGGTTTCGCCTGCCGAGCTGTATCGACAACCGGCCGCTGCGCTTCAATGAATGGGATGCAATGCGGCCGCAGACGGTCAGCGTCTCGGCCACGCCCGGCTCGTGGGAGATGGAGCAGACCGGTGGAGTGTTCAGCGAGCAGGTCATTCGTCCAACCGGGCTGATTGACCCGCCGGTCGAGATCAGGCCGGTTGAGGATCAGGTCGATGATGTGATCAACGAATGCCGCAAGGTTGCAGAACAGGGTTATCGCACCCTGATCACGACGCTGACCAAGCGGATGGCCGAAGATCTGACCGAATTCATGCACGAGGCAGGGATCAAGGTCCGCTATATGCACAGCGATGTCGAGACGCTGGAGCGGATCGAGCTGATCCGCGACCTGCGGCTGGGCGTCTATGACGTGCTGGTCGGCATCAACCTGTTGCGCGAAGGTCTGGATATTCCGGAATGCGGGCTGGTCGCGATACTGGACGCCGACAAGGAAGGTTTCCTGCGCAGTGAAACCTCTCTGATCCAGACCATTGGCCGCGCCGCGCGCAATGTCGATGGCCGGGTCATTCTCTATGCCGACCGGATGACCGGATCAATGGAGCGCGCGATCAGCGAAACCGACCGCCGCCGCGAGAAGCAGGTCGAATATAATCTCGAGCACGGCATCACCCCGCAATCGATCAAGAAAAATATCGGCGATATTGTCGCTCATGCCACGGCCAAGGATATGGTCACCGGCGCGGTCGACGACGACAGCAAGCCTCTGGTCGGCCATAATCTGCGCGTCCATATCGAAAGCCTGGAAAAACAGATGCGCGATGCAGCAGCCGATCTGGAGTTCGAAACCGCCGGGCGTTTGCGCGACGAAATCCGCAAGCTGGAAGCGGAAGAACTCGGCCTGCCCGCCGATCTGCAGGTTGCGCAGCCGAAAGGCCGGTCGACCGAGGGGCGGCCGGGGACGCGGAAAATGGGCTATGGGAAGGTGCAGCGGAAGATGTGATAGCGCCGCTGTTTCGATAAACGGCATGCTGAACTAGACTAACCGCTCGGCAATGACTTGTGTGCAAATTCCTGTCGGTGCATGTTGCCACCAATATTTTGGGGAGAGACATCATGCGTGCATCGATATTTTTGACATTGGCAACCTCTGCTTTGGCTTTCGCCGCTCCCGGCTATGCGGGAGAGACGGTGCCTGTATCGGCTGCTGCCGCAGAAGCAGCGGCACCTGATTTTGCGTCAGCTGTCACTGCTCCGGGGCGGGATGACGCGGATGTGGCGCTCGACGAAAGTCGCGATCCGGCAGCGGTTCTGGCCTTCATGGGCCTCGAAACCGGCGATGCCGTGCTCGATATCTTTGCAGGCGGCGGCTATTATAGCGAAATACTTGGCCGCGCCGTTGGTCCCGACGGAACGGTCATCGCGGTCAACCCTCCACAATTTGTTTCCAGCGAACAGTCCAAGGCAAAATGGGCTAGCGTCACCGCGCGGCAACCCAATGTGACCATGGTGCCATCGCAGCTGCCGGACTATAAGCCGGCTGAGAACAGCATTGATTTTGCCATGCTCCACCTGATCTATCATGACTTCTACTGGCAGAGCGAAAAATTCAAATTTGAAAAAATGGATCCGGCTGTCGTGCTGGCCAATCTCTATGCGGGTATGAAGCCGGGCGGTGTCGTGGCCGTGATCGACCATGTCGGTTCACCGGGCGAGACCCGCATGGTGGTAGAGAAAACCCACAGGATCGATCCGGCCACCGCCCGGGCTGATTTTATCAAGGCCGGTTTCGTGCTCGATGGGGAAAGCGAGATGTTCGCCAATCCGGAAGATGATCTGGAAAAGAACGTGTTTGATCCAGCGGTGCGCGGGAAAACCAGCCGTTTTGTCATGCGTTTCCGCAAACCCGGCTAGCTGTCCGAGGCGCCTTGTCGGTGAAATTTCAGCGCCCGAATCGGTCGCAATTGTAACCTTCTGGAAAATAAGGCATTTTTTTATTGCCCTGGAAATCCCGCCGTTGCGACCTGATCGCACGCAGATGGATTATGCATAAATTACCCAAAAATGTAATATTATTTCAATGGTTTACCAGTTGTTACCATAGTTTACATGACCGTTCATCTTAGGTTAGCTAGAGGACCGCCATAGAGATTGCAGAGACAAGAACTGGCCCGGCAACAATATTCCGACACGCTGGAATAGATTGAGGTCAGCATCAAAAAATATGGCTTCCCTTTTCCGCCGGCGCGAGCTTGCTGGGCGGACTGGACGAGTTTGACCGGCGGTGCCTTTAACGAGGGTCGCACGCCGTCGGAGCAAAGGGGGAGGCAGATCCGTGTTGTGTACTGGATCTGTCTCCCAACTTTCGGAAATAGTGTTGAGTAGCATCTGCTTCGCAATTGGGTCCGGGGACCTGTTGACGAATGGCCTACGGGGGGTCGCAGGCCATCGTCCTATCCCCAGACGCTGGGGTGCAGGGCTGGTGCGCGCGTAGAGTTTGCGTGCCAGTCCTGCTATTCCCGCGCTATTCAGGACGCATATTTGACCGAGCAACCATAAGGCCGGGTTTGCGCCACGCTTATCTTTTTACCGGATTTCATCTCGCTCAGGGCCGCAAGAACGTGATTGCGGGCATTTTTTATATCCGCGATATTCGCTGTTGGCTTGTCGTCGATACCGCCCTGATAAACCAATGTCCCTGAACCATCGATGATATACATATGCGGTGTGGTTTTCGCGCCATAGGCCTTGCCGACCACGCCCTTCGTATCGAACAGATAGTTGGTTGACTGGATATTCTGTTCGGCGATCAGCGCTTTTGCCTCGGGACCGGTCATATGCCCCTGTTTTCCTTTGGCACCGCTGTTGATCGTCAGCCAGACCGCGCCCTGTTGCCGCGCCGCCTTTTGCGTCGCCTGCATATTGCCGCTGCTATAATGTTTGGCCACAAAGGGGCAGCCGGGATTATGCCATTCGAGGACTATGGTTTTGCCGCGAAATTGCGACAGCTGAATCGTCTTGCCATTCACATCGGTAAGCTTGAAATCCTGGGCAATGGCGCCGTTTTTCTGCGCTGCTGCCAGCGGGCTTGCCAGTGCGATCGCGGCTATGGCTGTGGCTGCAAAAGTTGGAAGGTTTCGCACTTATTGTCTCCGTTCATTTGAGGATGGCGAGGGATGCATTTTACACCGGCTTTGCGACCAGTTCCGTCAATGTCGCGACGGTGAGAATCTGTGGAAGAATGACCGGTTTTTCGCCGGGCGCATAATATAGATAGAGCGGGACACCGGCTCGCCCGTGTTTTTCCAGAAACCGGCTGATTTCAGGATCGGGCCGGGTCCAGTCACCCATCAGGACGGCGACTTTGGCAGATTTGAACGCTTCGGCGGTCTCGCTGCGCTGGATGGCGGCTGCTTCATTGGCCTTGCAGGTGATGCACCAGTCGGCGGTGAAATAGGCGAAAACCGGCTGGTCGGCTGCGCGCAGTTCCGACAATCGGCTTTCGCTGAAGGCTTCGCTGGGGAGAGTCGCGTTTGATGATTGTGCCAGCTTTTGATCGTTCATGGCCTCTTCGCCGGGCAGGGCGATGATACCGGCCGATAGAGCGGCGACCATGGCTGCGCTGGTCAGCGCGCCGCGCGACAGGCCTTTCATCTGCCCGCCACCGAACCACCACAGGATCAGGCTGACCGTGAGCAGGAAGATCAGCGACAGGCCCAGCGCATCGGTGCCGATCTGGCGACCGAGCAGCCAGATCAGGCCGATGCTGGTAAGAAACATCGGGATCGCCATGATCTTGCGAAAGCTGTCCAGCCAGGGACCGGGTTTCGGCAGGCGGCTGCGGATCGCCGGTACGAAAGCGATGAGCAGAAAGGGCAGGGCGAGGCCAACGCCGAGGCCGGCAAAAATGACCAGTGCGGCAATCGGCGGCAGAATGATGGTTGCACCCAGCGCAGCGGCCATGAACGGGCCGGTGCAGGGCGTGGCGACAAAGGCGGCCAGCGCGCCGGTCCAGAAGGATCCCGCTGCGCCGTCTTTCTTGGTCAGCTTATTGCCGAAATTGATGTTGGGCAGCTCGAACAGCCCAGCTAGATTGAGACCGATGGCGGTGACCAGCGCGAGCAAAACAAAGATGATCCGCGGATCTTGTAACTGAAACGCCCAGCCGACAGCAGCTCCGCTTGCGCGCAGACCGAGAAGGACCGCACCAAGCGCCGTGGCGACCAGCACCACGCCGGCCGTATAGGCCAGCGCATCGCGCCGGACTTCGGCCTCATTGCCGCCGGCCTTGGCGAGACTGATCGCTTTCAGGCTGAGTATCGGGAAGACACAGGGCATCAGGTTGAGCAGCAGTCCACCCAATATGGCACCGCCCAGAGCAAAAAAGAGTAGCGAGGCACCAGCCTCATTCTTGGCGCCGTCTCCAGCAAGCGGCAGGCCGGTCATCGCGACTTCGCCTTTTGTTGCCGTGATCAGGAAGCCATCGTGATTCCCGATCTTCAAAATGCCGCTGATCGTGTCCAGTCCGTCCCCGCGCGCGTCGGTTTCCAGAATCAGCCGGTCGCCATCGCGATTGAATTTCTGTGGTGCGGCATAGTCGATTATGCCGTCTTCCAGAATGAAGAAATAGGGTTGATCCATCCCGACACTGGCGGGAAGCGGGATCGACAGGCGGAACCGGTCATCGCTGGCAGAAAATTTCGCTTCGCTGCCCAGCGGCCGGGGCAGGGCTGCGCGAAAGCCGTCGAATCGTTTGTCCAGCAGCACCGGCGCGTCCTTGCCGACAACCTGCAATGTGATCGACAGTTCATCCTGTTCGGGCACGCAAATCTCGTCGGTGCAGGACAGCCATTCGGATTTCACCGATATCGGCAGTGGGCCGGGGCGAAGTTCGTTGGACAGGCTGAGGGTGACAAGCACTGCATAGTCGCCCTTGTAGATATAGTTCATGATGCCGGAAATCAGCAGCCTGTCGGGAACCTGAAACTGCGCCTTGCCGGACGTTACGCCTGCCGGCAAAGACCAGTCAAAGCTCATGCCGATGCCCGCATCGCCGGGATTTTCCCAATAGCCGTGCCAGGTCGGCTTCGGCTCCATGACAAAGGCGAGAGTGACGCTTTGCCCGGCCTTCACCTGTTGCGCTTCAGCCACCAGCGTAGCGGGTACGTTTAACTCGGTATTGCCCAGCCGGTTCTGCGCATCCGCCGCCGGAGCAATGGCCAGCGCTACGAACGCCAGCATTATCGAGAAAATGCGAAAATCAAATGTCATATAAACTCACTATTTCCTGTTTAAACGCATTTAGTCTATTGGAAGGCAGCTTTCTATAGCGGCATTTAACAGTGAGGACCATTCGTGCGAAAATTGACCATAGTTACAGCCCTGACCGCATCTATCCTGTTTACCGGAACCGCCAATGCCGAGGATCACAGCGCTGCGGACAAAGCCCAGCCGAAACTGGTCGTCGCCATTTCGGTCGATCAGTTTTCCGCCGATCTGTTCAGCGAATATCGGAGCAGTTTCACCGGTGGCCTGAAACGGCTGGCGAACGGAGTGGTGTTTCCGGCCGGTTATCAATCCCATGCGGCAACCGAAACCTGTCCCGGCCATTCGACGATCATGACCGGGGTCCATTCGGGCCGCGCCGGGATCATTGCCAATAACTGGATCGACCTGTCGATCAAGCGCGACGACAAGACCGTCTATTGCGCCGAGGACGAGCGGATCGACGGCACCAGCTTTGGTGATATCACCGCTGCCACACAGGGCGATTATGTTGCGTCGGTCTGGCATCTGCTGGTGCCGACGCTGGGCGACCGGCTCAAGAAAGTCTCGCCTGAATCGCGCAATGTTGCGGTGGCGGGCAAGGACCGGGCAGCCCTGATGATGGGCGGCCACGATGTCGACGAAATTTACTGGTGGAAGGGCAAGGGTTTTTCCACCCTTCAGGGGCGCAAGATATCGCCCTCGGTGGCCTCGCTCAACGAAACAATTGCAGCAAAAATTGACAAGGCCCGGCCCGCTTTTGCAATCCCGGCGCAATGTGTGGCCCATAGCGCCAGGATCATGCACGGCGAAGACAAGTCCGTCGGTGACTATGCGTTCCAGCGTCCTGATGGCGCAGCGAGCATTTACCGCGGTTCTCCCGACTTTGACGGGTCGGTGATAACGGCGGCAACGGTGCTGCTGAACGATCTCAAACTGGGTCAGGGCAAGGCCACCGACGTGATATCCATCGGACTGTCCGCGACCGACTATATCGGTCATGCCTTTGGCACGGAGGGTCTCGAAATGTGCATCCAGATGGGTGAACTGGATCGGTCACTCGGCGAGTTTTTCACCATATTGGATAGCAAGAACATCGACTATGTTGTGATGCTGACGGCCGACCATGGCGGGCTGGACCTGCCGGAACGGATGAGCCTGCAGGGTGTGCCGACAGCCCAGCGGATTGACCCAAAACTGAACGCAAATGCGATTGGCGAGACGGTTGCAGAGGCCCTGAATATCGCGAGCGACAAACCCCTGCTTTATGCAGACGGCCCGTTTGGCGATTATTATATCAGTCGCGATCTGTCCGAAAAGCAGCGGGCACAAGTCAAGGACAGCGCCATGGCGCTACTGGCAGCCCATGCGCAGGTCGAAGCAGTGCTGGATCATGACGACCTTGCGACGATAGAGGTTCCACGGGGATCTCCTGAAATGTGGACCCTGCCGCAGCGCGCCCGCGCATCTTTCCACCCGGACCGGTCTGGCGACTTTATTGTTTTGCTCAGGAAAGGAGTGACCCCGATTGCTTCGACCGCGCGCGGATATGTGGCAACGCATGGGAGCCCGTGGGACTATGATCGCCGCGTTCCGATCCTGTTCTGGCGGGATGGTATCCAGCATTTTGAACAGCCGCTGTCGGTGATGACTGTCGACATTGCCCCGACACTGAGCGCGCTGATCGGTGTGGATATTCCCACGGACGAAACCGACGGTCAATGTCTGGATATCGACGGCGGACCGGCGAATAGCTGCAAATGAAGCTGGTGGCGGGAGCCTAGCGCCGCTGGTAGCGAGTAAGGCCCTGGCCGAGGCTATTATTCGCAATCCGTAGTTGATCGCCGCTCCAGTCGGCGACGAACCAGGTGTTGCGTTTCACGCCCTTGGCCAGTGACGCGCTGTTGGAATGGATGTTGAGGCCTGTCGAACTATGGTCGGTATCTTCGGCCGCAACCGCGATAAACGCGCTCCAATTCTCCTTGTTCTGGCCCTGCACGAAAACGTTGCCGCTGATTACACCGGTTGCTCCTGCCGGCAAGTCGATCATGTAATTGGTATTGCGGCCCTGGGTGTCATCAAAACTGTTGTTATTGATCGTCGCGCGGGGTGCGCGGCTTTTGACATAATGGCCGCCATTGCCTTTTTCGAACCGGCTGTTGGTCACCTTCAGCGACCCAAAATCACCGATATAGATGCTGTGCGCGCAGGACAGCCCGCGATCACAACGTCCCAGCCGCTGGAAGGTCGAGCGGTCGATGACTATTTCGGCGCTGGGATCGGCGGCGCTCAATATGCCCTGTTCGGCGTTGCGGAACATGGCGTTGTAGACATAGAGATCGCCACGCTCGATCCGGATACCCGCACCATTGCCATCGGCAACCTGCTGGTTCTGAAATATGATACCGTTGATGGTGGCCGCTTTGCCGCGCAGGACAAGACTCGCCTTGCCCTCGCAAATACCACCATCAAGGACGGTTTGGCCGGGAACGGAGGCCTTATAGGTGATGCGACCGGCTGACTGCACTGCGCAATCGCCGTAAGCACCCGGTGCGATGACGATCGTCGCGTTGCTGCCACCGATTGCATCGACTGCGTCCGACAGTCGAGAATAGGATTTGCCAGTTTCCGATACGGTGAATGGCGCCGCGCGCTGCGCCTGCACTGTGGTTCCAGCGACAGCGACCGAAATTATTGCGGTGAACAACGGGGTCTTGAAATTCATATCGGCCATCCTGAGTCGGAAGAATAAGGCAGTCTCATTATCGATTGCAGCTACGTCAAACAATAGCAATGCTTTGGCTGTCCCAGATGAATTCAGCCTGAGCGAAGAGGATTAAGAAATTTATAGAAACCGCTTATTCGTTCAAATTGGGCCGCAACCATTGCCGCGCCTGGTCGACGGATACGCCGCGCCTTGTCGCATATTCTTCAACCTGATCTTCGCTGATCCGCGCTACGCCGAAATAGTCAGCCTCCGGGTGGGCAAAATAGAAACCCGAAACCGCTGCAGTCGGCGTCATCGCGAAGCCGCTGGTCAGCTCGATGCCGGTATTCTCCGTTGCATTGAGCATATCGAACAATATCGGCTTGAGGCTGTGATCCGGGCAAGCCGGGTAGCCGGGGGCAGGGCGAATGCCCTTGTATTTTTCCCGAACCAGATCCTTGTTGTTGAGATTCTCGTCTGCGGCATAGCCCCACAGGTCTTTCCGGACATGTTCATGCATGCGCTCGGCAAAGGCTTCGGCCAGCCGGTCTGCCAGTGCTTTTAACAGGATGCTGTTATAATCATCCTTGTCCATCTCGAACCGCTGGACATGCTCGTCAATGCCATGGCCGGCGGTGACGGCAAAGCCACCGATCCAGTCATCCGCGCTGTCGATAAAATCGGCGAGGCAATTATTCGGCTTGCCGCCGCGCTTGACCACCTGTTGCCGCAACATAGGCAGGGTGAATTCTTCATTTTCCGGCGAGACCAATATGTCATCGCCTTCCCGCCGCGCCCGCCAGATGCCAGCCACGCCCTTAGCAGTCAGCCATTTCTCCTCGATAATCTTGTCGAGCATCACCTGGGCATCGCGGAACAGATCGCTGGCGCTTTCGCCGACGATCTTGTCGGTCAGGATGGCGGGATAGTTGCCGGCCAGTTCCCAGGCCCGGAAAAACGGAGTCCAGTCGATATAATTCCGCAACTCCGCCAGATCCCAGTCCTCGTACACATGCAACCCCGGTTTAGCCGGTGCCGCAGCCTTGAGGGACATGTCGACCTTGGCCGCATTGGCGCGGGCTTCTTCGAGCGTCGCCAGTTTCTTTCCGGTCTTGCCCGCTCGCGCGATGCGGACCTGTTCATAATCTTCCCGGGTCTTGGCGATAAAGCCGACGGCCTGCGTGTCGCTGACCAGTTGCGAGGCCACGCCGACGGCGCGGCTGGCATCGAGCACATGGATGGTCGGGCCGGTATAGGCGGGTTCGATGCGCAACGCCGTGTGAGTCTTGGAGGTGGTTGCGCCGCCGATCAACAACGGCGTCTGCATTTTTGCCCGTTCCATTTCTTCCGCGACCGTCACCATCTCGTCGAGCGAAGGCGTGATCAGGCCGGAAAGGCCAATGATATCCGCATTGTTCTCGTTGGCGGCCTTCAAAATATCGGTCCACGATACCATCACGCCGAGATCGATGACTTCAAAGCCATTGCACTGCAGCACAACGCCAACGATATTCTTGCCGATATCGTGCACATCGCCCTTGACCGTGGCCATGATGATCTTGCCCTTGCCCTTGGCCTTTTCGTCTTTCTCTGCCTCGATATAAGGGAAGAGATGGGCAACGGCCTTTTTCATGACACGAGCGGATTTCACCACTTGCGGCAGGAACATCTTGCCCGATCCGAACAGATCACCGACGATATTCATGCCATCCATCAGCGGGCCTTCGATCACTTCGATCGGCCGGCCTGAACGATTCTTGACCGCCAGTCGCATTTCCTCGGTATCTTCGACGATATGCGCGTCGATGCCTTTTACCAGCGCATGTTCCAGACGCTTGTGCACTTCATAGCCGCGCCATTCTGCCGCCGCCTTTTCCGCGACTTCATCGGTGCCACGGAATTTTTCGGCGAGCGTGATCAGCCGGTCGGTGGCATCGTCGCGGCGGTCGAATATCACATCTTCGCAAAGCTCGCGCAGTTCCGGATCGATATCATCATAAATATCCAGCTGGCCGGCGTTGACGATCGCCATGTCCATGCCCGCGGGAATCGCATGATAGAGAAAGACGCTGTGCATCGCCTTGCGCACCGGCTCGTTGCCGCGAAAGCTGAAGGAGAGATTGGAAAGGCCGCCGGAAATATGGACATGCGGGCAGCGCTTGCGGATTTCGCGGGTCGCCTCGATGAAATCGAGGCCATAGCGGCGATGTTCGTCAATACCGGTCGCGATCGCAAAGACATTGGGGTCGAAGATAATATCTTCCGGCGGGAAGCCGATTCCGGTGAGCAGCTTGTAGGCGCGTTCGCAAATCTCGATCTTGCGGTCCTTGGTATCGGCCTGTCCGGTTTCATCAAAGGCCATGACGACAACGGCGGCGCCATAAGCCATGCATTTGCGCGCATGGTTGAGAAACTCCTCTTCGCCTTCCTTCATCGAGATACTGTTGACGATCGGCTTGCCGGATACGCATTTCAGCCCCGCTTCGATCACCGACCATTTGCTGCTGTCGATCATCACCGGCACGCGCGCGATATCCGGCTCGGCGGAAATCAGCTTCAGAAATGTCGTCATCGCATGATGCGCGTCGAGCAGACCCTCGTCCATATTGATATCGATCACCTGCGCGCCATTCTCGACCTGCTGGCGGGCGACTTCGACCGCAGCTTCATAGTCATCGTTGAGGATGAGCTTCTTGAAACGTGCAGAGCCGGTAACATTGGTGCGTTCGCCGATATTGACGAAATTGGTAGAAGAGGACTGTGTCATAATCTTGTGATATTATCCGTTTGTCCCGACCGCAGCCGAGAGACAATTATAATTACGTTATTTGCGCCTTGGCTGCACAATGCGAAGCGAAGGCAGGCCGCTCACGCCGCCATGTTGAACGGTTCCAGGCCAGAGAGGCGTGTGTGTACGGCAATCGTCGGTATCTTGCGCGGTTCCTGGTCAGACAGCGCCTTTGCAATGGCTGCAATATGGTCCGGTGTGGTCCCGCAGCAGCCGCCGACGATATTGACCAATCCGTCCTTCAGCCAATCGCCGATCAATTCCGCCGTCTCATCCGGCATTTCGTCATATTCGCCGAGATCATTGGGCAGGCCGGCATTGGGATAGGCCATGATCAGGCAGTCCGCCTCTTTCGACAGCATCGCCAGATGCGGGCGGAGCTGGTCGGCCCCGAAGGAACAGTTGAGCCCGATGGTCAGCGGCTTCAGATGCCGGACCGCGTGCCAGAAAGCCTCGACCGTATGGCCTGACAGATTTCGCCCGGACAGATCGGTCAGGGTCATCGATATCATCAGCGGCACGTCCCGGCCGCTTGCTTCGGCGGCTTCCATGGCTGCCATGCCGGCGCATTTGGCGTTGAGCGTATCAAAGATGGTTTCGATCAGCAGAAAGTCGACCCCGCCGTCGATCAAGGCATCGCATTGGTCACGATAGACGCCCTTCAGATAATCATAATCGATTTCCCGAAAACCGGGGTCATTGACATCGGGGGACAGGGACAGCGTCTTGTTGGTGGGGCCAACGGACCCGGCAACAAAGCGCGGCCGGCCATCCTTGGCTTCTGCCTTGTCGCAGGCGGCCCGCGCAATTTCAGCCGATTTGACGTTCAGATCCCGGACCAGATGCTCGCAACCATAATCGGCCTGGCTGATCACGGTGGAACTGAATGTATTGGTTTCGACGATGTCAGCGCCGGCTTCGAGATAGGATGTATGGATGGCTTCAATGATGTCCGGCCGGGTCAGGCTGAGCAGGTCGTTATTGCCCTTCTGATCATCGGTCAGATCAAGATTGCCACGATAATCCTCTTCGCCGAGACGGTAGTTCTGGATCGCCGTGCCATAGCCGCCGTCGAACACCAGAATGCGTTCGGCGGCCAGTTTCTGCAATTGTTCGCGTGCGTTGGTCATGCCGCTTTCTCCTGTCGTTCGCCAGTGGGTCGCTTGCCGAGCAAGTGACAAATGGCGTAGCTAAGTTCTGCTCGGTTGAGCGTGTAAAAATGAAACTGGCGAACGCCGCCGGCATAAAGCTTGCGGCAGAGTTCCGCTGCTACCGTGGCGGCGATCAGTTGCCGTGCCGAGGGATGGTCGTCCAGCCCTTCAAACAGATCATTCATCCATGGCGGGATTTCCGCGCCGCACATGCCGGCAAATTTGCGCGTCTGAGCTACATTGGAAACCGGCAAGATACCTGGCACCAACTCGGCGTCGATGCCGGCTGCAGCCGCCGCATCGCGGAAGCGGAAAAAAGCTTCTGCGGTAAAGAAAAACTGGGTGATTGCCCGACTGGCTCCGGCATCAAGCTTGCGCTTGAGATTGTCGAGGTCGCTTTGCGGGCAACTGGCTTCCGGATGGGTTTCCGGATAAGCGGCAACCGAAATTTCAAATGGCGCGATATCGGTCAGCCCCTTTACCAGCTCTGCGGCACTGGCATAGCCTTGCGGATGTGGTTCGAAGGCCTGGCCCTCTGCGGGTGGATCGCCGCGCAAGGCGACAATATGGCGTACGCCCGCGTCCCAATAGGACCGGGCAACTTCCGCGATCTCCGCTTTGCTCGCGCCGACGCAAGTCAGATGTGCCGCAGCCGGAATATTGGTTTCCTTCGCAATCCTGGCCACCGTCGCATGGGTGCGCTCACGGGTGGTGCCGCCGGCACCATAGGTCACCGATACAAATCGCGGATTGAGCGGCTCGAGAGTGACCACGCTATCCCACAGGGTTTGTTCCATCTTTTCGGATTTGGGCGGGAAAAATTCGAACGAAACATCGGCGTCTCCGCTCAATCCTGCGAACAAGGGTACATCAAGCGCGCGTTTGGCCTCTTCCAGTTCGATTAAACCCTTTGGCCGTGCTGGATTGTTCATGCTGATGCTCTTTTCAAATGTTCAGTTTGGGAGGCCAATTCGGAGGAATCGGGATGCAGGCTTGGAATGCGCGGCTTTCTGGCGACCCATATTTTGACCGTCAGTTCGCCCCCGTCCAGCGTTCTGGTTTGCACCAGCTCGAGCTTTGACTCGGTGAGCCAGCGTTTCATGCTGTCATCGCTAAAGCCGAGACGTGCATGAGCATGTTCGGTACGAAGATCTTCCCGGTCATGCGCAGCAAAATCCGCGATCAGAACGAGACCATCGGATTTCAGCACGCGGGACACTTCGACGAGCACGGCTTCCGGATGCTGGGCATAATGCAATACCTGATGCAGGATGACACTGTCGACGGCATTGCTGTCGACAGGCAGCCGGTTGAAATCGCCTTGCTTGAGCTCGGTCTTTTCAATCAGGTTGGATCCGTTCTCGGTCTCGCTTTCGAGCAATTTCGCTCGGGCCAGCCGTAACATTTCCGGGCTTTTGTCGAGCGCGATGATCGATATGGCTGATGGTCCGAACAGTTCGACCATCCGTCCTGTCCCGGTCCCGATATCCAGCATCTTGCCGAGTTGCGCGTCTCGCAGCAGAGCGAGCATCGCCCGCTCGACTTCCGCTTCGGGCAAATGCAGCGACCGGATTGCGTCCCATTCTTCGGCATGGGCCGAAAAATAGCGCTCCGCCATTTCGGCCCGTGCCTTGCGTACCAGTGATAGCTGCGCTTGATCCTGAATCGCCTGCTCGGACTTCGCAACCTTGGCCGACCGAAAGATGCGTCCCAATATTTCCAGCTCGGATGCTGGACCGGGTTTCAGAAACACCCAGCTGCCTTCTTTTCGGCGTTCTGCCAGCCCGGCTTCATCCAATATTCTGATGTGTCGGGAGATGCGGGGCTGGCTTTGATCCAGAATTTGAGCAAGTTCGCCGACGGCCAGTTCCATTTTTTGCAGCAAAAGCATGATTCGTAACCGCGTCGGGTCGGCGAGTGCTCGGAATATGTTCAAGATATGGTCCATGTCGAAAGGCTATATAAAGAAATCTTTATATCTGGTCAATCGGCTTGATATTCTACCTTTGGCTTTTGTTTCTGGCGGGCAGTCTACGAGAATTTACAAAGCGGGAAATTCCGGAAACAGGTTCTTCATTGCGTTCAATCCGCCATATCGGTAAAGATGCGCACCGCATGCCAAAGGAAATCGAAGAAATCCCGGCATGCGTGGTTTTTGAGGAATATAATAGAGGGTTACCCCAATGAAAAAAGTTACAACATCAATCGTTTTGGCCGCTGCACTAGGCCTGGCCGCATGTTCTGGCGCAGACAATGCTGAAACCGGCGTTGAAGAAACAGTAGAAGGCACAGAAGCAACCGCTGAAGAAGCCGCTGACGATGCCATGGAAGCTGCTGAAGGCGAAGCTGACGCAATGGGCGACGCCGCTGTTGAAGCAACCGCAGAAGCTGCTGATGCAGCTGGCGAAGCTGCTGTCGCTGCCGGCGCTGCTGCTGATGCTGCTGGCACCGCTGCTAAAGAAGCTGCCAACGATGCAGTAGACAAAGCTGCCGCTGCTGCGAAAAAAGCAGTTAACTAAGCTTTTCTATCAGTTTGCGAAAAAGGGCTGTCTTCGGATGGCCCTTTTTTTTGTCTTTGGCCGGGCCTGAATTGCGGTTATGGAGATGCGATGAGAAAGATTTTCAGTGCCCTCTTATTGACCGGATTGGCGGCTTGCGGTCCGGCGCAAAATGATCCGGGCCCCGGTGGCGTTACCGTCGGCGAAGCTCAGGCGCTGGACGAAGCGGCAAAAATGCTCGACGAGCGCAACACGCCGCCTGATTCAATCGACGACGGGCAAGCTGTTCCCGCCGAAACCGAATAAGCGCTAACCAGGGTGGTAGCGGGCGACCGCGCGTGTCACCGCCTGCATCATACGCATGCGTTCGGGGATCGAAGCGGTCGTATCTCCCATCATCACGACCACCGCATAGCGCGTGCCGTCGGGTGCGGTCATGATGCCGATATCATTATATCCGGTCGCCATCGACCCCAGAACTTGACCGGTCCCGGTCTTGTGGAGGAATTCCCAACCTGCCGGTACGCCCGCCTTTAGCCGGTTCGGACCGCTCCGCGTGCGTTTCAATATGGACTGCAGCAACTTCGTCGAATTATCGGAGAGCAATTCGCCGCGGGCCAATTTGTCGAGGGCGCGAACGATCGCAATCGGACTGGCGCCATCAACCGGATCGGCGAGATAGGCGTTGAGAGATTGCCGTCGCTGCTCGACCGGTATTTTGGCGCGGGCCGCGTAGAAAGTTCGCCGGTAGGACAGGTCCTGCTTCCACTCCATTCCGGCAATACCGCTTTGCAGCAATCGCTCGCCGGGCCCGAAGCGGATTTTCCCGAGCGAATTTTTCGCGATGAAACGGCGGACGGCATCCGGCCCGCCGGCATGACGAAGCAAGGCGTCATTGGCGGTATTGTCGCTGCTGGCAAGCGCCTTTTCGAGCAATGTGTAAACCGACTTTACGACCGAGCCTTCCCGTTCCACTTCGACCGCCATTGGCTGATGAAAGACGGTCAGGTCTTCCTTGCCGATGCGGATCGGGTCGGACAGGGATGCGCGGCCCTGATCGATCTTGTCGAGCATGGCCATCGCCACCCAAAGCTTGGAAACGCTTTGCTGCGGGAAATATTCGTCGGACCGGTGTCCGAATTCCCATCCACCATCAATCCGTTTGACGGCAATCCCGGTTTTTCCAGGAAAAGTCCGCCATAGCTGATCGATTTCCCGCACCAGAGCAGGATTGGGCAGTTCCCGAGCATTGTCAACGCGAGGTGGCGCTGATGGTGCCCGGTTCTGATAGACGGGGGGCGGAGCATTGTCCGGTCGCGCCACCGGCCGGTTTGGCGCCGAAACACAGGCGCTCAGCGTGACGGTCAGCACCAATATCGATATATGGCGAAAATATCTCAAGCGTTCACGCTTCTCTGCTGTTTGAATGTTCATATATCCTTCTAGCTAAGCGCCTCAGTCTGAACAGGGGCAAAATTGCCGATTGCGGTGAATGATTCTTCTGCTGCGGCAGGTTGTTCCCGCAGGCTGGCAAATCAGCAGATCTGCGGAATGTGCCAACTATTTCCGGATGCCGAAATTTAATCTGCGGGTAACGCGATAGTCGAGCGTGTTGACGAGAAAATAGGATATTGTCCAACGTAGTCGATTGAGAAAAGTCCGGCGGGATTTGTGCAGTTCCGGCGTGATCGTCTCGGCATCTTCGTGCAAGATATCAATCACGGTACGCGCATGATTGGCGAAGCCGGCATCTTCGATCCGCAGCATCATTTCCACATTGATAAACAGACTGCGCAAATCGAAATTGGCCGAACCGACATAGACGGCGTCATCGACGATCACCAATTTGGTGTGGAGTCGTCTGGGTTGATATTCGAAAAGATGAGCGTGTCGCTTCAGCAGATATCCGTATAGCAGCCGACTCGCCCCCATGGTTGCGCCATTGTCGGTTTTGCCCGGCAATATGATCCGGCTTTGCCCGCCGCGCTTTGACAATCCGCCGATCCGGCGCAAAAGCCCTTGGCCAGGGGAAAAATACGCGGTGACGAGATCAAGCCTGCTGCCGTTCTCCAGATCATTCTTGATCGCCCGTGCCCAGCGGCTCAGGCGATTGCTCGGCCCCCCGAGCAGCCACTGAAACTGGCCTTCGCCTGCCTCCCAGTGGCGCACCATCCTCCGCAGCAAACGCATGTTGCCATTGTCCCGGTAAACCCAGTTGGACAAAAGCCGATAATAATCGGCCAGATTTTCGACCTCAGGCCCCTCGATCTGGAGGCCGAGATCTTCCCAGCTTTCCGCACTCGGGCCATTATCCTGAGCCTGCGAATGCATATCGAAATATTCATCGGCGATATTGAATCCGCCGATCAGGGCGCAGCAATCGTCCGCGATGATCATCTTCTGATGATTGCGGACAAAATAGCTGGTGGAAAAACGCGGGCTGAAAACCCTGAATTTGCCGCCTGCATCGATCAGCGGATCAAAAAAACTGCGCGGAGCGCCATTGGATCCGAAACTGTCGACCATCATTTCCACCGCCAGGCCGCGCTCGCAGGCGGCAATCAGAATATCCAGAATCCTTCGGCCCAAGCCGTCATCCTCGAACATGTAGAAGAATAATTTCAGGCTTTTTTCTGCTCCCTCGAGCATGTCCACCAGCGCGGAAAGGCGCTCCGGTGCCGTGCGGACGAGCCGCAAGCGGTTTCCGCCGACATCGAACCATTGCGGTGCAGCGGGTTGCGATAACTGGTTCTTATCAGTGGTGATTTTCATTGTTCCGGGGCATAGATTATCATCGGCATAGCAACAAACCATTAGATTGCCGATTAGTTTCCGGGCCGATGCTTGCGAGTGTCCGGATTTGTTGACAAATCCCGCTCATCGCCCTAGATGCAGGCCTCTTTTCCTATAGTTTGCAGAATCAGGAGCGCCTTATGGCTCGCGTTACGGTTGAAGATTGCGTTGATAAAGTCACAAACCGGTTTGATCTGGTGTTGTTTGCTGCCCAGCGCGCACGTGAGATTTCAGGCGGCGCAGAGCTGACTGTCGATCGCGATCGCGATAAAAACCCGGTTGTCGCCCTGCGCGAGATCGCAGAAGAAACGGTCAAGCCGAAGGATCTGCAGGAAAGCCTGATTCAGTCGTTGCAGAAGGTTCTCATCGACGATGATGATACGCCGGATGAAATCGGTTCGATCAGCCAGTCGGCTGAAGCGCTTCGCCTCACTGCCGCTGCACCACCACGCAGCGCTGGTGTCGCCGGAGACTACGGTCGCCGCTAAACGGCTTGCGGTTCGCCGCAAATATCATTGAGACAAAAGAAAAGGCCGCTGGGAATATCCCGAGCGGCCTTTCTTGTTTCTTGTTCCGTTGCCGGACGGAGATTAAGCGCCTTGTGGTTTGGGATCGCCAAACGGGCCTTTTTTCTTCCGTCCCGCTTTCGGGATCGATGCGCCGACTGATGGCACAGCCGCCGGTTTGACAACGCCACCATCCGGCCGTTCGAACTTCCCGTTCTTGACCAGTTCGTCGATTTCCTCGCCGGACAGGGTCTCATATTCGAGCAAGGCATTAGCCAGCGCGTGGAGCTGGTCATTATGTTTGGTCAGCAGATGCTTCGCCCGATTATAGCTGTCGTCGATCAACTTGCGGATCTCTAGGTCAATTTTCTTCGCGGTCTCGTCTGACATGTGCACGCGCTGGGACTGCGAATAGCCGAGGAAGGTTTCGCCCTGTTCCTCTTCATATTGCAGCGGTCCCATCTCGTCGGACATGCCCCATTGGGTAACCATGTCGCGTGCAAGCTTCGTGGCATATTGGATGTCGCTGGAAGCGCCTGAAGACACTTTATCATAGCCGAAGATGATTTCCTCGGCGACGCGTCCACCCATGGATACCGCCATATTGGCGTGCATCTTGTCGCGGTGATAGCTGTAATTGTCACGCTCGGGCAGCCGCATGACCATGCCGAGCGCGCGGCCGCGCGGAATGATCGTCGCCTTGTGGATCGGATCGGATGCTTCCTCGTGCACCGAGACAATAGCATGGCCTGCTTCATGATAAGCGGTCATCTTCTTCTCGTCGTCGGTCATCACCATGGACTTGCGCTCCGTGCCCATCATGACCTTGTCCTTGGCATCCTCGAACTCGCTCATCGCGACCATCCGTTTGCCACGGCGAGCTGCCATCAGCGCGGCTTCATTGACGAGGTTTGCAAGATCAGCACCCGAGAAGCCGGGCGTGCCGCGCGCAATCGTGCGTGCGTCGACGTCCGGAGCCAATGGTACTTTCTTCATGTGGACAGCAAGGATCTTCTCGCGTCCTTCGATATCGGGACGCGGTACGACAACCTGCCGGTCAAACCGGCCGGGACGCAGCAGTGCCGGATCCAGCACGTCGGGACGGTTGGTCGCGGCGATGATGATGATCCCTTCATTGGCTTCAAAACCATCCATCTCGACCAATAGCTGGTTCAGAGTCTGCTCGCGCTCGTCATTGCCATTGCCAAGACCGGCGCCACGATGGCGACCGACCGCGTCGATTTCGTCGATGAAGACGATGCACGGTGCGTTTTTCTTGGCCTGTTCGAACATGTCGCGGACACGGCTGGCGCCGACGCCGACAAACATTTCGACAAAATCGGAGCCGGATATGGAGAAGAACGGCACGCCCGCTTCGCCCGCAATGGCGCGAGCCAGAAGGGTTTTACCGGTACCAGGCGAACCGACAAGCAGTGCGCCTTTTGGTATCTGGCCACCAAGCTTGGCAAAACGTCCGGGGTTTTTCAGAAATTCAACAATCTCTTCCAGCTCTTCGCGGGCTTCGTCGATCCCGGCCACATCCTGAAAGGTTACCTTGCCCTGCTTTTCGGTCAGCAGCTTGGCCTTGGACTTGCCAAAGCCCATGGCGCCAGAGCCGCTGCCCTTTTGCATCTGGCGCAGCACGAAGAAGGCGATGCCGAGGATCAGCAGGAAGGGCAGGGACTGCACGAGGATGATCTGCCAGATACTGGCCTGTTCCTGTGCCTTGCCGCTATATTCGACGCCTTTTTCATCCAGCAGATTGACCAGCGACGGATCGCTGCCAACCGGCGTGGTAGAGAACATGTCGCCATTGGTCAGTTCACCGGTGATCTTGTCCGGCGCGATGGAAACGCTTTTCACGCTGCCTTCTTCAACCTTGTTGCGGAAGGAGGAGTAGCTGATTCCTGTGCCAGCATCCGAGGCCGCACCAGCGCCAAACATCGAAACCGTGAGCAGCAGCGCCACGATGACGCCGGCCCAGATGAACATGCTTTTCATCCAGGGGTTTTCTTTGGGATCCTGTTCGTCATTCATCGCGCATCTTATCCTGTAATCACTGTCGCGGCGGATGAATGGCATCGCGCCGAGATTTTTTCATTTCTCTAAAGATAGTCCTTTTGCTGCGGATGACAATATGAAGGCCAATGTTTTTACCGATCAGTGTGATCGTAATCGATCAGAATATGCCAGATTGAGAACATTCAGCTGTTGCGGCGCTTTGGAGCGGTCTGAAAGGACCAGCTCTCACCGCCCCGGCACAATATATTGCCGAGTGTGACGGTTTCGCCCTTTTCCAGCGCACTGATCGTCTGGTCGATCTGGCTACCGCGCGGCGAGAGGGCAGGGTCACAGATATGCAGGCATCTGAGCAACAGCCGCCGCTGGATCTCGTGCGGAAAGTTGGTATGAGCGAGGGTGCAGCCTGTGTCGTTGGCTGTGACATGTTCCTCGGCGAGCCACTCCACCATCCATTCCAGTGCCTCGCGCGCCGACCCCAGGGCGCTTGCGCTCTGGCTGGCAAGGCTGGTGTCGAAGCCTTCGAGATCGCGAAGCGCATTGCGCACCCGCACCCGGTCAAAGCCCTGATCGCGATTGGATGGATCATCGACCGCGTCCAGACCCTGATTGGCAACATAGGAGATCAGTTCCGCCTTTTGAAAATGCAGCAGGGGCCGGATGATATGGGCCCGTTTCTCCCTGATCCCCGACATGCCGTCGATACCGCTGCCGCGCAAAATGCGCATGATCATTGTTTCCAGCTGATCATCGGCATGATGGGCGGTGGCCAGCCATTGGATATGCTTGTCCTTCATCCAGTCGAGCAGCAATCCATAACGGGCTCGTCTTGCCGCGCTCTGGATACTGCCGCGGATCGGGACGACCGGTCGCAATATTTCGTGTGGGATGCCGCGATCGCTACAGATTGATGCCACGAATTCTGCTTCCGCAAGAGCCTCAGGGCGCAAGCCGTGATCGACGGTTGCTGCGGCAATCCGGCCCGGATGGGCTTGCGATGCGAGCAGCAGCAGAGCCAGGCTGTCGGGACCGCCGGATACGGCCAGCCCCAGCTTTTCCTCGTTCGATGCAAATGCGGGAATCAGCCGATCAAGCGCCTGCACAAACCGTTCGTCGAGCGAGGCGGCTTCATCATCCATGATTCATTTGCAGTTGGCGGCAGCCTTGCCCGATATCACGCGATCGGCAAGCCGGCCACTGGCAACTTCGGGATAGACATCCTGCATTTCTGCCAATACGCGGCAGGCATCAGGCTTCTTGCCCAGTTGTACCAGGGCGGTGCTCAAGAAATAGAGGCTGTCCGGAGCGCGTTCTCCGCGCGGTCTTTTCTGATAATTTTCATAGAGAGCAACCGAAGCCAGAGCGGGTTTCTTATCATCAAGATAGGCACGACCGAGCAGGTTCTGGGCGAAGCTCGCGCGCCGATGGGCCGGATGATCCTCGACCATTTTCTTCAGCTGCGCCTGCGCTTCGGGATAGAATTTGGCTTCCCACAAGCGATAGCCATATACATAGGCGTCTTCACCGGCATCGCCGGTATCCGGCATGACAATCGCGGCAACGCCAACCACCCGCTTGGGATCGGGGGCAGCCTCAGCCGCTGCTGCTTTGGGAGTGGTTTTTGGGGCCACTATCGGTGCAGTTCCGGCAGCGCTCGTGGCCGTGGGGATCGCTGCGGACGCTTCGGCTGCGGCCAACCGGTCTTCGATTTTTTTCAGTCGAAACCCGTTTTCCTCAACTTGACCGGTGAGGTTGGCCAAGCTGCGCTCCAGCGTATCCACGCGCGCGATCAAATCGGAAACGGCCGAAGTCGTGGTCGCCGCTGCCGGCGATGCAGGGCCGGTTTCGGCGGTGATTTCAGGTTCGAAATAGCGGCTGGACCCGCCAGGGAAAACCTTGCGCTGAACCGCGCGCATTTCCTGCTCCAGCCGATCGACGCGCTTGTCGACATTTGCATTCTGAGCCGATGCCGGCGTGCTGACTAGCAAGCTGGTGAGCAGAATTGTGATACCGAATTTCTTCATCGAGGCCTCCGCTGATTTCGCGTATAATAACCATATACTACACTGAAAAGTAAAGAAATACATGAAGGAAAGCGGCCCTTGTCCTGCCGCTCTTCGCTATCATGATGATGCGCGCCGTCCTCAGTCAGACGTTAAATCGGCTGCCGGATCGCTGACTGTTTCACGAGCAAGCAAAGCTGCCGCGCTGACGCCGACATCCTTGATGGTTCGCTCTGCAGTACCCAGTTGCGGGACAACCTGGCCGTCTATCGTCACAGTCAGTGCTGCCGGACGTCCGGTCAGAATCTGCGGGTCGTCGGCATCCGCTGGAACAGTGAACGTATCCCCGGCGGCCAATTCATTTTCAAACAGGCGTTCGCCCTTGGCATCATAGATTTTCATCCAGACATTTTCGGTAGCAGTCAGTACAACAGTTCCCTGACTCGATGGCAGCGGACTGCCATCTTCTACGGTCTGCGGATTAATATTCTCCGCCGCGCTTTCAACCGGCGTTGCGATTTCGCTTTCTGCTGTCGGCGTAATGGCATCCGGATTGAGGACCAATGATCGCCAAACAAGATAGCCGATCAATACCAATGCAGCGATAGCTGCGGCAGTCCATGCGAGATAGAGCGGCGGGACACTGGAGGGATTGGCGGGAGAATATCCACTCATTTCAGGCTGGAATGCACCATGACCCAGTTCTTCCATTTCTTCGCGCAACTGGCTACCGATGGTCGCATCGACCAGACCGACCGTTCGGGCATAGGATTTGGCAAAGCCGATCGCATAAGTGCGTCCGGGAAGAGCGTCAAAATCACCGCTTTCAATCGATTCCAGATGGCGCTGCGGAATTCGGGTTTTCTTGGATATGTCTTCCAGCGACATGCTTTTCTGCTCGCGAGCACGGCGCAATATTTCGCCGGTGCTGTGCAGATTCAGTTCGACATTTTCGTCGTCATTGGTTTCTTCGGCCACTCAATACTCCCTTGGCCGGATCAATTTGCGACCCTTTTCGCACTTCCCGGATATTTCCTTGAAAAAAGCCAGTTTGGCCAACAAAAGTCAATGACTATCATGTTCTAGACGCTGGATTTTACCATTTTACGCCCTTCAACAGAAAATTTGTCGGCTGATGGTCTTAAAACTGATCAGTCCAGGTCGACATTGCGCTGACTGGCCCATTGTTCGAGACGCGATCGCGGTTCGGCAGGTGCTTCTTTCAGGATGGATTCAATTTCCAGCTTGGCTTGACCGAGATCCAGCGACCGGACCATCGCCTTGATCGGGCCAACCGATGCCGGGGTGATTGACAGACTGCGAATGCCGAGCCCCAATAGCGCCAGAGCATCCAGCGGGCGGCCACCCATTTCCCCGCATACGCTCAGCGGGATGCCGAACCGTTCGGCATCGACCGAGGCGCGGCGCAAGAATCTGAGAATCGCCGGACTCATCCAGTCAAATCGTTCCGCCAATTTGGGATTGCTGCGGTCCGCCGCAAACAGAAACTGGGTGAGATCATTGGTCCCGATCGACAGAAAATCGAGCCGGTCTGCCATCAGGTCAAGACATTCTGCCAGGGCTGGGACCTCGAGCATGGCGCCATATCTGATTTGCGTGGGCAGGCGTTTTTTCTGGCTGAGCAGATAGGCGCGCTGATTTTCGAATACCGCCTTGGCTTCATCGAATTCCCATGGCTCCGCGATCATCGGGAACATGACGTTCAGCTTTCGACCGGCCGCAGCCTCGATCAGGGCTCGCGCCTGGACTTTCATCAGGGCATCCCGTTCCAGACCGATGCGGATCGCCCGCCAGCCCATGGCCGGATTGTCTTCTTTGGACTCGCTTGCCTGAAAATAGGGGAGCGGCTTGTCGCCGCCGATATCGATAGTGCGGAATATCACCGGCTTTTCGCCCGCAGAATCAAGGACATCACGGTAGAAACGGGTCTGGCCAGCCCGTCCCGGCATGGTCGCGGCGACCAGGAACTGGAATTCGGTCCGGAACAGTCCGATGCCGTCCGCCCCGGTTAGATTGAGCAATGCCAGATCGTCCCGCAAGCCCGCGTTGATATTGACGGTGATCCGCACCCCGTCTTTGGTGATCGCTTCCTTGTCGCGCAGTTCGGAATAAGCAGCGCGCTTTTTCTGGCTGAGCTCGAGCTGCGCTTCAAACGCCTCCTCGACCGAAGGGCCGGGCCGGACAAATACGACATTTTCGTCGACATTGAGCAGGAGATGATCATCTTCCCGGACGACTTGCCGGATATTCTTGACCTGGCCGAGTATGGGAATGCCCATTGCTCGTGCAATGATCGTGACATGGGCGGTCAGAGAGCCTTCTTCGAGGACCACGCCTTTCAACTTGCGCCGGTCATATTCGAGCAATTCCGCCGGTCCCAGATTGCGGGCGATCAGGATAGTGTCCTGCCGCAGGCCCATTTTTGCCGCGGTGCCCATCTGGCCGGAAACGGTGCGCAACAGGCGGTTGGCCAGATCTTCCAGATCATGCATGCGCTCCGCCAGCAGTGGGTCGTCAATCTGCCGCATCCGCATCCTGGTATGCTGCTGCACTCTTTCGATCGCCGCTTCGGCGGTCAGGCCGCTGTCGATCGCTTCATTGATGCGCCGGCTCCAGCCCTCATCATAAGCAAACATCTTGTAGGTCTCGAGCACGGCCTCATGCTCGCCACCGATGCCGAATTCCGCCTGACTGGTCATCTGTTCAATCTGGTCGCGCATCTTGTCGAAGGCGGAGTAAACCCGATGCCGCTCGGCTTCGGTGTCTTCCGCTACCGTATGTTCGATTTTCACCCGTGGCTGGTGGAATACCGCGTGGCCGCTGGCCTTGCCCTTGACCAGTTGCAAGCCGCTCAGACGAGTGGCACCATTGTCCAGCGACGCGGTTTCTTCCGCGAAATTGTCATCAACAAATTCAGCGCTGGTGATCAGTTCCGACAGCACCATCGCGGCTGTCTGAAATGCCTCAATCTCCACTTCGGAATATCGACGCGGTTCGACATGCTGGGCGCATAATACACCGATTGCCTGCTGGTTGCGGATGATCGGCACGCCGGCAAAGCTATGAAATTTTTCTTCCCCGGTTTCCGGCCGATATTGAAAATCGGGATGACTGGCCGCTTCGTCGAGGTTCAGTGTCTCGACATTTTTGGCGATATAGCCGGTCAGACCTTCACCCATAGCGAGTTTCGTGACGTGAACCGCTTCGGCGTTCAGGCCGCGGGTGGCGAATAATTCCAATACGCCATCCCGCCGCAGATATATCGAACAGACCTCGCTGCTTACCGCATCCGCGATCGTATCGACGACCTGGTTCAATTTAATCTGGGCATTACCGCGCGATGCCATGATCGACCGGAGGCCGGTCAGGATGCTACGGGCGGTCTTGGTACTCGAAGGATCTGTTGTGGGCATGATAGTCGCCTAGCAGAAACGCCAAGTGAGCGCGATGTTGAAAAAGAGCTCTTTGGCCAAAACAGATTTTTATTGCCAGTCTGGTTTGAACGGGGTCGCCGAGCCCGTGCTAATCCTGCAGCTCTTCTTTCAGTCGGAGCTTCTCTTTCTTGAGACTGTGGATTCGAATCGTGTCGGGAAGAGGCCGGGTTTCTTCTTCATTGATTTTGCGTTCCAGCGCTTCGTGTTTGTTGCGCAATGCTGACATGTGATTCTGAATCATTAAAGTCTCCTCAAAAATGTTGTTTTTTGAAATTGAAAGAGGATGAAAGCTTCCTTTCCTGCTGTACCAGCCAATTGACCGTGGCGTTTCGTCTTCATGATTAAATTGTCTTGGTTTCGACATGAACCATGAATAGGAATAAGATTACAAAATTGTTGCAATGGCGCAAGGGGGAGATTGAACCGAAATGGGGATGAGCGATGAAGAGTTGCAAATGCGGCTCGAACTGCTGAAAACGGAGCATCGCGATCTCGACGAAGCGATCGCCGCGCTGGTAGACGCAGGCAATATAGATCAGCTCCGGACGGCTCGACTCAAGAAAAGAAAATTGCAGTTGCGCGATCGTATCATCCTGATCGAAAACCAGCTCATTCCCGACATCATTGCCTGACGCGCAAGCTGTTCTGCGGGCTTACAAATCGTTAACCACAACTGTCCACCAGTTAACCCCAGAAATCCCCGCGTGTCAGTTTGAAACAGACGCCTTACGGAGCTATCTCTATTGTAAAATTGCCTGTCAACCGACAACGATAAGTTGCTACGGAGCAAATATGCCAGATCGTGAATCCCTTTTGACGCTGAGACTGATGGACGCCCTTTATACTGAAGCGATGGTCCTGGCGGATGAGGCGCGATCCTATTTTGAATCGGGCCGTTTCAATGATGAAACCGATTCGGGCGATCTCCTGGTCGTATCCTTTTCCTGTGAATCACTGAAAGTGACGACAAGATTGATGCACTGCATTGCTTGGTTGCTGAACCAGAAAGCGCTTCAGAGCGGGGAATTGTCCGAAGGAGAGGTCTGGAATCATGACCGCAGGCTCGGCGACGCGCCGGTCTCCGATCCGCGGATGGTGAACCGGTTCCCGAAAGAGGCGCGCCAGATTATCATGGCCAGCGAAGAATTGTTCCTGCGCCTGCAGCGCCTCTCGACGCGGCTGGAGCAGGAAATTGAAGACGAATCAGCGGTTCAGGACATGTTCCGCCGCTTGAAGAGCGCCTTTTAGCCGAGCGCCCTTTGTTCAGGCAGACTCTGCCTCTTTTTGTTCCATCGTCGGATAGTCGACATATCCTTCTGGCCCTTGGCTATACCATGTCGGGGTAAAGTCGATCGGGTTGAGCTCTGCACCTTGGCGGAAGCGTTCGGGCAGATCGGGGTTGGTCATGAAGGTCCGGCCAAAGCTGATCGCATCGGCCTTGTTCTCGACCAGCGCTGCGGTCGCATTGTCATAAAAATAATCGCTGTTGAGCACGAGCGGGCCGTTGAACACGGGTCGGATCTGCGGGCTTACTGGCGGCACATCGGTATTGCCGTAGGTGCCGTGGGCAGGGGGCTCGCGCAGCTCGAGAAAGGCGATGCCGATCTTGTCGAGCAGTTTCGCCGCTGCGGTGAATGTTTCGACTGGCGTCGCGTCATCGGCGCCTTGAGAATCGCCATTGGGTGACAGGCGAACCGCAACCCGGTCGCTGCCCCAGACATCAACCAGCCGCTGGGTCACTTCGCCGAGCAGACGGATACGGTTCTCTACCGGGCCGCCATATTCGTCGGTTCGCAAATTGGTGCCGGAACGAATGAACTGGTCGATCAGATAGCCATTGGCGGCGTGCAGCTGCACCCCGTCAAAGCCGGCCTTTTTCGCGTTCTCGGCTGCATTTTGATAATCATCGAGCAAGCCGGGGATTTCCGAGATTTCCAGCGGGCGCGCTTCTTCATAGTCGCGTTTGCCCTGATAGGTGCGGACGCTGCCCGGTGCGGTTGTCGCGGAAGCGGAAACCGGTTTCTCGCCATCCAGGAAGTCGGGATGGACGATGCGGCCCATGTGCCACAGCTGGCAGATGATCTTGCCACCGGCCTGATGGACGCGTTCGATAACCGGCTTCCATGCTTCGGTCTGCGCTTCATTCCATATGCCCGGTGCGAAAGGCGTTCCGAGGCCCTGCTGGCTGATTCCGGTGGCTTCGGAAATGATCAGGCCGGCGCCGGAGCGCTGGGCATAATATTCGCCCATGATCGGGGTCGGGACAAATTCCATGGTCGAACGACAGCGGGTGAGCGGAGCCATGAACATGCGGTTGGAGGCCTCGATGGCGCCAACGGTGATCGGATCGAACAATGTGGTCAAGATGAAATTCCCTGAAACAAGAGGCATGGATTGTTAATCAGACAGTTAAGATGCCGTGGGCCCGAATGCAATGGTTTGAAACGAAGCAATTTCTGTCTATATTGATAGCTCTGATTTCAAAGGAACTCTCATGTCCGCATCGCTTCCCGAAGATCCGACCCTGGATGAAGTGCGCGCCTTTCTCGCGCCCGCACTGGCCGCGCAGGCGGCGTTTGACGGCTGGAACGAGAAGGCCGTATTGGCCGCTGCGGACCTTGCCGGCGTAGATGCCGATCTAGCCAGACTCGCTTTCAACGAAGGCCCGGTCGATATGATCGACGCCTGGTTTCAGGCTGTGGATGAGAAAATGGCGGCGAAATACAGCGCCGATGAACTCGCCGCCATGAAAATACGGGAGCGCATCAAGGCGCTGGTCGAAGCCCGGCTGGAAGCGCTTGAGGGAGATCGCGAAGGATTGCGGCGCGCGCTGGCGATATTGGCGGCACCGCCGCATTTGCGCCGGGCCGCGAAAATGGGCTGGCGGGCAGCCGACAAGATGTGGCGGCTCGCCGGTGATGTCGCGACCGACTATAATCATTATACCAAGCGCACCCTGTTGTCGGGTGTCTATGGCAGCACGCTCAGCGTTTTTCTCGATGATGAAAGCGAAGGCTATTCCGAAACCAAAGCCTTTCTCGACCGCCGGATCGAAAATGTCATGCAGTTCGAAAAGGTCAAGGCCAGGGTCACTGGCCGGCGTGGCGACCGGTTCAGCATGGCCCGCTTTGTTGGCCGGTTGCGCTATCGGGGAACCTGAGCGCCTGAAGTCGTTGTGGGGCTGATGCGGATCATTATCCCCGTGGTTTCAATCCAATTCGCACAAAAAGACTCGCCAAGACTAATCAATATTGATAATCAATCGCAATTAGAAAGGCCCCGTTGCGATATATGCAAACACCCACAACCCTTGACCAGCTGTCACTGAAGCAAAATGCTGAAATCGTGGCAATCGACTGGGCCGCCATTTCCGACACCGAAGGCCGCCGTCTGCGCGCGCTCGGCATTGATGAAGGCGTGTCGGTGGAGAAATTGCACAAGGGGATGTTCGGCCTGAATGATCCGATTGCCCTGAAAGTCGGGCGGATGATGATAGCCATCCGCAAATCGCACGCGCAGGCGATATCGGTCCAGCCGGTCGCGGTACCGATCGCCGCCTGATTGATGACCGAAGCTGCTCCCCTCATTGTCCTCGCGGGCAACCCCAATTCGGGCAAAAGCGCCCTGTTCAACGCACTGACCGGCGCGCGGCAAAAGATTGCCAATTATCCCGGCGTGACGGTCGAGCGCAAATCCGGTCATTTCACGTTCGCCGACGGACGCCCCGCCGAACTGGTGGATTTGCCCGGCAGCTACAGCCTCGATCCGACCAGTCCCGACGAAGAAGTGACGCGCGGCGTCATCATGGGATTGCAGAAAGGCGAGCGCAAGCCCGACACTATCATCCTGGTTCTGGATGCCGCCAATCTCGACAATCACTTGCGCTTTGCGCTCGAGGTGATTGCGCTCGGCCATCCGGTCGTCGTGGCGCTCAACATGATGGATCTGGCAGAGCGGGACGGGCTGATACTCGACCCGGCGAGGCTCGAGGCAGCCCTCGGCGTGCCAGTGATTCCGACCGTGGCCGTGCGGCGGCGCGGTCTGGAAGAATTATCTGCTGCTGTGGAAAGCCGTCTCAAGCTCAAGCAGGACGGCGTCGGACCGATCGTCGCGCAGGATCGTGATCACGGTTTGCGGCAGCAGGCCAAGCTGATTGCCAATCAGGCGATTGTTTCGGAAACCGCCGGACGACGTTGGTCGGAGCGGGCCGATCGGCTCTTTTTGCATCCATTCGCCGGACCCTTCATATTGTTCGCGGTCCTGTTCATCATGTTTCAGGCGGTCTTCGCCTGGTCCGAAGCACCCATTGGCTGGATTGAAGGCGCCAGCGAGTGGGTTGCTGCAGCCGTTGAATCGAATTTGTCTCCGGGCTTCCTGCGCGACTTCATCATCGAAGGCGCCATTGCCGGTGTCGGTTCGGTGGTCGTGTTCCTGCCGCAGATCCTGATCCTGTTCCTGTTCATCCTGCTGCTCGAAGCCAGCGGCTATATGACCCGCGCCGCCTTCATCATGGATCGCCTGATGGCCAGCGTCGGCCTGTCGGGCCGCAGCTTCATTCCGCTGCTGTCGTCCTTTGCCTGCGCCATTCCCGGCATCATGGCGACGCGCAGCATTTCCGATCCGAGAGATCGGTTGACCACCATATTGGTTGCTCCCCTGATGACCTGCGCGGCGCGTCTGCCCGTCTATGCGATCATAATCGGCGCATTCATTCCGCCGACCACCGTCGGACCCGGCATTGGTCTGCAGGGGCTGGTGCTGTTCGGGCTTTACGTATTCGGCATTGTCGGTGCCATGATCGTCGCTCTGGTGCTGCGGTCGACGGTAACCAAGGGGCCGAATAGCGGCTTCCTGATGGAAATGCCGAAATATCAGCTGCCAAGCGTGCGCGACATATTGATCGGCCTGTGGCAGCGCGCCTGGATTTTCCTGCGCCGTGCCGGAACGATCATCTTCGCCGCTACTGTGGTGCTGTGGCTGTTGCTCACTTTCCCGAAAGTGCCCGAAGACAGCGGAATGAGCCAGGTTGACTATAGCGTCGCCGGACGGATCGCCAATGTCATCGCGCCCGTCGTCAAGCCAATCGGCTTCAATCGCGATATCGCGCTCGCCCTGATCCCGGCCATGGCGGCACGGGAAGTGGCGGTGGCAGCGCTCGCCACGACCTATGCTATCGATGCATCGGATGAGGAAGCAGAGGCCAAATCGCTGACCGAGCGGCTGCAAAGCAAATGGTCATTGCCCACGGCGCTGGCCTTTCTCGCCTGGTTTGTCTTTGCCCCGCAATGCATCTCGACCATTGCCGTGACCAAGCGCGAAACCAACGGCTGGAAATGGCCGATGTTCATGCTCGCCTATCTTTTTGCGCTCGCCTATGTCGCGGCCGGTATTACATATTGGAGTGCCGTCGCCCTCGGTCTATAGAGTCTCCCAAGAATCGTTAATCACGTTATTTTTTTGGGGAATTTGAAATGGCCGGCGGCATCAACAAAGTCATCATCGTAGGCAATCTGGGCAAGGATCCGGAAGTGCGTACTTTTGCAAACGGCGGAAAAGTCTGCAATTTCAGCGTCGCGACATCGGAAAGCTGGAAAGACAAGCAAACCGGCGAGCGCAAGGAAAAGACCGAGTGGCACAATATCTCGATCTATAACGAAGGCCTGGCCGGCGTTGCCGAAAAATATCTGCGCAAGGGCAGCAAGGTCTATCTCGAAGGCAAGCTGCAAACCCGCAAATGGCAGGACCAGTCCGGCAATGACCGCTATTCGACCGACGTCGTGTTGCAGGGTTTCGACGCGAAAATGGAAATGCTCGACAGCAAGCCCGGCGGCGGCGGTCAGGGCGGCGGCTCCAATGACGGCTGGGGCGGCGGCGCGCCTTCGGGTGGCGGCTCTGGCGGTGGTTCCGGCGGCGGCTGGGGCCAGACCGGTGGCGGTCCCGGCGGCGGTCAGGGAGGCGGCGCCTTTGACAGCGATCTGGACGACGATGTTCCGTTCTAGTTCATCCACGCAAAGCCAATAAAAAAACCTCCGCTTCCCTTCGAAAGCGGAGGTTTTTTTGTTCGATTCAATACCGGTTTCCGCGATCAATCGTCTTCCGGCCGTTCGATTGTTGGTCCCAGATCGTTGATGACGGTGCGTGCATCAAATACCCGGTCGCCGTTTGTCGGCATTTTCCCTTTGCCCATCTTGATCTCGGCCTGTGCCTTGAATTTCTCGACCGTGCGTATGTCAACGTCGTAGGACCAGAAGCGGCTGGTGCCATAAGGATGCCAGATCACCCAGTCACTGCCGGCATAATAGCTCCAGTGGGGGCGCCAATAATCATAATAAGGCCCATATCTGCTGATCCGCGGATAGCGGTCGACATAAGTTCGCCGGTCAGCTTCCGTGGTATGGTCGAGCAGCTTGAACCATTGATCGCCATTCTGGATGGTCAATTCCGCTGCGCGATAGAGCAGATAGCTCTCCACCCGGTCTTGCGAGGTCAGCGTGTTGCCTTCAAAGCTGACCAGGTAGCGATTCTCGCCGAGGCGGGTTTCCGAATATCCGCCAGCTATTTTCTGACCGGAAATATTGGGCTGATAGGGAGTCGCGGTCATGCAGGCGAACAGCATGAGCGTCAGCATCAACGCGGAGCCCTTTGCCGCCAATTTTTTCAAATCTGTTGGTAAAAACATATCATCATCTCCGTCTGGATTTCTGGGGGACTATGTCTTGGTGGCGAACCCGCCCGGATATTCTCACTCCGTTTAAAGAAGCGGAACTTCCGGGCGGGGCACTTTTATCGAAAGCCGCAGTCCTAGTTCACGCTGTCGGCAGGAACTTCATATTCATGGATGAAGTTGATGATTGCCCGGGCATCATCTGCTGCTTGCGAGAACACAGAGATCGAACCGCTGCCGCTATAATCCTCGTTGTTGAAGATCACTTCATAAACGTTGATAACCGTGGGAGCATAGGTTCCATCTGGTTGCTTGATCAGCACTTCAACCGTGATATCTTCATACATATCGGATCGATCGTAGGAGAATTCGCTGAAGTCGAAGACCGAATAGGCCACATCACCGGTTTTCTCGATATTGATGCCGAGGAAGGCATTGAGATAGGCAACTTCATCAACCGAGAATGAACCGGTCTTGTCCGTGGCTCCGGCAGCGAAAGCGGCTGCCGAGACCAGATCTTCCATTGTCAGGACACCATCAACCAGATGATCGAATTCGGTGCCCGGCAGGTCTTCGACACCCGGAATGGTTCCGGTGGTCATCAGCGCCACATAGATGGCCAGATTTTCCAGTGGCGAGTCAATCGTCTTAGCGACGCCATCGACAGTCAGAACCAGACGGCCAGCAGCATCGAGGGAAACATCGGTTGCTGTATTCAGCAAGGTGATAACCTCTTCGGCCCGGCGATCCAGAACTTGTGTTGGCGCGCGGCCGACGTTCAAGCGGCCCAATTCCACTTCGGTAGCGAGCGAAGGATCAATCGGTGCGCCTTCCTCGTCCAGCGGGAGCGGATTGCCGTCCGCATCAATCGGCTGAACAAAACCATCTTCACTCAGGATCGGAACGCCATTGTCATCGCGCAGGATGACATACATGTCACCATAAAGGTCTCCTCTGGCGCTGCCCGCGGTCGAAGGCTTTTCTCCGCGGTCATTTTTTCCGCCGCCACCGCCGGCCCATGCGGGCTTGTCCGAATCTTCCTCTCCGTCGTCGGAACTGGCAGTCACATCCCGGAAAATATCTTCCAGACTGTCATGGCCACCTTTTTTACCCTGTCCCTTTTCACCGGCAGCATCGCCTTTGCCGCCCTTCTGACCCTTTGATCCGTGATCGCTGTCATGATCGCTATGGTCGGATGAGCCGCTGCTATGACTGTCCTGGATGGCGGCATTGGCTGCATGGGTTGACCCGAACGGTACAACACCCAGTGCCAGAATCGCTGCCATTGCTGTGGTGATGGAAAGCTTCTTATAAGATGTAATCTTGCTTGTATTCTTCACGATAAGTTCCTCTGTTTATAGGTACCGTTGCAAATTAGCTGACGAGTGATTTGTGTCTCTAAGGAATGATACTTACGTGCTTGTCAGTAGCAGCCGGTCACAGTTTGAACGCCAGGGCGATGCGGAAAAGATTCTCGCTATTGTCGAATCTGTCGACCGACTGATCAGCCTCGATGTCGAAAGCGCCATAGTCGGTATGGGTGTAATCAACTCGCAATCGGGCGCTCGAACTGAGCCCCAACTCCACCCCTCCGCCAAAGCGGGTGCCGGTTTTCCAGTTTTTCTCGCGGACAGAAATATTGCTGGTGGAAAACTGTGTGTCGAACTTGGTGCGGACGACACCAATTCGCCCATATAGCAGTGCTGAATCGCTGATCTGGTAACCCAGTCTTGCGCTGCTTCCGTAGGAATATTCATGCTCGGTTGAGAAAATTCTGCCCGAGGGGTCCCGGTCAATATTCCAGTCGATATTGGATATATCTGCGTCAATCTCCGCGCCAAGGTAGAATTTTTCCCAGACAATTCCCCCGCCGGCCAGCAGGCCGAAAACCGGCCCGGCGCTGCTGCGCGAGATGTCGATCGGTACGCCGCCGGACCGAAATCCGAAATTCTGGCTGATCACCGATCCGTGGCCAAACTGGACGCCGGCATAGGCTCCGGAAAAATCATGAGCGGGCTGATCGGATTCCGGCGTGGCACCAAGGCGAAAACCGATGCCCAGGCGAAACTGATTTTCGCTGTTGGAAAAATTGTCGAACTCGCCCTGGCCTGTGGGCACATCATAGTCACCATATGAGGCCAGAGAATATTCCCCGCGAACAAAACCGCGCGATCCAAAGCCGGCTTCCATGCCCAGTCCGAACCCGACACCGGTCTCCCGTTCGCTGATATCGGCAGAGCTGCCCGGATGATCATAGATGGTCCGGAACCGGCTCGAAACAACGCCAAAACGGCCATAGACAAGGTCGGAACCTGCATTGACATAGCCAAGGCGGAGGCTTGCTCCAAAACTGTCTTTCTTTTCCAACGAAAACACGCGGCTGGCGTTGTGATTCCATTCCGGTCCGGCCAGTTGGCCTTCCACTTCCAGCCCCAGATAAATTGGTCCGGTGACAAATCCATAGCCGGCTGCTGCAACAGCCGCAGCGCCATCATCACCGAAATCCGCAGTGTTGCTGCCGCCATTTCCCCGCGGCCCGTCGAGACCAGTGGTCATGGTGCCGTGACTGAACAACAATGCGCCGTAGCCGCCGCCCGGACCGGATTTACCCGATAAGGAGAATTGGCTTGCGGCGTCCCAATTCTTGCGCGGTTCCAACTGCGCGCCAATCCTCAGGAACAGCCGGTTTTCATCATAATCGAAACCGGCCCGATTGGATGTCCTTTGGGCAAAGTCATAGTCGGCACCCAGATAAATCCGTTTGTCGAGCCAGTAGCGCGCCCACAGTCCGGTGGACGTGACAAATTCGGATCGTGATGCGCCGAAATAATCATAATGCGAACCCTGGATGATGAAGCCCGAGGTTAACCGCGGCGTATTGATCGCGCGCAAGGAAAATTGGCCACTGGTCAGAATATAGGCGGAAGCACCTGGCAGGGTCGTCTCCTCGACCGTGCGATCAACACGGACGGTAGCGGATATCCCGGTCGGATCCCGCCAGTCGAGCAGCGCGCCAAAATCAACCGTACTGACATCACGCAGCAAAGGGCTGTCATAATTTTGTTCCAATATACCGGCGTATATTTCGGCGCTCAATTGTGGAGAAAATTTGTGACGGAGACCAAGCGCCGCCGAATAGCCATCGCTGCTTCTCGCAAATCCAAAATCGTCAAAATCATCATCATAGCGCCGCTCGTCATAAGCGGCCTGAACGAAAATATCCGTCCCCGAGGACAGTTCATAGCCGAACCGCCCGCCCAGCTCATAGTGGACCCGGTCACGGTCATCATTGTTGATCGTACCGAATGTGGACGGGATGTCGGAGAAATTGAGATCGGTAATGGTTCCCGCGATGCGGGCCGATATATCGCCCTTGTTCCAGAGCAGCCCCGCAAAACCATAGCCGCGCTGATATTCGGTCGGGTTCAGGCCGTTGACATCTTCGGGAGACGACCGGTTTTCATGATCCCAGCGATAGTCTCCGCCGCCAACTATAGTCAGTTCGGATGACAGGCGCGCGCGGCTGTTCAGGCCGATCTGCCAATCATCATAATCTTCTGCGCTGTTGCTTTCATAGCGCCCGATTTCACCGCGGCCGGTGACGGAAATTTGGTAATTTTCACCCTTGGCCAGAACGTCAAGCCGGGGCCGCGCTATACCAATAAGATCATCGACCTCGTCATTTTGCGTGGCAAAAATATTGTCGAGATAGCCAAACGCCATATCAAGCTCGGCATCAAAGCTTATCGCATCGGAAGCAACCGTTTGCGCTGGCTCGCTATCCTCTTCCAGAGGAGGTGCCTGCGTTTCGGGCTGGGCCTGAGCCTGATAGCTTATACCGGCCATCAGGCAGAGCAGGGACACACCGCAACCATGTTTGAATCGTGAATAGTTCATTGAATTTAACCCCGTTTTTCCTTGGGGTAACAGATAGTCGGCGTGGCTTTTGTTCCTATACGTAATTGCCCCGATTGTGTTGAAGCAGGTCGCACTGATAGATTTTGGGTTCCAGCAAAGGAGTCTCAAATGCAAAAACTACTTGTCATACCCGCCGCCGCGTCGATGATGTTCGCCGTTGCGCCTCTCACCATTGCCAGCGCCTCCGCTATAGATGCGGACGTTGCAGATCAGGCATCGTCAAGCCGCCCGTCGCCACCGATGCCACCACGGACCGGTGCGCCGGACATGAAGCCCGATGGCGCTCAGGACATGTTGCAGACTCGGGACCGGCTGCAAGATCGGGATTGCGATCAGACAAAAGACTGTGACCCGATATTGGATGGTCAGGCTGAACCGGATCAAGACCGCGACAGGGATCGTGATCGGGATCGCGTTATCGACCCGGATGCCGATCAGGACCGTGACCGGGATCGGGACCGTATCATCGATCCGGATGCGGAACAGGACCGCGACCGGGATCAGAATCGCCTTATCGATCCGGATGCCGATCAAGATCGCGATCAGGATCGGGATCGTATCATTGATCCGGATGCGGAACAGGACCGCGACCAGGATCGGGATCGCCTTATCGACCCGGATGCTGATCAGGATCGCGACCAGGACCGGGATCGTATCATCGATCCGGATGCTGACCAGGACCGTGACCGGGATCAGGATAAACTGAGAGAACCGGGGTCGTTATAAACCCGTCCTCCCACCCGAAACAGGAGCAAGAAATCATGAAGAACAAATATATTGCCGCATGCATGGCTGGCACGATGATATTGACCGGATGCGCCGGACATATGCATTCACCCTATCGGGACGGACGCGTGCCCATCGGTCTGCAGGTTTCGTTCATCGCCAATGCGCCACCACCGCCGCGCCGCGTCATCATTCCGCCGCGCCCGGTGGTCGGAGCGGTCTGGATTGACGGCTATTGGGACTGGACCGGCGTCCGCTTCGTCTGGGTTGACGGCTTCTGGGACCCCAATCCGCCGCGGAACAGAGTTTGGGAAAAGAGCCGCTGGGTGCACAGCAAACAGGGTTGGTACCGGACACCGGGGCGCTGGAGAGAGCGGTGAGGGTGTGGACGGGGATTGTTTTTCTGGCCACATCTTGGTTCATGGCTTGAAAATAGGCTGGATGGCATCGGTCGGCGGCGCGTGCTTTCGTTGCTTTCGCCAATTGCATCTACCGTTATAATTTATGTCCCGTCCGGTCCCGCTTGGTGTCGAGATAGAATTCATTATGCGGATTGGCGGCAATCTTGACCGGCAGCCGTTCTTCCACGGTCACGCCACATGCTTCCAAACCTTCCACTTTTTCCGGATTGTTGGTTAGCAATCTGACCTTGGGCACGTTGAGCAGCTCCAGCATCCGGGCGGCGATGGAAAAGTCCCGCGCATCAATGGCGAAACCCAGCCGTTGGTTCGCATCGACCGTGTCAAAGCCCTGATCCTGCAGCGCATAGGCGCGCAGCTTGTTGATCAGGCCGATCCCACGTCCCTCCTGCCGCAGATAGAGCAGGACGCCCCAGTTCGCCTCGGTCATCTGTCCGAGCGCGGCGTGGAGCTGCGGCCCGCAATCGCATTTCAGGCTGCCGAGAACGTCGCCGGTCAGGCATTCACTGTGCAGGCGCACGACCGGCGTGCTGCTGTCGCGCTTGCCAACCACCAGCGCGACATGATCGGTAGCATCGGCGTCGCTGCGAAAGCCGTAGATATGCGCTTCTGAATTGGCTGCGACCGGGAGCCGGGCATGGGCGCTGATCGCCAGCGCGGTGGAATCGGCATAGGCCGCGGCATCCTCTGCATCTACTTTATCCTCCGCATCATCGACGATCACGAACGCCGGGAGCAATCCGCCCTGGCGCGCCAGTTCCATTGCGGCGGTGGCGGCTGGCGCATTGGTCAGAGTCTCGCTGCGGAACGGTCCCTTCATCGGATATTGCATGTCGAGCACCGGATCGACGATCGCTATAATCTCTGCTGCGGTCACGGGCGCCGGAAGGCTGATCTGGATCGGCAGGTTCGGGTCGGCGGCAGCGAACTGGTTGAGCAGTTTCAGCGTCGCTGCGCGGCTGGCTGAGATGAGCAAAGAGACCGTCCCGGACGAGGGCAGGGCCTCATCCAGATTGCCGGTCTCGACCGGCAACAGATTCAGCCGCTTGCCATTCGCTTTGACGCCGATCGGCCAGCCCCGACGGAGCGCGTCAATCGCGCGGGCCGCTCGGCGAGCGGCAGCCTGCCGGGCCCCATCTGCCTTGCGGGCCTCGTCGTGAGGCGCTGCGTTCAAAATTCGAATTCCGTGATCAGTGGCGCGTGATCCGATGGCTTGCCCCAGCTGCGCGCGTCTTCAAGGACCGAATGGCTGACCGCCTTGTCTCCCAGCTCCGGGCTGACCCAGACATGGTCGAGCCGCCGGCCCTTGTCCGAGGCGCGCCAGTCCTTGGCGCGATAGCTCCACCAGGTGAAGAGGCGCTCGGGATCGGGGATCAGCTTGCGGCCGACATCGACCCAGCCATGCGCGTCGCGCATCTTGTAGAGATGGTCGATCTCGATCTGGGTGTGGCTGACAACCTTGACCAGCGCCTTGTGGCTCCAGACATCGGATTCCAGTGGCGCGACATTGAAGTCGCCCATCAGGATCGTCGGCTCTTTCAGATTTTGCGACCATTCGGTCATCCGGCCGAAGAAATCGAGCTTCTGCCCGAATTTCGGATTGAGTTCACGGTCAGCAATCTCGCCGCCAGCGGGAATATAGACATTCTCGATTCTGATGCCATTTTGCAGCACCGCACCGACATGGCGGGCTTCGCCATTATTCTGCCAGTCAAACCGTTCATCCTTGTGCAGCGGCACGCGGCTGATGATCGCGACGCCGTGGTGCATCGGCTGACCGTGCAATATCATGTGATTATAGCCGAGGCGCCGGAACATCCCTTCGGGAAATTGTTCGTTGCGCACTTTGGTTTCCTGCAGACACAGGACATCGGGTGCTTCCTCTGTCAGGAAACGCTCAACAATGTCGAGGCGGGCACGGATGCTGTTAATATTCCAGCTGACGATTTTCAGACTATCACTCATGGCGAGTCTGATAGCCACGCTTGCGCCGAAACCCAAGCCCAAAGGCGATAGAGATGTCGGGAAATTTCGCAGGACGGGGAAAGGAAAACCCCCACCTCCGGGGGCATTTAGGAGGTGGGGGCAAACTCGCGTTCGTCACGCATCGGATGGGTTGAGACTTGTTTGATCAGGTAACAGGGGGAAAACCTGACTGTCTCTTCTCATCCTGTATTTGGTTATAGTCCTCTGTTTCTGTCGGGAATATGAACGAAAGAAAGATCATGTTCTGCTGATCCTTAGCCGGTCTCGGTTCATCGCTTGCCGCGGCTTTTTTTCCGCGGATCATCCCAGTTGAAGCTGCCGTTGGAGACCGGAACACCGAATTTCTGATTGGACAGGCGGATCGATGTGCGATTATTTTTCGAATCGAGCGACACCCATCCATCCAGGCTCAAACCGCCGGGCGCGCCGGGTTTTTTCGTGAAAACCATCGTGATTATGCCATATTCCGGCCGTTTCGGGTCGCGGACTTCGACGCTCAGCACCCCGGGATTGCGAGTCGGAATGATTTTGCCATATTTTGACAGGTCCCGTTCCGGATTGAGCAGTGCGGCGAGCGGACTATTGCTGATCGGCCAGCGCTGGACCTGATTCACTTCATAGTCGATCAATGTCAGCGCTTTCCCGTCGCCGACGATCAGCAAGTTGGCATCTTTCTGATATTGAAAGCGAATCTTGCCGGGCTGCTTCAAGGTGAGCGTGCCGGTCAGCAATTGCCCGCCGCGATCGGTCTGGGTGAAATTCGCGGTCATCGTCGACATGGCGCGCAGATGGGCTTGAATTTTCGACAGACTGTCGGCGGGGCTTTGCTGTGCGGTGGCGGGCAGGCTTGCCGTCAGTGCCAGCGGCGCAGCGATCAAGGCGAAAGCATATTTAAACATTACGAAAACTCCAGATTATCCAGATGGCCGCCTAGCCAGTGGCGATTGAACAATGGCTTAATCATTCGGTCAGGAAGCAGACCGGATATTGCTCCTAGAGCGGCTCGCCATGTTGGTCGCGCAGCACTTCGCGGCGTCCGATATGGTTGGGCGCGCTGATGAAATCATCTTCCTCCATCCGGTCGATGATCCGCGCGGCGGTATTATAACCGATCCGCAATTGCCGCTGCAGCCAGCTGGTCGAGACTTTCTGGCTTTCGAAGACAATCTGGCAAGCCTGCGTATATTGGCGATCTTCCTTGCTGTCGCTCAGATCCGCGCCGTCCAAGGCAAAGCTGCCATCTTCGGGCTCTTCGGTCACCGCCTGGATATAATCGGGCGTTCCCTGCGAGCGCCAGTGGTCGGCAACCCGCCGGACTTCGTCATCGGAGACGAACGGTCCGTGAACGCGCGTCAGCTGCTTGCCACCGGGCATGTACAGCATGTCGCCCTTGCCGAGCAGCTGTTCCGCGCCCTGTTCGCCCAGAATAGTCCGGGAATCGATCTTCGAGGTGACGTGAAAGCTGATCCGGGTCGGCAGGTTGGCCTTGATCACGCCGGTGATGACATCGACCGAGGGCCGCTGCGTCGCCATGATCAGGTGGATACCGGCCGCACGCGCCTTTTGCGCGAGCCGCTGGATCAGGAATTCGACTTCCTTGCCTGCGGTCATCATCAGGTCGGCAAGCTCGTCGACGATGATCACGATCTGCGGCAATACTTCAAAGTCGAGCTGCTCTTCCTCGTAAATCGGGCGCGAGGTTTCGGGATCATAGCCGGTCTGGACGCGGCGTCCGAGCGGCTGGCCCTTGGCTTTGGCGGCTTTCACCTTCTCGTTATAATTGGCCAGATTGCGCACCGAGATGGAGGACATCATCCGGTAGCGTTCTTCCATCTGCTCGACTGCCCATTTCAGCGCTCTTATGGCCTTGGCCGGTTCGGTCACCACCGGCGACAGCAGGTGCGGAATATCGTCATAGGTGCTGAGTTCCAGCATCTTCGGATCGATCATGATCATTTTGCAATCGTCAGGCGTCAGCCGGTAGAGCAATGACAATATCATGCAGTTCAGGCCGACCGATTTACCCGAACCGGTGGTGCCGGCGACGAGCAGATGCGGCATCGGCGCCAGATCGGCGATAACCGGATCGCCGGAGATATTCTTGCCGAGAATGATCGGCAGCTTGCCGGTTTGCTCGGCGAAACTGTCGCTGCCGACCATTTCGTGCAGCACCACCATCTCGCGATTGGCATTGGGCAATTCGATCCCCATGACCGTGCGCCCGGGAATCGCGGCAACACGCGCCGACAGCGCCGACATGTTGCGGGCAATATCTTCGGCCAGCTGGATGACACGGCTTGCCTTGATGCCCGGCGCCGGTTCCAGTTCGTACATGGTGACCACCGGACCGGGCCGGACCGCGTTGATCGTCCCCTTGACGTGAAAGTCGTCGAGCACGGATTCGAGCAGGCGCGCGTTGCGTTCCAGACCGGCCTTGTCGATCACATTGTTATTCTGTTCCGGCGCAGGGGTCAGCAGGTCGAGCGATGGCAGCACATAAGGCCCGAAGAAATCGCCCTGCTTGCCTTTGCTGACGCCGGCTTTCTTCGGCGGCAACGCCCGTTCGCTGATTTCCGGTGGTGGCCGGTTGTCCGGTTTGACCGATTTGCGCGGAGCCGGTTCTTTCTTGGACTTGGGTTTGGTTACGCCAGACCGATCAGGCTCGATTACCAGACCGTCTTCCTTCTCGGCAAAAGGGCTTTTCATCGCCGGGATTTTGAAAGATGTTCCAGAGAAGAGCGGCCTGTCGAGTCTCAGGCTGAAATAGCCGAGGACCAGACCGCCAGTCACGGTCAACGCAACCAGGATGCCGGAAATCAGGCCGCTCCAGCTGGCCGATATCGCGTTGAGACCGGCGCTGGTTCCGTTAGCGATCAGCATGCCGGAAAGTCCGCCAAGGCCCGAAGGCAATTCCATTTCCGGTTCGGGGAACCAGAGCGCCAGGCCGGTGCTCACCAGCAAAGTCGCTACCAGGCACCAAAGCAGCTGCTGCTTCCAGTCGGGCTGGGGAATGTCGCGCCACAGGCGATTGGCGAGCAACAATAGCAGCGGCAGGAATAATATGACCGGCAAGCCGATCAGCAGCAATAACAGGTCGGACATATAGGAACCGAAAATCCCCATCCAGTTATGTTCAACGCTGCCCGCCGATGTATTGAACGAAGGGTCGCTGGGAGAATAGCTGGCCAGTGCCAGCAACAGGAACACGGTCGCCAGAAAGATCGCGATGGCCCCGATCAGGGCACCACTGCGCAGCAGGCTGAGCCGCATGATCTCGCGCCAGTTTGCTTCATTGGCTTTTTCCGCCATCATATACTCCCGTGCGTCACCCCAGCCGAAGGCGCGCGTTAACTAACTGCTCCTTTGCGCGAATCGGGGACTCGCCGTCAAGTTTCTTGGCTTTATTTTACCGGATTTGCCTTTCCTTCCCGGCCGTCGATGCCTAACTATATCCCATATTCGGGCTCGGAAAGGCGTCTCCATGGGAATTGACTCTCGGCAAAGCGACATCATCATATTGGGAGCGGGCATGATCGGCCTGACCCAGGCGCTGACCCTGGCCGCCCATGGCTTGCGCGTAGCGATCATCGACCGCGCCGATCCGGCCGACTTGCTGAACCCGCAAAATGATGCCCGGGTCTCGGCGATCAACAGCGCCAGCTGGAACATGTTTGACGCCATCGGACTGGCGGACAAATTGCGGCCGCATGGCTGTGATATCGCAAAAATACTGGTCAACGACGGACTCAAGCCCGGCACTCTGGACTTTGTCCCGGGGCAGGACGAAGGCCCGATGGGCATCATGGTGGAAAATGCCGTGCTTCGGCGGCTGTTGTTCGAGGCGGTTCAGGCCCATGACGGCATTGCACTATATCTGTCGACACAGGTCGCGTCCTGCGAACGCGGAGAACATCTCGTCGATATCATCCTCGATAATGGCGACCAGCTTTCCGCGCCGCTGTTGATCGCCGCCGATGGCCGCGGTAGCCGGATGCGCGAGGAAGCCGGCATCATCATGGCGCACTGGCAATATGATCATAGCGCGATCGTCTGCAAGATCGCGCATGAGAAGCCGCACGGCAACACCGCCTATGAGCTGTTTTTCCCGTCCGGCCCGTTCGCCATCCTGCCGATGCTCGACGATGCGGATGGCAAGCACCGCTCGGCGGTAGTGTGGACGGTCTCGAGAAAAGACGGCCCGGCCTATGCCAAGATCAACGAGCGCGCCTTCATCGCCGAAATGATGAAGAAAACCGGTGGTTTTCTCGGCGAACTTGAATTGCTGACCGACCGCCAGACTTACCCTCTGGGCTTTCACCATAGCTCCCATCTGACCGCCAATCGTCTGGTGCTGATCGGTGATGCCGGCCATGGCATCCACCCGATCGCGGGGCAGGGGCTCAATCTTGGCCTGCGCGATGTCGCGGCGCTGACCGAATGTCTGGTTGAGGGCGCGCGCACCGGCCTCGATCTTGGCGATGCGCAAATTCTCGCGCGCTATGACCGCTGGCGCAGCCTCGACAATATGATGGTTTCGGCGGCAACCGACCTGCTGACGCGGCTGTTCGGCCTGCCGGGAGAGACCTCTTCGAAGATTCGCCGCATGGGCATCGGCTTGGTTCAGCGGATTCCGCCGCTCAAGGCGCAATTCATGGCCGAGGCCAAAGGCGAAACAGGCGATCTGCCCAAATTGCTCAAGGGCGAACTGGTCTAGGAACTAACTCTAGCGCGAACCCTGACCGTCATCGATCTTGATCACGGTGCCGGTCACCGCATCAGAAGACGGCGACACCAGAAACAGCAGGGTGCTGTCCATCTGCTCCGGCTGAGCCACCCGCTTGCGCGGGAAATGTACCGAAAAATCGCCAGCACGCTCGATCATGCCATCGGCCATGTCGGTGGCGAACAGGCCCGGCGCAATGCCATTCACATTGATGTGAAATTTCGACCATTCGACTGCCAGCGTTTCGGTGACACGAACCACACCGGCCTTGGTTACTGAATAGAGAGCTGCCCCGCCACCACCATAGCTAGTCGCTGCGATAGACGCGACATTGACGATCCGTCCCGGCGTTTTTTTTGCGATCAGCGGACGGGCAAACTCGTTCGACAAGATGACCACGCTGCGCAGATTTGTATCCAGCACATCGTCGATCAGGTCTATCGACATCCGGGTGGCATGTTCGGCGTCAACGATCCCTGCATTATTCACCAATATATCCGGCTGGCCGAGCGTTTCGGTAACCGTTGGGATGATGGCCTGAAGCTGAGCGGCATCGCGGACATCCAGTGCAAAGGCTTTGGCGGTGCCGCCAGCAGCGGTGATCTCGCTGACCAGATCGTCCAGCTTGTCCTTGCGGCGGGCAGTGCATGCGACCTTCGCGCCGCAAGCCGCCAATATTTTGGCAAAACGACGGCCCAATCCGGCTGACGCACCGGTTACGATGGCAGTCCGTCCTGTGAGATCGATGGAAAAATTGACTTTGGTCATGTGCGGGCATCCTCTGCAAATTTTTGCAGGGGATGCCCGTGATCATGCGTTAAGCGCAAGCGCTAATTTAGTTGTTCAGATCATCCTGCGCGATCGGGACAATCTTGATTTCGACCCGGCGATTGGCTGCCCGGCCTTCTTCGGTGCTGTTGCTGGCGACTGGCTGGCTTTCACCATAGCCCTTTGTTGCCAGACGGGCGCGCTGTACGCCGCTGTTGGCAAGAAAATTGGCAACCGCTTCGGCGCGCCGCTCGGACAGAGCCTGATTATAAGAATCGCTGCCGGTGCTGTCGGTGTGGCCGAGCACATCGACATAGCTTTTCTCATATTGCGACAAAGTGTTGGCAACATTGCCCAATGTCGTCTGGAAGGCTGGACTGATTGCGCTGCTGTCGACGGCGAAAGTGACGCTCGACGGCATGTTCAGGATCAGATTATCGCCTTCCCGGGTGACATCGATACCGGTGCCGGCGGTTTGCTGCCGCAGCTTCTTTTCCTGCTCGTCCATATAATAGCCGATGCCTGCACCGGCGAGGCCACCGAGGCCGGCGCCGACGATCTTGGCCGTACGGTCATTGCGACCACCCAGCACGTCGCCGAGCAGATATCCGCCGACAACGCCGCCGAGGCCGCCAATGGCTGCTTTGGAGATGGTCCGGTTTCCGGTTTCGGGGTCGGTTACGCAGCCGCTGGTCAGTGCCAAGGCGCCAAGCGAAACCGCTGTAACTATTGATTTGTTCATCCGCATGTTCTTCTCCCTTTTAGGTAATTCTGTTCGATCAAGTTAACGCCCCGCCGACCAGAAGGTTCCGCCTAGCGCAGGATAAATGAACAGCATCTGACAGCAAACTTGAGATTGTGTAAAACTTGCTGCTAAAGGGCTTATGGCATTTCGCCCTATCAATGGACAATATGACACCCTTTCCCTGGTTTGACGTTGCGATCATAATTGTGCTGGTGCTGATCAATGGCGTATTTGCCATGTCGGAACTGGCGATCGTTTCTGCGCGCAAGGCGCAGCTGCACAGTCTGGCCGATCAAGGCAGCCGGGGAGCGAAAGCTGCGCTCCGCCTCGCTGGCGATCCCGGCAAATTTCTCTCCACCGTGCAAATCGGCATCACCTTGATCGGTATCATCGCCGGTGCATTTTCCGGAGCCAGTCTCGGCGGCCCGGTGGCGGAGCGACTGCAGGCGCTGGGCATGGGCCGGGAACTCTCTGGTACAGTCGGCTTTGCAATTGTCATAGGCCTGACCACTTATGCGTCGCTGGTGGTCGGTGAACTGGTGCCGAAGCAGATTGCCTTGCGCTCGGCGGAACGGATCGCGCTGACCATGGCCCAGCCGATGGAATTGCTGGCGCGTATTTCCGCGCCGCTGGTCTGGCTGCTGGACAATAGCAGCGCTCTGATTTTCCGGATGATGCGGATGAAGCGCGATCAGGTCAATCATGTGACCGCAGATGAGTTGCAGATGGTCTTTGCCGAAGCGACGCGTTCCGGTGTCATCGAAGAACATGAACGCGCCGTGATTGCCGGAGTCGTCCGCATGGCCGACCGCCCGATCCGCGAGGTAATGACTCCGCGGACCGAAGTCGACTGGCTGGATATCGACGCGAAAAGGGAAGATATTCACAAGCTGCTGATCGGATCCCAGCACAGCCGCTTTCCGGTTGCGGAACATTCCGTCGACGAGATTCTGGGCGTGGTTCAGGCTCGCGATATCGTTGCGGCGCAACTCGGCGGCGAAGAGCTGGATCTGCGCAGATTGATGCGTCCGCTCGAGAAAGTGCCGGATCAGCTTGATGCGCTCGACGCGCTCGACATATTGCGGGAAGCCGAAGTGCCGATGATTTTGGTACACGATGAATATGGGCATTTCGAGGGTATCGTCACGCCCAATGACCTGCTCAGTTCGATCGCCGGTGAATTTGTCTCGGATCAGGATGAGAAAACCCAGCGCAGCCTGATCGAGCGAGCGGACGGCAGCTATCTGGTCTCTGGTGCCATGGCAATTGATGCGCTGGCCGAGCGGCTCAGCATCAGGCTGTCAGAGGACCGCGACTATGCGACGGTTGCCGGTCATGCGCTGGCGCAATTGCGCCACCTGCCCGAAGAAGGCGAAAGCTTCGAGGATCAGGACTGGATATTCGAAATTGTCGACATGGATGGTCGCAAGATCGACAAGCTGATTGTCCGGGCGAGCAACCCGGACATGGATTGAGCGGGGCTGGCGCTAGAGCTTGCCGTATTTCTTCTCGAACCCGGCAATATCATCCTTGGCAAGAAACTTGGCCTGATCGATCCATGCATCTCGCGTGATCCGTCCGCTGAACGTATCCAGATATTGATCGACCTCGGTGATTTCGGCTTCTTTCCAGTCAGCAATCTGGTCGAACCGGGTAACGCCGAGGCTGATCAGCAGCGTATTGAGTTTCGGGCCAACGCCCTTGATAAGCCGCAGATTGTCCGGTTCGCCCACTGCCGCCGGTATATTGGGTTTCCCGGATACTGCGGGTGCAGTCTTTGGTGATTCCGCCGGTTTTGCCTCGGCTTTGGGCACGGTAGCAACGGGGGCCACGACCGCTTTTGGTGCCGGTGGTGGTGGCGCAGTCTCTGGTACAGCGGCTGCGGGCGGAGATGGTTCGGGCTTTGGTTCAGCCGGCTGGACCGGCTCGCCCGCTTTTTCAAGCAGGCCATCGTCGGCAGAAAAATCTTCCACGGCAGAGGATTCCCGACCGGTTCCAGCCCAGACCGAGAAAGCGGTGACGACACCAATCAGCAGTGCAATCAGGTATAACAGCCAGTTGGCCGTAATCAGCGTGATCATCTTCTCAAAACCTCGTTCTGAATCTTGTTCATAGCCGGTCCAGGCTAATATTCTTCGGTATTCCGGCCCCAGATGAACCAACCAATAGCGAGGCCAATTGCAAAAGTAACCAGTAGGAGCAACAGATTTTCAAGTAAAAGTGGCATGGATCATTTCTCCTGTTGCGCTTTGGCATCATCTTCCAGTGGGCCATTTGCCGAGCCAATCCGGAATTCGATCCGGCGATTTTTCGCATCGGCCGCAGCGTCCGAACCCTTGGCGCGAGGCCGTTCCGATCCATATCCAATTGCTGTGACCTGGCTTTCCGAAATGCCGCGCTTGATCAGGCCGGCTTTGATCCGGTCCGCCCGCTCTTGCGACATCACCCGATTGACGCTGCGGTCCCCATTGTCATCGGTATGTCCTTCAACCGCTATCGACAGGTCACCACAGGCCTTCAAGGCGACCGCAAGTTCATCGAGAATTCTATTGGATTCCGGCGAAACATAGGCGCTGCCGGAGCGGAAGCTGATGTTTTTCGCTGCGATAATCTTGTCGATTTGTTTCTGGCAATTGGCGACCGTTTCGGGGGTGGCGGAGTCCGCAGCTGGCGCGATCCTGTCGGCATCGTCGACCGGGCCAGCATCTTCCTTGCCTTTCCAGCTTGCACCCGAGACGCCGGGAACAGCCATGACCACGGCCAAGGCTTTCTGCTTCATGTCATTCGTGACTTCGCCGTCCAGAATGGCGCTGCGCGACAGAGGATCGCGACTGAAGCTGACGCTGGCGCCATCCAGTCCCCGTGCGGCTAGTTCGGTCTGCGCCTTTTGTTCCAGACCTGAAACGAAATTTTCGCCCGTTGCCGCATGGCCGACCAGCGCCAAAACCACTGTCGCCGCTGCACCGGCCAATATCTTGCTTCCGATTTTCATTAGCTAACCTAAGTCCCTTTTCCGGCCGATTGCCACTGCTCGAAATAATTGGTCAAAATGACGGATAACGACGCCCGAGTCCAGCTTGTCCCGACCATAACGCCCCCCAGCGGAGCCCAATTTGTCTCTATTTGAAACAGAAGGTTACCAGATAAGGTTAATTTTTCGGTATTTATCGATCCGAAGCGCAGCCAGATATCTGGCTCTACCCTGCCAGTCCGGTTCCATTCATTCTGTGCGAAAGGCGGCTTTCCGAGATTGAGATTATAAAGAACCGCATAACCTGTGCAGCACCCGATGAATCACGCCAATATTAATCTAGGTTATTGAACAAAACAAGAACACAGCCTATCGTGGCAATATGTCAAAACTCTCCCGATCCGAAAAGCTGGCGATTCTTGCCGATGCCGCCAAATATGATGCGTCTTGCGCGTCGAGCGGGTCGGTGAAGCGCAATTCGGCGAAATCGGGGGGCATCGGGTCGACCGGAGGCATGGGCATCTGCCACAGCTATGCGCCGGACGGGCGCTGTATCTCGCTGCTCAAGATCCTGATGACCAACTATTGCATGTTCGACTGTCTCTACTGCATCAACCGCTCGTCGAGCAACGTGCGCCGCGCCGCCTTCACGGTGCAGGAGATCGTCGACCTGACGCTGGATTTCTACAAGCGCAATTATATCGAGGGCCTGTTCCTGTCCTCCGGCATCATCCGCAGTCCGGACTATACAATGGAGCAACTGGTTGAAGTCGCCCGCCGGCTGCGGGTCGTGCACCGCTTCGGCGGCTATATCCATCTCAAGACCATCCCCGAGGCCGATCCGGAGCTGCTCAAGCAGGCAGGCCAATATGCCGACCGTCTGTCGATCAACATCGAATTGCCCGACGATGAATCGATCGCCCGGCTGGCCCCGGAAAAGGATGGCAAGCTGATCCGCCGCACGATGGACAATCTCGGCAAACGGGTGCGCGAGGCGAAAGCAGAGCGCAAGACATCCCGGAAGGCGCCGCTGTTCGCGCCGGGCGGGCACAGCACCCAGATGATCATCGGTGCTGACTCGTCCGACGACGCCAGGATACTGACAACCAGTAACGGTCTTTATGGCAGCTATGGCCTGAAGCGGGTCTATTATTCTGCCTTCAGCCCGATCCCCGACGCCAGCAGTAACCTGCCGGTCCAGGCCCCGCCCTTGTTGCGCGAGCACAGGTTGTATCAGGCCGACTGGCTGCTGCGCTTCTACGGCTTTTCCGTCGCCGAGATCATGCAGGGCGGCAGCGCCGGACAGCTTGACCTGACCATCGACCCGAAGCTGGCCTGGGCGCTGCAAAATCGCGCGCGCTTTCCGGTCAATATCAATCTCGCCGACAAGGAAAGCCTGCTGCGTATCCCCGGACTGGGCGGCAAGGGCGTCGGCAAGATATTGCAGGCGCGCCGTTTTACCGGCCTGCGGCTGGCCGACCTCGAGCGCATCTGCCAGTCGGTGAAGAAAATATTGCCATTCATCACCACCGTCGACTGGCATCCCGGCAAGCAGCTGGACTCCCTGAACCTCTACGACCGGCTCAAACCGCCTCCCGAACAGCTCAGCCTGTTTCCGGCCTAGCCATGCCGGACAGCATGCCAGCCCTTATCGTCAGCTCGTACCGGATATTGCTTGCCAGCGAAGTCGATCTGGAAGGCTGGCGCGACCATGCGCGCAAGCTTTTGCCAGCCAATATCGCGCCGGAGCAGGTTAGCTGGACGGTCGAGGGAAGGCGCCAGACGAGCGAACTGGATCTGTCGCCACCCGCTGCCTTGCCGGAGCAAAGCAGCGATCAACCCTCGCGCCCGCTTCGCATATCAAAGACGCTGCTGTCCCTGATCAACACCGCCCTGCTGCACAGAAACGAGGACCGTTTCGATCTCGCCTATCGCATCCTTTACCGCGCCCAATCTGTGCCGAACCTGCATCTCAATCCCGCAGATGCCGATATGCTCAGACTCAACCGCTACGCCAAGGCAATCCGCCGCGACATCCACAAGATGCACGCCTTCGTCCGCTTCCGCAAAATCGGCAAGAGCGGGGGCCGCGAGCAATTTGTTGCATGGTTCGAACCGGACCATCATATCACCGCATCGGTCGCTTCCTTTTTCCGCAACCGCTTCACCGGCATGGACTGGCTGATCGTGACTCCCGGCGCGAGCATCGCCTGGGACGGGCAAAAGCTCGCAGTCGGTCCCGGTGGCTGCAAGGAAGACGTGCCGCAGCAAGACATGGTCGAGGCAGAATGGCGAACCTATTATGCCAATATCTTCAACCCCGCCCGGGTCAAGATCGGCGCGATGAAATCGGAAATGCCGATGAAATACTGGAAAAACCTGCCGGAAGCGGAGCTGATTCCCTCTCTGCTGGAACAGGCCGGGACGCGGGTCGAGGCGATGGTGGTGCGCGTTCGTGAGGATATGCTATTCGATCAGAATATGGACGGAGCGGCTGCCAATCTTCCGGTCTCGCTGGACCAGGTTTACGCGCTGCTGGAACAGCAGACCGATGCTCCGATGGAAAAATTCTCCGACCGGCTGGTGCGGGGCTCCGGACCGGACCATGCCGATATCATGATCATCGGCGAGCAGCCCGGCGATCAGGAGGACAGGGAGGGAAGGCCCTTTGTCGGGCCCGCTGGTCAATTGCTCGACCGCGTGCTGGAACAAGCCCAGATCGACCGACAAAAAATCTTCCTCACCAATGCGGTGAAGCGCTTCAAATACACCCAACGCGGCAAAAGGCGCATCCACGAGACGCCCAATGTCGGCGAAATCAACTATTACCGCTGGTGGGTCGAACAGGAGATACGGCTGGTCGATCCGAAGCTGCTCGTCGCGCTGGGCGCGACTGCAGCGCGAAGCCTGACCGGCAAGCCGGTAAAAATCTCCCGCCACCGCGGCGAGATCCTGTCCGGCGCCGATGGCCGGTCGATCCTGATCACCGTGCATCCATCCTTTCTGCTGCGGATTCCCGACGAGCAGGGCCGACAGGTCGAACAGGCAAAATTTGTCCGCGATCTGCAGCTGGCAGCCGCCTTCGTGCGGCAGGACCGGGCATCATGATGATGCCCGGACCATGATGACGGGCAGCCTTGCCTAGAAACCAAAGCCCAGCGAGAAACCGACAGCCGTTTCGGCAAGATGGATATTCGCCTCGCCGCCGCCAAAGGGCGCTGGAATCGATCCGGAGCCGTTCACCGTCTGCCGCGGCGCGCGCATCGCATAGCCGGTGATCTCGAATTTCTCCGACGGCTTGAACGTCGCGCCCACGGTGAAGTGATCGCGCACCACGCCCGGTGCCAGCACATTGAGCAAGGTCTCCGACTGCGGGATCGGGTTGGCAGAGCGGCCATAGCCGGCGCGCAGGGCAAGCCTGTCGCTGGCCTGATAGACCGCGCCGAATTTCCATACATCGACATCGTCCCAGCCAAAACCGGGGCCATTGTCCGCACCAAAGGGGACGCCCTGAAGCAGCGATGCAATCGGATTGCCGACCGAATTGACGTGCGAATATTCGATATGCTTGAAATCCGCGCCCAGCGTCAGCTTTGGCGTCGCGTCGATCGAAACGCCCGCGCCCCAGGAGGCAGGCATGTTGAAGCCGCCCTGTTCGGCGAACAGACCGGCATAGCGGTCGAACTCGGTGGTCCAGACTTTCGACTGGTAAAAGGCCCCGACGCGGAAATTGTCACCAAAACTACCGAGATAGCCAACGCGGAAGCCAGCGCCGAAAGCCCAGTCCTCGCCGCGATTGGTGAAATTCGCAGGGTCCTGCGAATTGGCGGCGAACGGCTGGATGCCTTTGGCTTCAAAGCTTTGCACGACAAAATGCGGCGACACGCCGAGGCTCTGCCCCTCGGCAATCTCCACCGCAATGGTCGGCGCAATCGAAATTTGCCGCAGGTTCACGCCTGCTGATCCGGTGGCGCCAAAGCTGGCGAAGGGATTGCTCTTGTAATCGGTGTTCATGCCGCCATTGCCGTTGACCGCAATGCCGATCGAAACCGTGTCGGACAGCGGCCGCACATAGGCGAATTCGGGGAGGATGAAGGGATTGGCATCATTGCCGGAATAGACCCCGTCGAGCCCGGCCTGATTGCCGATAATCTCGGAACCGCGATCGGGAATGAAAATCTCGAAGCCGACATCCAGCCGATGCTCGATGGCGGTCGCCGAAGCCGGGTTGGTGGCAATCCCGAACGCATCCTGCGGCATCGCGATGGATACGCCGCCAGCACCCTTGGACTTGGCGCCGACACCATTGACAAAATAGCCGTCGGTCGCCTGCGCCGTACCCGGCATGCAAAGCGCCGCACCGGCAAGCAGGAGGCTGGCCAGCGAACGGATCTGGCGATTGGCGGCAGGGGCAATGATACGGGACATGACGATACTACTTTCTGTTGATGTACCGGCGCAACGGGAGAGGGTGTTTGCCGGAGCGCGTCCCTAGCGACCCGCACCCGCGCGCAGCAAGTTAGGAAAGATTGCGGGCGACGTAGCTGAGCTTGGCGGGAAGGGCGCAGCCGACAGATGCCCCTTGCGGTTGGGCGCAGGGGCGCTAGTTTCGAGCATCATCGCCCCGTCCACGATCGAAGAGAAAAGGCCTCCCATATGTTCGCGATTATGAAAGCCGCTACGTCTGCCTGCTTGCTGTTTGCCACGATCACGGTCTCAATCACGAGCGCCAGCGCCAATGACCGGCCCATTCTCGACGCCGTCGACGCCAATGGCGCGGAGCAGCTGCAATTGCTCGAAGCGACGGTCAACCAGAATTCCGGTTCGCTCAATGTCGAAGGGGTCCGCAAGGTCGGCGAAATCTACCGGCGCGAACTGGAGGATATCGGCTTTGCGGTTCGCTGGATCGACATGCCGCAAGCAATGGCGCGCGGCGGTCATCTGGTCGCTGAACGGGACTTTGGCGAGGGGCCGAACCTGCTGCTGATCGGCCATCTCGACACGGTGTTCGAACCCGACAGTCCCTTCCAGCGTTTCGAGCGTGACGGCGACAAGCTGCGCGGCCCCGGCGTGGTCGACATGAAGGGTGGCAATGCCGTGGTCATTTACGCCATGCGGGCGCTGATCGAGGCGGAAGCGATCAAGGGCGGCAAGGTGACGATATTCTTCACCGGTGACGAGGAAAGCACCGGCACTCCGCTCGCCATGGCCCGCAAGGACCTGATCGCGGCCGGCAAGGCCGCCGATTATGCGCTCAACTTCGAAGGCGGCAGCCCCGAATGGGCCGTGGTGGGCCGGCGCGGTTCCTCGAAATGGAAGCTCGAGGTAACGGGAAAGCGCGCCCACTCCTCCGGCATTTTCAGCGACAATAGCGGCGCCGGTGCCGCGTTCGAAATGGCGCGCATCCTGAACCGCTTCTACGGCGAGGTGCGCGGACCGGTCGGACTGACTTTCAACCCCGGCATGGTCGCGGCGGGCTCGGCCATCGACCCCGTCGGCAGCGCCGGAGCGGTCACGGTCAGCGGCAAGAATAATGTGATCGCCGAGACCGCCATCGCCACGGGCGGCCTGCGCTTCATGAACGAAGCGCAATTGCGCGCCGCAGAAACCCTGATGCGCGGCATTGTCGAGGATAACCTGCCGCACACGCAGGCAACCATCACCTTCGAGGATCGCTATCCCGCGATGGAATTGACCGAAGCGAATGAAGCTTTGCTCGCCCGCCTCAACGCCGTCCACGCGCGGCTCGGCCTCGAACCCGCGAAATCCTTCCCGCCGGAAGGCCGCGGCGCGGCGGACATCAGCTTCGTCGCCCCCTATGTCCCCAGCATGGACGGACTGGGCGTCGCGGGCACCGGCGCGCACACCGTCGAGGAAGAAATGGACCTCGGCAGCCTGCGCCAAGCTACAGAGCGCACCGCCTTGCTGATAGCGGATTTGCTGGGGCAATGATCTGTCGCAATGACGAACCCCCTCTCCCGTGAGGGAGAGGGATGAGCAGACTTGGCAGCTCGCTGCCTAGTCGAAGCTGGGTGAGGGTGTACAGCACGATGATGCGAAGCAACCCACCAGCATAACACCCTCATCCAACTGCATCGAGCCGCCTGCGCTGACGCTCCGGCGGCAAGATTTCGTATCCTTCTCTCTCACGGGAGAAGGTGTAACGATCCTACGGCACTTGGAAATTAAACGCCCCCGTATTGTGTTGCCCGCTATATGCGCATAAGGTATGCACATGCTCAATCAACGGAGTCTCCGATGGCTACTACCGCCCATCCGCAAAACTCGAAACGACGCCCGATAAACCTGACCATCCGCGAAGATATATTGAGCGAGGCCAAGGCCCTGAAACTCAACGCTTCGAAGGCGGCAGAGGCGGGTATCGAAGCGGCGATCAAGCAAGCGCGCGAAGCAAACTGGCTGGCCGAAAATCTGGATAGAATCGCCGCGCATAACCAGCGTGTCGCGGAATCCGGTCCGCTGCTGGTTCCCGACTGGGCCGACGATAATGGCGCGCTTTGATATCTATGCGCTGAACCGGGCAGAAGTGCCTTATGTGCTGGAGGTGCAGGCCGACCTGCTGTCCGAACTCGCCAGCGTGGTAGTCGTGCCGCTGGTTCCGGCAGGCGTCGCCAAGGCCGAAACGATGCGCAAGCTGAAACCGGAAATCATCATCAAGGGAGAAGGCTTCTGCCTGATGACCACCGACATCGGCACCCTGCGCCGCGCGTCGCTGGGCAAGCCGGTGGTCAATGTGGAAGAGCCCTATCGAGCGGTGATTGTCGATGCGCTGGATTTTCTGTTTCAGGGGTTTTGACGAATGAGGCGAGTGCCGTGGAATAATTGAGCGCACTGTCACCGTAATTCCCGCATTGTCCCTATGTCGGGTGCGAGGGTTCGACCCGACGAGTGGATACCTAATTTAGGTCAGGAGATATAATCGCTGCGGGCACCGTTGCAGGCACCGCAAATGCGCGTTAACGCTAGGGCAATAGTGATGACAGCTACTGAACTTCTTCTGTCCGCCTACGGGATGGCGATGGCCAGCGACGAAGAGCTCCATGAGAAATGGATTTCGGTATCCTTTGCGCTCGGTTCCGTTGCAGGGAATGCTCACCTCATAGCGTTGCAGCGCAATGGCCGTCTCGACTTGATGCTGCGGTTGATTGAGGCCGAACGACTGGAGCGAATGAAGGATGATGCTTCCGATGAACCAATATGGTCTTTGGATTTACAGTTCGCTTTGTCGGAGAACTGGCTATTGTCGGCCTATGAGGTTGCCCGCGCGGCGAAAGCACCATTCAAGGCAAGTGGTACAGATGCGTCCCGGTTACTCGCGCTTGAGCATCGGCTTGCACTCGTTCGCATGCCCGCTGCCAAGGGTGTTATTCAAGGTATGAATAGGAAGCCGCACAAAGATAATCCGCCCTTGCTGAGAAGGCTAGGCGATGCCACGCCGGAACTATATCAGGATGATGGTTCCTATATGGCGCCTCAGGGTCTGTGTGTCGAAACAGGAGCCGTCTTGTGGTATCCAATGGACGTGACGAACGGCAAAGAGGTCGTCGTTTGTCGGCGCGATCTTTCTAATGAGATGTTGGCACTTTTCGACTAGGTGGCGAGATGACGCGGGACATCCCAGTGCAACGGTCAGAGTTGCAACAACCTTAAAACTCGGCCGCCCATCACCGTGTCTCACACCTCCTCGGAGCTGGGTGAGGGTCTACCGGACCTTATTTGCACAGCACCCAACCCGGCGGAACACCCTCATCCAACTTCGCCTAATCCTTCGGATAAGGCTTCGTATCCTTCTCCCGCACGGGAGAAGGTGGAAAAAGCGCTGTCCTACATCTGGCTCAATCCGCTATTATCGCAACTGCTCCGCGCCATGCGCGGGGCGGGCTCTTTGACAATCTCGATAGGATCGCGGCGCTGGCGGCTGCGCGCTTGTTTCTCGGGGACCGGTTTGGGCGGCAATCCCAAAGGTTACACTCGACGACCGGTTGGCTTCCTACAAAGGCAGGATTTCTGCGGCCTGGGGGCAAAGATTACAGAAAATAAAAGCGGATGTCTGTGTAAAGTTCACGGCGCGACGCAAAATTGCCGGGCTCGCACGAAGACATGAAGTCACAAAGCGCAATCTCTTTGCGCCTTCGTGTCTTCGCGCGAGTCCCATCACGCCGCTCGCCACAAAAGGGCAGGCGAGAACCGATCTCTGGCCCCAGGTCTGAAAAACCCCGGACGCGCTGTACCGCCTTTTGAGTCTAGTTCCCCGCTTCCCGCGTAACCTCGCGCCAGCCGATATCGCGCCGACAAAAGCCGCTCTCGAAATCGATCTGGTCAACCGCAGCATAAGCCTTGTCCTGCGCTTCGGTGGCATTGGCTCCCACGGCGGTGACACTCAGCACCCGGCCGCCGCTGGCGACCAAAGCGCCCTCGACTTCCGCGGTGCCGGCATGGAATATCTTGGCGCCCTCACGCTCGGCTCTGGCGAGATTCTGGATCTTCCCGCCCTTTTCCGGCGTGGAAGGATAGCCTTTCGCGGCCATCACCACGGTGAGCGCGGTTTCCGGGGCGAACACCGGGGCGCTGGTCTGGGCGAGATCGCCCTTGGCGGTCGCCATCATCAGCTTGGCGAGATCGCTTTCCAGCCGCATCATCAGCACCTGGCATTCCGGGTCCCCGAAACGGGCGTTATATTCGATCAGCTGCGGGCCGCTGTCGGTCAGCATCAGCCCGGCGAACAGGACGCCGCTATAGGGCGTGCCCTCGGCGGCCAATGTGTCGACGGTCGGCTGGATGATCTGTTCCATCACCTGTTGTTGCAGGGCGGGGGTGAGGACGGGGGCGGGGCTGTATGCGCCCATGCCGCCGGTGTTCGGGCCGACATCGCCTTCGCCGACGCGCTTGTGGTCCTGCGCGCTGCCGAAGGGGACGACATTCTCGCCGTCGGTGATCGCGAAGAAACTGGCTTCCTCGCCGGTCAGAAATTCCTCGATCACCACTTCCGCGCCGGCTTCGCCAAAGCTGCCGTCGAACATGTCGGTGATCGCGGCCTCGGCTTCGTCACGGGTCTCGGCGATGATCACGCCCTTGCCGGCGGCCAGGCCATCGGCCTTGATCACGACGGGGATGGCAAAATCGTCGAGCGCCTTGAGCGCATCGGCCGCGCTGGTGGCGCGGACATAGCCGGCGGTCGGGATATTGGCGCGGGCGCAAAGGTCCTTGGTAAAGCCCTTCGAGCCTTCCAGCTGCGCCGCCGCCTTGTCGGGGCCGAAGACGAAGATATCGGCGGTGCGCAGGCTTTCGGCGAGGCCGTCGACCAGCGGTGCTTCCGGGCCGACGACGACCAGATCGATGTCATGCTCGCCGCAGAACAGGATGACTTCGCCATGGTCGCTGATGTCGAGCGTGACCAGATCGGCGTGCTGGGCGATGCCGGGATTGCCGGGCGTCGCGTAAAATTTCCCGAGCATTGGGGATTGCGCCAGCTTCCAGGCCAAGGCATGTTCGCGGCCACCCGAACCGATCAACAGGATATTCATGGACGATTCCCTCTCATTAGACGCGAAGCTCCTAGCCGAGAGCGGGCAGGGTGACAACGCCCCGCCGTTGTCGGTTTCGGAAATATCCGGAGCGCTCAAGCGAGTGGTCGAGGATCGCTTCGGCTATGTCCGGATCCGCGGCGAAATCTCGGGCTTCAAACGCGCGGCCTCGGGCCATGTCTATCTGGCGCTGAAGGACGACAAGGCGGTGATCGACGGGGTGATGTGGAAGGGCAATGCCGGACGGCTGCCATTCCGGCCGGAGGATGGCATCGAGGTCGTGGTCTCGGGAAAGCTGACCACTTATCCCGGCCGCTCGAAATATCAGGTGGTGATCGACAAGATGGAACTGGCGGGCGAGGGCGCGCTGATGGCCCTGTTCGAGAAGCTCAAGGCCAAGCTGCTCGCCGAGGGCCTGTTCGATCAGGACCGCAAGAAACCGATTCCGTTCCTGCCCAAGACGATTGGCGTGGTCACCTCCCCGACCGGTTCGGTGATCCGCGATATATTGCACAGGCTCGCCGATCGCTGCCCCAGCCATGTCATCGTCTGGCCGGTGCTGGTGCAGGGCGAGGGCGCCGCAAAACAGATATCCCACGCCATTCGCGGCTTCTCCGAGATGGCGCCGGATGGTCCGGTCGCCCGGCCCGATCTGGTGATCGTCGCGCGCGGTGGCGGGTCGATCGAGGACCTGTGGAGCTTTAACGAGGAAATCGTGGTCCGGGCAGTGGCGGATTGCTCGATCCCGATCATTTCCGCCGTGGGCCACGAGACCGACACGACGCTCTGCGATTTCGCCGCCGACCTGCGCGCGCCGACGCCTACCGCTGCCGCCGAAATGGCGGTGCCGGTCCGGGCGGAATGGCTGGCCACACTTGCCGAGGGCAAGGCGCGGATGGCGCGCAGCGTGCAGCGCAGCCTGAGCACCGCCCAGGAGCGGCTGGAGGCGCAACGACGGCTGATGCCGGCGCTGACCGATCTGCTCCGCCCGCACCAGCAGCGGGTCGACGAGACGTCCGAACGGATGAAATATGGCATGAGCCAGAATATCGCCCACGCCCGCAGCCGCTTTGCCAGCAGTGCAGGGGCCTTGCGGCCGTCGATATTGAAACAGCGGCTGGCCCGTTCGCAGGAGCAGTACAAGCGGCTCGATCTGCCGGTCAGCCTGGTGCAGCGCCCGCTCGACGAGGCGCGGCAGCGGCTCGACGCCTTGTGGCGGCTGGCCCAGCAAGTCTCGCCCGACGGTCCGCTGAAACGCGGCTATGCCCGGGTCTCCGGTCCGGACGGCAGCCTGATCGCCAATCGCGCCGCCGCGATAAAGGCCGGTGATCTCGACCTGCATTTCCAGGACGGGGTCGTTGGCGCGATCGTGACGGATGAGGCGCCGGCCAAGCCGAAGCCTGCTCCGCCATCGCCCAGCAGAGTCAAAAAAGCGCCGGATGACAGGCAGCAGGATTTATTCTAGGGGGATTTGCGGTAGGATCGTCCCGCTGTGGCGATCATGACCGTAAATCGCAGGTAAAGGATCGAGGGAGTATAAGCGTCCTATGTTAATGTCCAATCGCAACAAGGTGGCAAAGCTGCACTATATGCCGAACGGCTTCCGGCCGCTGACCTCGGGAGACCATGTCCTCTGCGCGGTGACCGGCGAAGCGATCCCGCTCGACGAGCTCCGTTACTGGAGCGTCGAAAAGCAGGAGCCCTATGCCACGGCACAGATTTCTGCGCAGGCTCATCTTCCGGAAAGCGAAAAATGATCGGACGGTTTAGAACCGTTCTGGCCCTTTTAGCCATCTCCGCTGCCGCTGCACCAGCGGCCATCGTCTATGCCAAAACCGCCGGAACCGGTGACACCGAACAGTCAGCCTTCCGCGAAGCGATAAAATTCGGCTTCAGCGGCGAAGCGATACAGGGCGGCGTGATGATCGGCGACGCGCCCGCAGGAACCCGCAGCCTGTCTTTTGACGGCGAGCCGGTCCCGTTCGACGAGGATGGCAAGTTCATCATCGCCTTCAACCGCGACGCCGGACAGGCCGCCAACATTATCGCAACGCTCGACAATGGCGAGACCGTCCGCAAATTCATCAACATTGCTCCCCGTAACTGGAAGATCGAGCATGTCAGCATCAACCGCCGGGCGACCACCCGCAGCGCCGCCTTCCTCGCGCGCCGTGGTCCCGAGCTCGCCCAGATCAACGCCGCGCGCTCGGTCACCAGCGACAGCAAGGGCTGGCGTGAAACCTTCATCTGGCCTGCAAAGGGCCGTATCTCCGGCCAGTTCGGATCGCAGCGCATCTATAATGGCGATCCCGGTAGCTATCACAGCGGCGTCGATATCGCTGCGCCCGCCGGCACCTATTATGTCGCCCCCGCCGATGGCGTGGTAACGCTGGCAGCATCCAGCCCGTTCACGCTCGAGGGCAATCTGCTGATGATCGACCATGGCATGGGCCTCAACAGCGCCTTTCTGCACGGCTCAGAGATATTGGTCAAAGAGGGACAGCAAGTCAAACGCGGCGAACCCATTGGCCGGATCGGCGCAACCGGCAGCGCCACCGGCCCGCATCTGCACTGGTCGATGAAATGGAACGCAGCCCGGATTGACCCGATCCTGCTGACCGGACCGATGGATTGATTTCATAATATCCCGGGGTTCAGTTCGCGACCCGTTTGACTTTGAATCCGCGACCATCATTCACTTTGGCCAGATAGCTTCCCAAGGCCGCACGTTCGATCGTGATCGAATCTCCCGCCTTTGGCCGACGCATGGTGCTGCGAGGAGGCTCGGTCTGCTGCCAAACCGCACCCTCTTCCAGCTGGATTAGCCATTTGCCGCTGCGAATCGTCCGCGCAGACTGGATGATCCCTTCAATTGCCTCGATTTGCTCGCCTTCATCACCATCACCGTCAAACAGCTTGATCCTTGGTAGCGTCAGCCCAAACAGGCCGCGTCGGGCTTCGCGAACCTGTTCGCGGTCGGCGATAACCACCTGATTGCTCGCCTGCGCGGTTTGCAGCGCGGTAACCTTGTCATCGTAGCAGGCCAGTCTTGCCGTTGGTTCTGCAACATCCTTGCAAGCTATCAAGTCTGTATAGATAGCCGGTGGCGCGGTCAGCGCCTTTTTCCGGTCCGTTTCCTGAGCAACTGCCGGGATACTAAGGCTGGCAGCGACCGCCGCGGTTGCTGAAAGCATGCCGGTGAAAAACCATTTAGAATTAACCATTGCCGTTTTTCCTGTCATTTCATTCCCTATGTCATGTGACATAAGCAATAGCGTCATCAGAGGCAATTCATTGTTCTGCCAGCCGTGATGGTTCTGCGAGAACAAAAATTTCGCGATGTCGCAGCGGAAAATTTGCCACATTCCCGCGCGCTACAGACTGTGACAAAATAGTTACAATCTGTACAAAATCCGCCGGTTTTGCTGAACAGAAGCTTTACAGGCCAGATGCCTTGTTGCAATTGACGCCCAACTCGATGGTCGAATCCGTGCGTTTGGGGCGTGCAGATTGCCATCGGTCAACAACCGGGGATAGGCTATGTTGGTCTACCTCTCCAGAATAAGGGACTGGATTACATGAGAAAATTTTCAAACCTAAAGGCATCTGTTGCACCTATGGTGCTCGGACTCGCTATGGTTTCTACGCCTGCCTTCGCGCAAGATCAGGAAGCCGCTGAAGCGGATCAAAGTGTTATCGTTGTTACCGGTTCGCGTATCAGCAACCCTAACCTGGAGCTTTCAAGCCCGGTTGGCGTTGTAACTTCCGAAGAACTGGAACTGCGTCAGACCAACACCGCTGAACAATTCCTTCGTGAGCTGCCATCGGCAATTCCATCAACCGGCTCTGCCGTAAACAACGGCAACGGCGGTTCGTCCTTCGTTAACCTTCGCGGTATCGGTTCGCAGCGTAACCTGGTTCTTCTCGACGGACGTCGCTTCGTTCCTGCCGACACAACCGGCCGCGTCGATCTTAACAGCATCCCATTGGCTGTTATCGAGCGTACCGATGTTCTGACCGGTGGTGCTACGACCACTTATGGTGCGGACGCAATCTCCGGCGTTGTTAACTTCATCACCAAGCGCGACTTTGCTGGCGTTGAGATGAATGTTTCGGAGCAAATCACCGAAGAAGGCGACGGCAATGTTTTCCGTACCGACCTGACCATTGGTGCTAATTTCGACGACGGACGCGGTAACGTTGTACTGAGCGTTGGTTATCAGGATCAGGACGCTGTATATCAGGGCGATCGTTCTTTTGGTGAATTTAACATCAGTTCGTTCTCTGGCGAAGCTGGCGGTTCTTCCAATGCCATCCCAGCTGTTATCATTGGCCCCATCCCAGGCGGCTTCGGTCAGATTGCTCCAGACGGACAGACCGTTCTGAGCGGTGTTTTTGATCGTCCATTCAACTTCAACCCGTTCAACATCTTCCAGACGCCATTTGAACGGTTCAACATTTTCAGCTCCGCTCGTTATGAAATCAACGAAAATGTTGAGCTTTACTCTCAGGCTGTCTTCTCCAAGCAGACGGTTAAAACGATCATCGCTCCCGGTGGCTCGTTCTTCAACAACTATGACATCAACCTGAACAACCCAACCATTCCGGTCGGTATCGCCAATCAGTTCTGTGCGGGTCTCGGTTTGACTGCAGCTCAGTGTACCGCTGGCATCAACACGCCATTCGGTCCAACCTTGGCTGGTGGTGCAACGAACCCTGACTTTGTTAATGTCAACACTCAGGTTCGTCGTCGTTCGATCGAAGCAGGTACGCGTGACTCGATCTATGCTTCGACCCTGTTCAACATGGTCGTAGGTGCTCGTGGCGCGATCACCGACAACATTAGCTATGATGTTTCGGGTACTTATGGCGAAAGCGAACGCATCCAGACCCAGACCGGCTTCTTCCGTCGTTCGCGTCTTGATGATGCACTTTATGTTCTTCCGAACGGGGAATGTATTTCGGGCAATGACGGATGTGCGCCGATCAACCTCTTTGGTCTGGAAGGCAACCTCGGTTCGCAGGCAGCCATCGACTATGTGGGTGGACTGACTCAACAGGTTATCACCAGCACGTCGATCGCAACCGTAAGCGGTTCGATTACCGGTGATCTCGGCTTCGGCTTGGCTGAAACCCCGATCCAGTTTGCTGTTGGTGGCGAATATCGTAGTTTCACTGCGACCCGGAAATCGGATGATGCCACGAAAACTCCAGGTGCCGTTGTCGGTGCTGGTGGTGCCGCTCCTGACATCGACGGCCAGTATGATGTGTATGACGCCTTTGGCGAAGTAAGCATTCCGGTGTTCGAAGGTGAATCTTTCGCAGAAAGCCTGACCATTGACCTCGGTGCCCGTTATTCCGATTATTCTTCTGCGGGTACGGAATTCACTTGGAAAGCTGGTGGTAGCTGGGAAGTCATTCCTGGACTGACCTTCCGTGGTAACTATCAGCGTTCATCGCGCGCACCGAATATCGGTGAATTGTTCACGCCAGTTTCGACCGGCTTGAGCAACTTGGGTTCCGATCCTTGCGCAGGTCCAACGGCTCCAACTGGCAACTTGCTTGCCGCTTGTTTGTCGCAGGTCCCTGCTGGAAGCACCGGTGCTGCCGCAATTCAGGCAGGTACGTTGCTTCAGCCAGCTGCTGGCCAGATCAACGTCACCACTGGCGGTAACCCAAATCTGGGAACGGAAACCGCTAAAACCTGGACTGTCGGTGTGGCGTTCCAGCCAGATGCGATCCCAGGGCTTGCTCTGACCGTGGACTACTTCAACATCGACGTCACGGAAGCAATCTCGTCGCCAACCGTTGGTGATGCTAAAGATGCTTGTTTTGACAATCCATCGGTTGCGAATCCATTCTGCTCACCGGCGTTCATTTCGCGTAACCCGGCAACAGGCGGTCTTGACGGCGATCCGGCCACCACAAGGGGCTTGATCTTGCAACAGACCAACTCGGGCGCGATTGCGACTGACGGTATCGATGTAAGCTTGCGGTACAACACGGACCTGAGCGATATGATCGGCCTGAGCCTGTCCTTCGACGGTACCTGGACGAACAAGAACAAGTTCCAGGCTTCACCAACGGGGCTGGATCGGGATTGCGTTGGCTTCTACTCGGTTAACTGTCTCTCGCCTCAGTCGGAATTCGCGTTTTCTCAGCGTACATCGATGACATTTGACGAAGATTACACGTTGTCATTGCGCTGGCGCTATCTGAGTGGTCTCCAGTATGAGCCTACCCAGAATAATGCAGAAATCGCGGCTGCTCTTGCTGATCCAACTGGTTGCCCTGATCCACTTGGTGCGGATACCGGTGGTTGCGTTGTAAACCCTGAGTTCACAACCATCCCGGCTGAACATTATTTCGATCTGTCATTCCAGTGGGATGTTAGTGAAAATGTACTGTTCACGCTGACAGCGCAGAACTTGCTGGACAACAAGCCGAAGCTGGTTGGTTCGGACATCGGTTCGACATCGTACAACTCCGGTAACGTCTATCCATCGTCTTATGACGCTCTGGGCCGTCGTTATGGTGCGAGCGTGAAATTCACTTTCTGATCTCAGCGATTAGAATTGAATAAAGAGGGCGGGCCATCTGGTCCGCCCTTTTTTGTTGTACTGTTGAGACCTTGGCTGTTTTATGATATATCCTTTATAACTGTCGGTATTAGTTTCTTGGGAAAGACAAAGATGCTGTTCGACAGGAAAACTAATCTGGACTCGTCTTGTGATAATGATTTTTATGGATCTTGTTCTGACGGGCCGTTGAACAGGATATGGAAATGCCGATAAATATTTTCGTGCCAACATTTTCACTATTAGCATTGGTCGCGATGAGCCCGACCAGTGCATCGGCCACTCCAGCGGCTGCTTTCGCTGGTACGGACACGGTAGAAGAACCAGCGAAGAAAACGCTGAAATTATCCGACAGGCGGCATCCTGACTATGTTCGCTGTCGATCAGAGCCCATTATCGGCTCTTTGGCCAAGAAGCGGCGAATATGCATGACGAACAAGGAATGGGCCCACTATGTCCGGACCGGATCCCGGTATTCCAAGGAGTTTGTTGACGATAACCAGCCGGGCTTTATGTGGACGCCTAAATAGAATCATTTGCTGCCAGCAGGCTTCAACTGGTCTGTAACGCTAGAAAATTTTGGAGTTAATATGAAATCCCTCATTCAAACGATCATCATTGGCTCGCTTGCAACAACAGCCTTGGCTGTTCCGTCAGCGATGGCTGCCGATATCGACAAGCCTGAAGCGCAGGCAAAAAAATCCAAAAAACCAAAGAAAATTACTGATCGGCGCCATCCTGACTATGTCCGTTGCCGGTCCGAGCCTGTCATCGGTTCGCTGACAAGGAAGAAGCGGATTTGCATGACCAATGCTCAGTGGGTAAAATTTACCCGTTCCGGTTCGCGGGATGCCAATCAGTTTGTACAGGACATGCAGTCGGGCCTTTCCGGCAACAACTGATGCGGTCTTGACGGTTAGTTGAAAAGTCGGCTGCCGATTTCCAATCGGATTTTCTGGCTGTCGGCAACCGCTTGCGTCCATTTGACGACCATCTTTATTTCTGCGCCATGTAGCGCAGCCATCTGGTTTTGTTCTTGCTGGCGTGCCTTTGCATCGAAAACCTCGCCCCGTTTCGCCTGGTCGAGCTTCGAGTGGCTGTTGAACGCTGGTCCCTCAAGGATCTGCGCGATTTTTGCGCTATCCATGCCGAGGCCATAAAATAGATTGAGAGCTTCGAGCGTTTCCCGCTGATTGGCGAGAAAGCTGTCGCTGTCGAGCACTCGCACACGGTCGGCACCAATTGTCTCGACAATTTTGGCAAAGGCGGCATGTTGCGAGAGCCAGCCAATCGCCGCGACCTGCAGGTCGGTGAGCTGTAACAGCTCTTCCGGCGAAAATCCGCCGACCGCATAGCCATCCTTCAAGGTTCCCAGCAGCACGTCGCGCACCCAGATGCGGCCCCACATTTCCTTTTTGACGATCGACTGCAAATAGGATTCCAGCGGCGCATATAATAATAGCGCCCGGGATTCCGGACGCAATTTAAGCGCTGGAATAGCCAGTGGCGTGCAGATATTGGACGGCTTGACGATCACCGCCCGGTCATTGCCCATGGGTCGGGCGAGGAGCTCGAGTGACTTGTCAAGAACGGCCGCCAGCCTCTGATTGTCTGCGCCTCGTCTCCGCCAGCCAATCATGTCGTTGAGTATGACCGGCTCTTTCAGGCCCATCGACACACCCTCTATGTCGAAAGCCCGCGCCATCATCGTCGAGCAGCAATAAGCGGAATGAAAAATGAAATGGACCGGCGCGGACTCCAGTTTCACGTCCGCGATATCCGCGCGGTTGATCAGTTCGTATCGGTCCACATTGGGCAAATGCTCATCGGTAATGAACGTGCAATTGCGGTGTACGTCACGCGGGACGTGGACAAAGCGAAAACCATCGGCGACTTCATCATAGCGATGCGGAAGATAATCCGCATCGCTTATGATTTCGGCTTGTTTGGCGGCTAAGTTCATCGACGCTAAATGCCCGTCACGAGCAAATTGCGCAAGCCTAAGCTGCGAGGGTTGCCACCGGCTCCATCTTCAGCCCGCCGTCGCCTTCGTCAATCTTGACCGTACTGTTGTCCGGCACGTCACCGCGCAGGATCAGGTCTGCCAGTGGATCCTGAAGATATTTCTGGATTGCGCGTTTCAGCGGCCGTGCACCATAGACCGGATCATAGCCAACCCGTCCCAGCCAGCGCCTTGCGGCATCGGTGAGGTCGAGTTCGATCTTCCGGTCCTTGAGCAATTTCTGCACCCGCAGAACCTGAATATCGACAATCGGCGCCATATGCTCTTCGGCAAGCCGGTGGAACAGGATGATTTCATCCAGCCTGTTCAGGAATTCCGGCCGGAAATGCGCCCGGACCACTTCCATCACCTGTGGCTCTACATCCTTGACGGATTCGCCTTCCTTCATGCTCGCCATATATTGGCTACCGAGGTTGGAGGTCAGGATGATCAGCGTGTTGGAGAAATCCACAACCCGGCCCTGACCGTCGGTCAGGCGACCGTCGTCGAGAACCTGCAGTAATACGTTGAACACATCGCCATGCGCCTTTTCTACCTCGTCAAACAGGATCACCTGATAAGGACGCCGGCGCACCGCTTCGGTCAGCACGCCACCTTCATCATAGCCGACATAGCCCGGAGGAGCGCCGATCAGGCGGGAGACGCTGTGTTTCTCCATGAATTCGGACATGTCGATGCGGACCATTGCCTGATCGTCATCGAACAGGAATCCGGCCAGCGCCTTGGTAAGCTCGGTCTTGCCGACGCCGGTGGGGCCGAGAAACAGGAAGCTGCCCAGCGGACGATTGGGATCCTGCAGGCCGGCTCGGCTGCGGCGGACCGCGGCGGATACCGCCGCGACTGCATCCTTCTGGCCAATCACCCGCTTGCCGATGATTTCTTCCATCGCCAGCAGCTTCTCGCGCTCGCCTTCGAGCATCTTGTCGACCGGAATGCCGGTCCATTTCGAGACCACGGCAGCAATATCTTCGGACATGACTTCTTCGCGCAGCATCGCCCCTTCCGTCGCGCCAGCGGCTTCTTCCAGTGCTTTTTCGAGATTGGGAATGGTTCCGTAGCTCAACTCGCCGGCCTTGGCGAGATCACCGGCCCGTTCGGCCTGTTCCAATTCGAGCCGGGCGTGATCCAGCTGCTCCTTGAGATGGGCCTCGGCATGGATCTTGTCTTTCTCGCCCTGCCAGCGCGTGGTCAGTTCGGCGCTATGCTGCTCGAGTTCGGCCAGTTCCTTCTCGAGCGTTTCAAGACGCCCCTTGGAGGCGTCATCGCTCTCCTTGGAAAGCGCCTCGCGCTCGATTTTCAGCTGGATGATCCGCCGGTCAAGATTTTCGATTTCTTCCGGCTTGGATTCGACTTCCATACGGATGCGGGAAGCCGCTTCGTCCATCAGGTCGATGGCCTTGTCGGGCAGGAAACGGTCTGAAATATAACGGTTCGACAGTGTGGCAGCACTGACAATAGCGCCATCGGTAATCCGTACGCCATGATGCAGTTCATATTTTTCCTTGAGCCCGCGCAGGATCGAAATCGTGTCTTCGACCGTAGGCTCGCCGATGAACACCGGCTGAAACCGCCGCTGCAGCGCAGCGTCCTTTTCGACATATTTCTGATATTCGTTGAGGGTCGTGGCGCCGATGCAATGCAGTTCGCCGCGTGCGAGCGCCGGCTTGAGCAGGTTGGAGGCATCCATCGAGCCTTCCGACGCGCCAGCACCGACCAATGTGTGCATCTCGTCAATAAACAGGATGATCTCGCCTTCCGCGCCACGCACTTCATCGAGCACGCTCTTCAACCGCTCTTCAAATTCGCCGCGATATTTGGCGCCGGCAATCAGCGAGCCCATGTCGAGGGACATCAGTCTTCGATCCTTCAGGCTGTCCGGCACATCGCCATTGGCAATGCGCAGCGCCATGCCTTCGGCGATGGCGGTCTTGCCGACGCCGGGTTCGCCGATCAGCACCGGATTATTCTTGGTCCGGCGCGCCAATATCTGGATCGTGCGGCGGATTTCCTCGTCGCGGCCAATGACCGGATCAAGCTTGCCGTCACGCGCGGCCTGGGTCAGGTCGCGGGTATATTTTTTCATCGCTTCATAGGCGTCCTCGGCCGAGGCGGTATCCGCCGAGCGGCCGCCGCGCAATTCGTTGATCGCTTTGTTCAGCGCTTCGGCGGTCACGCCAGAGGACTGCAACGCTTTGCCTGCGGCGCTATCCTTGGACAATAGCAGCGCGAGCAACAACCGCTCGACCGTGACATAGCTGTCTCCTGCCTTCTCCGCGATCTGTTCCGCCTGATCAAGCACTCGAACCGCATCATTGTTGAGCCCCGGCGTCTGCTGCGCTCCGCCACCGGACACAGCCGGAATCTTGGCCAGTACCGCATCAATTTCCTGATGCGCCTTTTTGGCATCGCCGCCCGCCTTGGCGATCAGACCCGCTGACATGCCCTGATCGTCTTCGAGCAAGGCCTTGGCGAGATGCGCCGCGGTAATTTGCTGGTGACTCATCCGGATTGCGACGGTCTGGGCGGATTGCAAAAAGCCCTTGGCGCGGTCAGTGAATTTCTCAAGGTTCATCGGTTCATCCTGTTTAATCTCAGTGTCTTGTCATAAATATGGTGTGGCAGTCGTGCAACACAACCATATTGATGATTTTTTCCGTCGGGTTGATATGGTAAGCGCTTCGCGTAGCAAAAGTACACGCAGCTTATGATGCTGTCGGAGAGGAAAAAATACGTGAAAACACTTAAGCGCGTGGGCATTGGGCTGCTCATCATTGCGGTACTGATGGCCATTGGCCTCTCGGTCTGGGAGCCTCTGAGTGTTGACCAGCCCGGTCCGCCGCCGGAATCTTCCTACGAAGCCCGTATCGTCCGCGATGAATTCGGTGTTCCGCATATTTTCGGCAAGACAGACGCCGATGTTGCCTATGGCGTGGCATATGCCCACTCCGAAGATGATTTTTCGACGCTGCAGGAAGTGACCGCAATGACGCGAGGCCGGATGGCGACGCTCAATGGCGCAGAAAGCGCGCCAATCGACTATATCGCCGCGTTACTGGACGTGCGTGGTACGGTGAACCGCAAATATGATGACCTGCCGCAGGATGTTCGTGCCCTGCTCGACGGCTATGCGTCCGGTCTCAATGCCTATGCCGGAGACCATCCCGAACAAGTCAAGCTGACGAAATTATTCCCTGTCAATGGACAGGATATTGCCGCCGGCTTCGTATTGCGTTCGCCATTTTTTTTCGGGCTGAACAACCCGATCGAAGCGCTGGTGCAGAATCAGGATCTGCCGCGTGAAGGCGGTCCGCGCCTGTCCGATGAGCAGGCAAAGCCATCCATCCATCCGCTCAGTCCGGATAAAATCGTTGATGAAAAGACGGTCACGCCGGTCGGTCCAGACCCGGATGAAAATGGTTCCAACGCCTATGCGATCGCGCCGGAACTTTCTCCCGAGGGCAAGACCCGCCTGATCTCCAATTCCCACCAGCCCTTGCGCGGCAATGTCGCCTGGTACGAGCTGGTCGTGCACAGCGAGCAGGGCTGGGACTTTGCCGGAGCCAATTTCCCGGGATCGCCGTTCCCGTTTCTCGGGCACAATAAATACCTCGGCTGGACCAACACGGTCAACCGCCCCGATCTTGTTGACGTCTACAAGCTGACGCTGAACGACAAGAAGGATGCCTACCGCTTTGATGGTCAATGGAAGCCGCTCGAAAAGAAGCGTGTCTGGCTCAAAATCAAATTCGGTCCCTTTGTCATTCCCTATCCGCAGATTGCCTATCGTTCGATCCACGGGCCGGTGATCATGAACGACAGCGGTGCCTATGCGCTTCGCTATGCCGGTATCGACGAGCTCGACATGCTGACCCAATATTACCGGATCAACAAGGCGACCAGTTTCGACGAATGGCAGGCGGCGATGGCGGGGCAGGGGGTTCCGGCAACCAATTTCATCTATGCCGACGCCAAGGGCAATATCGGAATGTATTATAACGCGATGTTCCCCGACCGGCCCGAGGGCTATGACTGGCGCACGATATTGCCCGGCGATACGTCCAATACGCTCTGGCAAGGAACCTTGCCGTTCACCCGCGTGCCTGCGCTAGTCAATCCGGCTTCCGGCTATGTCATGAATGCCAACAACACGCCCTATATTGCAGCGGGGCCGGGCGACGAGCTCAAGCCGGACAATTTCTCTTCGCTGCTCGGCGTTGAGAATGACGAAACCAACCGCTCGCGCCGGTCGATTGCCTTGCTGGAAAAGGCCAATGCCGACGGCAAGATCACCGATGCCGAATTGTGGGCCGTTAAATATGACACCGGCTACGAGAAAGCGGGTTACGCGAAAAACTGGCTCGACAGGATTGCCGCACTCAACCTGAAGGACAGCGCGAAACTGCTGAAGGCGCAGCAATTGCTGGCCCAGTGGGACTGGAATCTCGACGGCAAGGGCGCCGCAGACGCGCTCGCCCTGATGGTGCTGCGTCCGGCGAACAAGTCGCATTACAACCGCGGCAAAATGCCCGATCCGCGGCAGATACTGGAAGAAACGGTTGACCATCTGACCCAATATTTCGGCAAGATCGATCCGCCGATGAAGAATGTGCTGCGGATGCGGCAGGGCACGGTCGATCTGCCGGTCGATGGCGGCAATGACACGATCCGCGCTTCGACCCTTTGGGATGTCGACGAGGACGGGCGGCTATCGGTGCGCCACGGCGACAGTTTCATCATGTTCATGGAATGGGCGAAGGACGGCAAGGTCCACTCCCGCTCGATCCAGCCTTTCGGCGCCGCAACCACGCGACCGGGGTCACCGCATTATACCGACCAGATGCAGCTGTTTGTCGACAAGAAGCTGAAGCCGGTGTGGTTTGATCCGGCGGATCTGGAGAAGCACAAGACGAGTGATCGGGTTGTGCGGATGAACTGACAGACCGGCACGCCTAGCCCGCAGGGCTCCGCGTCAAGCGCGGAGCACATGAAGGGAGTTGTGCTCCGCACTTGATGCGGAGCTCTGGAGGCAAACGAAATGGCAATTTCATGACCAAAGCCGGCTACGTCTATCTCATGGCCAACCGGCGACGCGGAAAAACCTATCTCGGCGTCACCAGCCATCTCGTCCAGCGCGCCTATCAGCATCGCACCAAGCTGATCGAGGGATATTCAAAGGAGCATGACTGTACCTTGCTGGTCTGGTTTGAAGCCCATGATGATATCCAGGAAGCAAGAGCCAGAGAATGGAAACTCAAGAAATGGCGCAGGGAATGGAAAATAGCTTTGATTGAAGAGCAAAATCCAGAGTGGCGCGATCTATTCGACGATATCGCCTAGCCCGCAGGGCTCCGCGTCAAGCGCGGAGCACATTATCACAAGCGGTCGCTGGAACAAACGCTGTGCTCCGCACTTGATGCGGAGCTCTGTACCCGCCAGAGCAACTATTCCCTTTCGGAACTATATATGTCGAGATCTAGCTTTAGGCCGCGAGATCCTATGGCTACCAGCGTAAGAGGGCTTAAACTGATACCTTCATTTTGATCCTTGAGGAACAGTCCCGTGAAGATGTCAGCCTGAAAGCGACTTGTTAAATCGTTCCAAATGCCGAGGTCGTCCGACATTTGACTCAGCAATAATTCAATTTGTCTGTCTAAATCACCTGGCGAAAGCCGAGGTGTGTGCCTCCGCCAAGATCCGGTTCTGGCAATCTTCGTCGCTCCCTTTGCTGTGAGCCAAGTGCCACCCTTCTGGACTCCGATAGTAGCTTCACACCCAAGCTTAATAGTTATTTCATCCGGATTCAAATCATCTCCGAAAAAGCGGAGGCCTACGGACGTTTCAGAAACGGTACCCATGATTAAGGCACCAATACCGTATCCACCGCCTCATCCAACAAATCCGGATAATCGGTAATATAATGCAGTCCCCGGCTTTCCTTCCGCGCCAGCGCTGACTTCACGATCAGGTCCGCGACCTCGATCAGATTACGCAGTTCGATCAGATCCTGGGTCACGCGGAAATTGCCGTAATATTCCTGCACTTCTCCGCGCAGCAGGTCGATCCGGTGCTGGGCGCGTTCGAGGCGTTTGGTGGTGCGGACGATGCCGACATAATTCCACATGAAGCGGCGGATTTCGGTCCAGGTCTGCTTGATGACGACTTCTTCGTCGCTGTCGGTGACGCGGCTTTCATCCCAGGGGCGGATCGCAGGCGGCTCGGGCATGTCTTCCCAATGTTCGGAAATATCCCGGGCGGCGGCATCGCCGAAGACGAAACATTCGAGCAGGCTGTTGGAGGCCAGCCGGTTGGCACCGTGCAAGCCGCTCTCGCTCGCTTCACCCGCCGCATAGAGACCGGGCAGGTCGGTGCGACCCGCGAGATCGATCAGGATTCCGCCGCAGGTATAATGCTGCGCCGGCACCACCGGGATCGGTCCCTTGGTCATGTCGATGCCCAGTCCGATCAGCTTTTCATAAATATTCGGGAAATGGGCTTTCACAAATTCCGGATCGCGGTGCGAGATGTCGAGATCGACATAGTCCAGCCCGAGCCGCTTGATCTCGTGGTCATTGGCGCGCGCGACAATATCGCGCGGGGCCAGTTCCATCCGTTCCGGATCAAAGCGCTGCATATAGCGCTCGCCTGCCTCGTCGCCTGCATCGGCTGGCAGTTTCAGATGCCCGCCTTCGCCGCGCACCGCTTCGGTGATCAGGAAATTCTTGACCTCGAGATTGTAAAGGCAGGTCGGGTGGAACTGCATCATCTCCATATTGGAAACCCGTGCGCCGGCGCGCCAGGCCATGGCGATGCCGTCGCCGGTCGCGCCGCGGGGGGCGGTCGAGAACAGATAGGTCCGGCCAGCGCCGCCGCTGGCCATGATCGTCGCGCGCGAAGTCAGGGTCTCGACACGGCCATTTGCATTGTTGAGCGCGTAGACACCCCAGACATTCTTTGCCCCCGTCGGGGTTTCCGCATGGCGGTCTACGATCAGGTCGATCGCCACCATATGCGGTCTGAGCGTGATATTCGGATGAGCCGCAGCAGTATTCTGCAACGCCTCTTGCACCGCCCAGCCGGTGGCATCATCGACATGGACGATGCGCCGGTGACTATGTCCACCCTCGCGGGTGAGGTGCAGAACTTCCGCCTCCTTGTTGAAGGGTACGCCCATATCCTCCAGCCGTTCAATCGCGGCTGGTGCGTTTTCCACGACAAATTCGACGGTTTCGCGGCGGTTGAGGCCCGCCCCAGCGACCATCGTGTCGTTGATATGATTGTCGAACGTGTCACCGGCATCGAGCACGGCGGCGATCCCGCCTTGCGCCCATGCGGTGGAGCCGCCGGTCAGTTCGCCCTTGGCCAGCACCAGTACCTTGTGGGTACGGGCCAGGGTGATTGCTGCGCTCAGTCCGGCCGCGCCGGATCCGACAATGATGACGTCATGGTTCAATTGATAAATTCCGTTTGTCCTGAGCGTGTCGAAGGATGTTGCTCCGCTGACAGCCGTGGTTTGACAGGTTCACCGCCAACGGAATTGGCGGCGAGCAACATTCTCATGCAGCTTTGGCGCGGGTCAGGTTGAGAAACACATCCTCGAGATCCGCTTCTTTGGTGGTGACCTCAACAATCGCAAAGCCGCGTTCCTGGATCGCCGCCATTACCCCGCCGGCGTTGGTCCGGTCCTTGTTATAAGTGACCGCCACCGTGCGCGGGCCGATGATCTCGGCTTTTTCGAACAGTTCATTCGCAAAGGAGACCGCATCCTGTGCCTCGCTGATATCGCGGTCCAGCGTCAGTTCGACCAGCTTTTCGCGGGCCATGTCGACCAGCTCGGGGGTCGGCTTGTTGGCGATCAGCTTGCCATGGTTGATAATCGCGATTCGATCGCAGAGATTTTCGGCTTCCTCGAGATAATGGGTGGTCAGCACGATGGTTACCCCGGCTTTGTTGAGATCCACGACATATTCCCACAGCTGCTGCCGCAGGTCGATGTCGACCCCCGCTGTCGGCTCGTCAAGCACCAAAATCGGTGGCGAGTGGACCATCGCCTTGGCAACCAGCAGCCGCCGCTTCATACCGCCGGACAAGGTGCGGGCATAGGCATCAGCTTTGTCTTCCAGATGCACCGCGCGCAGCAATTCCATCGTCCGCCGCTTTGCTTTCGCGACGCCATAGAGTCCGGCCTGCACTTCCAGTGCCTCGGAAGGTGTGAAAAAGGGGTCGAAAATGATTTCCTGCGGCACGATCCCGATCGAGGCCTTGGCGTTGCGCGGGCTGTCATCAATATCAAAGCCCCAGATACTGGCGCTGCCACCGGTCTTGCGGACCATTCCGGAAAGAATGTTGATCAGCGTCGACTTGCCGGCACCATTCGGGCCAAGCAGACCAAAAATCGACCCGCGCGGCACGTCAAATGTCACGTCATCGAGAGCCTGTTTGCCGCCGGCGTAGGTTTTGGACAGGTTGTTTATCGAAATTGCTGCATCACTCATTGCGGCGGCATACCCATATTAATACTCATAATCAAAGGCTTTGGCAGGGTCATCGTGGCAGCGGCAAAAGACTTTTGCTTCCGCCATCAATCTACTGTTGCCCCGTCGCGATATCGATTGTGCAGAGCAGTGTTTTGCACATTAACCATCTTACCGACCCATTTGCTTCACGCATGCCGGCTAGACCGCCTGAAATGTGGAACAACCAACGTTCAGCCGATTGCGGGCATGTCTCGGGCGCAGCAGCTATATTTGCCCTGGGCGTCGGCTCGCTCATGATCGGCATTGCCCCCGCCAGCGCACGAAGCGCGCGCAGCCAGGTTTCGGCCGAGATTGAAGTGCCGCTGACGATCCGGAAGCTGAACGACATGAACTTTGGTGATGTGGCGCCGGGCAGCGGAGAAAGCCGCCTGCTGATGAGCAACAATGGTTCGATCGACGTTCTGGGCACGGCAACGCATCTGGGTGGAAGCATTGCCCAGGCGGCTTTTGAAATTACCGGTCCACCGAACGGCTGGGTCTCGTGCAACTTTGGTTTACCGACGATTGAACTCACCAATGGTTCGGGGGACACGATGACCGTCGAACATTTCACTTTCCATGGCTATCAGCGCCTTAGCAGCCAGGGGCGTCGCAAAATGCGCGCCTCGGGCGACCTTGTCGTGGCTCCGAACCAGGCGCCGGGTGATTATGTCGGTGAATTTGATGTCACCATCGATTTTCAGTGATCAGAACCTTTCCATCAATCCCGAAGCGATGGGTGGCCCGAGATGAGAAATCTCTACAGCTACATCGCTTCGCAACAAGACCGCATTGCCAACTTCATAAGATTACCGTGAAATTAACCATGCGGGTACATGCTTAATTACAACGTTTGCACTAGGACAATTTTTGTGATGACCAGACACCAAATTCTCCCGCGCCTGATCGGCGCTCTCCTCTTTGCCCTTGTCCTACTGACGAGCGCTCCCGCTGCCTTTGCGCAAGCTGATAATAGCGATACGGATGCCGTGGTGGTGAGTCCGCTTTCGCTTGTCCCGGTTGAGGATCTCAATTTCGGCAATCTGATTCCGGGCGATACAGGTGGAACCGCAGTGATCAGTCCGGCCGGTGGCCGAACCGTGTCCGGATCGGTCGTAGCTGCCGGTGGAACGGTCAGCAACGCCGAGTTTCAGGGATATGGCACACGAAACCGATATGTCTTTATTAGCACGGCCTCGTCGAGCTATCGGCTCTCCCGCGTCGGTGGCGGCGGGAATATGCGGTTGCGGTCTCTGACCCTGCAAGCGGACAATCTGACCCCGGTCAATTTCCCCGGCCTGTTCCGCATCGCGTCGACCAATGTGATCACGCTGCGGATCGGCGGCACTCTGGACGTGCGGGCCAATCAACGAGCTGGCGTCTATCAGGGCACTTTCCCGATCACGATGAACTATTACTGATATTTGCGGGATTGCGCAGCGTCCGATCCGTTGCTAATCGCCTAGCATGATTGACGCTCCGGAAATTGTCAGAACAGCCAAGAAACGCAATGCTTGCGATGGCGCAACCGGTATTCCGGGCGGCGCAGCGCTTGGCCATCCGCGTGTTTGGCTCGAGATCGACGAAAAAGGCTATGTAGATTGCGGCTATTGTGACCGGCGATTCGTTCTGGTCGGTGGTCCCGCAGACATCAGTTCGGCGCAGCCCGAAGAATAATCCGACATAGGGGGTGCAAGGCCTCCGATTCATTTCTATATGGGTGGGATGATAGAAAATCTTGATCCCCGCTCCTTTCTCTACCGTCCCGATGGCCTGGACCCGGAGCGCGCCAAAGCGCTTGTTTCCAACAGCCTGTCCGCTTGTGACGATGGCGAACTCTATCTGCAATATAGCGCGGTCGAGAGTTTCGGATTTGACGATGGCCGTCTGAAGACCGCAGATTACAGCACCGACAGCGGCTTTGGCCTGCGCGGCGTCTCGGGCGAGATGACCGGTTTTTCGCACAGCAATGAAATCAGCGAGGCGGCGATCAAACGCGCTGCCCAGACTCTGCAACTGCTCGACCCGGCCAAGGGGGAGAAAGCCCCGCCGCCCCGCGGCAACAACCGTCATCTATATGGCGAAGCCAATCCGCTGGAGGCGATACCCTTCGCGAAAAAAGTAGCCCTCTGCCAGCAGATTGACGCCGCCGCCCGCGCGCGCGATCCTCGCGTTTCCCAAGTTTCCGTTGGTCTTTCGGGCAGCTGGAGCGTTGTCGAAATCGTCCGGCCCGACGGCTTTGTCGCCACCGATGTCCGACCGCTGGTGCGGCTCAACGTATCGATCGTCGCCGAACAAAATGGCCGCCGGGAAAGCGGCAGCTTCGGCATGGGCGGGCGTTATCTCTATGACGACCTGTTCGAGGAAGCGCGCTGGAACCGCGCCGTCGACGAAGCCCTGGCGCAAGCGCTGGTCAATCTCGAAAGCGTGGATGCGCCAGCGGGTGAACAGACCGTGTTGCTCGGCCCCGGCTGGCCCGGTATCATTCTTCACGAAGCCATCGGACATGGCCTCGAAGGCGATTTCAACCGCAAGGGCACCAGCGCCTTCTCCGGCAAAATCGGCCAGCGCGTCGCTGCGCCCGGCGTTACCGTGGTCGACGATGGTTCGATCAAGGAACGACGCGGATCGCTCAGCATCGATGACGAAGGCACGCCGACGCAGGAAAATGTCCTGATCGAGGACGGCATATTGAAATGCTATATGCAGGACCGGCTCAATGCCCGCCTGATGGGCGTCCCCGCCACCGGTAACGGGCGCCGTGAAAGCTATGCTCACGCGCCGATGCCGCGGATGACTAATACGTTCATGCGTGGCGGCAAGGATGATCCAGACGAACTGATGAGCCGGGTCAAAAACGGAATTTACGCCAAAAGCTTTGGCGGCGGGCAGGTTGATATTGTCTCGGGCAAATTCGTCTTCTCCTGCACCGAGGCCTACAAGATCGAAAACGGCAAACTCGGTGCGCCGATCAAGGGTGCGACCCTCATTGGCGACGGTCCGACCGTGCTGACCAAAGTCTCCGGTATCGGCAACGACATGGCGCTCGATGAGGGCATCGGCATGTGCGGCAAGGGTGGCCAGTCTGTGCCGGCTGGTGTCGGCCAGCCGACCTTGCTGGTGGATTCGCTGACGGTCGGAGGGACGGCGTAAGCCTGAATTTGGCATGACAAAATCGAGCTTATCACGATGAACTGGCCTGCTGAAATATTGTCCTTCTGGTTTGATGAACTCGACCCCAGGGACTGGTGGGCCAAGAATGATGCCACCGATGAGGAGATCGAGAAGCGTTTCCTGGAGCTATGGGAAGAGCAGAAATCGAAAACTGCACCGGATTTCCTGAATTCGCCGGAAACTGCTCTGGCTGCCGTGATCCTCTTTGACCAGTTTCCGCGCAATATGTTCCGCGGCAGGGCCGATGCCTATTCCACCGATCATCTGGCGCAACAGATTGCCGAAAAGGCGGTTGATCTGGAACTCGACGCGCAATTGCCCGAGGATCGGCGCGCCTTCCTCTATATGCCGTTCATGCATGCGGAGGATATCCAGCTGCAAAATCGGTCCGTGACCCTGTTCACCAAGCTTGGCAGTAACGAGAAATTTGCCAATGATCATCACGACGTGATCGCGAAATTTGGCCGTTTCCCTCATCGCAACGAGGTGCTTGGGCGGGAAACCAGAGCCGAGGAACAGGCTGCAATTGATGCAGGAGCGAGTTGGTAGTCGCGGTGCCGGGCGGTGCGGCAAAGCAGACCTGGCGAGCGCTCAAAGTCTGGCCCGCTGCCGGTCGCTGGAAAGCAGACTTGGCCATCGCGCTTCCGGCTGCTGTGATTATCGCATTATCGGGATATCTGGGCGGCTGGCTCCGCTTTGACCCGCTGACCGATCTGCCGTCTGGCCTGATCGCCGCCGTCATCCTGTTCTTCATTCCGGTGCTGGCCGAAGAGCTGGTCTTTCGCGGCCTGCTGTTGTCCTGGTTCGCAACATTCTCGCAGCGCTGGGGCAACTGGCTGTCGATCGGACTGTTCGTGCTCTGGCATCCGTTGCAGGCGCTGATTTTCGAACCATCATGGTCAGCAATCTTCCTGCAGCCTTCGTTTCTATTTGCTACGTTCATCCTGGGCATAGTATTGACCCATATCCGGATTGTTTCGCAGTCCCTTTGGCCTGTGATAATGATTCACTGGTCGCTGGTTCTGAGCTGGAAACTGTTATTTGGCGGGCCATTTTACTGAGAAGGGTGAAATATGGCAGAATTTTTTGATGCACTGAATGATGACCATGTCGCTTTCATCGCAAAGCAGCCGATGTTTTTTGTCGCGACCGCTGCGGCGGACGGCCGGATCAATCTCTCGCCCAAGGGCTATGATGCATTCCGGGTGCTCGGCCCTGACCGCGTCGCCTATCTGGATCTCGGCGGTTCGGGCAATGAAACCCATGCCCATCTGGTCGCTGATGGCCGGATCACCATCATGTTCAACAATTTTGCCAACCCGGCGCTGATCATGCGGCTCTATGGCACTGGAAAGCCAGTGCTGCCGCAGGATGCCGCGTGGGACGAACTGGCGGCGCATTTCGAAATCCTGCCCGGCACCCGCCAGATTTTTGACATCAGGCTCGACAATATCCAGACCAGCTGCGGCTGGGGCGTGCCGCGCATGGAAATGAAGACCGAGCGCGAGACTCTGGTCAAATATCACCGGCAGGCCGATCCGGAAGCCTGGGTCGCCAAGTCCGCCAGCCGGGTCAAAAGTATCGACGATCTGCCGACGCGTCCGTCGGACCGCTATTTTGGCGAGCAATAGGCAATGAGTCTGGTCGAATTGTCCCGGCACATGCACGGCGTCGAAGCCGAGATCATCCGTGGCCGCCTGGAATCCGCCGGCATCGGCGCGGTCTGTTTCGACAGCAATGTCAATATCGTCGAAGGCGCCGGTATTGCGCTGCCCGCCCGAGTGATGGTGCTGGCGGAGGATTTGGCCGAAGCACAGGCTATATTGGCAGAGGACGTATCTTTATGACCGGTGCCGGAAAAATTTCTCTCGCGCTGGGTGGTGGAGCCGGTCTCGGCTGGACCCATATCGGCGTGCTGCGGGCCATCGATGATTCACCGCTGGAAATCGCCGCGATCGCGGGCACATCAATCGGTGCAATTACCGGGGCCAGCTATGCCGTCGGCAAGCTCGATTATCTCGAGGACATGGCTCGCAATGTCAATTTCCGGAACATGCTTCGCTTCATGGACCCGCATTTCAAACGCGGTGCGGTCATGGGCGCACGCAATATCGAGAAAGAACTGGAGACCGAATTCGGACAGCTTACGTTCGAGGATCTGGCTTTCCCGATCGCTGCGGTTGCCGCCGACCTGCGGACCGGCGATACGATCGTGATGAAGTCGGGCAAGCTGGTGCCGGCGATCCGGGCATCCATGTCCTTGCCCGGTATCTTCAAGCCTGTGCAGCATGAAGGGCGGCTGCTGGTCGACGGTGGTGCGGCGCTGCCGGTTCCGGTGTCGCCGGTACGCGCATTGGCTCCGGAGGCCTTGTGTCTCTCGGTCAACCTGCAGGACGATTATCTCAACCGCACGATAGCCGCCGGAATTACGGAAAATTGCAGCAAGGAACCCAATAGTCTTGCGGTCGTCAAGGCGTCGATCGGCTTGTCTTTACGCAATCTCGGTCGCTATTCGCTGGCGCTCGACCCACCCGATTTCGCGATGTCACCGCCGGTCGGCCATATCGACATCCAGAACTTCACGCGCGCCGAGGAACTGATCGACATTGGCCGCCGCGAGACGGAAAAAGTCATCCCGGAAATATTGGCGAAACTTGCTGAGCGCTCTGCCTAAATATTGTGCATCTGTGCTGCAATGCACAAAATTTACTCTTTCTTAAGAGCCGCAATTTCCTAAAATTCCCTTGAATCCAAGGCCTTCCGATTCTGGCACGAGCTTTGCGAGGTGCTCCCCGGTAACAACAATAGGGGGCGTAATGAAATTTATCATAGCCATAATCAAACCGTTCAAGCTTGACGATGTTCGTGAAGCGCTGACCGGCGTCGGCGTGACCGGCATGACCGTAACCGAAGTCAAAGGCTTTGGCCGGCAAAAGGGCCAGACGGAAGTCTATCGTGGCGCGGAATATACCACCAACATGGTTCCGAAGCTGAAAATCGAGGTTGCCTGCAGCAGCGCTGTCGCGGCTCAGGCGGTCGAAGCGATTCAGACGGCCGCGGGTACGGAATCGATCGGTGATGGCAAGATCTTCACGCTCGGTCTCGAAGACGCCGTCCGCATCCGCACCGGCGAAACCGGCGACACAGCAATATAATCGGGGAAACAGATAATGAGAAAATTTTTGACGATTTCTGCGGGATTGGCGGTCATAGGTGCCGCTGCTCCTGCGCTCGCGCAGGAGGCGGTTGAAGCAGCCGACCCCAGTGCCAATACTGCTTATATCCTCAACACGCTGCTTTTCCTGATCGGTGGCTTTCTGGTCATGTGGATGGCAGCCGGTTTTGCCATGCTGGAAGCCGGACTTGTCCGGTCGAAAAATGTGTCGATGCAATGCCTGAAGAATATCGGGCTCTATTCGATCGCCGGCATCATGTTCTGGGTCATCGGCTACTCGATTGCCTATCCGGGCTTTGAAGGCGGCTATTTTGGTATTGCCGACTTCCCATATGCCATGCAGGGCGTCGGTGAAGCCGATGTCGACACCGGCTATTCCGTAGCCTCCGACTGGTTCTTCCAGATGGTCTTCTGTGCAACGACGGCGTCGATTGTATCAGGCACCGTTGCAGAACGCGTCAAGGTCATTCCATTCTTCATTTTCGTGTTCGTGCTGACCGGGTTCATCTATCCCGTGATTGTCAGCTGGGAATGGGGCGCAGGCTGGCTCGATGCAATGGGCTTCAGTGATTTCGCCGGATCTACCCTGGTCCACTCGACTGGTGGCTGGGCAGCTTTGGCTGGTGCCTTGATCGTCGGTCCCCGTCTCGGACGCTATATCAATGGCAAGGTCACAGTCATGCCAGGTTCTAGCATTCCTCTGGCAACTCTGGGTACGTTCATCCTGTGGCTCGGCTGGTTCGGTTTCAACGGTGCATCGCAGCTTGCCATGGGCACGATCAGCGATGTCAGCGATGTCTCCAAGATCTTCGTCAACACCAATATGGCTGCCGCAGCAGGTGTTGTTGTCGCGATCATCCTGACCCAGATCATGTACAAGAAGATCGACGTCACGATGGCCCTGAACGGCGCACTGGCTGGTCTGGTCTCGATAACGGCTGAGCCTCTGGCTCCTTCGGTACCGCAGGCCCTTCTGATCGGTGGTATCGGTGGCGCAATTGTCGTCTTCGCTGTTCCTCTGCTCGACAAGCTGAAGATCGACGACGTCGTCGGCGCTATCCCGGTCCACCTCATGGCCGGTATCTGGGGTACGCTGATCGTTCCTTTCTCCAACACCGAAGTGCCTTTTGTTGCACAGCTTACCGGTGTTGTTGCTACTGGCGTGTTCGTGATGGTCACGAGCTCAATCGTCTGGTTTGCGCTTAAATATACCATCGGTGTTCGTCCGACTGAAGAGCAGGAAATGCTCGGAATGGATATCGCCGAAGTGGGTGTCGAAGCCTATCCGGAATTTGCCAAAGGCTAACCAGTTTGGCGCCGGCCTTCTCCTCCCAAAATCCGGTCGGCGCCTCACCTTGTTCCTCCTGCGAACAACAAACTTCATGGCCGGTGATGTGAAAACATCCCGGCCTTTTTTTCGTCCGGCAGCCGCCTGACGGAGGCAGGGCCGGGTTCCGGTCTGTTTCATTTGCAATCACCCTGGCTGGATGTCATCTGACGGTGGATAGATCGAATGAGGAACCGCCATGTCATATCCACAGCAAATATCCGAAATCCTGAACCGGCTTGGTGTGGGTGCCGACAGGACAGGCGCCGGGGACTTGCCAGTGCATTCTCCGTTGACCGGAGAGCAAATCGCTGCGGTGCCGACCAGCCAGCCGGCTGAAGTTGAGGCGGTGGTCGATCAGGCCCATCGGGCCTTTCTGCAATGGCGCACGGTCCCCGCCCCCCGGCGCGGCGAACTGGTCCGGCTGTTTGGCAATGCCCTGCGCCTCCACAAGGAGGATCTCGCCCGACTGGTATCGATCGAAGCGGGAAAGATTCCGTCCGAAGGCGCTGGCGAAGTGCAGGAAATGATCGATATTTGCGATTTTGCCGTCGGTCTGTCGCGTCAGCTATATGGCCTGACCATCGCGTCGGAACGACCCGGCCACCGGATGATGGAGACCTGGCATCCGCTCGGCGTGGTTGGCGTGATCTCGGCATTCAATTTCCCGGTTGCTGTATGGGCCTGGAATACAGCGATCGCGCTGGTTTGTGGCAATAGCGTGGTCTGGAAACCGTCGGAGAAAACGCCGCTGACCGCCATTGCCTGCCAGGCGATTTTTGCGCGCGTGGCCGCCGATTTTGATGAAGCGCCCGAGGGTCTCGCTGGCCTCCTTATCGGCGACCGCGATGTCGGAGAGATATTGGTCGATCATCCACAGGTTCCGCTCGTTTCTGCCACCGGTTCGACCGCGATGGGCAGGGCAGTGGGGCAGCGCCTCGCCGGTCGCTTTGCCAAGTCAATCCTAGAACTCGGCGGCAATAATGCCTGTATCGTCGCGCCTTCGGCTGATCTGGCCATGGCGGTGCGCGGCATATTGTTCAGCGCGGTCGGCACGGCAGGCCAGCGCTGCACCAGCATGCGCCGGCTGTTTGTCCATGACGATATCTACGATGAACTGCTGGCTCCGCTGAAAGCCGCTTATGGAAGCATATCCGTCGGCGATCCGCTTGCTCAAGATGCACTGGTCGGGCCGCTGATTGACAAGCCAGCCTTTGACGGCATGAAGGATGCGCTGATGCAGGCCCGCGAGCAGGGCGGAATTGTCACGGGAGGTGAGCGCCATGACACGGGTGGAGCCGGCGCTTATTATGTCAAGCCGGCGCTGGTCGAGATGGAAGAGCAATCCGCGATCGTCTGCCGCGAGACATTCGCGCCGATCCTGTACGTGATGCGCTACCAGGATCTCGACGAAGCCATCGCTCTGCAAAATGCGGTCGGAGCGGGCCTGTCCTCCGCCATTTTCACCCTGAACATGCGCGAAGCCGAACAATTTCTGTCAGCCGCCGGTTCCGATTGCGGCATCGCCAATGTCAATATCGGCACGTCGGGCGCTGAAATCGGCGGAGCCTTTGGCGGCGAAAAGGAAACAGGCGGCGGCCGGGAATCCGGGTCCGACGCCTGGAAGGCCTATATGCGCCGAGCGACCAACACGATCAACTATTCCGCCGACCTGCCGCTGGCCCAGGGAGTCAATTTCGACTTCTAGGCGCAGCGTCAGGCATCCGGATCGTCTAGCCAAAATCCGCCTTGATAAATTCCGCAGCCCGTTCACCGATCATGATGCTCGTCGCATTGGTATTGCCGCTGATGATTTCCGGCATGATCGACGCATCGGCAATATAGAGGCCTTCCAGTCCGCGGAATTTCAGCCGCGCGTCAACAACCGCCCCATCATCGGAGCCCATGCGGCAGGTGCCGACCGGGTGATAGACGGTATCGGCACGGTCGCGGATCAGCGCGTCGAGATCCGCATCATTGTCCATGTTGATCGGATGCCGGTCGGTCGGCGAATATTCGGTCAGCGGCGGGCTTTCCAATATCCGTTTCATATGCCGGACACCCTTGCGCAGAGTCGCGATATCCCGGTCATCATCGAGGAAATTCGGGTCAATCGCTGGTTGCGCTTGCGGATTTCCGTCATTCAGCCTGACCGTGCCCTTGCTATGCGGCCGCAGTACGCAGGCATGACAACTGAAGCCATGGCCCTTGACGGCCTCGCGGCCATGATCTTCGAGCATCGCCGGAACGAAATGATATTGAATATCGGGGGCAGGGACATCCGGACCGCTGCTCCAGAACCCGCCGGCTTCGGCATAAGGGGTTGTCATGATCCCGGTCCGCTTGAAACGGTGCTGCAGGATCGCCTTGGCCATGCGCACCGTACCTTGCAGTGAATCGCCAATCAGTTCCTTGGATTCAGTCTGATAGCCGGAAACAAAGTCGATATGATCTTTCAGATTTTCGCCGACTTCGGACTTGTCCAGAACGACATCGACACCCTTGTCCTTCAGATGTGCTGCCGGACCAATGCCGGACAGCTGCAGGATATGCGGCGATCCAAAGGCACCGGCCGACAGGACGACAGCCTGTTTGGCGGCAATCGTCTCGCTGCTGGAACCGCGCTTGATCTGCACACCGGTAACCCGTCCCTCTTTGACAATCAGCTTCTCGACCAGTGATTTTGTCTTGATCGTCAGATTGGGACGGGAACGGCCCGGCTCGACATAGGCGCGCGCCGCAGACCAGCGTTCGCCGTCTTTCTGCGTGACCTGATAAATGCCCATGCCTTCCTGCTTCTCACCGTTGAAATCGTCGAGAATCGGCAGCTGCAGATTGCGCGCCGCTTCGACAAAGGCAACGCTTCCCGGATTGGGCCATTTCTGATCGGAGACGGAAAGCGGGCCGTCACCACCATGATATTCGTCACCGCCGCGTTCGTTGGCTTCGGACTTTTTGAAATAGGGCAGGACATCATCATAGGACCAGCCGTCGCAGCCAAGAGCCGCCCAATTGTCATAATCCCATTTATTGCCGCGAATATAGACCATCGCATTGATTGCGCTCGATCCGCCGAGACCGCGTCCCCGCGGTTGATAGCCGGTGCGGCCATTGAGGCCCTTTTGCGGCACCGTATCAAATTTCCAATTGGCGTTTTTCAGCAGGAAAGGCATCATTCCCGGCGTCTTGACGAGGAAATTATTATTGCGCCCGCCCGCTTCGATCAGGCAAACATTACGCTTGCCGTCTTCGCTCAGCCGTCCTGCGACGGCACTGCCGGCGGAACCGCCGCCGATGACGATGAAGTCAAATTCTGCCATATTCCTGTCTCTCTCCATATTCGCTGTTTGCGTATTTTGGGGAGGCTATATTGTATTGCACCGGCCGTGCACAGAGCAAATAAGCCGACAAGGGCGCCGCCGATCATATCGACCAGATAATGGGTTCCTTCGACCGGTGTGGAGAGCAGCATCGCGACGTTGATTATCAGCAAGGGCCAGCGCAAATATCGGCACTGCCAGGCCATGGCGATATAGATGACAGCGGCTGCGGTGTGAAAACTGGGAGCGCAAACCAGTCCCTGAAGCGCGCCCAGATCGACTGTACCGATCAGATTGTCCCGCAATAGCGGGAGCAGTTCGGCCTGGTAGAGGGCGCTGGTCGGCATATAGGGAATCGGACCCTGCCAGATATAAGCCAGCGGACCGACCGCGGGCATGGCAAGGAACAGCAACATGGTAATCAGCGCCGCCAGCCAGAAAGTGAACAGGAAAAGCTGCGCTAGGGCGCGCTCGCCGCTCAGGGCCAGGCCGCCAAGCAACAGTACGGGGGACATGTAGATGTTGGCATATGCAAGGCTCCCCGCGATTTGCAGCCATGGATTGGCAACAACCAGCAGATACCAGTCCATCCACTCGAACCCGAGCAATGCGTCGATACGCGCCAGTGCCGGATCGACGAATCCGCTGGTGGCGGCAGCGGCGGGATAGGTCGCGGTCGCGCCGAGCAGGCTGATGAACAGGAAGAAGCCGACATATTCGCAGAAGTCGCGGGTCACTCGCTGCCATCCGGCGACATGATCGCGCAGCAGATAACGGGCGGCGGCCAGCAGAGTCAGCGCCAGAAAATATTTGCCATTGCTGGCCTTGAGGAAATCCATGCCAAGACCGGCCCAGCCCATCATGGCGATGACGATCAGCAGGCTGCAGGCCAGCAGGGCCAATATCCAGCCCGTCGGCACGATCCGCGAGGTGGGCGCCTGATTGTTGATGTGAATATCCTGTAGATCGCTCATGTCCATGAGCAGGCCCTTTGGCAAAAGGCATCAGCAGGCCAGATATATCTATACGCCAGCGCGCGTTGACCGCGGCTGCTTCCCCCCAAAAATTTCAAATTGATTCCAATGTGCGACCCGCGTGCGAATCGTGCACGGCTGGAGGAGTCCTCAACCCTCTGAATCGCGCTTGCGCTTTTTCTTGGGGAAAGGATAGTCACAAAAATGTAATCTTGTAACAGCCTAGTTTTCGATACTGTCCTGCCAGCGCTGCTTGATCATCTCGCTGCTTTCGCGGCTGCCATCGTGGCTCCAGCCCGGCGGCTTGACGAGATAATTCCACTTGTGCCGCCAAGGTGCCGTCCACAGGTCCCTGGCAATGCCGACCCATTCATGGAAGGCGGCCCACAGCAGATTGTAACTGGTCAGGTTTTTGACGATGCCATATCGGATTTTTTCGCCATCTGTTTCCGGTTCATAGGTACCGAACATCTTGTCCCAGATGATGAAGACGCCGGCATAATTGCGGTCGAGATAACGGGGATTGGTCGCATGATGGACGCGGTGGTGCGAAGGTGTGTTCATCACCGCTTCAAACCAGCGCGGCATCCGGTCAATCGCTTCGGTGTGGATCCAATATTGATAGATAAGATTGAGACCGGCGAGGAAGAAAATCAGTGCGGGCGGGAAGCCGATCAAAAACAGCGGCATGCGGAACAGGAAGCTGAGCGCAAAAAAACCGGTCCAGGTCTGACGCAGAGCCGTGGTGAGATTATAATGCTGGCTACTGTGATGGGTGACATGCGCAGCCCAGAACCAACGGACCCGGTGTGCCGTGCGGTGAAACCAGTAATAAGCCAGATCATCCAGCACGAAGGCCAATGGCACGATCCATAGAGCGCTTGGCCAGCTTATCTCGATATCTAGGAGCCGGTACTGATAGATCCACAGGCTGAGCGCCAGGACGAAGCCGCCGGTAAGGATGCCCGCTACAACGCTGCCCGTTCCAAGGGCCAAGGATGTGAAGGCATCTTTGGTCTCGTAACGGATCTTTTTATTCTTGCGGCTCCACAGCCATTCCATGGCGACCGTGATGATGAAGAATGGGACTGCCCAATCGGTTGGGGATGGTAGACTTTCCATGACCGCGCCTATTTACACGAATGTCAGTGGCTGTCCAGTTGCCGCATCAAGTCCCGGCAGAAAGCGCATCTACCATCGCGCGTACCGGGGTGATGTCATAGCCTGCATTACCGGCAAGCCGGGCGATTTCGTCCGCTTCGACACCCTGTTTTGCTTGCGCCAGCGACCACAGCAAAGTGGATCGTGTGCCGGAACGGCAGTAGGCGAGGGCCTTGTCCCCATCGGCAAGCGCGGCGATCATGGCATCAACCTGCGGTCCGGAAAAGCCGCTGTGGCTAATCGGAATCGCGATATATTTCATCCCGGCTTCCCGCGCAGCGGCTTCAATATCTGCGCTTTGTGGCGCAGTCGGGTCTTCGCCATCGGGCCGGTTGTTGATGATCAGGCTGACGCCTTCGGCCTTGGCCGCAGCGACATCTTCCAGCGTGATTTGCGGCGAAACGCTAATATTATCGTTAATTTTACGGAACATGTTCTGGGTCTCCTGTGTCGAAATTTCTGTATTGGTGGCGGTAGCTGCGCTGCAGCCGATCAGGGCAATGGGCATCAGGGCTGGCAGGAATTTCATTTATCGACCTACGCTGCTTCGGTCACATCGCGAATGACTGCCAGAAAGGCTTCGCCATGTTTCTCGAGTTTCGCCGCGCCGATACCGGGTAGTTCGCTGAGCGCTGTCAGGCTGTTCGGCTTCAGGCCGGTCATATCACGCAGGACGCTGTCGTGAAAGATCACATAAGGCGGGACGCCCAGTTCCTTGGCCAGTTCCATCCGTTTCTTGCGCAACGCCTCGAACAAAGGATCGCCAAACGGATTGGGAGACGCGCTGCTGCCGCGCCTTTTGCGTGATGTCCGCTTGGGCGGTTCGACAATGGCGATTTCCTGTTCGCCCTTTAGAATCTTGCGCGCCTCGGGGCCGAACATCAAGCCGCCATGTTCGGTATTGCGTAGCGCATCGCGGAGCAAAAGTGAGCGGGATACCGGCTTGATCAGCTGTGCTTCTTCTTCCCCAACAATGTCGAAAACCGAAAGCTGGTCATGACCGCGCGAGAGGATTTTTTCATCCTGTTTTCCAGTGAGTACCGCCTCGAGATGGGTGACGCCGAAACTCTGGCCAGTGCGATAGACGGCGGACAGGAATTTGCGCGCCAGTTCGGTGACATTTCGGGTGTCCGGGGCGTTCAGGCAATTGTCGCAATTGCCGCATTGCGCCGGCGGGTTCTCGCCGAAGTGACGAAGCAGCACGGCACGGCGGCAACCCGGAGTTTCCACCAGTCCGCCGAGCGCCGCCAGCCTTGTCCGCTCGCTTTCCAGCCGGGTCTCGTCGATTTCTCCCAGCCGCTGCCGCGCTTTTGCGAAATCCTCCGCGCCCCAGAACATATGGGCCTCGGCCGGATCGCCGTCGCGGCCGGCGCGACCGGTTTCCTGATAATAAGCCTCAATCGACTTGGGCAGTCCGGCATGGGCGACAAAGCGCACATCCGGCTTGTCGATGCCCATGCCGAAGGCAATGGTCGCGACCATCACCATATCTTCGGAGGCGACGAAATCATGCTGGTTCTGCTGGCGGACTTCCGGCGGCAGACCCGCATGATAGGCACGGGCGCTGCGTCCGGTGGCAGCGATCTGGCTGGCCATTTTTTCGGTTGCTGCCCTGGTCTGGGCATAGACGATGCCTGGTCCCGGAACGCGCTCGACCAAGTCCCCGATCTGCCGTGCCAAGCCGCTGCGCGGGCTCATGCTGTAGCGGATATTGGGCCGGTCAAAGCCGGCGAGGATCAGACCGTCTTGCTCGATTCCCAGCTGCACCAGTATGTCGTCGCGTGTATGCGCGTCGGCCGTGGCGGTCAGCGCCAGCCGTGGCACCGAAGCAAAATGGTCGAGAAGGGGGCGGAGCAAACGGTAGTCGGGCCGGAAATCATGGCCCCATTCGGAAACGCAATGCGCTTCATCAATGGCGAAGAGCGAAATATCGGTCTGCTCGAGCAATTCGCGGAAATGCGACTGCGACGCGCGTTCCGGCGCGGCGTAGAGCAGGTCCAGTTCACCGGCCTTCAGACGGGCAATTGTCTCGGCGCGATTGTCGTCAGCGGAAGTGAGGGTGGCCGCCCTGATCCCCACCGCTTCGGCGCTGCGCAACTGGTCGTGCATCAGCGCGATCAGCGGAGATATCACGATGGTCGTGCCTTCATTGGCTATGGCGGGCAACTGGTAGCAGAGCGATTTGCCGGAACCGGTCGGCATCACGGCCAGCGTATTTTGCTTCGCCATCACCCGCTCCATCACCTGATCCTGCATGCCGCGAAAGCTGCTGTAGCCGAAGGTCGATTTGAGCAGGGGAAGGAGGGCTTCGGTCATGGACTATTCCCTAGCCAGAGACGGCACTATGTGAAACCGCAAAAGCGAAAATTGACCGAAATTGTAATCCGGACTGATGGTCACGCCTTCTCCCGCTGGTCCTCGGCCTGCCGCTTCCACATGTCGGCATAAAGCCCGCGCTTGACCAGCAACTGCCGGTGGCTGCCGCGTTCGGCAATGCGGCCTTCGTTGAGCACGATGATCTCGTCAGCATGGGTGATCGTCGAGAGCCGGTGCGCGATGATCAATGTCGTCCGGCGCTCCGATATCTTGGCCAGCGTCGCCTGGATTTCATCCTCGGTGCGGCTGTCGAGCGCCGAGGTGGCTTCATCCAATATGAGGATCGGCGGGTTCTTGAGCAGGGTCCGCGCAATCGCCACACGCTGCTTTTCGCCACCGGACAATTTCAGCCCGCGCTCGCCAACCTGTGTATCATAGCCGTCGGGCAGCTTGGCGATAAAGCCGTCCAGCGCTGCCCCGCGCGCGGCTTCCTCGATCTCGGCCTGGGTTGCGCCTTCCCGGCCATAGCCGATATTATAGCCGATGCTGTCGTTGAACAATACGCTGTCCTGCGGGACAATGCCGATCGCGCCGCGCAGGCTGTGCTGGGTGACTTCGGCTATATCCTGATCGTCGATCAATATCCGTCCGGCTTGCGGATCATAGAAACGGAACAGCAGCCGGGCGATCGTCGACTTGCCGGCACCCGAAGGCCCGACAATGGCCAGCGTCCCGTCGGGTGGTACCTCGAAATCGAGCTCGTGCAATATCTGGCGATCCTTGTCATAGTTGAAGACAACATTCTCGAACCGCACCGTGCCGTCGGAAACCCGCAGCGGCTTCGCGCCCGGCTTGTCGACCACCTCTTGCTCCGTGTCGATCAGCTTGAACATCGCGTCCATGTCGACCAGACCCTGCCGGATGGTGCGATAGACCATGCCGAGCAGGTCGAGCGGCCGGAACAGCTGCATCAGCAACGCGTTGACCAATACCAGATCGCCGACCGTCAGATCACCCTGTTGCCAGCCGTAAACGCTGAACGCCATGGCGCCGATCATCGTCAGATTGGTGATGATCGACTGGCCGATATTGAGCAGGCCAAGCGAATTTTCCGACTTTACTGCCGCCGCAGCCCAGTCTTTCATCGCCTTGTCATAGCGCTCGGCCTCGCGCTGTTCGGCAGTGAAATATTTGACTGTCTCGTAATTGAGCAGGGCATCGACAGAGCGGCCAATCACCCGCGTATCCATGTCATTCATTTTCGCCCGAAGCGCATTGCGCCAGTCGGTCACCTTGCGGGTGAAGGTGATGTAGATGGCGACCATCGCCATCGTCGCAGCGACCAGACCGAAGCCGAATTTGATCTGGAAGATGATCAACACCGCAGTCAGTTCAACGACCGTCGGAGCGATGTTGAACAGCAGGAAATAGAGCATGATATCGATGCTCTTTGTGCCGCGTTCGATGATCTTGGTGACTTCGCCAGTGCGCCGGCCGAGATGAAAGCGCAGCGACAGGCTGTGGAGGTGCGTGAAGACATTGGTGGCAAGGCGGCGCGCGGCCTGCTGGCCGACCTTTTCAAACACGATGTTCCGCAGATTGTCGAACATAACCTGACCAAAGCGCGCCAGTCCATAAGCAGCGACCAGCGACAGCAAAACCGTCAGTTCGGTACCCAGTGCATCGCCCGACATGCCATCAATCACCGCCTTGTAGATGAACGGCATGGTGAGGACCGCTGCCTTGGCGCACAGGACCAGCAATCCCGCCACAATGATTCGCAGCCTCAGTCCCGGCTCACCCTTGGGCCAGAGATAGGGCAGGAAACGCTTGAGCGTGGGGATCATCGGCGGGTCGATCTGACCCTGGGTAGCATAATCAGGTGGCATGGCCCCGGATGTAGGACCGCCCGCCGATAAAGTCTATCCGGCTAAAGTTTCAGCGGGCCGGACCGTCAAAAACTGCCGCTGACGGTCAACCGGTAAATCAGGCCGAATTGGCGGCTGCGATCTTCGACAAAGGCAATCGGGCCATTGCGCCGGCCCCGGATGAATCCACGGTCCAGATCCCCGGGCTGACCCAGAAGATCGCCAAAGGCCGTGCGGGTGAAATTCTCGGCGCGACCGAAGAGATTGCCCAGATTGGCCTGCACGGTCAGCCCCAGCACGTCCTTATGCTCGACAAATATCCAGCTATAGGGCGCGGCTGTGCGAAAGCGGGTGATCTGGTCCAGTCGCAGAAAATCCGAGTAGCGGGATTCTTCAACGCCGGCGCCCCATGCCCAGTTGCTGCCGGGAATATCATGCCGCAAACTGGCTTCATAGGTGAATATCTTGTCATCGCTGATCCGCCGGTGGATGCCTGTCAGCGGATCGCGCAACGCGCTCTTGCGAACTTCGCCTTCGATATCCAGCTTTGCTCCGGTCCAGCCTATGGGATCGAACAATATGCTGGTCACCATTTCCACGCCATAGCTGGTCGCGCTGTCCAGATTGCCGCGCGCCTCGGTGGTGGCGGTGATCGGGATGGAATCGACGATATCGCTGATCTTCTCGCCATAAAGGTTGACGGTCAGCGACCCCCAGGGCCCCAGCTTCTGCGTCGTCTCCAGTTCCGCTCGCCAGCTTTGCGGTGGCACCAGTCCCGGGTTCCCGGCATTTCCGCTATTCTGTGACACATCGACCGACTCGACAAAATCGAAGAAATTGAGCTGACCGACCGACCGTTCGACCTTCAGGCTGACATCGAGCCCGGGTTCCGGCCGCCAGGCCAGCGAGACGGATCCCTTGGGACGAATGAAGGACCGGCTCTCGCCTTTTGCCCCGCTCTGGCTGATCTTGCTATATTCGCCGCCCAAAGTTGCCTGGAGGTTCAGATTGTCTGTAAGTGGCCGCCCATAGGAGCCGATGATTTCTCCGCGATATTCGGTGACCTTGCTATTGGCGTTGGTCAGCGCGACTGGCTGGAATATCCCCTGGGCATCGAGCACCGCCAGCGCCGCTTGATTATCGAGGAAATTATAGGCGCCTTCGACGCTGACGCCCCAGTCGGTCCCGCCCGCAGTTTTCCAGCCATATTCGGCGCGCAGGATCGACTCTCCTTCATCGGTCACCGGGTCAAACCGGCTGCTTTTGGCGGGCGTGACTCCGTCAAAGAATGTCTGACCGAAAAAATCACTCACCGGACTATGTTCCAGCCGCTGCAAACCGATCAGCTTTAACCGCCCGGTGCCAAGAGAAAACTCATAGTCGGCACTGAATTCGGCATTCCATTCATTCTCGCTGCTGGAATAGAGCTCGAAAATATCCGGTTGGCCAGCCTGCGTGCGATCAGTGGCGACCGTTTCCCGTTTCCGGAACAGCTGATAGGCAGCATTGGCGTTGAACACCGAACCGCCCGCACTCGCAATGGTATAAGCTGCGCTCAGTTTCGGTCGATCCTGAGAATAGCGGGCGACCTCGTCGCGTTCGAACAGCAGGTTGCCAAATCGGTCGGTAACCTGTTCCGGCCCTTCGACCCCATTTCGCGCGGCATCATTTTCGATCGACAGGGTGAAATCGCCTTTGCCCAGCTTGCTGCTGACCGACGCTTCTCCGGAAAACCAGTTGCTACCCGAGCGCCGCCATCGCGGATCCCATTTGAAATTGCCACTAGGGCCGCTGGTTTCGTTCACGTTGGTCACGAGATTGAGCACCTGCCCGGACAGGCCGGAAATACTCAGCGTGGCACCGTCGACAATTTCGATCCGGACCACATTCGCCGCCGAAATCCTGCCGAGAAACGTAAAGGCGTCATTATTCTTGCCCGAGATACGCGCGCCATTGATCAGGACATTTTCGTCGGCCTGACCCAGGCCGCGTTCATCGCTGTCTCCGGTATCAATGGTGAAGCCGGGCACCTGACGGACCATGTCCAGTGCCGTGCGGGGATTGAAACGGGAAAATTGTCCTGCATCATATATCTGGCGTCCGCTTTCCGTGCGCGGTTGCAAGGAAGTAAGGCTTGCCGTCTGGGCCTGCGCGGCAGTGGGGAAGAGGGATGACGCAATTATCGCACCTGTGGCAATGCCGGTCAAAACCCGTAATCTGTCGTTCAAGATATTCCCCCAAAAGCCGTTCGTTTCGAATGGAGCGCTGCTATGCTCGATTGGTTGCAGCCGATACCGGCTTTCGATAAACTACGTTCGTAGTCGGACAAACAGCGTTGCCCATCTTGGGTGATAAGCCTCTCTAATCTCAATGCTTGTTAGAAAAAAGCACCCAGGCTGCCGCGCAATTGGCAAGCGTATAGATAAAATAGAAAATCACGGCGGTGAGCATACCCATATTGGCAAAAATCATCGCCGCGACGAGCATGAAAAACTCCAGAAAATAGCTGCCATGGGGACCGAGTATTTTCCGGAAACTGCCACGCGCTTCAGCCATGATCGGATGGTTGCTCTCGAGCATGGCCTTGTGCATGGCGAAATTGCCGATGCCGCACAGGAAGATGATAAAAATATACATGGCTTCAATATAAGCCCATTTGCAGCCATTGTCATTCGCGGACAGAACATTCCTTCAGTCACGGACGAAGAAGCGGTCAGAAATTATCTGGCCGGCCCTCCCTTGAGTGTCTTGCGGAGGGAAGGGGGGCTGATCCCGGTGTAAACGCGGTGTAAGGCAAATTGGCTCCCCGCGACGATGATGAAAACAACGTACCGCCTGACCATATTAGAGGTCAAAACTCGAAAACCGGGTCGATCGGAATGGCGCATCCCATGCGGCCAACCGGCAGGACCCGATAATAAAGGGCCCGATAACAATTCGCCATTGGTGCAACCTCGGACTGCGTCCGGCGTATCTATGATGCCGGGCGCGTGCCTGGTATAACAGGAGTATCGTTGATGTCGTCTTTTTCACTTTATATGATCGGCTTTTTCGTTTTCGTTGGCGGGCTGGCTTATGGCGCATTTTTGCTGGGCGCTCCGCCAACCTATATCGCGGTTGGAGCGGTTATACTGGTTGGAATAGGGCTAATGTCAGCAACCAACCGCACCCGTACGCGCGACCTGTCGCCGGATGCCGCTGTTGCAGAGACGACGACCACGACAACACGCCGGGACATTTAAACCCGTAACCGATCGGGCGATATTCCGCCAAATCAGATCAGCTCGGCCCTTGCCGCTCAATCGCCTCTGATTGGCGGCGCATTTTCGCGTTCCGTCTTTTTTGGACGAACAACCACGAATATTGTTCGTGGTTGCGGGCTGGGATTGTCTCGCGATATCAGGCGCTCTCGAGCAATCCTTCCTTCTTGATCTTCTCCTGCCAAACCAGCGGGGCCAGATGGTGCACGCTTTGCCCTTCGGCATCGACCGCCACCGTGACCGGCATGTCCTGTACTTCAAATTCGTAGATCGCTTCCATGCCGAGCTCTTCAAAGCCGACAATCTTCGATCCCTTGATTGCCCGCGACACCAGATAGGCGCTGCCGCCGACCGCCATCAGATAGGCGCTCTTGTGCTTCTTGATCGAACCGATCGTGTCCAGCCCGCGTTCGGCCTTGCCGACCATCGCCAGCAGGCCCTGTTCGAGCATCATGTCCGTGAACTTGTCCATCCGCGTTGCGGTGGTCGGACCGGCCGGACCGACCACTTCCTCGCCAACCGGATCGACTGGGCCAACATAATAGATGACCCGGCCCTTGAATTCGACCGGCAATTCTTCGCCTGCGTCCAGCATATCCTTGATCTTCTTGTGCGCAGCGTCGCGACCGGTCAGCATCTTGCCATTGAGCAACAGGCGGTCGCCATGCTTCCATGTTGCGACTTCTGCCGCGTCCAGCTGGTCGAGATGCACCCGCTTGGCTTCCGATGACGGTGTCCAGTTGACGTCCGGCCATTCCTCTAGCTTCGGCGCTTCGAGATAGGCGGGGCCGCTGCCATCGAGCGTGAAATGGGCATGGCGGGTGGCGGCGCAATTGGGGATCATTGCAACCGGCTTGCCCGCCGCATGGCAGGGCCAGTCGTTGATCTTGACGTCGAGGATGGTCGACAGTCCGCCCAGTCCCTGCGCGCCAATGCCCAGCGCATTGACCTTGTCGAAAATCTCGATGCGCATTTCCTCGATATCGTTGCGCGGGCCGCGCTCCTTCAGCGGACCCATGTCGATCGGGTCCATCAGGCTCTGCTTGGCGAGCAATACGGCGCGTTCGGCGGTGCCACCGATACCGATGCCGAGCATGCCGGGCGGGCACCAGCCGGCGCCCATCTGCGGGATCATTTCCAGCACCCAGTCGACGATATTGTCGCTCGGGTTCATCATCTTGAACTTGGATTTATTCTCCGATCCGCCGCCCTTGGCCGCGACATCGACGGAGACCTTGTCGCCGGGCACCATCTCGACATGCAGCACGCTTGGCGTGTTGTCCTTGGTGTTGCGCCGGGTGAAGGCGGGATCGGCGAGGATCGAGGCGCGCAGCTTGTTCTCCGGATGGAGATAGGCGCGGCGAACACCTTCATCGACAATTTCCTGCATCGATTGCGATGTATCGTCGAGCCGGCAATCCATGCCCCATTTGACGAAGACATTGACGATACCCGTATCCTGACAAATCGGCCGGTGCCCCTCGGCACACATTTTCGAATTGGTCAGGATCTGCGCAATCGCATCCTTGGCTGCCGGAGATTTCTCCGCGTCATAGGCTTTGCCGAGCGCCCGGATATAATCCATCGGATGATAGTAAGAGATAAATTGCAGCGCATCGGCGACGCTTTCAATGAGATCGGCGGTCTTGATGGTGACGGTCATATTGGCTCCGAAAAACTGACGATTGTAGATCGGACTGCCTATTGACGGATATGACCGGACCGAGCAAGTTTTTGTGATACAGCCCGCGACCAGACATGTCTGATTGCGGAGACAGGAGAGCGGCCCTGCAGTTGCGTGATCGGCGCATTGAAGCCGCAAATCCAATCACGACGAATTACGAAAGCCTGTCGAAACCGAAAGGGCTATTCCTGCGCGGCCTATCTCTTGCTCTTGCGTTTTTTCCGTTTCGCGTAGCGCTCGTCGCGGGCGGCTTTTTTCTCGGTTTCGGTCAGGCCAAGTGCGAGCTTCGGTTTCGCTTGCTCTTTCGCGGCTTTCCGTTCGGCCTTCAACTGCTCGAATGCCGCACGTTTCTCCTCGCGTGCGATCGCCTGCTTCTGTTCGCGTGCCAACTGGGCTGCCTTGCGTTCGGCTATGACTTCCGGGCTGAGCGGCGCCTTTGCCTTCAATTTTTTGAGTGCAGCCTGTTTGGCTTTGGCCGCCATTTGAGTGCGTTCTTGAAAAGTCGGTTCTGAAAATGGCGGCATCTGAGTTCATTATTCCTTGATTGAGCGATGGTGCTTAAGCATCGGATAGTTCGCGAAAAGCGTGGCAAGTCCTACAGTCATTAGAGCCTTCGGGCAAGTTGTAGAAGACGAAACGGGAATATAACCGTTGGCGATGCAGGTGGGTTTGAACCTTGGAATGGCAGCAACCGGGTGCCCGGCAGATATAATATTGAGTGAGTGATTGCCGATCTCTGCAACGGGGCCACCAGCCGAGCTGCTCATCATGCTGTCTGATTGGGGAGCCTGCAGCGAAGATGAAAATTGGTCAGGGCGGCTAGATATAGGCAAGCGATTGTCGGGCTGGCGAGGAAGAATTGATATTTTCGCCGCTTATGTGGCAGACAATTTATGGCAGGATGTTCCTGGCCTATAGTATGTCGATCAAATTCAAGCCTGGAGAGGGGCAAATCATGACGCTATTCAGAATTTTCATGGCGATGATTTTTATCGCAATCACGATCTATACCGGAATCACCATTTCCGCCCATGGCTGGAACCTGCTCCCGATTTTCTTTGGTGACATGGTAGCGATGGGCTGGCCCGGCCAGTTCAACTTTGACTTCATGTGCTTTCTGCTGCTGTCGGCGCTCTGGGTAGCGTGGCGCCATAATTTTTCGCCGTCCGGCTTCGCGCTTGGCGCAATCGCATCGGTGGGCGGGATGTTGTTTCTGTCCGTCTATCTTTTCATTGTCGCAGGGCAGGTGGATGGTGATGTGCGCAAATTGTTGCTCGGCCAGACGCGAGCGAAAGAGTGAGCTACCAGATATGGTGCCACAATTGCGTAACAACCCCCTGTGCATGAATGGTGGACAGTTATTTTTGTAAATATTGCTATCTGCTATTGCACATTGCGGGAGGCCTAGCGCGACCACGCGTCGCGGCCTGTCGGCAAGAATCGCTGTTCGACGAAGCGATTCATTTATACGACGAACTGAGTCCTTAAAACGTCATTTACCCCCTTGCATAAAATTTCGATTCAGCCACTATAGGTTGTGGTTCGGCATAGGGGGCACACCAACTTATAGTATTAGTCGTATGGAACGCCGACTCGGTGGACGTCTCCCTTTGTGCCAAATGACAACGAAAAAAACGGGGTTTTGGGCAGCAAAATAAATGCCCTCTGAGGCGTTAATACTGTTAGGATAAGGGCTTCGGCTCGAGTCGAACAAGACAGGAACAAATGCCCTATTGAAATCCCGGTGGTCAATTGGCCTGTAGGCCGTTGTGATTGTTGAATTAGTAGAGTGATTTTAGGGGGCTTTGATGGATTTTAGAGACAACCGCGACAACGAGACCTTGTCGGGAACAGATGTGAGTGAGAGTGAAATGGGCGCGGAAGTATTGGATACGCCAAAAAGCAAAACCGAAAATACAGGACCAACCAGCGAACCGGAAGTCAGCAAGAAGGCAGCCGCAGAGGCCGCTTCGGCCAAGGCCAATGACGAAAAGGAATTGAAGGCCGAGCGTGACAGCCACAGTGTTGAAAAACGCCGTTTCAAGATTACGCAGGACGAAAGCCGCGACGATCTGCTGACCGATTTCGGCAAGGAAACGCTCAACGACCGCTATCTGTTGCCCGGCGAATCCTATCAGGATCTGTTCGCCCGCGTGGCCGACGCTTATGCCGATGATCAGGAACATGCGCAGCGCCTCTATGACGCGATTTCCAAGCTCTGGTTCATGCCGGCTACACCGGTATTGTCGAATGGCGGCACCGGTCGCGGCCTGCCAATCAGCTGCTATCTCAACAGCGTCGACGACAGTCTCGGCGGCATCGTCAACACCTGGAACGAAAATGTCTGGCTCGCATCGCGCGGCGGCGGCATCGGCACCTATTGGGGCAGCGTTCGCGGTATCGGCGAGCCGGTCGGCCTCAACGGCAAGACATCCGGCATCATTCCGTTCGTCCGCGTGATGGACAGCCTGACCCTGGCGATTTCGCAAGGGTCCTTGCGCCGTGGTTCGGCCGCTTGCTATCTTGACGTCAATCATCCGGAAATCGAAGAATTTCTTGAAATCAGAAAGCCTTCCGGTGACTTTAACCGGAAAGCTCTGAACCTGCACCACGGTGTATTGCTGACCGACGAATTCATGGAAGCGGTCCGCGACGGCAAGGAATTTGATCTCAAGTCGCCGAAAGACGGTTCGGTCCGCGGCACCGTCGATGCGCGCAGCCTGTTCCAGAAGCTGGTCGAAACACGGCTGGCCACCGGCGAGCCCTATATCATCTTCAGCGACACGGTGAACCGGATGATGCCCAAGCATCACCGCGATCTGGGTCTCAAGGTGTCCACCTCCAATCTTTGTTCCGAGATCACACTGCCGACGGGTCGTGATCATCTGGGCGAGGACAGGACGGCAGTGTGTTGCCTGTCCTCGCTCAATCTCGAAAAATGGGACGAGTGGTCGGTCGAGAAGGGCTTTATCGAGGACGTCATGCGCTTCCTCGACAATGTCCTGCAGGATTATATCGACCGCGCGCCGGAAGAAATGGCGCGGGCGAAATATAGCGCGATGCGCGAACGCAGCGTCGGCCTCGGCGTGATGGGCTTCCACAGCTTCCTTCAGGCCCGCGGCCTCGGCTTCGAAAGCGCGCTGGCAAAATCGTGGAACTTCAAGATCTTCAAGCATGTTTCGGCGAAAGCGTCCGAAGCCAGCATGATGCTCGCCAAGGAACGCGGCCCTTGCCCCGACGCAGCCGATCAGGGCGTGATGGAGCGCTTCTCCTGCAAGATGGCAATCGCGCCGACCGCGTCGATCAGCATCATCTGCGGCGGTGCCTCGGCCTGTATCGAACCGATCCCGGCGAACATCTACACCCACAAGACGCTCTCCGGCAGCTTCGTGGTCAAGAACCCGCATCTGCAGAAATTGCTGCAGGAGAAGAGCAAGGACAGCAACAATATCTGGAACTCGATCCTCGAAAAGGGTGGCAGCGTCCAGCATCTCGATTTCCTCAGCACCGAGGAAAAGGACACGTACAAGACCAGCTTCGAGATCGACCAGCGCTGGCTGCTCGAACTCGCCGCCGACCGTACGCCCTATATCGATCAGGCACAGTCGCTGAACCTGTTCATCCCCGCCGATGTCGACAAGTGGGACCTGCTGATGCTCCACTTCCGCGCCTGGGAGCTGGGCATCAAGTCGCTTTACTATCTGCGCTCGAAATCGATCCAGCGCGCCGGTTTTGCCGGTGGCGAAACGATGATGAGCGAACCGGCAACCGGCAATATCTCGGGGGGCGTCGAGGCGGACAATACGCTCGATCCGAAAACGGTCGAACTGATGACCACCGCCGGCACCACCGACTATGACGAATGTCTCGCCTGCCAATAGGCGGCGCGGCACAGGCAGTTTGCCCACTGCCTCCTCCCTTTGCTCCTTTTGGGAGGGGGCCGTTTTTTGAAAGTAAAGGCGCGCGCAGCACATCAATTGTCATCCCGGCGAAGGCTGGGATCCAGACCAAAATATGGTGTGTGAAACAAGATTGATTTAGGCCCCAGCCAATGCCGGGGCGACGAGTAAAGCGGAGAACGAGTAACCATGTCACTTCTGGAAGCACGCAAAACCTACAAGCCCTTCGAATATCCCTGGGCCTACGAGTTCTGGAAACGGCAGCAGCAGATCCACTGGATGCCGGAAGAAGTGCCGCTCGGCGAGGATTGCCGTGACTGGGCGCAGAAGCTCACCGATCACGAACGCAATCTGCTGACCCAGATTTTCCGCTTCTTCACCCAGGCCGATGTCGAGGTGCAGGATTGCTATCACGACAAATATGGCCGTGTGTTCAAGCCAACCGAAATCAAGATGATGCTGACCGCCTTCTCCAACATGGAAACCGTCCATATCGCCGCCTACTCGCATCTGCTCGACACGATCGGCATGCCGGAAAGCGAATATTCGATGTTCCTCGAATATGAAGCGATGAAGGACAAGCATGACTATATGGGCACATTCGGCGTCGAGAATGACGAGGATATCGCCAAGACGCTGGCGATGTTCGGCGGCTTCACCGAAGGACTGCAGCTGTTCGCCAGCTTCGCCATGCTGATGAACTTCCCGCGCTTCAACAAGATGAAGGGCATGGGCCAGATCGTCACCTGGTCGATCCGCGACGAAAGCCTCCACTGCGAAGGCATTATCAAGATGTTCCACACCTTCGTGCAGGAACGCGACTGCCTGACCAAGTCGGTCCGCGACGATATCATCGACTGCTGCCAGAAAACCGTGCGGCTGGAAGATGCCTTCATCGACCTCGCGTTCAGCGATGGCCCGGTCACCGGCATGACCGCCAAGGAAATCAAGCGCTATATCCGCTATATCGCCGACTGGCGCCTCGGCCAGCTCGGCTTCCAGCCGATCTACATGGTCGAAGAACACCCGCTGCCCTGGCTCGCGCCATTGCTCAACGGCGTCGAACACGCCAATTTCTTCGAAGCCCGCGCCACCGAATATTCCAAAGGGGCGACCAAGGGCGAATGGAATGACGTCTGGTCGAGCTTCGACCAGCGCAAGGGCAAGGTCGCGAACGAGGACGAAGCGGTTGCCGATGACGGGCCGGATATGTTTGAAGAGGCAGGGGTTGCTGCGGAGTAGTTATGAATAATGCTGAGAACATTTTGCCAAAGCTGCAGTTGCCAAGGCGATGGGAGTTCTTAGAGCAAAAAGCAAAAATTGCAGAGATCGACCCATCTCAAATTGTTGAAAGGGTAGAAAGTGCAGCGAAGCAAGTTGACTCACTGCTTCGTCGTGTAAGGACTGGCGGCGGTGGCCTGATTGAGGTTTTCTATGGACTGTCTGGTTCAGGAAAAACAACGTTCTTAAAAACTCTGCCACGATTCTTTGAACAAATTCGAGTAAAGTCTTTCCCATCTGATAGGCCAATTCGGGACTTGCCGAGGTTTGTTGAGCAAAACCACCTCGCTGAAGATCGGAAACAAAGAATTATACTTATTGAGAAGCGTGACAATCCTAAGCCTAGTGATCTCGATGAAGTTGAAGAAATGTTTGCTGATCTTCTAGAAACATTTCGTATTCCAGAAGGGCAAGTACTAGTTATTTGGCCTATTACCGATGACGAGAAGGCAACCCAAGTGGCTCAAACTGCTTGGCAGATCGGCCGTGATAGTATGGTTGATGCCAAAAGTAGGGGGCGTTTTCATTTCAAAGGTGTGCCCTCAGAGAAATACTTTGATTTAGCAGATAATACTAGCCGTACTTTAACGGGTGATGGCTTGGAAGCTTTCGGAATCACTAGAGCTGCGGCAAACGAAATCATTCCAAACTGTCAAACAATATCTGATTATTTCGCTGAACTGGATGAGATAGCAGATGAAACCCGAGATAGCACTTGGTCCGTTCTAAAAGAAAAAGTTAGAGCTAGATTATGGGTGGTATTGCCAGGAGATGATCTAAAGGCGGTAAATGCAACCGCTTCTGCTTTAACTCAAGGTACTCGCAATAAGGTCGATATTGACCTTATCGGCGAGTTCATAGATCAGCCTGGAAATGATAGCATTTATGTTAAAGAATGGCGAGAGAGACGTACTAGTCTTGCTCATTTGTTACGGGCTATTGACGTTAGGCTCTTTCCGCTTCCACCAAATGTATGTCTAGCTGCGATCAGATCGATGGGGTCGCCGGATGTAAAGGGGCAGCTAAAGCAGCCTTCTACAAATCGGGAGGGCGCGAAGAAGGCCATAAGGGCAAGTAGGCTGTATAAAGCTATATTGACCGAGGTAAATGTACCTAATACTCCGTTTAAGAGTAGCGGAAAGTTTGTTCAGGAAACGGCAGATGAATATCAAAGAATCCAAGCTCTCGCCTCTTCCAACGATAAGCCGCTTAACAAAGCCGTTGGGGGCTTGTTAGCGGAGTGTTTGGCAGAAGACGCGTCAACTCTAGTTGTGACATCAGAAAAGCAGAGTTTGCCAAATAGTTCATTGAAGCCAGATATATTGATTAAAATTGGTGAGAATGATTTTATCTGTCTGGAGCCAACCTGGCGCACAACTGGTGTGGGCATAAAAGGTGAAATGGTTGCAACGCAGAATACACTCACTGAAGCTCATATAAAAAAGTATGTTCTAGACAAAGCCACTCAATTTGTAACGGATCTCGGTATATAAGGAATTATGGAGTCAGTTTAATAAATACACTAATTTCCAGATAGTAATTCCTTTTTTTATCATTCTGAACTCGTTTCAGAATCCCTTCCGACAGAGCGCGCACCCTCGGGAGGTCCTGAAACAAGTTTAGGATAACGATTCGCTGCCGTGACAGTGCCCGAATTCCCTGCTTGTCATCCCCGCGCAGGCGGGAAACCAGTGAATGAACAAAGCCGCTGCGCGACATTTTCTTTGAACTGGATCCCCGCCTGCGCGGGAATGACAAAGGAGCGCCAAAGCTCCCCTCAAAACCTCACCCCGAATTCCCAAAATCCGCGCCACCCTTCTCGCTCAACGGCGCATCATCCTCGGCTTCGTCCAAAATCCCGAGATCGCTTTCTTCGTCATCATCATTGCGCTCGCCGGCGAAGGCGCCGCCTTCGATGCGGCCGCTTTCGACCATCTGTTTCATATGGTCGACCGTGTCCTGCGTGTCGTCGGGGATGATCTGCGCTGGGTCGGGCTCGCCGCCATGGCGACTCTGCGCGACATCCTCGCGCTTGGCCTTGGTCTGCTGCTGCGCCTTCTCGGCAAATTTCTGCGCCTGCGCATCGTCACGCTGGGACTGGTTGCTGTTCTGGTCTTCGGTCATGCTGTTCCTCTTTCTGTTGGTCTTTCAACACCCCGGAGGGGGATTTGTTCCGTGAAGCGCGGTTGCAGAGGGAAGCCCCGTCATTGCGAGGAGCAAAGCGACGCGGCAATCCAGGGCGGCGGGCGACGCACAGGATTGCCGCGCTGCGCTCGCAATGACGAAACCACATTGACGCTACGAAAGGCCTGCCATAGCTTTCTCCATCAACAGGGGGAGAGAATAATCATGAAATTTCTGGATGGATATAAAGAGCATAGCTACGCGCTGCTGCGGATCATCGCGGGTCTGTTGTTCACCATGCACGGCGACCAGAAACTGTTCAATTTTCCCATCGCCTTCGAATATCCGATGAACCCGATGCTCTACGCCGCCGGTGGGATCGAGGTGATCTGCGGCACGCTGATTGCGCTGGGCCTGTTCACCCGCCCCGCCGCCTTCATCGCCAGCGGCATGTGCGCGGTCGGCTACTGGATGGCGCACGGCTCGCAGGGCCTGTTCCCGATCGCCAATGGCGGCGAGACGATCGCGCTCTACTGCTTCCTCTTCCTGTACATCGCCACCCGCGGCGCCGGCATCTGGAGCGTCGATGGCAAGCGGGGCAAAGCGTAACGCGACATATCGTCATCCATCCTTCGCCATCCATCCTTTGTCATCCTGAACTCGTTTCAGGATCCCTCAAGGTTCGCGCGCTGCCGATGGAGGTCCTGGAACAAGTTCAGGATGACGACTGCTCTTGTCGGACCTCTTACCCCAAACGCACCTTTCACCAGTTTTTAAACATCCCCCGATACATTCGCATCATGTTGACCGCGCCCAACATTCTGCTGGCTTTCATCCTGATCAACGCCTGGACGTTCGTCCTGTTCGGCTGGGACAAGATCCAGGCGGAAAAATTCCGGTGGCGGGTGTCGGAGGCAACGCTGTTGAAACTGGCGCTGTTCGGCGGATCACTGGGCGCTTATGCCGGCCGGGCTTTGTTCCGCCACAAGACCCGCAAGCAACCGTTCAATGGCAGATTGCAGAATATCGCGATGATCCAGCTGATCGGCCTGACCTTCTGCGGCGTCTATTTTTACGAGCCGGGCGGTCTGTCCCGACCGGCGCAGGCCGAAATGGTGCAGAGTTTCGCCCAGCGGCCGCAATCCAGCGCCTATTATCCCAATTGCACCGCCGCCCGTAGCGCCGGCGCTGCGCCGCTATATGTTGGTGACCCAGGCTATCGGTTCGAACTGGATCGGGATGGTGACGGCATAGCCTGCGAACCTTATCGCGGGCGGTGAGCTGGTATTTGAAAATGAACAACGGGCCGGATTATTGCCCTCTCCCATAGGGAGAGGCAAGTGGAGCTTGTCAGCTTGTCAGCTTGTCTGACTAGCGCAACTCGGTGAGGGGTCGGAACCTCCCGAAGTGCACAACCCCTCATCGACTACGACTAACCCCGGATTTCATCCGGGGAAGTCTTCGTTGCCTCTCCCTATGGGAGAGGGCAATTTCAACCGAACATCCCTAGCGCCGCGGCAACAACCTTCGCCAGTCACCCCAAAGCACCACAGTCAGCGAAGCCCCAATCACCGCCAGATCCACCACTGCCCGCACCAGATCATATTCCAGCCCCGCAAGCGCCGACAATCCGCCAATCACCGACCAGACAACAAACAGCTTCCGCCCGCCATCCCAGCCTTTCACCAGACCGATGCCAGCGGCAAAGAGCAGCATCGGCGACAGCATCATCAGGATCGGACCAAGGCCGGGCAACAGCAGCAGCATCGAGCCGGTCAGCATCGGTGGCAGCGCGGGCAGGGGCAGCGGGAGAAAGTTGAGCGCCGCAACGACGATCGCGCCCCAGCCGATTATGTGACGATATTTTTCCATGAACGCCCAATATCACGCCGCGCCGGATTTGCTATCCTGTTGGCAATTTTCCGGCGCGTGCTCTGTCCTACATCCGGCCTTTATGCTAAAGGCCGGGTCATGAGAAACTATGCCGCCAATTTGATCCAGCCTTTTGAAAAAATGCGATAAATCGTGATTTTGGGGCGAGCAGGAATTTTTCCTTTTAACACTGTAAAGTTTGTAAAGTTCAACCCGGAGTCGCCATGAAATCCATCCGAATCATTTTTGCTCTCGCCGCCGCCTGGGGCTTCCTCGCGCTGGTCCCCGGATTGTTCGCCGAAGCCGGTCCGCGACCGGAATATTATTATGGTTTCATCGGCATCGCTTTGGTGTTCCAGCTGATCTTCATCCTGATCGCCATCGATCCCGGCCGCTATCGCGCGCTGATCCCGATCTCGATACTGGAGAAGCTGTCCTTTTTCCTGCCGGTGACCATCCTCTATACGCAGGGACGGGTGGCGATGGGCCCGGTATTTTTCGGCGCTATGGTCGACGGATTGTTCATGGCTATGTTCGCGCTGGCCTGGCTGGTGTCGCGCAAGGCGGGGCAGGCGGCCTAGCACCAGTTGCGGCGATAGCCCTGCCATCGTTCGGCGAGACCCTCGGCGACCAATGTCTCGCCCAGACTGTGCCCGTCGCGGGTGATGATGCGCAGATCGCGGCCATATTGGTCCTGATCGCGGTCGATCGATTGCAGCGAGAAAGCGCCCTGGTTGAGCAGAGCCTGCAGCCTGACCTTGGCTTGCTGGCCGAGCCGCTCTTCGGCGGCGCAGCCGGGGCTGGATATTTCCGGGGTGTTGATATCGGCGATGCGGATTTTGCGGCCCTCGAACCAGATCGTGTCGCCGTCGACGACGCAGCTGTAACGGTCCGGGCCAAAGCAGATGCCGAAGCTGGCGCGGTTCGGATCGATGCCGACCGCTGCTGTGGTGGTGGCCGGTCCGCCGCTGAGGAAGATCGCCAGAAACAGCGCCGTGCACATGGCGACGGTGATCAGGATGAAGGTGGGCCAGCGGATGTTGTTCACCGGCTGGAAAATAGCGGGGAGATGTTAAAAGAGCTTAAACTTGGCGGTCAGAATGGCGGAGAAACAAAGGTGGGCGGTTGATGCCGCCCGGGGCATCTTCGGTGATCAGATCACCAAAGATGCGCTGTTGTTCACTGCAGGGCCGATCGAGGCGCTGAGCAGGATGGCAGCCGAAACAAAAGAGGCAAAGGCTGCGGCGAGACGGTTTTGAAATTTGGAGGACAACATATTCGGGGTTCCTTTATCAGTGGATTAAGCGACCAGAGCGGTAGCGTTGTTCATGGCGGGGGCGATCGAAGCGCTGACGAAAATTGCGGCGGTGAAAAGAGCGGCAAAAGCGGCGGCGACTTGGTTCTGGATGTTTGCGTTGGTCATGTTGAATTTCCTTTTTGGTTTAAACTGCTGCTTCGCAAATTATCTTGCGAAGATGCCAATAGCATTGCACAGGGCGTGCCAGTTTTGGAAAAACTATATATAACAGGTGGATAGCTACATTTAGCAGTCGGGCGAATATGAACCGAAACTGAATAATGGGGAAATATACTAATATTTGGCATTCAATTTCGCGAGCTCACGCCGACAAGTTGTTAATCTGGGGATGCTATCGGCAAAGCCATGTTCGGACCCCGCCTCACACGAGTCTTCGCCAGCCGCGGCAACGCGCTGTGGTGGTCAGCGATGGTGCTGGTCACCGCTTATTGCGTCGCCGCCGATCCGCCAGCCGAAGTGGCGACCGCGCCGGATGCGGCCGTGTCTCGAGCCGACGGGAAGCCCGCCGATCCCTGGGCCGACATGAAGGATGTCGCCAGCAAGCGCAAAGAACTGCTGCCCTGAGCCCTGAAGTCGGGAATGCTAGCGCCGGTTCAGGCAGCTCGCCTCAATATTGCGCGGTGCCGCCATCGACGCTCAGCGTCCCGCCGGTAATCCCGCCGCCCGCCTCCGATGCCAGCAGCACCGCCATCGCCGCGACCTCCTCGACCTTGCCCGGCCGCTTGAGCGCGCTCTCCTGCGAGAACATGTCGATCATTTCATCGAACGTCATGCCGAGCCCTTCCGCCGTCGCAGGGCCACCCTGCATGATCAGGTCGGTCAGGATCAGGCCGGGGCAGATCGCGTTGACCGTGACACCCGAAGTGCCAACTTCCTGGGCCACTGCCTTGGTCATGCCGTTGATGCCATGTTTGGCAATCGTGTAGGGCGCGAAGGTCGGCTTGCCCATCTTGCCCTCGGTCGAGCTGATGTTGATGATCCGGCCCCATTGCTGCGCAATCATCGGCTTGAGCGCCCGGCGGGTCGCCCAGAAAGTAGAATAGATGTTCCATTTCATAGCCATATCAAAGGCTTCGTCGGTCAGATCCACGAGAGAGGCCAGATCCCCCGCGCCGCCCGCGTTATTAACAAGAATATCAATCGCGCCAAAATGCGCGATGGTCCGGTCAATAAACCCCTCAACCTGATCCTGCTCCATCACATCCCCCGCAATAAAAATCGCCCGATCCCCAACCCCCAGTTCCGCGACAACTTCGGCACCTTTCTCCGAATTCCGCGCCATCAAGGCAACATTGGCCCCTTCCGCCAGAAAAGCCTCGGCAATCCCGCGACCAATACCCGCCGTGCCGCCCGTAATCGCCGCTGTCTTGCCGTTCAATTTCATCGCTCTTCCCTTTTTTTATATCGGCCAATTGCTATCGGACGGGGTGACAGGCGACAATGGATTAAAAAGCTAGTCCTGATGCTTTGGTTCAATATATTCATAAAAACGGCGTCAAATATGAACCTTAGATAAAGTCAGCATTCAGCAATTGGTCAAGCCAGCGCTCCTAGAAGCATGTTTGTCAGGCAGCAATTGATTCGGGTTCCGGGAGAACCCTTTTGGAGTGAAGAAAATGATCAACAAAATTTTGGGAAGTCTAGCCATTTCAACCGCAGCTATTGCAACAATGGCTTTTGCCGCTCCTGCAGAAGCACGCGGCGGCTATTACAATGGCGGATATTACGAGCAGGCGCGTAGCGACGGATATCGCGAATATCGGCGCGGAGACTATTATCGTGGCGACCGCTATCGTGATCGCCGAGACTATCGGGACCAGCGCCGCTACCGTGACAATCGCTATTCCAGCAACCGTCGCTATCGGGGCTGTGACCGCGGAACCGGTGGCACGATCATCGGTGCGATAGCCGGTGGTCTGCTGGGCAATGAAATTGCCGGTCGCGGTGACAAGACCGAAGGTGCGATCATTGGCGGTGCAGTAGGTGCATTGGCCGGTCGTGCGATCGACGGCAACTGCTGACGCCTTTGCGTTTCAACTTTTTGAACTAAATCCGGCGCCATGTTGCGCAGGGTCGTTAATTCCCTCGAGTTGCGTATTGGGGGACAGGGGGTCGTGCTGTTTTATAGCGCGGCCCCCGCTCATTTCTATGGTCTGGCAAGCAACGGCGGAACCGGTCCGATCCAGTCTGCCAGATCCGGCTCGTCCCTCACAAAATAGGGCTCCCCCTTGCTGTTCAGGTAGAAGCGCTGCATCTCGCTGCGGGTGAATGGTCGCGAACCGAGCCGGCCGAAGACCGCCATCTGTCCGCCTGTCTCATCCACCGCCCTGTCGCGGTCCAGACCCTTGGACAAGGCCAGTGCCGGTTTGGGAGTACGGGCAAAGGCGATCAGTTCCGGCTTGGGAGCGGGTGAGAAGCCATAGAAGTTTTTCTGACTGTCGGGCGTGGTCAACTGGACCACCTTCAGGCCATTGCGTCCATCGGCGACATAGGCAAACAGAGTGGCGTTGGTCGACCCGACGATCACATCCTCTGCATCATTCATGGAACCGCCGAAGGTTTCCTTCAGGTAAACGGTAGGTGCTTCCGGCCGCGTGATATTGGCGATCACCAGACCTTCGTCCTTCGCCGCAATATAGGCATAGGTACGGGCGAGGTAGAGACGCCGGGCGTTGCGCAGCGGTATCGTCCCTGAAGGCACTGCAACGGGCTTTTCCATGTCGGTAACATTGAAGAGTTTCACGCCGTCGACATCGGTAACCCATAGATAGCGGAATTGCAGCGCCGAGGCTCTGGCATCGGTCATCGGAATGGTGATGATATGCCGCGGTTTCAGCGGGTCATCGAGATCGATCAGAGTCAATCCTGCAACCGTGGTAATATAGGCATAATGACCGGCCAGCGTGATATGCTGTGCTCCGTCAAGCACTCCGCCTTCGTTCCAGGTCAGGCTGCGCTTGAAGAAGTTGTTGCGGAATTCGCCATCGGCCAATGTGTTGATATCGACCAGGATCAGGCCTTCTTCGCTGTCGGTGATCACTGCATAATTATAGATCGGATGGAAAGCCTGTTCCTCGTTGACCTCCCGCAGTTCCTTGGTGTTGCGGGTTGGTGCAATCGGCTGGTTGGTGGCCAGTGCCATGCAGGTGGCGTTCTTGGTGTCTACATGCGTGTCATGACCAAGCGACGAGAAGGGCGCCTTGACGATGCGTTCCGAGAATCCCTTGTTGCCGATTGACGCGACATCATAGGCGCGGAAACCGCCTTTGCCTTCGGCAACAAACATATATTCGCCGCGCAATTGTAGACAGCGAACGGCATCGCTGGTGCCCTGAACGACATTTTTGAACTCTTCGAGCGCCTTGGTTTCGCCGGACAGATTCTTGTCGAGCCGTTCACCGCGTACCCAGTCGATCAGTTCGCGGTTGTTATTCTCGACATGCATCTTCCAATAGTCCGGATAGGCATATTTCTGCAGATAGGAGCCGATGACGGCCTGCGGTTCATCCCATTCGGTAACCCGGACCGCTTCAAAGCCCTTTTCCAGCCCGACCCAGGCGTGAAGGCCGATGAAATTCACGAAATTCGTACCCTGCAGAAGTGTTTGGGCCATGATCGCATTATTGTCATTAGCCTCGCTGACGTGACAATCGGAACATTGCTTGGTTTCGTTCTTGCGCACGGTGTGCGGGAAATGCGGCGCAAAAGCTTGCGATGAAAAGCCGATACCGGAAATCGGCGGCTGCTGGACGTAGATGCGTTCTCGGTTGATATTGGTCGAGGACAGGATCAGGGCCGATGTCGAGCGGACCGGAGCGATGACATTGCCTTTGCTCGTCTGGTGGCGACCGAGCTGGAACATCTGGTCGCGGGCGACCTGCGGATTATAGGTTGCGTAGTTCCTTGTCGTACCCCCTTCATATTTGTGGCTGTCGGCCTGCCAGTTGGCTTCGATTGGCAGATGGCAGCCACCGCAGCTTGTCGTCCAGCTGAGATGACAGGTGAAACAGACCATATTCTCGTCTTTATGCGCCCGTTCTTCTTTCGGAACGCCGCTTCCGAATGCATATTTGCCCGTTTCTGCTCCGCTTTTGGACATAAGCTTCGCCCGCGCCGCCTTGAGATTAAAGTCGGGATGCGAACGATCGACGCTATCCTTGACCAGACTGACTTGCCAGCTGAGCTCGGGATCGACGATAGACCGCTGGATCAGCACCCGCTTGCCCTCGGGGTTCTCGAACCATTCGAAGCGCCGCTCGCCATTGGCGTTGCGCAACAGACCAAGATTGCTGCCTTTTGGTCGTGCCGCCAGATTGCTGGTCCGCAGGGTCGGATAAGCGTCGGCGGTGCCGTGGCAATCCTTGCAGCTGATCTCGACCGCATTGGCCACTTCGCCGTAGATCAGGCCGTTGCCGTGGCTGTCCTGCGAAAAATGGCAGTCAGCGCACTGCATGCCGACTTCGGCATGGATGCTCATCATATGGACGGATTTTCCCGGATTTATACCCGGTTCGACAAATTTCCCTTCGCCTTCCTTGCGGAATTTTTCCGGGTCATCATTGGCGACGATATTGTCGGCATCGGTGCCGTAGCTTGCCTGATTGCCCTCGGCATCGAGCAGATTGCCGTCGCGGTCCCGTTTCAGGATCGCCCGGAAATTCCAGCCATGGCCGTGATAGTCGGCAAATTGCGTGTCCTTCGCATCGCCGTTGAGGTCATAGACGTTGCGCAGGAAGTCGATATCCGCCCAGAGGCCCTTTGGTGCGGCGCCTTCGGGATTGCGGTCGAGCACCTTGCGGACTTCCTCGGCATCGGGATATTTCTGCTGTTTATATTTCTTCTGATATTCCTCGTCGCTCATTCCCTCTGGCTTTGGAGTGAGATTGTCCGGACCCGGCCACATATAGGGGGCGTCCGATTCATAATCCCACATGGTATAGCCAAGATAGCTGTTCAGGAAGATATTCGGCTGGTGCATGTGACAGTTCATGCACTGTGCGGTCGGGATGGCGCGGGTGAAGGCATGCTGTATCGGATGGCCTTTTTCGCGCTTGGCGGGATCCGTCTCATCGGCATGATCATCGCCATGGCCGGTGTCTTTGCCATGCCCATCTGCGGCTGGCTTCTTGTCATCCCCATGGACGCCTTTTGCACCGTGGGCAGCATCATAAGTGCCAAAGCTGCCGAACCGATGCTCGCCCTCTTTCAGGTTTCTTATGGTCGGATCACTGGTCTGGGTCTGGCCGTCTCGGCCATATTTCGCCCAGATCGAGCTGTGCCGCGGTTCGCGGTCATTGGCATAGACAACGTGGCAGCCGGCGCAGCCGGACTGGCGATAGTCGCCTGGCTGGTCATTGGTGCCCATGAACCACATGAACGGATCGTTGAGCCGGGTCTTGTGGATATTGAGCACCGGAATGGCGACGCGCAGGCCGGTTCCGGGGCCGCGATTGGATTGCTTGAGATCGGGACGTCCGGGCTCTTCCAGCCGCTGGATGATGCCGCCGATATTGGGCAGTCCGATCTCGGGGAACTGGGTGTTGATATTGCGACCACCGCGCTCGAACACACGGAAGATGTCGCCCGGCGGAACCGTGTGCCAGGTCGGCAGCGGATAGAGGATCGGCAGCGCGCCGCGTTTCTTCTCGGCCTCGGTCACGGTGCCGTGCGGATTGCCCGGAGACTTGATCGTCGCGGCCTCGCCATCGCGGGTGTAAGCCTCGCCAAAGACATAATTTTTGAAAGGTACAATGCCGTTATTATAGGCAGCGCCACCCCATAGCATCGCACCGGTTGCCATCAGCGAGCGCTCGGAAGCCTCGATGATTTCCATATGGCAGGCACCGCAGGATTCGCGCGCAACCCGATAGTCCGACGGATTGACGAAACGCACGAATTCCGGCGATTCCTTGTTCAGCAGGCCATAGCTGCGTTTGGGATTGGCGGAAGAGGGCCAGTGCCAGCTTTCCGGATATTTGGGCAGGACATGCGCCTTGGTCAGCGCGTCCATATAGGCGAGGCTGTTCTTGCCCCACTTGTTGTCACCGACAACCGAAGCATCGCCACCGTGACAATCGACGCAGCCGAGCACCACTGCTGGCGTCTCGTGCATGGTTTTCTGGTCGCTGTCCGTATGACAGGTCTGGCAGCCGCTGCTCTTGACCTGCGCTTCGTCCCAGGTCTGGTTTTGCGGGGCAGGGGGCGTGAAACTGTAATCGACTTTCTGCGGCTTTTCCTTGCCTGCCGCCAGCAACAACGATGCCGGAGTGACGGTCAGGGCCAAGGCGCCCAGTCCTGCGAGGATCAATTTGCTATTGCCGGTCAGGAGGTTCCGCCAGCGCATCAGAAAGCCAGTATCGCATTGAGCAAAATTGAATAGTGGAAGTCGCGTTTATCGGTCTGGTCGAACAAATCCTTGAATCCTTTTCCGGGTATCAAAGCAGCGCCCGAGAGGCGAAATACCATATTCTGCGTGGCTTTCGGGCGGTAGATGGCAGCCAGCGACAGATCCCAGCCGATATCCTTCGGAATCGACCCTTCGACGCGCAAGGCTTCGAGGCCTTCTGTCTTGTGGAACCAGAGATGGTTGGCATTGCCGGAGAGCCGGAAATCGGGGGTCAGATCAGCGTCGACGCCAACGCCGGTCAATATCGTGCCGGGATTGTTGAAATTGCTCTGACCCTGTTCCTTGGAGGAACGGAGGCTGTTGAGAATGCCGTTGCGGCCATTGATCGAGATCACCCGGCCACCACCGGCGAACGGAATGGTCTGGCGGATCCAGTAGCTGGTGTCGGCTCCGGCAAAGATGGGATTCTCGAAGATCGCATCAAAGCCGGCTTCGGTATTATTATAGGGATTGCCGTCGCCGCTGGCGAACAGGCCGGATGCGCGGAAGCGCAGGAAATCGAAGTCATAGCTGGCTTCCAGCGCGCCGAAATAGGCTTCGATTTTCGCCGGTTCGCTGGTGAAGAAGCTGTTCCGGTCCTCGCCAAAGGCGCCGTAAACCTGCCCGGTGAGATTGATCCGCCCGATCCGGCCATCAAAGGCATAGCCGGGATAGACGACATCATAGGCCCGGCCCCTGAGGTCGCCTAGCAATGCGGGACGGACCGGAAAACCGTTGTCGTCAATTTCGACGTCGGACTTTTCGCGGTTCATATTATAGGTCAGGCTGAACTGGCTGGTCAGGCCGACAAAGGGCAAGTCCTGTCGGTATAGATTGGCGAAGAAAATATAGCTTTCGCGCGGGGTCTGGGTGATGTCGTTGAGACCGGAATTGGTGTCTTTTTCCAGCTGGACAAAGGCACCGAGATTATACTGGATCCGGTTGTTGTCGCGGGTACCGAACAGGCGGAAACCGAGCTGGTTGTCCTGGAACAGGAAGCCGCGGAAATCCGCCTGCATCGGCTGGATACCGATGCGGAAACTGTCGAAGTCATAACGCGCCGAAGTGTTGCGGATATGATAGTCGAAAAACGCCTCCTGCACGCCGACGAACCAGTCGGTGCGGTGCGAGGATTTGGATGGTTCGACGAACAGGACCCGGCGTTCCGGCACATTCACATGATTGACCTGGGTTGCCAGTGTCAGGCGATATTCCACGTCCGGCGGTTTATAAGCGGTGGAACCCTTGATCAGGGCAAATCCGGTGATGAAAGTCTGGGCATAGACTTCCGAACCGGAGCGTCCGAACACGTCGATACTGTTCGGGCGTTCTGTCGTCTGGACGCCGACCGGGATAGGAAAGCTGCGGGGTTCGACGACCGTATCGGAAATAAGATTGGCGACGAAGAACCAGTCATCGCCCTTGAGAAAGCCGGGTTTTTTGTCCGCCGGGATCGGCTTGTCGCCTTTCAGAACATTCTGGGCATAGGGATTGAGCGTGCTTTGGCAGTTGTTCCGCAAGGCGCCGAACAGGGTGTAGATCGACTGGTCGCCGCCCTTGGCGGGGCAGAGGCTTTGCATGATCCGCCAGCGGTCGGGGACCGGAAATTCGTCGGTGGGGAAAGCTTCGGGCGGCGGGGCATTGACGGCACCCGGATTATTCTGGGTCACCGGATCGGGCAGGCTTTTCTGGACACCGGGCCGGCGTCGGCCGTCGATCAGGGCGTCATCGGCAGCCAGGCTGTCAAAGTCCATTTCCAGCTGATCCGGGGTTTCGGATTGCTCCGGATTGGAAGAATTGGAGGCATGTTTCAGGGCCGTAGGGTCCGCTGCGGTTTTTTCGTCCTTTTCTGCCTCTTCTTCGTCCGGATCTGGTCCGCCCATGCCAAATTTTGTACCAAAATCGGCAGAATTTGAACGAATCCAGGCAAATCTTTCCCCTGCCAGCAAAGCAGCCAATGACGCTTCCATATCCTCGACTGAGGCACGCTGGGACTCCATCTGCTCGGCCTGACCGGACATCACCGCCAGGATCGGTACAAAGGAGGCTGAAAGTCCCGCCATCAGTCCTACAGCCCCTCGCAGACATTTTGTTCGTTGCTGTCGAGGAACGGCGCGAAGGGGCAGTTTACATAGCGCAGCCGGACATTGGCATTGCCCAGATCGACAACGACATTGTCAGCGCGGATCGCTTTTGGTGCGTTGCTGATAGTCCCCAGCCGGACAGCGGCGTTATTAAGGCCGAGGAAGCTGGCCATGTCGTCCTGATCGATACCGTCGCCGGAGACGCCGATGCCGCCGATCAGCTTGTCACCGCGATAGATTGGCACGCTGCCCGGGAAAATCTGGATGCCGTTGGAGAGACGGTTCTGTCCGCCGGTTCCGGCTATGGCCGGCAATTGCGTGCAGCGCTGGTCGGTGTCGGCGCTGGCACCGTTGGACCGGACAAAGCCGACATGCTGGACAATATTGGGAAAGACCAGGTCAAGCTGCAGGCCAACCGCGAACGGGCTGAATCTGGATGACTGATCGATCGACAACGGCCCGGGAGGACGGCCGATTTCACCATCGGGAAAATAGGGCCGGGACAGATTGCCGCCGGAACGATCGGCGAAAGCGACAGTGCCGGTCAGGGCATTGGGGTCGCCGAGAAAATTGCGTACCCGCTGGACATGGACCGGCACATTGGCGAAGGGAGCGAAGACCGGTGTTGCAAGCAATTGCTGGGCTGCGACTGTGTTCGAGAAAAAGGCCGCCGTTCTTGCCTTTTGCAGGGACACGTCGGTACCGAAGATCGGACCGTCGGGTGTCCGTACGATGCCCAATATCTGGCCATGGGTATCGACCACGCTGACGGTGGCCTGCATTCGGCTGTCCAGCGGTTGGCGAATCTGCGCTCTTGCCCGGCTGATGACGATGAAGGCTTCTTCCAATATGGCGCGCACTTCGGCTTCCGACAGCGGCGTGGTCACTGCAGCAGCATCTGTGCCGCCGCGGATCGGATAGCGATTGGCGCCAGTGCCGTCGGTCAGCACAAAGGCATCGCTATTCTTGAATTCGGCTGCACTGGAGGCCCGGATGCCGGACGCTTCGGTTCCATAAGCGGTGCCGGCGATGATCGGGCCATTGGTATAGCCCGTGACGGCTATCAGCTGGCCGATGGCGATATTGTTGATGGCGGCAAAATTATTCTGCAGCGGTGACAGGTCGGAGACCACCATGTCGCTGAAGCGCAAGGATGTGCCATCGACCGATATCCGGTTGGCGGTAATAGATGCAGGCGGGGCAAAGCCCTGCATTCCAGCCAGAGCAATGGCTTCCTCGTTATCGACATCGACATCAAGTATATTGGGGTCGAAGCCATAGTCGCTGTCGCCCATGACGCCGATGCCACCGACGACGACACCGTCCTTGTACAGAGGCAGTCCGCCGGGATCAGCGGCGAGTCCGAGCGGCGATCTTTTCGGACCGATCAGCGCTCCGGTACCGCCCATGGAACTGAAACGCTGCGACAGGTCCGAGCAGGGGAGCTGGCTGAACTGGACGCCGAACAATGGTCCGCTCTCGAGTCCGACTGTGGTTGGTGCAGGAGGGAAATGTTCCTGGGCGATCTGGCTGGCCGTCCTGCTGGAAAATGCGTTGCCACCGCTGGACAGATAGGCACCGGTTACCGCCTTGGCGATTGCCGCTGCTGCAGCCGGGACTTGCTGGCCCTGCAGCCCGACAAGGTCCGTCGGACCGGCCAGGCCGCCAATCTGCCTGTTGCTGATCGTGATCTCGGTCGATCCGTTGTTCGAGCCATTCATGTCGAATACGGCCAGCACATTGCCAACCCGGTCGACCACGGCGATCACCGAAGGCAAATTACGGGCCCGGGCTTCGCCAACGGCCTGCGCAATGATTGTTTGTACATCGGTTACCGTCAGCGACCTCTGTAACGGTGCCGCGAACAGGCCGCCGGTTCCGGTCGGCGGCGGGGCAGGGGCTGGAGACGGTGCTGGGGAAGGTGCCGGTGTGCCGCCAAAATCATTGCTGTCACCACCGCCGCCACATGAGGTCAGCAGCAGTGCTGCGGCAGAAATGGCAGATGTAAAAAAGGGTTTGCGCATCACCAAATCCCTTATCTGAGCGACCGGATCGTGCGGACGGCGCTGCCCAGCGCGCGGCGGAATTTCAGCGGCTCGTAACCATTGGGTTCGGCGACCGCAGCATAAGCGACATTGATCTGGCCGCGCAGGCTGGCGGCTGCGGCTTCGCTGACCTGACCGCTATTGACCAGTCCGTTGAGCAATGTGTCGATCGCCATGACCGCCTGTACGCTGCCTTCATAATCGGTGAAGCGCGGCGAGATTGCCTGGCCGGCGATGGTTTCCATGATCTGGAAGGTCTGGTCGCGGCCAAAGCTGGCGCGGGAGAAACGGTCCGCAAGCCTGGTAGCATATTGCCGCAAACGGGCGGCTTCCTCGACCGCAGGACCGCGGCCTTGCGCCATGGCGGCATGAAATGCCTTCGACCGGCCGTCGAATTCACCCGCAATGTCCGGCGCTGCCACTTTGATTGCGGCGCTGAGCATGATCATATTCTCGTCATTATAGGGCGGCATGCCTTCGGGGATCGAACGTCCGGGATTGGCGACGGACGTCGGACGGGCGGACGCGTCGTCGTAGATCCGGCGGTGACAGCTGTGGCAGTCGTAGAAGTAAAATTCCGGGAATATGCCTTCGGTGGCGAGAGCCGGTTTGGTGAACAGATTGAGCGAACGCTCCAGCGCCATCGCCTGACCGACGGCCCAGAACTGGACGCTGTTGGTCCGGCCCTTGCGGCGGATATAGTCGACATCCTCGTCATGATGCTGCTGCAGGGTCGAGAACAGGTCCATCTCGAACGAGATGCGGGGATGGCCGGCGGCCATGATCCGGTGATCGACGAACTGGCCTTTCTTGGCGCTGCCGAAATGGCAGTCGAGGCAGACGCTGGCGCGGGCCTTGGGATTGTCGAGCGGTACCAGACCCTGCGAAACATTGCGGGCGTGACTGGCGCCAACCGCATAATGGCTGGAGAGCCAGGCGGACGAAGCACCATGACAGGATTCGCAGCCGACACCGTCATTGGTCTGGAACCGCGGCCCCTTGCTCGCCGCCGCGGTGCTGTGGCAGCCGAGGCATTCGGAAGCAGACGCTGCATCCTTGATGCCGAGACGCTTGGCTATCGCGATGCTGCGCGGTTCGCGCAGGACCCGGAAAGCGCGGCTATGGGCGCCGCCGGGTGTGGAATCTTCCTGCCAGCGCATGATTTCGTCCTGCCGGACAATCTTGCCATCGGCTTCCTGTCGCCCGTGGCATGTGGATCCGCCGCAGGTCGCGACGCCCAGATAGGTTCCGCCGGGAAGGTCGGTGGCGGCCTCCACCGGAGCGGGGCTTACCATGGTCGAGAGGAAAAATGCCGTTGCGACCAGTGCCGAACAGAACAGGCTAGCGGCCAGTACGGACCAGCTAGGCACCCACAAAATTTTATCCCCCATTTGCATCGTTGGCCAATCCGGTTTTCAAACCGGCCCCTCGTTCAGCGCGACGCGACCCTTGCCGTTTATCATAACGGTCTGATTACCTATCCGCCAACCGACCCCTAATGCAAAGGAAAAAGGACCGATTTCTTCTATTTTCTAGGACCTTGCCAACGGAAGCATGCAGCACCGGAGCCATGGTGTGGCAGATCGGCCACGTTTGTCGGCCAGGTAGCTAGCCCGGCTTGCGCCGGATCACCAGATTGCGGATTTCGGTCATGTCCTCCATCGCGAAACGGATGCCTTCACGGCCCAGTCCGCTGTCCTTGACGCCGCCATAAGGCATATTGTCAACCCGGTAGGATGGCACGTCATTGATTACCACGCCGCCGACATCGAGATGATCCCAGGCATCGAGTGTCTTGAACAGGTCCCGCGTGAAGATACCGGCCTGCAGACCGAATTTGCTGTCATTCACCTCGTCCAGCGCTGCGCCGAAATCACTGAATTTGGAAAGCAGGGCGAGTGGGCCGAACGCTTCTTCGCGATAGGCATCCGCATTGGTGTCGACATTTTCCAGCAGCGTGGCTTCGAGCATATTGCCTTTGCGATTGCCGCCACAGAGCAGCGATGCGCCGCCGGCCACGGCGCTTTCGATCCAGCCGTGCAGGCGGCTGGCTTCGCCTTCGGAAATCATCGGGCCGATGAACGTGTCGCGATCTTTCGGATCGCCGGAGACCAGCGTCTTGGTCCTGGCAACCAGCATGTCCTTGAACTTGTCGTAGATGCGCTCGTGAATGATGATCCGCTGCACGCCGATGCAGCTTTGGCCGGATTGATAAAAGGCGCCAAAGACAATCCGTTCGAGCGCATCGTCAAGATCGGCATCCGCATCGACGATGACAGCCGCATTGCCGCCCAGTTCCAGGATGACCGGTTTCTTGCCGGCCTTGGCTTTCAGATCCCAGCCAACCCCGGGCGAACCGGTGAAGGAAAGCAGCTTCAGGCGTTCATCGACCGTGAACAAATCGGCGCCGTCCCGACTAGCGGGCAGAATCGAGAAGGCGCCTTTCGGCAGATTGGTCTCTGCCAATATCTCGCCCATGATGATCGCGCCCAGCGGTGTCTTGCTGGCCGGTTTCATGACGAACGGACATCCCACGGCAATGGCTGGTGCAATTTTATGCGCGGCCAGATTCAGCGGGAAGTTGAACGGAGAAATGAAGCTGCACGGGCCGATCGGCACACGTTTCCACATGCCCATATAGCCTTTGGCCCGCGCCGAAATGTCCAGCGGCTGCACTTCGCCATAATTGCGCACGGATTCTTCGGCGGCGATCCGGAATGTATCAATCAGACGTCCGACTTCACCTTCTGCATCCTTGATCGGTTTGCCGGCTTCGATGCACAGCGAATAAGCGAGTTCATCGAACCGCTCCTTGAACCGGTCAACACAATGTTGCAGCACATTCTGCCGTTCGTAACTGGCCATCCTGGCCATCGGTTCCGTGGCGGCTACGGCCCCCGCAATCGCTTCTTCTATCACATCGGGTGTCGCCAATGCGGTCCGGAAGGCGACTTCATTGGTATATTTGTCGGTGACTTCCAGATCGGTATTGGGCTGGACCGCTTCGTTGTTCAGATAAAGCGGATAGACGTCTTTTAACTTTGTCATACGTGTCTCGTTTAAACCTTTGCGCTGAGTTCCTTGATCTCGTGATTCAAGATCCGATCATTGTCCGAATAATCAACCGGCACTTCGATCAGATGCACGCCTTCGCTGTTAAGGCATTTGTCGATTGTTTCCCGCAGGTTTTTGGCGCTGCTGATCCGGTAGCCATTGGCACCATAAGCTTCGGCATATTTGACGAAATCCGGATTGCCATAAGTCAGTCCCCAGTCCTTGAAGCCCATATTTGCCTGCTTCCAGCGGATCATGCCATAGCTGTTGTCGTTGAGAACCAGCACGGTGATATTGAGTTTTAACCGAACAGCGGTTTCCATTTCCTGGCTGTTCATCATGAACCCGCCATCGCCGCAAATCGCCATGACCTTGCGGTCGGGATAGACCATCGCCGAAGCCATGGCAGAGGGTAGGCCGGCGCCCATCGTGGCCAGTGCATTGTCCAGCAATACGGTATTGGCCTGGCGAGCCTTGTAGTTGCGGGCAAACCAGATTTTATAAACGCCATTGTCGAGACAGATGATGCCGTCGGCCGGCATCGCTTCGCGAACAACCTTCACGAGATGAGGGGGATAGATCGGACAACGGACATCGTCGTCCATCGAATCCGTATGCTCTTCCTCGGCCCGGCGCGCCTTGTACATGGCGTCGAAATTCCAGCTGCCGGAGGGAACAATATCTTCCTTCATCTGCCAGATCGCGTTGCCGATATCGCCGATCACCTCGATCTGCGGGAAATAGACCGGATCAACCTCCGCGCTGTTCATCGACACGTGAATCACTTCGGTGCTGCCGGTGGCCATGAAAAAGGGCGGCTTTTCGATCACGTCATGACCGACGTTGATGATCAGGTCAGCGGATTCGATCGCGCGATGGACGAAGTCATTGGCCGACAGCGCTGCGCAGCCCATGAATTCCTTGTGGGTTTCGTCGACCACGCCCTTGCCGAGCTGGGTGGTGACAAAGGGGATGCCGGTCTTCTCGATAAATTGGGTGAGCATGCGTCCGGTGGTGGTGCGGTTGGCACCGCCGCCGACGACGATGATCGGGGATTTGGCATTTTCGATTTTCTTGGTTGCCGCGCGCACGGCTTTTGCTTCTGCGACAGGCCGCCGGGCGAGGCTGGGTGTGATCGGGGTTGAATCCGTTTCCTCGTCGGCAATATCTTCCGGGAATTCGATATGGGTGGCGCCGGGCTTTTCTTCCTCGGCCAGACGGATCGCTTCGCGCACGCGGCTCGGGATATTGTCCGCCGAGGCCAGCTGGTGGGTGAATTTGGTGATCGGGCCCATCATGTCGACGACGTCGAGAATCTGGAACCGGCCCTGTTTGGATTTCTTGATCGGTTTCTGGCCGGTGACCATCAGGATCGGCATGCCGCCGAGCTGCGCATAAGCCGCAGCAGTAACCAGATTGGTGGCGCCGGGGCCGAGTGTCGCCATACAGACGCCGGTCTTGCCGGTATGCCGTCCGTAGGTTGCCGCCATGAAGCCTGCACCCTGTTCGTGGCGAGTGAGAATGAGTTTGATTTTCTTGGAGCGCGACAGGCTGTCGAGCATGTCGAGATTTTCTTCGCCGGGAACGCCGAACAGATATTCAACGCCTTCATTCTCGAGACATTCTACGAACAGATCGGATGCTTTGGTCATGTGGGTCCTTCCCTGATCGCGAGGACCAGTGTTTGTGCGAGTAAATGGCAACGACCCCAATGACCCTCAATCCCCCTCAAGAACGAGACTCACTCTACCCCTATGTTCTTGGTTGATAAGTCAAATTAGGCGGAAAGTCACGCCCTCAATATCCGCGGTCGAAGTCCGCGACGGCAATCATCGTCTCGCCATTCCTGTAGCGTTTCAGATTTTCGACGAAGCGGGCCGCTGCACGCTGGAACATCCGGGTTTGCGCTACCCCCGACAAATGCATGGTGATGATGCAATTGGGCGCGTCCCATAATGGATGGTCAGCCGGTAAAGGTTCGGGATCGGCAACGTCGAGAGCGGCGCCGCCGATTGCCTTGTCATTGAGCGCTGCCAGCAAGGCATTCTGATCGACCAGAGACCCGCGCGCGACATTGACCAGCCAGGCAGATGATTTCATCGCGGCGAACTCGTCCGCTCCGAACATATGTTTCGTGTCGCTGGTTGCGGGGGCGGAAACGAAGACCCAGTCAAATTCGCCGAGCCGGTCGCGCCAGTCGTCCAGCCCGATGACATTGGGTTCGCCGGTCGCGGTGCGCCGGACAGCGGTTACGGCGACGTCAAAGCCCGACAGCTTCTGGGCTATCTGCTGGCCGATGCCGCCATAGCCGATGATCAGCGCCTTGCTGTCGTCAATCTCTGCCGTTCCCGGGGGCGTTTCCAGCCAGTTGTGCTGGCGCTGGTTGTCGAGAATGATATCGCTGCGCTTGGCGGCGGCCAGCATCATCATCACCGCAAATTCGGCGATGGGCGCGCTGTTCAGGCCAGCGCCGTTGGTCAGGATCGTGCCCTGGTTCTTGAGCTGCTCGAGCGGGAAATGCTCGACTCCGGCATAGATGCTGTTGAGCCATTTGAGGCTGGTTGCAGCACCGATGATCTCCGCCATCTTGTCCTTGTCATACATGTCGAACCAGCCGATCTCGGCATGCGGCGCGATTTCCATCGCTTCCTCGGTGGTGTTGAACCATGTCACATCCAGATCGCCGCAATGCGGTTCGACCAAGGGACGGACGAGGGAAGCCATGGCGGCTTTTGGTTTGACGGTCATAAAGTCATCTCTTCCTTTTTTATCCTTCCCTTTCAAGGGAGGGGAAGGGGTGGAATATGATGAAAGTGGCTCGATGCCGCTTTCTGAATTTTTTTGAGGTAAGCCACCACCCCAACCCCTCCTCTGAAGAGGAGGGGCTTATAAATTGGGCTATATCTCTATCTTCCAGTCCCAGCGTAGCGGGTCGCCGTCCATCAATTCCACGCCTTTCGCGGTCAGTTCATCGCGGATCGCGTCGGCGGTTGCGAAATCCTTTTCGGCTTTCGCTTGCTGGCGCTGGTCAAGTTTCGCTTCGATACTGCTTTCGTCGATTGATGCATCTGCGGGGCGAACCCGTAATTCACTGCGCGTCAGGGATGATAGCTGAAGACCCAGAACTGAATCCATTTCTGTGAGAAGAGCGAGTCTTTGGTCAGCGGGAATTTTCTTCAGCCCGAGCAATTCTTCGAGCAGCGGCAGGCCTTTCGAGCTGTTCAGGTCCTCGCTGAGGGCGGCATCGAACTTGTCCCGCAATTGCAGGAGGGCTGGATGTTCTATCGTCGCTGTCTGTCCATCCGCTTTCTCCCGCAGCCGTTCGACGCCCATCACGATCCGTTTCAGCCGAGTCAGCGCCGCGACCAGATTGTCCCAGCTAAATTCCAGCTCGCTGCGATAATGGGCCTGCAGGCACATCAGGCGATAGGCGAGGGGGTGGAAGCCCTTGTCGATCAGCAACTGCACCCGCAAAAATTCGCCAGACGATTTGGACATTTTGCCGGTCCGGTCGATCAGGAAATTATTGTGCATCCAGATTTTTGCGCCCGAATGATCGGAGCAGCTATGTGCCTGGTTCTGGGCGATCTCGTTGGGATGGTGAATCTCGCGATGGTCGATGCCGCCGGTGTGGATGTCAAACGGGAGACCGAGCAAGGCCTCCGACATGACCGAACATTCCAGGTGCCAGCCCGGCGCGCCCTTGCCCCAGGGGCTGTCCCATTCCATTTGCCGTTTCTCGCCCGGCGGAGTCTTGCGCCAGATCGCGAAATCGGCGGCGTTGCGCTTGCCCTCTACCGTTTCGATCCGGCCTTCGCCATCGTCGGTCGATGCGCGGGCGAGGGTGCCGTAATTTGCCACGGTCGACACGTCGAAATAGAGGCCGCTGTCGAGCTCGTAGCAATGTTTTTCGGCGATGCCCTTGGCATATTCGATCATCGCCGGAACATAATCGGTGGCAATTGACCAGTGGGCCGGTTGCCGGATATTCAGCGCCTTGATGTCCTGCCAATAGGCTTCGGTATAATGTTTCGCGATTTCCCAGATCGACTGGGCTTTCTCGGCCGCCATTTTTTCGAGCTTGTCTTCGCCAGCGTCCGCATCGTCGGTCAGATGTCCGACATCGGTGATGTTGATGACATGGGTGAGCTTGTAACCCTTCCAGCTCAATGTTCGCCCTAGAAGATCGGCGAACACATAAGCGCGCATATTGCCAATATGGGGATAATTATAGACGGTCGGACCGCAGGTGTAGACGCGCGCTTCGCCTGCATGGACAGGCACGAACTCTTCCATCTGGCGAGTCAGGCTGTTGAACAGTTTCAGCGGATGTGCGGCAGTGTCATTCATCCCTCATCGCCTAATGGCTTTCCGCGCAAAAGGTCAACAGATCAATTGGCCGGCAGCATCATTCTGCTGGTTCGAGCACTTCCTCGTCTTTATCGCTCAGGCATTTGCCACTGTCATCAAGCTCGCATTCTGATCCGCCCGCCCACAGGTCATCATTACCTGCGCCGGTTACCGGCTCGTCGATTATCGGTTCTTCGGCCAAGTCCTCATTCTCCTTAATCTCGATCGGATTGGAAGCGAATGGGTCGGCCGCATATTCTTCCGGCGTCACCTCTTCTTCGATCACATCCTGAACCGGATCGTCGATTTTCGGTGTCGGCGGGCTCGGGGTTGGTGTTGGCGTCGGTGTCGGCGCGCAACTCGCAGGGTTGGCGATTACACAGCCGTTGATTGTTGATTGTTGGTCAAAACCAGATCCCGTTATCGTGGTGGCTGGAATAGCCGAAATGCCCGTTGCGCCATTGACAGTCCCATTGATCACAATGGGTGTGATCCCACTGGGACCAGCATTGATGGCAAGTCCGCCAGCGCCGGCGACAAAGCCTCGCCGAGCATCGAAATCCGTGCCGCTGCCCGTATTTTGGACGTAGATCTGGCTGGCAAGCAGAGTGACGCTGATCGCGTCCGCCATGATGAAACCGCTGTCTCGAACATTGCCATCATTCTCGGAAAGTCGCGCATCAATATCGGCGGTGCTCAGACCTTGAATATCGTCAAAGGCCTGATCCGTCATCGCATATATATTGCGAGCGGTGAGGGACAGATTACCCGACAGGCTGCTGTCATTTCCCATTCCGATCGAGCCGGTCGTAGCATTGACGAACAGATCATCGCCAGCGGCGAGATTGAGGTTTGTGTCCAGACCACCCTGGACCGACAAATTGCCGCTCACTCTAATCGATTGGTCTGCTGAGAGATTGAAGTTTCCATCCGTGCCGAAATTGCCGTCAGAAAAGGCGCTTGCCGAAAGGTCCTGAACCGTCAGGTCAAACCCTACGACACCTGTCTCGGCGGCGTAGATCGTCAAGTCACCGCCCGACTGGATGCGGCTGAACTCGTCATTGCTGAGTGAGAAGGTTCCACTCAAATCCGTCCCGTCGCCAAGCATCATCTGCGTGGTGCCGTTGCTGGATATCCGGATATCGCTGGTCACAGCGCTCTGGCCAAGACTGCCTGATGAACCGATATTCATGTCCGCGCTCACCGTTCGAATATCACTAGCCACCGTGCTGGCATCAATGTTGATCAGGCTGCCTGCCGTGATCTGCAAATTATTTGCTGCGTTCACCAGATTGTTGATTGCAACGTCGTTGGCTGCACTGACCGAAATGTCCCCGCCGGTTGAAGCGACATTTAGCGGTGCCGTGAAGATGATCGGCTCAGAGGTGGTGAGGGAAAGCGTGTCGTTGATCGTTACCGAACCGCCGGCGGACAGGACAATATCTCCGCTCGCCTCCGCGCCCTGAATATCCAGATTTGCCGTCGAGGACAATATCATGTTGCCACCGGTGGCTTCCGCGCTGACCCGCATGTCATGCTGCGTTACGACAGAAATGGCTGCACCGGAAACGGTAAGGACGTTAGTGGCATCGACATCGTTGGTTACGTTGATCAAGCCATTGATGGCTTGCAGGTCGATGTCGTTGCCCGTGACATTGCGCATGACAATCCCATTATCGGCGAGGATTGCAACCTGTCCTCCGCCGGCTTGTGCCGCGGTCACTTCGTCGGCGACAAACATCCCCTGCATCTGCACGCTGATGTTTGCCGCGCTATCCACTGATCCGACCGTCACATCGCTGACGTTATTGGCAACGATCCCGATATCGCCGCTGCCAGTGATATCGTCGAGAATGATATCACTGCCGGAGTCGATCATCACCGCAGCGGCTCCGTCTATATCGCCGCCGTCGATGCTGCCGAATGCGTTGAGTGTTATATCGTCGCTAGCTGCGGCGCGGCTGAAATTGATATTGCCTCCCGCGTCGATCGTGAATGTGCCGCCCTGCGCGTCAAGATCACCAAAGCCGATATCGCTGGTCGCGTCGAGATCGATGCTGCCGCCGGCTGTGACCGTACCATTGCCATCGAGACTGCCAGCGGTTGCGTTGAGAATCAGGTCGCCGCTGATCGTTCCGCTGTTCAGCGTTACCGCAGCACCGGTGATGCTGGTGTCGCCGCCACTGACGGCGTTGGCCAGCGTTGGCGTACCGGTCGCGACAATGATAATAGCTTCATTCGCGTTAAGCGTACCAGTGGCTGTCACATCGCTTGAGCCGGTCAATCGAATGTTCGAGCCTGTGGAGGTTTCTGAAGCAAAGGCGATGGATCCGGCCTGACCGGCACTGGCGGAGTTGAACGATAGCGCAAACAGGTCAACTCCGGTTCCACTGGTCGTGGCGCTGTCCAGCGTAATTGCGCCATCTGCCTGAACCGTGAAATCGTCTCCGGCCGATATCGTCCCCAGGGCAAGGTCGCCCAGCGCCCGGATAGAAACATCCTCGCCAGCGCTGAGCGAACCCGTTGCGGAAATATCGTTTCCGGCCAGCAAGCCAATAGTTGCAGCAGTCGGGGTTCCGGCGCCTGTCGCAGCCGAACCGAGCGTTATGTCCTGTGCCGCTGAAATCAGGATATCGCCGCCATTGGTCGTGATGGCGCCAATCGTGACATCATTTGCGAACAGATTGATTCCCGAGCCGAGGCCCGTCCCGGTGATATCCCCTGCGGCCGTGTTCACGCCTATGGTCCCGCTGGTTGCGGTCATCGTGGTTGAACCAGCCGAACTGATGGTGTCGAACAATATATCCAGATCGCTGGTCATCCCGACATTTCCGCCGCTTGCATCGCCGATGGTGATATTGCCGCCGTTCAGACTGAGCGTATCGGCCGCCGTCAGGTCACCGCCATTGATGCCGCCGCCAGCGGTCATCGTGATAGTATCGTCCCCGTCAACGGCAGTGAAATCAATATCTCCGCCAGCGTCTGTTGTTACCGCCCCAGTTGCAGTCAGCGAACCGAAAGAGATTCCACCTGTTGCATCCAGATTTGTAGTGGAGCTGGAGACGGAATCGCCGCCGCTGATATCGCCGTTGGTCGCCGCTATGCTAATGCTGCTGGCTGCGGATACGGTGGCATCGAGATCTGTGTAACCGGCGTTGTCGCCCTCTAGCACGATGCTGCTGGCGCCGCTGGTCGTGCCCAGGAACACGTCGCCCGATCCGGCTTGCGCGGCAATCAACTCGATGGCGCTATCCGGGACAGTGACCTGACCAAATGAGATATCATTGCCCGCTTCCACGCGGAAGCGCTGGGCGGTGCCCTGCGTATAGGCGTCGACGTTGATGCTGCCTGAAACGGTATAAAGGCTTTCCGATGCACCACCGACCAGTGCAATGGTCGTCAATTGTCCGCCGGTCGTGATCGATGCCGCGCCTATGTCCGACCCGACGGTGATGCCGATATCATTCCCGCTGGTCAGCGACGCGGAGCCCAGCAGGCTGCCGTTCACCGCGCTGACCTGCACGCTCGCACTGGTGATCGACGCATCGCGCAGATCGACATCGCCTTCGGTACTTTCGACGAGGAACTGGTTGGACGCATCGAGCACTGTGGCAATGCCGTCGCTACCCATGATGATGTCGTTGCGGATGGTGACCAATATGTCGTTGGCAGAAACCGTGCCCGATTCCACGATGCCCTGAATCACGTCATTGTTGCTCGCCTGTCCGATATGAACAAGATTGTCCGCGTTCAGCGCGCCAAGACAGACATTGCCCTCGACACATTGCGCGCTCAGCAGCCCATCATCATTACTCTGAATCACACCATTGGCGGGAGCATCATTGATGTCGACGCTGATCGAACTGGCGGTGATCGTTCCGCCAAGGCCGTCGATCGCATTTGCGGTCATCACGACCGCATAGCTGTTGGCGTCGAGATTCCCTGCCGCAGTGATGGAGGAAATCGGCGTCAGGATGGTGGTGGAAAGCGTTCCGATGGGTGAGCCGAACAGGCCGGTAAAGTCGCCCGCCTGGAGGATCAGATTGCCCGGATTGGTGAATGTGAAGGTAGGATCAGCGGCGAGTCCCGGATTGTTTGCTGCCGTCAAGCTGGCACCGGACTCAATGACAATATCATCACCGGTCCGAACTGCCAGACTATTGTCCGATACAACGGCAGCTCCCGTGCGGAAAAATGCGCTGCCGCCGGCGCCAACCGTGATGATCCCGGTCGATGTAAGGTCGCCGGTAATGGTCGCGTTGTAAACGGGATCGAAGGTCGGCGAGGGTGAGCTGTTCGGATTATAGCCAGCATTGATCGTCAATGACGGGGTAAAAACAAAGGGTGGCGAACCTGACAAGAAAATGTCCGGAGTACCGGTGACGGCAGCGTTATCGACGGTCACATTCTGCAGCGCGGTAATATTTACCGAGTCCACCCCGGAGAGGTCGGCAACCGTGGCATTTTGTTCTGCGCGAACCGAAGCGGTACCCGCCGCATCGATGACCGATCCGTCCGTGCTGACAAAATTGCCCTGCGCCGTCGCGGAAAATGTGCCCGCAATGTCCAGGGAATTCACCGCTGTTGCATTATTTATATGGTCGATCTGGATATTCTGGCCGCTGATCAGGCTGGCATTGCCGCCGACCGTCATCTGGGCCGTGCCATCGAGATCATATAAGATATTGCCCGCCATGTTCACGGTCAGATTGCCGAGAATCGATATAGCTCCGCTGTCGGCGGTGGTGAAGAAGCCACCAAGAGTGGCCGAACTCGAGCCGGTGCCGGTACCTATTGCGGTATCAAAGGCATTCGCTGTCAGGCTGTCGAAGCTTATCAGTCCCGCAGGATCGGTCGAACTGTCGGAAATTTCGATACGTCCACCCGCGCCGGTCCCGGCAGTGGGGCCGCCGCCGCCCGTACCGCTGGCATTCATGGCAACATCGGTGAATGTCACGATACCGGGGCTGCCTTCCTGAATCTCGATAATCCCGGTTCCGCCCGAGCCGTTTCCGCCTGTTCCGTCAGCCCCGTCGGTGCCGAACACACTATATTGACCGCGAGCTCCGCCATTACCGCCCAGGCCGGTTGTGGTTATCGTCAGATTATTGCCGGTAATGGTGCCGCCTTGCGCCAAGATTCGGCTGGTGCCTCCCGTGGCGTCGCCGCCGTCACCGGCGTCGCCGGCGGCACTATCATAAGAATTGCCTCCATCTCCGCCAGTTCCGCCAGTGCCGGTGCTGGTCATGGTGAAATCGTCGGATGTGATGGACAGCGTTCCACCCGTCCGGGCGATCAGTTCGATCGTGCCGCCTGTCGCGTCACCGCCCGATCCGCCGTCGCCTGCTTCGATGCCGCCGCCGAATTGATAGAAGCCTTCCGCGCCGTTTCCGCCGCTGGCATTGGCTTGCAAGGTGAGGGCGGCAATGTCGATATTGCCGCTGGCGCCGGTGACTTGCAAGCGGGCCGTTCCCGCCGTTGCATTGCCGCCATCACCAGCATTGCCGGTGGCACTATTCGCCGAATTACGCAGCCCCTCTCCACCGTCTCCGCCTGTGGCATTGGCGATGATCGTCGGATCGTCCAGTTGGGCCGTAACATTATTGATATTGATCGCAGCGACACCGCCTGCGGCTGCGCCGCCATTGCCTCCGTCCAGACCATCTCCGCCATCACCGCCGATGCCGCTGGCATTGATTACGTAAACCGCATTATTGAGATCGTCCTGATTGATGTTGATGGTGGCATTGCCGCCGGTGCCGGAGCCGCCAGCGCCGCCGCTATTGTCCCCGTCGCTGGAGGACAGGCCTGAAACATTGCCGCCAAGACCGCCGGTTCCGACCGACGTTACCGATAACTGGGCAAAATTTATCGTGCCAGTGGTGTTGTTGAACGTCGCGTTGCCGCCCGTTGCGTTCCCGCCCGCGCCGCCCACGCCGGCCAGAAGTGTCGTGCCAGCCCCGTCGGTTGTGGAAGTGGAAGAACCACCATAGCCACCGTCGGCTCTGGCGCTGATAACAACGGTGCCAGCCGCAATGGTTGCGGTCCCGTCCAGATTGAAGGTTGCGGTTCCGCCAATTCCCTCACCACCGGCGCCGGCATCCGTCCCATCGCCAAAACCACCCCTTCCATAGGATCCATAAGGCGCGATGCTCTGATTATTGCCGTCGGCAGACACGGTAAGCGTGTTGGTGACGGTCAAACTTCCCGCCTGGGCATTGAAAACCGCGCTGCCGCCAGTACCCCGGCCACCGGATCCGCCCAACGTACTGTCGTCTATGTCGCCATCGGCTCCGTCGCCGCCGAAACCATTTGCTGCGATGGTGAGGTTGGTTACGGTCGCGTTGCCGCCATTCAGGTTGAAGGTTACATTTCCGCCCTGACCATTGCCGCCGTCACCGGCAGAAACGCTTGCTGCCAAAGCTGTGCTTACCACAGTCAGGTCCAGGGGCGCCGCGAAAGCTGAGGCGAATGGCGCCGTTGCCGTCGGGCTCGACAATGTCACAACGTCTCCGCCCCGACCGCCCGCGCCACTGGCACTGGTTTCGATATCAGCTGCGACGAATGTGCCGCCGAAAAGATCAAAGATAATGCTACCGCCGTTACCGGTGCCACCATCACCCTCAAAGGGTGAGGTTGTTTCCAGATTGGTATCGATCGAACCGTCTGAATCAAAGTCAATGTTGGCAAAATTGATGCTGCTGTTTGTTGGCGATGTGCCTTCCAGCAATATTCTGACAGTACCGCCCTGAGCATTGGTCACTGCCGTCGCGTCGGTGGCGCCTGCCTGTGCACTGACATCGGCATTGAGCAATCCGGTAAATCCGATGAAGCCGTCATTTGCGTGGATCAGCAGTTTCCCGCCGTTCGCATCGACCCCCGCGGTCGCCTGGGTGGCGGCATTGGCATATATGTTGACACTACCGCCGGATATGGTTCCGCCGTTTTGCGCTACGATATCGACGTCGCCCGCGGTTAGCAGCGAGCTCAATTCGGTCGCGGAAAATTCAACTGTGGCGCTGGTATCGACGTTGAGACTGCCGAAAGTGAAGTCACCATTGTCGGCCGTTATCGAAACCGATCCGGAGGTAAGGCCAGTGCCAGCCAGGCCATCGGCAGCCTCGGTCTGGATAGATAGCGCATTTGTCACGCTCAGCCCCGAGCCTTCGCCGGTATCGGTAATGCTGACGGTTACTGCATCCACCGTCGGATCACTTATGATATTGCCCGTTGTTTCCGTGCTGATCACCATATTGTCGGTTATTGATAAATTGGTGCCGTCGCTGCTGATGGCAAGATTGACGGTACCACGGCTGACGTCCCCGAAAATCTCATTGCCGCCTGCATCAAAGGAAAATGCTCCATTTCCTTTGCTGGAGATCCCCACGCTTCCGAAACTGTGGGTTCCGCCGGAAATGGTCAGATCGATTGTGCCTGCCACTGCCGCGTTATTTTGAGCCGTTGCGCTGTCCGAACCGCTGGTTCCGTCCGCATCGCCTGTCAGGCCGAGATTGCCGGTCACCGTCATCTCGCCACCCGACAGGCTCAGGCTGATATCGCCAGCAGTGCTGTCGCTACCCACCAGGCCGGGTCCATTTCCGCCAGCTTTACCTTCTCCGGCATTCAGTGCCGCCGTATTGAAATTGGCATTGCCTCCAAAATCCGCGGGGCCGCTGTCCATGTTAAACGCGATATTGCCCGCCTGTGCGGAGCCATTTTGATTCTCGCCCTTGCCACCCTGGGCGCTGGTTGAAAATATGCCGTTGCCGCCGACGTCCAGCACGCCTCCTTCGGTGATATTGATTGTGATGTCGCCGCCGATCGCATCCTGTCCGATCCCGGTGTTGCCATTGTCTCTTACGGTGGCGAAATCATCCGCTCCAGATGCGCTGCTGTCGGCGGTCAGATTGCCGCTGACGCGAAGCCCGGTATCAACCGCGGTTGCAAAGCCGGTGCGATCAATATTCAGGTTGATGTCACCGCCGGTGGCGCCGGTTCCGGCTGTCAAATTCACATCGCCGTTGACCAATATCTGACCACCGCCTGATGTGTTTAGATTGATCTGATTACCGGCAGTCAGATTCAAGTCCTGCACTCCATCCGAGTTGCTGATGAGGATGCGGCTGGTTGCTGATTGCGAAGACATCGTGATGTCGTTTGATGCAAACATCTCGATCGTCGAGCCGAATGCAGTTGGCGAAGTGCCGCCGATCTGAACATTGGTGGCAGCGGTTGAGGTCGTATTTTCCTCGATTGAATTGACCGGTGCCGCAAGCGTCCCGGATGCGGTAACATCCCCGCCTGCGCTGAGGATGATTTTGCCATCGTCAATCGTGGCGGAGGAAGCGACAAGATAACCCACTGAACCGCCAACAAGCATGGTCACGGCATCATTTTTGGGGACAGCGACCATATAGATAGTCTGCGCGTCCGCATCTGTAACCTGGCCCATCCCGTTCACTGTCGGGGTCAAGGCAGGTCCGGTTGTCGTTCCGGTATGAACAACACCATTGGTATCAGAGGTTCCCACACCGATGGCAATATCAAACAGTCCGTTGTTGATTGTCAGATCCGCTTGCTCAGCTGCCACATAGGCAACGGAACCATCGACTGTCACGGTTCCGCCCTGAACGATACGCGGTGCCACGATCGCGACATAGCTGCTGCGGTCATTCAGCGCGTTGATTTCGGCACCCGAGATGATCTCCACGCGCGCGGTGCTGTCGGCAACTCCGCTAAACCGGATTTCTCCGCCCGATCCGAAAAGGCCTCCCGTCGTGTCTATATCGTTGGTGGTCAGCACCAGACTGCCCACATCAAAACTGCTCGTGGCGCCGGCGATGATACCGCCGGGGCTATAAAACCAGATATTTCCACCGGGCGTGGTTCCGCTAATGTCTGTAAAGCTTTCAACATTGCCGTTGAACTGCACTGGCCTGCCGACCGCAGCCGGATCCGGCAATATGCGGTTCAGAACCGTATAATCCAATCCAGCGGACACAAAGCGCAGCGTTCTGGTGCTGGGCAATATGTTGATCGGATTGTCGACCAAACCGGTCAACTGATCAAAGGTCGGTGCGTCTGTGTCGAGCGGCGTCCAGTTTATCACAGCCTCGCTCAGCGATATTTGCACCTCGTCGAGGCTCGTCGTACGCGCCCCTGAAAAGACTACGCCACCCGTAGGGCTCTCCGCACTGGCCTGAAACGCTTGTCCCGCCACTGGCGTGGAGGCCTGCGCAGTTTGCGGAGCGGATGCCAGCAAGAACGCTGCCGCAGCCATCGAGCTTCCGGACAGCCAGCGCATCTTGTTCGTTGTGCTCGGGGGGTGTTTTTGGCTTCCGGTTGGAGATCGTCTGGTCATGATCCTGTCCTTGGTTGGTCTGCGGCTAGTCTCTGGTTTGAAAAGGGAATGATTACCTGCGCCTCCACGGAGCAAGCTGGATGGTTAGCGTGAGCAGGGCACGAGCGCTGTCGCGGCGGGTCTGGAATGCAGCGCGTTTCAGCGGCACGACAGTCGTCATATCCAGGCTGGCTTGTTGTCCGATGGTGGCACGGAATCCGCCGCCGGCAGAATAGAGTTTCTGGGGATCGCCGGGGATGTTCCTGTTCCAGACACCCATCAGGTCAAAAAACAGATAAGGCTGAATCGCAATGCCCTCGGGTGAATCAGGCAGCAACGACCCATAGCTGACCTCGGTCTGCAAGCCATAGCCGCTGTCGCCGATAATTGTGCCGGGATCGTAACCGCGACCGGTGGTGTAGTTGCCGCCCGATATTTCCTCATAGGAGAATAGGGCGTCCGGGGAATATTGAAAACGGGGCTTCAACGTGAAAGCCAGCAACGGGGTAGGGCGGTAGTCGATTTTGGCCTGGCCCCTGACGACAAAGGCCGTGGGCTCACCATCGGCGCGGGTTGGAATGACGGTCTGGCCGATACAGTTGACAAATGCCGCACCGCAGCCCTCGCTGGCACCCAATATATCGAGTCCCTGACGGAGCTCCAACGACCCGCCAACACCCCATTTCGGTTCGAAGGCGGAATAGCCGCCACGGCCGGAAATGCTTCCCGACTCGATCTGGTTAAAGTCGAGACGGGCATAAGCCACACTCAGCCGGTCCTCGTTGGTGCGGGTACGCAGAATGTCGGTCCGCTGGTTGATATAGTCGAGGCCGATCGTCCCGAAGATATTGCGCGTCTGCTTGCGCAGGAAGGGGTAGCTTGCGTAGGCACTGGCGACCAGCGTTTCGGATTTGATCGAAAACCCGCCTGGCAGTTCCGGTTTGGTCCACGCATAGGTGAAATCGCCACCGAATTTCAGACCTTCGCCGCCCATAGTGAATTGGTGACCAACTTGCAGAACCTGCTGCTCTTCGAAATCGGAGGTGGAATAGCTGCTGATCACGGTTTCATCACCCATGCCGGTGAGGCCATTGAACCGGATTCGGGCCAGTCCGCCGAAACGGCCAACGGCTTCAGAGCCGAAATTCTGGAAATTGACATCGGCATAGACCGGTGTCCGAAAGACATTGAACTCACCGACGACTTCGCCGGGCCGGCCTCCGGATTCCGCCGACACCGGCCGGAGCGAAAGCCGCACATCGAGGCCGGGTATATCGCGAGCGAGCAGCAGGTAGCGGTCTGCTGTGTTGATATTGAAAACCGGTTGCGCGGCCAGCTTCTCGATATATTTCTGCAGCAGGGATTCGGAGGGTCCGGCATCACCCCGGACCTGTACCGCTGTCATCCGCGCCATCAGCACATCGAAACGGACATTGCCCTGATCAATTGTCTGCGGCGGTACCTGGACGGCGGCCAGATAGCCTTTGCTGCGCAATATGGTCGCCGCGCGGTCACGGATATCACAGACGACCGCAACCGGAACATCCTGACCGACATAATCTGCGTAAGCTGAGCTCAGCGATTCCGGATCAACCGAAATCAGCCCTGTGAAATCTACCGCTTTCAGCGTGAACCGGACGTCGGAAAATTCCGGCCCGGCAAGAGGGCAGGCGGAGCGTTCGACCTCTCCGTCGAAGGGCAGTGCCTGGGCCTGTCCTTTCAGGGCCTGTTCAATGATCCCGCGCTGGATTTCTTCCCTGGTCGGCGCTGCGGCAGAGGATTGCGCCAAGGCCGGCAATCCGGACGAGAAGATGGCTACGCTCGCCGTCAAGCCGGCCGCTCTAAACGTAATTCGCGATTTTGACATATATTCCCCCGTTATGCGACGATCCGGGAGCCACCCATAAAACCATCAAGCCGCCACTGCCGTCCGGCGCTCAGGCAGGACGGCAGAATTCATTCAGACACTAGCCCTGATCGGCCGTGTCTCCGTTATTCAAATTCAGCGTCTCAACCAGCAAATCCAGTTGGCCGGTGCATCCGTTTTCGATCAGCACAGTCGCCGTGTCGTCCAGGTCGACTGGTGCGCTATCCAAAACCACGAAATTCACCTCGACCGATTGCGCTACATTGGACCCGAGCAGCCGATATTGCGCGCCATTGGTGACGGGCAGCACATCCCGAGGCCATGCCTTCAGGGGATTGCCCTTGCGCCATGCGATTTCGGTGACGTTGCCGCTTGTCGGCTCTACGATAGAGGCCGTGGCCGACCCGGTGTAATCCGGCCGCCAGACAACCAGTCCTTTCGGATTGGTAACACAGAATTTCCCGCCCTTGGTCACGTCAAGAAACCAGAGATTGGGATTGTTCGGCGTAACAACCGCCGCGCTGCTATCGCCGCGAACCGCTCCGGTTCTCGCCCGGCTGCTGCCGCGGTTGTTGATGAAACTCGATAGCCGGCCCGACGCGCTCGATGCCGAGCCGCTGCCCTGTGCGAGCGAATAGGTTCCCGGGCCTGACAGAACGCGCGTACCCGACTTGGTCAATATCGTGACCTTGTCCTGGGCCTTCAGCGTAATTTTTGCGTCATTGCCCATTTTCTTGCCCGCAGGATAGCTGCTGGCCGAAGGTCCGGTCGAGCGAACGACCATATTTTGTGCGAGGGCAACGCCACCCGCACCGAAAAGCAGAAGCGTGCCAAGAGCCGCTTTCGCAAGGCCGGGAAGAATTCGTCCGGACCGTGCCAGTTCATCTTTATCCAAGTGCATAGCTTTCTCCATTTTTGGTCTTTTTCAATCGTTTGAGCAAATTGGCGAGGCCCAAATCCTCACCATATTGCTTGATCACGTTGGTCAGTGTCTGAATAGAACCACTATCACCCATTTCATGGGCGGCTATGATTGCGGTCACTGCCGCACGATCTTTTTCTTCCCAGTCGGGAACCGGTTCGAACACTTCCACCGGTGTCGATCGTCCGCGGAGCGTGATCCGGCCCATCGGCCGGTACCAGTCGAGACCGGTCCGTTCCATCGCTTCCCGGCTCAGCAGGACCTTGGTCTCGAGCGTCTTGTTGGCTGCTTCCAGACGGGCTGCCGTGTTCATGGCGTCACCCAGAGCAGTATATTGGATCCGGCCTTCCCCGCCGAAATTGCCGACGATCGCATCGCCATAGTGCATGCCGACGCGCGTTCTGCCGATTGGCGGCACACCCTCGGGCACGTTTTTGCGAAACTCCTCGCCGGCCAGATAGAGGGCATAGGCTGCCTTGGCTGCCCGTTCGCCGTCATCGGGATAGGCGATCGGAGCGCCCCAGAAGGTCACCAGCGCATCGCCGACAAATTTGTCGATGGTACCGCCATATTCCAGCGCTACCTCACTCAAACGGTCGAGATAGTCGTTCAACAAGAAGGCGACCATTTCCGGCTCGATTGCATGGGTCAATTTGGTAAAGCCTTCGAGATCGGTGAAGACCGCGAATATTTTCCGTTTTTCGCCATGCAGCGCCAGCTTTTCGGGATCCTTCAATATTTCGCTGGCGATCGATTTCGGCAGATATTTGCCCAAGGCGCTTTGCGCAAAGGCACGCTGTTTGGAATTGATCGTGCGCGCGGCCGATCCGACCGAGGCATAGCCAAGCAACCAACCCACAGCCCAGCCAAAGGCAGGCAGCGAAAGCGTATCCATGCCGATATTTTGCAACAGGAAGGGAAAGATGAGAAAAAATGCAAACTGGCCGACCAGTATGAAGCCGACTTTCAGGGCATTGCCGACGATCAGGGCGGAAAGGCCGCCGCAAATCGCAACGATCAGGGCGCCAAGCCACAGGGACCATGGTGGAATCTGAGTGGGCAGATCGTCATTGAGCAACTGGGCGAGCATATGGGCATGCACTTCCAGCCCGATCATCTTGCCGTCATCGCCCTGAATATCGGCCAATCCGCCAACCGGAGTTTCAAACCGGTCGCGATCGACGAAGTCGCCGCCGATCAGCACGTGCTTGCCGGCTATGAACGAGCCCAGCATCTCGGCAATCGCCGGGTCAGCAAAGCTTTCGATCGGAAATTTGTCAAACACCGGCACATCGGTCGTGGTCGGCACATGATAACGGATGGCGCCGTCATTCCGGGCAAATTTCGGGTTCGGTCCGGTCAGGGCAATCGCCATGAACGGAGGTGCGCCCGGCATGTGCGGGGTCCAGCGGCGCTGGACGCCGTCGCTGTCCGTTTCCAGCTTGATATCGGTGGCCTGAACATTTTCGCTGCGAGCATCTTCAAAAAACTGCTGCAGAAATTCATGTTCGGCAAATGCGATTTCCGGATTTTCCTTTGGGTCGGCATAAGCCAGAAAAGTAGGCGTTTTCATGTTTTTGAAAGTGGAAATCAAAAGCTCGTCATCATCCTGCGGCATCGTGAACAGAATATCTATGCCGATGGATTTGGGATTGGCTGCATCGATTGTTTCGAGCGCCTGCGCCAGAATCGTCCGGTCCACCGGAGACCGCTGCCCCGTCAGCTTCAGCGTGTCTTCGTTATAGACGACCATGACGATATTCTCGTCTTTTTCGACTTCCGGTGCGAATACCGAAGCGCGCAAATCATAAAGCGCTCGTTCGGCTTCCTGGATCAGCGGTGTGGTCCATGAGAAGCGCGCGACAAGCAAGGCGAGGACCATGAATAATATGGTCGATCCGAGACGGATTGGGCCCAGCTGATCAAAAAGACGGCGCAGGGATTGCAATACGCCCTTTGCTCCCTCTTTCACGTCGCGGTTGTTTATATCCGGCTCTGTCAAGATTGCGGATTCTGTCATTATTTCAGAGCCGCTTTTGTCGGGATGACTGATGCTGTTTCACTGGCTGCCGGCTCCGGGGCGCCGGGCAAGAATGGCCGGGCACCATCACCAATCAAGGCGAAGCCGGCCCAGTAAAAGGGATGCGATGTGACCGGATCGTTCATCAGTTCGAGCTGGGACAGTCTTAGCGCCTGGGTGATCGAATGCCCTTGGCCGCCATTGAACAATCCGCTCATCAGTCTTTCCGTCGCGCTGAACTGGTCCGGCGCTGGCCAGTGGCTGGCGAGCACCGATCGTCCGCCGGCTCCGATAAAGGAGCGGACCAGACCATCCAGAGCGGTTCCGCCCCCGCTGCTGACGCCAGCCTCGCGAGTCGCGGCTATGCTGGCTTTACCGGCCGTGTCGCAGGCCGAAAGGATGATGATATCTGCATCCAGTTTGAGATCGAAAATTTCATCAAAAGCGAGAAGGCCATCCGAACCCTCATCACCGAAGGATGTCACCAGTGCCGGCTTCGCCGGGCATGACGGACTGGGCGCGGTTACCAGACCATGGGTGGCAAAGTGCAAAATACGATAATCGCTAATATCATTTTTCGACAGGATGCCGGTATCGGTAAACGCGGCACCGGTAATCACATCGCCATTTTCCGTGCCGACCAGGGATTGTGCTTCGAGCAGTTCGCGACCGGATATCGGGCTGTTCCACTGGCTGAGAGGCCATTGGCAACTGGCATCAATATTCTGATCGCTACCGCGAATGGCCGCCGCTTTGGTGCTTGCCACCACCGCCTGGTTATTGCCCAGCCCCAAATATTGATGCGAGGCCCCGGATTGTGGTGCCTGCCGGGCGTCGGCGAATGCCCGTGCCGAGACGGCGGTGCTGATATCCAAATCTCTGCCGAGCCATTGAACGGCGGTAAAATCAAACGGATCGCCGTCGACAGCTTCGCTTCTCGCAAGATATTTCGTAACCGATCCATCATCCGCGACCAGCAAGTTGATTGGCAAACGAAGCATGGCGCCATCGGGTTCAAATATCAGATGCTTCTTGCTGGCGAGTTGGCCGGAAACCGGTCCAAAAAGGTCGGAATAGAGGTCGCGTGCTTTTTCGATGTCGAACGGATAGGTCAGATATTGGCCATTTTCGAAAACCGAAATCGAAGCGCGGATCGCATCAACCTTGCCGTCGAGCGCAGCCTCATCAAGCGGCACACTGTAAATTTTTGCATCCGATTTATCGGTGAAGAACATGAAAATATCGTCGCCGATGATCGACATGCGCATATAGGCTTCGGCAGTCTCCATAGTTGCGCGGAGCTCATCGAGGCTTAGAAATCTATGGCCGACCGCCCGATATTGCGGAAATTCGGAAAGTCTGATCTGCGTCAGTTGCTGGCTTCTCTCCAGTGCCTCTATTTCAGCAGCAAGATCCTTGATTTGGTTGGTGATGGCTGCGGTCTGTTCCGCTCTGCCCAGCGCCGAGAAGCGGATACGCAGTCGCTCGATATTGCGCGACAGATTGATGGATTGTCTGAACAGGCGCGCAGCTTCATCGGTGCCCCCGCTCAGCTCACGGGAAAGAACCGCCTGTGTTTCGGCCACTCCGGGACGCACCAATATCTGTGAGGCTTTGAAAAACTGCGCCGCCGCCGTTTCATCGGCCGCGAGCAACCGGAAATAGGGAGCCAACTGATTGGCCATGCCAGAAATCGCGCTTCGCTTGCCCAGCGAATTTTCGACAACCTCGCCATATAATTTACGGGCTTCGGCTTCCTGTCCACGCCGCAAAAGAAATGCGGCGAGGCGCGCCTTGGCCCCGTTTACCGCCCGTGTTTCCGGATATTGAATGCTCAGCAGTTCAAGACCGTCGCGCAGCAATTGTTCCGCCTCGTTCATCTTGCCATCAGCTTCCGCAATCATGGCCAGCTGGGCGAGTGTTTGTGCTCTCAGGCGGGTGATCGAGGTGACTCGACCGTCACGAACAGCGACAGCGCGATTGTCTGCCGAGACAAGCGATTTTCGGGCTGCCACATGATCGCCATTCAACCGCTGTGCAGTCCCCAAAAGTTGCAAAGCCTGAGCGTCGATAATCTCGGCCCGTTCGCTGTCGCTCAATTTTGTATCATCGACAAAGCCGAGCAGGTTGCGGGCCCGGTCGCTGCCGTTGATCCGGGTCGAGATTGCGCTGGTAATTTCGAGGCTCTCGGACAGCGCAAATTGCTCGACAAGCGATGTTTTGAGCGGGGTATTGAGCCGTTCGATCGCGGCAGCCACACGACCCTGATTCAGGAGATGTGTCGCTTCAAAATTCCGTTGCAGCCTTTCGGTTATCGGGTCATCGTCGTTATTCGCGCGGGCTTCCTCGAACAGATCGTCGGCTTCTGCAAACTCACCCAGATTGGATTTTTGCAGAGCCCGGTTGATCAGATATTCCCTGGGGTTGATATCCTCCCCTGCCATACCGGATGTCCGCTGCTGCAGCGTTTCAAAAAAGGCAGCAGCTTCCGCATAATTGCCGGTGAGATTTCTGCGATAGCCTTCTGCCAAGGCCTGATCAGGCTTCAGCGTTGCAGCCTGGACCCGGGCAAATGCGAAAGAATCTTCGACCGATGTCGAGGCGACATCAATTTTCCCCGTGGCGACCGAGTCATTCAAGATCGACTTCAGTGCAAGCAATGTCGCGCTGTCATATGCTGCCAGCCCTTCCGCAGCATAGGTTATGCCGTCTTGCCGCCCGACGATCAGCGAATAGGCCACCGGTTCCGCGGAGAGATGGCAATCGGTATGGCGAAAACCTGCGAGCGTTGGCCGCGCTACATCTGCGGTGCAAGTTATCGGTTCACTGCGATGAGGGGCGATGCGGTCCAGCAGGTTCTGCTCAGGTAATTGGGAGGAATACACAAAGCCAACCGGCTTTGCCGAGTCACGGCAAACCACGGCCCAGCTGCGATCGAACATATTGGCTTTCGCTTTGTTGTCGATGCTGCGATCCTGCACCTGGCATAATATGCCATCGCTGTTACCGATCGGGAAGCTATCGAGCAAAGCAACCGGTTTGCCCTGGGCAAAGCTTGTGGTCGGGCTTATTGCCAAGCCCATTACCGCAAATAATTTGCCTATCCTCGTCCGGCGCACGATTTTCTCCCCCACAATTATTCTGCATTGCCCTGTCCCCACAAACACAGGCGATGGCGATCGCGACCCAGAATATTCTTATAGCTACACTAGTTAGCTAGAAAATCCGAGTCTCGGATAGGAGATTATCGACTCCGGTGGCGGATCGAGTGATCACTGTCACAATGCGGGACGTTTTTGGCCCGGATATTGCCGGAAAGTCGGGTGTTGTGGTGGTTAAAAACCGCGAAACTCTATCGACTCGCTGATCGGGACACGGGGCACCTCGAAATTGTTGATCGGCGCATCCGGATCGCGATAGCCAATCGCCATGCCGCAGAAGAATATATATTCATCGCTGATGCCGAGCAGTTCCCGCATATGGGTGCCGTACATGGCCCAGATTTCCTGCGCGCAGCTGTCGAGGCCTTCTTCGCGGAGCAACAGCATTACGGTCTGCAGCCACATGCCCATGTCGGACCATTGCGGCGGACCCATATATTTTCTGGTATAGGTGAACAATTGCACCGGCGCGCCGAAACTGTCCCAGTTTTTCGCCATTTGCGCGACCCGTCCGGCGCTATCGCCCCGTTCCAGACCGACCGCGTCGAACATCCCCTTGCCGACCGCGCGGCGCTGTTCTTCATAGCGGCCGTCGAGATCCTTGGGATAGATGGCATATTCCATATCCTCGCCCATCGGCGCGGTCGCGGCCTTGGCCTTGATCTTGGCGGTGATGTCCTTGAGTGCATCGCCGCCGACGACAACCGCGCTCCAAGGCTGGGTGTTGCCGCCGGAAGGGGAGCGTTGGGCGGTTTCGAGAACGCGTTCGAGCGTCGACTGGTCGACCGGTTTGTCGAGAAACTGGCGGACGGAGCGGCGGGAATTAACGGCTTCGGTTACGTTCATTTGATGACCTCCATGTCAGAAAACATGTCCAGAAAAATATAATGAAAAAGAAGGATAAGGTCAGTTGGGTGCTGGGGTATTCAATATCACGTCCGCGCTCTATATTTGGTACCATCTGATAATGGGCTATGAGTGGGCAGAAAAACCCCCACCCGATTGCCAACAATTCTGCTGCAGTGGATTTCCTATCCGATAGCGACTTGTAGCTTCCCAAGATTAAAATAATAGCCGAGACGGAAGGCATCAAAACATCGACTACCGCCCTAGGGTTGATAGTGCGATCACTGAAAAAAAATTCAACTTTAACCCATCCGTAGATAGAAACACAGAGTAAAAAAGCCCCAACAACCAACGCTAGAATTGCTATAGGAGTCTCTGTTCTACTCCTCATCAAATAGTCCGGCCAGCTGCTCGACCATCGTCCCGCCCAGTTGCTCGGCGTCCATGATTGTCACGGCTTTCTTGTAATAGCGGGTCACGTCATGGCCGATGCCGATCGCGACCAGCTGCACCGGCGAACGGCTTTCGATCCATTCGATCACCTTGCGCAGATGGTTCTCAAGATAGGCGCCGTGGTTGACCGACAAGGTGCTGTCGTCGACCGGCGCGCCGTCGGATATCACCATCAATATGCGGCGTTCTTCGGGGCGGGCGATCAACCGGCTGTGCGCCCAGAGCAGGGCTTCGCCGTCGATATTCTCCTTGAGCAGGCCTTCGCGCATCATCAGGCCGAGATTTTTCTTGGCATGGCGCCACGGCTCGTCGGCTTTCTTGTAGATGATATGCCGCAGGTCGTTGAGCCGGCCGGGATTGGCCGGGCGATCCGCTGCCAGCCAGTCTTCGCGGGTCTGGCCGCCTTTCCAGGCGCGGGTGGTGAAGCCGAGGATTTCGGTCTTGACGCCGCAGCGTTCCAGTGTGCGGGCCATGATGTCGGCGGAAATCGCTGCAATGGATATCGGGCGGCCGCGCATCGAGCCGCTGTTGTCGATCAGCAGGGTTACGACGGTGTCGCGGAAATCCGTCTCGCGTTCGATCTTGTAGGACAGGCTGTGCGACGGGTTGCTGACCACGCGGGCGAGGCGGGCGGCATCGAGCATGCCTTCTTCCTGATCAAAGTCCCAGCTGCGGTTCTGCTGCGCCATCAGGCGGCGTTGCAGCCGGTTGGCGAGCTTGGTGACGGCGCCCTGCAGGCTGGTCAGTTGCTGGTCGAGGAAGGAGCGGAGCCGCGTCAGTTCTTCTTCGTCGCAGAGCTCGGTGGCGCTGATAACCTCGTCATATTTTTCGGTCCAGGCGGTATAAGCGAAGCCGGGGGGGAGGTCGGACATCGCCCGGTTGGGACGAACCGGCATCATGCCATCGTCGCCGGCGTCTCCCATTTCCTCTTCTGCGCCTTCTTCCAGCTCCTCGGCATTCTGGTCGCTTTCGCCATCCTGGCTGTCATCGTCCGACGGTTCGGACCGCATTTCGGACTCGCCCTGATCGCCGGTCGCTTCCTCGTCGGCACCGTCATCCTGGCTGTCGTCACTGTCTTCGTCGCTATCATCGTCGTCGCTGTCGTCGGCTTCGGACTGATCATCGCTCTGGATCAGATCAAGATGTTGCAGCAGCTGCGTCGTCAATTTGGCAAAATTATTCTGGTCGTCGAGCGTCAGGTTGAGGCCGTCGAGATCAGCACCCGCGCTTTCCTCGATCCACTCGCGGAGCATGTCGAGCCCCTTGATCGTACCTTGCGGCGGTGCCTGTCCGGTCAGTTTTTCCCGCGCCAGCAAGGCAAGAGCAGTGGAAATCGGAACTTCGTCGCGATTCTGCGCCTGCGCAATCGGATCGGACCGCATGCGCATTTCCAGCGCCGCGTTCAGATTCTCCTTCGCGCCAGCCATCACTCGCGCGCCCAATGCGTCGGTGCGAACCTGTTCGAGCGCGTCGAAACAGGCGCGTGCTACCGCTTCCTGTGGAGCGTTCTTGCGGTGGGTTGATTCGTCATGATGGCGCAGTTTCAGGGAAAAACTGTCTGCAAAGCCGCGTGCTTCGGCGACTTGCGCCGGTGGCAGGTCACGTGCCGGCATTGGCACCTTGAGATGCTGACCGGCTTGCGATGGCGCTTCGGCGGTATAGGCGAGTTCCAGGTCCGGATCCCGGGCAATGGCGCGGGCCGCGCCGCCAAGCACGTCTTTCAGGTCATCAAGTTTGGAACGGTCAGCCATAGAAGCGAACAGCTTTAAGCGGAAAGCCGAGGGGAATCAAAGGCCTATTTTTCTGCATTTTTGTTAGGCGGAACAATAAGCTTAGCGATCCTGACCGGTGGGGGTTTCTTCCTGCCGCCGTTCGATCGCCACACCGTTGCCGTTGATTTGCAAATCCACCGGCACACCGCCTATTTCAGTGCCGACCCGCACGCCGCTATCGCCGTTTATCCGGACCTCGGTTCCGCCGATATCCACAGGTATTTCGGGAATTTCAGGAAGATCGAGCGGGGTGACCGGGCCTTCGGGGTCGGGCTTGCTGTCCGGCCTGGTTCCGCCAGCCGGTTTCCGGGACTGTACGGCCTGCTGCATGAAGTCCTTCCATATACGCGCGGGCAGGCTGCCACCACTGACGCCTTTCAGCGGTTTATTGTCATCATTGCCGATCCACACGCCGACCACCAGCCGGTCATCCCCGTCGCCGGCATAGCCGACAAACAGAGCATCGCGATTATTCTGGCTGGTGCCGGTCTTGCCGTAATTGGGGATCGTCAGCATGGCCCGGCGGCCAGTGCCTTCGTTGACGGCAGAGCGGAGCAGGGCTTCCATATTGGCATGGGTTCTGGACTCATAGCGTCCGGGCCAGTCGAACAGCCACTCGGTCCAGCTCTGTTTGTCTTTCTTGAAGGCATAAGGCACGACTGGCCAGCTGTTGCCGGCAACCCCTGCATAGGCCGCAGTCAGCTCCATCAGGTTCATGGTCGACGTGCCGAGTGCGAGACTGGGGTCGTCCTCGGCAAGCCTGGACTTGACCCCCAGATTGCGGGCTTCGCGGATGACCGCCTTGTCACCGACCTGGCCGAACAGGCGCACCGCCGCGACATTGCTCGACTTGGCAAAAGCGTCTTTCAAGCTGAGCGAGCCGCGATATTGTTCTCCGGCATTTTTGGGGAGATAGCCGCCTTTGGTGATCGGGCTGTCATCGACCATATCGTCCGGGCTCATGCCCGAGCGCAGCGCCGCCAGCCAGACGAACAATTTGAAGGTGGAACCCGGCTGGCGCTGCGCCTGGGTGACCCGGTTGAAGGCGGATTTTGCATAATCCTTGCCCCCGATCATGGCCACGACCTCGCCATCCGGCCGCATTGCCACCAGGGCGACCTGCGCCTGACCGAGCGGCGCGCGTGCGATAGCACGGCGGGCGATTTCCTGCATCCGTGCATCGAGGGTCGTGGTCAGATTCAGTTTTTCATAGCTGAGATCGGTCAGCTCCCGCGCCTGCGGCATCGCCCAATCGGCAAAATAGGTGCCGGTGGGCAGGGCATTTTTGGCCCGGACATCCAGTCTGGCCGTGCCGAGCCTGTCGGCTTCCTGCTGGCTGAGATAACCCGCGCTAACCATCGCCGCCTTGACGAGCCTGGCGCGTTTCGCGGCCAGCTCCGGGTTGCGGGTGGGAGCGAGGCGGGAGGGGGCCTGAACCAGACCAGCCAGCATGATCGCCTGTTCCAGCTTCAGCTTTTCCGGCTGCCGGTAATAATAATGGAGCGATGCAGCGCGCAGGCCGTAAACATTGTCGCCAAAATAGACGTTGGAAAGATAGCGCTCGAGTATCTCGTCCTTGGTCAGCCAGGCCTCCAGCCAGAAGGCAATCAGCATTTCCCGCGCCTTGCGCGTCAGGCTGCGTTCCGGCGTCAGAAACGTGGTCTTGGCCAGTTGTTGGGTGATGGTGCTGCCACCCTGTGTCATCCCGCTGCCGGAGATATTGCTCAGCAAAGCGCGAGCGAACCCGCGCGGATCAACGCCCCAGTGCGAGTAGAAGCGCCGGTCCTCGATCGACATGAAGGCCTGCATCACATGATCGGGCAATTTTGCGACTTTCACAGGCTCGTCGACAACCGCACCATTGCGGGCGAACGGCTGTCCGTCAGAGGTCAGCAGCGTGATTTGCGGCGGAGCAATCGGTTGCAGCGATTTGGATAATGGCGCGGTGATCGCGAGATAAGCGACGAGCAGGATGAATATGAAAAGCGCTGCTGCCAAGCCTCTGCCGATCCACCACCATTTGCCACGCAGCTTTTTAAGCGGCGCAACCGGTTCGTCGATGCGCGGCGGTATGGCGTCGCCATAGGGTTCGTAGAATGTGGTTTTGGCGGCTTTTGCTCCGCCAAAGGGCCAGTACCAGCGCCGTCGCCCGGGTTCAGAAGAGGTTCTATCGTGCATCAATTTGCTGTATTACAAAAATAATACGCCATAAGCGAGCGGAAATAGTCGAACGGCGATTGCCCGCCGATGAACATCAATCTTTCAATTTCTTCTGTTTCAGTCCGTCTTTGACCCAGTCCGAATTTTTTCCAGTCCTGTCAAATTCCGCCAAAGCTGCGAGAACCCTGCGATCCTTTCGCATCACCTTGCGGGCCACTGCCATTTGAAATTCGAATTCTTCTTCTTGTTTCATGGGTTTCCTTGCCGGTAAACATACCGTGCTTTAACAACCAATAGCGCGGGCGCTGTAAGCCCTAACTCCCCATCACGCTTTCCGGCAGATCCTCTCCGAACACCCGCTGATAATATTCGGCCACCAGCATCCGCTCCGCCTCGTCGCATTTGTTGAGGAAGGAGAGGCGGAAGGCGAAGCCGATATTCTTGAAGATCGCGGCATTTTGCGCCCAGCTGATCACGGTCCGCGGGCTCATCACGGTGGAAATATCGCCGTTGATGAAACCCTGACGGGTCAGATCGGCGACCTTGATCATATTTTCGATCGTCTTGTCACCGGCGTCCGGCACTTTCGACAGGATCACCTTCGCTTCGGTCGCAGCCGGCAGATAGTTCAGCGTAACCACGATATTCCAGCGGTCCATCTGGCCCTGGTTGATCTGCTGGGTGCCGTGATACAGGCCACTGGTGTCGCCGAGGCCGACCGTGTTGGCGGTGGCGAACAGGCGGAAATACGGATTGGGGCGGATCACCCGGTTCTGGTCGAGCAGAGTCAGCTTGCCTTCCGCTTCCAGAATCCGCTGGATCACGAACATCACGTCGGGGCGACCGGCGTCATATTCGTCGAACACCAGCGCGGTTGGCGTCTGCAATGCCCATGGCAGCAGACCTTCGCGGAATTCGGTGACCTGCTGGCCGTCCTTCAGGACAATCGCGTCGCGACCGACCAGATCGATCCGGCTGATATGCGCGTCGAGGTTGATCCGGATGCAGGGCCAGTTGAGCCGTGCGGCGACCTGTTCGATATGAGTCGATTTTCCGGTACCGTGATAGCCCTGTACCATCACCCGGCGATTGAAGGCAAAACCGGCGAGAATCGCGATCGTGGTTTCCGGATCGAAAACATAGGATGGGTCGAGGTCGGGAACCCGTTCGTCCTTCAGGCTGAACGCCGGAACCTGCATATCCACGTCCACACCGAAAACCTCGCGGGCATCGACAGTGATGTCGGGCGCATCCAATATGGTTTCGTCGCTGGCGTCGGGGTTGATATCGGGTATTTCGGTCATCATAGTCCTTCGAAAAATCTCTGCTGCCCTAGGCAAAGCCAAAGGGGCGAGCCACTATCTAAAATCTGGTGATTCCTTAAGCTGCGTATAGGCCTCGATCACTTTTGCCAACTGTTTCTCGTGGCTGCGGTCGCCGCCATTGCGATCGGGATGATATTTGCGGACGAGCGCGGAATAGGCACGGCGGATATCACTGCGGACAATGGATTTGGCCTCACTGTCGCCAAGCCCTAGCGTCTTGAGCGCATTCTGGTCCGCTCTGGATATCGGACGACCGTGACTATTGGCGGCTGTCTTGAGGCTGGAAAATCGCGCGCCGATTGCGTCGAGCGGATCGGCAAAATCGGCCCAGGCCGGCTGCGCACCGGCTCCGCCATCGTAGATTCGGCGGGACGAGTCCCATCCCCTGACCGGATGTTGTGCTTCGAAAATTTCTTCGGCATCCATGCCGGCGAAATAGTCATAGCCCTGATTGAATGCGCGGACATGGTCGAGACAGAGCCAGCGATATTCGCCGGGTCCGTCATAGCTGCGACTGCTGCCGTAGATTGGCGGTGCACGAAATTCGCCGCATTCCTCGCAACCTTCAATTGCGCAGGACTGGCCGTCGGTTTCGACACGGCCATGAAAGCGATTCGATTTTCTTTTGGGGGAAACGGTCAATCTTGCTCCGTTGGTCCTGCGCTGGTCAGAGGACGGTTTGAAAGCCATAAACGCACTTCGACAAGCGCAGCACAAACGGCTAATATGTTGAGTGAAAAAGCAATATGGAGATTCGATGCCCAAAGGTCCAGTCCACAGCGAGATAGAAAAGCGGCTCACCGCCGAACTCGCGCCGATATCGCTCGTCGTGACCAACGACAGCGCCAGCCATCACGGCCATGCCGGCGACGATGGCAGCGGGGAATCGCATTTTTCCGTCGATATCGAATGTGCGGAGTTTGCCGGCCAGTCCCGGCTCAACCGCCAGCGGATGGTGAACAAGGCGCTGGGCGATCTGATGCGCGACAAGGTGCACGCGATGGTGATCAAGGCGAGGGCGCCGGGGGAGTGAATATGCCCTTCTCCCGTGAGGGAGAAGGATACGAAGCCTTATCCGAAGGATTAGGCGAAGTTGGATGAGGGTGTACATAATTCGAGATAGTACGCCCTCATCCAGCTGCGACTAGGCAGCAAGCTGCCAAGTCTCCGCATCCTTCTCCCGCACGGGAGAAGAAATAGGCGTTGCAGCAATATGCGAAAGGTCGAACATGATCCGCAAAGTCAGTCTGGCCGATGCCTTCGCCGGTTTCTCCGATCACTGGTCCCCGAAAGTCGCCGGCGATATCAACGATGCTCAGGTTAAGCTGGTCAAGTTTGACGGCAAGTTTGACTGGCATCATCATGAACAGGAAGACGAGCTGTTTCTGGTGGTCAAGGGCAGGATGCGCATGGGGCTGCGCACCGGCGACATTGATGTCAGGGAAGGGGAATTTCTCATTGTCCCGAAAGGCGTTGAGCATTGTCCCGAGGCGTTGGGCGGCGAATGTCATGTGCTGTTGCTGGAACCAAAATCGGTCCTGAACACTGGTAATGTGATAACCGAGAAAACCGTCAGAGATCTGGACAGGCTATGACCAACATTACGCAGACGATTACCCCCACCACTCATGATCTCGGTGAGTTTCAGGTCCGCCGGGTTTTGCCATCGCGGCATCGCCGGATGGTGGGGCCGTTTATCTTTGTCGATGAATTTGGCCCGGCAACACTGCCGGAAGGGCCGGGCATGGGGGTGCGACCGCATCCGCATATCAATCTGGCGACGGTGACCTATTTGTTTGAGGGGGCGATCGACCATCGCGACAGTCTTGGCACCCATCAGACAATCCGGCCGGGCGAGGTCAATCTGATGACGGCGGGCAGGGGGATTGTCCATTCGGAGCGCTCGCCGGTGGAAACGCAGGACGAGAAGAAACCGATGTTCGGGATGCAGACCTGGCTGGCACTCCCCGACGGCAAGGAAGAGATCGATCCGGCGTTCGAGAATGTCGGGGAAGGTGATTTGCCGCTGGTCGAGGATTGTGGTGTCAAGGCCCGGATCATCATGGGGAGTCTCTGGGGGCAGACGGCGCCGACCACCTGTCATGCAGAGACGATTTATGCCGATATATTGCTGTCGGCCAATGGCGCAATCCCAATTGATGCCGAAGCCGACGAACGGGCGGTGATGCTGGTCGATGGGGAGGGTGCGCTCGATGGCGTGCCGCTGGAAAAATATCTGCTTTATGTGATTGCGCCGGGGGCGAAGGTGTCGCTTTCGTCGCTGTCGGGTGGGCGGGCGATGCTGCTCGGCGGTGAGGCTTTTGCCAGCGAACGGCATGTCTGGTGGAATTTTGTCTCGTCGAGCAAGGAGCGGATTGAGCAGGCCAAGGCGGATTGGTCCGAGGGGCGTTTTCCGGTGGTGCCGGGGGATCCGGAGGAATATATCCCGTTGCCCGAGGGGCGGCCGAAGACGGTTACGGATTGAATTGCCCTCTCCCAGAGGGAGAGGCAACAAGCCTTGGCAGTTTATTGCCTTAGGCGCAGTCGGTGAGGGGTTTTGCCTTCTCGACAGTCGAACCCCTCACCGAGTTTTGCTAGTCAGCAAGCTGACAAGCTACACTTGCCTCTCCCTATGGGAGAGGGCAATTTGCTCACGCTCCGCTATCGCTCTTCAACCCACTCCACCCAGGCACCATGGGCGTGCGCCCGGCCCAGCAGCGCTGGTTGCTCGCCGCCCGGCCAATAGCGGGTAATCAGTTCGTGGCTGAAGGTCTTGCGGTTGGTTTCCAGCGACATCCAGGCGAGCGGTTTATCCAACTTTGCTGCTTTGCCCGCCGTTTCCATGGCTGAAGTAATCCGGTCCTTGGTTGCCTGCGGCAGATATTGCCAGACGATCGAATGCATCAGCACCCGAGTGACGCCGCTTTGCTGGGGCAGGAGCAATTGCGCTTCGACCCAGTCGGCGCCATCGGCCCTGGCAACATCGGGCGGATCCTGCTTGGCCAGCGCGATCGACGCTTCCATCCGCTCGAAGCGCGCGGGCATTTCCGGCCAGATATAGCCCTTGAGCCGGGCGGCGGTCTCGTCGTCGGTGAGATCGATCGGATTCTGGTCACAGCCGCGGGCGCTGACAATCTCGACCGGTGCCTGCGGGGGAGGGGGACCGCGCCATATCGGCTCGATCCGCATCGGCGAATCCTCCGGTCCGGCCTGAACCCCGTTGAGATCATAATGATAGCGGCCCATCATCGTATTCACCCCGGCGCTGGCCCCCAGTTCAAGCAGTTCGAATCGCGGGCCGACACGCCCGGACAGCCAGAGTAGGCCCGCCATGAAACTCGCTGACCGTCCGGATTCATTGGTCTGCGGCGGGCTGTCGAACCAGGGCAGCAGGTCGGCGTCATGGTCTGCGACAACCTCTCCGACCAGACGATCAATGGCGTATTGTTCGGTGATCCTCCCCTCGTAAATATCCGCCAGACGCGGTTCCTTGCCGCTGAGATAGAGGTGATGCAGGCCGCCGGTGAGGCGCAGCGGCATCGCGTCTTCCAGCGGTTTTCCCGGCCATCGCGCGATCTTCTGTCCGCAGGCGGTCGGGCCGGTCATCAGCGGTAATTGGGCGATGATGACCGAGGCCGTGACCGGGGCGTCGTTGCGCCGGCAATGTTCCGCCTGGCCGCGCATTCCCTGCGCGATATCTTCGACGTCCAAAATGTCCATAACTCGTTGCCCTTTCATCTGCGAAGCCGTAAAGCCGCGGCCATCATGGCCAAACCACTAATCTTTGCAATTCCGAAAGGGAGGATTCTCGACGATGCCTTGCCGCTCCTGGAGCAGGCGGGAATTGTGCCAGAAGACGCCTTTTTTGACAAGTCCAACCGCAGTCTGCAATTCGCGACCAATCTGCCGCATATGTCGATCATCCGGGTGCGGGCGTTTGATGTTGCCACCTTCGTCGCCCATGGCGCGGCGCAGATCGGCATTGTCGGGTCCGATGTGATCGAGGAATTCGGCTATAGCGAGCTTTACGCGCCGGTCGATCTCGGCATCGGCCGCTGCCGCCTGTCGGTGGCGCAACCGAAGGATGATGCGGAGCAGCTCGGCAATATCTCGCATCTCAGGGTCGCGACAAAATACCCCAATCTCACCAGCCGCTATTTCGAGGGCAAAGGCATTCAGGCCGAATGCGTGAAGCTCAACGGCGCAATGGAGCTGGCGCCTTCGCTGGGCCTGTCGCGGCATATCGTCGATCTGGTGGAGTCCGGCAGCACTTTGAAAGCCAATAATCTGGTAGAAACCGACCGGATACTGGATATTTCCGGCCGTCTGGTCGTCAACCGCGCGGCGTTCAAGATGCGCAGCGCGGAGCTGACGCCGTTGGTGCAGAAATTCCGCGAGCTGGCGGGGCAGGTCTGATGGCGCCGGATATTATATCTTTCCCCTTTTCTTCAGAGGCGGGGATCAAGGGGTGGTGGCGGTGCGTCAGCATCGCTTGCGTCAGCGATATGCGGCATGGAACCACCCCAACCCCTCCTTTGAAAAGGAGGGGCTAAGGTGACGCTTCGACTGTCTATTTCTGATCCCGATTTCGATGCAGCCTTTGACGCGCTGGTCAATGCGCGGCGCGAGGCGGATGCGGATGTTTCGGCGGATGTGCGGGCGATCATTCAGGATGTTCGTGATCATGGCGACGCCGCCGTTGCGCGGCTGACCGGCAAGTTTGACCAGCATGATCTGGAGCAGACCGGATGGCGCGTGGACAAGGCCGAGTCCGAAGCGGCATTGGAAGGTCTGGAAGCATCTTTGCGCGTGGCGCTGGAACTGGCGGCCTTGAGAATTCGTGATTATCATGACGGACAACTCCCTGATAACAGGGATTATATGGACGATGCCGGTGTGCGCATCGGCGCGCGCTGGGGCGCGGTCGAGCTGGCGGGCATCTATATTCCCGGTGGCCGCGCGGCCTATCCGTCCTCGGTGCTGATGAACGCCATTCCGGCCAAGGTTGCCGGTGTCGAGCGGATCATCATGGTGACGCCTGCGCCCGGCGGCTATATCAATCCGCTGGTGCTGGCGGCGGCAGAACTGGCCGGCGTTGACGAAATCTGGCGCATTGGCGGCGCTCAGGCGGTGGCAGCGCTCGCTTATGGTACGGAAAAGATCAAATCTGTCGATGTCATCACCGGGCCGGGCAATGCCTGGGTCGCCGAAGCCAAGCGGCAGGTGTTCGGTGTCGTCGGCATTGATATGGTTGCCGGTCCCTCGGAGATTGTCGTGGTGGCCGATGGCAAGAATGATCCCGACTGGATCGCTGCCGACCTGCTCAGCCAGGCGGAACATGATCCGACCAGCCAGTCGATATTGTTCACAGATGATGAGAAGTTTGCCGATCAGGTTTCTGAGAAAATTGCTGAACAATTAGCTGTTCTCGCAACGTCTGCAACCGCGACGACCAGCTGGAATGATAATGGCGCCATCATCGTTCTCGACCGGCTGGATCAGGCGGTACCGCTGGTCGACCGGCTGGCTGCCGAACATCTGGAACTGGCGATCGATGAACCGGACGCCATGTTCCGCAAGATCCGTCACGCCGGTTCAGTATTCCTGGGGCGTCACACGCCCGAAGCCGTCGGTGACTATGTCGCCGGCCCCAACCACGTTCTGCCAACAGGCCGCCGGGCGCGTTTCTCGTCCGGTCTGTCGGTGACCGATTTCATGAAACGCACCAGCTTCATCCACTGCGATGAACAGGCTTTGCGCAATATCGGCCCCGCGGCAGTCGCCCTGGCAGAGGCAGAGGGCTTGCCAGCCCATGCCGCCAGCGTCCAGAAGCGGCTTGATCCGCGCTGACACTCAAGAGAAAGAAAAGTCCATGACCATTTCCCTATATGAGGCCGTAATTCCGTCCCAGCTGCAGATCATCGCTGCCGTTCGCAAGCTGGTCGACAAGGCCAAGGCCCATTGCGAGGAGCAGGGCACGGCACCGGAAGAGATTATCGGTGCGCGGCTGATCGAGGATATGCTGCCCTTTTCCTATCAGGTAAAATGTTGCCGTGAACATTCGCTGGGCGCGATCGAAGGGGTGAGAGAGGGCGTGTTTACGCCAAGCCTCGCTCCGCCACCCGAAGACTGGGCGGGCCTTTACGAGAAACTCGACGAAGCAAAGGCCGGGCTGGAAGCGGTCAGCGAAACCGAGATGGAAGGCTTCATGGGCCAGCATATGGAATTCCGCTTCAAGGATAGCGTCATGCCCTTCACCGCCGAGAATTTCCTGCTGAGTTTCGCCCAGCCCAATTTCTATTTTCACGCCACCACCGCCTATGACGTGCTGCGTCAGCGCGGTTTCAAGATCGGCAAGGGTGACTTTCTCGGCGTACCAAGGATGAAAAGAGCATGACTGCAAAATCCACTTCCCGATCCGCTGCGCGGCTCGCCGCCGTCCAGGCGCTGTTCCAGCACCAGATGGAAAAGACGCCGGTGCCGAAGCTGCTCAAGGAATTTCATGACCACCGGCTGGGCAAGGAAATCGAGGATGATCAATATCATCCGGCCGAACGCGATTTTTTTGACGAACTGGTGATTGGCGTGACGTCGCGGATGGAAGAAATCGACCAGCTGATTGCCTCGAAACTGGCTTCCGGCTGGACATTGGGTCGTCTCGACAAGACGATGGTCCAGATACTTCGCTGCGGGACATTTGAACTGGTCGCACAGGAAGACGTACCGATCGCAACGGTAATTGACGAATATCTGGACGTGGCCCATGCCTTTTTCAACAAGAAGGATGCCGGTTTCGTAAACGGGCTTCTGGATAGCATCGCGAAGCAGGTTCGGGGCTGAACAAGACCCCCGGCTGCCACTGGGGGAAAAATTGTCATATTTTCTGGACCGGCTGTATCGCTTATTGCGTCTGCTTTTCCACCCATATTTTGATCATCAAAACCGGTCTCGTTCATCGAGTGTTCCGATTGAGCCGGCTATGCGAGCCGGCGCGCCGCACGGATTCAAAGGATTTGCCGCCCCGTCAGCGGTCAGCAAGCGCGCCAACGCTTCCCTCAGAATGGCACCGGAGCACGCCCTGTCTTGAACGAACTAGATTTTATTGACCGATTAAAGGCTATTACCACCCACCCGGCAGCACGCGGACTTGTCGATGATGTCGCGATGATGCCGTTCGGACGGCACAAGCTGGTGATGACTCATGACATGATGGTCGAAGGCGTGCATTTCCTTCGCGACGCCGATCCGGCCGATGTGGCGTGGAAGCTTGTCGCGGTGAACCTGTCTGATCTGGCAGCCAAGGGAGCGAAGCCGCTGGGCATCCTGCTCGGCTATGGCCGGACCGCTGGTGATCAGTGGGACGCAGCCTTTGTCGAAGGGCTGAAACAGGCGATTGACCGCTTTTCCGTGCCATTGCTCGGCGGCGATACCGTGGCGATGGGAGAAAATGCCCCAAGAACCTTTGGCCTGACCGCCATTGGTGAAGCAAAGGGCCATATCGTGCCGTCGCGCAGCAACGCCAAGCCGGGCCACGCCGTCTATGTCACGGGAACCATTGGCGACGCATGGGCCGGGCTGCAAATCGCATCGGGGTCGCTGCGTTCACCGGATATCGACACCACCGCCTCGCTGCTGAAAGCGCACACCCGTCCTATGCCAAAGCTGGAAGAGGGGCGGATATTGTCCAATCTGGTCAGCAGCATGATGGATATTTCCGATGGTCTGTTGCTCGACGCATCGCGAATTGCTGCAGCCAGCGGGATACAGATTGAAATTGATCTGGCGGAATTGCCGTTATCCACGCAGTTTCAGGCGCTTGTCGGCGATGACTGCGACGCCCGGATGAAGGCGGCGACGGGCGGCGACGATTATCAATTGTTGCTCACCGCCAGCCCGGAAACCGTATTGTCGGTTCCGCTCACCTGCGTTGGCATTTGCCGGCCCGGTTCGGGTGTCGCGCTGCACAGCCATGGCGAACGACTGGAACTGCCCGAGCATCTGGGATTTGTGCACGCCTGATCGGACAAGATTCTATCAAATTGGATAGCTTCATAAGCCCTTCAATCGGGCCGTTAAATCAGGGCTTGCGCGGTTCGCATTTCCCGCACTATACCTATTGCGAAAGCGCTCTGATCAATGGGGTGCTCGTAAAAAAATAGGGGGGGATGCTCAGCGATGACTGTAGTCACCATTTCAATTTTATGTGGTTTTATCGCCATATTATACGGCTTCATTACCAGCCGCCAGGTGCTCAATGCACCGGCCGGCAACGAGAAAATGCAATCCATTGCCGGTGCCATTCAGGAAGGCGCCCAAGCCTATCTGAACCGCCAATATCGTGCGATCGGTCTCGTCGGCATTGTCGTCGCGGTTCTGGTCTTCATCTTCCTCGGCGCCATTTCAACCGTCGGCTTCCTGCTCGGCGCGGTCCTTTCCGGCGTCGCGGGCTATATTGGCATGAACATCTCGGTTCGCGCCAATGTCCGCACGGCACAGGGCGCCAGCGAAAGCCTGCAAACCGGTCTCACCGTCGCGTTTCGCGCCGGTGCGGTGACGGGTATGCTGGTTGCTGGCCTCGCGTTGCTGGCGATCTCGATATTCTTCTACGTGCTGACCACCCAGATGGGTCTGGCTGCCAATGACCGTACGGTCATTGACGCGCTGGTTGCTCTGGCCTTCGGTGCGTCGCTGATCTCGATCTTTGCGCGTCTCGGTGGTGGTATCTTCACCAAGGCCGCTGACGTTGGCGCCGATCTGGTCGGCAAGGTCGAAGCGGGCATCCCCGAGGATGATCCACGCAACCCTGCGACGATCGCGGATAATGTTGGTGACAATGTCGGCGATTGTGCCGGCATGGCAGCCGATCTGTTCGAGACCTATGTCGTGACCGTTGGTGCGACGATGGTGCTTCTGGCTCTGTTGTTCGGCGATTTTGTCGGCAGCGCGATGCTCTACGACCTCATGTCTTTGCCGCTCATTGTTGGCGGTGTCTGTATCCTGACTTCGATCATCGGCACATATATGGTTCGTCTCGGCAGCGGCACGAACATCATGGGCGCGCTGTACAAGGGTTTCATCACCACAGCGGTGCTGTCGATCCCGGCCATCTATTATGTCACCATGCGCACGCTGGGTGACATGGACACGCCAATCGGTGTCGCGCTTGACGGCACTGGCGGATTTACCGGCATGGCCCTGTTCTGGTCGATGATGGTTGGTCTGGCGGTTACCGGCCTGATCATCTGGATCACCGAATATTATACCGGCACGCAATATCGTCCGGTTCGGTCGATCGCCAAATCATCGGAAACCGGCCACGGCACGAACGTGATCCAGGGACTGGCGATTTCGATGGAAGCAACGGCCCTGCCGACGCTGGTCATCGTTGTCGGCATCGTTGTCGCGTTCCAGCTTGCTGGTCTGATCGGCATCGCCTTTGCGGCAACCGCCATGCTGGCACTTGCCGGAATGGTCGTGGCGCTGGATGCTTATGGTCCGGTTACGGATAACGCAGGCGGTATCGCTGAAATGGCCGGTCTGGACGAGAGCGTCCGGAACAAGACCGATGCGCTCGACGCCGTGGGCAACACCACCAAGGCCGTGACCAAGGGCTATGCCATTGGTTCTGCCGGTCTTGCGGCTCTGGTGCTTTTCTCGGCCTATACCGCCGACCTCAAGGAGTTCTTCCCGAACCTTGAAGTCAGCTTCAGCCTTGAAAATCCCTATGTGATCGTTGGCCTGCTGCTGGGTGCCTTGCTGCCCTATCTGTTCGGTTCCATGGGCATGACCGCTGTTGGTCGCGCTGCCGGGGACGTCGTCAAAGACGTTCGTGAGCAGTTTGCTGCTGATCCGGGCATCATGGCGGGTACCTCGCGTCCCAACTATGCACGGACCGTGGATCTGGTGACCAAGGCGGCGATCAAGGAAATGATCCTGCCATCGCTGCTGCCGGTTCTTGCACCGATCGTGGTCTATTTCGTGATCACCGCGGTTGCGGGCCAGGCGAACGGCTTTGCCGCGCTCGGCGCCTTGCTGCTCGGCGTGATCGTCTCCGGCCTTTTCGTTGCCCTGTCGATGACAGCGGGTGGCGGTGCCTGGGACAATGCCAAGAAATATATCGAGGACGGCAATCACGGCGGCAAGGGCTCCGACGCCCACCATGCTGCGGTGACCGGCGATACCGTGGGCGATCCGTACAAGGATACTGCGGGTCCGGCCGTCAACCCGATGATCAAGATCACCAATATTGTCGCATTGCTGCTGCTCGCAGCGCTGTATGCGGCGCAGGGCGGCGTTCACTAGAAGGCTCGCCTCCTGGTTTAAAACAAGGCCCCGCCGGAAACGATTTCGGCGGGGTTTTTTCATGACCCGGACCCGCCGATTGCCGGTCCGACAGCGTTAATAAGATTTTACCCCTTTTCCGTTAGCCACAGCGACGGAAGCGGCAATAATGCTGATAGGGCGATATCGATGGATTTGAGCGGGTTTCAGAAGATGGAGGGCAAGGATATCCGGGGCGACCGGTTCCGCGACGGCCTGTCCGGACCCGAATTCAAGGCGATATTCCATCCGGTCGCGGAAATGGATGACAATCTGGTCGAGGCGTGGAGCGATCTGGCCAGACAGACGAGCGAACCGAATATTTTCTATGAACATTGGTTCCTGCTTTCGGCATTGGCCCATCTTGACCATGGCCACGATCTGCAGCTGTTTCTGCTATGGTCGGGAGATCCGCACCATTCCCACTTGCTCGGCCTGCTTCCGATGGGTCCACACAAACGATATGGGCGCTGGCCGGTGCCCTATGTGCAGAACTGGATGCATCACAATTGTTTTCTCGGCACGCCGCTGGTCCGCAAGGGCTTTGAATCGCTGTTCTGGGAAAAGCTGCTCGCCGCGCTTGATAGCAGCAACTGGCCGGGATTTCTGCATATCAACGGTATGACCATCAACGGTCCTCTGGATCAGGCCTTGCGCGCGGTCTGTGGCGGCCAGAAGCGGCGCTGCGATCTGGTGCACAGCGAGGCGCGGGCGTTGTTGCAGAGCGATCTAAGCTCGGATGACTATCAGAGGGCCACTTTGCGCGGGAAAAAGCGCAAGGAATGGCGGCGGCTGTCCAAACGGCTGAACGAAAAAGGGGAGCTGAGTTACGGCCAGCATCTCGACGGCGAGGGGCTGGACCATTGGATCGATGAATTTCTCGAGCTGGAACAGGCCGGCTGGAAAGGGAAGAACGGCTCGGCACTGGCCAGCGCCCCGGAGACCAGCGCCTTTTTCAGTCAATGTGTTGCCGGGGCCGCTGCGGCAGGCCAGCTGGAACGCCGCGATATCCGCCTCGACGGAAAGCCGCTGGCGATGCTGGTGAACTTTCTGTCCGCACCCGGTGCCTTCGGTTTCAAGACCGCTTTTGACGAGGATTATTCCCGCTTTTCTCCCGGCGTATTGCTGCAGATTGAAAATCTGAAATTTCTTGACCTGCGGAAGCTGGAGTGGATCGACAGCTGCGCAGCGCAGGATCATCCGATGATCGACCATCTATGGTCCGATCGCCGCCATATCGGGCGCTTTTCGATTGAACTGAACGGGACTTCCCGCCGCGCACTCTTTCGGGGAGCCCGGCTGGGAGAAAGGCTGATGGGCAGGATCAGGGGGCGCGCCATATTTGATCCGACCGAGTTGCAGCAATGAACGGGATCAGCGGCAGCGAGCCATTCCGGCAGCAGGTCTTTGGTGAGCAAAGCCGGCAGCAATTTGCTCGCTGTTATCCCGAACAGGCACAAGTGCTAGATCACCAGATGGCGTCGAACGAATGGCTGACACTGGAAGCCTTGGCACGGCTCGGCGAGGCGTTGCCCGGTGCCAGCGTTGAATATAATCCCGGCGACTTGCCGGTTGGTATCAAGCCCGAAAATGTGCCGAGCAACGGCCTGACTATCGGCGACACGATCCGGACAATCGATCAGTCGGCGAGCTGGGCGGTGCTCAAGAATATCGAGCAGGTGCCGGAATATGAAGCGTTGCTGCTGTCACTGCTCGCCGAAATCAGGCCGATACTGGAGGCCAAGACCGGCCAGATGCTGAAACCCCAGGGCTTCATCTTCGTGTCCTCGCCTGGTGCGGTGACGCCTTATCATTTCGATCCGGAACATAATATCCTGCTGCAATTGCGCGGTGAAAAATGGATGACCACTTTCCCGGCCGGCAATGCGCGTTTTGCTGCCGACGAGATCCACGAGGGCTATCATCTCGGCGGCCATCGCAATCTGGTCTGGGAAGATGATTTTGCAGCCGAAGGCACGCGGCACCATCTGACTCCCGGCAAGGCGATCTTCGTCCCGGTGATGGCCCCGCACTTTGTCCAGAACGGGCCGGAGCCGAGCATCTCGCTGTCGATAACGTGGCGATCTGACTGGAGCTTTGAAGAGGCGGACGCGCGGGCGTTCAATGGCTGGCTGCGAAAGCGGGGGATCACGCCCAGGGCACCGGGGCGGTTTCCGGCGCGGAACCGGGTGAAGGCGTTTGCTTGGCGGGTTTTGCGGAAGATATCCGGGCGATAAGAACAGGGATAGCCCCTCCTTTTTAAAGGAGGGGTTGGGGTGGTTCCGTGCCGCTTGTCGCTGCGCGATCGATGCTGTCGCATCGCCACCACCCCAACCCCTCCTCTGAAGAGGAGGGGCTAAAGAGGGCAAATGCTGACATCAATTTATCAAGGTGACAGACACAACAATCGCCAATCTCCTGTCGTAACGCTCACGCGCAAACCAACCACCACTTGACATTCCCCCTACCATTGTCACTCTCCCCCAAAAACAGGGAGAGAGACTATGGCCACCAATATCGCCGCAGCAGCACCGATCAGCATGGACGCCTTTGTAGAGAAACAGGCGCGGGGGGATGCGGTGGTGAATATCGTTCTGGCCGGCGGGATCAATTACTGGTTGACCCGCGATCTGGCCTTTGTTCCGGCTACTTTGCCCTTTGGCGATTCCGCGCCCAATCTTGGCGGGACTTTGGTAGCCATTGCGGTCTTGATGAGCCTGTTGCTGACGCTGATCGTCTATCCGATCACGGTGTCGCAGCGCAAAGCGGGCAAGGTTGAGCCGGGTCTGCCTGCTGACAGGCGGGCAGGGCTTGCGCCGTTTGTTCTGGCGTTCAAACATCTTGCGATGACGTTGATCCCGGCTGTTCTGATCACAATGGCCTTGCAGGGCGCGGGGTCGGAGCTGCGGTTCACGCCGACGGCCTTTACGGTGATTGTCACGATCATCGCTGCGGTGCTGGCCTATTTCATGTCGAAGAGCACCACGCGGGCGACGCTGAAGCTGTGATCATCATCACCGCATCCTTCATCTCTCCGTCCGCGAAGCGCGCTGACATCATCACGCTGTGCAGCGAGCATAGCGCCCGTTCCCGCGCCGAGCCGGGCTGCATATCGCACCATATCCATGCTGATTGCGACGATCCGGGGCGGCTGTTCTTTCACGAGGAATGGCAGGATGAAGCCGCCGTCGCCGCGCATTTCGCGGTTCCGGAATCTGGGGATTTTGTGAAGCGGCTGGCCGTGCTGGTTGGCGAGCGGCCGGAGATAAATCTATATCGGGCGGAAGCGGTGTCAATGGCGGAGCTGGGTTAGGTATAATCCGTTTGCCCTGATCCGGTCGAAGGGCATCTGTCGACGACAGGCGTGGTTCGACAGGCTCACCACGAACGGCTCACCCTTAATAGTGATTCAGCATATCCCTAGAACCGCTTGCGGAAATCGATCTCGACATAGCGGCCGACCGGATCGACAAAGCCGCTCTGGTAGCTGAGCGGGATCAGGCCGTTGCCGTCGCGGATGGTCTGGATATCGTCGAAGATATTGTCGACCTTGAAGGCGATGCGACTGCCTTTCAGGAAGGGAACTTTCTCGGTCAGGCTGCCGCGGTCGTCGAGATTGATGAACATGCGCAGGTTGAATGTGGTCAGGTCGGAAAAGCGCAGGTCGGAACCGGTCAGCCCGCCGTTGACGCGCGTTGCCACCTGATGCTTGCCGTCGAGACGGAAGCCGATGCCATTATTGAACCAGCCACCGTTGATCTCGAACTCGTGACGCGGGCTGCCGCCGGTCGAGCCAACCGCCGAACCGTTGAGCAGGTCCAGCTCGTCGACGCCGTCGCGGATCTTGATCTTGTCTTCGAGGCGGATGGTGTGAAAAGCTGATAATTGCCAGCGCCCGCCGCTCGGACGACCGCCTGCTCCGGGGCCACCGCGCGGTGCTGCCGGTTTTGCGTCGGCACTGGCTTCGCGAGCGCCACCTTCAGCCGGCTTGTCGCCTCGGGGCTGACCATCCGGCGCTCCGTCGCCTGTCGGTCGCGCTGCCCGGTCGGGTCTTCCCCGTCCCCCGCCGCGTTGTTCGCCGAAGCGTTTGGAGAAATCGATGCCGTAGCGAATCCGTTCGCTGCTGACATTGGCATAGTTGACCGGTCGCCGGTCGATGGCAATCAGCTGGCCGCTGGCATCGCGGGTTACCCGGTCGGGGAAGGCAGCCTCGATTTCCGGCGTCAGCAGCGGGAAGCTGGACGCGACATTGTCGCTGTTGTTGCGGAAATATTCGCCGAGGAAGGTGAAGCCGTCGAGCCATTCGGGGCGATAATTGACCGCCAGTTTGATATCCCGCTGTTTCTCTGCCGGCAGCGCGAAATTGCCACCGGTGGTGATCGCGGCGAGCACGGTTTCGCCATTGGTGAAGTCGAAGACGGTGACATCCGGGGTGATGATCACCGGATTGCCGAGCTGGGCAATGCTCGGTGCTGCTTCCTCGCCGATCGCCGAGGCGGAGAAGACCAGCCCGTCAAACGGCTCCCAGTTCAGGCCAAAGCCGAATTCGACCAGCCCGCCAAAGTCGGACAGGTCGGAATAGCCGAGATTGCCGTTGATCGACAATTTGCCGATCGCTTCCACGACATCGATATTTTCATCGGCAAGAGGAATGTCGATATTGATACCGGTGCTGAGCTCGTCGCGGCTGAGGTCGGTGGTGGTGACAATCGCCCCGCGTGTTTCCCGGCTGTCGAGATCTTCGCGGTTATAGCCCGCGCGGACGGTGGTGGTGACGGCGCCCGAGGGCAGCACAAATAACGTGCCCGACAGGGTGGCGAGATTGTTGATCGTCTGGTCGACAACCCTGGCGCTGTCTGTGACAGGCGCCCCGAGCAAGGGGCCAAAGCTGGTCGCAAGCGGATCGACCGAACCGGTGTCAATCGCCGCCTGCAGCGCGCTGGTATCGCCGGACCGGTCGGTGTCGGTATTGACCTGCGCGCGCGTGTAATCGCTGGTCAGCGACCAGCGCCAGTCGCTGAGCGTGCCGTTCAGGGTCAGCCCTGCCTGTGCGGTGTTACTTTCCTGTAGCCGGCGGAGCGGACCATATTCGGTGAAATAGCGGAACAGTGGATCACCAGCGACCCCCAGCGTGCCGCTGGGCAGACCCTGCAGACCACGAGACTTGTCGTAGATATAGCCGCCATTGAGCGACAGCGACATGCCATTGTCGAAGTTCCGGCTGTAATTGGCGTTGAGCTCGACATTGTCCGATGGCGCGACCAATGTGCGGAACTCCCCGAGATTGACCAGATCACCAGCCGCATCCTGAATGATGTTGCGCTCGCTCTCGGTAATCGCGGTGTTATTCTGCCACTCGAGATTGATGTTGACGCGACTGTTCCTGCCAATGCGGGTGATCGTGGTCTCGACCTCCGAACGCCCCTGTGCGCCTCGCGTGGGAACGCCATATTCGGCTGACGCGCTGACCCCGGTATAATTGTCCTTGAGGATGAAATTGATCACTCTTTGATCGGGGCGATAACCATATTGCAGGGCCAGTTCCTCGGGGAAGACCTGAACCGTGCGAATGGCTTCGGGGGGCAGGTCGCGGATTTCGCGGAAACCGGAGGTGCGCTGGCCATTGATCAGCACGACCGGCCGACCACTGCCGCGACCCCGGCTGGAGCTGGTCTGCGAAGACAGTGCTTCGAGCAGATCCTGGACAGAGGAGGCACCATAGCTGGCTATGTCGGCTTCGCTCAGTTCGACCACCGGAGCAATTTCGGTGACGACTGCACCGCGCGGACGTTCTGCAATGACGACGATTTCATCATCCGCATATTCTGTGTCTGCGTCGGTGACTTGCGCGGCTGCGGGAGTTGCGAGCAACATAGCTGCCAAAACGAGGGGGGAGGCGGTGAGAAGGGATTTAGGGGAAGACATCATGATTTGGTTCAATAGCTCTAACAAGGGGGGAGAGAAGATGTCCGAAGTGCCATGTGAATCGCACTAATGGTATAATTTCTTTGTATTAAATTGTCGCAGGGAAATTGCCGCGACAGCGGTGGATTTTTATCATTTTGGTTGATGCAGCTAATCCTTCCCTTTTTATACTTTTGGCGTTATGGCGCACTGCAACACGCGGGATTGCCGCAATATCAGGGAAAATGCATCGCCATATGGCAAAAGAAGAACTGCTAGAGATGAAGGGGATGGTTCGCGAACTGCTCCCCAACGCCATGTTCCGGGTCGAACTGGAAAACGGCCATGAAATATTGGGCCACACCGCTGGCAAGATGCGCAAGAATCGTATTCGTGTGCTGGTCGGCGATGAAGTGCTCGTCGAGCTCACCCCTTATGATCTGACCAAGGGTCGTATCACCTATCGTTTCAAGTGATGGTATGCCGTTCGTCCTGAGCTTGTCGAAGGACGGCTATCGGCAGGCATTGCATTCACGTAAGCGGCTTCGACAGGCTCAGCCCGAACGGTTCAGAGGGTGTTTACTGACATGAAACTGGTCCTTGCCTCATCCAGTCCGCGTCGTCTGGAACTGCTTGGCCGTCTCGGCGTCACGCCGGACCGGATCATCTCTCCCGATATTGACGAGACCCCGCACAAGGGCGAGCTGCCGCGCGACTATGTCTTGCGCATGGCACAGGAAAAGGCGGCGGCTGTCGAGCGGGCCGATGATGAAATTCTTATTGCCGGCGATACCACGGTCGCTGTCGGTCGCCGGATATTGGGGCAGGCTGCCGATGCTGTGGAGCAGCGCAAATTCTTGCAACTGGTCAGCGGGCGGCGGCATCATGTGATGTCGGCGGTCTGCGTGATTTCAGCGGACGGCATGGCGCGCACCAAATTGTCCGACAGCATCGTGAAATTCAAGCGCTTCGAAGCCCATGAAATTGAAGCCTATATTGCCACCGGCGAAGGTCAGGGCAAAGCGGGCGGCTATGCGATACAGGGCACGGCGGAAGCTTTCGTCACCTGGATGTCGGGGAGCTACAGCGGCATCATGGGCCTGCCACTATATGAAACCCGCAATCTGCTGATCAGCGCGGGCTATCCCCTTGGCTGATTTGGCCAATGGCTGGCTTTACGAAGCCGGGATCGGTGAAAACCGGGCGTTGCGGCTGGAAAATGGTGAGCTGCTACAGATACGCGTCGAGCGGGCAAAAAGCGGTGCCAGGGCCGGTGCGATCATCGATGCGAAATTCACCCGGCAATGGGTCGCAGGCAAATCAGGGATCGTGACTCTGCCAGCGGGACAAGAGGCCCTGCTGCAGCCGCTTCCCAAAGGTCTGACCGAAGGGTCGATGGTCCGGGTGGAGATTGTCCGGGCCGCGATGACGGAGCGCGGCGGCCAGGCCAAGCGGGCCAAGGCGCGTCCGGCTGAGGCGGACAGCCCCCTGAGCGATGGTCCGGACTTGCTATGGGAAATCAACGCAACCGGGCTGCCGGTTAAAATGGTCCATGCTCATGACGCAGATGTTTTTGCCCAGCACGGCTGGCACGAAGCGGTCGAACAGGCGGAAACGGGACGGATCGGGTTCGAGGGCGGGAGCCTGCTGGTGTCGCTGACCCCGGCGATGACGTTGATCGATGTCGACGGGCCGCTGGCCCCATTTGAACTGGCGAAGCGGGCGGCGAAGGAAATCGCGCTGGCTCTGTTTCGGTTCGACCTGTCCGGCAATATCGGGGTGGATTTTCCCACATTGGAAGCCAAGGCCGAACGCGCTGCCGTCACCGCTATTTTTGATGAACATATGGCCGCCAATTGCGAACGCACGGCAATCAACGGCTTCGGGTTCATGCAGATCGTCAGCCGCAAGCTCCGGCCATCGGTGCAGGAAATCATGCAGGCCAACCGTTCGGTCAATGCGGCGCTGAAACTGCTCCGGCAGGCGGAGCGGGATCGCGGCACGGGCGCGCTTCGGCTAGCGGTACATCCGGCTGTTGCAAACAAGTTCAATGCACCCATGCTGGAAGAGCTGGCAAAGCGGACGGGGCGCTCCGTGTCGGTCGAACCGCAGGGTGAGATTCCGATCGATGGCGGCTCGATAGGATAATTGCCGCCAGACTTGCATTTCCGTGGCTCAATCTTCAAAGCCTGCGCATGACGGAAATCATTCTCTACGACTATTGGCGCAGCTCGGCGAGTTACCGTGTGCGCATTGCGCTCAACCTCAAGGGCCTATCCTATACCGCGATCAACACCAGCCTGCTCGATGGCGACCAAAAGGCTCCCGATTATGTCGCACGCAATCCGCAAGGCTTCGTGCCGATGCTGTCGATCGACGGGCATGACCTGACCCAGTCGCTGGCGATCATCGATTATCTCGATGCAAATTATGAAGACCCGCCGATGGTGTCCAGCGACCCGGCAGAGCGAGCCAATACGCTTGCGCAGGCGCTGGTCATTGCCGCCGACATTCATCCGGTGAACAATCTGCGCGTTTTGAAATATCTGAAGAATGAACTGGGTCAATCGCAGGACGTGATCGATACCTGGTATCGTCACTGGATCGAGGAAGGTTTTGTGGCGCTGGAAGCCATGGCGCCGGAAGCCGGCCTGTTCGGCGGCGACAAGCCCAATCTGGCTGACGTCTGTCTTGTGCCGCAAATGTACAACGCACGCCGGTTGGAAACGGACGTAACCGCATTTCCCAAGCTCGTCCGAATTGACGCGGCTTGCAATCAACTCGAGGCTTTTCAAAAAGCCACCCCCGAAGCAGTGAAGGACCAGTGACATGACAATCGAAGGCGGATGCTATTGCGGCGCGGTGCGCTACAAGGCCGAGGGCGAACCGATGCTGAAGGCGGAATGTTTCTGCCGCGAATGCCAATATACAACTGGTGGCAATAGTTTGCTGCTGATGGCAATGCCAGCGGACGGTTATGAGATTACCAAGGGGGCCGTGAAGGGCTTTAAGCGCGCTGACCTTGAAAAGGGTGTGACGCGGGAATTTTGTGCGGATTGCGGCACTCATCTGGCCACTCGTGCGCCGGGCTTTGAGGTGGCGGTGATCGTCAAGGTCGGAACGCTCGATGATCCGGGCATTTTTGGCAAAGCGGACAGCGCCCATTTTGCCTGCGACGCGCAAGATTATCACCGGTTGCCAGATGATATGCCGGTCCACCAGAAATGGATGAACAATTAAGTCATGAAAAAATCAGTTTTAGCCTATCCGCTATTGGCTTCAATGGCGTTGGTCAGTGTTCCCGCTTGGGGGCAAGGCCCGGACATCAATGATGATATAGAAAATATCGCCGCAGATGGCCTTTCACCGGAGATAATCGTCACGGGCTTACCAGCCTCGCTGGGTGACAAGGCTTATAACGCCACCGAAATATCGATGGATTCATCACAAACCGTCGAGAACAGCTTGCGCGATGTGCCCGGGCTTCAACAATTCCGCAGGTCTGATGCCCGTTCTGCCAACCCGACCAGTCAGGGCGTCACATTGCGCGGCCTGGGCGGCAATGCGTCTTCGCGCGCCCTGCTGATCCTTGACGGTGTGCCGCAGGCTGACCCCTTTGGCGGCTGGGTCGCCTGGCCCGGCTATGATGCGCTGGCGCTCGCCAATGCCCGGATCACCCGCGGCGGCGGTAGTGTCGCTGACGGTCAGGGCGCCATTTCCGGGACGATCGAACTGTTCAGTGACAATGTCGGTGATCTGATCGAACTGGGTGCCGCTTACGGCAGCCGCAACAGCGTCGATGCCGATCTGCTGTTCGGCCGTGAACTGGGGCAGGGGCAGCTGACCATCTCCGCCAATTATGCCCGCGGTGACGGCTTCATCCCGATTATCGAAGGCCAGCGCGGAACCGTGGATCGTCCTGCGGAATATGAGCAGGCCGGTCTCGCCGTCCGCTTCGTCGCGCCCCTGTCCGATAATGTCGAGCTGCAGAGCAATGTCCGCGCTTTCACCGATGACCGCGAACGCGGCTTTGCCTTCAGCGAAAATCATAATGACGGCGCGGACGCCAGCATCCGGCTGGTCGACCGCAATTCCGACTGGCAATGGTCGGCTCTGGCTTATGTGCAAATCCGCAATTTTGATGTCAGCTTCGGCGGCGTCGCGGATGATCGCAATTCGGTCAGCCGGGTGTTTGAACAGTTTAATGTGCCCTCCACCGGTCTTGGCGCGCGCATTGAAGTGCGGCCACCGGTCGGCGACAATGTCGAACTGCGCATCGGTGGTGACTGGCGCCGGACAGAGGGGACCACCAACGAGAATTTCTTCTTCGCCGATAATGACACGCCGCGCCGCAGCCGCAGGGCCGGGGGCAGCACATCGATCTATGGCGGCTTTGTCGAAGCTAGTTTGCAGGCCAGCGATGCGCTGGTCCTGACCGGCGGCGGGCGCGTCGATTTCTGGTCGATCGATGACGGCTTTCGCAAGGAGATAGAATTGATCAATCCGTTTCCCGGGTCGGTCAGGACGGACGAGATATTCACCCGTCGTAATGACACGGAATTTACCGGTCGCGGCGGATTCGCCTTTGATGTCAGCGATGAACTTACCCTGCGCGGTGCCGCCTATCTCGGCTGGCGCTTGCCGACCCTGAATGAATTGTTCCGGCCCTTCCGGGTCGGCGCGGATGCGACGGCGGCCAACGAGTTGCTGGAGCCTGAGCGGGTCAAGGGGGCCGAGCTGGGACTGGACTGGGAGAGCGGCCTTGTTACGCTGGGCATTACCGCCTTTTACAATCAGCTTGATAATGCCGTCGCAAATGTGACCTTGGCCAATGGTCCGGGTGTTTTCCCCGGCGTCGGATTTGTTTCGGCCAGCGGTACCTACAGCCAGCGCCAGAACCTCGACGCGATCAAATCGAAAGGCATTGAAATCGATGCCGCCTTTGATCTCGGCGAACTGGTCGACGGCCTGAGCGTCCGCGCTGCCTATGCCTATGTCGATGCGGAAGTCGACGGCTCCGGTGACGCGGCTGCGGTGGACGGTTTTCGTCCGGCCCAGGTGCCCCGGCACAATGCTTCCGGCTCGATCCGCTGGGAAAAGGATAATGGCACCGGCGCCAGCCTTTCGGCGCGCTATGTCGGGCAACAATATGAGGATGACGTCAATTTCCTCAGTCTCGCCGACGCGTTTACCCTAGATGGGCGGATGGCGCTGGCCGTCAATGATCGGCTGCTGGTCGAAACCCGGGTTGAAAATCTTCTCGATGCCCGGGTAGAGGCTGCGATCAGTAGCAATGGAATAATAGAACGCGCCTTTCCCCGGACATTTTGGGTTGGACTTCGCGCCAAAATTGAATAAATATTACTTATGACTTTTAAGCTTGATGATTATCTGCCTTACCAGCTCTCGACGACGTCCAACGTCGTCAGCGACGTGATCGCGGGCGAGTATAAGAGCCTCTTCGGCCTCAAGATCCCGGAATGGCGGGTGATGTCGGTGCTTGGTACGCGCGGTGCCTCGACCCAGAGACATCTGGTGGAGGCGACGTTGATGGATAAGGTGACGGTCAATCGCGCGGTGAAAAATCTCGTCGATCGGGCCCTGCTCGATCGCAGTCCCAACACCGCCGATGGCCGTTCGCATCATCTGCTGCTGAGCAGCACAGGCCGCGATCTATATGGCAAGATTCTGCCGGCCGCCCAGGCGATGGACAAGAAAATCATGTCGGTGCTGAGCGCCGAGGAAAAAGCCGAACTGTCCGCCATGCTGGCACGGATCAAAAAATCGGCGGATACCATCGCGGCGCAATAAAAAAGAGCGGCAGGGGTCTGCCGCTCTCTTGAATTGCCGGATATATTTTCCGCTACATCATCGCGTCGGAGATCGAGCAGGCCGCTGGGCCGAGGATCACGATGAACAGGGTTGGCAGAATGAACAGGATCAGCGGTACCGTCATGATGGCGGGCAGACGCGCGGCCTTTTCTTCAGCGCGCATCATCCGGTCGTTGCGGAATTCCGCCGAGAGTACACGCAGCGAGGAAGCCAGCGGCGTACCATATTTCTCGGTCTGGATCATGGTTGTCACCACGCCTTTGACATGGTCAAGAGCAACGCGATAAGCAAGATTTTCAAAGGCCTGCCGCCGCTCGGTCAGAAAGCCCAGTTCGATGGAGGTCAATGAAAATTCGTCGGCCAGTTCCGGATAGGCGCTGCCGAGTTCCTTCGAAACCCGGGCAAAGGCCGTATCGACCGTCAGGCCGGCTTCCGCACAAATGACGAGCAGATCGATGGCGTCCGGCAGACCCTTGCGGATCAGATCGGTCCGTTTCGCGATCAGATTGTTGACGTAAATATCGGCCCCTTTATACCCCAGGATGGCCGCACCGGCGAACATGGCGAAACGTTTAATGTCCGACCAGTCGCCCAGATAGTTGAAGCCATATATCGCCAGCGCAGCCCCGCCGCCCAATATGATCGGCAAGACGAGCCGACTGAAGATGATAAGGAAAGCCAGATCCTTCGAACGGATACCGGCCTGCGCCAGCTTCTGTTGCGCTTCCTTAACCTGGGTGTCCTGCAGCACTTGCATCGACGAAAGGAGATTGCGCATCCGGTCGGTGGTATCGTTCTGCTGGACCAGCTTTGCACGCTTCTTGGTGGTCGACGCCATGATGCCGGCTTTCAACTGCTCCCGGCGTTGGGCGAGGGCCTTGACCCGTTTTGCCATCGGATCGCGCACAGTCACAGCCGCGTAGATTGCGAAAAACACGGCCACAGCCGCGACGGCAGCCAATATCGTCGCCACCAAAAGCACGTCCACGCCCATTAAAGTTGGTCCGCCGCTGGTTGTCATTTGCCTTGCACCTTCAACTTAAATTTCGAAATTGACCATCTTGGCCATGATGAACACGCCAATGCTCATCCAGCACAGACCGCCCAAGCCAGCAATGATCAGCCGGTCTTCATAGAAAAAACCGGAGAGATAGGTGGGGTTTACTGTGTAAACCAAACCGAAGACGATGAATGGCAGCGATCCCACAATATAGGCGGAAGCCTTGGATTCTGACGACATCGCCTTGATCTTGAGCTTCATTTGCCCACGTTTGCGGAGTACGTCGGCCAGATTCGAAAGCGTTTCTGCCAGGTTACCGCCGGTTTCACGCTGAATTGCCAACGTAATACAGAAGAATTTGAATTCCGGAGTTTCCATCCGCTTGGCGCTCTCTTGCAGCGCATCTTCCATCGTCTGGCCAATCTTGATCCGGTCAACCACTTTCTGAAACTCCTCACCAACCGGTCCGCCAATTTCCTTGGCAACGACGCCGATCGTCTCGGTGACGGGCAAGCCCGAACGGAGGCCGCGGACAAGCAGCTCGATGGCATCGGGAAAGGCTGCGGTGAATTTGGCGATCCGTCGATTGATCAGGAAGCTGACAATGAAATGCGGCAATCCGGCTCCGGCGAGAAGCCCGACAGCCAGACATAGGAAAATGGGCGCGCCCTTGAGCAGCAGCAAGCCCGCCATGACCACAAACAGGCCACCCGCCGCATAGAAAAAATAGGAAAGAGGCCAATCCTTGCCGGTTTTTTCCATCCGGATTGCCAGGATTTCCATCTTGGTCATGGTCTCGCCCTTGGGGCGAGTGGTTTTGCGCCGCGCCGATAGCGCTTTTTTCATCTGCGCTTCCACCCGAACATCGGCGCTGTCGGAATGACGAAATTTAACCTTGTCCAGCCGTCGGGCGCTCGCCTTTGACTCCGATGGGCCAGCAAATGCAAAGATGAGCAGCAGCAGAACCGCTAGAACGCCAGCACCCAAAATTGCAGTTTGCATTATACCCATAGTCTAATTCCTTTAAAGCCGAAGAATGTTTGCGCCTGCCTCAAACTTTGGCAGCATCCTCCTTGGCTTTTTTCGACGGCAAAAATGACTTAAACTCGCCGAATTTGTCCATGAAAGATTTCTTGTCGCCAGCTTGGTCGGCATCTTCCCCACCGCTCACCGATCCGAGAACGAGATTTGTCAGCTCGATGATCTTTGCCGAGGCTTTGCTGGACTTGCCGGCTTCCACCAATGCCTGGCCCAATTTTGCCGATTGCGCTGCGGTTCTGGGATCATAGGGAACCATGATGTCGATCTTGCGCTCAATGGAGCTTTCGAAATCCTGGCGGCCGATTTCCAGATTGGAGGTTTGCACCTTGTTGGCGACCACATAGACCTTGCTCTGGGCTGCGTGGGATTTCAGCCAGGATAGCAAGCGAATGCAGTCCCGCGCCGACGCGAGTGTCAATTCCGTCACGATGATCGTTGCATTCACATCGCCGAGAAGATGGGGATAGTTGATCAACATATCTCGTGGCAAATCGATCACCGTACAATCGAAGGCGGCGCGAAATTCTTCCTGTAACTGGAAGAACGCGCTGCCATCGGTCATGATCGGCGAATTAATTGGCGCTTCTGCAGAAAGCAGTGACAGCTTGTCATTGGCCTTGATCATGGCGCGTTCAATGAACAGGCCATCGATCCGGCTCGGGTTGTCGATCGCATCGGTAAGACCGCGACCGGGCTCCAGATCCAGCGACAGGGCACCGGTACCGAAATGGACATCCAGATCGAGCAGAGCGGTCAGACGATCCCTGTCATGACTGAGCAGCCAGGCCAGTGATGTGGCTATGGTCGAGGCTCCGACACCGCCACGCGTTCCGATTACAGCGGTTGAAATATGCGGTTTTTCGGCCTGCGAATCTTCGCTTTTCGGTGCGTTGATGACCGCTTGCGCCTGAGACAGTACATCCCGCAACTGTTCCGGGCTAAACGGCTTCAGGAGATAGTCTTGCAAGCCGCTAACGATCAAATCGCGATACAGGCGGACATCATTGACCTGACCCATGGCAACCACGACCGTACCTGGCTCGCAGACCTCGGCCAGCGAATTGATATCGTTCAACGGATCACCGGATTCCGACAGGTCTACCAGCAGGATATTGGGACTGGCGGAGACGGAGAGTGTCTGAACCGCATTGCGCAGTCCGCCCTTGTTACATTTGTCGACCGACCAGCCCATTTCTTCAGCGACCGGACGGAGTATCTCCAGCGTGTCATCGTCACAAACGAATGCGGCAAACGGCTCACGTCCGTTGACCGAGCCGGGTTTCCAGGGTGCGTTCATTATTGTCCTCCAACGTTTTTGTCACGATAGGCGCGTATGGCCTTGGACGCCCGCGACTGGTCTTCACCGTCAGCCTTTTGGCCGCGGACAAGATCTTCGGGATCAGCAATCATGGCGGAGAGGGTGCTGTTCGTGCCGCAGCCGTAATTTTCACTGGTGCGCACCTGGAAGTCGGTGTGGCTGCGATGGCTGAAATCGGGACATCCCGGTACGGATGCAGCGGTCCGGGTTACAACAACCCGGATCAGGCCGCTCTGAACATGGCCTTCGGTAACGGGTGCTGTTTCGCTGACCAGAAGGCCATAGCTCGCTACAATATTTTCGACAGCCGTCTTTGCCAGACTGCTCGCAGAATAGCTTGGATCATCGATAGAAACACGGTCGCCATAACCGAGTTCGAGAGCTTCGAACCAGCCGGACAGGCGATTCTGCTCCGCGGTAGACAGTCCGCCATTGCCAGCGCTCAGATCCAGCACGAAATTCGATTTGGATACGACCGGCTGGCGTTCGCTATAGACGCTGCGGTTCGCGGTGGTACTGCCACATGCAGTAACCGAGAGCCCGAGGGCGGTGATGAGTGCCATTGAAACGATGCGCATGATCTGTTCTCCTGATCGAGCTTATTTGTCGAAACTGAAACCGGGCGCGGCGCTACCGGACTTCTTCGATTTTTTGGCGGATTTGACGGGCGCCTGTGGTTCCAAGCTGCCGAAACTTTGATTTTCCGGTGTTGTCGGAGCCACAGTTGGTTTGGGCCGGTCACTACCGGTCCCGCTATGGTTGCGATTCATCAGGAACCGTTCCGCGTCATTGGCAACCTTGAAGCCGTCGGTTGGCAAGACGATCTCGCTGTCGCTGACGGGTTTCACCAGATAAGGTGTGACCACGATCATCAGTTCGGTTTCATTGCGACGATAGCCATCGGACTTGAACAAGGAGCCAAGGATTGGAACATCCGCCAGGCCCGGTGTTTTGTCGATCGCGGAGTTATAGGTATTCTGCATCAGACCAGCGATCATGAAGCTTTCGCCCGATCCGAGTTCGACCGTGGTTTCCGCTCGGCGGGTTGATACCGCTGGAATACTGAAACCGTTGAGGACAACGGCGCCGTTGGAGGTGATTTCCGATACTTCCGGTGCGACGCGGATGGAAATTCGCCCGTTTGAAAGCACAGTCGGCGTGTAAGACAGGCTGACGCCGTAATTTTTATACTGAACGGAAACTTCACCCAGCCCGGTCGAGGTTGGAATGGGAAATTCACCGCCCGCCAGGAAGGTTGCTGTTTCGCCCGAGATGGTGGTCAGGTTCGGTGATGCCAAGGTGCTGACCAAGCCAACGCGTTCGGAGACGTCTAATGCTGTGGCGATATCAAGACCAAACAGACGGCCCGCCGCCTGAATGGTGTTCAAACCAGAGCCGTTGGTATAGTTGAATGCTGTGCCACTCGCAGTCACGAACTGCCCGCTTACCGGGTCGAACGGAAGGGAGACCGATCCGGCAGGCAAACCAAATAGCTGCGATGCGTCAAGTTGAGGAAGATTGGCTGTGGCAGCTGTGATCGAACCGAAATTGCGTCCGCGAGACACACCAAATTGGAATCCGCCGGTGGTATCCCGGGTCAGCAGATTGCCGTTGATTTCTTTCGCCAGCGAGCGGCTGACTTCGGCAAAGCGGACTTTCAGATTGACCTGCATCGGCGTCGCCGTTTTCAAACGGCTGACAACGCGAGTTTCGGTGCCGACAAAAGCCTGCACCAAGTTTTCCGCTTCCTCGGCATCATCCGGGTTGGCGATTGTACCCGTCAACAGGACGAAATTATTGGTCGTGCTGACCGCGATGCTCGCTTCCGGCATCGCCAGACCCAGCATCTGGTCAATCGAAGAAATTTCTGCGCCGACCGAGACTTCTGCAGAATAGACGACTTTGCCAGAGGCGCTGGTTGCATAAAAGCTGGTCTGGCCGCCCTTTTTACCGAAAATATAAATTTGTCGCGGTGACCGCACCTGGACATCGGCGATGTTGTTTTCGGCAATGAAGATATCTTCAATTGGTGAGGGCAGCGTGATCAACTTGCCACGACCGACCGCGATGGAAATCCGGGAATCGGGCTGTGAGATATTGACCGACTGGGCGTTCAGCGGTGTCGCATTGTTGGCAGCCAAAGCCAGGGCGAGGGCGGCAAGGACGGTAACGCCCAAAGCCTTTTTCGCCGAACGGCTATGCTGTGCATATTCTACGGCCATTACTTGTCTCCAAACTCGATTTCGTTGACCGTATTGCCACGTGCGACGCGGACTACCGGACCTTTAGGTTTCTCTTTTTCGGCCAGTGGCGGTGGCGAGCGCGTTTCAAAGCGCGACACGTCGCCTCCGGTAGAGAAGGTTGATTTTGTGCTGCTTGGACGCGCAGCCAGCGAACGGATCATGTCGGCTTCCACAACCGGATCATCCGTTTTCGGCAGCTTGATGGCACCGGAAGCAATTGCTTCTTCCAGTTCGGCGGCGCTGTCTGCCAGCGAACGCAGCGACAGGCTCAGCGTACCCAGAGTCTGGGCAACGGAGATCTGCTCGGCGATTTTGGGAGTTGCTTCCAAAGTGACAAGCTTTGCCTTTTGGGCGAATTGCTGTCCTGCTTCATTCTTGGATGCGGTAACCCGGTTGTCAGTAGCAAGCACCCGAAGGTTGCGGATCACAGTCTCGGAAACCTTGAGTTCCGGACCTTCGCCTTGCACAGACTGGGTCAGCATGAGGTCTACCCGGTCGCCCGGGAACACGAAGCCGGCAACGCCGGTCAGACCGGATACGGGAATAGTGACGGCGCGCATGCCAGGGCCGAGGGCAGCAGCGAGAAAACCGCGATCACCCGGCGCTACGAGAGAGCCTTTGGTAAGCGGTTGGCCAGCGGTGACCGGATTGCGAACCACGGTGCCGGCAAGTGTCGCGACATCGGTGCTTTCCTTCATGAAATACACGTCCTCGATCAGATCCTTTGGCCACGGCTGGAAACGGAAACTGTCGGGCGTTATGATTGTGCCAACGGGAAGCGCGCGGGTTGCGACGAGAACTTCCTCACCAACCACTTCCGCCTTCTTCGCAGCGACTTGCGGCGCGGAGGCACCATCAAACATGTTCTTTGCGAGCAGCGCCGTGACCGCAGCCACGATCAGCGCACCAACCAGCAAAATAATCTTCTTCTTGTCCATGACGTCTCACGCCTCCTGAATGCCCCCGCCCGAAATGTTCCATTGGCGGTCATTGCCTCTTTCGAGGAAAATGGTTAAAATATCGTTTGTGAACTATGTCCGGTGATCCCCCAGATCATCCAGAGCCCGGAAAAGGCGATGGCAACGCCATAGGGAACCTTTATCGGACCTTCGGTCTTTCGGATTTGCTTGCTGATCATCATCAACAGCGTCAGCAGGCCGCCAGCGATCGACATGATCACCAACAGCTCGAGAAACGTCAGCCAGTGCATCCACAAGGAGAGCGCAGTCAGCAGTTTGACATCACCGCCCCCCATGGCGCCGATCGCGAACATTCCGGCGAATATAGTGAATATGATGAACGCCAGTCCGATTTGTCCGACCATGTCCGGCCAGAACGGCATGCCGCTGTAGATCCAGAAGACTGGTGCACCCAAGGCGATGGCGAGATTGAGCCAGTTAGAAATATGGCGGCTTTTGAGATCGGTAATCGCTGCGACGATCAGTGCAATTGCCAATCCGCCCCAGAGCAAGTAGATGAAGGTTTCGCTATCCATAGACAGACCGTCTAGTTAATTTGCCTTACCAAATAGTAACCACGATTCCCGGAGCGGTTTTTATCTTCCGACACAGTGCCAATGACAGACCCTGACAGGACAGACTCGAAAGACCAGCATTTCGATCGCCGTTCGGTTCCAAAAGGCGCCTTGGAAGAGACCTGGACCGGGCCCGATGGCTGGGAATTCAGGAAATTAGATTGGCAGCAGGACAGACCCCGAGGTTCCCTGCTGTTCATGACCGGGCGAGCGGATTTCTACGAAAAATATCTGGAAACTTTTCACGATTTTTACGCCCGTGGATGGAATGTCACGTCAGTCGACTGGCGCGGACAGGGCGGATCGGGGCGGTGCGGGCCGCACCCGCATGTGGGCCATATTGACGATTTTGCGACCTGGGTAGGGGATCTGGGGGCGCTGTTTGATCAATGGCGCGCCAGCCATGTCGGGCCGCATGTCGTGCTGGGTCACAGCATGGGCGGGCATCTGGTGCTGCGGGCGCTAACCGAACAGCGGATCGATCCCGATGCGGCGATTTTGAGTGCGCCGATGCTGGCTCCTGCTGGCGGTGGGATGCCGGAATGGGCAGCGCAGCTGGCCGCCAAGATCATGTGTATTATCGGTCGGGGCGAACGGCGTGCATGGAAACCGATCGAAAATCCGCTGGAACCCTATGTCCCCCGGCAGGCTCTGCTGACCCATGATCCCGATCGCTATTCGGACGAGTTTTTCTGGTTCCGCGAGCGCCCCTTCGTCCGGCTGGGACCGGCGAGCTGGCGCTGGGTGGAGCGAGCCTATGCTTCGACCAGAAGATTGCGTAACCGGCAAAGGCTGGTGAAGATGGAGATTCCAATATTGGTATTGGCGACCTCGACCGACGAACTGGTCGATCACGCAACCATCGAGCGTGCGGTGCACCTGATGCCGAAGGTCGAGCTGAAATTATTCGGCGCAGAAGCCGCGCATGAAATTTTTCGTGAGGTTGACGAGGTGCGCAATGATGCCCTTAATACCTGTTTTTCCTTTCTCGACCGAGTGGCCCCCCCCAAATGAAATATTATGATGTCGCCATAATTGGCGCCGGTATCGCTGGAGCCAGCATCGCCTCTGAAATCGGCGCCGATCGATCGGTCATACTGCTCGAAGCGGAGGACCATCCTGGCTATCATTCCACTGGCCGCTCTGCCGCTTTCTGGACCGAAAGCTATGGAGGGCCGCTTGTGCAGCCGCTTACATCTGCGTCCCGATCATTTCTGGAAAACCCGCCGCCGGAATTTTCGGAATCTGCTTTCCTTCGACCACGCGGTGCGGTCAATATCGGCCGAGACGACGAGCAACATCTTGCCGATCAATTCCTGTCCGATTTCGCTGATAGCGGCCTGTCCATGGATCGCTGGTCCTGGGATCAAGCCGTTCTCCTTGTTCCGGATTTGAAGCCGATGTGGAAACATGCCATTTACGAACCGGACTGTCGCGATATTGATGTTGCCGCACTGCATGCCGCTTATCTCAGGGATGCCAAGCGCAAGAACGTGGATCTGATTTGCCGGGCAGCGGTCAGCCATATCCGGAAAAATGACCGGGATTGGGAGTTGATTGCCGGGGATCAACATTATCACGCGACCATAGTGGTGAACGCGGCCGGCGCCTGGGCGGATAATATCGCGCGGATGGCTGATGTGAAACCGGTCGGCATCCAGCCGCTGATCCGAAATATGGTCCAGATCGAAACCGATCCTCCTTCATCGCAGGACATGCCGCTGGTTGTCGCTCTGGATGGCAGCTTTTACTTCAAACCGGAAGCGGGTGGTGGCTATTGGCTTAGTCCGCATGACGAGATTCCGGCCGAACCCGGTGATGTCGCACCCGACGAACTGAGCGTCGCCATAGCCATCGACCGGTTTGAGAAAGTGATGGATGTGGAGGTCAAGCGGGTATCTCGGAAATGGGCGGGATTGCGCAGTTTTGCACCGGACCGCTTGCCGGTGATCGGATTTGATTCCACGACCGCGGATTTTTTCTGGTTCGCCGGGCAAGGGGGGTTCGGTATTCAGACTGCTCCGGCGGCTGCAAAACTGGCCCGTTCGGTTCTGCTGGGACAAGCGCCTGATCAAAGCCTGTATGCTGTTGATGCAAGCCGTTATGCGGCTACAAGATTTTCTTAGGAAACAACGTTTTACAACGGGATCGTTGCACAACCGGCTTGTTGGCCTATTAATTCTGTTACCCAACAGAAGGAGAGCATCGAAATGGCGCATAAATTTGAGATTTGGAAAGACAAGAAGGGCGAGTTTCGGGTTCGCTTCAAATATAATAGCGAAATCATTTTTGCGACCGATGGCTATACCAGCAAGGCCAGCGCGAAAAATGCGATCAGCTCGATCCAGAAAAACGGACCGAATGCCGAGATTGAAGACAATAGCTAGAAACTGTGCCGAAGGGCGGCGGCGTGCATGGCAGCGTCGCTCGCCAGTTGGTCGGCGCGTTCATTGTCAGCGTCGCCGGCGTGGCCCTTGACCCAGTGCCATTCGATCTGATGAGGCTCGACAGCCTTTAGCAGATCCTGCCAGAGATCAGCATTTTTGACCGGCTTTCGCGCGGCTGTCCGCCAGCCGTTTTTCTGCCAGCCGAAAATCCACTGGGTGATGCCGTCCTTTACATATTTGCTGTCGATCGACAGCTTGACCTTGCAGGGCCGCTTGAGCGCGTTGAGGGCCTCGATCGCCGCACGCAGCTCCATGCGGTTATTGGTCGTTTCCGGCTCGCCTCCGGAAATTTCCTTTTCCTTGTCACCGTGACGGATCAGCGCACCCCAGCCACCGGGACCGGGATTGCCCTTGCATGCGCCATCGGTGGCGATTTCCACAATTTTTGGCTCGGTCATATGGTAAAAATATCCGGGTGATTTTGATAAAATTGCAGGCGATTGAGAAAGGCTTGGGGATCCTTGCGTGTCACCAAGGCGCCGGCCGGGGTGTTGATCCAATCATAGGCCCGGGTTAGCAGAAATCGCAGGGCCGCGCCGCGGGCGAGCAAGGGCAGCGCCTGGCGTTCGGCATCGCTGAGCGTGAAAGCCGACTCATATCCGGCGATCAGGGCGCGCGATATCGGTTGGTGAAAATTGGTACCATCCTCGGAAAAACACCAGGCCGCATGGGTCACTGCGAGATCATAGGCGCGGATGTCGGTGCAGGAGAAATAAAAGTCGATCAGGCCGGTAACCTGATCACCCAGCATCAGGACATTGTCGGGGAAAAGATCAGCATGAATGGCCGACCGGGGCAGTTCATGCGGCCAATGCGCGTCGAGATGATCGAGCTCCTGCGAAACCGCATCTGCCAGACCCGGCGCTATTTCGTCGAGCTGTGCGGGTCCGCATTGGTCAGCCAGCGTCCGCCAGCCATCATGATCCATGCTGTTGCGCCGCTCCAGATCAAAATCCGTCAGGGCCTGATGCATTTGCCCTAGAGCTTGCCCGGTTGCACCGGCTTGAGCCGCTGTCGGGTGACTTACCGACACACCTGAGAGAAAGGTGATCAAACAGGCGCTGCGTCCGCAGAGTTGCTGAATCTTCGTACCTTCGCGGTCGGCGATCATCGGCGGCACCAGGCAACCCTTTTGCGCCAGATGATCGAGCAGTGCGATGAAAAACGGCAGGTCAGCCGGATCGACCCTTTTTTCATATAAGGTCAGGATGAACTTGTCTTCTGTGGTTTCCAGCAGATAATTGCTATTTTCCACGCCCTCGGCAATGCCTTTGACCGACACCAGTGTTCCGACATCGAAACGGGTGAGGAACTGGTCGATTTCCTCTGCGCTGACCTTCGTATAGACCGCCATCAGGCCGCTTCTAGACCGCGCGGAAGCTTGAAGACCATATTTTCCTCGGTGGTCGTAACCTTTTCCTGCCGTACATCGAAATGTGCTTCGAGCAGGTCTATGACCTCGCGCACCAGAATTTCCGGGGCGGAGGCCCCGGCGGTCAAACCTAAAATATTAATGCCGTCCAGCCAGGCAAGGTCGATTTCATCGGCCCGCTGGATCAATCTGGCCATTGCCCCGCCGCGTTCTGCGACTTCTACGAGACGTACGCTATTCGAGCTATTTGGTGCGCCGATGACCAGAACGAGCTGACAGGATAGGGCTATTTTTTTCACGGCATCCTGGCGGTTGGAAGTTGCGTAGCAAATATCCTCGCCTTTTGGTCCGACGATGGAGGGAAAACGGGCCTGCAGCGCCTCGACGATTGCGTGCGTGTCATCGACGGACAGGGTTGTCTGGGTGAGAAAAGCAAGTGCGTCCGGATTCTCGGGTTCGAGGGCGGCAACATCATCCAGCGTTTCCACCAGCGTCATCTGGCCTTCATCGACTTGCCCGAAAGTGCCGATGACTTCGGGATGATTGGCGTGGCCGACAAATATGATATGCCGGCCGGCTTCGGTTTGCCGTTCCGCCTGACGATGTACTTTGGACACCAGCGGGCAGGTTGCATCCAGATATTCCAGTCCGCGTTCTTCCGCTTTATGCGGTACCGCCTTGGGCACGCCATGAGCGGAGAATACCACCGGGACACCATCGGGCACTTCGGTGAGTTCCTCGACAAATATCGCACCCAGTTTCTTCAATTCATCCACCACATAGCGGTTGTGGACGATTTCGTGCCGGACATAGACGGGGGCGCCATATTTTTTTATCGCCAGCTCGACAATTTTTATCGCTCTGTCGACGCCCGCACAAAAGCCGCGCGGCGCGGCCACAAGCAAGTCAATCTGCCGTTTCTGCTTATCGGAATGAATCATGTTTATGCCCTTAGGGAATAACTGCACCGGCGAAAAGCCCGTCTGTTCATCTTATGGACGGTTGCACCGCATTAAAGGCCCAGATAAGGGTTGCGAAATTTTTATCGGAGCGCATGGAGCCTATGTGTGTTGCCCGTGATCAAAGGCAAGGATTGAAAATGATGGCAAACGGCCAGTTGAAAAAAATATTTTTGGCGGGGATCACGATCTTGGCTGTTACCGGATGCGCCAAGGAAGGCGCGCTCGACGTAAGTTCAGGCGTAGGCGTTTCGGTTACCCGTTCGGGTTGTCCCGCAGTCGCGGTTCCCGATCATACGGGCGACATCACCATCTTCAATCCCGTGAACAGCACCGATGCAAGCGCTATCGATGTGGTGGCGAACATCACCAACGTCCGTTCGACCTGCAATAGCGAAGGCGCGCGAATTTATACCGAAGCGACGTTTGACATCTACGCGTCACGGACCCGGCCGACCGGAGCGCGCACCGTGACGGTTCCGTATTTCTCGACCGTCGTCCAAGGCGGGACTGCCGTGGTCGCAAAGCGGATCAAAAATGTGACGCTGCAATTTGCCGACGGTGATTATCGTGCAACGGCTTCGGGCAAGGCTGGCGCCTATGTTGATGCGTCTGCCGCGCGTTTGCCGGAAGACGTGATTGAACGCCTGACCCGCAAGCGCAAGCCCGGAGACCCTGACGCGGCGCTTGATCCGTTGGCTGACCCGGCCGTCAAGGCTGCAGTTGCACGATCGTCTTTCGAGCTGCTTGTCGGATTTCAGCTAACCCCGGCACAGTTGCAATATAACGCTACCCGATAGGGTCGCCTGAAATGACGAGTGTTCGCGCCTGATCAATGTCGGGCCCTTTTCCCTATGATGAATTGAGCCAATCATGCTGTTCCAGATTTTTCAGAAACATATTGATGCAATATTGGACGAATTGACCGAGGCAGGCATATTGCCCGCCGAGATTGATCGTTCCAACGTTACGTTGGAGCCCCCCAGGGATGCTTCGCACGGTGACCTGTCGACCAATGCGGCAATGGTATTGTCCAAACCGGCTGGTATGAAACCGCGCGATCTTGCGGAGAAAATCGCGGAAAAGCTCGGCGCGCTGGCTGATGTGCAATCGGTGGACATTGCCGGTCCCGGGTTTATCAACCTGCGGGTTGCGGCTCCGGTGCTGCTGGGCGAACTGCTGGAAATCGAGCAACTGGGTGCGGAATATGGCCGCTCGGACAAGGGCAGGGGCGTCACCGTCAATATCGAATATGTATCCGCCAACCCGACCGGACCGATGCACATGGGCCATTGCCGTGGCGCGGTGGTCGGTGATGCGCTGGCCGATCTGCTCGAGGCGGTGGGTAACAAGGTTATCCGCGAATATTATGTCAATGACGCCGGATCGCAGGTCGATACACTCGCCCGTTCGGCCCATTTGCGTTATCTCGAAGCCTTGGGTGAAGAGATCGGCGCTATTCCCGAAGGCCTGTACCCGGGCGATTATCTGAAGCCGGTCGGCGAGGCTCTGGCCGCCGAATTTGGCGATAAATACAAGGATGCCGAAGAATCCGAATGGCTGCTCATTTTTCGCAAGGCAGCGGTCGAGAAGATGATGGACATGATCCGTTCGGATCTTGCGCTGCTCGGGATCAAGCATGATATCTTCTCCTCTGAAGCCGAGCTGCACGAAGCGGGCAAGGCGGATATTGCCGAGGCGGAACTGCGGTCACGCGACCTTGTCTATGATGGAGTGCTGGAGCAACCCAAGGGCAAGGTGATCGAGGATTGGGAAGCGGTCGAGCTGCCGCTGTTCCGGTCGACGCAATTTGGCGATGACCAGGATCGCCCGATCAAGAAATCCAATGGACGCTGGACCTATTTTGGCGGCGATCTGGCCTATCATTTTCAAAAGGCACAAACCGCCGACGAACTGATTGATATCTGGGGTGCCGATCACAGCGGCACGGTCAAGCGGATCAAGGCAGCTGTCGCCGCGCTGACCGAAGGCAAGACCAAATTTGACGTGAAACTGGTCCAGATGGTGCGCTTGCTGCGCAATGGCGAGCCGGAGAAAATGTCCAAACGCTCGGGCAAATTTGTCACGATCGCCGATATGGTCGAGGAAGTCGGCAAAGATGCCGTGCGCTTCACCATGCTGACGCGCAAGGCCGATGCCCAGATGGATTTCGATTTCGCCAAGGTGATGGAAGCTTCTCGCGACAATCCCGTCTTCTACGTCCAATATGCCCATGCCCGCATCCAGTCGACGTTGCGCAAGGCCGCGGATGAAGGGATCATGCCATCATCCGACCATCTTGAACGGCTTGGCGAAGAGGAAATGGACCTCATCAAAATGGCGGCGCAATTCCCGCGCATTGTTGAATCGGCAGCGGCTTCGCGCGAGCCGCACCGAGTCGCATTCTACCTGAACGACCTGGCCGCCGCTTTTCACGCTTATTATAATCTGGGCAATGACCGGCCTGAGAAGCGGATCATAATGGTTAACGACCCGGAGATTACGTCAGCGAGGCTTTTCTTAGCCAAGAATATCGGGCAGACTGTGAAAAATGGTCTTGCTTTGATGGGCGTTACGGCCGCAGAATCGATGTGAGCAGCCCTTTGGCTAACGGAGCGTAAAATGTCAGATACTACCCGCGACAGTCTTGATCTGGACGACGAAGAACGTCTGCCCTGGCTTGAGTCCGCCGAAGACTATGATGATGATGAGGGCGAATATTCCCCACTCCGGGTGGCGCTTTTCGTTGGCGCAGGCTTGCTGCTGCTGGCAGCAATAGTCGGTGGTATCTACTGGCTGCAAAACCGCGATGGAAGCGGGATCGACGGCAATGGCGAGTTGATCGCGGCACAGGAAGGCGACTATAAGGTCCGTCCTGATGATCCGCAGGCCCGGCAGTTTGAAGGCGAAGGCGATGCCAGCTTCGCCGCCAGCGAAGGCAAGGAAATGCCGGCGCAATTGGGGGATCCCGTGGTCGCCGAGGCACCCATTCGCAAATCGGAAGACGCACCGGCCGCAGACGCCGCTGGCAGCGCGCTGATCCAGCTTGGTGCCTTCAGTTCGGCCAGTCTCGCCGACAGCAGCTGGTCGGGCTATGCCCGCCGGTTTGAATCGATCGGCTCGCTGCCGAAGAAGATCATCCCCGGCAAACTGGATGGCGGCACGATTTACCGGCTGAACGCCGTTGCGCCGAGCCGTGAGGCGGCTCAGGAAATCTGCAACAATCTGAAGGCTGCTGGTGAAAGCTGCCTCGTCGTTCGCTAGTTTTCAGGCAATTGATGGTTGAAGTGCTGTGGATAACGGCGCTTTCGCCTTTACCCGGCTGCGAAACGGCGCAAGTATAAGATATGTTGCGTGAAAAGAGTTCATCATGGCTATGACACCGGCGGTATTCGGAATTTCGGGCCTGAGCCTGACTGCCGCCGAAAAGGCGTTTTTCCGGGATAGCAATCCTGCGGGCTATATTATTTTCGGTCGAAATATTGAAAGCAAGGCGCAGCTCAGGGCGCTGACCGACGAGTTGCGTGCGCTCCATGGCCGTGATGATCTGGCTATCCTGATCGATCAGGAAGGCGGTCGTGTCGCGCGGATGCAGGCACCGCTCTGGCCCAAATTCCCGGCGGGAGAAGTGTTCGACAAGCTCTATGACATTGCGCCCGCCACCGCGATCGAGGCAGCTCGGCTCAATGCCCAGGCAATTGCCGTCACCCTGGCCGAGGTCGGGATTACCGTGGATTGCCATCCGCTGCTCGATGTCCGTCAGCCGGATGCCAATAATGTCATTGGTGATCGCGCTCTGGGCAGCGAACCGATGCGGGTCGCCGCTCTCGGCCGCGCGATTATCGACGGGCTGCAGCGCGGCGGCGTGGTCGGCGTGGTCAAGCATCTGCCGGGTCATGGCCGGACCAGCGTCGACACGCACAAGGCCTTGCCGACGGTGACCGCCAGCGACGAGGAGCTGGAACTGGACTTGGCTCCGTTTCAGGCGCTCAACAAGGCGCCAATGGGCATGACCGGCCATTTGCTGTTTACCGCCTGGGATGCAGAGACGCCGTCGACCCTGTCGAAAACCGTCGTTCAGGATATTATCCGCGACCGGATCGGCTTTGACGGGCTGCTGTTCACCGATGATCTCGACATGGAAGCACTCTCCGGAACGGTTCCGGAGCGGGCCGAACGGGCCCAGGCAGCGGGCTGCGATATCGCGCTCAATTGCTGGGCGAAGATGGACGATATGGTCGGCATTGCCGACCGTCTGGCGCCGATGTCGGAAAAGACCAAGCAGCGGCTGGATGACGCAATGGCGACCATTTCCGGCATGACAGTCACCGATTACCGGGATGAGCTGGCCAGCTTGCTTGCCCGCCGCGACGGGCTGATGGCAGCCGTGGCATGAGCGACGAACCGGAGAATGAAGGATTCTTCTTTCCCCCGGAACCGGCGGCATCCGAAGAAGGGTCGCTGACCCTGAACATAGACGGCTGGGAAGGGCCGCTCGATCTGCTGCTCGCATTGGCCCGCAACCAGAAGGTCGATCTGCGCGAGATCTCGATTCTCGAACTGGTGCAGGAATATCTCAAATATATCGCCAGTGCCCAGACGTTGCGGCTGGAACTGGCGGCCGATTATCTGGTGATGGCGGCCTGGCTGACCTATTTGAAATCGGGGCTGTTGCTGCCCCGCGATCCGGAAATCGAACCGTCGCCGGAAGAACTGGCGCTGCGGCTGCAGATGCGGCTGGAGCGGTTGAACGCGATGCGGGAATCGGGTGCGCGGCTGCTGGCTCGGGACCGAATTGGTCGCGACGTGTTCATGCGCGGCGCACCGGAAGGGCTGCGGGTGGTCAAGGACCGGCAGTGGCAGGCGGAATATTATGATCTGATTGCCGCTTACTCCCGCGTGAAAGTCCGCGGTGCGCCCGCCATCCATATCGTCCGGCAGCGGATGGTGATGACGCTGGAGGATGCGCTGGCCCGGGTCTCGATGATGCTCGGCGAAGCGATCGACTGGATGGATATAAGGCATTTCCTGCCCCCCGGCGCGCCGCCCGAACTGCGTAAATCGGCGCTCGCATCCAGTTTTCTCGCGACGCTGGAACTGGCCCGGCAGGGAAAGCTGGAATTGCAGCAGGAAGAAAGTTTCGCACCGCTCAGGATAAAGGCGACGACACATGGGTGAACATGACAGCGAAGACACCAGCCTGATCGAAGCAATGCCCGAGGCATTGGATATCGGCAAACGTGCGGTCGAGGCGACGCTTTTTGCTTCCGAAAAGCCGATGACGATCGCTGATATCAGGGCCTATGTTGGCGAAGAGCTGGATATTCGGCGGATATTGGCGGACTTGCAGGATGATTTTCAACATCGCGGCATAGTACTGATCAAAACCGGAGATCGCTGGCATTTCCAGACTGCGCAGGATCTCTCGCATCTGCTGCGCCGCGAACGGGCGGAAATGCGCAAGCTCAGCCGCGCCGGCATGGAGACGCTGGCGATCATTGCCTATCATGAACCGGTCAGCCGTGCCGAAATTGAAGCCATCCGCGGTGTGCAGGTTGCCAAGGGCACGCTTGACGTGTTGATGGAATCGGGATGGGTGCGTCCGGCCGGCCGTCGCGAAGTGCCCGGCAGGCCTTTAATTTATGCGACCACCGCAGAGTTTCTGACCCATTTCGGATTGCACAGTCGCAGGGATCTGCCCGGCATCGATGACCTGAAAGCCGCGGGATTGCTGGATCCTGTCGATCTTGTGCTGGAGCAAATGGAACTGGACGCCGAAGCGGAAGCGGATGCTGACCAGGCGGCTGAAGAGTCCGAAGAGCGAGACTTTGCAGATGATGATGGTGTTTTGCTGGAAAACCAGATCGAAAGCGCTTAAATAGAGCGCCTAAGGAGAATATCGCATGCAACCGAGTGTTTGGCAGATTTTAATTGTAGCGGCGCTGGTTCTGATTTTGTTTGGCCGCGGCCGGATTTCCGAAATGATGGGCGATGTCGGCAAGGGCATCCGTTCCTTTAAAAAGGGAATCACCGAGGAAGAAGCAAATGCTGCTAATCCTCCCCCGAAGATTGACAGCAAGACCGGCGATACGTCAGCCGATAGTAGCAAGACCACAGATAAAACGGCTGTTTGATCAGGCCGGCCTCTAAATTCAGGGCCGCATAATATATGTTTGACCTTTCCATATCCGAGATCGCGATTATCGCGATCATTGCCACTGTCGTCATCGGACCGAAGGAATTGCCGCGCGCGCTGGCGACGGCGGGCAAATGGATGGCCAAGGGGCGTGGCATAATGGCCAATTTTCGCACCGGGCTGGATGCCATGGTCCGTGAAGCCGAGCTTCAGGAAATGGAAAAGAAATGGGCGTCGGAAAACGAACGGATCATGAGCGAATATCCCGCGCTCCCCGATGATAATGTTGCAGATGAACCGAGGATGGAACCGCTCGACGGGCCTCCCGCAGATATTGCCGAACCGTCCAATCCAGTGGATGACCGGCCCGATCTGCCGCCCGCGAGCGATTCCAAGCCATGAATGATCAAAGCAAGCCGGACCTTGACGAAAGCAAGGCCCCGCTAATCGAGCATCTGATCGAGTTGCGCCAGCGTCTGCTCTGGTCGGTGGCTGCGTTGACCGTGGCTTTCCTGGTCAGCATATTTTTTGCCGACGAGATTTTCGGCATACTTGTCCAGCCGCTGACCGACGCATTTCCCGCCGGCGAAGGGAAGCTGATCTACACCAAGCTCTACGAGGCTTTTTTTGTCGAGATCAAGGTGGCGATGTTCGCGGCCTTTTTCCTCGCCTTTCCGATCATTTCCAACCAGCTTTGGGCCTTTGTCGCGCCAGGCCTTTATGCCAAAGAGAAGAAAGCATTTCTGCCGTTCCTGATTGCCACGCCGCTATTGTTCATGGCCGGCGCATCGCTCGCCTATTTCATCGTCATGCCGACTGCATTTCGGTTTTTTCTGGGATTTGAAGGGCCGGTCGGTGGCTTGCAACAGGAAGCCCTGCCGGCAATGGGCGATTATCTCTCGCTGGTAATGCAGTTCATTCTCGCCTTCGGTGTATGTTTTCAGCTTCCGGTGCTGCTTTTGTTGCTCAACCGGGCGGGAATCGTGAGCAGGCAGCAGCTAAAGGGCATACGCCGCTATATGATTGTCGGAGCCTTTGCGGTGGCGGCGATCCTGACTCCACCGGATGTGGTGTCGCAGCTGATGCTGGGGATTCCGCTGATCCTGCTTTACGAGGTTTCGCTCTTGATCATGTGGTTCACCGAGCGCAAGAAAAGCGAAATAGTTTCGTCCTAGAGCGATGTTGTGCCCCGCCCTTGACGCGGCGCGCTGGATAACAATCATTTGTCACCAGAGCAGCCTCGCATCAAGGGCAGAGCACGATAAAAGCTCTTCTAGTCAATCGCATCCTGGCCAGCCTGGCCAACCGATTCAATGTCCTTGCCGACACCCTTGACGGTCGCACAGGCGCTGAGGAGAACCATTGTAGAAATCAAGATTGCTGCGGTAATTTTCTGCATTTCAAAATATCCTAAAAACTAAACTTTGCACTTACGCGAATATCACGACCGGACAGAGGTACATAGTCTTTAGTGAACGAGGCATGACGACGGTCATCCACGTCAAAAATATTGTTGGCCGAAGCGAGCAGGGTTACGCCACCCTCCTTGCCGAAGGGTCGCCATGCCGCCGAAGCGTTGACCATGGTGAAGCCATCGGTCGGGGTTTCAAAGGCCGCCACTTTTCTCTGGCTATCGGACCATTCGACTTCGGCGCGCAGATCAAGATTGTCGCTATGCGCCTTGATCCCGCCAAGCAAACGCAATGGCGGGATGCGCGGAACCGCTCCGCCGGCATCGCTGATTTTGGCGCGGACATAGTCGGCCACGCCATCGGCAATCAGATCGAAGTCACCCACACGAGCGACGACGGCAGATGCCGAAGCCTCGAAACCATAATAGGTCGCATCGCGCTGAAAATACTGGAATACCGGCAAGCCGTCTTCTTCCGCACCGGTTTCCGCTTCGAAAATATAGTCCTTGAAAAAATTGCTGTAGATGGTCGCGCTGAGCTGGACGTCGTCGCTGTCCCAGCGCGCATAAAGCTCGCCGCCCCAGCTTTTCTCCGTGGTGAAATCGGGATTGCCGATCTCGAAGGCCTGAGTGGCGATATGGGGACCGCTGGACAGCAGTTCCTCTGCCGATGGTGCGCGTTCGGACCGCGAGACATTCGCGCCGATCTTCAGTGCCCCGTCCTCCGGCGCGTAGGCCACGCCCAGAGCACCGGAAACCGTATTGAAGCTGCGGTCGAAATTGAGGCTGTTGGCCGAGACTGTCGTCTGGTCAAAGCGCAGCGCGCCTTCCAGCTCGATATCGCCGAGATCGGCTTCCTGGACAGTGAAGAAAGCCCAGCTTTCGATGCTGTTCTTGGGTACGAAGGCTTCGGCACCAATGGCATTGAAATCGCGGGCGAGTATCTGGGTGCCTATCACCCCGCGCCAGCCATCATGGTCGGCCTGGACCAGCTCGGCGCGTGCTTCGATGCCGGAGACGGAAAAGACCGTGCCGATCTCGTCGCCTTCAAATTCGGTATGTTCATAGTCGCTATAGCCCGCGCGGAAGTTCAGGGCTTCGAAAAAACCGCCCATGTTCACGCCGCCGCGCAGATCGGCGCGTATCTGTTCGAGGCCGATGGTTACCGGTCCTTCCTCCTCTTCCCCGGCTCCCGGGTCGTCATGCGCATGGCCGGCTCCGGGGCGTGCCGGAACGCCGTAATCGGTATCATAATAGCTCACCGAGAAACCGAGATTGCCGCCATCGTCGATATAGGCAATGCCCGCTCCCGCCGTTTGCGTGCGGCTGGCGCTGTTGGGCACATGGCCGGACTGGTTGGCGGCTTCGGTCAGTTCTGCGGCCTCATCAACATGGCCTTCTTCAAGTTCCTCTGCCGCGTCCGCCAGCACGTCTGCCCGCAACGTGGGTGACAGAATATAGCCCGGCACCCGGACATCACCCGTGTCGCGGAAGCTGCCGTCGGCATGAATCACGAGCTTGGGGGTCAGCGGAACATCGACCGATCCGGCTATGCTCCAGTCATCGGCTGCGCTGCCATAGCCGCCGACCGCGTCGAGATGCACGGCATCATCGGGAATATCGCGGGGAATGCGCTTGTCGATGACATTGACAGCTCCGCCAATGGCATCGCCGCCGAACAGCAGCACGGCAGGGCCGCGCAATATCTCCACCCGCTGGGCGGTCAGGGGATCAATCGTCACCGCGTGATCGACCGAAGTGTTGGAGGCGTCGAGCGAGCCGATGCCGTCGGTCAGCACGCGGACTCTTGGGCCCTGAAAGCCGCGCAAGACCGGGCGCGATGCGCCGGGAGAGAAGGAAGTGGATGACACGCCGGGCAGGCTGGTCAGACTGTCGCCAATCTGGCCGCGTAAATCTTCCGCCAGCTCATCGCCCGACAGCGCCGAGGTCCCCGCCAGCAGATCAAGCTGATCGACATAGGGCGCGGTGACGACGATCATGTCATCATCATGGAAATCGTCGGACAGTCCGCTGGTACGCTGTTCGGCGGTGTCTTCCGTTTGCGCCAAAGCGGGTGCGGCGGGCAATATCAGGATCGCGGCGGAAATCAGGAATTTTCTGTGGGACAAGAGCTTCTCTTCTATATTGGGGGATGGAAACTGACCCTTAGATAGGGGTTATGATATAATATATCAATTCTTAATTTGCGGGGAGTCGGCCAAGCGAGTGAAATTTGCTGCAAGCGGCGTTCAAACAGGAAAGAGGGCGATGATGGCGGAGTGGAGGGAAGAGATCATGACAGGCGAGGGGGGGGGGTGGTGGCGATATTTCCTCCCTGTTCCGCAGCAATGGGGAGGTGGCAGTCCGGAGGACTGACGGAGGGCCCCTTCCACCACGCTACGCGCGGTCCCCCTCCCCAAAGCTTCGCTTCAGGGAGGAAATATTCCCCCTTCACCCTTTTACCCTCTTCCTTGGGGGAGAGGGCTTCCCAATCTCCAGTCAATCCGGCATGGAACGTCCAAACATCAGGAGAAACACACCCATGACCGCATCGCTCGTTCTTTACGGCTCGCCTCTGTCCCCCTTCCAGCGCAAGGTAGAGGCGGTGATGGCGCTCAAGGGGCTCGACTATGATTGCGAGGACGTCAATGTCATGGGCATGCCGGACTGGTACAAGGAAATCAGCCCGCTAGGCCGCATTCCCTCGCTGCGCGACCGGGATATTGCCGAGGACGGTCCTGCCGGAACGATCACCGACAGTTCGGCGATTTGCGGCTATCTGGAAAAGCGGCAGCCCGACCCGGCGGTCTATCCTGCCGATGCATTCGACCTTGGCCGGGCGCTGTGGCTGGAGGAATATGCCGACACCGGCATGGCGATGGCCGGTGGCATGGGACTGTTCCGGCCGATCATCTTCAATCTGTTCCAGCGCAAGGAGCCGGATATCGAAACGGCGCGCAAGACCTGGAATGAAAAGCTGCCGCCGCTGTGGGACTATCTCGAACATTATCTCGACGGCCGCGCCCATTTCATCGGCGAGACGATCACCATTGCCGACATAGCGGTCGCCAGCCAGATTGCCCAGACCGACATGCTTGCCGGCCTGCCCGACAAATCCCGCTGGCCAGCGCTGGTCGCGCATTATCAAGCGATGAGAGCGCATGACTGCTTTCAGCGCAATAATGAAGGCTGCGACAGGATATTGGCGAAAATTGTGCCGGAGAAATTCGACCTGAGCTAGGCTCGGTCAAGCGGGTTTCTCAGGCTTGAGCCAGCAAATAGAGCGCGTAGATGGCCGGCATGGACACCACCGAAAACACTGTCTGCACAGCGATAAGATTGGCTGACAAAGTCGCATCACCGCCGAGTTGCCGTGCCAATATATAGCCGCTGCTCGCGGTCGGTGTGGCAGCGGCTATCACGACAATGGCAAGGCTGTCTGCGGGGAGGCTGAAGAGCAATCCTGCAGCCAGTGCGACGAGTGGCAAGCCGGCCAGGCGCACGGCTGACCATGTCAATGTGCTATGGCCCGCCCGTTTGAATGCCTCCAGGTCAACTGCTGCGCCGACCACGAGAAGGCCGAGCGCAAGCGTGGCCTGTCCCAATATATCGAGGGTTTTCTCGGCAATTCCGGTCGGAGCAATGCCCAGCAGATTGAACGCGATGCCGATCATGCAACCGATGATCAGCGGATTGCGGATCATATCCATCACGACATGCGTTTTTTTCTCGCCGTTTTGATCGGCGAAATGGGTCAGGGCCAGAACCGAAATGACATTGGCCGTCGGAGTCAGCACCGCGACCGCTATGGCCATGAGGGCGAGACCCGGTTCGCCGAACAGAGCGCTGGCGATGGACAGGCCAACAAACGTATTCCAGCGGACATTGGACTGGACGATCGAGCCCTTTCGCGGTCCGTCATCGGCTCGCTTTGCCAGCAAACCCAATGACGCGAGAGCGAGTTGCGAGCCGATCAGCACCAGCACCATGGCCCAGGGCACGATCTCGAAAGAGGCGCTGGCCAGCACATTGATGATTAGTGCCGGGAAGAATATGAAATAGACCAGTCTCTCGATCGCGCGCCAGCCCTCGGTGGGCAGGAAATTCCTGTGCGCCAGCAACCATCCCAATGCGGTGATCAGGACCACCGGGATCAGGGCATATATAAAATTTATCATCGATGGTTCGCGCGCGCGAAATTACATCGGAGTTGTTCTGAGCGGCAGCAGGTCGGGAAAATCCGCATCGCGTTTCTCGCTCATCGCAGCGACCGCTTCCTGAATATGCGAAGGAGGGAACATGCCGGCGTTCCAGACGCCGATATAGTCGAGCGTATCCGCCGTATTGTGGTCGCGGCCATAGTTGATCAGGACCTTGCATCCGGTAATCGCTAGCGGCGATTTCGACGCAATTTCCCTCGCGGTTTCCATGACATGGGCGAGACATTCTTCCTGCGTTTCGAACACGTCGTTGACCAGCCCGATTTCCTTGGCTTTCGCCGCATCGATCCGGCGACCGGTATAAGCCATTTCCTTGACCCAGCCTTCCGGGATATAGCGTTGCAGGCGCGGGAAGGTGCCGACATCTGCGGTCATGCCGATATTGGTTTCCTGAATGCAGAATATCGCATCCTTGCTGCACCAGCGTATGTCACCCGCGCTGATCATGTCGATCGCGCCGCCGATGACGCCGCCGTGCAGCGCGAACAATACCGGGATGCGGGCTTCTTCCAGTGCGTTGAAACTATGCTGGATGCGTTTGACATTGGAGCGGAACATTTCCGCAATCACATGCTTGTCGGCTCCGTCGATCTTGTTGTCGGGTTGCGGAGCGAAAACGGAGAGATCCATGCCGGCGGAGAAATGCTTGCCGGTGGAGCTTATGACGATCACCCGCGCGCGGGCGTTGATATCGATGTCTTCGACAATTTCCGGCAGATCATTCCAGAATGCCTTGTTCATGCTGTTGAGTTTTTCCGGCCGGTTCATCCGGATATGAGCGATGCCATTTTCTATTTCGACATCGAAACATTCATATTTTTTCTCAACCATGATGCTGTCATTCCTTGTTTCAAACCAGAAGTTTCGATGCGCCTAGCATGATAATCTTCTGCTGCGTACTGGCAATTTTCTGGATTCAAGGCAGCCGATGCTCGACTAAAGCAATGCTATTGGGCCTAAAAAAGCTTCAAGCTTGCCGCGCGAAATCGCGCGCACTATGTATTGGTGTATGAGCATCATTCCAAACACACTCGAACTGATCGGCAATACGCCGCTTGTCCGCCTTTCCGGACCCAGCGAAGCTGCCGGTTGCGACATTTACGGCAAGTGCGAATTTGCCAATCCCGGCGCTTCGGTGAAAGACCGCGCCGCTCTTTATATCATTCAGGATGCCGAGGAGCGTGGATTGCTCAAGCCCGGCGGAAGGATCGTCGAGGGGACTGCCGGCAATACCGGTATCGGTATCGCTTTGGTCGCCAATGCCAAGGGCTATAAATCGACCATCGTCATGCCGGAAACCCAGAGCCGGGAGAAAATGGATACGTTGCGCGCGCTGGGTGCGGAACTGATCACGGTGCCGGCTGCGCCTTATTCCAGCCAGTGCCATTTCGTCCATCAGTCACGCCGGATTGCCGAAGAGACCGAGGGCGCCGTCTGGGCCAACCAGTTTGATAATGTCGCCAACCGCCGCGCCCATATCGAGACGACGGCGGAGGAAATCTGGGACCAGATGGACGGCAAGATCGACGGCTTTACCTGCGCTGTCGGGACCGGTGGTACGCTGGCCGGCGTTGGCATGGGGCTGAAGGCAAAAGACGAAAAGGTGACGATCGCCTTGTCCGACCCGCATGGCGCAGCGCTCTACGAATATTATGCCCATGGCGAGCTCAAGTCCGAGGGTAATAGTGTTGCCGAAGGTATCGGGCAGGGCCGGATCACCGGTAATCTGGAAGACGCCCCGATCGACAGGCAATATCGCATTTCCGATGAGGAAGCGCTGGTCTGGGTCGAACGGCTGCTGATGGATGAAGGCCTGTGTCTCGGCATGTCGTCAGGCATCAATGTTGCCGGCGCGATCGCGCTGGGCAAGGAACTGGGGCCGGGTAGCCGGGTTGCGACCATCCTTTGTGATACCGGTTTTCGCTATCTGTCCTCGCTCTACAATGCCGCGTGGCTGAAAGAAAAGGGGCTGCCGGTATTCCCGTGGCTCGACAATGATGATTAAAAAACCACAGACTTCCGGTCGACAGGACACGATGCAGCGCATCCAGGTCGGTGTCGTCGGTCTGGCGGCGGTACTGCTGCTGGTCAGCGTTGCCAATTTCGTGATTCAGCGGGCCAGCCATGAACCGACGGTGCTGGAAGAAATCCAGGGTGACGGAAGCGGCATTGCGCCTCCGCTCGCCAGCAATCCAGAAGAAAAGCCTGCCGAACCACTGGCCGAATTGGGGATCACCCCGGCCCCGGCATCGGGTGCTGGCAAGGCGGAAGTGCAAAAACCTGCTGCCAATTTGCCTGGGCAGACCGTCCCCGACCTGAAGCCGGACCCGAATCTGGATGCGCCTATGGACCGGGAGCGACGCTAGTTGGCGGGTTTCTGGCAGACGGTCCCGTCGGCCCTGTTGGCATTGCTGATGCTTGCACAATGCAGCGCGAGCGATTCCCCGCCTGATCCTGCGCCGGCCAAGTCGCGCATACAGCTTATGACCAGTCTGCCGCTGGTCTGGGGTGAGGGGGCGTCGATGAAAACCGTTCTCTCCGGAGGTTCGGAACCCGCGCCTGTCTACCGCTATTGGCAGGGGCAATATGATATAGCGGCGGTCGACAGTCTGGAAAATCTCGCTCGGGAAAATCCGGACATTGTCATGCTGGCCCAACCGCGCGCCATGGACCCCGCCGACTTGACCGATCTCGATACCTGGGTTCGTGCGGGCGGCGCCGTCATCATCCTGACCGACCCGGATCTGGCCTGGCCGTCAGAATTGCCGCTCGGCGATCCGCGGCGGCCATTGGTCACTGGCTTCCTCTCGCCCTTGTTAGGCTATTGGGGGCTAGAGCTTGTTGCTGTCGGAGAAGATAAGGCAGAAATCGTCGACCTCCAAATTGGCGACTCTTCGTTTGTCACTCAAGGAATTGGCAAGCTCGAACTGATCTCGGGCAAGGCGCAGCCGGATGTGCGCTGCAAATTGAGTGCGGCAGATTTTATTGCCCGATGTTCGATCGGGCAGGGGAGGGCCACGATCGTCGCGGATGCAGATCTTCTCAATGCAGCGCTTTGGCCGGAATCCGCCACGCTGTCACCGCAGAAAAGCGGCGCCGTGCGCTTCGTCGATTCCCTGATGGCGGAATATGTCGGTGACAGGGATGCCGGGAAATGACGTTATTCTGGCCATATCCGCCAAGCCAGCGCCGAAGTCCAGATTGGTGCTCAAATTGGCGTAAATTAAAATTCTAATATTACAGTGAGTTAATTCCATTTACCCGTAATATCCCGTAAAATCCCCTTCCATCCCTCACGTTCCCCTGATAACCCTGATTTGTTATCGGGGTATTCTTCCTGTCCGGGATTCTGTTTTCGGAAGGGCGCTAGCAAGCGCGCTTCTGAATCGGGGAGATTATCGCCCCCGGTTCGGATGAGGGATTTCCGCTGTGTCAGGTGCATATGCATATTCAGGCTCTGCAATATCGGCGATAGACGATAAAGGTCGGCTGTCGGTACCCGCCTTCCTGCGTAAAAATCTGGTTGAAAGCAGCGACGGACGCACGCTCTGTCTCGGCACACACGAAAAATGGGATTGCCTCGTCGGCTTCGGTCTCAGCCGCAAAGCTGATATGCTCAGCGAAATTGACAGGCAGTGGGAAGCCGCGATCGCGCGTGGCGACAGTTTCGACAAGGATGCTGCCGGCGCCCGGAAATTTTCTTCGTTGCAGGATTTGAGCTTTGACGCCAGCGGCCGCTTCATCCTGCCGCCGCAACTGCGGGAAATCGGTAATCTTGAGAGCAACGTCCTGTTTCACGGCATCGGCACGACCTTCTGTCTGTGGAATCCGCAAACATTGCTCGACACAACCGATGACGTCCCGGTCGATCGCCGACTGGTCGAACATCATCTGAAAGAAGCTGGCCAGAAAAGCGGAGGGAAGCAGAAATGACCCCGGTCGCTGCCGCACGCCATGTTCCCGTCCTGCTTGCTGAAGTCATCGACGCGCTCGCCATTACCCCTGGCGAGACGCATGTCGACGGCACGTTCGGTGCCGGTGGCTATAGTGCTGCAATGCTCGATGCCGGTGCAATCGTTCATGCCTTTGATCAGGACCCCGCTGCCATAGCGGCTGGCCAGGCCATGGTTGATGCTTCCGATGGCAAGCTCAAGCTTCACCATGCTCTCTACTCTGAAATGGCCGACGTGCTGATCGATGAAGATATTGACGGCGTAACGCTGGATATCGGTGTATCGTCGATGCAGCTGGATCAGGCTGAGCGCGGATTCTCCTTTCAGAAAGACGGGCCGCTCGACATGCGTATGTCGAGCGATGGCGAGAGCGCGGCTGATTTTCTCAATGAAGCCGATGAAGAAGCGATTGCCGATGTCATCTATCGCTATGGCGAGGAGCGCCGGTCACGGCGCATCGCCAAGGCCATCGTGGAAGCGCGGCCGCTGACCCGGACGTCCGAGCTTGCGCACGTAGTCAGAAAAGCGCTGGGATTTCGCCAGGGCGACAAGAAAGATCCTGCCACCCGGACTTTTCAGGCGATCCGCATCCATATCAATCGCGAACTGGGCGAACTCGAAGACGGTCTGGCCGCAGCGGAAAAATTGCTGCAGCCCGGTGGCCGTCTGGCGGTTGTGACATTCCACAGCCTCGAAGATCGCATCGTCAAGAATTTTCTGCGGGACCGCAGCGGGCAAAAATCCGCCGGTTCGCGCCATCTACCCCAGGTTAACGAGACACGGCCGGCACCCACCTTTCATAAACCAGCCAAAGCGGTGCGTCCGGCCGGGGCGGAGCAGGCCCTTAATCCCCGAGCCCGCTCCGCCACCCTGAGATCAGCGGTGCGCACCGACGCACCGAGCGGGGGTGGCGAGCAATGAAACTAGCAGCCAAGCGCCTCGAAGGAATAGGATGGCTCGCCCTGGTTTTTCTGGTGGCGATTTTGCTTTATCCGCTTTCGCTCAGTGTCGCGACCTTGCGCAGCGATCTGGCGCGCACCGATCAAAAGATCGTCGAGATCAAGAAGGACATCCGCTATCTGGAAACAGAATTCAGCGCGCGCGCCAACCTGCGTCAGCTGGAAGACTGGAACAAGCTCGAATTTGGCTATGCCTCGCCACAGGCTTCGCAATATCTGGATGGTGAGAGAGCGCTCGCCAATCTTGGCGGCAAGGATTTGCGGAAACCAGTGCGGGTCGCCGTGATCAGCTCTATGGAGGGTGTCAGGCCTGCCGGCATTATCGGTTCGGTTTTTGGTACCGCCAAAGCACAAGACCGGAATGCCGATGGCAGTGCGATCGGCAGCAACAGAAAATTGGCTCAAGCGGTCATGGAAGTCAGTCCGGGCAATGGATTGGGAGGCGGGCAGGCCCGCACCACAAGAGTGGCGCATCTGGAAGACAAGCTGCTCGATGATGGACTTGTCCGGGATCTCGGCCGCAGGGCAATTGCAGAAAAAATCGAAAGCCTGGCCGAATGACCACACTTCTGGCCAACAGCAAGAAGGTGCAGTTTTCGGGAAAGGCCAAGGAAATAACCGCGAGCGCGCATTTCCGGCTGATGATATTGCTGCTGGTTTTTCTGGCCGCCTTCACGATCATTATAGGACGGTTGGTAAGTCTGACGATTCTGGAAGATGCAGTACCATTTCGGCCATCAACCAGCGCGTTCATCCCGCCGCGTGGTGATATTGTCGATCGCAACGGGGTGCCATTGGCGCGGACAATGCGAGGCTATGCGGTTCGTGTGGTTCCGGCCAGGGTACTGGGCGACAAGGATGTTCTGGCGCGGCAACTCTCATCGATTTTTCCGGACACCAGCGCGTCGGTATTTCTGGAAAAGCTGAGCGGTTCCCATCCGACCTATCTCCGTCGCAGGGCGCTGCCCGAACAGGTCAAGCAGATCCACGCGCTGGGTGAAATCGGAATTGAATTTCCCCGGGAGGACGAGCGGCTCTATCCTCAGCGCGGTCTGGCGGCCCATGTGCTTGGCTATGTTGATGCCGACGGCAAGGGTGTGATGGGCATGGAGCGAGCGCTCAACGGTCGTCTTGTCGACAAGAACCTGCGCGCAACCCCTTCGACCTTGTCGATCGACAGCCGCGTTCAGGCAGCTCTGGAAAGCGAGCTTCAGGATGCCATGCTCATGACCGAGGCGCGCGGCGCTGCGGGGATCATTTTGGATGTCGAAACCGGAGAAGTCATGGCGCTGGCTTCGCTGCCAATGTTCGATCCGAACAAGATCCGCCGGGCCTCGATGAAGCATCAGAATAATGAAGTGACCCAGAGCGTGTTCGAACTGGGGTCTACGTTCAAGCCATTGACCATCGCTGCTGCTCTGGACGCCGGTACGGTCACTGACCTCGCGGTTCGTTACAATGCGATGGAGCCGATCAAGATTGGCGGCTTTACGATCAAGGACGATCACAGTCAGGGGCGCTATCTCAACGTGCCGGAAACTCTGGTGCACAGTTCCAATATCGTTACGGCCCGGATTGCAGACAATCTTGGACAGGAAGCCATGGAGAATATGTTTCGCCGTCTCGGATTTGACGAACGGCCCCATATAGAATTGTTTGAAAGGGGGCGTCCGCTGTGGCCGCGAAACTGGGGGCGGGTCACCAATATGACCGTCGCTTATGGTCATGGTATTGCCGTCACTCCACTGCACCTCGCCAGTGCCTATGCCGCGATGGTCAATGGCGGCATCTGGCGTCCGGCAACCTTGTTGAAGGTGGAGCCCGGAAAGGAAGCCAAGGGCCGCCGGGTGTTCAAGGCTGCAACCAGCGCTCGCATGCGCCAGTTGCTGCGGATGATTGTTTCGGACGGGACCGGCCGCAAGGCCGATGCGCCGGGCTTCCGGATTGGCGGCAAGACGGGCTCGGCTGAAAAGCCTTCGGAAGGTGGTTATAACAAGACTTCGCTGGTTTCGACCTTTGCTGCGGCCTTTCCGATGGACAATCCGCGCTTTATTGTCATTGCCATGCTCGACGAACCCAAGGGAACTGCAGAGACCTCGTTCCAGCGCACGGCTGGCTGGACCACAGCTCCGGTCGTGCGAAAAGTGGTGTCGCGGGTCGGGCCGATGCTCGGAGTCATTCCCGACGAACATCGCGATGTCGACGTGTCAGAGTTGACGCCGCTGCTGTGGAAACCCAAAACAACGTCCAATGAGCAAAGCAATGAGACTGAATAGTCTGAAATCAGGGTTGGACGGGGAAGCTGGTGAGCAGAATGTCACCGGCTTTGCCATAGATCACCGCAAAATCGCGCCCGGCAATATTTTTGGCGCGTTCCGCGGTGAGAAATTCAATGGCGAGGATTTTATCGAGGCGGCGATTGCCGCTGGAGCCATAGCTATCGTTGCCCAACCAGAGGCGCAGGTGGAAGGCGCCGTGCATATCACTGATGACGAGCCCCGGCGATTGTTCGCCCAGATGGCGGCGCGCTATTACACGCCGACACCCGCCCATGTGGCGGCGGTTACCGGAACCAACGGCAAGACATCGATCGCGGAGCTCACTCGCCAGCTGTGGCGGATGGATGGTTATAATAGCGCATCAATCGGCACGCTCGGCGTCACCACCGCTGACGAGCAGGTCAGGACCGGATTGACGACCCCCGATATCGTCACCTTTCTCTCCAATATGTCCGGTCTTGCCAGGGAAGGGGTCAGCCACGCGATTTTTGAAGCGTCGAGCCACGGCCTCTCGCAATATCGCACCGAGGGGCTGCCGGTTCAGGTTGGAGCCTTCACCAATTTGAGCCGCGACCATCTTGACTATCACGGCGATATGGACAGCTATTTCGAAGCCAAGATGCGGCTGTTTGACGAAGTTGTCGAGAGTGACGGAACCGCTGTCATCTGGGCCGATGACGAGCCCTGGTCCGGCAAGGCGATCCAGCGCGCGAAGGATCGCGGGCTCGAACTGTTCACCGTCGGAGAAACGGGCGAAACGCTGAGGCTGGTGTCGCAAACACCGACCCATCTTGGTCAGGTCCTGATGGTCAAGGCGCAGGGGAATACCCACCGTATTTCGCTGCCGCTGATCGGCGCCTACCAGGCTGCCAATATCCTGTGCGCAGCGGCCATTGTGCTGGCAACCGGCGGGAAACTGGAAAATATATTCGATCATATGCAGCGCGTGCAGCCGGTCCGCGGCCGGATGGAACGCGCGGTCATCACCCGGGCAGGGGCACCGGTCTATGTCGATTATGCCCATACGCCGGATGCCCTGCGCGCTGCGATCGAAGCCTTGCGGCCGCATGTGACCGGCAAACTGATCACGATTTTCGGTGCTGGCGGTGACCGCGACAAGGGCAAGCGTCCTGAAATGGGCAAGATTGCGGTTGAAAAGTCCGATCATGTCATTGTCACCGATGATAATCCCCGTAGCGAAGATTCTGCCACCATCCGCGCCGAAATCATGGCCGGAGCAACCGGTGCCGAGGAAGTGGCTGATCGACGTGCCGCGATTGCCAGGGCGATAGCAATGGCCGGTCCGCAGGATATCATCCTGCTTGCCGGAAAAGGCCACGAACAGGGCCAGATCGTCGGCGACCGCGTCATCCCCTTTGACGATGTCGAAGTGGCGAGAGAATGTGCCGGAGCGCAGCCTTTATGACCGCATTATGGACATCCGCCGCGATAGCGAATGCCACTTCCGGCCAGGCCAGCGCTGATTTTTCGGTGAGCGGTGTCGCCTTTGATTCGCGCGAAATCGGTCCGGGTGACCTGTTCGTCGCGCTGAAGGGCGAGCATAGTGACGGCCATTTGCATGTCGAGCAGGCCTTTTCCTCCGGCGCTGCTGGCGCGATTGTCAGTCAGCCGGTGGCGGGACCCCATATTCTGGTAGCCGACACCGCTCGTGCTCTCGATGCACTGGGCAAGGCATCGCGCAGCCGCACCGATGCGAAAATCATCGGCGTGACCGGATCGGTCGGCAAGACCGGCACGAAGGAGGCATTATATGCCGCGCTCGACCGCTGTTCCTTCGGCAAGGCGCATCGGTCGGTCAAAAGTTACAACAACCATGTTGGCGTTCCGCTCAGCCTGTCGCGTATGCCGCAAGATACGAAATTTGGTATTTTCGAAATGGGAATGAACCACGCGCACGAACTTTCGGCGCTGACTCGTCTGGTGCGACCGCATGCCGCGATTATCACTGCGATAGCACCTGCCCATATCGGCAATTTCCCTAATGGCGAGGTCGGTATTGTTGACGCGAAAGCGGAGATATTTGAAGGGCTGATGCCCGGCGGCACTGCAATCATTCCGCATGACAGCCCGCATTGCCAGCGGCTGCGGAGCAAGGCCGAGCGTTATGCCGATCATGTAATAACCTTCGGATTTGATCAAGGGGCTGACGTCCGCGCCGTGGATATCGTTCCCGCGCCCCGGGGTGGTTCGCTGGTCACCGCAAATCTCGGCGATCAAAGCCTCTGCTTCACGATCGCCGAGGCGGGTCGGCATTGGGTATCCAATTCGCTGGCCATTCTCGCCGCGGTTCGTGCCGTCGGCGGGGATCTCGCGACTGCCGGTCTGGCGCTGGCCGAGATGAGCGGTATTGATGGTCGGGGACGCCGCCATCTCATTTCGCTGAAATCCGGTGGCAAGGCGACCGTCATCGACGAAAGCTACAATGCCAATCCGGCGTCGATGAAAGCGACATTGCAACATTTTACCAGCGAGCCCTGCACCGGACAGAAAATCGTCATATTGGGCGCCATGGGCGAGCTGGGCGAGCAATCCGCCCATTATCACGCGTCATTGGCCGATGATATCCTTCTGTCTGGAGCCGATACGGTCATTTTGGTCGGCGAAGATATGGCACATACGGCCGCGAAACTTGAACAGGGCCTTGATCAGGGCGTGAAAATGTCACATGCCGCGAGTGCTTCGGAGGCGCTGACCGAGGTCGCAAAATTGATCAGCGACGGGGACATCCTTTTAATCAAGGGGTCAAATTATCTGGGGCTTTCCTCCGCGGTTTCCGCGCTGGTGAGCGGGGAGTATTGATGTTTTATTTATTGGCCCAATGGCTTGAATTCGAAGGCATATTTAATGTCTTTCGCTACCTGAGTTTTCGTTCGGGAGCGGCTGTCTCGACATCGCTGTTCATCGGTCTTTTAATCGGGCCCAAGTTCATCAACATGTTGCGCATGCGGCAGGGCAAGGGCCAGCCGATCCGCGAGGACGGTCCGATCACGCATCTTAAAAAAGCGGGCACGCCGACCATGGGCGGATTGATGATCCTGATTTCGGTAGTGACTTCGCTGCTGCTGTGGATGGACCTCAGCAACATGTTCGTCTGGGCCTGCATCTTTGTCACGCTCGGTTTTGGTGCCATCGGCTTCATGGATGATTATGACAAGGTCCGCAAAGCCAGCCACAAGGGCATTCCGGGCCGGGTCCGGCTGTTACTCGAATTTGTCATCGCCGGTTTCGCAACCTGGCTGATCGTAGAGCAAATTGGCACCAGCCTTTACGTTCCGTTCTTCAACGACGTCCAGATCGACCTGGGTTATTTCTACATACCCTTTGCGATGTTCGTGATCGTTGGTGCTGGCAATGCGGTCAATCTTACCGACGGGCTGGATGGTCTCGCGACCATGCCGGTGGTGATCGCCAGTGCAACCTTTCTGGTGCTCGTCTACCTGTCCGGTAATGCGGTCTTCTCCGAATATCTCGGCATCCCGTTCGTTCGCGGGGCAGGAGAGTTGGCAATTTTCTGCGCTTGCGTGATCGGAGCCTGTCTGGCCTTCCTGTGGTTCAATGCGCCGCCGGCTGCGGTGTTCATGGGCGATACCGGCAGTCTGGCGCTTGGCGGCGCGCTTGGTGCCATTGCCGTTTCGATCCATCATGAAATCGTGCTCGCGCTGGTTGGCGGCTTGTTCGTGCTCGAAGCGGTATCGGTGATCGTTCAGGTGTTCTTCTTCAAGCGCACAGGTCGCCGCGTGTTCCGCATGGCGCCGATCCATCACCATTTCGAACAGCTTGGCTGGTCCGAATCCACCATCGTGATCCGCTTCTGGATCATCAGTCTGGTGCTCGCGCTGGCTGGATTGGCAACGTTGAAGCTCAGATGATTGTCTCGTCCGCCTTTGCCGGAAAGCGCTATGCCATTCTCGGACTGGCCCGATCCGGCATGGCGGTGCTGGAAAGCCTGCACGCGAGCGGAGCAAAATTGCTCGCCTGGGATAATCGGGAGGAATTGCGCGACAGCGTTGCCGACAAGGCGCTGATTGCCGATCCCCTGGAATCCGATCTGACCGGCTATGAGGCGATCATCCTGTCTCCCGGCGTGCCGCTCAACAATCATCCGATTGCGCAAAAGGCAAAGGCCGAGGCTGTGCCGATCATCGGCGATATCGAATTGTTCGCTCAGGCCCGGGCTTCTCTGCCGTCGCACCGGGTTGTCGGCATCACCGGTACCAATGGCAAGTCGACGACCACCGCACTGGTCCATCATATATTGGAAAGCGCCGGCGTACCGACCGTGATGGGTGGCAATATCGGAGTCCCGATCCTGTCGCAGCAACCGTTGCCGGAAGGCGGCGTCTATGTGCTGGAACTGTCCAGCTATCAGATCGACCTGACGAGCAGTCTCGATTGTGATGTCGCGCTGTTGCTCAATATAAGTCCCGATCATCTCGATCGCTACGCAGGGTTTGACGACTACGCGGCTTCAAAAGCGCGCCTCTTCGACATGCTCGGATCCGATCACACGGCAATATTCGCCAGCAATGATGAAAAGTCCCGATTGGCGCTGGACGGCTTGCGCGACCTGGGTCGGGTGCAGAATATTATCGATACCAGTTCCGCCGAGATTGCAGGACAGCCAGACTGGCCCGCGCTGCAAGGCCCGCACAACCTCCAGAATGCGATTGCCGCCATCGCCGTGGTTGAGGCTCTGGGCATATCCGAAAATCAATGGCGTCCGGCGCTGGCATCATTTGGCGGACTTGCCCATCGCATGGAGCGGGTCGCCGAATCTCATGGGGTGTTATTCGTCAATGACAGCAAGGCCACCAACCCGGCTTCGACCGGTCCTGCGCTTGGTGCCTATCCGAAAATCCACTGGATTCTGGGTGGCCTGCCCAAAAGCGATGCGCTGACCGAGTGCGAGCCATATTATAAGAATGTCATTCGCGCCTATACGATCGGTGAGGCCGGTCCGATGTTCGGAAAATTGCTGGCGGATCATGTCCCGGTCGAACCCTGTGAAATGATGCTGACAGCCGTGCAACGAGCAGCCGCCAATGCCAGGCCCGGCGAAGTGGTATTGCTGTCGCCGGCCTGCGCTTCTTTCGATCAGTTCCGGGATTTTGAAGCGCGCGGCAATTGTTTTCGCTCGGCAGTCAATTCGGTGATCGAGAGCAAGTTGATTGGAACCGCGACGGGAGAGGCAATATGACGAGCTCATCTCAACAAGACGCCGGACCTGCAAATACGCTTCCCGAAATTTCCGGCGCGCTCAAAAAGAAGCGCTTTCAGCTGCAATCGCGGTTCGGTCGCAGCGATCGCTCGCCGCTCGCGATCTGGTTCTGGGAACTGGACCGGGTGCTGCTCGGACTGATCCTGACTCTGGTGGCAATCGGTCTGATCGCGGTTGCTGCGGCGTCGCCGGTGACCGCACTTAAACAGAGCACTGCGGCTGTCACGGTTGACCCGCTCTATTATTTCTACCGTCAGCTTGGCTGGGTGATCGTCGGCATTCCGGTGATGCTTGTCGTCTCGATGCTGCCAAAGGAGCAGGCCCGGCGCTTCGCTATTTTGGCCGCTCTGGTTGCTTTCATATTGTTGTTCCTGGTTCCGGTTCTCGGGAAATCCGTCAACGGTGCCCAACGCTGGATCGGCTATGGTTTCGCCACTATCCAGCCGGGCGAGTTTCTCAAGCCGCTTTACGCGGTAACGCTGGCCTGGCTGCTGTCGCTCAGGATAAAGGATCCGGCCCTGCCGGTCATTTCGCTATCCGTCATTCTGACAGCGATCATCGCCGTTCTGATGATGATGCAGCCCAATCTGGGGGAGACCATCCTCATATGCGGCATCTGGTTTGCGGTGATGACCGTCTCCGGCCTGTCGGCGCGCCTGATCGCGATGATCGGTATCGGGGGTGTCGGCGGTCTGGTGGGAGCCTATTTCCTCTATCCCGTCGCGACCCAGCGGATCAACGCATGGCTATTTGGTGGCGGAGAATTTGATCAGGTGATGCTCGCCCATAAAGCGCTGACCGGAGGAGGATTGCTCGGCACCGGACCCGGTCTCGGGACAGCCAAGTTCAAGCTGCCCGAGGCGCATACCGACTATATCTTCTCGGTCATCGGGGAAGAATTCGGACTGCTTGCGTGTATGGCCATCGCACTTGTCTATCTCGCGATCATTGTCCGCGTCTTCCTTCGTCTGCTTGATGAAGAAGATAATTTCATCATTCTCGCCGTTGCCGGCCTGACTGCGCAATTTGGCGGCCAGGCGCTGATCAACATGGCGGTCAACCTTCAGCTGTTCCCGTCCAAGGGCATGACTCTGCCGCTGATCAGCTATGGGGGCTCGTCGATATTGGCGCTCTGTATAGGTATTGGACTTTTGCTCGCATTTACGCGGCGGAACCCGTATCTTGACCGTTCACAATATGTCTCGGCCTGGCCCGAGCAAGGACGGATAGCGGTATGAGTTTTTCGAAACATTATGTCTTGGCAGCCGGCGGGACCGGTGGTCATATGATGCCGGCCTATGCGCTGGCCAGGGAACTGGTCTTGCGCGGTCATCGGGTGGCGCTGATTACCGATGCGCGCGGCGAGAAAATCCCCGGCATGGTCGAGGAGGGGCAGGTCCATGTTCTGCCTGCCGGACGGATTACGAAGGACCCGCGTAGCTGGGTCGGCGGCGCGCGCGCTATTCTCAAGGGTCGCCGTATGGCGATGCAGCTTTATGAGACATTCCAGCCTTCGGCGGTTATCGGCTTCGGTGGCTATCCTGCCTATCCCGCGCTGCTTGCTGCGAACAGCAAGGATATCCCGACAATCGTGCACGAGCAGAATGCCGTGCTGGGCCGGGTAAACCGGCTGGCAGCGCGCTCGGTCAACGCCATTGCCACCGCTTATCCCGATGTTTTGCGGATCAAGCCGAAATATCAGGAAAAAGTTCATCTCGTCGGCAATCCGGTGCGCGAAGAAGTGGTCGCGCTGCGCGAAGAGCCTTATCCGCCACTGTCCGAAGAAGGCGTTTTCCGGGTGCTGGTAACTGGCGGAAGTCAGGGTGCCTCGATCCTTTCCGATGTCGTACCGGATGCGATGGCAATGCTGCCGATACATTTGCGCCGCCGGCTCCAGATCACCCAGCAATGCCGTGAAGATGATATTGAGCGCGTGCGCGCCAAATATGCCGAGCATGATATCCCGGCGGAACTGGCGACCTATTTACCCGATCTTCCCGATCGGCTGGGCTGGGCGCATCTGGTCATCGGTCGGGCAGGGGCCTCGACCATTGCCGAACTCACCACAGCAGGCCGACCCGCGATCCTCATTCCGCTACCCAGCGCGATGGATGATCACCAGACCTATAATGTCAAAGAAATGGTCGCGGCAGGCGGGGCCCGTGTGATCCGGCAGCCTGCCATCTCGACACGGAATTTCGACAGTGGCAGCGACGACAAGACCAACAAATTGCGCCTTCAGCAGTCGGCCGCGCTGGACAAGATGCGCAGTGCAATGGTCAAGCAGATCCAGAAAATCGCATTGAGTACCGGCGCTCTCGAAAATGCCGCCCGCTGTGCCAAGAGCTGCGGTCGCCCGGAAGCGGTCAGTGATCTCGCTGATCTGGTCGAAAGCATCGGCACGTCACCGCTGGGAAAAACGATGAAAGCAGAGAAAGAAATGCCGCAACGGCTGACGGCCCGCAACGAAGCACTGGCAAAGGACAGCACACAGTGAAGGGTGTCGGCACGGATATTGGCCGGATTCACTTCGTCGGCATTGGCGGCATCGGCATGTCCGGGATCGCCGAAGTGATGCACAATATGGGCTATCAGGTGCAAGGCAGCGATATTTCCGAAAGCTATGTGGTCGAGGGCCTGCGTGCGAAGGGCATTGACGTGAAGATCGGCCATAGCGCCGACAATGTCGAGGGCACGGCTGTTGTTGTCACATCAACTGCTGTCAAACGCGGCAATCCGGAAGTGGAAGCAGCGCTGGCCAGTCGTATTCCACTGGTTCGCCGGGCGGAAATGCTGGCTGAACTGATGCGGCTGAAATCGACAATCGCGATTGCCGGCACCCATGGCAAGACCACCACGACATCGATGGTCGCGGCCATGCTGGACGCCGGCGGCATTGATCCGACTGTCATCAACGGCGGCATCATCAACCAATATGGCTCGAACGCCCGGCTTGGCGCTGGCGAGTGGATGGTGATCGAGGCCGACGAAAGCGACGGCAGTTTCCTGCGGCTCGACGGCACGATCGCGGTCGTGACCAATATCGACGCCGAGCATCTCGATCATTATGGCAGCTTCGACAGGATCAAGGACAGTTTCCTCGAATTTGTCGAAAATGTCCCCTTTTACGGCGCAGCGATCCTGTGCATCGACCATCCCGAGGTCCAGGCCCTGCTGCCGCGCATCCGCGACCGGCGGATCATCACTTATGGTTTCTCCGCCCAGGCCGACGTCAAGGGGATCAATGTCACACCGGTTCCCGGTGGCAACCGGTTTGACGTCGATGTCCGCGACCGCGATGGTGAGACCAGAAGGATCGCCGGTATCGAACTGCCGATGCCGGGCCGTCATAATGTCCAGAACGCAATTGCCGCAGTGGCGGTCGGGCTGGAAATGGGCATCAGCGACGAGCAGATCGCCAAGGGATTCGATCATTTCGGCGGCGTCAAGCGGCGCTTCACCAAGGTCGGCGAAGTCGACGGCGTGACGATCATCGACGATTACGGCCATCATCCGGTCGAAATACAGGCCGTGCTGTCCGCCGCGCGCGAAGGCGCGCAGGGCCGCGTGATCGCCGTGGTCCAGCCGCACCGCTTCACCCGGCTGCGCGACCATATGGAAGAGTTCCAGGGCGCCTTCAACGACGCCGACATGGTGTTCGTGACGCCGGTCTATGTCGCCGGCGAGGATCCCATCGAAGGTGTTGACAGCGAGGCACTGGTCACCGGGCTGAAAAAGCGTGGCCATCGCCTCGCGGAAACCGTGGCCGACCAGAAGGCTCTTGCTGCACGACTGGCCGAAGAGGCACAGCCGCAGGACATGATCATCTGCCTCGGGGCAGGGGATATTACCAAATGGGCAGCCGGACTCGCTGATGGTATCGCGGAGGCGCGCAAATGAGCCTGTCTCTGTTCCCTTTTATCCAGAAAATGTCCCTGTGCCCGTCCGTCCTGAGCCTGTCGAAGGACGCCTCAAGCCGAGAAATGCACTTCGACAAGCTCAGTGCGAACGGTTTCTCTCAGCGCGGGCTCGTTCGATGAACGCTGTTGCGACCATGCCCGAAACCCGCGGCAAGCTGACAGAAAACGCGCCACTGGCACCGCTCGTCTGGTTCAAGAGCGGCGGGTCTGCGCAATGGCTGTTCGAGCCAAAGGATATTGACGATTTGCAGCAATTTCTCCGCGATCTCGATCCGGCGATAGCGGTCTGGCCGCTTGGCCTGGGGTCCAACCTGATCATCCGCGACGGGGGCATCCAGGGCGTGGTGGTCAGATTGGGCAAGGCCTTTGCATCTATCGAAGCAGATGGGCTGACGCTGCGCTGCGGCGCCGGTGCGCCGGGCATATCGGCCGCCAGCACCGCCCGCGACAATGGCATTGCCGGAATGGAATTTCTGCGCGGTATTCCCGGCACCATCGGCGGCGCTGTCCGAATGAACGCCGGCGCCTATGGCCGCGAAGTCTGCGACATATTGGAAAGCGCCGACGTGATCCTGCGCAATGGCGATCTGGTGACAATCCCGCTGGCCGAAATGGGTTACACCTATCGCCACTCCGCGCTGCCCGAAGGCGCGATTGTCGTCAGCGCAACCTTTCAGGGCACAAGCGGCGATCCCGAAATTATCGGCGCTGAAATGAAGCGCATTGCCGAAGAGCGAGAGGCCTCGCAGCCACTCCGCACCAAAACCGGCGGCTCCACCTTCAAAAATCCCGAGGGCAAGAAAGCCTGGCAGCTGGTCGACGAAGCCGGCTGCCGCGGCCTGCAGATGGGCCAGGCGCAAGTGTCGGAAAAACACTGCAATTTCCTGATCAATCTTGGCGGCGCGACATCCGCCGATATTGAAGCGCTGGGTAACGAAGTGCGCAAACGGGTCAAGGCCCATTCGGGCGTCGAATTGCAGTGGGAAATTCAACGAGTAGGTGATGAATCGTGACTGCCAAACTTCATGTCGCCGTCCTGATGGGCGGCTGGTCTGCTGAACGCGAAGTGTCGCTTATGAGCGGCAATGGCGTCGCCGATGCGCTCGAGAAAAACGGCCATAAGGTGACTCGCGTCGACATGGATCGCAATGTTGCGCAGGTTCTGGCCGGTATCCGGCCCGATGTAGTGTTCAACGCGCTGCACGGCGTCCCCGGTGAAGATGGCAGCGTTCAGGGTATGCTCGATCTGATGCAGATCCCTTATACCCATAGCGGACTCGCCACATCGGTGATCGCAATCGATAAGGAATTGACCAAGCAGCAGCTGGTCCCTGCAGGCATCCCGATGCCCAAGGGCAAGATTGTTTCCAGTGCCAGCCTGTATGAGGTCGATCCGCTGCCCCGGCCCTATGTCCTGAAACCGGTCAACGAAGGCTCGTCTGTCGGCGTCGCAATCGTGACCGATGACAGCAATTACGGCAATCCGATTGGCCGCGATGTCACTGGTCCCTGGCAGGAATTTGACGAATTGCTCGCCGAGCCTTTCATCAAGGGCCGCGAACTGACCACGGCCGTTCTGGGCGACAAGGCGCTTTGCGTGACCGAATTGAAAACCGCGCAGGGCTTCTACGACTATGCCGCCAAATATACCGAAGGCCTGACCCAGCATGTCTGCCCCGCCGAAATTCCCGAAGATATAGAAAAATTATGTCTCGACTATGCGCTTCGCGCCCATCAGGTTCTGGGCTGCAAGGGGACTTCGCGGACCGATTTCCGCTGGGATGATGAACAGGGCGCAGCCGGCCTGTTCGTGCTGGAAACCAATACCCAGCCCGGCATGACCCCGCTCAGCCTGGTCCCCGAACAGGCGAAGCAGATGGGCATTAGCTATGAACAGCTGGTCGAGATAATCGTGAGAGAAGCGCTATGACTGCTACCCAGAGACGCACCAATCGGCAGGGCAGGGGCAAACCGCGCAAGCAGGCCAAACGCAAGGTCAGACAAGTCTCGATTTTCGACAAGATATTGCGCGCCATGCCGGTCACCGAAGAGCAGGTGCAAAAGGGTCTGACCTGGGGGCTGGTGGCGGTGTTCGTCCTGGGCGCCTATAGCGTTGCCCATTATTCCGGCATCAACGAGCGGATCAAGACCGAGGTCGCAGAAGCGGTCGGCAATGCCGGTTTCGAAGTGAAGCGGGTCGAGGTGACTGGTGTCAACCGCATCGACGAGCTGAAAGTCTATGAAATCACCCTGGCGCAGAAAGACCGGTCGATGTTGCTGGTCGACATTGACGAGGTGCGCGAGGACCTGCTGTCCAACGGCTGGATCAAGGACGCCCGAATCTCCCGTCGACTTCCTGACACGCTGGTTGTGGACATTGTCGAGCGCGAACCGGTCGCTGTCTGGCAGAATCAGGGGCAGCTCTCCCTCATCGACAAGACCGGCTATCCGCTGGAAGAAATCACCAAGGAAGAAATTCCAGCCCTGCCGGTCATCGTCGGCAAGAAAGCCAATCTGAAATTTACCCAGCTGGATGCGCTGCTCGACGTTGCCCCTGCGCTGCGCCCGATGGTGACCGGAGCCACCTGGATCGGCAACCGCCGCTGGGATCTTGAATTTGATAGCGGCGAGACGCTGGCTCTGCCGGAAGGCGAAGAAACCGCCTCCGCAGCTTTGCTGAATTTCGCGCGTATGGACGGCATCAACCGATTGCTCGGGCGCGGGGTGGTTCATTTCGACCTGCGCGACGCCGAGCGCGCCTATTTGCGGATGCCGCCGAAAACAACCCCGGCCGATCCGGAAAGCTGATTGCATGATGCCGATATTCATCAAGGTGGAGGACTAGTCTCATGGCAGCACGGGTCGAAAAAATCTTCACATCGCTGGACATCGGTTCGTCGAAAATCTCGGCTATGATAGCCGGGCGGATGGACAATGGCGAACTGACCGTATTGGGCACCGGACAACGCGCCAGCAAGGGCGTCAAGCGGGGCTATATCGCCGATACCGAGACAACCGAGCTGGACGTCCGGGACGCTGTGGAACAGGCAGAGCGCATTGCCGGAACCAATATCGACGATGTCTGGGTCAGCTTTTCGGCGGGCGGTTTGCAGAGTATGCTGACCTCGGTCGAAACCGAATTGGGTGGCCACCGGATTGAGCAGGATGATATTGACCTGCTGCTCGATGCAGGCCGCAACAGCATCGATCCCAAAGGCAAGATGGTGCTGCACGCACAACCGGCTCTCTATACGCTTGACGGTTTGAACGGAGTGAAGAAACCCAAGGGCCTGCATGCCGATCGTCTCGGGGTGGATATCCATGTCATTCTTGCCGAGGCCTCACCGGTTCGCAATATCGAGATGAGCGTGCGCGGGGCGCATCTGAATGTGAAATCGATTGTCGCATCCCCGATTGCTGCCGGGACCGCCTGTCTGTCCAGGGAAGAACGCGAACTGGGTGTGGCGCTGGTCGAAATGGGCGCGGAAGTGACCAATGTTTCCTTGTTTGCCGGTGGCATGCTGGTCGGTTTGACCACTTTGCCTTACGGAGCCGCGGATATTACCGATGATATAGCCTCGTCTTTCGGCTTGCGCCGCGCGCAGGCCGAGCGGATAAAATGTTTCTATGGCTCCGCCACGACCAGCCCGCGCGACAATCATGATGTGATCAATCTCGATCTCGACAAGACTACCGAAACTACCGAGGAAGACGGACGGATCACCAGGGCGCAGCTGATCGCGGTTATCCGGCAACGGCTCGACCATCTGATGGGTGAAATCGGGCGCTCGTTGAAGGAGCTGGGCTTTACCGGACCGGTTGGCCGGCAGGTGGTTCTCACTGGCGGCGGCGCCGAATTGAAAGGCATTGCCGATTATGCCCAGTCGGCTTTGGGCCGAACAGTACGCATCGGTCGCCCGGCAGGGCTGAGCGCGCTTCCGGAAGCGCATAGCGGACCGGCCTTTGCCGGCCTCGCGGGCCTGGCGCTCTATGCATCGCAGGAACCCGTAGATCTGCGTTTCATGTCCCGAGGCCATCAGAATGTTCACAAATATGGCGGATCAGCAGTGATAGGACGGCTGATGTCGGCGATCCGCGGAAATTTTTAGTTATTTGATGAAAAAAAATTAACTTTTCGGGTGATTCCGACAGGAAATTTGTGCAAAGCGTTTAACAAATATTACAGCACGATAAAATGTCTCGGGAGACAGTGAGATGAGTATCAATATTGGCCCACCGGAAGTCGAAGAACTGAAACCGAAAATCGCGGTTATCGGAGTCGGCGGAGCAGGGGGCAACGCCATTGCCAACATGATCGCTGCCCAGGTTGAGGGCGTGGATTTCATCGTCACCAACACCGACGCACAATCGCTCAACAGCGCGACTGCCGAACGGCGTATCCAGCTTGGTCCCGATATTACTCAGGGCCTGGGTGCCGGATCACGGCCAGAGGTCGGCCGGGCGGCTGCCGAGGAAACAATCGATCTGGTCGAGCAGGCGCTGGAAGGCACGCATATGTGTTTCATCGCAGCCGGCATGGGCGGCGGTACTGGTACCGGTGCTGCTCCCGTAATCGCCAAGGCGGCACGCGACCGCGGCATATTGACCGTTGGCGTGGTGACCAAGCCTTTCACTTTCGAAGGCACGCGCCGGATGAAAGCGGCCGAAGCCGGCATTGAGGAACTGCAGAAGAATGTCGATACTTTGATCGTCATTCCGAACCAGAACCTGTTTCTGGTCGCCAATCCGAACACCACTTTCAAGGAAGCCTTTCTGCTGGCAGACGAAGTCCTGCAACAGGGCGTACGCGGCATTACCGACCTGATGGTCATGCCTGGCCTGATCAACCTCGATTTTGCCGATGTGCGCAGCGTGATGCACGAAATGGGCAAGGCGATGATGGGTACCGGCGAAGCCGAAGGCGACGGACGTGCGCTGGAAGCAGCCGAAAAAGCCATTGCCAATCCTTTGCTCGACGGCGTGTCGATGCAGGGTGCCAAGGGCGTCATCGTTTCGATCACCGGCGGCGACGATATGCGCCTGATGGAAGTCGACGAAGCAGCCAATCATATTCGCGAGCTGGTCGATCCGGACGCCAATATTATCTGGGGTAGTGCATTCAATCCGAATCTGGACGGGCGTATTCGTGTTTCCGTAGTCGCAACCGGAATCGATAGTGACGGCAGCATGTCGGCATCCGCGCCTGTGCCATCCTTCGCCATGAGCAGCCCTGCAAGGCAATCGGAAGAAGCTCCGGCTCCAGCCAGTTTTGCTTCATCCATTGCAAGTGACGAGAGCGAAGAAGTTTCTGTAGAGGAACCGGAAGCCGCGTTTGAGCCAGAACCCAGCGTTGAAGCGGAGCCCGCAGCGCCCGTAGCACCGGCAGCGCCAGTTGCTCCCGTCGCAACTTATGGTGACGATGATGATTATGGCTCGACGCCATCTTTTGCCTCGCTGACGCCCGGCATCGCATCGGCACCTTCCGTACCGGAAGAGGATGAACTGGTGCTTGGCGACGATGCCATTCAGCACGATAATCAGGAAGCGGCTCCTGCCAGCAGTCCGGCCAGTCAAGCACCGCCGGCACCGCGTGTAGCCACCGGTGGCGGAACATTGTTTGAACGGATGTCCAATCTGACCCGTGGTGGTTCAAAAGGCGATGAAGCCGATGATGGCGAGGACGACAAGTCGCGCGATCCGCTCGACATCCCGCGGTTTTTGAACCGGCAGAATAATCAGTAAGATCACGTTCCGGCCGAACAGGATGATGGGGCTGCGCGAAGGAGTTTGTCTTTCGCGTGCCACCATTGGCCTTGCTGGATTGCGGCAACGATTGATTTCATGCGCAATCATTCCTTTATAGGTCTTGTGAAACATAGATTCAAAATTTTGCTAGCGGTGTCCGCAGTCCTTGCCGCCACCGCTGTGCCCCAAGGCCCCGCCATCGCCCTGGCCAGTGCTCAGTCCAACAGCGACGACCTGCAGGATGCGCTGCGCCGGATTGCGATCAATTCCAACGATTCATCGGCTTTGGCCGACGCCGGACTTGCGGCGCTCGAACTGGGCGACATGCGGGCGGCAATCGGTTTTCTGGCAAAAGCGGACCAGATATATTCCTCCAGCGGCCGGGTGAAAGCCGGACTGGGCAGAGCGCTGCTCGCAGAGGAAAATCCATTTGGTGCGATCCGCTATTTTGACCAAGCGGTTGCCAATGGCATAGCGCCGCGCGAAATTGCGGCCGATCGTGGTCTAGCCTATGATTTGATTGGCCGAAACCGTGATGCCCAGAAAGATTATGAGTTGGCGATGCGATTCGGTAGCAATGATGAACTGATCAAGCGCTATGCGATATCGCTCGGGATTAGCGGCGACGTTGACCGGGCCGAGGCGCAACTCAACCCCTTGCTTCAGAAAAGCGACCGCGATGCATGGCGCAACCGGGCGTTTATCTATGCCATGAACGGCAGGAAAAAGGACGCGGACAATATCGTCGAACAGACGATGGAGCGGAGAATGGCGAAAGCCATCAAACCCTTTTTCGACCGGATGCCAAAGCTGACTGCGGCGCAGAAAGCAGCGGCCGTCCATTTCGGGCATTTTCCTGCCAGCGAGAATATCGGTGTCGATGTGGCAGCAGTGCAATTGGCATCGTCGCTGGCCACAAGGGGTGGAGATGGCGCAGATGCAGGCCTGATTCCCGTCGGAGAGGCTTTGGGCTCAGATGCCAAGCGCCCTCGGGTACTGGCCATGCCAGACAAGTCGCCTCGCCGCCGTCCCGGTGCGGCGGACCGCAAAAATCCCGACCGGAAATCAAGCCGGCGTGCGAAAAAAGATGGTGTTGTTCTGTTACCCGAAACAGAATTGCCAGCGCCGTCCAGTGCGAGTTCTGCCCGTTCGGTAGCCTTTGCTTCGGCTAAGCCAACACCAACACCGCCCCCGGCAACCCTACCGCTTCCAGAGCCAGAACCGGCGCCTGCCAGGAGCCTGCCGGAACCGATCAAGACCGCCGAAATCAAGCCGGAGAGCAAAAGCTCCGCCCCCGGTTTTGCAACCAGTCTTGGTGTCAGCCAGCCGCCCGTGCTGGTATCGCAGACAGTGGAACGGAAAGTTGAAATCGCAGGTCGAAAGCCTGTTCCGCAGCCAGCCGACCCGGTTATGGATACCCCTTCCGCAAGCGGGACCCAGGCGGACGGGCCGGTCAATCTGATCAATTTTGATCTCGCTCAATCCGGTTCTGTGGCTGCCGAAATGGCAGCAGCGGAGCCAGCCGCAAAACCGCTTGCCGACATTATCAAGGGGATCAGCATCCCGGATCGGGAAACGCAGAGCGCAGTGGTTCCGGTCGATCTCGACGAAATCGAACCGGCCAAGCCTCAGCCGAAAATCATTGCCAAACCGGTTGAAAAAAAAGCGCCGGTAAAGCCGAAAGAGCCGCAGCATCCCAAGCGCTATTGGGTGCAGATTGCCACGGGTTCAAATATCGATGCGCTGAAATTCGATTATCGTCGCATGACCAAAAAACAGCCGGACCTGTTCAAGAGTCAGAAGGCATGGACGTCCCCATGGGGCAAGACCCGGCGGCTGGTGGTCGGGCCATTTGATGATTTCAAGGCTGCCAAGGCATTTGAGGCGGATTATCGCAAGGATGGCGGTGACGGCTTTGCCTGGGCCAGCGCTGATGGTGTCGAGGTCAACGAGCTGACCAAATGACCCAGTTGAAAAGCTATGCCAGCGATCCTGCGCACAGCCGGGGTCGGCTGCATGATGAAAAACGGGATGTTACGCGCGGGCCGCGGGATGATTTTCAGCGTGACCGCGACCGGATCATCCATTCTATTTCTTTCCGCCGATTGCGCCACAAGACCCAGGTTTTTGTCGCGCCCGATGGCGACCATTATCGCGTCCGCCTGACTCACAGCCTCGAGGTCGCGCAGATCGGGCGGACGATCGCGCGGGCGCTCGGCCTGAACGAAGACCTGACGGAGGCGCTCTGCCTCGCCCATGATATTGGCCATCCTCCCTTCGGCCATGCCGGGGAAGATGCGCTGGAAGAAGCCTTGGCGGATTTTGGCGGTTTCGATCATAATGCGCAAACCATCCGGACGCTGACCAAGCTCGAAACACCCTATCCGCGCTGGGACGGGCTCAATCTGACATGGGAAATGCTGGAGGGGCTGGCCAAGCATAATGGCCCGGTGAGCAAACCGACCTGGGCGCTGGCCGAAGCCAATGACGCGATGGACCTCGAGCTGAACAGCTGGCCGTCGCTGGAGGCGCAAATCGCAGCGATTGCCGATGATATTGCCTATGACAACCACGATATTGACGACGGCATGCGGGCAGGGCTGCTGAGCCTGGATCAGCTGCTCGAGCTGCCATTCATCGCCGAACGGTGGCGGGCCATTTGCGATCGCTTTGCCGACGTGCCGCAAGAACGGCTGTTGCCGGAGCTGATCCGCGATCAGATCGGGCTGATGGCCAATGACGTGCTTAGAACGACGCAGGCCCGTATCGACCAACTGGGCGTGAAAAGCTCACAGGATGTGCGGCAGGCGGGTCAGATGATCGGCGGCTTTTCGAGCGCAATGGCCGAACAGGAGCGCGCGCTCAAAAGCTTCATGTATAAAAATCTCTATCATCACCCCAAGCAGATGGGAGCGGCAGAGGAAGGCAAGATGATGGTCGGCGATCTGGTGAAAGCCTATCGCGAAAAGCCCGAACTGATGCCGGAAAGCTGGGCTTTGGCCTTGCCCGGTGAAGAGCCGGCGCGCACCCGCCATATCGCGGACTTTCTTGCCGGGATGACCGATCGCTATGCCCGTAACCGGCACCGGGAAATCTTCGGCGAGCGGGCTGACCGAAGCTGATCCTGTCACTCGCGCGAGGCCTTGGCGCAACCCGAATAGGTGAGCAGCCCATAAAGTGGTGTGGATAGCAGTGTTCGCTGCTATGAGGTCTTATCATATCGACAGCCTGCGGAGACCCTGAACATGGCCGAAAAAATCCTGATCGTCGGCGCCACCGGCCTGATCGGCGGATTGCTGACCCGCAAGCTGGTCGAGCAGGGCGCGGACAAGAAGCTTCATCTGCTGCTCCGCAGGCCCTATCGCGAGGATGTCGGCAAGGCGCGAATCCACGTCCAGCTGCAGGAAAACTGGCCCGTGACCATCGCGAAGATCAAACCCGACATCGTCATATCCTGCCTCGGATCGACGATGAAAAAGGCCGGATCGAAGGAAGAATTTGCAGCGGTCGATCGCGATCTGGTCGGAGCCGTCGCGGCGGCAGCCAAAGCCTCGGGCGCGATACATTTCATTGCCATATCGTCAACCATGGCGGACAGCACAGCATCGAGTTTCTACCTGAAGACCAAGGGTGAAGCCGAGGACCTGCTCCGTGCCCAGAATTTTGATCGTCTCGATATCATCCGCCCCGGCCTGCTGCGCGGCGAACGGAAGGGCGAAAATCGGCTCGGTGAAAGCCTGGCAATCGCCGCCAGCCCGATCATGGACCTGTTATTGCACGGCAAATTCCGCCGCTTCCGTTCGATCCTCGCCAGCGATGTCGCCGATGCGATTGTGGCGCTGATGGGTGAGGATGAACCCGGAGCATTCGTGCATGAGAACGACGCGGTCTGGGCGATGGTTTGAACAAGCCCGTCGAAAAATACTGCACCGCACAACAGAATCATTGACACCGCCCACCGGGTCATCCACTCATAAGTCTGCTTTTTGATCGGCGCCTATGGGCAAGGTTCATGAGGCGTTGCGGGAGAGTGTTTTTCTGTCCCACCAGACCGAAAGGCCGCCGAAGGAGCAACCGCCCCGGAAACTCTCAGGCCAACGGACCGCAACCGTCTTACAAGCACTCTGGAAAGAGAGTGGATGGTCGCAATGACCGGCGCTCCACCGAAGGGGTAAATCTTCGTCGCTTTTGCGACGGCGGACCTTTCCGCCGAAGCCTTGGCGAAGGAAGATGAAACTCTCAGGTTCCGTGACAGAGGGGGCAGTTTTGCAGGGCTTTGCTGCGGGCTGTCTTCTTGATCCGGAAATATGATGAGTGAAAATACCGAAAATCTGAAACAATTGCCACTGGGCGACTGGCACCGCGGCCTCGGCGCACGGATGGTGCCCTTCGCGGGTTACGAAATGCCGGTGCAATATGAAGGCGTGATGGCCGAACATATCTGGACCCGGACCGAAGCAGGCCTGTTCGACGTGTCGCACATGGGCCAGTTGCAGCTGGTGGGCGAGGGCGCTGCCGATGCACTGGAGCGGATCACGCCGGGCAATCTGTCGGCGCTGGCACCGGGGAAAATCCGCTACACGTTGCTGCTGGCGCAAGATGGCGGGATATTGGATGATCTGATGGTCACCAACGCCGGCGACCATCTCTATCTGGTGGTCAATGGCGCGACCAAGCATGACGATATCGCCTATCTGCAGGCACAGCTGCCCGACAGCCTGACGCTTCACCATCTGGAAGACGCAGCGCTATTGGCGTTGCAAGGCCCCAAGGCCGCAGAAGCGCTGGCCAAGCTCGGGATCGATCCGGGCGAGCCGAACTGGCCTGTGCCAACCGATCTTCATTTCATGGAAGCGGGCCCGTTTCTGTGGCGCGGGATCCCGCTCGGCATCAGCCGTTCGGGCTATACCGGGGAAGACGGCTTTGAAATCAGCGTGCCGGCCGAACATGCGGTGACCCTGGCCGCCGCTCTGACGGAGCTGGACGAAGTGCGTCCGATTGGCCTCGGTGCCCGCGACAGCCTCCGACTTGAAGCGGGGCTGCCGCTGTACGGCCATGACATGAATGCCGACATATTGCCGGTCGAAGCCAATCTGAATTTCGCCCTTTCCAGGGCGCGGCGCGAGGAAGGCAATTTTGCCGGAGCCGAGCGCGTGCTTGCGCAATATCCGGACAAGGCCGCGAAGAAGCGGGTCGGCCTGTTTGTCGATGGCCGCCAACCCATTCGTGAAGGCGCGACCGTGATCGACGCTGCCGGTGCGACCATCGGCAATGTCACGAGCGGCGGTTTCTCGCCGACGCTACAGCGGCCCATTGCCATGGCTTATGTCCCGATGGACCTGTCGGAAACCGGAACCGCCATCACCGTCGAGCAGCGCGGAAAGAAAATTGCTTGCACCGTCGCCGACATGCCCTTTGTACCGCATAACTATCACCGCAAACCCAAGCCATAGATTGACAGGAAGAGGAAACGAGAATGAGCCGATATTTTACCGATGAACATGAATGGGTCGAGGTCGAAGGCGACACGGCAACCGTCGGTATCACCGACTATGCGCAGGAACAGCTGGGCGACATCGTGTTTATCGAAGTGCCGGAAGTCGGCACGGAACTGGAGCAGGGCGATGATGCCGCCGTGGTGGAATCGGTCAAGGCTGCATCCGACGTCTATGCCGCGGTTTCCGGCGAAGTGATCGAAGTGAACGAAGCGCTGGAAGATGAGCCGGGGCTGGTCAATTCATCGGCCGAAGAAGATGGCTGGTTTTTCCGGATCACGCTGTCGGACAAGGATGAGCTCAGCGATCTGATGGACGAGAAAGCTTACAAGGCCTTTGTCGACGATCTGTAGGATTATATAGCCACTCCCCTTCAGGGGAGGGGTTGGGGTGGGGCCTGTCCTCACTCGCAAATTTGGATGCTGGCATCGAGCCAGCTTCCTCGTAACCCACCCCTTTCCCCTCCCTCGAAAGGGAGGGGCGATTGGAAGGAAGAATGTAATGCGTTATCTCCCTCTGACTCCTGAAGACCGGCAATCAATGCTGGCCACCATCGGCGCGCAATCGGTTGACGATCTGTTCGTCGATGTGCCGGAACAAGCCCGGCTGAACGGACCGATCGAGGGGCTGCCGATGCACGCCGGCGAGATGGCAGTGGAAGCGCATATGAAGGCGCTGGCCAAAAAGAATCATGCTGCCGGCGACATGCCGTTCTTCCTGGGGGCAGGGGCCTATCGTCACCATGTCCCCGCCAGCGTTGACCATATCATCCAGCGCGGTGAATTTCTGACCGCCTACACGCCCTATCAGCCGGAAATCGCGCAGGGCACGTTGCAAACGTTGTTCGAATTCCAGACTCAGGTCGCCCGCCTGTTCGGTGTCGATGTCGCCAATGCCTCTATGTATGATGGCTCGACCGCTTGCTGGGAAGCGATCACCATGGCGCAGCGGATCACAAAACGCAGCAAGGCGATTCTTTCGTCCGGCCTGCATCCCCATTATGTGTCGGTCGCCAGGACCATGGCGCGCTTCACCAAGGACAATTTGTCCTATCAGGTGCCGACTCTCGATGCCGCCACCGACGGCCAGAACATGCTGGACCAGATTGACGACGAAACCAGCTGCGTGGTCGTGCAATATCCCGATATATTGGGCCGCATTGGCGATCTCTCCGCGATCGCGGAGAAAGCGCACCAGCATAAAGCCTTGCTGATCGCCGTCGTTACCGAGCCCGTTGCGCTCGGCGCGATCAAATCGCCGGGTGAAATGGATGCCGATATCGTCGTCGGGGAAGGCCAGTCGCTGGGCGTCGGCCTGCAATTTGGCGGTCCCTATGTCGGCCTGTTCGGCTGCAAGCAGAAATATGTCCGGCAAATGCCCGGCCGGCTCTGCGGCGAGACCGTCGACGCTGAAGGCAAGCGCGGCTTTGTCCTGACGCTTTCCACTCGCGAGCAGCATATCCGCCGCGAGAAAGCGACGTCCAATATCTGCACCAACAGCGGCCTGTGCGCGCTGGCTTTCACCGCGCATATGACCTTGCTTGGTGAAAAAGGGTTGCGCGAACTGGCGATGCTCAATCACAAAAAAGCGGTGCAGGCGGCGGACCGGCTTTCGTCGATCAAAGGTGTTTCATTGTTAAATGACAGCTTTTTCAATGAATTTACCCTGGTTCTTGATACGGATTCACGGCCCATCGTGCGGCAGCTTGCCGATCAGCGGATTCTCGCCGGCGTCTCCCTCGGCCGGCTCTATCCGCAGGAACAGCCGCTCGCCAACGGATTGCTTGTCGCCGTCACCGAAACTTCGACCGACGGAGAAGTCGAGCAATTTGCAACCGCTCTGGAAGGAGCCCTGTCATGACCATGCTCGCCGAAGGACGCCCGACACAGCAGAAAGCCAATCTGATCATGCCCGACCAGAATAGCATCACCACCCACACCGGCAACCGCGCCCTGATGGTCGACGAACCGCTGATTTTCGAAATCGGCTCGCCGGATCGTAGCGGCGTCGATCTGCCCGAGGCTCCGCAAGTAGCAAGCCGTCTCGGCGGCCTCGAACGCGAAACGCCGATCGCCATTCCCGGCTTGTCCGAAGGCGAAATGGTGCGTCACTATACCAGGCTCAGCCGCCAGAATTATGCGATCGACGTAGGCCTGTTCCCGCTCGGCAGCTGCACGATGAAGCATAATCCGCGGCTCAACGAGAAAATGGCGCGGCTCAAGGGCTTTGCCGATATCCATCCGCTGCAGCCGGTGGACAGCGTGCAGGGTGCACTGGGTGTGATCAACGAACTGGCCGTCTGGCTGATCAAGCTGACCGGCATGCACGGCGTGGCGATGACCCCCAAGGCCGGCGCCCATGGCGAGCTTTGCGGCATCCTCTGCATCCGGGCTGCCCTTGAAGCGCGCGGCGACGCCCGTGAAGTGATCCTCGTGCCCGAAAGCGCCCATGGCACCAATCCGGCAACGGCCGCCTTTGCCGGATACAAGGTCGAGGATATTCCCGCCAATGCCGCTGGCCGGGTCGATCTGGAGGCGCTGAAGGCGCGTCTCGGCCCCGACGTGGCGGGCGTGATGATCACCAATCCGAACACTTGCGGCCTGTTCGAGCCCGACATGAAGGCGATTTCCGACGCGGTGCACGCTGCGGGCGGTTATGTTTATTGCGACGGCGCGAATTTCAATGCGATCGTTGGCAAGGTCCGGCCCGGCGATCTCGGCATCGACGCGATGCATATCAATCTGCACAAGACCTTCTCCACACCGCACGGCGGCGGCGGGCCGGGTTCCGGTCCCGTGGTATTGTCCGAAGCGCTGGCGCCTTATGGCCCGCTACCCTTTACCGAGCGTCATGCCGATGGCCATATCACTCTGGTCGAGGAAGAGACCGTGGAGGACCGGCATCCGCACACATTCGGCCGGATGAGCGCCTTTCACGGCCAGATGGGCATGTTCACCCGCGCGCTGACCTATATACTCAGCCACGGCGCAGACGGTCTGAAACAGGTGGCAGAAGACGCCGTGCTCAATGCCAATTATATCCTGCGCAGTCTGGAAGACGTGCTCGATGCGCCTTTCGCGCACAGCGGGCCGTGCATGCACGAGGCGCTGTTCTCGGATAAGGGCTTCACCAACGACCTGTCGACGCTCGATCTGGCCAAGGGCATGATCGACGAGGGCTATCACCCGATGACCATGTATTTCCCGCTGGTTGTCCACGGCGCGATGCTGGTCGAGCCGACCGAGACCGAGAGCAAGGCGGCGATCGATCAGTTTATCGGCGCCTTCCGTTCGGTGGCCGAGCGCGCCAAGGCGGGCGACGAGACGCTGAAATCCGCGCCCTATTTCGCCCCGCGCCGCCGCCTCGACGAAACCCGGGCCGCGCGCAAACCGATATTGGTGTGGACGGAAGACGAGGATTTTGCTCAAGCTGCGGAATGAGGGGGCGCAAGTCTGACATATTCGCAAAACATCATCCTCCCTGCGGCGCAGCCGTGGGGAGGGGGACCATCCGCAGGATGGTGGAGGGGCCCCTCCGTCAGCCGCGTCGGCTGCCACCTCCCCATCGCTTCGCGACAGGGAGGAAATAATTGATCCACCGCCTGACCAATCTTTTCGCCCTGTGGACAGTTTTGGGGACAGCCTGGGCATGGTTTCTGCCCGAACATTTCCTCTGGATCGTCGATGGCCGTTTCCGCCCGCTCGGCCAGCCGCTGGTCAGTGTGATGCTCGGGCTGGTGATGCTCGGCATGGGTCTGACCCTGTCCTTTGACGATTTCAGGCGGATCACCAGAATCCCGCGCTGCGTGGCAACCGGGGTCATCCTGCAATTTACCGTGATGCCGCTGGCCGGGATATGTCTCGCCATGACATTCGGGCTGGAGACCGGTCTCGCGGTCGGCCTGATCCTCGTCGCCTGCTGCCCCGGCGGCACAGCGTCCAATGTCGTCGCCTATCTCGCCAATGCCAATCTGGCGCTGTCGGTGACGATGACCATGGCCTCGACCCTGATCGCGGTCATTGCAACGCCGCTGCTGACCGGATGGCTTGCCGGCAAATATGTCGAGATTGACCAGTGGAGTCTGTTCCTCAACATGGTCTCGATCGTGTTGCTGCCGGTTATCGCAGGTGTCCTGTTCAACCGCTATCTGCCCAGAGCGACGGAGAAATTAGCGGTCATATCCCCGCTCGCGTCGGTAATCGTCGTCGTGCTGATCATTGGCGGCATTATTGCCAATAACAAGGCGCTGATCGAAGCGCATTTCGGGGTGCTGATGCTGGCGATATTAATGCTCCATGTCTTCGGTTTCGGGCTTGGCTATCTGATCACCAAAATCATGGGCCTCGGCGAAGCGGAGCGCCGGACGATCAGCATCGAGGTCGGCATGCAGAATAGCGGCCTCGGCTCCAGCCTCGCCTCCACACCCACTTTTGCCGCGCAATTTACCAGCCCGATGCAGGCAGCGCTCGCGCCGGTGCCAAGCGCCATATCGGCTGTCTATCACGTCGTCATCGGCAGTTTCCTTGCCGCAGTCTGGCGGCGGCAGCCTATCGATGCGGGAGACAGATGATGACCGATCCGAAACCCTGGACCATCGACGATGCCGCTCCGGGTGAACAGCGCCATGCCCCGGCAACGCTGCGCAACCGCGATGCGATTGTCGCGGCCCTGCGCGATATCCTGCCCGACCATGGCACCATATTGGAAATCGCCAGCGGCACCGGCGAACATGCGGTCTATTTCGGGCGGACCTTTCCCGGCCTGACCTTCCAGCCAAGCGATCCCGATCCGGCCTGTTGCGAGTCCATCGCTGCCTGGACCAAGCGCGAAGCAGTGGGCAATATCCTGCCGCCGAAACAGCTCGATGCGCAGGCCGCGCAATGGGACGTACAGGATGTGGCGGCGATCCTGTGCATCAACATGGTCCATATCAGCCCGTGGGAATCGAGCATCGGCCTGTTTGCAAAGGCCGGCAAGCTGCTCGCTCCGGGCGCGCCTCTCTATCTCTACGGGCCCTATCTGCGCGATGATGTCGAAACCGCGCCGGGCAATCTCGCCTTCGAACGCAGCCTCAAGAGCCGCAACCTGCGCTGGGGCCTGCGCGATGTCGCCGATATGGATGGGCTGGCGGCGCGCAACGGCTTCACCCGCGAAAGCCTGATCGAGATGCCGGCCAATAATATATCGCTGGTCTATCGAAAGAATTAAGCCCCTCCTTTTCAAAGGAGGGGTTGGGGTGGTTTGGTGCCGCTTGTCGCTGCGCGAGCGATGTTCACACATCGCCACCACCCCAACCCAGTGTCAGGTAAACACTTCCCCGAACTGTTTAGATCATGCCGGGGGCATGATCGACCTGATACTTCTAAAGAGGAGGGGCGAGCACCGTTCCCCTTGCCATGTCTTAATCGCGCGATTAACAAGGCTGTCAGAACAATATAGGAGCGGGCAAATGACAGAGACAAGACGCTGCATGGGATCTTCCATCGCCCATTGGGCCAAGCATATACCGGACAATATTGCAATCGACGATCCCGATGGTCTGGTGACCTATGCCGAGCTCGACAAACGGGTCACCACTTATGCGCAGGCCCTGACCGGTGCCGGTCTCGCCAAGGGCGACCGCATCTGCTGGCTCGGCAAGAACAGCGGCCTCTATTTCACCCTGTTCGCCGCCGCCAGTCGCGCCGGCATGGTCATCGCACCGATTGGCTGGCGTCTTGCCGCACCGGAAGTGGCCTATGTATTGAAAGACACGCGAGCACCGCTGCTGATCTGCGAGCCGGAATTTGCCGAGGTCGCAAAAAATGCCGCGAAGGAATCGCCCGAGACCAGGACAATACTCTGCACCAAATCCGGTACCGACCTGCCGACTCTGGAAGATTTTATTGCCAATACGACGCCCGGTGACTTGCCGCAATGCGACCCGGCAGAAGGCGTGCTGCAGCTTTACACGTCCGGCACGACCGGCAATCCCAAGGGTGCGGTGCTGGCCAATGACAATCTGTTCAAGCTGCGGCCGCTTATCGAGGACCAGCCCGACCATGCGTGGATCGATCTGAAACCGGGCGACAGCACGCTGGCGGTCATGCCCTGCGCGCATATTGCCGGTTCCGGCATCGGTCCGATCGCCTTTTACAATGGCGCAACGATGATGGTCATTCCCGAATTTCATCCCGATCATGTGCTCGATTGTATCGACAAGGGGCTCAACCAGTTTTTCCTGGTGCCGACCGCGCTGCAGATGCTGGTCAACTGGCCGCGCGCCAAGGATACCGATTTCTCCAGCGTCCGCAGTGTCACTTATGGTGCTGCGCCGATCCCGCTGGAACTGCTGCGCCAGTGCATCCAGACCATGCCGCAGGCGCTGTTCTGCCAACAATATGGCATGACCGAGACGACGGGAACCATCTGCATCCTGCCGCCCGAGGATCATGATCCGGCGGGCAACGAGCGGATGCGCGGCATCGGTATTCCGCTGCCCAGTGTCGAGCTCAAGATCGTCGATGAAAACCGGCAGGAAGTTCCGCCCGGCACAATCGGAGAAATTGCCACACGTTCCGGCCTCAACATGCTGCATTATTTCGATAATCCGGAGAAGACAGCCGAAACGGTCGACGCCGATGGCTGGCTCTATACCGGCGACGCGGCGGTGATGGATGAGGACGGCTATTTCTACATCAAGGACCGGGTCAAGGACATGATCATCTCCGGCGGAGAGAATGTCTATCCGGCAGAAGTCGAGAATGCGATCTTCGGTCACCCGCAGGTCAATGAAGTCGCCGTCATCGGCATCCCCGACGCCAAATGGGGCGAAGCGGTGAAAGCCGTGATCTCGCCCAAGCCGGATGCCGGCGAGGTCGACACCGACAGCATCATCGCCTGGGCCAAGGAACGGATTGCCGGCTTCAAGGTACCGAAAACGGTCGATGTCATCCCGGAATTGCCGCGCAATGCGTCGGGCAAGATCCTCCGCCGCGAACTGCGCGCGCCTTATTGGGAAGGCAAAGATCGCGGGGTGAATTGAGTAGGTGATCGCGGCGCTCCCGCGATTGACGCAGGATAGGACGACAGGATTTTGGGCCAGCAATTTGCTGCGTCTGATCGGGAGACGGGCACAGCGTGATTGTCTGCCCTGCAAAAGGAAGAGGACTGCCGAAATATAAAGAGATCGGAAGGAGAGAGAAGATGACCAACCGACTGTTCCCGGAACGTTGCGACGAGGATGCCGTGGAATATGTCAATGGCTATCCGGTACCGCCGGTAGCGCGGATGCAGCCGCTGCGGGCTATCACGAGCATGATCCGGATCTTCAGGGATATTGAAGAGACAAGCCATGTCTATGACCTGTTTCAGGCGGTGTCCGGCAAGGCCTATAGACAAGGCTTTGAACAGCTTTCTCAAACCGACTATGGCCGCAGGATATTGAACGGCGAGGTTCGCATCGAAGAATTGTTGAGCCGGCGGGACTGGCTTGCCGGCCTGCCGGAAGGCACCGTCGGCCATTGCTATTACAGGATGGTGGAGACGAAAGGCTTTGCCGTTGATGGGCTGCTCGATGCCGCCAGACATGCCGGGATCGATGTCCATGCACCTACCATGTTCGAGGCCTATCGCCGCTATTTCATCCATTTCGAGGTGTCGCATGATCTCTGGCATGTGCTCAGCGGCTATGACACCGATGCGCTTGGCGAAATCTGTCTGCTCGAAGTCTATCGCGGGCAATGGCCCGATATCGGACTGCGGCTGCTGATGCTGATGGGCACGATCGGCGCGATGGCGGAACGGTTTGACCAAAGGAAAAACATTCGGCGAGCCATCCGCGAGGGCTACCGGCACGGCCAGCAGGCGGATTTCATCCTGGCTGCCGATATCGAAAGACTGCTCGAAACGCCGCTGAAGCAGGCGCGGGCCGAGCTCAATATCAAGGAACCGAAAATCTATCGCTCGATTCCCTATGCCGTGCGCAGGGATTTGCAGGGCGGCGGCCAGACCGTTCAGGATCAGCCCGAACCGGTTTTCGAGGTTGGCTGGACCTGAATCTCGCCGGCTCTTGGGTCTGCTGGCAATCTCGCACCGGACCCGAGTTTGGATTGCTACCATGAATAGGGCGGTGTAACGCGCCGGCATGGCTAAAGCTGATCGACTTGACCGCCTGGACGCCCGTCGTTCAGAACTTGAAGCGGAATATACGGCAGCGCTCCTCGACGCCTTGCGAACAGCGGCATCGGGCAAAGCGGGATTATTCGATCATAAAGGGGATCGCAGGACACGCTTGGCCGTGGCTCCAACCATCGATAATCTGAGTGAACTGGGCCAGGAGATTGACAAGGCGAGAGACCTGCTCTTCATGCCTCCGTTCGAACTCCAACAGCAATTTCTCGCTTCACGCGGCCCGGTTGGCTCACAGGCAGTTGGCGAAGCGAAACAGGCGCAGGCCTGGCTTGATCGCCTTGCTCTTGCGGTGGATGACGAAGACAGCTGATTCCAATATTGTCAAAAAGCCGCCATGCCGCTGACCATCTTGGCTGCCGTCAACAATAGCCAGAACAATAGTCTGCTGCAGACCCAAGTACCACTGCCGAGGACTTTATTCCCGACCCGCGTTAACGCACCGGTCATTTTTCGTCCGCTAGTTAATCCCGATGCATGCTCAAAAAATATTCCGCACCCTGTTCTGGCTATTGCTCGGCATCATTCTCGCCATATCGCTCATGCCTGCCGGGGACGCGCCGACGGTTTTTGCCAATGACAAGCTCAACCACGGTCTTGCATTTTTCACTCTATCTCTGATGGCCCGGCTGCTGTGGACACGTGCACATGTGGCGAGCCTGTTCGTCCTGCTGATGGCCTTCGGCGGCGCGATCGAGATTCTGCAGCTGTCCATGGGATTCGGGCGCGACGCCGACTGGATGGATTTTGCCGCAGACATTGCCGCGATCCTGCTTGGTCTATTGGCTGGGAGATTGCTCTGGAGCATGACAGGCAAGCGTTCGATTGCCGAGTAAATTCCGGCTATTGTCTGCCGCCAATATCCTCCTTTAGCTCTCCGCCTGGGATGCTTTCCATGCGCCCATAGAGCCAAGATAAATGTCGAGCTTCCCAAATCCGCGACTGGCCAGCCAACCCGCTGCCACCGTCGCCCGCATCCCGCTGGCACACATCAATGTATAGTGGCGCGCCTTGTCGAGTTCCTTCCACCGTTCGTTCAGTTCGCCGACATAGATATGCTGCGAGCCGTCGATCGAGACTTCGCTTCGTTCATCCGCATCGCGCACGTCGAGCAGGGTCCAGTCGCTGCGATGCTCTTGCAGCCGCTTCCTGACTTCCTCGGTCTCGATCATCGGGATTTGTTCCATGTTCTTCCCTGCCGCCGCCGCCGGGACCACGCCACTATAGCCGCCAACAATATTGTCGAGCGCGATCCGGACGAGATGCTCTGTTGCACTGGCAAGCTGGCTTTCGTCCGAACCGATCAGCAAAATGCTGTCTTCCTCGCCGATATACCATCCGGCAAAAGCCGATATCATGCCAACCGGCAGGCTCATCGATCCGGAGAAATGACCCGAGGCATATGCCATTGGATCGCGCACGTCGATCCAATGGGTAGCGGAACAATCGTCCAGTTCCGACAGGCTCAGGTTTTTCGGCCTTGGCACCCGCGGAGCAGGATCGCCGCCTTCCAGATTGAGCCGTTCCATCAACCGGAAATAGGGGGGCTGATAATGATTCTCGCTGATCTTGGCCTCGATAAATTCATCCCGGCTCCCGATTTGCAGCCGGGGATTGTTTTTCCGTTCGTGGCCGACGGTCGAAAATTCCCGTTCCGCCATTCCCGATCCGCAAACCGATCCGGCACCATGGGCGGGATAGATCATCGCCTGATCGCCGAGCGCCAGAATTTTCTGCAGGGAATCGAACAATAGTCCGGCCACTTCGCGTTTGCGCTCCGGGTAGAAATCGGTCCGGCCGACATCGCCCACGAACAGCGCGTCGCCGGTGAACACGCCGACCGCGCCGTCAGGATATTCGCTGTCATACAGCGCGAAGGCGATATGATCGTCCGTATGGCCGGGCGTTTCGATAATCTCGATCGCCAGCTGCCCGATGACGAAACGGTCGCCTTCACGGGCGGTCTTCGCATAAACAACGTCACCCGCCGGATTGGGACCATGATATACCGCAGCACCGGTCATGCTTGCCAAGATCGGCGCGCCGGAAACCAGATCTTCGTTGCGATGGGTCTCGAAGATATGGGTGATTTCAAGACCCTCGGCGCGCGCGGTCTCGAGATAGATGTCGCAGTCCCGTCGCGGATCGATGACGGCTGCCTTGCCGCCGGAACCGACCAGATAGGAAAGATGGGACAGGCCGGGCGTCTTGATTTTTTTCAGCAACATGATTTTTCCTCGCGTCGATCAAATTACGCGGAAACCTGACTCGGGTTCCGCCGATATCGGGCCGGTAGCAACGCATTTGCTACAGTATCATCGGCTCCACCAGCCGATCAAAACCAGAACCGCACGCCCACCACATAATTGGTGACGCTTGAATCCTCACCGGCAAGCCGCGCAAAATCGCGGCTGCCGCCCAGTTTCCATTCCTGCTCGATCCCGACATAAGGCGCGAATTCGCGGGCGATCTCGTAGCGCAGGCGCAGGCCGAGTTCGATATTGTCGACACCGGAGCCGATTTCCAGTTCGGGAATCTCCTGAGCCGACAGGTTGATCTCGGCGCGCGGCTGCAGGATCAGGCGCTGGCTGAGCCGCTGGTCATATTCCGCCTCGATGCGCGCGGTCAGGCCGCCCTTGTTGGAAAGGAAGGCCGCAGCATCGACCTCGAACATATAGGGCGCGAGACCCTGGATGCCGATCACTGCGTGGGTGCGGTCGGGCCCTGTCAGGTCCTGCCGGACACCGGCCTGCAGATCGAAGAAAGGCGCGATGGCGCGGCTGTATAAAGCCTGCACTTCGGCGCTTTCGAGCGGCTCGCCAAAACTGCCTTCGCCCTCACTCTTGAACCAGAATTTGTCGATGTCGCCGCCATAATAGCCCTGCACATCCCACAGATAGCCGTCCTCACCGTCACGCGCGCGAAATTCCATCCGGTCGCCCTGGAACCAGAAGATCTGCATATCGCCATGCTCTTCATAGAGCGCTTCGCGAGACGGACGCATCGCATCGGCACCCCAGATCGCGTCGGCTGCATTGGCGGGGCCTGTCAGGCTGTTAGGCGGAGAGGCTGGTTGACCATGACCCATCGCGCCATGGTCCATCGTTGAATGATCCACTTCGGGCTCGGCTTCCTGAGCAGCGGGCATCTGATGCGCGCCATGGTCCATCTGTGTATGGTCCTGCGCCAGTGCTGGCGTGGCCATGATCATCGCCGCCAGGCTTGCTGAAAATAGCCGCATCATGCCGCTCCTCCTGGAAAAGCGACACTGACCGTCTGCATCATCCCGGCGTGCATATGGTAGAGCAGATGGCAGTGAAAGGCCCAGTCGCCCGGCTCGTCGGTGGTCACGTCAAAAGTCGCGCTGCTGCCCGGCTGGACGATCACCGTATGTTTTTTCGGCTGGTAATGTCCCTGGCCGTTGACCAGTTCGAAGAACATCCCGTGCAGGTGGATCGGATGCGCCATCATCGTGTCGTTGACCAGCTTCACCCGCACCCGCTCGTCATAGCCGAAGCGGATCGGATCATCGCCGACCGCGCTGAACTTCCTGCCGTCAAAGCTCCACATATATCGTTCCATATTGCCGGTGAGATGCAGCTCCATCTCGCGGTCCGGCGCGCGCTTGTGATGATCCATCTCGAGCGATTTCAGCAATCGATAGTTGAGCACCCGGTGCGGCACGTCATCCAGACCCAGGCCGGGATAGCCGGTGCGGTCCTGCGGGTTCATCGCCACCATATCGATGCCGGGCCCGGTCTTGACGCTCGCCGGGAGCAGCGCCGTGTCGCGCATGTCCATGCCGCCGCTCATATCCATAGCTGCCATATCATGCCCGCTATGCGCGTCGGCAGGCGCGGCTTCCGGCATCGCGTGGCCCATGGCCGCATGATCCATCTTGCCATGATCCATCGGCTCGGCCGCTTCGGCTTCACCGCTGCCATGATCCATTCCGCCCCCGTGTGAACCATGCCCCATGTCCACCATCGACAGCAGAGGCGGATCGCGCAGGGCAGGAAAGGCCGCCTCACGTCCGGGCTGCGAGGTCAGCGAGGCTTGCGCCATGCCGCTACGGTCCATGCTCTCCGCCGCGATCGCAAAAGCACCCGCTTCGGTCGGTGTGACAATCACGTCATAAGTCTCGGCCACGCCGATCTGCAACTCGTCCACTTCGACCGGCTGCACATTCTGGCCGTCCGCCTGGACCACCGTCATCGACAGACCCGGCAGGCGGACATTGAAGAAGGTCATCGCGCTGCCATTGATGATCCGCAGCCGGACCCGCTCGCCAGGTGTGAACGGCAGCTCCAGCCCGTCCTCCGGCCCGTGGCCGTTGATCAGATAGCTGTAGGTCGGCGCAGACACATCGGCGATATCGGTCGGCATCATCCGCATCCGCCCCCACATCCGCCGCTCTTCCGCGCTCAGCGGATAGTCGTCCGTCGCACTGGTTTTCTGCATGCTGAAATAGCCTTCGCCGACCTTCAGCTTCTTCATGATCGCATGCGGGTGCATCGGCGTGAATTCGCTGAGCAATATGATATGCTCGCGGTCATATTGCACCGGGTCGGGGCCGGCGGGATCGATGATGATCGGGCCATAATGACCGACCTGCTCCTGCAGCCCGCTATGGCTGTGCCACCAGTAAGTGCCCGACTGGCGCGGCGTCAGCGGCACATCAAAGCGCTCGCCCGGTTTGATCCCCGGAAAGCTGATCCCCGGCACACCGTCAAACTGGAATGGCAGCAGCAGGCCGTGCCAGTGAACCGAACTGTCGACATCCAGCATATTGTGCACCGAGAGGATCGTCTGCTCACCCTCCTTCAGCCGGATCAGCGGCCCCGGCACCGTGCCGTTGACCGCAATCGCATGGCCGGACCGGCCACCGGTGGCAAAGCGGCCATCGGCAATATGCAGATCGATCTTCGCGCCCGAAAGCTCGTGGATACCCTTGCGCACCGGGCCACCCATCTTGCCCATGGACCAGGCGGGCATGGGCAGGGCGGCGAGACCGCTCAAGGCGGCAAGACTGCCGATCATCCGGCGGCGGGAAAGGGAGAGATTGCTTTTTATCATGCAAATTCCTATATACCCCCCATAGGTATATTACAACAAGGGTTTGACCGTGAAAACCAGAACAGCAACGCTTTACCGCATGGTGATGGAGCAGCATATCTGTCCCTATGGGCTGAAATCGAAAGACCTGTTGGAGCGGCAGGGCTTCACGGTCGAGGACCATCATCTGACCACGCGGGCGGAAACCGATGCGTTCAAGGCCGAACATGATGTCAAAACCACGCCACAGACCTTCGTCGATGGCGAGCGGGTCGGCGGCTATGACGAATTGCGGGTCGCGCTCGGCAAGGACAAGCCGAAGGACGAGCGTAGCGACACCAGCTACCAGCCGGTCATAGCGCTGTTCACGATGACTTTCCTGATGGCGCTCGGGGCCGCCTTTGTCGCCACCGGTGCCTGGCTTTCGATATTGACCGCCGAATGGTTCGTCGCTTTCTCGATGTGCGGTCTCGCCTATCTGAAATTGCGTGATATCGAGAGCTTCTCGACCATGTTTCTCAACTATGACCTGCTCGCCAAGCGCTGGGTGCGCTATTCCTATCTCTACCCGTTCGGTGAAGGGCTGGCCGGCGTGCTGATGATCGCCGGTGTCGCGATGTGGCTGGCCATCCCCGTGGCGCTATTCATCGGTACGATCGGCGCGGTTTCGGTCTTCTACGCCGTCTATGTCCAGAAGCGCGAGCTTAAATGTGCGTGCGTCGGCGGCGACAGCAATGTGCCGCTCGGCTTCATCTCGCTGACCGAGAATATTTTCATGATCGGCATGGCGCTGTGGATGAGCTACAAGCTGTTCGCTGGCTGAGAAGGACCGAACCATGGCAAAAGACAATATCAGCGCGAAACTGAACCGGCTCCACCGGATCGAGGGGCAGGTGCGCGGCATTGCGAAAATGGTCGAGGAAGACCGCTATTGCATGGACATATTGCACCAGATGCAGGCGGTAAAATCCGCGCTCGCCAAGGTCGAGAGCCAGATTCTCAAGGATCACGCCGCCTGCTGCGTCAGCGAGGCGATTGCCACCGGCGACCCGGCGGAACAGCGCGAGAAATTCGACGAGCTGGTCGATCTTTTCGAAAAGATGAAACGCTAGGCGGCGAGACCACAGGCGTCACGCCCGGTTGCCGAATCACGCCGCAACAGCGGGCTTGGTCCTGTAGATCACGGTATCGCCGACGCCCTTCAACGATATGGTCTCGGGTGCTTCAAATTCATGGGCGTCGGTACATTGGTAATAGGTGGCGGCGGACACGGCGATCCCGTTCGGCTCGGCCGCGCCTTCGATCCGGCTGGCGATATTCATCGTGTCGCCCCAATAATCATAGGCCAGCCGGCTGGTGCCGACCACGCCGCCAACCACAGGACCGCTATGGATGCCGACCCGCAACTGGATATCGATCCCGCTTTCCGTGGCCCGGCTCTGCATTTCGGTGATCACGTCCTTGGCAAAGCTGACCGCATCTTTCGCGCCGGGTCCGGTCGACGCCGTGCCGCCCGATACCGCGAGATAGCAATCGCCGATGGTCTTCACTTTCTCGATGCCATAGCGGGTCGCGCATTGGTCGGCGATCAGGAAAAAGCCGTTCAGCTGCTCGACCAGATGGCCCGGCGAGAGTTGCTTGGAGAGTTTCGAGAAACCGACAATATCGATGAACACCACCGAGATATCGGAGAAGGAATCCGCCACCACTTCGCCGGCGCGCAGCCGCGTGGCGACCGCTTGCGGCAGGACGTTATAGAGCAGCTTCTCGGTCTTCTTGCGTTCCTGATTGAGCTCCTGACGCGCCACATACATCGCTCGCGCCCGGCGATCGGCTTCCCAGTTGGAGAAGATCGCGAACAGCAGGAAGAAGCTGATGTTGACGATAGTGTGGTACATCTCGTCGATCTCAATGCCGTGGGTATCCATATAGACGATGAATATCCCCAGCGTCCCGATCGCCCAGATCACGAACAGCCGCACATTTGCGACAAATGCGACGCTGGCGATGAAATAGATCAGGCCAAAGAAGACCACGGAAATCTTGGTGATATCCAGATCATTTTCAGCCGTGGTGCCAACCAATACCGTCATCAGGACAGCTGCGGCGACGGTCATGGCAACGAACGGCAGGATATCCAGCCAGGGCCATTCGACATAATGGCGGTTGGTCGTTACAAATATCGCCAGCGCAAAAAAGCCGACGATCGCCATCGTCGTGATATTGAATATCGCAAAGGCCTCGTTCGACGAAAAGACCGGGGTCAGCATGAAGAAGCCTAGGAAAATCAGCGGTCCGAGAATGAGTACCGCCCGGGTCGCCTTGAGCCGGGATGTGCGCTCGTCATGCACATAATTCAACTCGTCTTCGGCCTCGGCAAAATGATTGATAAATGCCATATATATCCCCCCGGATGAAACGGTCGCTGGCCGGAAAACCGTGCGGCGCGAATGCGGTAATCCGGCCCTTCTATCACAGGGCTATAGGGTGCTACTATTAACCAGTGGTTTTTTTTGGCTTATTTCCGGTGGCGAGCGGTGGACGGGTATTTCCGCTTCGGGCGCGAACGTGGGTGCTGCACTATATTGCAGCCGGTTTTCTCGGGTATTTCCTGAGAAAAATCATTGTCATTGCAGGAGCGATCACAAGCGGGCCAAATAAAATTATCGCGACAGGAATATCGAGCAGACCATAAATTTCGGCCAATGGTGCGCGCACCGCAATGATGAAAGCCCAGATCATGCGGGCCAGATGGCGGCGGATTCTGAGTATCGGACGTTGGCTGGCGTTACGAAAGAAATGCACATCGCCGGCGAGCAATATTATCGGAATGGCCAATATCACCAGCGGACCAATGGCTGGGATATTTCCGCCTGTGATTTGGGGAATAGCCATGGCGAGAAATATGCCGACAACGAGAATCTCGAACAGGAAAAGTCCATATTCCATGTTTCTGATCCTGGTAGAAGCGGGCTTCAGGGCCAGGATGGCGGTACCAACAGCATATGCGGCGGTAAGGGCCGCGACTAATAGTGGTGGTGCCATGCGAACGGATAGCAAAATCAGGGAAGTGATGGCGACAAGCAGAATAGAGATTGAAAAAACTCTGCCAGCCAAGATATGAATTGTGCTTCCCTTTCGGGTCGACAAGGCAATAATTGCGGCAACCAGCCCGACTATTCCGATTGCAATATGCCCATAGTAGCTCAAGGCATCGAACGGAGCTGGATTGTACAAGTCAACCGGATCGACGGGTATCATCAGCAATCCTTCAGCTATTTTCGGAGGTGGCAGTATCGCTTGTGGCTGATGCTATTGTCAATGTTCCCCTTCGGAACGTCGTGTTCACCACGATTTGATTTTTGCCAGTTCCCGCCGTCTGGGACCAATTGATCCGGTTTGCTGCGAACATTACCTTCGCCGCACGCAGGAGCGTCATGGCATGAGGGCGTAGCGCATTACTCTTTCCTACACCCACCCCAATCACTTATCCTCGCCTTGGCTCTTTGACAATTCGGACAAGACTACAGCGATAGCGCTCGCCCGCCTGAACCAACCGGACCAGATTGCCCGGTTCGCCTAAAGGTTACACTCGGCGCGATGGTGGGGGAGAGAAAAGACCGGAAATTTGCGGCTTTGGGGCAAAGGTCACGGAAAACAAAAGGGCGCGTTTGTGTAAAGTTTTCATTGTGAGCGCGGTTGAGGGTATCGCGTGGCCATCGGGTCGTTAGCTTTGCTGGCCTGCGGCTCGACAGGCTCAGGACGAACGAGGTTTCTTTTACGGGTTCGCACGAAGACACCAAGGCACAAAAGGTGCTAGAAACACGTGCCAAGTCTTTGTGACTTCGTGGCTTTGTGTGAGAATAATGGCTCGCGATGCCGGTCGCGAAAAACCGTTCCTTGGCCGAAGTTTGACGAACTTTGGCATGGCTGAAGGCAAGAATCCGTTCGTGTCGAGCGTAGTCGAGACACATGGCGCAAGGCTTCTCGACTACGCTCGAAGCGAACGGATTAGGGTGCACTCGTCATCCTGAACTTGTTTCAGGACCTCGGGCGGCGGCACGCAATCTCAAGGGGTCCTGAAACAAGTTCAGGATGACGATGCTGTCCAGCTTGCTCGCGCCAAGCGCTTTGGCAGGCTCAGTGCGAACGGTGTTTGCAGACGGACTATTCCGCCGGGAACCAGCGCCCCTCGAATATCACGCCCTTGATCCCGACCTCCTGCAGCTTTGCCGCGCCGCCGACATAGGGATCCCGATCAAGCACGGTGAAATCGGCTTTCTTGCCGGTGGCGATACTGCCGACCATCGCATCAAGGCCGATTACCTGCGCCGCCTCAACGGTGATCGCGCGCAAGGCCTTGTCAAGCGAGAGCCGCTCTTTCGGCGCTTTCACATTGCCGTCGAGGGTGATCCGGTTGCTCGCCACCCAGGCGAGATAGAGCGGGTCGATCGGCGCCATGTTGAAGTCGCTGTGCAGGCCGAGCGGCACATTCTTGCGCTCGAGCGAACCGAGGCGGCTCATCTGCGCCGCGCGGTCGGGACCCATGCCGGTCTTCGCATAGGCATCGCCGAGGATGCGGATATAGTTCGGCTGCGCGGAAACATAGAGGCCCATATCGCCGATCCGCCGGTTCTGCGCCTCGGTCGAATAGCCGAGATGCTCCATGACGATATTCTGGCCGTTGCGGAGGGCGAGCTTTTCGGTGATGTCGAGCACCACATCGAGGCCCTTGTCGCCGTTGACATGGGTGTGCAGGTTCCAGCCGGCGTCCCAGAAACGCTCGGTCTGCCTGAGCAGTTCCTCCGGTTCGGTCAGCCATTTGCCCTCGTGACCGTCGCTGTAACCGGGCGGGTTCATCTGCATATATTGGGCGAAGAACGCGCCATCGGCGAACAGCTTCACCCGGTTGGAGAAGAAGAATTTGGGGCTGTCATATCTGGCTTTCATATCCTTGAGCCAGACATTGGGATCGCCGGTGACCAGCGGCGCAACGGGAATCGCGAGGATGCGCGACGGCGTGGTCGGCTGGTCGTAAAGGCTCTTGAACAGAGCCGACTCCATCTCCGGTCCGCCGAAGCCGCCGAATGCCAGATCGGCGCTGGTGGTGACGCCATTTTCGAGCATCATCTGGCGCATGTCGGCCAGACCCTGCTGCACCTTGGCCGGTGAGAAGAGATAAGGCCGGAGCATCTCGATGCCGTTGAACAAGGCGGTCTCGTGGATGATGCCGCTGGCATAAGCGGCATGGCCGGGATCGATATTGGGCTTGCTGAACGCGGCGACGAAAGCCGCTTCGTCGCCGATACCGAGCAGCGTCAGCGCCTTGCTGTTGGCGATGATCTCGTGGAAGCTTCGCTGCCAGATCACCACCGGCCGGTTGGGCGCGATCCGGTCGAGCTCGGCGCGGTCCATGTCGCCGTGGAACAGCTTGTGATGGCCCCAGGTGATGAACAGGGCGTCTTCGCTCTTGGCCATTTCCTCGCGCAGGCGCTGCTCATATTGCGCCTTGCCGCGCGCCGCCGGATAGGTCTTGCCGGGGAGCTGCCACTCTTCGGGGCTGATGAACGGCATCGGCAGCATCATGATCGTCTGCATCGGATGGATATGCGGCTCGATAAAGCCGGGCATCAGGATCTGCCTGGCAAACTGCCGGTCGACGGTGACCTTGCGATCCCTCGTCCATGCTTCCAGATCTTCCAGAGTCTGGCCGAGACCGAGGATGATCCCGTCGGCGGTGGCGACGTAGCGGGCCTCGGAATAGCCGGGCTCCATGGTGATGATCTTGGCGGCTTCGAAGATGGTGACTTCGGGATAGGGGAGGGCAGCGGGCGCCTCTTCGGCCTGCGCGCCACTTGCCAACAGCAACGTCAGCGCCGCCGCAAAAATGTGCCTGATCTTCCGCATGTCTCTCTCCCTCAAGCGGGAGTGACTATGCGCTCGGCTCCGCCTTGGCAACCGTCAGCTTGCTCGACTTCACATGTTCGCGCCAGGCGATGAACAGGCCCGAGCCGATGATCACCGGCGCGCCAAGCCAGATCGACAGGCCGGGATATTGGCCGAAGATGACGATGCCGAAGAAGCTCGCCCAGATCAGCGAGCTATAGTCCATCGGCACGATCGTCGACACCGGCGCATAGCGCAGCGACTGGGTGATGCACAGCTGTCCCAGAGCGCCGAACAAGCCGATGCCGAGCAGATAGCCCCATGTCTGCGCATCATGGCCGCCGCCGTAGATGAAGGCGCAGATCGTGAGAGCGGGCAGGGTGTAGACCGAGAACCAGAAGATGGTGACGACGCTGGTCTCGGTGCGGCCCAATATGCGGATCACCATGGTGACCGCTGCGGTGACCAGAGCACCGCCGAGAGCAATGGCCGCGCCGGCAGCGGGGATCAGCGACCCGCCCGGCTGGACGACGATGAGCACGCCGACAAAGCCGATCAGGATTGCCGACCAGCGCCGGATACCGACTTGCTCCCGCAGGAACATGGCGGCGAACAGGGTGGCGAAAATCGGGACGGTGAAGCTGATCGTGGTAGCATCGGCGAGTGGCAGCAGGGTCATTGCCCAGAAATTCAGACCCATGGCGAAAATGCCCAGCACCGACCGCAGGATATGAAGCTTGTGCTTGTTCGAAATGATCGACGGCCAGCCGGCCCGGCTCCGCATGATCAGAAAGCAGATCAGCGGCATGGCGATCAGCTGGCGGTAGAACAGGCTTTCGGTGACATGCACGCCTTGCTCGCCCGCCAGCTTGACGAAGGTGAACATGACCGCGAGCGAAAGCATCGCCGCCAGACGCGTTAGGATTCCTGCCATCGGCCGGTTCTGTCCTGCGGCACGGTCATCGGTCATGCGATATTGCCAATAAAGATAGCGCTACGGGAGTTGTGCATTGGCGCGGTTAATAGCATATAGCCCCCAAATGCAATCAGGAGTCTTTTCAATGCGCACGATTACCCACGTTCTGGCCTCTGGAGGAACCGCGGAAGCGGCTCGTCAGGGTGATATTTTTGACCCCAATAATGGCGGTATCCAGGGCAAGGTGGATCTCGGCGATGCGGCGGTACTCGACAAGGCGGTGGATGCGGCGCTGGCGGCGCAACCGGCCTGGGCAGCAACCAACCCGCAGCGGCGCGCGCGGGTGATGTTCAAGTTCAAGGAACTGGTCGAGGCCAATATGGACGAACTGGCCCATATGCTGTCGATCGAACATGGCAAGGTGATCGCGGATTCCAAGGGCGATATCCAGCGCGGTCTCGAAGTGATCGAATTCTGCTGCGGCATTCCGCATGTCCTGAAGGGTGAATATACCCAGGGCGCAGGACCCGGCATCGACGTCTATTCGATGCGCCAGCCGATCGGCATCGGCGCCGGCATCACCCCGTTCAACTTCCCGGCGATGATCCCGATGTGGATGTTCGGCCCGGCGATCGCGACCGGCAATGCCTTCATCCTGAAGCCATCCGAACGCGATCCTTCGGTGCCGGTTCGGCTTACCGAACTGATGCTCGAGGCCGGTTTGCCGGAAGGCATTTTGCAATGTCTGCATGGTGACAAGGAAATGGTCGATGCCATTCTCGATCATCCGGCCATTGGCGGCGTGAGCTTTGTCGGTTCGTCCGATATTGCCCATTATGTCTATAATCGCGGCGTTGCGGCCGGCAAGCGGGTTCAGGCGATGGGCGGCGCGAAAAACCATGGTATTGTTCTTCCCGATGCGGATCTCGATCAGGTCGTGAACGATCTCTCCGGCGCTGCTTTCGGTTCGGCCGGCGAACGCTGCATGGCATTGCCGGTGGTCGTTCCGGTGGGCGAAGAAACAGCAGAACGGCTTCGCGAGAAAATGATTCCCGCGATGGCCGCATTGCGTGTCGGCATCTCGACCGACGAGGAAGCCCATTACGGGCCGGTTGTAAACCCCGCGCACAAGGCGCGTGTCGAAGGCTGGATCCAGAAGGGTGTCGACGAAGGCGCGGAACTCGTTGTCGATGGCCGCGGCTTCTCGTTGCAGGGTCATGAGGAAGGTTGTTTCATCGGCCCCTCTCTGTTCGACCATGTTACCACCGACATGGAAAGCTACAAGGAAGAGATTTTCGGTCCCGTATTGCAGATCGTCCGCGCCAAGAATTTCGAGGAAGCGCTCGCGCTGCCGAGCCAGCATCAATATGGCAATGGCGTCGCGATCTTCACCCGTAATGGCCACGCGGCTCGCGAATTTGCCAACCGGGTCAATGTCGGCATGGTCGGCATCAACGTGCCGATCCCGGTACCGGTCGCCTATCACAGCTTCGGTGGCTGGAAGCGGAGCGCCTTCGGCGACACCAACCAGCACGGCATGGAAGGCGTGAAATTCTGGACCAAGGTCAAGACAATCACCCAGCGCTGGCCCGACGGCACCGCAGATGGCGGCAACAAGGATGCATTCGTTATTCCGACCATGGGCTAAAAGCCCGGCAAGGCCTGGGCGCCATAGAGTTCCAAATCAGGACAAGCCGCCCGAAACGCTGGAAATCCCGGCATTTCGGGCGGAAATGAACTTCATGGCCGTCCACTCATCATCGATCCTGCTGCTGCGGTGCTAGCACTGTCGCCACGCCTGTTCCTGCCTTCGGTTTTGCTGGCAATCATCCTGTTTGCCTTTTGGCGTCCGGACAATGGTGCAAGCGAGACGATGGCCCTGCCAGCTCCGGTTGCAATGTCCGACAAGCGCATCGCCTTCAGTTTCGACGACGCGCCTCGCGGTGCCGGTGCATTTCTGGAGCCGGATGTAAGACCCGGATTGCTGGTTGAAGCGTTGAAAACTGCCGGCATTGAGCAAGCGGTCTTTTTTGTGAATCCTGGTCGGATTACCGATCACGACAATGATGCCGCCGATATTGCCGCCTATGCCAAGGCTGGCCATGTCCTGGGCAATCATACAGCCGATCACAGCAAGCTTTCCGCTGTCTCGGCAGCGACATTTCTCGCCGATATCGATGCAGCCGAGGCATGGTTGAAAGACAAGCCCGATTACCGCCCCTGGTTCCGCTTTCCGTTTCTGGACGAGGGCCGGAAAAACCGGGTGAAGCGCGATGCGGTCCGTGCCGGTCTCAGGCAACGCGGCCTGATGAATGGCTATGTGACCGTCGATGCATCGGACTGGTATCTGGAAGAAATGGCGATTTCGGCGTCCGAAGCGGGTAAGATCATGGACTGGAATGCACTACGCGACCTGTTTGTTGAATCTTACGTGCAATCGGCCGATTTCTCCGACGATCTGGCGCGGCGAACGCTGGGCAGGGCACCCGTGCAGATGATATTGCTGCATGAAACCGATCTCTCTGCGATGTTTGTCGATGATCTGGCGGCAGCGCTGAAAAATCAGGGCTGGACGATTGTTACAGCCGACGAAGCCTATCGCGATCCGATTGCCCATATGGAGCCGGATGTCGATTTTGCCGACGGCACCCGCACGCAGATGCTCGCCGCCGAGCGCAATATCGGCAATCGCTGGTATCGGCGGAATGATCAGAAAGTAGCAAAAAAGCTATTTGCCGCGAGGGTCCTGCGCGACTAGACCCTGCTGCATGAAAACAATCGATATCCTTCGCAGCTTCGCCTTCGCTGTCGCGGTAGCCGGCACATCATCGGCGTCTGCACAGGCGCCTGAGCAAATCGCGCAGACAGTGCTCGCCAAAAACCCCGTCATCGACGGGCATAATGATGCACCCGAGCAGATCGCCGAACGGTTCGAGAGCGATTTTTCCGAATTTGATTTTCGCAACACAATTCCGACCACCGGTACCGGCTCGAAACCGATGCACACCGATATTGCCAGGCTTCGGCAGGGCAGGGTCGGTGGCCAGTTCTGGTCGGTGTGGGTCGACCCGGAACTGCCGGAATTTGAAGCGGTGCAGCGGGTGATCGAACAAATTGATATCGTCCACCAACTGGTTGCTCGATATCCAGACGATCTGCAGCTTGCACTGAATGTTGCGGATGTCGAGTCGGCGCAGAAAAATGGCCGGATCGCTTCCATGATCGGCATGGAAGGTGGTCATTCGATCGGCAATTCTCTCGCTGTGCTCCGACAGATGTACGCGCTTGGCGCCCGTTATATGACGCTGACACACTGGAAGACACTCGACTGGGCGGATAGCGCCACCGATGCGCCGAAAAGCGACGGCCTGTCCGATTTTGGTGTTTCCGTGGTGCAGGAAATGAACCGGCTCGGGATGATCGTGGACATCAGCCATGTCTCCGAAGCGACAATGAATGACACCCTCGACGTGACCAAGGCACCGATAATGTTCAGCCACAGCTCTGCGGACGGTGTGACCAGCCACCCACGCAATGTCCCCGATTCAGTTCTGCGGCGATTGCCGACCAATGGCGGGCTAGTGATGGTGACTTTCGTACCATCCTATGTAAGCGCAAAAAACCGGGACTGGGATGCGGCGCAAAAGGCCGAGGAAGCACGTGCTGCTGCCTTATATCCCGGTGATGCGGCAGCGCGCTCCACCCATCTCGCGGACTGGCGCGACGTCCATCCAATGCCAGCGGTCACGGCAAAGGATATCGCCGACCATATCGATCATATCCGGGCTGTCGCCGGAATTGATCATATCGGTCTTGGCGGCGACTATGACGGAATAAGCTTCACCCCCGACGACCTCTCGGACGTATCGACCTATCCGCTGCTGTTTGCCGAACTTGCAAAGCGCGGATATAGCGCAGCCGATCTTGCAAAAATCGCTCGCGGCAACATATTGCGAGTGTTGCGAGGAAACGAATCAACCGCCGCTGCCATGGCAAAAAACTAGAAAGCGTTATGACCCAATTTTCCCTGACCGAAGACCAGCTTGCCATTCAGGAAATGGCGCAGAAATTCACCGCCGACGCGATTACCCCGCATGCGGCCGAGTGGGATGAAAAGCATATTTTCCCGCGCGACGTCATCAAGCAGAGCGCCGAACTCGGTTTCGGCAGCATCTATATCAGCGAGGAATCGGGTGGCATCGGGCTGGGCCGGCTGGAAAGTGCGATCATCATGGAAGCCATGGCTTACGGCTGCCCCGCGACCAGCAGCTTCATTTCGATCCACAATATGGCCAGCTGGATGATCGACTGTTTCGGATCGCAGGTCGTTAAAGACAAATTCCTGCCCGATCTGATTTCGATGGAGAAGATTTCCAGCTATTGCCTGACCGAACCAGGCAGCGGTTCGGACGCAGCGGCGCTGAAGACCAGCGCCAGACGGGACGGGGACTATTATGTCGTCAATGGCGGCAAGCAGTTCATTTCCGGTGCGGGTGTCAACAATGTCTATGTGACCATGGTGCGCACCGGTGATGACGGCGCCAAAGGCGTTACCTGTCTGGTCATCGAAAAGGATATGGACGGAGTGAGTTTCGGTGCACCCGAACGCAAGCTCGGCTGGAACGCCTCGCCGACGGCGCAGGTGCATTTCGACAATGTCCGCGTGCCTGCCGAAAACCGGGTTGGCGATGAGGGCGAGGGCTTTCGCATCGCCATGGCCGGTCTGGACGGGGGGCGTCTGAACATCGGTGCATGCTCGCTTGGCGGGGGACAGCGCTGCCTCGATGAAGCCTTGGCCTATACCAAGGAGCGCAAGCAATTCGGCAAGGCGATCAGCGATTTCCAGAACACCCAGTTCATGCTGGCCGACATGGCGACCGATCTCGAAGCATCGCGGGCGCTGCTCTATCTTGCGGCGGCGAAGGTAACCGAAGGCGCGCCGGACAAGACCAAATTCGCGGCCATGGCCAAAAGGCTGGCAACTGATAATGGCAGCAAGATTGCCAATGATGCGCTGCAACTCTTTGGCGGCTATGGCTATTTGCAGGACTATCCGATCGAACGCTTCTGGCGCGATTTGCGGGTGCACAGCATTTTGGAAGGTACCAATCAGGTCATGCGGATGATCGTTTCGCGCGAACTGCTGCGGCAATAGGGAAATTATGACAGAAGATCTTATCATCAGAAAAACCGGGCGGGTTGGCCATATCAGCCTGAACCGGCCGAAAGTGATCCATTCGCTCAACCTCGACATGTGTCTCGGGATGATCGACGCGTTGCTCGCGTGGCGCGACGACGACGAAGTCGAAGCGGTGATCATCGACCATAGCGAAGGCAGGGGTTTTTGCGCCGGTGGCGATATCGCCATGCTGCGCGAATCCGGCTTGACCGACGGCAAGCAAGGCCGCGAATTTTTCTACAAGGAATATCAGCTCAACCATCTGATGTTTGAATATCCCAAGCCCGTGGTCGCGTTCATGAACGGGATCACCATGGGCGGCGGTGTCGGCATTTCGCAACCGGCCAAATATCGGGTGGCGACGGAATATACCCGCTTCGCCATGCCGGAGACCGGGATTGGCCTGTTCCCAGATGTCGGCGGCGGCTGGTATCTGTCGCGGCTTGAGGGACGGCTGGGCCAGTTCCTGGCGCTAACGGGCGCAAGGCTCGACGGTGCCGAGTGCAAGGATGTCGGCATTGCCACCCATTATCTGGAATCGGACGTTCTGGAAGAAGCCAAGCAGCGAATATCTGAAAAGCCGGACCGGATCGAAGGCATATTGGGCCAACTGTCGGGCAATATCCCCGAAGCGCGGATCGCCAAGAACCTCGACAAGATCGACAAGTTCTTTGCCTCCGATCGGTTCGAGGAAATCTTGGCGGCGCTGGAGGCCGACGACAGCGAATGGGCGGCCAAGGAGCGCGATACGCTCGGCACCAAAAGCCCGCAGACCTGCAAGGTCGCCCTGCGCCAGCTCAAGGAAGCCGCGGCGATGGAAAGCTTCGCCGACGAGATGCGTAACGAATATCGGATCGGTTATCATGTGCTGGTGATGCATGATTTCCTCGAAGGCGTGCGGGCGTTGATTGTCGACAAGGACAATGATCCGAAATGGAACCCGGCGACTCCCGAAGAAGTCAGCGCCGAATGGATCGACAATATTTTCGCGCCGTTACCGGCAGAGGAAGAATGGAAACCTTTATGACTTATGAAACCATCCTGACCGAAACAAAGGGGCCGGTCACCCTGATCACCCTCAACCGGCCGCAAGCCCTGAACGCGCTGAACAGCCAGGTTCTGGACGAACTGATCGATGCCTTCGCTGCCTTTCAGGCGGACGAGACTCAGAATTGCGCCGTCCTGACCGGTTCAGGCGACAAAGCCTTTGCCGCCGGCGCTGACATCAAGGAAATGTACGACAAGTCCGCGGCCGATTTCTATCTGGAAGACTTCTTCGCCAAATGGACCAGCCATATCGTCAAGGCGACCCGCAAGCCCTGGATCGCCGCGGTCAACGGTTTCTCGCTCGGCGGTGGCTGTGAACTGGCGATGATGGCGGATTATATCATTGCCAGCGACAAGGCGAAATTCGGCCAGCCTGAAATCAAACTGGGCGTCGCGCCCGGCATGGGTGGTTCGCAGCGGCTGACGCGCGCGATCGGCAAGGCCAAGTCGATGGAAATGTGCCTGACCGGCCGCATGATGGATGCCGCAGAAGCCGAACGGTCGGGGCTGGTGGCCCGCGTGGTGCCGCATGACGAATTGCTCGAGGAAGCCATGAAATCCGCCGCGCTGGTCGCCTCGATGCCGCCGATGGCCGCGCAGGTGAACAAGGAGATGGTCAATGCGGCGTTCGAGAATAATCTTGAACAAGGCCTAGTCCACGAGCGCCGCCTGTTCCAGATCCTGACCGCCACCGAGGACAAGAAAGAAGGCATGGCCGCGTTCATCGAGAAACGCGAAGGCCAATGGAAGGGACGGTAGGAATAGCTGCTTCAACCTCGCAAGGCGACATGGTTTTGTTTCGCTGACAATCACTGGAGACTGTAATGAAAATCGGATTTATCGGCCTTGGCAATATGGGCGGCGGCATGGCTGCCAATCTCGCGAAGGCGGGGCATGAGGTCCATGCCTTTGATCTGTCCGGCGAAGCGCTTGCAAGGGCCGGCGAGGCTGGCTGCCATCCGGTGAGCGACGCCGCACTAGCAGTCCAGAATATGGAAGCCGTTGTGACCATGCTCCCGGCTGGCACCCATGTCCGCAAGGTCTATGAATATGAAATCATCATCAACGCCAATCCCGGCACATTGGTAATCGATTGCTCCACGATTGATGTCGACAGCGCGCGGGATGTAGCGACCATGGCCGAAGCGAAAGGCCTTGTGCCTGTGGACGCCCCGGTATCCGGCGGCATCGCTGCGGCCAATGCGGGTACATTGACCTTCATGGTCGGCGGTAGCGACGAAGGCTTTAAACGCGCCGAACCGATCCTGTCCGACATGGGCAAGGCGGTGATCCACGCCGGCGGCAATGGCGCCGGACAGGCGGCAAAGATCTGCAACAACATGCTGCTCGGCGCGTCGATGATCGCGACCTGCGAGACGTTCAAGATGGCGGAGAAGCTCGGGCTCGACCTCCAGACATTCTACGATATTTCTTCCAAGGCTTCAGGCCAGAACTGGTCGATGACCAGCTACTGCCCGGTGCCCGGAGTGGGTCCGCAAAGCCCGGCAGACAATGGCTATGAGGGCGGGTTTGCTGCTGCCTTGATGCTCAAGGACCTCCGTCTCGCGATGGAAGCTGCACAAAGCGCCGGGGCGGATGTGCCAATGGGGGCGGAAGCCGCGAAACTCTATGAGCAATTTGCCGAAACACAGGGGCAGGGCGGCAAGGATTTCTCCGGCATCATTGCCATGCTGGACAAGGGCTAAGCTCCCATGCCGCCGCTGTGGATGGTGCTGTGCGGTCTATCTGGAACGGTTGCCGTGATTTCGGAGATTGGCAACCGGCGCCGCAACAATCGTCGCGATATTGAAGATGTCGGATTCATGCCGTGGTCGACGCTTACCGCCTTGGCATTGCTGACCTTCGGCATATCGATTGCCTTCGGTCTGGGAATAATCTCGACCGAATGAACGGCTGATTACAGGCAGGCTTCCAGCAGGGGTTGGTCGAAACCATATTGCCGCGCTTTTTCCAGCGTATAGGGGCGCAGGCCAGCCGATACATAGTCGCCGATGATCTTGCCGTCGGCATCCTCGTCCAGATATTGATATTTGAACAGTTCCTGGGTGACGATCACGTCGCCTTCCATTCCGATCACTTCGGTGATGTTGGTGGTCCGGCGCGAACCGTCACGCAGACGTTTCACCTGAACGATCAGATCGACCGATTCCGCGATCTGGCGCGAAATGGCTTCTTTCGGGATCTTGATGTCGCCCATCAGGATCATGTTCTCCATACGGCCGAGACATTCGCGCGGGCTGTTGGCGTGAAGCGTACACATGGAGCCATCATGGCCGGTGTTCATGGCGGCCAGAAGGTCGAAACATTCCGCGCCACGAATCTCACCAAGGATGATCCGGTCGGGACGCATACGCAGGGCGTTCTTGACGAGATCGCCAATCGTAATCGCGCCTTCACCTTCAAGGTTTGGCGGACGGGTTTCGAGCGGCAGCCAGTGCGGCTGCTGCAGGCGAAGTTCGGCGGCATCCTCAATCGTCAGCACGCGCTCGCCGGGATCGATCATTTTCGACATGGCATTGAGCATGGTCGTTTTACCGGAACCGGTACCACCAGAGATAACCACATTGAACCGGCAAGCACCGGCAATCTTGAGCACCGTGCACATTTCGTCCGACATCGAGCCGAAACCCTTCATCAGGTCGAGCGTAATCGGTTTCTCGGAAAATTTACGAATGGAGATCGCGGTGCCCTTGAGGCTAAGCGGCGGAACGATAACGTTCACACGCGAACCGTCTTTCAGACGGGCATCGGCAAGCGGTGTGGTCTGATCGACGCGGCGGCCGACCTGGTTCACGATCCGCTGCGCGATCTGGAACAGATGTTCCTCGTCGCGGAACTGGATCGGCGCAATTTCCAGCTTGCCCTTGATTTCGATATAGGTCTGTTCGGGCCCGTTGACCATGATGTCCGAAATGTCCGGATTGCCGAGCAGCTCTTCGAGCGGTCCGAAGCCAAGCAATTCGTCAACCAGCACTTTTTCGAGAGCAAATTGCTCGCGCCGGTTAAGGGTCAGCTTGAGCTCGGTCAGCACTTCCATGATGATCGGGCGGAATTCTTCGGTCAGCTCTTCCTTGTTCAGTGTCGCTGCGGCTTCCGGGTCGACACGCTCTAGCAGGCGAGGGAGAACCTGTTCCTTGATCTTGTGGACAGAGGCACCGAAACCTTCTTCTTTGCCTGAACTTTCTGCCAGCGGTTGCGAACGTTCGGAAAGCCGTGCCATGGCATCGCTTTGCACGGACGCTGGTGCAGATGGCATTTCTTCGTCGGAGTGCGAGATGGATTCAAGCGGCGGAAACTGATTGCCACCAAGATTGTCTTCTCGATTTTCAGTTTCGGGCGCTTTCTTGCCGCCACCGGTCATTGGCTTCGCCACGCCAAAGGACGGCTTGCCGCCGCCCAATCCATTTTTCTTGCCAAATGCACTCATGCTGTTCTGTCCGATATGTCTAATGTCACACGATCAGCGCTCTCTTTCCCCGAAAATGGTTAATAAACCGGTAAATTTACGCAAATGGCCGCGGATGATTGCGAATGCGCATTTTGTCACTTGTGCGGTGCAGGGCAGCCACTAAGCCATGAGAAATGTACAAGGAAATAAATTTTGACCACTAGCCATGCTCGCGATCGGGCGGCTGCGGCCGGGGGGATTTCGCTAGCGCTCGTCGCATTCGCTGGATTCCCGCTTGGCGATGCTGTGATAAAATCTATGGCAGGAGACTGGCCCGCTCCGGCGGTTGCGGCCTTGCGCTTTTCGATAGGTGCCTTGGCTCTGGCTGTGATCCTTTTCCTGCGGGAAGGGCGAAGTGGCTTTCGGGTCAACCGTCCCTGGCTTCATATGGCACGTGGTTTCACCCTGTTTGTCGGGACCCTGAGCTTTTTCTCGGCGATCTACATCATGCCGCTGGCCGATGCGGTTGCGATATCGTTCGTCAACCCGATACTCACCGCCCTGTTTTCCGGCTGGTTCCTGAAAGAGAAAATGCCACCCCGGACATGGGGTGCGACGATTATAGCCTTTGTCGGGGTGCTTATCATGCTCCGCCCCAATGTCGCGGCCTTTGGCTGGGTAGCCATTTTACCCCTGATTTCCGCCTTTGCCATGTCGACATTGCTGATCCTCAACCGGATGGTATCGACCCAGCGTTCAATCTTCGCCGCCCAATTTTATATTGCTTTCTGGGCGGCAATATTCCTGATCATCGCTTCGCTGATCGGGCACTGGCTGGTCCCTGTCATGACCGTCCCCGGCGCACCGGATTGGGATGTTGTCCTGCGCTGCCTGCTGGTCGCACTGACCGCGACGGGCTGTCACTTCCTGCTGTTCATGGCAACCATGCGTACGACGGCGGCGGCCATTGCCCCGATCGTCTATATCCAGCTGTTGATCGCGACGGCAATCAGCGTCTTTGTCTTTGGCGATCCGATAGACCGGACGGCAATGTTTGGAGGCCTGTTGATAATTTTCAGTGGCTTGCTGCTGTGGCGCAGCGCGCGACGGGCCAATACGGTTCTGGAGGCCTAGCCTGTCTGGCAAAGCTGTTCGAAAAGCCTGATATGCTGGTCGACACTATTTTCCATGGCATAGGTTTTCGCGCATGCCCGGAGGGGCTCGAGCGGCTGCGGTGAGTCGATCTCGTCCCGTATCGCCTCGGCAAGTGCTTCGGGGTTTTGGACAGGCACAGTGTCTTGACCGATCTCATGCATCAACTGCGTCAGGCCTGTCGAACAATCGGTTGCAACCACGGCGCAACCGGTAGCCATCGCCTCTATCGGAACCGCCGGAAATCCTTCCCAGTGCGAGGACAGGACAAGAATGTCCGACTGTGCCAGATAGGGTGTCACATTGCCGACAAATCCCCTGAAGTCTATCCGTCCGGCGAGACCCGATTGTTGGGCAAAGCGCCTTGCGTCTTCCAGAAGCGGTCCATCGCCCAAAATGGTCATTGACCAGGGCAGATCGCCAATCCGGGCGAGTGCCGCAATCAGGTCCATATAGCCTTTCTGTGGCGCAATACGGCCGATCGCGAGCAGGCGAGGGGGAGAGCCCGGGGCACGGGCTGTCCGGACCGCTCCGGATGACAGCATGCCGGCGTGGACATAGGGGTTGGGAACCGCATGGAACCTGTCCGCCACCTGCGGATAGAGGCGCGCATATTCTACTGCGTCAGCCTCGCTCAGGGTCAGGGACATATCGCCCAATCTTGCGGTAACGCCAAAACGCCATATCCGGGAGGCTTTTGACCATCTTGCGACACCTGGCCGCAGGATCGGGTTGGTGATTTTTTGGATGATTCTGGTTGGGACATGTCCGGCGAGTTTTCGCGCAATCGCGAGAGACAGATTGGACTGATTGCCGGCGGAAAAAATCGCTCTGGGTCGATGCTTGCGGATCATGCGGGCGACAGCGGGAATCTGCAGCAACAATTGTAGTCCTCGTCCACCGATTTTGGCGGTGGGTACCATGCGGACACTCACTTCTGCTGCGATCAGATCGGCTACCGGGCCGGCGGCCTTGGTCAGCCACAGTTCGGTGGGAATTCCACGTTCGGCCATGCCATTGGCCAGCAGGATCGCAACCCGGTCGAGCCCGCCAGCGCCAGGTTCGTAAAGAAAATGGACGACCGGTGCGCTTTGGGGCGTTGCATTGCTCATCAAATGCTGACCGAACCCGATTTCGTCAGTTCAGGCATAGTCGCAACGGTCTGGACGGCTTTTCCGCCCTGTCACTGCGATAATTTGTCGGGTTTCAAGCGTAAACGGGAGGCAAGTCATGTCCATGGGAACCAGGGCCATTCTCTTTCCCTGACAGTCCATCACATCTGAGGCAAAGGGAGGAGATATATTATGATACAGCTCCCCTGAATGGCTAGCTGACAGCTTCAGCCAGAACCGTCAGGCCCTTTTCATTGACCTGGGCAAAACCGCCCTGCACGGAAATCGTCTCCGGCGTCGCGCCTTCGCTGGCATAGATGACCAGATCGGCATCACGGATTGTCGACATAACGCCGGCGTGATTGGCAAGCACGCCAAAATCACCCTCGGTACCGGGCACAACCACCATGAATACATCTTCCGAGCGGACGAGTTTCTCTGGGGTTACGAGTTCGAAATGTAGGTTTGCCATTTTCATTCTCCACCCCTCCTTTTCAAAGGAGGGGTAAGGGGTGGTTTATGAGCAGATTGGCTCGATGCCGATCTGCGAATTTGTGGGTGAGGACGGGCCCCACCCCAACCCAACCCCTCCCCTGAAGGAGAGGGGCTTAGCTGTTTAAGCCGCTTCAGCAGCCATTTTTTTGCCTTTTTCGATCGCTTCTTCGATTCCGCCGACCATGTAGAAGGCGTTTTCAGGAAGATGATCATATTCGCCTTCGACAACCGCCTTGAACGATTTGATCGTGTCTTCAAGATCAACGAACTTGCCCTTGATGCCGGTGAAGACTTCAGCAACGTGGAACGGCTGCGACAGGAACTTCTGGATCTTGCGAGCACGCTGAACAACCAGCTTATCTTCTTCAGAAAGCTCGTCCATGCCGAGAATGGCGATGATGTCCTGCAAAGACTTATATTTCTGCAAGGTTTCCTGAACAGCACGGGCCGTATCATAATGTTCCTGGCCAACAACGCGTGGCTCGAGAACACGCGAGGTTGAATCGAGCGGATCAACAGCAGGGTAGATGCCCAGCTCCGAAATCGCACGGTTCAAAACGGTGGTAGCGTCGAGGTGGGCAAAGGAGGTTGCCGGTGCAGGATCGGTCAAATCGTCGGCAGGAACATAAATGGCCTGAACCGATGTAATCGAGCCCTTGTTGGTGGAAGTAATACGTTCCTGTAGCGCGCCCATGTCGGTCGACAGGGTAGGCTGATAGCCAACAGCCGAAGGAATACGGCCGAGCAGTGCGGACACTTCCGAACCAGCCTGGGTGAAGCGGAAGATATTGTCGATGAAGAACAATACGTCCTGACCTTCGACGTCACGGAAATATTCCGCCTGGGTCAGACCGGACAAAGCCACACGAGCACGCGCTCCTGGAGGCTCGTTCATCTGGCCGAATACGAGAGCCACTTTGGAACCTTCCGACTTCGGATTGCCGTCGGCATCCTTGGCGATAACGCCAGCGTCGAGAAATTCGTGATAGAGATCGTTACCTTCACGGGTACGCTCACCAACACCGGCGAAAACGGATGTACCGCCATGGCCTTTTGCAATGTTGTTGATCAGTTCCTGAATAAGCACCGTCTTGCCCACGCCGGCGCCGCCGAACAGGCCGATCTTGCCGCCCTTTGCATAAGGGGCGAGCAGATCGACAACCTTGATGCCGGTAACCAGAATTTCATTCTCGGTCGACTGGTCGACGAAAGCAGGGGCTTCCGCGTGAATAGGAGCAGTGGTCTTGTTGCCGATCGGGCCGCGTTCGTCGATTGGCTCACCGATCACATTCATGATCCGGCCGAGCGTTTCGGGACCAACAGGCATCATGATCTGCGAACCGGTGTCGGTTACTTCCTGACCGCGGGTCAGACCTTCGGTCGCATCCATGGCGATGGTACGAACCGTATTCTCGCCGAGATGCTGAGCAACTTCGAGAACCAGCCGGTTACCGTTATTGTCGGTTTCCAGTGCCGAGAGAATTGCCGGGATTTCGCCATCAAAGGTTACGTCGACGACAGCGCCGATAACCTGTGAAATGCGGCCTACATTTTTGGTTTTTGCCATTTTTCCGTTTCCTTGCGTACGTGCTTTAGAGCGCTTCAGCGCCAGCGATGATTTCAATCAATTCGGTGGTAATCGCGGCCTGACGGCTGCGGTTGTAAACAATCGTGAGGTTGTCGATCAGGTCGCCGGCATTGCGGGTTGCATTGTCCATGGCGGTCATCGATGCACCTTGTTCTGACGCGTTGTTTTCGAGCAATGCACCAAAAATCTGGGTGGTCAGATTGCGAGGGAGCAATTCGGTCAGAATTTCTTCCTTGTCCGGTTCATAATCCACTGCGCCTCCGGCTTCGGAAATGGCGCCGTCTTGAACTGCAATCGGTATGATCTGCTGGACGGTTGGTTCTTGCACCAATGCGGATTTGAACTTGCCGTAAAACAAATGGGCAACGTCATATTTGCCGTCGTCGATCATCGCGGTCAGATCCGCGGCAATCGCCTTGGCCTCTTCATATCCCGGTGCCTTGACGGTCGACGTATCGAAATGCTTCAAAATCTGCCCTGGGTAGAAGCGCTTGATGATCGGAATGCCCTTGCGGCCGACCATGTAGAACAGCACTTTATGGCCTTCAGCGAGAAGCTTTTCCGCCTTGGCGCGGGCTTCCTTGACGATATTGGCATTGAACGCGCCACACAGGCCGCGGTCCGAAGTGGCGACGACCAGCAGATGCGTTTCAAGCTTGCCGGTGCCAGCCAGCAGTTTCGATGTATTGACATCAATCGAAACCTTAGTGGCCAGGCTCGCCATCACCTTTTCCATCTGCTCGGCATAGGGACGCGCAGCTTCAGCGGCCATCTGCGCCCGGCGCAACTTGGCTGCCGCAACCATCTTCTTGGCTTTGGTGATCTTCTGGGTCGATTTAACCGACGCGATCCGATCTTTCAGTTCTTTAAGACTGGCCATGTTTTCCTGTCTTGCTCCGTTCTGCCGTTAGCATTGAATTTGTCGAATCACGCTTCTCGTCCTGATCAGCGACCCTCCGACAAACGCTGGGCTAACGGTGTTTTTCCAATCGCCTTAAACGAACGTCTTGCCGAATGCTGCCAGCGCCGCTTCCAGAGCAGCCTTGGTGTCATCTGCCAAGTCACCGCTTTCGCGGATCGTCTTCAATATGTCGGCATGCTCGCTACGCATATGAGCCAGCATCGCTTCTTCATAACGCACAACATCGCTGGTTGCGACAATGTCGAGATGGCCGTTGGTACCGGCGTAGATCGAAGCGGTTTGCTCTTCGAAAGGCAGCGGCGAAAATTGTGCCTGCTTCAACAGCTGAGTCAAACGCTCGCCACGTGCGAGCAATTTCTGCGTCGAAGCGTCAAGGTCAGAACCGAACTGCGCAAAAGCAGCCATTTCGCGATATTGCGCGAGATCGAGCTTAATCGAACCCGAAACCTTTTTCATAGCCTTCGTCTGAGCGGCAGAACCAACACGGGACACCGAGAGGCCCACGTTAATAGCAGGACGGATGCCCTGGTTGAACAGGTCGGTTTCAAGGAAGATCTGGCCGTCGGTGATCGAAATCACGTTGGTCGGAATATAGGCCGAAACGTCACCAGCCTGGGTTTCGATGATCGGCAATGCGGTCAACGAACCCGAACCATTGTCTTCGTTCATCTTCGCGGCACGTTCGAGCAAACGACTGTGCAGATAGAAAACGTCACCAGGATAAGCTTCACGTCCTGGAGGACGACGCAGCAGCAGGGACATCTGGCGATAAGCCACAGCCTGTTTGGAGAGATCGTCATAAACGATACAGGCGTGCATACCGTTATCGCGGAAATATTCACCCATCGTCACACCGGTATATGGTGCGAGATACTGAAGCGGCGCAGGCTCGGAAGCGGTTGCAGCAACCACGATCGAATATTCCATCGCGCCATTTTCTTCGAGACTTTTCACAATCTGTGCGACTGTCGAGCGTTTCTGGCCGATGGCAACATAGATGCAGTAGAGCTTCTTGCTCTCATCGTCGCCGGCATTGACAGTCTTCTGGTTGATGAACGTATCGATCGCGACAGCGGTTTTGCCGGTCTGACGGTCACCAATGATCAATTCGCGCTGGCCACGGCCAACAGGAACCAGAGCGTCGAGGGCTTTCAGGCCGGTCTGCACGGGTTCGTGAACCGATTTGCGCGGGATAATGCCCGGCGCCTTGACTTCCACCCGGCTACGCTGCGTGGTTTTGATCGGGCCCTTGCCATCAATCGGGTTGCCGAGACCGTCAACCACACGACCAAGCAATTCCTTGCCGATCGGAACGTCCACAATCGTGCCGGTCCGCTTGACCACGTCGCCTTCCTTGATTTCGGCGTCAGAGCCGAAGATCACGACGCCGACATTGTCAGCCTCGAGGTTCAGCGCCATGCCCTGAATGCCGTTGGAGAATTCAACCATCTCACCGGCCTGGACCTGGTCGAGGCCGTGAATACGGGCAATGCCGTCACCGACGGCGAGCACGGTTCCGACTTCGGAAACCTGGGCTTCATTGCCAAAATTGGCGATCTGGTCCTTGATGACCTTTGAAATTTCTGCGGCGCGAATATCCATGTGTATCTTCCTTTAGCCCTTCATGGCCTGCGATAGGGTGTTCAAACGGGTTTTAATCGAGCTGTCGATCATCTGGCTGCCGATTTTCACGACAAGCCCGCCCAAAATGGACGGATCAACTGCGGTGGAAACGCTAACATCGCTTCCCACACGTTTCTTGAGCTGCGCCTTGAGCGCATCAATCTGTTTGTCATCCAGAGGATGGGCGGATGTGACTTCGGCGGTAATTTCACCGCGATAGCCAGATGCCAGGGTTGAGAAGGCGCGAACGACCGCAGGTATCTGGTCGAGCCGACGATTGGCCGCCAGCACACCAAGTACATTGGTCGACAGCTTGTCGAGGCCGAGGCTCTTGGCCGTTGCCGCGATACCCTTGCCGGCATCTTCGCGCGACAATATCGGACTGCCGATCAACGACCGCAGATCCTCCGATTCGCCTAACGCCGCACTCAATGTCGCGAGGCTGTCCTGCACCGCGTCGATGCTCTTATTCTCTTCTGCAAGCGCGAACAAAGCCGTGGCGTAACGCCCCGCTAAACTCGCTCTAATGCCGCTGGATTGATCCACGCGTTTGCTTCTCCCTGACCGAAATACGGTCTGAAAACCGTTCATGAAATGGCCCGCTATTTGGCCGGAAATCCTACGATTCCGCCCGCGGATGCGCGGCGTCTAGCAACCATTTTGCTGCGATGCAAGACGGCTTTGGGAATCATTTTCACGGAGAGCCAAACCTGCAGTTTTTTGCGGCTTTCAAATGTCCCTGCACAATATTTGGCTTTGAACGCAAGAACCGGGAAGCCGCACGGGCTGATGTCATTTAATATCGCGGCAGCAAACAGCATCGGAGACTATATGACATATCAAATCACGGGATTGAGCCCGGAATTGGCCAAACCGTTTCAGGATGCAACTACAGAAGAGCTTTCGGCGCTGGCTGCAGTACGCATGACGGCAACCAGCAAGCCGGGCTTTCCGTGCCGCATATCTTTGGAAGATGCCGAAGTGGGTGAAGAGGTGATCCTGTTTCACCACATGTCCCATGATGTCGATTCCCCCTATCAGAGCGCCTACGCGATATTTGTGAGAATCGGGCTGACGGCAGCTGCGCGTTTCACGGATGCGGTACCGCCGGTTTTCGAGGGTCGGATATTGGGCATGCGCGCTTTCGGCAAGGATGCGATGTTGAAAACCGCCAGTCTCGCGTTGCCCGGAGACGCGGACCGGACCATCCGTCAGCTATTTGAACTGGCCGAAATTGCCTATATAGATGTGCATAATGCAGCCCACGGATGTTTCGCCGCGCGGGTGGAGAGGTTTGGATCGTGAACCAGAAGATTGTGGATGATGCCCGGGCATGGGCGGCGATGCAGGCCCGCGATCGCAGCTTCGACGGAAAATTCGTCACCGGCGTGCTGAGCACGGGCATCTATTGCCGCCCCTCCTGTGCCGCCCGCCATCCCAAGCGGGAGAATGTCCGTTTCTTCGCCAAAGCGGAGCAGGCAGAGGCAGCGGGTCTGCGCGCCTGCCTGCGGTGCCTTCCCAATGATGTGGCGCGTGACGAAGCAGCGGTGAAAACGGTTGTCGACGCGATTCGTATGGCTGAGACCGCTCCGACACTCAGCGAACTGGGTCAGCTGACGCGCTACTCGCCGACTCATCTCCAGCGCATTTTCAAACGCGAGACCGGATTGTCGCCTGCAGCTTATGCGCGGGCCTTGCGGACGGAACGCGTAAAAGAAGCGCTGGACGGCGGTGCATCGGTTACCGACGCGATTTACGACGCAGGCTATGGTTCCGCATCGCGCTTTTACGAGGAACAGAAAATGGGCGAGAAAATGGGCATGAAACCGAGCGTCTGGAAAAATGGCGGGGCAGGGGTCACGGTGCACTGGGCCAGCGTCGAAACAACGCTTGGTCCGATGATGGTGGCCGCGACAAACAAGGGCGTTTGCTGCTTGTCATTCGGCGAAGGCGAAGACGAATTGCGCGGTCGTTTTCCTGAGGCAGTTCTGGAACAGGGGGGCGCCGATTTCCAAAAGCTCCTTGGCGAAGTCATTGCGCAGGTCGAAACACCGGCCCGCGCGCATAATATTCCGCTGGATGTCCAGGGCACTGCCTTTCAGGAGGCTGTGTGGCAAGAATTGCGCAAAATTCCCGATGGCGAAACCCGCAGCTATGCCGATGTCGCGGCCGCCATCGGCAAACCGAAAGCGGTCCGCGCCGTGGGCAGCGCCAATGGCGCCAATCATGTTGCCGTCCTGATCCCCTGCCACCGGGTGGTGCGGAGCGACGGGACCATGGGTGGATATGCCTATGGGCTGAAGATCAAGCAAATGTTGTTGGAGAAGGAGCGGCGTTTATAATTCCCGAGCAACCAGCGCCTTGCTGCATGCTGTAAAAATGGTTTCTGTCGAACAATGGCTGATCAATCTGCATTGCCGGAAATTTACCGGAGCTGGATATCAGAAAAATTGGAACAGGCGTGAATTAGGCACAGGCACCAGCGCGGACAGATGTAAAAATTGCTTCGGTTCCGAAGGATTGATCTTAATTAAATTGCCTCAAGCCGTAACCATATGCAAATGGCCGGTAATATCCTTGTGAATAATTTATGCTCATCAGCTATGGCAGTAAATTCCATGTGTGCGATGTTCAAAATTTCATTCACGGCCTGCAAGTCGTTGGGCCGATATACCAGTCGCGGTTATTCTAGTATTTTGGCGTGGAGCGCGTGTTTGCTTGCGCATGTTTTTTTCATAAAGTCAGATTGGCAGTCAAATGGATATTGAAGCGAGACTTTCAACTTCCATTGGCAGGCGCATTGCCATTTTCATCGGCATCACAGCCGCCTTCGGCCTTTTGTCGGCTGCAGGGATCCTGCTGACCCGTGGAGCTTCCAGTTTTTCGGCATTATGGATATCGAACGGTTTCCTTGTCGCCGCCTTGTTGCGCTACACGAGCAGGGTTACCGTCTTGCATATTCTGGCTTGCGCAGCCGTAGGATTTGTCGTCGCATTCGGCGCGGGTGACAGTGTGTTCAAAGCGATGATTATTGCGATAGCGAGTGTTGTCGAAGTCGGGCTTGCGATATTTCTAATCCGCCGAAAATGCGGATCCGAGCCCAATTTCGCAGATCTTGACAATTTGATCTGGTTTGCTGTGCTTGGAGGCATGGTGGCCCCGCTGATTTCTGCCGGACTGGCAATGCTGTTATTTTCATTCTCCAGCGAACCTGTGTCGCTGATGGGATGGCTTGACTGGCTGATTGCGCATAGCCTCGGCATGCTGATTTTTGCGCCCATTTTTTCGATTCTTTTCGGCAATAACAATGGGATCGACAAGTGGAACAAGAAACTGGATGCCGAATATCTGGCGATATTCGGCATCGGCGGACTTCTGACGACATTCGTGTTTAGCCAGAGCTCCTATCCGTTTTTATTCATGCCTTCCCTGTTCGTGCTGATCGCAGCGGTGCGCAAGGGGATCGCCGGTGCTTCATTATCGGTTGCCGTCATCGCAATCATCGCAATCATCGGAACTTTTAACGGATCTGGGCCAGCGCAGCTGGTGCGGGGAGATATGCACGACAATATCTTTGTCATACAGATATTTCTGCTGTTCACCTTTGCAAGTTCGCTGCCGTTCGCCAGTTTTCTGGAAGCGCAAACCATTTTGCAGCAGGAATTGAGATTCCGGCGCGACCAAACTCAGTCCATTTTTGACAATATGCGGGATATCGTTTTTCGCACCGATAAACTGGGCCGTTGGAACGTGCTGAATCCGGCATGGGAGACAATTACAGGTTATACCGTCGAACAGGCACTGGGGTGGCCTTCAACCAAACTTTTGACGGCAAGTTCCGAGCAAGATTCCGAGGTGGATTATCTGCGCCTCGTCAGCGGGGAGTTACGGACTCTTGCGCTGAACCAGACATTTCTGAGGGCCGATGGCAAAGAGCGCCATATCGAAGTATTCCTCGAGGCGTTGCGTGATGAAAAGGGGCGTTTCGCCGGCGCAACCGGGAATATCCGGGATGTAACGGATACGCGCGCGGCCATGCATGAACTGGAAAAGAGCGAGGCCCGGTTTCGCAGGCTCGCAGAATCCGCCCCTGTCGGGTTTTTTCAGGCGGATGCAGACAAAAAAATATATTATGTGAACAAGGCCTGGCGTGACCGGATCGGGCTGAGTGAGGAAGATGGGAAAAATGATGAATGGATGAAGGCTTTGACATTCCACACGTCCCAGAAACTGGAAGAGGCGTTCACCGGTTATAAAAAGCCGGGCGACAGGCGCGAGCGCGAAGCCTGCTATACCATGGCGGACGGTACAGAAATCTGGGTTCGCATCGTTATCCAGGCCGAGTTTGACATTGAGAATAATATTATCGGCTATGTCGGGGTCATTGTGGATATCACCGAACAGCGCAACGCGATTGAAGAATTGCATCAACGCCAGAGCGAATTGCGAGAAGCCCGCGACATTGCCGAAGCGGCAACACGGGCCAAGGCTTCGTTCCTGGCCAATATGAGCCACGAAATTCGCACGCCCATGAACGGTGTGCTTGGTTTTGCCGAAATGCTCTGCCACTCGGAGCTGGATGAACAGCAGACAAAATATGTCGAGTTGATTCAGGAATCCGGCACGATAATGATGGCATTGCTGAACGACATTCTGGATGTTTCCAAAATTGATGCCGGATTGTTGATTTTGTCGCCCGAACCATTTGAACTGGCGCATTTGCTCAAGAGCACGTGCAATATGATGCGGACTGCGGCGAGCAATAAGAGTCTCGCGCTCAATCTGGAGATTGCGGATGATTTGCCGAAATTCATCGTGCATGACAAGCTGCGCCTTCGTCAGGTTTTGACCAACCTGATCGGCAATGCGATCAAATTTACCAAAGCTGGTTCGATAACCGTAAAGGCCGAAGTCACTGGCGACGATAATGACAAGTTCAAATTAAGCGTCATCGACACAGGTATCGGAATATCCGATGATCGCCAGCGCTATATTTTCGATGAATTCGTGCAGGCAGAAGACGATACCGAGCGCTCCTATGGAGGAACGGGTCTTGGCTTGGCGATATCTCGCAAGCTTGCCAGAATGATGGGCGGTGATATCGGTTTGCAGAGCGCACCGGGTTCGGGAACGACATTTTGCGTGGAATTACCACTGAGCGAGTCCATTGACCCCGTTGGAGAAGCTGTCGAGCAGGTCAAGGCTGACAAAAGCCAGATCCGCATGCCGGCCGTCGCTCGCACCATATTGCTTGTCGAAGATCATGAAATAAATCGGCTTTTGGCGACCGCGATGCTGAAGCGCATGGGCTGCACCGTGATTTGTGTCGAAAATGGTGCGCAGGCGGTAGACATATTGACCGGAAGCGGCGCATCAGAGCATGAATTCGGCCTGGTCCTGATGGACATGCAAATGCCGGTAATGGACGGAATGCAAAGCACGAGACTTATCCGTCAAGCTGGCATTACTGCGGATCGGCTACCGATTGTTGCATTGACCGCCAATGCGTTCGTCGAGGACAGAACGGCCTGCACCACGGCGGGCATGCAGGATCTTGTCAGCAAACCGATATTGTTTGAAGATCTCCACAAAGCGGTGAACCGCTGGTATTTTGATCCCCGTGAGCAGGACGGAACCGCGGAACTGGAAGTTTTCGATGAAGATCCGACCATCGCCAAGCTTCGTCCAAAATATGAGGAGTTTCGAACCAAAACGCTGGATAGCCTGGCGGCGGGTGTCGACACGATTGATGGCTGGTCGGATACGCACAGCGACGATATCATGAGCATGTTGCACAAGCTGGCGGGCTCCGCAGGTGCATTTGGTGAAGGCGACATTGCTGAAGAAGCCAGGCTGTTGGAAGCTGCAATCAAACAGGGTAAGTCGAGCGAGGTTTTAATGTCGCATTGCACTAATCTGCTGACCTATATGCGACGCGAAAACCGATCGAAAGTCACCGAAATCTGACCATCAATGACAGGAAGTTTACACTGGGTCAGCGACAGTGAGGGTTCAAGACGGAGCGGTACTGAACAGTCCTCGTTCAATGGCTGATGCAGGAGCAAGAAGCTTGCTCCCATCGTTTCTGCGCGATCGGCAATGCATCGGCAAAATAGGCGAAGCATCACCGCTGACAGTCAATATTTTGCGTAGTTCCGAAAGCAGCGCTACCTCGAACGGGCAAGGCTTGATATTGCGAGGATCGGTCTTGGGCACCGACCGTGAGCCGCCGCCATGCACTTGCTGACCGGACGGGCGACCAGAATATTTGCCAGAATATTTGCCGGAATATTTGCCAGAATATTTGAGGGTGGCGAACCCGACTATTGATTGAGCTTCTTGCACTCGTACACCAGACTCTCATTGGCCTGCGTGGGTAATTCGGCCCGGATTGCTTTCACCATATCCTCGATATCGGCCAGCGCCTTGACGTCGGTCGTGCAGGCCCGGTTGCCATATTGAGCGCGGATCGCGCGCGCTTTCGTCATCGCGTCCAGACCCAGCAAAAAGCGTTCCTCGGTGAACTCCCTTCTGTCCGGCTGGAAACTGTTGATGGTGACCGTCTGCTCTGAGTTGGGAACAAATATCCGCGACCATTTGGCCCCGTCCCGGCCATATTGTGTGCGGCCATTGACACATCCGCCTTCGGCCCAGTCGAGCGGCAGCTCATCTTGCTGCGACACGGTGATCCGGCTGCGCTGCGGGTTGATCGTGCAGCTATATTTTCCCGTTGTGGCCGCGCTTGTCTGTTGCGGGATATTATCTTTGACTTCGTCTTTCATCGCTGCGGCAACGCGGTCATCAATTTCGCTGAAATCCGGTCTGGACAGGAAGATGATGACAGCCGCAAGCAGCAGAACCGCCGCGCCGCCCGCTGCAGCGATCCCCGGGTTGCGCTTGCCCTGAACCATCAGGACAGCGCCGCCGCCTGCAGCCAGCAGCGACAGAGCCAGCATCAGGGCTGCCAACGCGATCCGGTTTTCCCGTTCGGCGATAATATCTTGCGATATGCTGGTCCGCAATTTGGTCTCGGCGCGTTCGCGCTTGTCGCTTTCGGCATTTTTTGCTGCTTCCACCTGTGCACGGGCAGCCGCTTCACGAAGTCGTTCTTGCTCGCTTATCTCCGCAGCCGAGCGGCAGGGCGTTGCTGTTACCCCGACTGTCACGCCGGCCTTGCGCAGGAAGCTCAAAATCTCGCGCGCCGATACGGCAAAACCGAATTCCGCATCATTGCCATCACTTATCGAGCCAAAGCTGTTTGCGCCCAATATCCGGCCACAATTGTCGATCAGCGGACCGCCGCTATTGCCCGAAGCAATCGGTGCGGTGTGGAGAATTGTGTCGAACTGCTTGGTTGTCCGGCCACCGGAAACGGTACCTGTGGTTTTGACCGGCGACATCGGATTGATCAGATCGTCGAGATCGAGGCCCTGTGCCCGGTCGACAGAGCCCGGATAGCCGATCGCCACCACATCTGCGCCATCGTCCACCGGACCGCCAAAGATCGTCATCGGCGGCAGTCGTCCGCCATCCAGTACCTGAATGAGCGCAAGATCGTTGCCGGGCGAATAAGCTATGATTTTTCCGCCATAGCTGGTGCCGCCCTGAGAAGGGATGATGCCGATGACAACCGAGCTTTCCTGCCGCGCGATCTCGACGACATGGGCGTTGGTCACGATCTTGTCGGGAGCGACCACAAAACCGCTGCCATGGCCGACAAAGGCAACCTTGTTGCCGTCTTTCGCGGCGAGCACGACCCTGACGACGGATCGGCTGGCGGCGCTGATATCGGCAGGATCGGCCTGGGCAGGGCCAGTGACCAAGGTTGCGGTGGTGATTGCGACGAGCAGGAATAGCTTTTTGATCATGGACTGGCTCATGCTTTAATTCGGGAGGATATTCAAAGGAGTTTTTCTATTTGGTATGCCCCTCCTTTTCAAAGGAGGGGTTGGGGTGGTTGCGAGCGCAAGCGAGCCTGCGTGACATCAAGACATCAACCGGCATCAAACCGGTTGGTGCCTATCCTATCCCGTTCCCTCCCTTGAAAGCGAGGGGTGATGGGAAATCAAACAAAACTATAGGGATCGACATCAACCCCGACCCGCACCGCCCTCGGCCATTCCAGCTTTTCCAGCCATTCGCGCATGATATTCTGCAAGTCGACCGACCGCAGCGCATGGACCAGCAAACGGTGCCGGTGCCGTCCGCGCAGCATCGACAGCGGGGCAGGGGCAGGGCCGTAGACCGAGAAACCGTCGAGCTTGGGTGCGGTCTGCCCGATCAGCCGCGCCGTTTCCATCGCTTCGCTATTGTCCTCGGACGAGACGATGATCGCCGCCCAGCGGGCAAAGGGCGGTGCCAGTGCCTGCCGCCGCGCTTCAATCTCGGCGGCGTAAAAGCCCTCCCGGTCATTCTCGATCAGCGCCTGGATCACCGGCGCCTTGGGCATGCGCGTCTGGACATAGACACGGCCCGGCTTTTCAGCCCGCCCGGCACGCCCTGCCACCTGCGCAATTTGTTGAAAACTGCGCTCGGCAGCGCGCAGGTCGCCGCCTTCCAATCCGATATCCGCGTCGACCACGCCGACCAAGGTCAGATTGGGAAAATGATAGCCCTTGGTCACCAGCTGGGTCCCGACGACGATGTCGATTGCTCCCGCTTCCATCTGCTGGACGAAATCGGCGGCCTTCTGCGGCGACCAGATCGTGTCCGAAGTGACAATCGCCGTCCGCGCCTGCGGGAACAGCATTTTGACTTCGTCGCAAATCCGCTCGACCCCTGGTCCGCAGGCCACCAGACTGTCCTCGTCGCCGCATTCCGGGCATTTGTCCGGAATCGGCATGACATGGCCGCAATGGTGGCAGGCGAGGCGGCGGGTCAGCCGATGCTCGACCATCCAGGCGGTGCAATTGGGGCAGGCGATGCGGTGGCCGCAGGTGCGGCACAGGGTCAGCGGCGCAAAGCCGCGGCGGTTGAGAAACAGCAGCGACTGTTCGCCCCGCTCGAGATTTTCCTCCAGCGCGTTGACCAAAGTCGGGGCCAGCCAGTTGCCGCGCGGCGGTATGTCCTCGGTCAGGTCCAGCGCCTCGATATCGGGCATTGTCGCGCCGCCGAATCGTGCCGGCAGTTCCAGCAGTTCGTAATTGCCCTGTTCAACCTGGTGCCGGGTCTCGATCGCCGGTGTGGCCGACGCCAATATGACCGGTATCTTCTCGTAAAGCCCGCGCATGACCGCGACATCGCGGGCGTGGTAGCGCACGCCGTCCTCCTGCTTGAAGCTGGTCTCGTGGGCTTCGTCGACGATGATCAGGCCGAGATTGGCATAAGGCAGGAACAGGGCAGAGCGCGCACCGACAATCACCTTGGCATTGCCTTCGGCCAGCGCGCGCCAGTTCCGCTTGCGCTCCGACTGTTTCATGCCGCTGTGCCAGGCCAGCGGCTCGGCCCCGAACCGCGCTTCGAAGCGATTGAGAAACGGCTCGGTCAGCGCGATTTCGGGCAGCAGCACCAGCACTTGCTTGTCCTGGCGCAAGGCTTCGGCAACCGCCTCGAAATAGACCTCGGTCTTGCCCGAGCCGGTTACGCCGTCGAGCAGAAAGGGTCTGAACGCGGACGCGCGCACCGCGTCGATCAGGATATTGCTGACATTCCGCTGATCATCGCTGAGATCGACCGTGTCGAAATCGGGCGTGGGCTTGGCGGTGATGGCGAAAGGGGAGACTTCTTCCCGATCAAAAACCCCCAGCTTTTCCAGCCCCCGGATGACCGCGACAGACACATCGGCCTTGAAGGCCAGTTCGCTGATCGTGCCTTGCACGCCTGCGAGCTTTTCAAGCGCCTGTTCGCGCTGCGGAGTCATCCGGTCCGGCAAACTGCCATTCAACCGATATTCGCTGATCGGACGATTGTCGGCAAAGGCAGCGCCGCTCGACAGAACCATGCGCAGCACCGATGCCGGCGAAGCAAAATAATAGGCGGCGGTCCACTCGATCAGCCGCCGCAATGGCGCGCGCAGCGGCGGCACATCGCGAACCTCGAGCAGCGGGCGCAATTTCTTCGGATCAATTTCCTCGACCGGAAAGCTCTCGGCCTCCCACACCACCCCGGGCAATTTGCGCGGACCCAGCGGTGCCATGACAATCGATCCCGGCTCGACCCGCATGCCATCAGGGACGCGATAATCGAGCGGGCCCAGAGCGGCATTAAGCAGGAGTACACGAACGCGATTCATATTCATGCTATAGGCAGCTAATCATCATCCGTCATTCCTGCTTTGACGAATATAGGAGAGAGTAATGATCTATCACCGCAGATCGGTTCTGGGCTTTGGCGCAGCCGCTGGATTGCTCGCACTTCCCGGCTGTTCAAGCATGCCCGGACTAAGCCTGACCGAGGCCATCAAACGGCTGCTGACACTGTCGTCGCAGAACGCTTTTGCCGAGCTGATGCAACCCAATGGCTTCTTCGACAGCCAGGTGGCGCGGATTTCGGTACCGGAGTCGCTTGGCGGATCGCGGGCAACAAGTATCGCAACCGCCTTGTTGCGCTCCAAACCGATTCAGGACCGCTTGCTGAAGCAGGTCAACCGGGCAGCAGAATCGGGCGCCGAACTCGCGGCTCCGATCATTGCGGAAACCATCCGCAATATGAGCATTGCCGACGCGGCCGCGATCATCAACGGCGGGCCGCGCGCGGCCACCAGCCTGCTGCAGGGGCAGTTGGGAACGACCTTGGTCGAGCGGATGCTGCCGGGCATCGGCAATGGTCTGAGACTGTTCGACAATGAAATTATCAATCTGGTGCTGTCGCAAGCCACCAATGTCGATTTTTCCAGCATCAGCCGCGACGTCACCAACAAGGTCAGCAATGCCATTTATCGTTCGATCGGCGCGCAGGAAGCGGCCATACGCGCCAATCCGCGGGCCACCAACGACCCGCTACTGATGGCGGTTCTGGGTGTCGGGAAAGCCTTTTAGAGCCGAATTATCCCGTAATTTTCCCCCAATCTATCCACAGCTTTTTGCCGGACGGGAGGGGGCAACAGTTCCCCGACCTGTGGAAAGCGGATAGGCAAACGGCAATAGTGCCTTTTCCTGTATTCTGGAGCCAGACCGATGAAATTCTTCGTAGATACCGCCGATACCGCAGAAATCGCCGACCTCGCTGCCACCGGCATGGTCGACGGCGTCACCACCAATCCTTCGCTGATCAAGAAGTCGGGTCGCGATATCATGGAAGTGACCAAGGAAATCTGCGGTCTGACCGACGGGCCGGTTTCCGCCGAAGTCATCGCGCTCGATCATGAAACGATGATGAAAGAGGCCGAAGTGTTGCGCAAGATCGCCGACAATGTCTGCATCAAGGTGCCATTGACGATCGACGGGCTGAAGACCTGCAAGGCGCTGACCGGCGAAGGCACGATGGTCAATGTGACCTTGTGTTTCTCGGCCAATCAGGCGCTGCTCGCGGCCAAGGCCGGTGCCAGCTTCATCTCGCCCTTCGTCGGACGCCATGACGACAATGGTCTCGACGGCATGACGCTGATCGAGGATATCCGGCTGATCTACGACAATTACGCCTTCGACACCGAAATCCTGGTCGCCTCGATCCGTCATCCCATCCACGTGCTCGAATCCGCCCGCATCGGCGCCGATGTCGGAACCATGCCACCGAATGTCATCCGTGGCCTGTTCAAACATGTGCTGACCGACAAGGGGCTCGAAGGTTTTCTCAAGGACTGGGAATCGACCGGCCAGAATATCGGCTGATTTTAGCCGCAATTAATTCGTCATCCTGAACTCGTTTCAGGACTTCCAACGGCAACGCGCTATCTCAAGGGGTCCTGAAACAAGTTCAGGATGACGAAGCTTTTTTCAAAAATCGATAGCGAAGAGTTCTCTCAAAAGCCCTTCGGTGCCGGATCCACCACGACGAAGCTGCCGCTGCGGATTTCCTGAACTTCCAGCGCCCGTTCCGAAACGCCGTCAGCCTTGAACCGGAAGACGCCGTCGAGGCCGATGAAGCCGCCCTTGTCGGTCAGCTGATTGATCGGAAAAGGCTCACCCACTTTCCAGTTGCGGGCGACCTTGACCGTCAGCAGCACCGAGTCATAGCCGAGGCTCGACAGGCGGAACGGCGCCTTGCCATAGCGGGCGCGATATTTGTCGGCATATTGCTTGTACAGGGCGTCGGAAACGCTGGCGAACCAGGCGCCCCGCATCGACGGCGCGCCAGCCAGATTGCTGCTGGTATTCCACAGGTCCGTGCCGAGAATCTTGGCGGTACCGCTGGCATTTGTCCGGATATAGGGGGCTGCCTTGATCGCCATGTCACCATTGTCTGCGAGCAGTACCGCTTCGAAGTCGCCATTTTGAGCAAGCTTCTTGGTCGCTGCCTCGATCGATTTGGAATCGCGATTGAAGGTCTGGATCGAGACCACGGTGCCGCCGGCATCCTTCACGCTGCGCAACAGAGTCGAGGATGCGCGCTGGCCGTAGACGCCATTGGGCACCAGCGCGGCAAAGCGGGTCATGCCTTTTGATTTGGCATATTCGACAACCCGGTTGATCGACTGCGACGGAATATGGCCCAATATGAAGACATTATTGCCGGCTGCGCCGCTGTCGTTGGAAAAGCTGAGGATCGGTACACCGGCTGGCCGCGCAATATTGGCGGTGGCCACGACATTGTCGCTGAGCAGGGGGCCGATGATCAGTTTATTGCCATCGCGGATGGCGTTCTGGGCCGCTGCCGCCGCGCCTTTGGCCGTGTCATAGCTGGTCATGCGGATATTGTCCGCCTTGGTGTCGAGCAGCGCCATGGTCGTGGCATTGGCCAGCGACTGGCCGATTCCGGCATTTTTGCCGGACAGCGGTACCAGCAGGGCAATGCGGTGATGTTTCTGGTCGTCGGGCAGGCCGGCGGTCACTGGCGGCGGTGCTGGCGCATCGGTCCGCACCGGCTCTGCGCCACGCGGGACAACCGTCGAACAACCGGCAAGCATGACGAATGCGGAAACGCCCGCCCACTTCAAAATGCCGCGTCGTCTGCTTTGATCTTGTCCTAGATGTACCTTGTCTGCCATGACCGTCATATGTCTGCTCCTGCCCAATCCGGTCTCTATATCGTTGCCACCCCTATCGGCAACCTTGGAGATTTGTCGCGCCGCGCCGAAGAGACGCTCGCCGCCGCCGATATCATCCTGGTCGAAGATACAAGAGTGACCGGCAAGCTTTTGAATTATATCGGTAAAAAGTCGAAGATGATGGTCTATAATGACCATAAGTCTGCAGCCGATCGTGATGCCATTTTGGATGCGGTGAGATGTAAAATTGTCGCACTGGTCAGCGACGCGGGAACGCCGCTGATCTCCGATCCCGGCTACAAGCTGGTCCGCGACGCGCAGGCGGCCGGCCTCTATGTCACGACGATTCCCGGTCCCAGTGCTGCGATTGCCGCCTTGACCCTGTCCGGATTGCCCAGCGACCGCTTTCTCTTCGAAGGTTTCCTGCCGAGCAAGACCAAGGCCCGGACCGAATCGCTCGCCGCGCTGAAGACGCTCAACGCCAGTCTGATCTTTTATGAAAATGGTTCGCGGCTGGGGGCGATGCTGGCCGACTCACTGGCTGTGCTGGGTGACCGCAAGGCGGCCGTGGTCCGCGAGATCACCAAAAGATTTGAAGAAGCCGTAGCCGGTTCCCTCAGCGAACTGGCCACCCGCTACGCTTCGGAAAAACCAAAAGGCGAGATCGTCGTGATCATCGGCCCGCCGGGCGCACCGGAAGCGGCCAGCGAAGCGGATATCGAGGCGGCGTTACGCGAAGCGCTGGTGCGGCTGCCGGCCTCCAAGGCAGCGGGCGAAGTCGCGCGCACCTTCAACACCGACCGCAAGGCGCTCTACGAGTTGGTCAATCGCTGGAAATCGGAAAAATGAGCGCTTCCGGCCCCCACACCGTTCGTCCTGAGCCTGTCGAAGGACCTCTCACGGACAAGCGCTGCCCTGGCGGTCAAAGTGCTTCGACAGGCTCAGCACGAACGGCAATTAAAAAATGAGCGCTTACGCCCCCCACACCGTTCGTCCTGAGCCTGTCGAAGGACCTCTCTCGCACATGCGGAGCCCTGGTGACCAAAGTGCTTCGTCAAGCTTAGCACGAACGGCATCCCGAACATGAAACGCGAGGCGGCGGAGAAACGCGGCCGCCAGGCCGAAAAGACCGCAGCCCGCTTTCTGCGCCTGAAAGGCTGGCGGATATTGGCCGAACGGGTGCGGACCCCGCGCGGCGAGGTCGATCTGATCGCCAAACGCGGCGGATTGGTAGCCTTTGTCGAGGTGAAGGCGCGCACGAAGCTGGAGGATCTGGAACAGGCGATCGACCTGAATCGGCTGCAGCGCGTCGCCGATGCGGTGGAAATTCTCTATCCGCGCTATTGCACCAGGGGGGAAGATGCGCGCATCGACGTAATCCTGATCGCCCCGCAACGCCTGCCGGTCCATTTGACAAATGTATGGCATGGATTTTGACGCGCCACGGAATGCGCAGCCTTCCGAAGCGTCAACCCCCGCGAAGGCGGGGGTCTCTGGCCTCCAGCCGTTCGTCCTGAGCCTGTCGAAGGACATTTCTCGACGATAGGCGTTGTTGAGCTTCGCTCACCCTGCGGGTCGCAAGGCTCACCACGAACGACACGGATCGAACATTTCCTTTGCCCCGCTAAACAAAAAGGCCCTTCGACAAGCTCGCTTTGAGCGGTTAGAAACGCATTTCTCCCGTTCGTCTCGAGCAAAGTCGAGAGACGCCTTGCGCCTTGCCAATGTGTCTCGACTAGGCTCAACACGAACAGTAAGCGGGTTCGAAAATGTCTGAGGAATAGAAATGACCCTGAAAATCGCCGTACAGATGGACCCGATGGAGACCGTGAATATAGCGGGAGACAGCAGCTTCGCGCTGATGCTATCCGCCCAGAAACGCGGGCACCAGATATTCCATTATGACGTGAAGGGCCTGACCCTGCAGGCCAATGGCCGCCTGACCACGCCCGCCCATCCGGTGACGGTGCAGCCGGTCAAGGGCGACCATTTCAGCTTCGGCGATCCGGTAAAACTCGACCTCGGCAGCGATGTCGATGTCGTGCTGATGCGACAGGACCCGCCGTTCCACGTCGGCTATATCACCGCGACCCATTTGCTCGAACGGATCGAGGGCGAGACTCTGGTGGTCAACAACCCCGTCTCCGTCCGCAACGCGCCGGAAAAAGTCTATGTGCTCGACTATGCCCAGTTCATGCCGCCGACCCTGATCACCCGCGACCTCGACGAAGTCCGCGCCTTCCAGAAGGAACATGGCGGCGTCGTGGTCAAGCCGCTGCACGGCAACGGCGGCAAGGCGATCTTTCTGGTGCCGGAAGACGGCAGCAATCTCAGCGCCCTGTTCGAGGTATTCAACCAGACCTGGCCGGAACCGCATATGGTCCAGCCGTTCCTCCCCGAAGTGCATCAGGGCGACAAGCGCATTGTGCTGATCGATGGCGAAGTCGCCGGCGCGATCAACCGCAAGCCCGGCGAAGGCGAATTCCGCAGCAATCTTGCACAGGGCGGCTATGCCGAAGCGGCGGAACTGACCGAGCGCGAGCAGGAAATCTGCGCCGCAATGGGACCTGATCTCAAACGGCTTGGCCTGATCTTTGTCGGCATCGACGTGATCGGCGGCAAATGGCTGACCGAAATCAACGTGACCTCACCAACCGGCATCGTCGCCATCGACAATTTCAACGGCACCGACACGCCGGGCATGATCTGGGATGCGATCGAGCGGCGGCTTGCCGCACAATAATCTCGCGCCAGGCCGCGCGCGATGACCAGTTGGATATCGGACCTGATCGCCCAGGGCGGTTACTGGTCCATCGCGTTTCTCATGGCACTGGAAAATATCTTCCCGCCGATCCCGTCCGAGCTGATCATGGGCATCGGCGGTGTCGGCGTGGGCGAGGGGACATTCCATCCGGTGGCGCTGGTGCTGGTCGGCACAATCGGTTCGGTCATCGGCAATTATGTCTGGTTCATGGTCGGTCGCCACTGGAACGAGGACGACTTGCGCGCCTTCGTCCGCAAACATGGCCGCTGGCTGACGCTCGATGTCGCGACGGTCAACCGGATCGACCGGATTTTTGACGAGCGCGGCCAATGGGTGGTGTTCTTCGCCCGTTTCATTCCCAATATCCGGACGATGATTTCCGTCCCGGCCGGTCTGTTCGGCATGTCGCACAAACGCTTCATCCTCGCGACCAGCGCCGGTGCCGCCGTCTGGAACAGCGCTTTGGTCTATGCGGGTTACGAGCTGCAGCAGAATGTCGATGATATCGAGAATTATCTCGGGCCGGTGTCGATCGGCGTGATCGGGTTGATAGTGGTGGTTTATGTCTGGCGGATTATTTTCTGGCGGCCCAAGGAGGGGTGAGGCGGCGGTGCTGATGGGGATAGGACGTATGAATAATCTCGTCACCCCAGTGAAGGCTGCGGGCTAAACCAGGGGCGGTGAGTTTCACATAGGCGGGTCGGATGCCAGCCGTCACTGGCATGACGGATAGGAGCCGTGGGACAACCTCACCGGAAGGTTTCAGCTCCCCCGGGGATGCGCGCTGTTATAAACATCCAGCAAATGCGCCGCATCGACCGCCGTATAGACCTGCGTGCTACTCAAACTCGCATGGCCCAATAATTCCTGCAAACTCCGCAAATCGGCCCCGCCCGCCAGCAGATGCGTCGCAAAACTGTGCCTTAAGGCATGCGGCGTAGTCGTATCGGCTATGCCGAGCTTGGTCCGCGCCTGTTGCACCACCCGCCGGATCATATTGGGCGAGAGCGGCCCGCCGCGCTTGCCGCGGAATAGCGGCGAGCCACTGATCTGGTCATTCTCGCAGCGGGCGAGATCCTGGGCAATCGGATAGGGGCAGAGGTCGATATAATGTTCGATCGCCTCGCGCACCTTGGGGAGCAGCGGCACGATCCGGACCTTGTTGCGCTTGCCCGTCACCCGCAACGTGTCGGACAGGGGCAGGGCGTCGCCGGTCAGGTCAAGCGCCTCGCTGATCCGCAGGCCGGAGCCATAGAGCAGCAGGAGCACCGCCCAGTCGCGCGCGCCGATCCAGTCTTCGCTGGCGCTGTCCTGCGCGTCGCCAGCCAAGGCCAGAATGTCATCGGGCGAGGCCGGACGCGGAACGCCCCGCTGGACCTTGGGGCCCTTGATTTTCGGGATTTGCGCCTCGTCCCCGCCAACATGTTTCAGAAACGCCCGCAAGGCCGACAATTCCCGCGCCGCGCTATTGTTGGTCAGCCCGTCTCCCCGCCGAAATGCCAGATAGGAACGGATATCCGCCTGCTTGACCGCCTTGATTTCGTCCGCACCCACACCGCCGCCAATATGCTCCATCAGAAAGGCACAGAAACGCTCGGCGGTAATCACATAAGCGCGCACCGTATGCGGGGACCGCCGCCGGTCATCGCGGAGATAGGCGGAGAAGGCGCTGATGATGGCATGTGCAGTGTCGGTCATAAAACCCGTTCGTGCTGAGCCTGTCGAAGCATGGCGTCTATTCACCCTTCGACAGGCTCAGGGTGAACGGAAATTGTTTAGCAGACTGGGAATCAAAACCCAAACATACTCTCCCACAGGGAGAGTATTAACGTGCCCGTTCCGGTCCCGTCATTGCGAGCGTAGCGAAGCAATCCAGAGCGGTGCGTGCCGCACTGGATTGCTTCGTCGCATCCGCTCCTCGCAATGACAGCAATGTGCTCCACACCTGATGCGGAGCTCTGTAGGCGAAGAACTGCACGGCCGATAGAAGCTCCGCATCAAGTGCGGAGCACCCACCTCTACAACCGATATTCACCCGACAATATTTTCGCATGTTCCGCCTTGGTAAGCTCGGCATAGCCCTCAACATCCGGCTTGCAGAACCAGATCGGGTCGTTGACTCTGGCGACATCAAAGCCTTCCTCGACCAGCTCCACCTTGCGATATTTGAATGTGCCGGTGGTCTGCGCCTCCGGCTCAATCCGGATGAACAGGGGCACGGCATAAGGCGGCATTTCTGCGGCCAGAAAGGCGCGCAGTCCGGATATGTCGAAATCATCCGCCACGGTCAGCGAAGCCATGCCGGCGCGGCCGTCGGTGCCGGGGACTTCGACGCCATAGACATTGGCGGTCTTGATGCCGGGATATTGCGACAGCACCTCGGAAACTTCGTTGGTCGCGACATTCTCGCCCTTCCAGCGGAACGTGTCACCAATCCGGTCCTTGAAATAGATATAGCCGGAGCGGTCGCGGCTCATCAGGTCGCCGGAGCGGAACCAGGCGTCGCCCTTTTCGAACACGTCGCGCAGGATTTTCTTCTCGGTCGCTTCCTTGTCCTGATAGCCGGAAAAATCGGACGGGCTGTCCTTGAAAATGCGCCCGATTAGCTCGCCTGCTTCATCCCAGTCCGCCTTGATGCAGAAGCCGTCCTCGCCGCGCACCGGCTGTTCCTCGGCAATATCGAATTTCACGATCCTGGTGTCGCCGAACTGTTTTTCCAGATATTTCGGAATCCGGCCGACCGCGCCGATCTTGCCGTCGAAATTCATCAGGAAGATATTGCCCTCGGTCGAGCCATAGATTTCGAGCAGCTTGGGCACCTGAAAGCGGTCGACAAATTGCTGCCAGATATCCGCGCGCAGACCATTGCCGATACCGACGCGCACCTTGTGCGCGCTTTGCTTGGGATGATCGGGCTGGTTGAGCAGATAGCGGCACAATTCGCCGATATAGACGACCACCGTCGCGCCATAATCGGCCGCATCATCCCAATATTGCGAGGCGGAGAATTTGCGCCGCAATATCGCCGAAGCGCCGCTGAGCAAGGCGCCGCCCATGCCAATGAAGCCGCCGGTCACATGATAAAGTGGCAGCGTGATATAGATGCGGTCTTCCGGCGTTAGCGGGCAGGTCGAGATGGCGATGCGGAAGCTGCGCCGGGCCCGGGCATGGGAGATGCGCGCTGCCTTGGGCAGACCGGTGGTGCCCGATGTATAGACATAGAGGAACAGGTCCCTGCCGGTCATATCGGCGCGATGACTCTTGTCCGGCCGATCATCGGGCAAGGCCGCCAATGCGCTGTTGAGGTTCTGGCCAATCTCGCCGTCCCAGTCCCACAGCGCCGGTGATCCTTCCAGCTGGGCAGCGATATGCGAAACGCGCGGTGCCAGATCGCCGGTAGTAATCACCGCCTTGGTCTCTACGATGTTTAGGCAATGGGCGAGGCCTGCGCCCTCCAGATTGCTGTTGATCAGCGCGGTGACGATCCCGACCTTGGACAGGCCGAACCAGGTGGCGACAAAATCCGGCGCATTTTCCATGAACAGGGCGACCGTGTCGCCGGCGCGATAGCCCTGCGCCTGCGCCCAGTGGGCGATCCGGTTGGCGCGCGCTTCAAAGGCGGCATAGGTGACGGTTTCGCCTTCGAAATGAAAGGCGACATTGTCCGGAAAACTGTCGATCGTGGCTTCGATATCGTCGGTGATCAATATGGGAGCGTCGGCGTCAATATCCTTGACCTGCGCCATCACATTCTTGAGCGACCGCGTGAAATGGACCTCGCGCTTGATGACGCTGAATATTCCCATGGCTTCTCTCTCCATATTTTGGTGGAGTGTGACAGCTAAGCCGATAATATTCAACGCCCATCGGGCAATGCAAACGGCGCGGGCTTTTTAAAGGTCGGCGATGATCTTCGGCAGGAGCGCATCGAGCAGCGGCATGCCCTTGGGCGAAATGGTCAGCCGTCCGGCTGCGGCGTCGAGCAGCCCCAGGTCGGCGAGATGGTCCACCGCTTTCCGATCCACCATCTGCGTCGCCGCCAGCCCGGTTTTCTCTTCGAGCGCGTGTAGATCCACGCCCTCCGCCAGCCTGAGCCCCATCATCAGCGCTTCCATTGCCCGCGTCTCCGGCGACAGCGGCTGTTCGACCTTCAACCCGTTGCCGTTGCGCGCCACCGCCGAGAGAAAATTCTCCGGCTTCTTGTGCCGCTCGGTCGCTTGTTCAAGCCGCCGGCCGTGCGCGCCGGGGCCGATGCCGACATAATCCTCATAGCGCCAGTAGGTCAGATTATGGCGGCTTTCCTGGCCGGGCCTGGCGTGGTTGCTGATCTCGTAGGAGGGCAGGCCGGCTGCCGTCATGACGCCACGGGTCAGTTCGAACAGGTCGGCGCAATGGTCATCATCGGCGGGGACCAGCTTGCCGGTGCGGACCAGAGTCTCGAACCGCGTGCCCGGCTCGATGGTCAGCTGATAGAGCGACAGATGGCCAGTGCCGAAACCCAGTGCGCGGTCCAGTTCCGCTTGCCAGTCCGCCAGCGACTGGCCGGGCCGGGCGTAGATCAGGTCAAAGCTGACCCGGTGAAAGGCCCGCTGCGCGGTATCGAGCGCTGCGAGCCCTTCATCGACATCATGCGCGCGGCCGAGAAATTCAAGCGTCTGATCATCGAGCGATTGCAGCCCCAGCGACACCCGGTTCACCCCGGCGCTGGCGAGATCATGGAAATTCGCCGCTTCCACCGAAGACGGATTGGCCTCCAGCGTGATTTCGATATTGTCCTCAAAGCCCCAATGGCGGTCCGCGGCCATGATCAGTGTTTCGACCAGAGCGGGCGGCATCAGCGATGGCGTGCCACCACCAAAGAAGATGCTCGACAACTTGCGCCTTGGCACCAGCGCCGCTTCATGCGCCATATCGGCGAGCAAGGCGCTCTGCCATGCCGCAACATCGACTTGATCGCGGACATGGCTGTTGAAATCGCAATAGGGACATTTGGATACGCAGAACGGCCAGTGGATATAGAGGGCGAGAGGCCCCATATCACTCCTGTTCAGATTTTCCATTGTAGAGGCCAGTTCATGCATATATTCCGCGCCCTTAGCGCCATCCTCTTGATCACGCCAGCCTTTGCCGCCTGTTCCGCCGGAACATCGCAAAGCCCGGAACCCGCGACCTTTGTCGAGACTCGGACCAGCATGGAGCCCAAACCACGCGGCGACACTCGTCTGCAGAGCGCGATGATGCGGGCGCATAATGACGCCCGTGCAAAGGTCGGTGCGCCGAAGCTGGTCTGGAACGATGAACTGGCCAAGGACGCTGCCGTCTACGCCGCCAGCATGGCCCGCACCGGAAAATTTGCCCATGACCCGCAAATGGGCCGCAGCCCACGGCAAGGCGAAAATCTCTGGATGGGCACCCGCGATGCTTATGGTTACGGGGAAATGATCGACGCCTGGGTCGACGAGGACCGCTATTTCAAGCGCGGCCTGTTCCCTGACAACAGCACCACCGGCACCTGGGGCGATGTCGCCCATTATACCCAGATCATCTGGCCAACCAGCCTGCGAGTGGGCTGCGCGGTGGCGAGCAATGATCGCGACGATTTTCTGGTCTGTCGCTATGGCCCGGCCGGGAATGTCGTGGGGAGGGATCCGCTAAAGGGTTGAGCCGTCATGCCAGTGAAGGCTGGCATCCACCCCGCCTGTGTGAGTCTCACCACCCTTGGTTTAGTCCCCAGCCTGCGCTGGGGTGACAGTTCAAAAACAAGCCTCAACCAGTTTCCGGAACGCGTCGGCCCGGTGGCTCATCGCCTGCTTCTGCGCCGGATCGAGTTCGGAAAATGTCTCGGTAAAACCAATCGGCTGGAAAACCGGATCATAGCCGAACCCCAATGTCCCGCGCGGCGGCCAGACGAGATTGCCCTGAACGCGGCCCTCGAACACTTCCGAATGCCCGTCGGGCCAGGCCAGCGCTAGCGTGCAGGCGAAATAGGCGCTGCGATCGACATCCAGCCCTTGCTCGGCCAGCAAACCTTCAACCTTGCCCATCGCCATATACCAGTCGCGGCCCGGCTCGCCCTCGAACCATTGCCGCTCGGCCCAGTCGGCGGTGTAGACCCCCGGCTTGCCGCCCAGCGCCGCCACGCACAGCCCGCTGTCATCGGCCAGCGCCACGCAATTCGCGCCCTCCGCGCTCGCCCGCGCCTTGAGCAGCGCATTTTCGGCAAAGGTCGTGCCGGTTTCTTCCGGCTCGGGCAGATCGAGATCGCCCGCCGATACTGGCTCGATCCCGTACGGCTCGAGCAACGCCCGGATTTCCCGCACCTTGCCCTGGTTATGACTGGCGATCACGAGGCGTCCGGGACTGAGGTTGCGGTGGGTCATGGGTTTCTCACATCTTCGTCATCCTGAACTCGTTTCAGGACCTCCAAAGGCTGTGCGCGCTCTCTAGGGGTCCTGAAACAAGTTCAGGATGACGACTATTTTCCTCTAAATCCTAACCGACCGCCTTGTCCTGCGCCTCGAAAATCTGGCCGCAGCCGATTTTCGCCAGCCGCATCAGCCGCATCAATTGTTCCTCGTCAAAGGTCTGGCCCTCGGCAGTCGCCTGCGCCTCGGCGATATTGCTATCTCCGGTCAGCACGAAATTGGCGTCGGCACCAGCATTGCTGTCCTCATCATAGTCGAGGTCGAGAACCGGCGTGCCTTCAAAGATACCGCAGCTGATCGCCGCGATCTTCTGCTGGATCGGGTCTTCCTTGAGCACTTTCTGGTCGAGCAGGCCGTTGACCGCCAGCCGCAGCGCCACCCAGGCGCCGCTGATCGAAGCGGTCCGCGTGCCGCCATCGGCCTGGATCACATCGCAATCGAGCGTGATCTGCCGCTCGCCGAGCTTTTTCAGATCGACCACCGAGCGCAAGCTACGCCCGATAAGCCGCTGAATTTCCTGCGTTCTGCCCGACTGCTTGCCGCGCGCCGCTTCACGTGAACCACGGGTATGGGTGGCGCGGGGCAGCATCGAATATTCGCCGGTAACCCAGCCGGTACCCTTGCCGCGCATCCATGGTGGCAGGCTCGTTTCGATGCTGGCGGTGCACAATACCCGCGTATCGCCAAAGCTGATCAGGCAGCTTCCTTCGGCATGTTTTGTAAATCCGGTTTCGATGGAAATGGCGCGCATTTCGTCCGGCGCACGGCCCGATGGTCGCATTGTGTGATTCTCCTGTGGCTTGGTTGAGGTTTGCTTAGAGAAAGACGCTAATGGTTGCCACCCTATTCCTCTCTCCGAAAATCGCCGTCATTGCGAGGAGCGAAGCGACGCGGCAATCCAGGGCGTCTGCGCGTGCCGCTCTGGATTGCTTCGCTCCGCTCGCAATGACGCCTTGATCGTGGCAAGCAATATACAATCCGGATAATCTCTGTGCTCCGCACTTGATGCAGAGCTATGGCGGCTGAGAGAGCTATTAGCCGGACCAGCGCCGCATCAAGTGCGGAGCACGATCGCTCTCGCATTGGATGCTGGAAACATTTCGATTGTTCACCTATCTAATACCCATGACCAACACCCCGATCACCGAAATGACCACCCGAGCACAGGACATCTTCCGCGTCGTCGTGGAATCCTATCTCGACAATGGCGCGCCGGTCGGTTCGCGGACCATATCCAAGGCCCCCGGCCTCGAACTCTCGCCCGCCTCGATCCGCAATGTCATGCAGGATCTGGAGGAACTGGGCCTGCTCGCCGCGCCGCACACTAGCGCCGGGCGGGTGCCGACCGAATTGGGGCTGCGCCTGTTCGTCGACGGCATGATGCAGGCGGCGGCGCCTTCGCAGCAGGAACGCGATGCGATCGAGAGCCAGATAACCGAACAGGGGCCGGTTGAGGATGCGCTGCGCGCGACGACCTCGATTCTGTCCGGCCTGTCGTCCTGCGCTGGCCTCGTGCTGGTGCCAAAGCGCGAGCCGCTGCTCAAGCAGTTCAGTTTCGTCAAACTGTCCGAAGGGCAGGGGCTGGCGATCCTCGTCTCCCAGGACGGCGGCGTTGAGAATCGCGTACTAGACCTGCCGCCCGGTGTCTCGGAATCGGCGCTGGTCGAAGCGGGCAATTATCTCACCGCCCGCTATGGCGGCATGACGCTCAGCCAGGCCCTGTCAACCGTCGACCGGGAGATCAGCGCCGGTGAACTGGCGATCGACAAGGCCTCGGAAGAGCTGGTCAAGGCGGGCATGGTCACCTGGAGCCGCGATCCATCCGACCGGCCGGTTCTGATCGTCCGCGGGCAGGCGAATCTGCTGCAGGACAATAGCGCGCTGGCCGACCTCGACCGGGTCCGGCGGTTGCTCGACGAGCTCGAAGCCAAGCAGGAAATTGCCCGGCTGCTCGACAATGCCCGCGATGCCGAAGCCGCAAAAATATTTATCGGCGCGGAGAATAAATTATTCTCGCTTTCCGGCTCATCTGTGATAGCGGCGCCCTACAAGGACGGCGACGGACAGGTGGTCGGCGTGGTCGGCGTAATCGGCCCGACAAGGTTGAATTATGCCCGCGTGGTACCCATGGTAGACTTTACCGCGCAAACCCTGTCGCGTTTGTTGACGAAATGATGAAAATAGAGTGATCCAAGCAATGAGTGATAAGAAGCAGAATCCCGGACAAAATGATGCCGACGCAGCCGCCGAACTGGAAGGCGTTCCGGAGTCGATGAAAGACGGTGGAGAAGCAGAAGCCTCCCAGCCGGAAAATTCGGACAATCGGATTGAAGCTCTGGAAACCGAACTCGCTGAAGCCCAGCAGGCAGTGCTCTATGCCCAGGCCGAAACGCAGAATGTCCGCCGCCGTCTGGAAAAGGACGCGCAGGACGCCCGCGCCTATGCCGCGACCGGCTTTGCCCGCGACATGCTGTCGGTGATGGACAATATGCAACGCGCGCTCGAATCCATCCCCGCCGAGGTCAAAGACGAGGAAAAGTGGAAGGGCCTGATCAATGGCATCGAGGCCACCGGCCGCGAGCTGCAATCCGTGTTCGAGAAAAACGGCATCAAGCGCGTCGCCTCTGTCGGCCTTCCCCTCGACCCCAACCAGCATCAGGCAATGGTCGAAATCCCGACCGACGAGCATGAGCCCGGCACCATCGTGCAGGAAATGCAGGCCGGTTATGTCATCAAAGACCGTCTGTTGCGACCGGCATTTGTCGGGGTGGCCAAGAAGGCGGAAGAATAGGTTCTTCCGGCTGGTTGGATCGCAGCGTCGCAGAAGACTTTACCATATTCCGTCATGCCAGCGCAGGCTGGCATCCAACCCGCCTGTGTGAGTCTCGTCGCTATTGGTTTAGACCCCAGCCTTCGCTGGGGTGACGGATTGTTCAGCTGGCTTGTTTTGGGGGTGACGGCGAAGGCGGAGTGATCGTGTAATTTGTGATTTTTTGTGCCGCAGTACACATTTCATCCCAAATGATTTTAAGCTCTTGGGAAGGCAAAACAATAGATTTTGCGCTCCGTTCATTGGAACCACAGGAAGCATTCTGAATCTTTATCAGGAATATGCCGTCTGTAGTTTCTATCAAATTCAGCTTGGAATGCGCCAGTTCTGAACGAAAAACCGCGAAGGGCAGAAACTCCTTCAGATAGGATTGAATCCTTGTCGGTTTGTGGAACGCCTCTTTGTGCGTTTCCATTATCTCTTCTAACTGTTTCACTTTTTTTGAAAAGTTGGGAGCCGGTGTTTGATACGGTTGTATCCTATCGACAAGCCAGCATTCGACGGCGGCACATTTGCCAAGCATTTTGCTGCGAAGAATATGAGCATCATCCATCGTGAACGATGTCGGATCACCGGCGGTTTCTTGCGCCGCTAGGACAGAGGTGGCCATATCATTCATTGCGCATCTCTAGCGCAAATCATTGAATATATTCTAAACAGCGGTGGCAGAGCGTAAGACCTTGTCGGCTGGCAAAATAATGCACCCGTCATGCCAGCGAAGGCTGGCATCCAGCCCGCCTGTGTGAGTCTCATCACCATTGGTTTAGCCCCCAGCCTTCGCTGGGGCGACAGTTGCTGCTATCCCGCCATCGACATATACATGGCCGCGGCCAGCCCGAACCCCCTCGGATCGCCCACCAGCCCGGTTTCCATCTTGTTCATGACATAGGAAAAGCACAGCCCGGCGTCCTGATCGACAATCACCGATGACCCGCCATAGCCGCCCCAGTAACAGGTATTTGCATTGGGGCTGATCGGCGTCGCCGGACTGTTCAGGCCATAGCCCATGCCGAAGGTCAGCGGCAGGCCGAGCACCAAATCGGTGCCTTCAATCTGTTTTTCGAAGATCCGCTTCGTGCCAGCTTCTGACAGCAGCGTCTTGCCGAACGCCTGGCCGCCATTGGCCATGGCGGTCTGGGCGCGGACGATGCTGCGGGCATTGCCCTGGCCATTGGCCGCCGGGATTTCCGCCGCGCGCCATGAGCGCTTTCTCGGTTCGGTGGCATTGACTCCGGGATTGGCGAAAGTGCGACCGGCGATCGAATCCGGATTGGGGGCGGGGCCGCTTTTCGGCGGCACGAGATTGGTGATGCGTGCATCCAGCGCTTCATCCGCGCCGATATGAAAATCCGCCCCGGTCGGCTCGGCAATTTCCTGTCGGAAGAAATTGCCGATCGTCTGGCCGGTCACCCGGCGAACGATTTCACCGATCAGATGGCCCTGGGTGAGGGCGTGATAGCCCGATTGCGTGCCCGGTTCCCACCACGGTTCCTGCTTTGCGAGAGCGGTGGTCATCCATTCCCAGTCGTAGAGCGCGTCGCCCTCGACCTTCTTGTCCATGCCGGACAGGCCGGCACTATGGGAAAGAAAATGTCGAACTTCGACGGCCTTTTTGCCATTTTGGGCAAATTCCGGCCAATATTTGCTCACTGGTGCATGTAAATCGACCTCGCCGCGATCGGCGAGCAAGAGCAGCGACATCGCCGCCATTGTCTTGGTGCTCGACCAGACGTTGACCAGCGTATCCTCCTGCCACGGCTGGGTGCGCTCCTCGTCGAGATGGCCGCCCCACAGGTCGACGACAAATTCGCCGTCCAGCGTAATCGCGACCGACGCGCCGAGATCATCATGCTCGCTGAAATTATTCTCGAATGCCGCTTTGACCGCAGCAAATCGGGGGTCGCACGTACCGTGTATCGGGGCTGTCATTGATCTCTCCATGCCGGTTTTAACTGCTTGATTAACAGCTTGTGGTCGCGAGTCCAATATCTTTAGCGCGGGTTTGGCTGATTGCCGGACCGATGCTTTGCAGGATATTGCGGATATTTTTCAGACACATGTAGATTTTTTGTCATTCGCCTATTGCAAAGATTGTTTTAAGATATATCTTAAGAACATCATAGATATAAAGAAAGACCAAGCAATGAGACATGGAATGAAATTTGGAACCGGAGGCCCCGACGGGGCAGGACGTGGATCTGGCCGGGGCAGGGGCCGGGGAAGAGGCGGGTCGCCTGGCGAGAAATTCGCCCGGGCTTTTGCCCAGGCAGCTTTTGAAGGTGGCAAGGGAAAAAGGCGCGCCCGGATGTTCCGGCGCGGCGAGCTGAAGCTCTTGGCGCTACACCTTATCGCAGAAGAACCGCGGCACGGCTATGATCTGATCCGTCAGATCGAGGAGCTGACCGGCGGCCATTATGCGCCCAGTCCGGGGATCGTCTATCCGACGCTGACCCTGATGGCGGAAATGGACCTGATCGATGAAAAGGTCGATGGTGACGGCAAGAAAATCTATTCGATCACTGAAGCGGGTTCCGCCCGGCTGGCCGAGGACGAGGCGCAGATTGCCGAGATACTTGCACGGCTGGAAGGCGTTTCGAAAATGGGCGAGGCCAGCGATGGCGCATCCGTCCGCCGCGCCATGCACAATCTGAAAAGCGCGATCTCCATCCGCCTTGCAGACGAAGAAAAGGGATCCGACAAGATCCTGGACGTCACCGCGATCATCGACGAAGCCGCGAGCAAGATCGAGCGGTTGAAATAGAAACTCTCTCCGTTCATTGGACGGGGCGATAATAATATATAATTATACCAAATATTTATAAGTGATATCTAAGGTTAAGTCTTAGATATCACTTTTGCCTGTCCGCAACGCGTAACATGCTTCCAATTCTTCCAGTTATCGGCTTTGCTGATCCGCTGGAGAACGCATTGCGGTCAGCTGAAAATCCCGAACAGGATCACCGCCATGATCGTCCCGATCACCGGTATCACCACCGTCAAAGCACCAACTGCGCCATAAGCGTCGCGGTGAGTTTCGCCGCATACGGCGCGGATCGTGGTTACAACATAGCCATTATGCGGCAGGCTATCGAGCGCACCGGAGGAAATGGCGACGACGCGGTGCAGCTCGTCGGGTTGCGCGCCGACATCGAGATAATGGGGCGCGATCAGGGGCAGGGCGATCGACTGGCCGCCCGATGCGGAGCCGGTCAAACCGGCGATCACGGTAACCGCAATGGCCGCGCCGATCAGCGGGCTGCCCGGAATATTCTGCACCAGAATGAGCGCTTCCTGAAAGGCAGGTGAAAGCTTGGCAACGGAGCCAAATCCGACCACCGCGCAGGTATTGGTGATCGCCACCACCGCGCTGGTTGCACCCCGCGAAAAGGCGTCCGGCATGGATTTCAGTTTCTGATGACCGACGATCAGGGCAACCACCGCGCCCGATCCCAGCGCCGCCACCAGCGCCCATTTGTCGAGCGATTCCTGCGGCAGGATCGCCGAGAGCGGCCCCATATCCTGCGGATATTGAAAGACCAGAAAGATCGCCAGCACCGCGACCAGCGGCAGGATGCAAAGCAAGGGCGCAGGCAGATTGCTATAGTCGCTGTTCTGATCATCGCTTTCGCGGCCGACAAAATGCTCGCCCCTGGCGACTGCGCGCTTGACCATATGGTTGAGCCAATATTGTCCGGTTATCGCCATGAACAGCGCGATCACCAGACTGACCTGCCAGCCGGCATAAGCATTGGTGCCGAGATATTCCATCGGGATCAGATTCTGGATTTCCGGGCTGCCGGCGCTGGTCATGGTGAAGGTCACCGACCCGAAAGCCAGCGCTGCGGGAATGAAGCGCCGCGGCAGATCCGCCTCGCGAAACAGATGCACCGCCAGCGAATAGACGCTGAACGACACGATGAACACGCTGACCCCGCCATAGGTCAGTATCGCGCAGGCGGCGACAACGGCCAGTACCGCATGTTTTATCCCGATCTTCTCGATGACCCAATGCGCCACGCTGGCCGCAGCGCCGCTGGCCCCCATGATCTCGCCGAATATTGCGCCGAGCAGGAACATGAAGAACCAGCTTTTGAAGAAGCCGACAAAGCCGTCCATATAGGCGGTGGCAAAATCCGGCGCACCGGCTGCGGCAAGCGGCGGCAGCCAGGCGATGCCGCTGGTCAGCGCGACAACCGCCGCGGCAACCGGCCCGGCAATCAGGATATTCACCCCGCGCACCGTCATCCAGATGAGCAGCCCCAGTCCGCCGATAAGCCCGATTGCCGATAGCATGAATGTCCCCCGAAACTTGAGCGCTGCCTAATGGCAGAGGCCAAGCCCGGGGTGCAACTGCTAAAACCATCATTTCGATCGCAGTGCCAACGGGCGGGATCAGATCACCTGCGCCCGATTCTCATCGCGGTGCTTCTTCAGATATTTCATGAACGGCGTACCACCGGTGCCCACTTCGGTATCATTGCCCTTGCCGCTATTGGCCTGCTTGTTGATATAGCTGGCGGCATATTCCAGATGCCTTGTGCGAAAGCGCGCGACTTGCTCAACACTGGCATTGAACGCCTGCCTCAACGCCGGGTCACCGCTGGCAATGGCAAAATCGCGCAATCGGCTCTGCTCGCGCAGATCCTCGATAAAGCGCCGGTGCTGGACCGGCCGATAGGCGTGCAGTTCGTCGAGAAAGCTGCGCAGCGGGTCATTGCCATGCTGCACCTGGAACAGCGCGTCCATGCTCGGCACGATCGAGCTTTGCGACCCGGTCTGGCCGCGAAACGACTGGCCAACGCCCTGATATTTCTCGACGCCTTCGTAGACCAGGCCGGCGGGCAACGCCGGATTATTCGCCCAGCCGTGGATATAGGGCCGCACCCGCTGATAATATATATAGGGATCGCAGCGCTCGGGCATCCGGTCAAATATCGCGTTTACCCTATCCCAATGGTCATCCATTTCCTCGAGCAGCGCTGTTGTTCTGGTTATATCTTCGGCACCGGCGGCTTCAACAAGATCGCAGGCAAGGCCGAGAAGCGGTCCCGCAGCAGCCTCAATCGCGACATGGATCAGCACGAACCAGTTCTCATCCGCTCCGCCGTAGAAATTCTGCACCATATACACATTGTCGAGCGTGATCGGGCCTTGCCGGTCCAGTCGCGCCCAATTGTCGAGCACATAGCCGCTATAGGGCAGCAACGGCGCCTGATCGAGCCGCTCGGCCAGAGCCACCATCGGACGGGCGAGATTGGCGGGCAGGGCGGTAGGTGCTTCGCTTTCGCCCCAGACATAGGCCTGGACCAGAAAGGAATAGCGGACCATCGCCACCCGGACCTGTTCTTCCGGTGCGCTCGCCGCCCAGTCGGCAAGATCAAGCATCGGCAAACGTTCCAGCCAGTGCCGCACCCGGCCGGTGGTCATCAGGCCGGACAGATTTTCTGCCGCCTTGATGATGGGGACAAAAATATCGGGAAGGTCAATATCGACTATTTCGAAATGTGAGAGAAATCCGCGCGCTGCGGACATATCATAATCTGACAATTTCATAGGGTCACCACTTGGGCAAGCGCGGGTTGGGCCGCTTGCGCAACAGCAGGATGGTATCAAATGAAATCAATAGGGGCAAATCGATTTTCACAATCGCCCGATGGAGCAGCCGGTCGCACCAGTGAAGCGTTCTGCCTTGCAAAGGCAGCTCGTTCAGGAACCGTAGAAGGAATGCGGTGTTTATGGGGCGACGGAACGAAATTTAGGAGAATCACGATGATCATATGGGCAAGACAACTCGCATTGGCTGCAACAGCGGCAGTCAGCCTGACCGCCTGTGCTGAAAATTACGCAGTCGAAGGCGCTGGAGCCGGTGCTGCAGCGGGCGCTGCCATCGGAGCTCTTACCGGCGGTGATGTGCTGGAAGGTGCTGCAATCGGTGCCGCGGCCGGAGCGGCTGGTGGCTATTTCATCGACAAGAATGATGGCTGTGACGGTTATGACCGCAACGGACGTCTCGACGATGACTGCTACGGAACACGCGGCTATCCCGAAGACCCGAGATAAACTCTCGGGCCTTTAGGCCGGGGCGCGGTTTCACTGGCCTAGCAACGCACCTTGGGCTAACGCCCGCCGATGACCGGCGCGTCCCTTAGCCTGCGAGAGCAACAACCATGGCGGCACGAGTTGCGCACCACGCTCGCGCTTGCCTGGCCGCTGATCCTGTCGAACCTGACGATGGCACTGATCGGCGCGACCGACGTGCTGATGCTCGGCTGGCTCGGTGCACGCGAGCTCGCAGCGGCCACGCTTGGTTTTAATCTGGCGATGACCGCGGCGATTTTCTGCATGGGACTGATCACCGCCTCTGCCCCGATGATGGCCACCGAAATCGGCCGAATGCAGCATAGCGTCCGCGATGTGCGCCGGACTTTCCGTCAGGCCATGTGGGCTGCGGTCACGGTTCTCATACCCTTCTGGATCCTGCTCTGGAATACCGAAAGCCTTTTGCTGCTATTCGGCCAGCAGCCGGACCTCGCCGCCATCGCCGGCACCTATATCAGCGCCTATATGTGGTCGATCCTGCCGTTTCTGTTCTTCCTCATCCTGCGCAACTTCATTTCCGCGCTGGAACAGCCGGTCTGGGCGCTGATCATCAGCGTCATCGGCGTGCTTTCAAACGCCCTGTTCAACTACGCGCTGATTTTCGGCAAGTTCGGCGTGCCGGAATTTGGTGTTCTTGGTGCCGGCATCGGCAGCGTGATGACCAACGTCCTGATGTTCGTCGGGCTGGCGATCGTCGTCATCCGTCACAAGCGTTTTCGTCGCTATCATTTGTTCGGGCGGTTCTGGCGCAGCGACTGGCAGCGGTTTCGCGGGATGTGGAAACTTGGCCTGCCAATCGCGATCACCATGGGGCTGGAAGGCTCCGTATTCGGCTTTGCGGCTCTGCTGATGGGCCTGATCAGCACCGCGTCGGTTGCGGCCCATGCGATAGCCCTGCAACTCGCCGCGCTGACATTCATGGTGCCAATGGGCCTGGGGCAGGCAGCCACAGTGCGCGTGGGCATTCAATATGGTCGCAAGGATCACGCCGCGATCAAACGCGCCGGCTGGGTCAGCTTCATCCTTGGCACATCATTCATGGCAGCGATGGCGCTGGTGTTCGTTCTTGCTCCCGATTTTCTGATTTCTTTGTTCATCGATGCCAGCGCGCCGGGCAATGCCGAGGTCGCGGCGCTGGCCGTAAGCTTCCTCGCCATTGCCGCCATCTTCCAGATCGTCGACGGTGCTCAGGTCGTTGGCGCCGGCATGCTTCGCGGTTTGCATGACACGACCATGCCGATGCTGTTCGCACTGATGGGCTATTGGTTCATAGGTATTGGCCTGGGTGCCAGTCTCGCCTTCTGGCAAGGCTGGGAAGGGGTCGGTATCTGGACCGGACTGGCCGGAGGACTGAGCGTGGTCGCGGTGCTGATGCTGGCCCGCTGGATGATGCGCGCAAAAATTGGTCTGCTGCCATAAATAGCGACGCAGAACCCGGCCGGATTTTCATCCCGAGTCAATGATATAGCTCTTTTCGGTTCCGATCAGGGAAATTGCGTATGTCGGTCATTTCCCCATCCCGTTAATGGCGCCGGAGAGAAACCGGACAGGGAATGAATGACATGAAAAATACACTGAAATGGGTTGCAGCAGCGGGGGCATTGGCGATGAGCGGAACGGCGTTCGCCGGCTCCGGCGATGGCAAGATTCAGATCAAGGCACTCGCCACGCTGGTGGCGCCCGATGGCAAGATCACGTCCATCGAACGGGACGATATCGGATTGCCGGTCGGCACGCAGACGAAGGCTGACGACAATATTGTTCCGACCATCGCTGCGGAATATTTCGTCACGTCGAATATTTCCCTCGAAACCATCTGCTGCGTTACCCAGCATGACGTCACCGGCACCGGGCCTCTGGATGGCGCTGGACTTGTGTCTAACGCAAATATCATACCCGCGACGCTAACCGCTAAATATCATTTCGGTGATGGCAGTGGCTTCAAACCCTATGTTGGCGTCGGACCGACCTATTTCATTTTCATTGATGAAAAGGCCGGAGACACGGCTCGGGCGCTGGGCGCGACCCGGCAAAAGATGAATGACAAGGTCGGTGTTGCCCTGCAGGCGGGATTTGACCTGCCGATCAATGACAAGGGGCTGGGCCTGAGCGTCGATGCCAAGCGCTATTTCGTCAACACAACGGCTCGCTGGTTTGCTGGCGACACGGAAGTCTTGCGGACGCGGCACAGGATTGATCCCTGGGTGTTCAGCGCCGGACTGGCCTATCGGTTCTGACCGTTCGGCAATTGGAGCGGAAGCAAGATGGCCGGGAAGCAATGCTTTCCGGCCATCTGCAAACCTGGTTGAGGGTCAGGCTAAAAGGGCAATAAGCCTTGATAATCTTTCATGTCATAACCGTTTTTCAATCTGGCTCCGGATTGTAACAGGAAATAATGGCTGACAATCTCCGCCTGCTGCTCAATGCCATAGTCCGCGAAACCCTTGCCCGGCAGCAATTCATAATCATAGCGGCAGAAGGGATGGCGCGCCAATGGCAGGAAAACGCCCTGCTGATGCTGCCAGACGTGCGCCATTTCGTGGATGAACAGCGCCTGGATGTTGCGCGACGATCCGCAGAAATCATCACAGAACAGTTCGCTTTTCGGATGAAACCAGAGATTGCCATCCGGCGCCATGGTGACCCTGGAATTCTGGAACAGCCACCATTTGCGGTTGTAGACCGTTACCCTGTCATAATCGATCGCCTGCCCGAACACGGACAAGCACAGTTCGACTTCGGATCGGGTCAGCCTGCGGCCTGTCATCTGGTTGCCTTATTCTTCAGATGCTGTCGCGGGGTCGCCGACTTTTTTGACCACGGCATCAATCTCGATCCGGTCATCGTTGGAATAGATCAGCGTCATGGTCAGCAGCCCGCGCTTCTTTGAACCTTCGCCCACGCCCCAGATCATCAGATGTTTTCCCCCTGGTTCAAGCTTGACCGTCTTGCCTGCCGGGACCGGTATCGATTTGAGCTTCGCCATGCTCGCCATGCCATCTTTTTCCACTGTCTCGTGCATTTCCATGCGCAGCACATCATCGGAGGTGACGCCGACCAGTTCCACATCCACCCGGCCGCCATGCAGGTCCATATAGCCAGCGGAAGGATTGCCTTCCACCGGTGACAGGTTGACCACTGCTTTGTCAGCGAAGAGAATGTCCCCCTGACCACAGGAGGTGAGCAGAAATGATGTGGATGCAGCAAGCATGACGGCGATCTTGTTCATTGGAATACCTCGTTAAATCGTTGCAAATCTGTCCCGATATGGTCGTTTTGCGTTGATTTTTCAAATGTAGGGGGACTCACGTCTTGTGCCAAGAAAAATGGCACCTATATCGCTTGACGAAGCCGTAACGGTGCCACTTGAACAGGGCCGGGCGGCAATTTTGCTAATGTTAGAAAATTGATTGAGGGATTTATGGGTAAAGTTATCGGAATTGATCTTGGCACCACCAACAGCTGTGTTGCCGTTATGGATGGCGGAAAGCCAAAGGTAATTGAAAATTCAGAAGGCGCGCGGACCACACCGTCTGTCGTCGCATTCACCAAGGATGGCGAGCGCCTGATTGGTCAGCCGGCAAAGCGTCAGGCTGTCACCAATCCGGAAAGCACGATATTTGCTGTGAAGCGTCTGATCGGTCGCCGGTTCGATGATCCGATGACGAAGAAAGACATGGAACTGGTTCCTTATGAAATCGTCAAGGGCTCTAACGGCGACGCTTGGGTCAAAGCAGGCGGCGAAGATTATAGCCCGTCACAGATTTCTGCTTATACATTGCAGAAGATGAAAGAGACGGCAGAAGCCTATCTTGGCGAAACCGTAACCCAGGCCGTGATCACCACACCTGCCTATTTTAACGACGCACAGCGTCAGGCAACCAAGGATGCGGGCAAGATTGCCGGCCTCGAAGTATTGCGTATCATCAACGAGCCAACCGCAGCGGCGCTCGCTTATGGTCTCGACAAGAGCGAAGGCAAGACGATTGCCGTTTACGACCTTGGCGGCGGTACATTCGATATTTCGATCCTCGAAATCGGCGACGGTGTGTTCGAAGTGAAATCGACCAACGGTGACACGTTCCTCGGCGGTGAAGATTTTGATGCCAAGCTGGTCGAGTTTCTAGCCGCTGACTTCAAGAAAGCCGAAAGCATCGACCTGACCAAGGACAAGCTTGCATTGCAGCGTCTCAAGGAAGCTGCTGAAAAAGCGAAAATCGAGCTGTCGAGTGCGCAGACGACCGAAATCAACTTGCCGTTCATTACCGCAGATCAAAACGGTCCAAAGCATCTGGTCAAGGCGATCAGTCGCTCAGATCTCGAAAAGCTGGTTGGCGATCTTGTGAAGCGCACTCTGGACCCTTGCAAAAAGGCACTGAAGGACGCTGGCGTCGAAGCCAAGGAGATCGACGATGTCGTGATGGTTGGCGGTATGACTCGCATGCCGTTGGTTCGTGAAACCGTGGAGAAATTCTTCGGCCGGGAACCACATGTTGGCGTAAACCCGGATGAAGTAGTGGCCATGGGCGCTGCCATTCAGGCAGGTGTTTTGCAGGGCGACGTCAAGGACGTGTTGCTGCTCGACGTGACACCATTGTCGCTGGGTATTGAAACCCTCGGCGGCGTGTTTACCCGCATGATCGACCGTAACACCACGATCCCGACGAAGAAATCACAAGTCTACTCGACCGCTGATGACAATCAGGGCGCGGTGACGATCCGGGTCTTCCAGGGTGAGCGCGAAATGGCGGCGGACAACAAGATGCTTGGCCAGTTCGACTTGGTTGGCATCCCACCCGCGCCACGCGGCGTTCCTCAGATTGATGTGACGTTCGACATCGACGCCAACGGCATCGTCAACGTGTCCGCTAAAGACAAGGGCACGGGCAAGGAACAGCAGATCAAGATCCAGGCTTCCGGCGGTCTGAGCGATAGCGATATCGACCAGATGGTTCAGGATGCTGAGAAATTTGCAGAAGAAGACAAGCAACGGCGTGCCGAGGCGGAAGCCAAGAACAATGCCGAAAGCCTTGTTCACACCACTGAGAAGCAGCTTGAAGAGCATGGCGACAAGATTGACGCCGACTTGAAAGGCCAGATCGAAGCGGCGGTCAAGGAAACCAAGGAAGCCATCGAAAGTGGTGATCCCGAAGCGATGAAGACCAAGTCTGAAGCGCTGGCGCAAGTTTCCATGCAAATGGGTCAGAAGATCTATGAAGCGGAACAGGCTGCTGGCGGCGACGCCGGTGATGCTGCTGCAGCAGATGCAGCGGCCAAGGCAGCTGATGATGATGTTGTCGATGCCGAGTTCTCCGAAGTGGATGACTCTGACGACAGCGACAAGAAAGATGACGCCAAGGCGGCTGAGTAAATATTGGACCGTCGCTCGCGCGCAGGCCGCTGTCACTGGATGTAATTCCAGTGGCTACGGTCTGCGCCGGGACGACGATCTTCTCGCTTTGGGGGAAGCATGAATATGGCATCCGAAATCGATTATTATGAGCAACTGAACGTCTCGCGCGATTGCGATGGCGCGACTCTCAAGTCATCCTATCGCAAGCTGGCGATGCAGTGGCATCCCGACAAGAATCCTGGCGACGCAGCAGCCGAAGCCAAGTTCAAGACGATCAGCGAAGCTTATGACGTATTGAAGGACCCGCAGAAACGCGCGGCCTATGACCGCTACGGTCACGAGGCATTCACCAATGGCGGCGGCAATAATGCCGGCGGTGGAGGCGGATTTGGCGGCGCGGCGTTCAACGACATCGGTGACATTTTCGAAACCATTTTCGGTGGCGGCAATGGCGGCGGTTTTGGTGGCCAGCAGCAGCAACGCGGCCCGGCTCGCGGTGCCGACCTGCGCTATGACATGGAAATCACGCTTGAAGACGCGTATCATGGCAAACATACCGAAATAGAGATTGATGTGTCGGTCGGCTGTGACGAATGCGACGGCTCCGGAGCAGAACCAGGTACCGGTGTGCAGCGTTGCACGACCTGTCAGGGCCACGGCAAAGTCCGGGCCCAGCAAGGCTTTTTCGTGGTCGAACGGACCTGCACCAGTTGTCAGGGTCGCGGTGAAGTGATCGAAAGCCCGTGCCACGTCTGTTATGGCGAGGGCAGGGTGGACAAGCCGCAGACGCTGGAAGTCGATATTCCGGCGGGTGTGGATACCGGCACCCGTATCCGTCTGACCGGAAAGGGAGAGGCGGGCGCACGCGGTGCCCCGGCTGGCGATCTCTATATTTTCATCCACCTGATCCGGCACAATATTTTCGAGCGGGAAGGAACAACCCTGTTCACCCGCGCGCCGATCAGTTTCACCCTGGCGGCTCTGGGTGGCGAAATCACCATTCCAGGCCTTGACGGCGAAAAACACGCCATCCGTATTCCGGCCGGTATCCAGAGCGGCAAGCAGATCCACCAGCGCGGTGCCGGCATGCCGGTCCTGCGGGGTCGCGGCCATGGCGATATGGTGGTCCAGATCGAAGTCGAAACGCCAACAAGGCTGTCCAAGCAGCAGCGGCAAATATTGCGCGAATTTCAGGAAACCGAAACCGGTGACGAAACGCCCAATTCGACTGGCTTCTTCGGCAAGTTGAAAGACGCCTGGGAAGATTTGACTGAGTCCTGACATATCGCGCCTGACGGCTGAACCACAGGACTCTCGGCGATCAGGCTATATCGGTCGCGTTCACCGCCGTCTGTGAAATACCGCAAAGGTTAATGCTGGACTTTACCTCGGTCTGTGATCGTCATGAAACCGTTTGCGGAAACACCGCAATGGTCCAACGCAATGGGGTCAGGGTTTTGTGCTGGAATCAAAAACTTTGCGGGTTTGTTGAATGATGGTTCCGACATTTTCGAATCCAAGCGAGGTAAGCGTCAAATTATCGTTCGCTAGATCGACGGGTTCATCCGTTTTTCCGTCAAAGGCACAAATGACATCATCGTCAAAAAGCGCCTGCAAATATCGCAAAACCGAAGCCTTGCTAAGGGTCAGATTTTTGCCAATTGTGTTGGCATCTATGGAGACTCCATCTATTTCATGGGCGTATAGCAACAATATAATATCCCAAAACCTATTTGAGAAATATTGTTCATTAAACAATTTGCTGCGGTTTTTTCGTACCTCAACTATCTGAGCAATATCCAATTTCATATTGGTGCAAATAGTTGGGAAAATTTGTTCTATTTCAGAGAGCATATTTTCAATTCTTTTTATTTAGAGTTGTTGATTATGCCTTCTTATATAACGGTTGCCTTGATGAGGCATGTCACGTTGCCACGTGACAGCGTTCGCAGTGCCCCAAAAGCCGACCATTCTGCGGAATTTTCGGGATATCTGAGACCATGGCATATTTGTCCTATGAATTAATCGGTCCTGATCTATAATCCAAAAGTCGCTAATCATATTCTCGGGCTATCTGGCCAGAAATGGGTCGTCCTCGGAATTGATCGCACCGGGAATGTGTGGGGAGGTCGTGGAGTTTAATTATAATCCTGTCAGGGAGGGCTATTCGGTTGCTTCGCAATTGAATGAACTTGCTCATGAACTGATGGCCAAGGGTGTCACGGCCCTGTCTTATCATATCACGCCGCCATTTTACTCGCAGGTGTCGAAGCGGACATCGGTATTCCATTTCGGTTATCCTGAAGACATAGTTTCTACATATCTGGATCCGGAAATTCTGGAATCCGATCCCATTCCCGATCATGTCATGGCCGTCGGACATGTGATGACGTGGCAACAGGCTGTGGCCAATCAGAAACTGACGGAAAAGCATCGCGAATTTGTCCGCAAAGCGATGGATTTGGGCTTCATAGACGGTGTCGCCGTGCCGCTATTCGGTCCGAATAGCAGAAATTCCCATTTTTCCATGAACTTCGGGCGATATATTTCCCCGGATGACGAGGAAATTGTCAGACCTCTGGTCGGCATTGCACAATCCTATCACCGAAGAATATGCGCCATCATCAATCAGAGCGATGACAATGAACCGCCGCTTTCCGAACGGGAAAGCCAGGTTTTATACTGGATTTCTCGCGGAAAATCGAATTCGGACATGGCGGTCATATTGGATATTTCCCGGGCAACGGTGGATTCCTACATTCGCCGGCTGTTCAAGAAGCTTCAGGTCAATGACCGTATTTCTGCGGTGATCGTCGGACTGAGCAATTCACTTATAAAGTTGATGTAAGCGCTGGCTCTTGGCGGGCCTATGCGTTGCAGGAGTGTCTCCCGGCCAATGCAGGGGGCGTGGCTGTGGTTGCCCGCAATCTGCAATTGGGCATCCACTTCGGTTATTGAAATCATCGGATATTTGCCGGAGATAGCAAGCGGGTCAAGAAGGGACCAGCCTTCTTGACCCGCTGAATTGATGTTTCGTAGCTGGGGTCATCGCCGCATCATATTGGTCAGGGTGGGACAAAGGCCAATCCGAAGGGGAATATTCCCACTGCATCATCAATCTGATCTAAGAACGGCCGGATTGGTTTTAAATTAACCGCTGACGCGATATTTATATTCATGGCTATCCACTAACCGGGCATCCAGATTGCAGTAAACCTGGATTTTCAGGGTCAATATCTCTGGTCCCGTAGAGTCGCAGGCAAGATAATTGGCCATTCACCAGCGGAGAAGGAAGAACTATTCGGCGAATGCCTTGGCCGCTTCAACAGTGTTCATGAAATCGCGGAACAACAGCCATTTCTCATCCGCAACCGTGATGACATGGACGAAGTCGGATTCGATCTCTCTACCGGTTGAGCGGGCGGTCAGCCGCAAATGGCCAGTGACGACGACCTTGTCACCTTCGCAAATAAACTCTTCCGGATCGAACTGGTGGATATCGACAGAGGACAGGACGGTTTCGAAAAAGCCGCGCGCCCGGTTGAGACCCTCATAGGTCCCGGCATAGGGGATGACCTCGGGTCCGTAAAATTCGATCCGTACATCGGGATGCAGCCATTGGACGATCATATCCACATCGGCAGCGCCAAAGGCTGTGAAAACATTCTTGGTCACGTCAATCGGGTCGATCATGGATATTCTCCTTGGATAGGGTGGCGCTGGACCGCCTCAGAAGTTGAACCGCAGGTCGACGCCATAGGTGCTCGGCGCACCGAGCGGCCCCACAAATTCGGCGCCATAAAATCCGCCGGTCAGTATCTGGTTGGTGAAATAGGTCTCGCCGGTCAGATTGTCGCCGAACAGGCGGACGCTCCACCTGTCATCGGCGCTGGTGAAGCCAAGGCTGGCGCGAAGCAGGCCAAAGCTTTCCTGTGACGCGGCATCGATGTTGAATACGGTGAAATAGATTTTGCTCTGCCAGTGATATTCGGCGCGGGCGATGATCGTGCCGCTGTCACCCACCGGCTGCTCCACCTGGCCGGCAATGCTATATTTCCAGCGCGGCGCGCGCGGCAGGCGAAGACCGTCAAGATCGCGGACAAATGTCCCCGGATCCTGGGTGAGCGGAGCAGGGCGCAGGGCTTCGGTCAACTGACACTCGGTAAATTGCGCATCGACATAGGTCAGCGCGCCTTCCAGCCGGAAGAAGTCGGTCGGTCTGGCGACGGTTTCGACTTCAAAGCCGCGTACTCTAGCCTTGCCGACATTGCGGATGATCGGCTGGTTGCCGACGCTGTCCTGCGCCTGCAGATTGGTATAATCATACCAGAAGGCCGAAGCGTTGAGCATTAGGGCGCGGTCGAGCAACTCGCTGCGCGCGCCGATCTCATAGGACCAAATTTTTTCCGGTTCGAACGGGTCGCGCTGGCTGCTCCCGATATTATAGCCGCCGCTCTTGAAGCCGCGCAGCACCGAAGCATAGAGCATGACATCGTCGCTCGGTTTGAAATCAATGCCGAGTTTCGGCGTGAAGGCGCTGAACGTTGTCGGGCCGTTGACCGGCGCGATGACGAAACCGAATGGATCGGGCTGGGCCGCATCGCGGTCTTCGGTGATCGCATCGGGAAAGAATGTCGTGTTCGGTGCGATGCGGATATCGGGGAGCATCACCAGATCGAAATTCTGGCGCCCGTCTCGCCGCTCCTCGCTGTAGCGACCGCCGAGCCGGACGGTGACCTGGTCCGACACTTCCCATTGCGTATCGAGATAGGTCGCCCAGGCTTTTGTTTCCTGTTCGCCGCTCAGATGCAATTCGCAGCACAGGTCGCTTTCGGGGAAGACCACGGGGAAGGGCGGCAAGACGCCGGCCGCCTGCAGATCCGTGAAGCCCTGGATCAGGATCGGCTCCCAGAAATTGCCGAAAATATCATTGTCGATGATATTGCGTTCTTCGAAATAATAAGCGCCGGCAATCCACGAAAATGGTTTGTCGGTGGGCGAGCTCAGCTGCACTTCACCGCTCCATTGCCAGTGATCCTCTTCGCGCCCGACATAATTGACATAGGCGTCCGACAGATCGAATTCATTCTGCGAGACCGGATTGGTGTCGCGATAACTGCCGATGACCTTCAGAGCATATTCGGCAATATCCCAGTCGAGCGTTGCGCCAAGCCCCCAATTCTCGACCTTGTTGAAATAAGGAACATCGGCAAAAATATCGCGGGAAGCGGCTTCGGACACACGGCCGGCATTTTTCATCCCGAAATAGGGCAGGGTCTGTGATCCCTCCCGCGTTCCGTACCAGCCCGGAACCTCATCGGCATAGCCCGCGCTGGCGTAATAATAGGCATTGGCCTTGTCATCGGCGCGATAATAGTCGCCGTTTAGGGTCAGGGTCGCATCCGGGGAGAGGTCGGCCTCGACGGTGAGACGGATGGAATAATCCTCCTTGTCTTCCACCCGCTCGGTGCTGTCGTCGGGGCGGGTTATGGTCGCATAGCCGTCGCGATCTTCCCATTGAAAGGCAAGGCGCGCGCGGATCGTATCGCCCAGCGGTCCGCTCAGGGCCCCGGCGACCCGAAAGTGATCATAATTGCCGACCGTCAGCTGCAGATTGCCTTCCAGATAATCCGTCGGGCGATTGGTGACGATATTGACCGCGCCGCCGGTGGCGTTACGCCCGTAGAGCGTGCCCTGCGGTCCGCGCAGCACCTCGATCCGTTCGATATCGAAAAATTGCGGGCCGATCGCGGCCGGGCGACTGATATAGACGCCGTCGATATAGGTCGCGGTCGAACTGTCGGTGCCGGCGATGATCGTCGGTGTGCCGATGCCGCGGATGAAGATCGACGTGTCCCCCTGATAGGTGGATATCTGGACCCCGGGCGCGATCGCGCCGACCTGTTCAATCGAGGTGATCGACCGGTTGGCGAGTTCATCGCCGCCGAAAGCGGTGATCGACAGAGGCGCATCCTGAATCGATTCTGCCCGGCGGTTGGCGGTGACGATGATGACATCGCCGGTGCTTTCCTGCGCTTCACCGCTCGCATCCTGCTGGGCGTAGAGCGGCGCTGGATTTGCCATGGTGGCGAGCAGGCTGGCGGTCGCCAGCACCGCCTTCTCGTTGTTCCGGATTTTCATCTCTTCCTCCCTCGTTCGGTGATTTTGTTCACCGTAGTTTTTGAATATTTTGTGGGGCTAATCCCGGGCGCGAAAAATCACCGGGTTGCTGTGCAGGCCGTGGTTGAGCAGGCTGACATCCTGCCAGACCGCTTCGCCCACGCGTTCGATCTGCCTGTATCGTTCGCGCAGCATGCGCGCGGTGGACTCCGCTTCCAGATGGGCCAGCGGTGCGCCCAGACAGCGATGGATGCCGTAGCCGAAGCTCATATGGAGATTGGCATTCTTGCGGTTCAGGCGGAACTCGTAAGGTTCGGGAAATGCGTCCGGATCATAATTGGCCGCGCCAAAAAAGCAGGCGACCCAGTCGCCGCGCTTTATGTCAGCATTGCCGATCGTGATGTCGCGGGTCGCGACGCGGAATAACCGCTGCGGCGGGCCGTGAAAGCGTAGGGTTTCCTTGTAGATCGCGTCGAACTGCGTGGCATCCTCGACGAATCCCTGCCAGATCTCGTTGAAGTCGGCGAACACGGCGATCAGATTGCCGAGATAGAAAGAGGTCGTCTCTGCGCCGGCCACGGTGGCGGTCATGCAGAATCGGACGATTTCCTCGAAGGACAGGCGGTCGCCGTCGACCTCGGTGCGGATGAAGGCGTTGAGCAGCGGACCAGGCATATCCTCGCCTTTCGCAATCCGGCCCATATGGTCCCGGACATGCTGCGCGAAAAAGGCCATGGCTTCTTCATTATAGGCTTGCCGCTCTTGCGGACTTATGTCGGCGGACAGCATGAAAGCGGTGGCCCAGTTGCGCACGTCCCGATCCATGTCGGCAGGCATGCCGAACAGATAGGCCATCACTCTGCTTGGCAGCATCGCGCAATAGTCGGCCATCACGTCAACCGGCTTATCCGTGACGAAGAAGTCGTCCATGGTTTTGCTGACCAGCGTGTCTACCGCCGGTGCCAGCGATTTGATCGAGGCAGGCTGGAAAACCTTGGTCGCAATCTTGCGCAGCCGCGTGTGCTCCGGCCGGTCATGATTGACCAGCATCAAAGAGGGGGCAGAGGATTCTTCCTGCAGACTGTCGCGGGACGAAAAGCTGTCATGATCCCACGCCACGGCGGCGACATCATCAAAATTGAGCACCACCCAGGACGGCTTCGGCTCGTCCACACCCGGCATCGTACCAGGAGGAAAATCGCGATAGCCAAATACAGGCGACTGGTCGCGCAGCAGATCATAATAAGGATAGGGATTCCGGATCACCTCCGGGCTGCTCAATTGGTCGACGCTGAACGCGGGTTTCATATATCCTCAATCCTCAAAATATTATATGTCGTTGGGACATAGTGTCCGTTAGACATAATATGAATTGGAAAAGGATTTTGTCAACCGATCTAAATCTCCGGCTCCTTTTTCGAGCTTAATATATTGAATATAATATATAAAATTGAAAGTTATGAGCTGGATGATGGAGGGCCTGACGGCTGGTATTACAACAGTCGTCCAAGCAGTACGGTATTTTTCCCTCTGGATGATTAGACTTTGACTCGATATTCGTTCATCCATCTACTTGATTCGTGGTCAGCGAAACCTGGCGGGATCCCAACGATGGAGCATCGAGTGAAGCAGCAGTCTGATTTCGGCATAGACTATCCCATAAAACGGGAAACTGCCCCGCAAAACTTCCTCAAGCTATTCTATCCGTTCCATTATTCGGTCGGCATGGCGGTTGAAAAACATCTCAGCGGGTCTGATCTGACCCGGCACCAGACGGTGATCCTGTGGATCATCCATTCCAAGGGAGAGGACGGGCACACGATCCATCGCAAGACCATCGAGCGCCTGATCGGCGAATGGTATGAACTGGGAAGTCCCGCGATTTCCAAGGTGTTGCGCGCGATGGCTGAAAAGGACCTCAATCTGATTTCTATCAGGGAAAGCAAGGCCTCGGCGCGGGAGAAGGTCATCCGTCTGACCAAAAAAGGTCAGACAACGGTGAATGAGATGATGCAACGGACAGAGGCCTTCATCAAGTTGATCTCCAACGAACTGACCGACGAGGAAATCGCCAATGGCATGGAATTCATGAGCAGGGTCGGCGCAATTGTCGAAGGTGGCTTTGCCGGTCGGAAAGATCAGATCTGAATTTGTTCGATATCTGTCTTTGCGCGCGGAACGGACGGGTCGAGCGATAAAATAATGTCCTACACCATGATATTCATGATAGGGTCTCAAAATGGCTAGCGGCTCGTCCCTTTACTATTTATCTCACCATGCCAATGGGTTGGCGGACAGCTTTGATGTTGAAAGGAAAGAAGGAGTTTTTTTCTTTAACACTGTAAAGTTTGTAAAGTTCATCAGGCTATTGGCTCGTAACCTGAACGGCGGCGGAGCATATTTTGCCGGTGCGGCCATCAAAGCTGTCGTTCCATCGATCTGCCTAAGAGCTTTTTGATGCTCCCGTCGCTGCTCATTCTCGACGACTTTCTCGCTGACCCGATGGTTGCGCGCAACGCGGCTCTGGCACTCAACTATGACCCCGAAAACAAACGCGGCAATTATCCGGGCCATATTTCGACCAAACCGCTGGATATTCAGGGGCTGAATGAGCGTATCTCGGGCATTATCAACACACCGGTGAAGGCCGCGCCCAATACCAGCCATTCGCATTGCCGGGTGACGCTGAAAGGCGACAAGGGGCACAGCGGCGTGCATATTGATCCGGCCTTCTATTCGGGCATACTCTATCTTTCGCTGCCGGAACATTGCAAAGGCGGCACCGAGTTTTTTCGCCATAAACGTACCGGCCTCGAGCGCATTCCGACGGATCTGCCGGGCATCCACAAGGCCGGCTTTGCCGATATCAATGCTCTGATCGAGGATGTGGTCAACAAGGACACGAACCATCCCGCGCGATGGACGAAAGTCATGACCGTGCCGATGCGCTTCAACCGGCTGATCCTTTTCAGCCCGTGGATGTTCCACAACAGTGGCCAGGCGTTCGGCAAAACGCCGCAGGATGGCCGATTGGTCAACCTGATGTTTTTCGCCAAGGGATAGCGGCGGCCCGGTTTCAATGTTAAGCCGCTGGAATAAACTGTCAGCCCAGCGAAGGCTGGGTTCCAAACCGACGGAGTTGGGATAACAGATGGCCGCCAAAAATCACCGGCCCAACGAGAAAAAACAGGAGACCCTTTACATGTCAAATCCGATATCCAGAACCTTCGCTGCCTTATCGCTTGCGGCTTCACCCGTAGCCCTCTTTGCCGGCAGCGAAAGCTATGCTCAGGAAACCGACCGGTTCGCGAATGTCGAGATCAAGGCGGAGGCACTGGCTGACGGGGTGGCTGTATTGTTCGGAGCAGGTGGCAATATCGGTGTCTCCTACGGTCCCGATGGCACTGTCCTGATCGACGACCAGTTCGCTCCACTCACACCGAAAATTCAGGCGGCGATTGCTGATCTTGGTGCAGAACCGGTCACATATCTGATCAACACCCACTGGCACGGCGATCATAGTGGCGGGAACGAGAATTTTGGCAAGGCCGGCGCGCTGATCATGGCGCATGACCATGTCCGCGAGCGGATGCTGGGTATCCAGAAATCGGGACGCGGCAATGATCCGGCATCGCCGGTCGCGGCCTTGCCCACCGTAACCTATCATGACGGGTTGAAGCTCCACCTCAACGGCGACGAAGTGCAGGTCAAACATATGAAACATGGGCACACGGATGGCGACAGCGTCGTTTTCTGGAAAAAGGCCAATGTCCTCCACATGGGTGACCTGTTTTTCAACAAGGTCAGCTTGCCATATATCGACCTGAGCAGCGGCGGCAATGCGCGCGGTATTTTGGCAGCGGCGGAAACGGCGCTGACCATGGTCGATGACGATACGAAAATCATTCCGGGCCATGGACCGATGGCGAACAAGGCCGATCTGACCGCTTATCGCGACATGCTACTGACGATGATCGGCGCTGTGGAAAAGGCGCAGGGCGGGGGCAAAACGGTTGAACAGGTGCAGGCGCTGAAGCTGGCGGCGCAATGGGATATCAATCCCGATGCCTTCATCAAGGGTGATGCGTTTGTCGAAGCAGTGTACAAAAGCTTGCAGAAGCCGGTCCACGCGCACGAACAACCCCACTAGTCAGAGGGTTGCGGCCTCGATTTCGTCACGTAAAGAGGCAATCAGCGGTTTGACCTTGGTCAGCCTTGGTTCCTCTTCATCGACGATTTTTCGGAAGATCGTTTTCTTGAATTCGAGAATCGTGTCATTACCGGGACGCTTGGAAAGGGGCAGGGTGGACAGGATGATGTCGATCATCCGGTCGGCGCCGTGCAGGCGGCCCCAGAGATAGTCATTCTCGCGATAGGTACGGCTGAAAAAGGCGCCGAAATTGTTGAATTCAATGCCTTTCAGCGTCGCCGCAACGCCGCCCTTGCGGATCGTGCGGGCGTCCTCGGGCGAGATACGGTCGACCTTGATCGGATCAAACTCGTCAAGTCCTTCGCCCTGCAGCAATGGCAAGGTAGCGATGTCGTAAAAAGGGAAGCCGAGGAAGGCGAGCAACATCGAGCGCTTCTCCGCTTTCGGTATCACCGCCAGTGCCGCCGCGAGCTTTGCATCGACAATGGCGTCGGCAGCGGTCAGGTCGCGCGCCTTGGCCAGCGCGTCCAGCATGGCGCCGGGCTGCACTTCGGACTGGTCGGCCAGGGCAATGAAATCATCGCCAAGATAGTCGATCGTTTCGCGTTCGATATAGAGGGACAGACAGTCATAGATGGTGTCGTGCATCGCCTCCATCACATCGGCATCGGCGGGGTCGGCGCGGTCGAGATCTTCTGCCAGTTGACGGGCCAGGAAACGCAGGCGACGTACGCGGTAACCCAGGTCGTGCCGACGAAAAAACTCCGCCGCCGGTTTGGTCGGTCCGCCGCTTTTATGCCCGACATTGTCAAGGCCAAGGCGCCGTATCTCCGCCCAGAGCGCGTTACGCAGCCCCGGATGGTTGTGCGCATTGGGATCGGACTTCGCCCGCCGCACCGTATGCGCGATATCCTCGATAACGGTCGCCAGCTTGAGGTGACCATAAGCGCTATAGGAAAATCCCGCGAGCTTGGCTGCCTTGTCCCGCGCCTTGCGACGCCAGGCAGCGACACGGGCAGCGGTCGGCCGGTCGAGGAAAAATGTGCGCCCGAACAGGCCCTCGACATGCTGCTCAACCTCGCCGCGCAAATTTTCGGTGATCAGCTGCATCTGGGTGATGCGGTTGGATCGTCCGGCAATGGCGTTGAGATTGTCGCGGATCGGCTGTTCGCGAGGAATATTGGAAATAGCTCCGAAAATTGTCGAGAAGAAGCCGGGCAGCGATTCATTCTCCTCTTCTTGCGCAGCCTGCAGCCGTTGCATCGCTTTGTCGCTCTTCGCAACGTCGAGATCGGGCCGCGGGTCAATATAGACGAAGCGTCGGTCGACCTCGCGTTTGGCCGGCCGGTTCTTCAATGCTTCAATCGCTTGCGCGAAGGGAGCATTGGCGAGCACCGATCCGTCGATCAGTACAGTATCCTCGGCTGTTCCGGCTCGAAACTGGTTGGGCAATATGCGCTTCAGAAAGGCTGAGCGGCCTTCCCAGACATATTCATGATCAGCAAGCAGTTCATCCAGTTCCCTCACTGTGAAGGGCGGGAAAGCGCCTGGAAAACTGGCGGTGGCGCGGCCGGCAAAAGTCAGTGCCGCCGGATCGGCAATCGCGTCGTCTCGCTTTCCTCTGGTCGAAAAGCCGATGGTGATGCGATGCTCCATCTCGAGCGCGTCGGGCGGACTGTGCAGCTGGAGCTTTTCCGGATGGCCAACGAAATCGGTCACCGTGACGAACAGGTCGAGTGGCTGTTCCGGGGGCAGCAGGCGCGGCCCGCGCTCGGTTGCCCGGACTGCAGCAAGCGCATCCCAGATCAGACCACTGAACACCTTGCCGCCAAAAGGCGGTGCGAACCAGCGCGCGCGGACGAAGCGGGAGAGCTTCATCTTGACCTCTTCTCGGGCTTCCTTCGACACGGTCTGCTCCACAGCACCGCCCTTGCGGCCCAGCGCCATCCAGGCAATCGGCTCGGCCCAGAATTTGGAGAAACGCGAAAGCGGCCGCGCATCGGGGTCGAGCAGCTTGTCGACATCGGCGGTGTGCAGCCACAAGTCGGTCAGCGGATCCAGCGACTGGCCCGACAATATCGCCTGCGACAGGAAAATCCCGTTGATCCCGCCCGCGCTGGCTCCGGAAATAATGTCCGGCAAAATGCGAAGTCTTGTGCCGGTTTCCTGCTCCAGCCATTCCAATATATCATAATAGATACCGCGGCTGCACTGGTCGATCCGCTCGCCGTCGTGAAAATCCCGGCTCGCCTGCGCCAGCTTCCAGATTTCCTTGGTGATGCCGTGCATATAAATGGCCAGACTAACGCCGCCATAGCAGATCAAGGCCAGTCTGAGTTCTTTCTGCCGCATGGCTTTTAACTACAGGATGGTGGGGAGGGTGCAAGCGCGAATGCACTGCCTGGTCCTCGTGGTGAGAAGTCCCTTGGCGTTCCTCCCGCTTCGGCAATATAAGCGGGGCTTTCCTACACCCGAGCCTCTTTGCTAAAGTTGCTCCATGAACCGGAAACAGGATCATTGTGCGGGCGATAGCAATCTGGCCCGTGCCTTCACGCGCCCCTTCTCAAGCTGAAATCATTTTCTCCATTAAGGGGTGTGACCCGTGTGACCCTGTTTTAAATTCTGATGGAAAACCACTGGCGTTCTTTATTTGTTCTGTTAGATAAACCGCATGGCCAAACCGAAGAAAAAATATGTCTGTCAGAATTGCGGCTCAATCGCGCATCGCTGGGAAGGGCAGTGCGGCGATTGTAGTGAGTGGAACACGCTCGTCGAGGAAGCGGGCGAAACGGTGTTTGCGTCTAAGCATAATCTGCAGACCGGCGGACGCGAAGTACGGCTGGTCGGGCTGGACAGCGAAATCGCGCTGCCGGATCGCAGAAAAACAGGCATCGCCGAATTTGACCGCGCCGTCGGCGGTGGTCTGGTGGCCGGATCGGCGACTCTTATGGGCGGTGATCCGGGTATCGGGAAATCGACACTCTTGCTGCAGGTTTCTGCGCGGCTGGCCGAGGCGGGGCTTTCGGTCGCCTATATTTCGGGAGAAGAAGCGGCAGATCAGGTGCGGCTGCGGGCGAGGCGTCTGGGGCTGGGCAAGGCGCCGGTCAAGCTTGCCTCGGCGACTTCTGTCCGCGACATATTGACGACCTTAGGCCGCGATGCGCCGGATTTTGTCGTGATCGACTCGATCCAGACCATGCACAGTGATCTGATCGAAGGCGCGCCGGGAACGGTGAGCCAGGTGCGCGCCTCGGCGCAGGAAATCATCAAATTTGCCAAGGAACATGGCACGATGGTGATGCTGGTCGGCCATGTCACCAAGGACGGCAGTATCGCCGGTCCGCGCGTGCTCGAACATATGGTCGACACGGTGATGAGCTTCGAGGGCGAGCGCAGCCATCAATATCGTATCCTTCGCTCGATCAAGAACCGCTTCGGCGGGACTGACGAGATCGGTGTGTTCGCAATGGAAGAAAAAGGCCTCACCGAAGTGGCCAATCCATCCGCCCTGTTCCTGACCGACCGCAGCGAAGAAGTGACCGGCGCTACCGTTTTCCCGGCAATGGAGGGTACGCGGCCCGTGCTGGTAGAGATTCAGGCGCTGACCGTGCGGCTGGCGAGTGGCGCAACCCCGCGGCGCTCGGTGGTCGGATGGGACAGTTCGCGGCTGGCGATGATCCTGGCGGTGCTGGAAGCGCGTTGCGGGCTCAGCTTTTCCGGCGCCGAAGTCTATCTCAATGTCGCGGGCGGTTACCGGCTCACCGACCCTGCCGCCGATCTGGCCGTGGCAGCAGCGCTGATCTCGGCCCATGCCGAGCGTCCAATGCAGAGCGATGCCGTGATATTCGGCGAAATTGCGCTGTCCGGGGAAATCCGGCCGGTCTCGCGCACGCCGCTCCGTCTGAAGGAAGCGTCCAAGCTCGGGTTCGACCGCGCGCTGATACCGGCGTCCGGCGAAAAAAGCAGTGACTCGATGAAGAAACTGCAATTTGCCAAACTCGCCAATCTCGTTGACCATATGCTCGAGCGTGACTAGCTAGAGACCATGACGGGTCTTGATATATTTGTACTGGTTTCGATGGGCGGAGCGGCGGTTCTTGGATTCCTAAGGGGATTCGTTCAGGAAGCGCTTTCCTTGCTTGTCTGGATAGTGGTTGTGGTCGGCGTGCGATTTTTGCACACGCCGATTTATGAGCGGCTGATCAGCCCGGTGGGCAGCGAGAGCGGAGCCTCCGTGCTGGCTTTTGTATCGATCGTCATCGTTATCTATGCGCTGGGTCGGTGGATCGCCAGATCAATCGGCGCACGTTCGCGCAAATCCGTTCTCGGTCCGATTGATCGCGTGCTCGGCTTCGGTTTTGGCATGATCAAGGGGCTGATCGGCGCGACCTTGCTCTATTTGCTGGCAGTTCTGGTCTATGACACCATCTATGGCGCGGACGAACCGCGACCGGAATGGCTCGCGAACTCTCGTACTTACCCGCTGCTGAACGCAAGTGGAAAAGCCATGGTCGACTTTGTGGAGGAACAGCGAAAGTCGACCGACGAGCAGGCGGTAGCGGACCAATGAGCGGAGCGCTTTATACCCGCGAGATCTTGCGTCTCGCGGTGTCAATTCCGCATCAGCAAAGGCTGGATAACCCTGATGGCACGGCAGAGCTGCGATCCAAGACATGCGGCAGCAAGGTCGCGGCAGACGTGATGATAAAAGATAGCGGTGAACTGCAGGATTTGGGTCTTGAAATAAGCGCCTGCGCACTGGGTCAGGCATCGGCCGCCATATTGGGCGCACAGGCCATCGGCAAAACAGCTGGCGATATTGGAACTGTGCGAGACAATCTGGCAGTTTTCCTGGAAGGATCGAGCGAGTCTCCCGGCGAATGGCCGGATATGGACAAGTTGGCAGCTGCCCGGGATCACAAGGGCCGTCATGCGGCGATATTGCTTCCCTATGATGCGGTGATCGCGGCGTTCACGGATGCCGCTGCCAGGAAACAGGCGGCCTGACCGATGGAAACTGAAACCCATATGGCCGATTTGCTGCTGGGCGGTTTCGTCATGCTCGGCGCGGCTTTGGTCATGGTGCTGGTGTTCCGGCGGTTCGGCATTGGCGCGGTTCTCGGTTATCTGATCGCCGGAGCGTTGATCGGACCGCAGGGCTTCCAGTTGATCAGCAACGCGGGAACCATTCTCGAATTTTCCGAGATCGGGATCATCTTGCTGCTGTTCATTGTCGGACTGGAACTTGCGCCGGCGCGGCTCATGCGCTTGCGTCAGGCGATCTTCGGTCTGGGCATGAGTCAGGTCGTGCTATGCGGCATTGCGCTGTTCCTGCTGATCATGGCTACAACCAACTTCACGCTGGCCGCTTCGATCGCGATCGGCCTGCCGCTGGCGCTCTCCTCGACCGCCCAGGTTCTGCCGATGCTGCAATCCTCGGGCAGGCTCAATACTCCGACCGGCGAAAAAGCCTTTTCAATCCTGCTGTTTCAGGATCTGTCTATCATACCGCTGCTGACGATAATCGCAGCGCTATCGCGCGCTCCACAGGACGAAGGTGGCCCGTCGGGCTGGTTGACCGCAATTTATGCGATTATCGCTATCGGCGGGCTTATCGCGATCGGCAAATATCTGTTGCAGCCGTTATTGAAGGTGATTGGCCGGATAGCCGAACGCGAACTGTTCATCGTTGCTGGCCTTGTTGCCGTTTTTGGCGGCGCTGCACTGATGGAGTTTATCGGACTTTCCCCCGCATTGGGCTCTTTCATCGCCGGGGTCATGCTCGCCAACTCTCCCTATCGTCATGAACTTGAGGCCGATATCGACCCGTTCCGTTCGCTATTGCTCGGCTTCTTCTTCCTTGCTGTCGGCATGATGCTCGACCTGAATGTCGTGATCGAAAATCCCGGCTTCGTGCTAGGCGCGGCTGTTGCGCTGGTAACGGTAAAGATCGCGATTATTTTCGGACTGGGCAAGCTGTTCGGCATGGATACCAACCCGGCTCTGGCGATGGGAATGCTGCTCAGCCAAGGCGGAGAATTCGGCTTTGTGCTCTTTTCCGAGGCTGAAAAAGCGCTTCTGATCGAACCCGAAGCGAGCAGCCTGTTCGGGGCGATTATAACCATTTCAATGGCAACCACTCCCTTTCTGATGCTGCTTTCGCGACGGTTCAGCTCAGGTGGAAGCAAATCGTCAGCGGATCTTGATGATCCCGGAAATGCCGACCGGGCATCCGTCATCGTGGTCGGGCAAGGCCGATTTGGTCAGACCGTATCGCAAGTGTTGATGGCTGCAAAAATCCCGCTCACTCTGATCGATATCAAACCCGAGCAGATTGATGTGCATCAGCAATTTGGCGCCAAGGTTTTCTACGGTGATGGCACCCGTGTGGATTTGTTGCGGCGCGCGGGAGCGCATGAAGCGGACGCCATAGTCTTCTGTATGGACGATCCTGACTTCGGTCCCGAACAGGTGCGCGCGATCGTGCAGTCCTTTCCCGAGACCAAGATGTTCGTCCGGGTTTATGACCGACGCCAGCTGATCGCGCTCAAGGGGTTGGGCATTGTCGGGATGAAGCGGGAAATGTTTGAATCGGCGGTCCATCTCGCACGGCAGACGATGTTCGCGATAGATCTGGATAGCAGTCTCATCGAAGAGGTCGACGAAGAATTCCGTCAGCGGGATTGCGACCGGCTGGAAGCGCAAATGAAGTCCGGCGGTGATATGCTCGCGGGCGCAGAGCTCAGATTCGAGAATAATCCTTCGCGGAAATTCTGACCCGCGTGCTGACGGAGTTTGCTAGGCTGACTCGTCCAGAAATGCGGCAACGTCTTCCAGATCGACGTCCTTTGCCAAAAATGACTGGCCGATGCCGTTGGCAAGCAGGAAGGGCAGGGTGCCGCCGCTCATTTTCTTGTCGTGCATCATATGATCGACCAGTCTCTGACCTGATGCCTCAACCGATGCTGTAGCGAGGTTGTACGGCAAGCCAACGGACTTTAAGTGTTGGGTCACTCGTTCCGCATCCGCTGGATCGCAATGGCCGCGCCGCACCGAATATGCAAATGCCAGCGCCATGCCGGCAGCGACCGCTTCACCATGGACCAGCTTGTTCGAGAAACCGGTCTCTGCCTCTAAGGCGTGGCCAAATGTGTGCCCGAGATTGAGGAGGGCGCGTCTGCCGCTGAGCTCTTTCTCGTCTTCTCCGACGATCAGGGCCTTGGCGCGCACGCTGTGGATGATCGCTTTGCTGAGCGCGTCAGGATCGCGGTCGAGAACCCTGCCGCCATTGTCCTCGCACCAGTCGAAGAAGCCAGCATCGCTGATCAAGCCATATTTGATCACCTCGGCATAGCCTGCGCGCAATTCGCGGTCGGGCAGGCTGTTCAGCACGAGCGGATCGATCAACACAAAACGGGGCTGGTTGAAGCTGCCGATCAGATTCTTTCCAGCCGAGCTGTTGATCGCCGTCTTGCCACCCACGCTGCTGTCCACTTGGGCAAGAAGGCTGGTCGGTATCTGAACAAAATTGCAGCCGCGTTTGACAATCGCTGCCGCAAATCCTGTGAGATCCCCGATCACGCCGCCGCCGAGCGCTACCAATGTGTCGGAACGCTCGATGCCCTGGGTCAGCAGCCAATCCGTCACTAGTTCCAGTTGACGCCAGCTCTTGCTCGATTCTCCGGCAGGCAGGCTTTTGACCATGAGATCGGTCCCGCTTCCGGCAAAGGCTTGCTGCAATTTCAAGAGCAGATGCGACTCTACATTCTCGTCGGTCAGAATGAAAAGTCGGTGATTGCTGGCCAATCTCTGCAAATGCATGCCAGCTCGCTCGAGAGCGCCTGGATCAACCAATATGGGGTAGCTATGTTCGCCTAGTTCAACTGTGATTTGGGTCAACGTTGCAATGCCTCGATTATCTTTTCTACGGTTATCTCATGGGGGGAGTCATTGCCCATTATATGAATAGGTGCGGTGGCGTAGACTGGGTTTCTGACGGCAGCCAGATCGGCCAAAATCTTTGCTGGATCGCCAGATTTTAGCAGGGGCCTAGTGTTGCGTCGAGAGACCCGCTTTACTAACGTATCGAGATCAGCATCCAGCCAGACAGCGATTGCCTCTTCCAGAATTACCGTCCGGGTCTCCTCATTCATAAATGCCCCGCCACCCGTAGCGATGACCTGACGGTCACCTTCTATCAGCCGCGCAATGACACGTCGTTCCCCATCCCGGAAATAGTCTTCGCCAAAACGATTGAAGATTTCTTCGACAGTGAGACCTGCTGCCCGCTCAATCTCTTCGTCCGCATCGACAAAGGCTAGGCCCAGCCGTTTTGCCAATCGCCGGCCGACCGTGGTTTTGCCCACGCCCATCAAGCCGACCAGCACAATCGACTGATCAGGCACGAAATCCGGCTTTTCACCGGAATTTCCATCGGAATTGTCGAAAGAGGCTTTTATGTTTTTGTCCATTCGGGCAAAGGCTATACAAGGGTTGGCTAAGGGTGCAAATTCCAATGCTGACTATGTTAGATTTTTAACCGTTCAAAAGATTGAGTCACATCGATGCCGCGTAAGTTGGTTTTTTTAATTTTGTTTGTCGCAATCCTGGTCGGTGCGACATTTGTTTTGGCTTCGATGGATGTTGAGCAGACGCTGAAGCCGGTTGAGAAGCCCGTAATTGGTGACGATTTGCAATAAGATGCATATGCGGATCAAGCATATATCTTTAGCTGCCGTCAGCCTCGGCTCGCTTTTGATTGCGATTCCGGTCTTGGGGCAGGATTCTCCAGAATCTCTTCTCCCGCCAGGATTTGGAGAGCCGGCTCCGGCTCCTAAGCCCGCACCCCAAAGCGCGCCCACACCTGCTCCGGGTCCAGTCCAGTCCCGGCCCGTCACGCCTGCGCCAAGCGTTCCATCGAGCGAGACTGCTACGGATCGGAATGTTGCGGAAACTGCTCTGGATTTGCCATTGCTGACGCTGGATGAGAATGGCGAACTTGATCTGAATGCACTGGACGATGCGATCCAGCCACAATATACTTTGTCCGCAGGCGAGCGGCGATCAATGGCAGAAATCGGGGTTTTGACGCCGCAACATAATGGCTTGCCGAAGGATGCTTTCGGCCAAGAGGGCGGACAATATCTAACCAATTTGATCAGAAACTTGAACGGCCCCATCATTTCTCGCTGGGGTGCGATATTGCTGCGGAGAGCGTTGCTCAGCAAGGTAGTCAGTCCGCAAAATGTGAATCCCGCGGATTGGACTGCCGAACGCGCATGGCGGTTGCTGCGTATGGGCGAGGCAGATGCTGCGCGAATGCTGGTTTTGAAAGTTGACGGCGGTAATTACACTCCCAGACTCTATGAAGTGGCAATGCAAGCGCATCTGGCTACAGCTGACCCTGCCGGTATTTGTCCACTTGTTGATGCTGGAGCGCGAGTTAGCGATGCACCTACATGGAAAATGTTCCGGCCGATCTGTGCATCTTTTTCAGGTGAACAGAGCCGGGCAACCAGCCTGTTGCAGCAGGCACGCCGCGAAAAAGCAGCCACTGGCATCGACTATTTGCTGGCAGAAAAGACAATTGGTGCCGGTTTCGAAGGTCGCCGAGCTGTGTCGATCCTGTGGGATGATATCGAGTATTTCAACAACTGGCGTTTTGGTTTGGGTGTGGCCACCGGTGTTGAACCGCCGGATCGACTCTACGCTCAGGCCGGTCGACATGTGCAGGGCTGGCGGGTTCGCGCGCCTATGCTTTCAATCGAATCACGGATGAAGGCAGCCGATACTGCGGCCGCCATCGGCGTTCTTTCAAGCCAGGCCATGGTCGATCTCTATGCGGCTGCTTATGACGATCCGGAAACAAGCGATGATCGCAAGGCTATGGCTTCCGTTTTGCGCGAAGCCTATACTGATGACACCGCCAAATCCCGACTAGCCGCAATGCATGATTTATGGGGGCGGTCGAAAGGTTCGTTGACGCGATATTCGGCCAAGATTTTGACCGCTCGGGCCGCAGCAAAAATCCCTCCTTCGGATGCCCTTGGCGATCAGAGTGCAGACCTCATCGCTTCCATGCTTGCTGCTGGTCTTGATCGCAGCGCCATCCGATGGACTGATGTGGTCGAACAGGGTAGCAACGGTTGGGCGCTTTTGGCCGTGGCTTCGCCGAACAATAACTTACCGCTTAGCTATGATGCGTTGGACGATTTCGGTGATAATGACAGCAGTGAAGATCAGCTGCGGAGTAAATTTTTGCTGGCAGCAGTCGCCGGCTTGGCGCGAGTAGAGCAGCAGACAATCGACGATTTTGCGGATGATTTGAGCCTGGACCTTGGGCGTTCTACCAGATGGACGAGAGCAATCCAGTCGGCCGCTCAACGTGGCCAACCGGGAACCGTTGCCCTGCTTGCAGCTGTTGGGATGCAAGGCCGAAACTGGAATGCCATGTCACCTTTGCATCTGTTTCATATCGTGCGAAGCCTGAAACGCGTCGGTCTCGAAGCTGAAGCGCGCATGATTGCAGCGGAAGCGCTGACTCGGACATAAGCTTTGCATTGACGGCTTTGAGGTCTATTCGTGCACGATATGAGCGATGATGCCAATCTGATCGAACGCTTTCTGGAAATGCTCGTGTCGGAAACCGGAGCGTCACACCATACTTTGTCGGCTTACCGCACCGATTTGGAACAAGCGTCGATTATAACCGGCGGGCGCTTGTGCACTGCGGATCGCGAGATCGTCAGGCAGTTGCCATCTCATTGGCGTGAACTGCAAAATAGTACGGTCGCTCGCAAATCATCGAGTCTCAGGCGTTTTTTCGGATTTCTGGTGGAAGAAGGGTTCCGGGACCATGATCCGTCCGATGCTCTTCCGAAACCCGGATTGGTGCGGTCCCTGCCAAAGACCCTGTCACACGGGGAAATCGCGCTTTTATTCCAGTTAATTGCTGAGGGGTTGGATTGCGAACCGGTCAAGCCGGCAACGGTCCGGCTTTCTGCAATATTTGAACTGCTATATGGTTCGGGACTTAGGGCGAGTGAACTCGTTGGCCTGCAGCGATCATCGATTACTGGCGACAAGCCCTTTTTGATCATCAAGGGAAAGGGCGAAAAGGAACGATTGGTGCCGATTTCTCAACAAGCCCGCGTCGCCGTGGGCCGTTGGGCCGGATTTGTCGATCAGAAGGAGAAATGGCTATTCCCTTCGCGAACAGGTCATATCAGCAGGATCAGGCTATTTCAGATCATCAAGGAACATGCCGCTAGGGCAGGGATTAACCCGGCAAAAATCAGTCCCCATGTTCTGCGCCATGCTTTTGCGACCCATTTGTTGGAAGGCGGAGCAGATCTACGAGCTTTACAGACGCTGTTGGGGCACAGTGACATCAGTACGACGCAAATATATACGCATATCGACAGTGCCCGACTGGTAGAGCTTGTGAATCATCGGCATCCTTTAAGCCAACTAAATCTCCTGCGTTGACGTTTCGCTTGTCCGGTTCTAACCATTTTTCATGACATCTTATCTTGATTTTGAAAAACCGATTGCCGCCCTTGAAGCCCGTATTCTCGAACTCCGAGATACAGCGGATGAAGGATCGCTTGATATCGAAACGGAAATCGAGAAACTACAGGTGAAATCGGCTAAAATGTTGAGCGACACCTACGCGAAACTGTCTCCGTGGCAAAAAACGCAGGTCGCCCGTCATCCGGAACGCCCGCATTTCAAAGACTTTACCGCCGGGCTGTTCGACGAATTTATTCCACTAGGCGGTGATCGAAATTTTGGTGATGATCAGGCCATCTTAGGTGGGTTTGCCCGCATGGGAGACCGACGCTTTGTCGTCATCGGCCATGAAAAAGGCGATGATACAGAAAGCCGTTTGCGACACAATTTTGGCATGGGAAAACCCGAAGGCTATCGAAAAGCCATTCGTCTGATGGATATGGCTGACCGCTTCTCGCTTCCGGTTTTGACTTTGGTCGATACATCGGGAGCATTTCCAGGCGTATCGGCAGAGGAACGAGGGCAAGCTGAAGCAATCGCCCGTTCGACCGAAAAATGCCTCTCACTCGGTGTACCCATGGTGGCCATAATCGTTGGTGAAGGTGGGTCAGGAGGCGCTGTGGCTTTGGCTGCTGCGGAACGAGTGCTGATGTTTGAACATGCCGTTTATTCGGTAATCTCACCAGAAGGTTGTGCATCGATTCTTTGGCGTACCGGAGACAAGGCCGATGTGGCAGCGGATGCAATGCAAATCACTGCCCAAAATCTTGAAAAGCTGGGAGTGATTGACCGGATCATCCAGGAGCCTGTGGGCGGCGCGCACCGCGACCAAGTATTGGCTATCGCATCTCTGGGCAAGGCGATCGAAGAAGAATTTGAGCAGCTCGGGAAGTTCGATCGCGAAGAGCTTAGACTGATGCGTCGCGAAAAATTCCTGCAAATTGGTGCGCTTTAAACCAGACAAAATACATTTTGCGTTGCCCTCAACGCTTGAAACGTCATTTTACACACGGAACCCTTTACCAGTTGCTTCGTTCTTATACATTGCGTCCTGAGGAGCTTGATATGAGACAATTTTCAACGAAACTGATGAGTGCCGCCGGAGTAATCGCTTTGGTAGCGTGCACGGGGAGCGGAGCAGATGCCGGCTCGGTAAATTCTGCCGGAAGCCAGTCGGGTGAGGCTCGGTCAATATCCGCAGCAGAAAAAAAGAAAGGTGCAGAAGCGCATCCGCAATTGCTCGAAGAATTTGGAGGTGCCTATACCGGTCCGCAAGTTGGCTATGTAGTGGGTGTAGGACAAAATATCGCAGTGCAATCCGGCTTGGGTAATGCTCGCAGCGACTTTACGGTGACGCTTCTGAATAGCCCGGTTAACAACGCCTTCGCTATTCCCGGAGGTTATGTCTATCTTACCCGGCAACTGATGGCATTGATGAATGATGAGGCCGAAATGGCTGGAGTTCTGGGTCATGAAGTCGGCCATGTCGCTGCCAGACATAGTGAAAAAAGACAGAAAGCGGCGACGCGAAACAGTATTTTGGGCATATTGGGACAAATTGGGTCCCAGGTATTGTTGGGCGATTCTGCTATTGGGCGTATAGGACAGGAAGTCTTCGGTACCGGAAGCCAGCTTTTAACTCTAAAATATTCGCGCAAACAGGAATATGAGGCTGACGATCTAGGCATCCGCTACCTCGCGTCGGCGGGTTATGATCCTCAGGCGCTTTCGTCGATGTTATACTCGCTAGCCGCGCAATCGGCGATAGATGTCCGAGTAGCGGGGCGTGATGCTCGGACTGCGCCTGAATGGGCGAGTACGCACCCTGATCCCGCGCGAAGAGTCTCTCGTGCCGCAACAAATGCTGGTAAGTTGAGCAGAGTGGGTGGCGTTCGCAATCGGGATCAGTTTCTACAAAAGCTCGACGGAATTCTCTATGGTGATGATCCCAAACAAGGTGTGATCGAAGGAAATAGCTTCCTTCATCCCAATCTCAAATTGAAATTCAGTGTTCCCAGCGGTTTCTCCATGCAAAATGGTGCGCGTTCCGTTTCCATTTCCGGTTCGAGTGGACAGGGGCAATTTACGACCGGCGCTTACAACGGAAATATGGCAGCATATATTGATGCGGCTTTCAAAGGTCTCGCGGGGGAAGGCAAAACCATTTCTCATGGTCCAGTTGAAAGAACGACAGTGAATGGGGTGCCGGCATCTTATGCGATGGCACGGGTTGACAGTAACAACGGTCAGGTTGACGTAACAGTCTTCGCTTATGAATTTTCGAAAACCAGTGCCTATCATTTCGCAACAATTGCCCCGGCCGGAAGCGCGGGAGTTTTTTCGCCAATGTATCAGAGTATGGTCAGGCTTTCTGCAACCCAAGCGGCTGAGATCAGGCCACGCAAAGTCGATATCGTCACTGTAAAAAGCGGAGACACGATTTCGAGCCTGTCTTCGCGAATGGCCTATTCAACTTTTCAACAGGACCGTTTTATGGTGCTTAATCGCTTAGCTGAGAATGACGTATTGCGTGTTGGCCAAAGTGTGAAAATCATCACTTACTAATTTTGAATGCAAAAAAAAGGACGGTAGCCTCAGAGCTACCGTCCTTTTTCGTAAATTATTCTGTCGGGGTCATTGCCGTGTCGACGTCAGTGAACGTATTGCTGAGCGTGTTACCCAACTGACCCATTGCAACAATAGCTGCAACAGCGATCAAAGCAGCAATCAGGCCATATTCGATAGCCGTTGCGCCTTCTTCATTCTTGAACATTTTACGTACGAATTTCATGTCTGGTCTCCTAGATTTGACAAATTCACTTTCCCAATTGGATAAATTAGCATCCAATATTCAACCGCCTAGCGTAGAAACTTTACCAAAGATTTAAGTGGGCAAGGCTTTATGAAACTTCTGTCACCTGATCGGCGACACCATCCCATGTGTTGGCGGTCTGATTGGCAACCCCGGTGATTGCAACAAGTGCTGCAATCGCTACGAGAGCCAAAATCAAACCATATTCAACAGCCGTCGCACCCTTGTTGGAACGACATAATTTTTTCAAAAGATCAAACATGTCTCTCTCCACGTGGATAAAGTTCTGCTAAGTCGTGAACGAGACCCGTTTCACAGAAAGGAATTAACAAAATCCTTACGTCGCATAAAAATATGGAAAAAAATCCGACATATCTGTTTGTCACCGCAGCTGCGCTGATTGATAAGAATGGCCGAGTCCTGCTGCAAAAGAGGCCAGAAGGCAAGCCAATGGCCGGGCTCTGGGAGTTCCCGGGTGGCAAGGTCGAAGCGGGAGAGACTCCGGAAGCGGCCTTGGTTCGTGAGCTGAAAGAAGAATTGGGCATCAACGTACAGGAACCTGATATTGCGCCGGTGGCCTTTGCCAGCGAAGCTCTGGAGGAACAGCATTTGGTGCTCCTGCTATATATCTGTCGCAAGTGGGCAGGTCATGTTGAAAGTCCGGAATCGTTGGACCTCCTGTGGCTTTCGGTCGACGCGATCCATGACCTACCGATGCCACCAGCCGATGGACCATTGGTCGATATGTTGTCCAGCGTACTTCGGGATTCAGCTTAGCTTTTTACCCGGTTTTTGTCGCCTCCGGAAAGAGTGGTGGCGAGAGATGTCTGTCCACTTCCCCTGCGCGCCGGTTTCGGCTGGTCTGGATGAGGAGCCCATGCGCAAAGATATAACAGCGTGACGGTCTCCGTAAATTTACCGGCGGCATCTGTTTGGGTCTCGAATAACGAGCGGATGTTCCGATAGACATCGCGTCTGATCGGTGAGACGCTGTCAGTCATGATATTGCTCCCTCCCGCATCTCTCAGATCGTCAATCAGGCGTTGCAGGGTTGAATATCTGAGGTTCAGGCTCTCGCTGTCAGCCACGGGTAACGTCAACCCAGCGCGCGCCAAGAGATCACCAGCCGTTCGGACGTCGAGTTGCGGATGAATATGCGCCGCAACTCGATCTTCCTCGGCTTTCATCATTATAGTTTTAAGGGACGGGAAGCTCTCTGCGCTGACCAAGGCGGCTAGCAGCAAACCGTCAGGCATCAATATTCGACGACTCAAAACAAGCGCCCCTGGCAAATCATTAACGGCGTCCAGTGATCCCACATTGATTATCAGGTCAAAGCTGTGGTCGGCAAATGGCAAGCGATCATCATCACATATCACGCCGCCGAGATCGTTCGCAATCCGCGCACTGGAATCAGCGTAGACAACAGCCATGCCACGCTTTTTCAGCTCTCGTCCAAGCGTGGCAGAGGGAAGGCCGACTATGAGCGCCCGCCTAAACGTGCGCTTGACGACATTTAGCCGCTCCAGAATTTCTTCAGCCATGATCTTTGAGAGAAAGCCTTCGCCACGTGCCCGGACATAGGCGCGGTCTCGGACAATGCGCCGTCGCGTGCGGTTAAAAACTTCAGGGACATTGACTGTATCGGTCATAGGGTCTTGCGGCTTTAGGAGCGCTGGACAAAAAGATCAAATGCCGTTGCGAGCCTTGTTTAAACCTCTTCTAGATTTTGCCTTGCCGCCAAGATGTCCGATATGCGGGGTTACGGTGGACGCAGATAACCGCTTCTGCCTGTCTTGCTGGCAAGGACTGGATTTCCTCGCAAGGCCGTGGTGTGCCGGTTGCGGACTCCCGTTTGCTTATGATCGTGCCGATGATAGTCTTTGTGTGAAATGTCTTGCGGACCCGCCTTCCCATGATGGGGTCCGGGCCGTGGTGCGTTATGATGATCAAAGTGCGTTGATCGCGATGCGTCTGAAATACGGCACCAGATTGGGGCTTGCAATATTGATCGCAGAACATCTTCAAAAATTCGCTGCCGAATGTTCCGAAAATTCGGTCATTGTTCCAGTACCGCTCCATCGCTCTCGCCTGTGGCTTCGCGGGTTCAACCAGTCGGTTCTGATTGGCAGAGAACTTAGCCGGAGCGCTGGTATCGGGATGAACCATGATGTCATTTTTCGCCACAAGCCTACCCCTCTATTGAGAGGAATGAGCGGCACACAACGGAGAAAAACCGTCGATACGGCGTTCGCACTTCGGGCCGATGCGCGGCTGGCCATCGCGGGCAAGTCCGTCCTGCTGGTCGACGATGTATACACCAGCGGATCGACCAGCAATGCCTGTGCCCGCTTGCTCAAAAAAGCTGGAGCGGAACAAGTGCTCGTTTTCTGCTGGGCAAGAGTTATAAGCGATTTCGAAAATGGCTAGAGTCTGGAACAGTTAGCGCTCGCTTGAAATTAAACCGCTGGCAGCCCATTTGCGGAATAATGGTAGAAAGATCGAAATATGTCGAAAATTGAAATATATACAAAATTTACCTGCGGTTTCTGCTTTCGGGCAAAGGCCTTGCTTGAAAAAAAGAATGTAAGTTTCGAAGAGACAGACATCACCATGGGCGGTGAAAAACGTGAAGAAATGATCCAGCGCTCAGGTGGCCGGACGACTGTTCCGCAGATATTTATCGATGACCGCCATATTGGAGGTTCGGACGATTTGTCCGCCTTGGACCGGTCCGGCGAGCTCGATGCACTTTTGGCGAGTTGATCTGTTTTGAAAATTGCGCTCGCCCAGATGTGTAGCGGCATTGATCCTGAGGAAAATGCCAGACAATTTCGCTCGCTCGCTGTTGAGGCTGCGAGCGGCGGAGCCGCCATGATCTTTACGCCAGAGATGACGGGGTTGCTCGATCGAAATCGGTTGCGCGCGGCCGAAATGATCAGGACGGAAGAAGATGATGTCCTTCTGTCGACCGCTCGTTCGCAAGCCAGGAAGTCGAGGATATGGGTACATCTTGGTTCTCTGGCCATAAAAGCCTCAGGCGATTCAGGCGAGAAATGGCTTAACCGCTCCTATCTGATCAATCCCGACGGGGAAATTACCGCGCGCTATGACAAGATTCATTTATTTGATGTTGATCTGAGTACTGATGAAACGCTTCGCGAATCCTCTGCTTATGTAGGCGGTCACAATGCGGTCGTGGCGTCGATCCCCGATGCAACGCTGGGGTTGTCGATTTGTTATGATGTTCGCTTTCCAGGGCTATACGAAGCATTGACCAATGCCGGTGCAGACATATTGGCCGTTCCGGCAGCATTTACTGTTCCGACGGGAAAGGCTCATTGGGAAATATTGTTGAGAGCTCGTGCGATCGAAGCTGGTGCCTTTGTCGTGGCGGCTGGGCAATGTGGACAGCATGAGGACGGCCGTTCGACCTATGGCCACTCGATGGTGATTGATCCCTGGGGCGAAATATTGCTTGATATGGGTGAGGAAGCCGGGCTTGATTTTTGCGACCTCGATCTGGGCAAAGTGGCGGAGGTACGTTCCAGGGTTCCTGCTGTTGCAAACCGCAGGAATTTCGAACCACCGGTGAACATGAGATGATAATCTTCGACTTGATATGCGTGAAGGGGGAGCATCGGTTCGAGGGTTGGTTCGGATCCTCGAAAGATTATGCGGAGCAGCAGGATCGCGGATTACTGGAGTGCCCCATTTGTGGCAGCACCAATATCGCCAAGGCTGTCATGGCGCCCAATTTGGGCAGAAAAGGAAATCAGCAGCAGGCTGCAATGAAGCCAACGGATGATCGAACTGCGCCCGAGGTAACCAAGCCGGTGAGCAACAGTGAGGTTGTGCCAGCTGAATATAAGGAAATGCTTGGCAAGCTGGCAAAGGTACAAGAGAAGATGCTGGCCAATTCCGAATGGGTGGGCGACAAATTTGCCGACCGGGCCCGTGATATCCATTATGGGGAGGCGGATGAAAAGCCAATTCACGGCACTGCGTCGCAGGAAGAAGTGGCCGATCTGGTGGAAGAGGGCATCGCGGCATTGCCTCTGCCTCTTCCGGTTCTACCTCCTGAATCCAAAAATTGATTCTGGCATGCTCTTGCCTTTGGGGCTAAACGCGCAAACTTAATGCGCCCGTAGCTCAGTCGGATAGAGCATCAGATTCCTAATCTGGGGGCCACAGGTTCGAATCCTGTCGGGCGCACCATTCCGCTATTTTCCATTTAAAAATTTTTGAATGGGAACAGCAGCTCCCATTGCGACGCTAGGTCTCCCGCCTGAGGTGGGCGTATACGCTAGGTTGTCAGTTGCGCCAGCGTGGTCGTTGGAACGATTTTCCTGGCCAGATGGCTGGCGGACAAATTATCACCAGAGGCGGTTGCCGGCGCCGTCGGCGTGGCGTGCCGGAAATAGTTTTCGATTCAGGCAATCAATTGGACTGGGATAGTTGCGCGCCAATCACAGCAAGATTGTCCTATGATGCACATGCTGGCACACTGACGGCTTAACCCTCGTTTGTAACCACCTGTGTACCGCAGAAACAATTGGAGCTATGCGAGCAGCGATATTCTCATGCAGCTTTGAGAAAATCATGCAGTGCATTCTGCATTTTCTGGGGGAATTCCTCTATTTGCCACTCGCTTAACCCATCCTCGAGCAGCTTGGCTTGTTCGCCCAATTCAGCTTCACCAAACATAGCAGCGGTGCCGGCCAACTTATGCAGTTCATCTTGAATTTTCCGGATTTCACCTTCCGAAAACGTGCCTTTTCTGACAAGGCCAATAACAGCGCTGATCGTTTCCTCCTTGCGCAATCGAAAACGTTTCACCAAATCTTCAGATAGTTCGCTTTTGGCCTCTTTTGCCGCTGAACTATTGTCGTCCGGTTGCTTAGGTTTGATCCAGTGCTTCAAGACAGATTCAAGGATTGAGATATCGACAGGTTTGGCAATATGGGCTTGCATTCCGGCCTCTAGGCAATTGCGAATATCATCTCCATACGCATTTGCGGTGATTGCGATTATCGGAAGAATTTCTTCAGATATTCCGCTTGTTCGGATGATGCGAGTCGCTTCATATCCGTCCATAAAAGGCATCTGGATATCCATCAGTACAAGATCGAACGGCTTGTCGTTGGATATTGATTGAGATATTTGGGCTACAGCCTCGGTCCCATCAGAAGCCAGTTCGGTTTCGTAGCCCAGTCGCTTGGTCATAGCCTGAATGAGAATTTGGTTCACATCGTGATCTTCCACCAACAACAGGCGAGCCTTGGCAGTGGATGAATTGGACGCATTATTTTGACATTGAAGTTGCGCTTGTGCGTTAGCGCGGTTCATGCCCTGATTCTGCTTCATGCTATTCTCTTTCTTTTTGGCTCTTACCAATCCAGCTTCAAAGTCAGTCGGCACCTCAATTGAACCAAGATGAAAGACGGCAATTATGGCCCGCAGTTAAGGGTTAAAGTTCATCACAGCCGATGGGGGCGGTAAATCCAATGATCGGTTTATGAAGTTGCAGACACCGAATTTCTACCTTGGAATCAAGAGGGGGCAGCCCGATGACTGGATATAATTATCAACCGAGAGTCCCGGAAATCCAAAATATTCTAGGCGGAATGTTCGTTGTCGCCATTTTTATTGGGAGCATATTGATTAATTTTCATGTGATCAATCCGTAATTACATCGAGACATGTGCAGGACCGGTTTGACCCAAACTTCTGTTTCATTTTCTCGGGCCGAGTGAGGCGAGAAATTCAACCGCAAAGGAACTGAAATTGGCGACTATCCTTTTTGCAGATGACGATGCGCTACTTGGCGATTTGGTGCATCATAAACTTGAATCTTGCGGTCACAGGGTTACCGTAGTGGACAATGGATATAGTGTACTGTCCGCCGCCCTCAGAACACGGCCGGACCTCATCATTTTAGATAACCGCATGCCTGGATTAAGAGGCCCGGAAGTCCTGCCCGTTCTCAAGAGGCAGGCGAGAACCTCGGCAATCCCGGTGTTGGTGCTGACCAGTCTAACCGGTGAAAATGCCATGGCAGAGGCCTTCCGCGGAGGGGCTGCAGATTATATGGCGAAACCCTTTCTGCCGCAAGATCTGGCCGACCGCATCTCTTCATTATTGGGTCCGCGGGAATCGACGCAAAGAGTTGGGACAGGTTTATGACACCCTTTTTGAAACGGATCCGTCGTAAACTGAAATACAATGAGTTTTTTCCAGTCGACTTAACGGCCGGCATCACATTGGTTTTGGGTGTCACCATATTGCTAGGTGTCACGATTTTTTCGTGGCTCTTGACCAAGACAACGACATATGAGCGGAATCATGCAGCCTTTGAGACTTTGTCCAAAGATAATGAGCAGGCGCTTATTCATAGAATAGAATCCTATCGACAATCGCTGGACAGCGGTGCTGCCCTGTTCGCGGCGTCGGATCTGGTGACGACAGACGATTGGAAGACTTTCGTTGACATACTCAAGATCGAAGAAACATTGCCCGGCATCAATGGAATTGGTTTTATCGAGCAAGTATTGCGTTCACAGGAACGCGAATATGTGGAGGATGTTCGGTCCCGCGGCGTCAAGGATTTCGCTGTGCATCCCAGAACACAATGGTCGGAAATCCTGCCGATTGTCTATATTGAACCAAACTCAAAAAACAGCGAAGCCGTAGGTCTGGATATTGGCTTTGAAGCCAATCGTCGGGCGGCCGCACAAGCGGCGAGAGATTCCGGAAAGGCAACCATCACAAAGCGAATATTCTTGGTGCAAGACCATGAGAAAAGTGCAGGGTTTCTGCTGCTTCGGCCAATGTACCAGCCAAGGTGGCCGCTGGAAACTGTATCACAGCGCCGCGCCGCATTTCGGGGCTGGATATACGCACCATTTATCGCGTCACGTTTTATGCAGGATCTGACGGCCAGCCAAGGTAAAAATTTCAGTATCACCGTTCATGATGGAAAATCCACCAGTGAATCCGAATTGATTTTCGAGAATGGGCCAGAATCCATCGCATCGCGGTCAGCTCAATATTCGGTAACAAAGGTCTTGCCGATCATGGGGCAGGAATGGACTGTTTCGTGGCACAGCACACCGGAATTCGAAAGCAGTGTTGGAACGCAGGAGCCCAAGTTTGTTCTGATTGGCGGATTGGCGCTGATGCTCGCCTTCGTCACTCTCGTGATTTTCTTTGCTCGTCGTGAATCCTATGTAAAGCAAGAGGTTGCAAACAAAACCAAAATACTTGTCGACAAGGAAAAGGAGATCGTCAGTGCTTTGGAAGTCGCCGAAGCTGCGACTGGTGCCAAGTCGAAATTCCTTGCCAACATGAGCCACGAGATTCGAACACCAATGAACGGCGTTATAGGCTTTACCCAATTGTTGGACGATGGCACGCTGAACGAAACACAAAAGAAATATGTTAGGCTGATATCTGACTCCGGTTCAGCGATGATGACTCTGCTCAACGACATTTTGGATATTTCCAAAGTGGATTCCGGCTCGATGACAATCACACCGGAACCCTTTGACGTGCGAGATTTGCTAAATAGTTGCGTAAAGATTTTTTCCCCGAATGCGGAAGAAAAGAATCTGACGATCTTGGTCGAGGTGGACAGAGATTTGCCGGTGTGGATTGAGGTGGATGGTTACCGGATGCGTCAGGTTGTGATGAATCTATTGGCCAATGCCATCAAATTTACAGAAACCGGCTATATTACCATATCGGCAAAATTCAGAGAATTGGGTCCATCCGGGCAAGTTGATTGTCAACAATCGGAACTGACGATATCGGTCGCCGATACCGGGTTAGGTATTGCTTCGGATCGGCAGGAGGCAATTTTTGAACCGTTTATCCAAGAGGACGATTCAACAGCAAGAAAACATGGCGGCAGCGGATTGGGCCTGACGATCAGCAGGCAATTGGTTGAGCTTATGGGGGGCTCGATTCAATTGGAAAGTCAAGTCGGGCGCGGTTCGAAATTCACCTTGGAAATACCTGTAGCCAGACTCGAAAAGGGGGCATCTGAAAATCTGATCAAATTTCCGACCCAGCCGCAGCCACATAGCGAAAATGCAGGGGGTGCTATACGTATCTTGGTAGCGGAAGATCATGATGTAAATCAGGTGTTGATTGGAGAAATGCTGAACCGGCTGGGTTATGAATTTGAACTTGCAGTCGATGGTGCCGAGGCGGTTGCGATGATCAGAAAAGCTGCCCTAGCGGAAAATCAATATGATCTGGTATTGATGGATTTGCAGATGCCCTATGTAGATGGTATCAAAGCTGCACAAATGGTGCGAGAACAAGGCATCGATGGACAAATGCTTCCTATCATAGCGCTTACTGCTAATGCGTTCGAACAAGATGTAGAACGTTGCATTGAGGCCGGAATGCAAGCGCATCTTGCGAAACCCATTTCCATTGAAGGTTTGCGGGAAGCAGTGCTTGATTGGGTGAACGAAGATGCTGTTCAAGTCCAGACCGTCCCGAATGAAGCTAAATAACATTCTGATATTCAGCATATGAAACGATAGCAGGCTAGAACTGGCAATCCGAAAATCGGTATCATCTGTGTAGACGACCAATATCGCAATGCCCTGAACAAGCGATTGGGTTTGTAATCCATACAACCTTTGCGGAGGTGTTCATTGACTGAATAACCGCTTTTAGTTTTGGAATGAAAGAAAAGACATCGCAGGTCAGGATTGCTTCAATAGATCTGCGAAATGGTAAATTAGCAATGGCCCCTAATATTTAAGTTTACCAATTTGAGCCGTAACTTAAATATGCTAGGTCAACTTAGGTGTCTGTCCTTTTTGGTCCAGATTATAAAAGGATAAAAAGGTGCCTCAGGTTTTCAGTGAAATAGCGGAAAATGAAGCACTTCCTCTACAAAATAAAATTGAGAACGGTCAAACCACTCTTTTCCACGGCACAATTCTAACCAATTGGATCTGGAAAGTTGCGCCTCCGCTCCTGGTGCTGTTAACGACACTTTCGGTTCTTGTCTTCGGTTGGGGCAGGGGCATAAAGGAGCTTACGAGCCTCCACCCTTCATTTGCTGCCATGGTGCCAAGCACCGCATTTCTTTTCGCGTTGTGTTCTGCATCCATTCTCCTTTGGTCGATCTACCCTAGGCAACGGTTTTCAACGATCGTCGTCCAACTGAGCGCATTTTTGGCAATGACCGGTTCCGCAATCAATGTCGCCTTTATCGTGAAATCACCGTCGTCCGGCATTGATGCCGCTATCTGGCCTGAAAATTCGTCTTTTGTAATCGAGCATATGTCTATCGCGACTTCGCTGTGCTTTTTCCTTTTGGGAACCGCGCTGCTCCGGATGCCGATCCAGAGTACCAAGGACCATCTTTACAATTTTTCAACAACGCTGGGATCCGGGATCGCAATGTTGGCGTTGATTGCTTATGCTTTTGGCGCTTCCTCTCTTTATGCCGTGGCGTTGTTTACGACGATGGCAATCCACACCACGATTGCATTTGCGATATTATTTGCAATGGTTCTACTCGCTCGTCCCGATCGAGGATGGATAGCGATATTGGTGGCGGACGGCCGTGGAAGCGCTAGCGCTAGGCGAATGATGCCATTTCTGCTTGGCGTACCATTTTTACTAAGCCTGTTGGTGAATTGGGGCCTCAAACTCGAACTTTTCGATGCAAATTTTCAACTAAGCGTGCTCGCAGTTGTAACAATGTTGCTTCTGGCAATCGTGTCGATCCGAGATGCAAGGGTTGATAATCAGGCAGAGCGCTTGCAGCTGGATACCAGTATGCGACTGGCTTCATCGAAAGCCGCGATCAAGGCCAAGTCGAGTTTTCTGGCCAATATGAGCCACGAAATACGAACACCGATGAATGGCGTAATGGGGTTTACCCAGTTGCTATTGGATAGCGAGTTGGATGACGAACAACGCCAATATGCTGAATTAATCTCTGAGTCGGGCCACTCGATGGTCGCTTTGATCAATGATATATTGGATATATCGAAAATCGATGCGGGGCAGATGACGTTGGCCGAAGAGCCGATCGATATTCGGCATGCGATTGAAGGTTCGGTCCGGCTGATGAAAGCCGCCGCAGCTCAAAAAGGTCTGAAACTGGAATCGGAATATGATGATTCATTGCCGCAAAAATTTCTGGGCGATCAGTTGCGCATACGTCAGATTCTCTCAAACCTCATCGGCAATGCCGTAAAATTTACCCAGCAGGGAGGCGTGTCGGTTCAAGCCAGAAAAATCGGCCTTGGTAATCATGAACTGATAGAATTGGCGATTTCTGACACTGGCATCGGCATCGCGCCCGAACGGCAATCCGTAATTTTTGACGAATTCAGTCAAGCCGACGAATCAACTGCCCGCAAATTTGGAGGTACTGGTTTGGGCCTTGCGATTAGTCGCCAACTTGCGGATTTGATGGGCGGCGCGATTAGCTTGCAAAGCGAATTCGGCAAAGGCACGACTTTTTTCGTCACGCTTCCGGTTCGGTCGATGGAGGCGGAAAGTCAGGAGACAATTGTAAATCAGTTGGATGCAGAAATTGAGCAAAGCGTTTTGTCGGCCGGTAGAAAAATCCTGGTGGCAGAAGACAATCAGATAAATCAGGGACTTATAGAAGCCGTGTTGGACAAATACGGGCATGAATGTGTAATGGCCCGAAATGGAATCGAAGCGCTCGCGGTCGTCGAGGAGGCGCATAACTCAGAACAGCCGTTCGAACTTGTGCTGATGGATATTCAGATGCCTAAGCTCGACGGTATTGAGGCGACAAGACAAATTCGTGCACGCGGATTTTCGGCCGAGTCCCTGCCGATCATTGCCATGACCGCCAATGCATATGACCAGGATATAGAAGATGCGCTATCTGCCGGTATGCAGGCCCATCTGTCGAAGCCGCTCAACTTGGTTCAGCTCCTGGCAATTCTGGATGAATGGATGCCTTCGGGCGACCGCTCCGTAGTCTAGTTATCGGTTGTTGCCAAAAATGATTTGCCACTTTGGCCGATCAATCATCGACTGGGCAGTTTTCTGCGACAGGACAATCGGCGACCTATCAATTGGCTGCGGCCGGAAAATTGGCTCATTCCAGATTCAACTCACTGTAGTTCCTCGAGCAGCTTCAATGAATTAGGATTGATTAAGTCGGCTGGAACACGTGCTGGCAGGACTTTTACTGGCACGATTTGTTCGTTCAAAATGATGGCCCGGCTATCTTTCCCGCTCGCTGACTCGGTTGCGTTCCATAGGCCGACTCGGTAAGGAGAAGCGCAATTTATGGGACTTAACCTTGGACGATATCGAGCTAGAGTCATCGCGCGTGGCAAAGTTAACTGCAAAGCAGCGAGAATGCTTGCATCTCGTGGTGCTCAGAAAATCCTCCAAGGAAATTGCCCGGATTCTTGAGATTTCCAAGCCAGCAGTGGACCAACGCTTGGTGAGCGCCCGACGTGTACTGGGGGCGGCCACCCGAGATGAAGCCGCATTAATATATGCGAGGGCATCCGGCACCTATGATCGGATATTATATGATCCGGTAGGTGTTCCCTATGATGACACTTTCGGTCCAGAAGGACCTCAGGACGAGCGGTCGGGTTCATCCATGCTTGAAGAAGTATCCGTCCTTTATGACTTGGATGCCGAGCATGATTTGAACGTGTGGCCGCAAATCTTGAAGGAGACAGAAGGTAATTGGGGAACCGCGCAAAGAATTGCGATCATCGTCATTCTGACTATCGGAATTTTGGCAATTGTATTGATTGGCTTGTCAGTTTCCCAGTCTCTTTCCAGTCTGTTGACAGCCTAGCCACCGACTAGGCTCTCATTTTTCGAAACAGCAAGAATCCGCATTTTGCGGAGAGGGAAAACTATGTCTTATCAAATCAGAATAGCATCCGATCGAATCAAGCAAGATGTGCCTCAAACAGAGACTTCCATAGATCAGGCTCTCATCTCCGTTTCGAACTTGCTGGCCACTTTGGTGCAAGCGCGCGTCGATACCGGTGTGCCAGCAGCTACCGGACAGATTGCCGTTCGAAGGTTGGCAAAGGCACAAATGGCGCTTGTTGAGGCCAGCAGCGATGTTCTGCGGGTGCATGGTGAACTGAAGAAAGTCGGGCAAGAATTTGCTGGCTTGGATGTTCACGATACATGTCCGCCTGCTCAGGCTGCAGTCGGCCCCGGCAATTTGCATTCAGTCGCCGCATAAACGATCAGAGGTTGACTGGCATGCTTGGGGATGGTCCATCTAAAGAATGCGAACTCTCGTTTTTCTTCTCTTCCTCGGTGCGATCTGCGTTTATGCGTTGTATCGGGGAGGTGGGCCGGAACGATGGGTTGCATGTGTTGTTATTGGCATGCTGGTATTGGATCCGGCTGTTCACATGTTTACGCCGCTTGAATATGCCAAACTGGATCCCGGGCATTTGGTCATCGACGTGGCCGCTTGGATCGGCCTGCTCGCGATTGCACTATGCGCAAATCGATTTTGGCCGTTATGCGTAGTTTCACTCCAGACAATCGCTCTAGTGGCCCACGTCACGAGATTGCTAGACATGACGATTCACCCAAAAGCTTATATGATCATGCAAATAGCCTCTTCTTATCCATTATTGGCTCTGCTGATGATGGGCACATTTTACCATCAGAAACGACTGAAAACCATCGGGACCGACAGGTCCTGGCGCAACTCATAGAGATTGTAGAGCCTGATCAAGCCGGCAGGATCTCTCGCGAACTGCTGGAAGAATTTGGTTCAATTGGCCGTATGCTCGCCGAGTCCGAAGCAGCACTAAACCGGGTTTTAGGTAATAACGAACCGGTGCTAAAGTTGCTCAAGGCAACGGAGAAATTCATGCTCGCGAATTTGAGGAATGAACTGCCTCGCAAGCTCATTTCGGCCACCGATCAACGGCTTGTCAAATATCTGCAGGCGCGCATGGGCTCTCGTACCAACGAGATAATGCGTATATTGTTTTTGGACAGTTCACATCATTTGCTGAGTGATCAGGAGTTCGGAGATGGCTCTCCGCAGCGAATATATGTTCGGCCCCGTAGCATCTTGAAACGGGCGCTGGAACTTGATGCAAGCGGGATTATTTTGGCTCACAATCATCCGGGCGGGAGCGTGACACCCAGCAAATCCGACATAGAATTCACAAGGTCTATTCATGCACTCTGCCTGGAATTGGAAATATGCTTGCATGATCACATTATCATAACGCGCGATCGCTGGGCCAGTTTTAGAAAGTTAAAAATAATATGACCCTTGAGGTTGACTCAAAATATATCGCCCGTGCTAAAAACGAGCTTCGCGCCCGGAGGCAGCGAAATCTATATTTTTCGAATTCACAAATCTTCGGCGATCCGGCTTGGGAACTTGTTCTCGAAGCCTATATCGCGAGCGCTGAAAACCGGTGCGTTGCTCTGTCGAAGCTGGTCGATGACTTGCGTAGACCCATTCCAGTTATAACGAGATTGGCAGCGATTTTGGAGGCCGAAGGCTATGTCGTACGATGCCATTTACACAAGAATCACGAATTTGGTTATGTACAGTTGACGAATGAAGCGGCCGCTTGGTGTGAGCAATGTCTGGATTTGAATAACAGGGAGAGCGAAATATAGAATAGCCAGCGGCCAAAGGTTCTCGACGAGAAGTTAAAATCCTGCCGCTTTGACCGTTATTACCCCCGAGTTCTTGATAGTGTTTCAAGACCGAAGGAGTTGTTAGCCATCGCAAAATATTCTGCATCACTTGCCGTGGCACGAGCCTTCCGTCTGCCATTAGCGATTGGACTTGCGATGATCGTCTGCACATATGAGCGGGGAGCAGCAGCCAATGTGAATGGCGCGGCTTCAACAGTGGCCGACGTTACAGTCATGCTCCATCGCAGAATTGAACTTACAGGAAATGGATCCATCAGCTCGGATATCTCCGACCGACCTGATTTGATACAGGTGAACGAACAGGAATGTGATCCTGCCCCGCACCTGGAAGAGGCGACATGTGTTTTTCTGATTTATGAAATTCAATAAGGTTGATGTTCATCACCCCGCGCCGCGCTGTTACGGGCGCAAACGCTAGGGATATGCCGGTTTATGGTTCCGGTGTCGATGGCTCTGAGTTTTCCATCTCTACGATTTTTAAAGCGTTGATTGCTTCTTCGACCTTTATTGCAGGGATCGCCAAATTCTTCTCATCAAGAAAATTCAACACATCGTGAAGTTTTTCGATCAACCTGCGCACATCGATATTCCCATTTGTTACGCCTCGCGACATTGATTGCTTAAAAAGCTGTTGTGCGACATCAAATTCCCATTCTTGGTTTTCAACCTAGAACCTAGCTGATTGGCCAACCCACGCGGAGGCAGTACGAGTAAGTTGTTATATAATCAATATAAACTATCTGATTATGACGTAGCTCAAAAATAATTGTCATATTATTTCAATGCAGAGCAAGTAAATCATCGTAAACGAGCAAGGAATTATACTAATGTTTGCACGCCGGAATTTCGGAAGTCTTGCGTACAATCCGAATTATTCCCGCAGTCAGTCAATTACGACGATTTGTGAAGAGATGACAGCCAACTGATATGGCCAATAAGTTCAATTGGGCAGGACGAGATTAAACGTCCTGCCCAAAACTGAAGAGCGCATACCAGGTGCACTACGTTCACCAAGGTTAAGGCCTGCGGGGGCTTGTCAACCTCAGTGGAAAGTATTCAACCTTTCCAATTATTGTATATCCCATTCCGGACATCAGAGATCAATTGATATCCCTCTCAATTTGGCTTGAAACCAGCATTTTACACCCAATTTGGGGGCAGTTGTGGGGCGTCATGCGCGTGGCTTTGTCGATAGCTGTCTATTTCATTCGGTTTGAGAGGGGATTTGTTTCACTGACGGCGTGTAGTCCAATCAAGGGAGGCCTTCTGTGTCGGTGTTGATATTCGGAGCCGAAATGAAAGAAGGATCCTCTAGCTAACGTTCCTTCCAAATGAAATAAGAGCGGTGCCATTCGGTCGCCAAAATATTCTTCAGCAAGATCTTAATTTTGTCCTAACGACCCGTAGATGTCCATGAAGGAAGTTACGCACGCCGTCAGACACGACGCAGCAGGCCGAGACTTGCTATTGGGGCGCGGTAACGATGATGTGATATGAACCCAAATGAAAGTTATTTGGTTATGAGTAAGCGGCGGACAAGCTTGGGTTTGAAGGAGGCTGCTGCCAAAAGCGGTGTTGCCGCCGCGAGTGTCGAGAAATCGACGGCGCCAGACGGGAACCCGGCAGTTCCGAAAATTCTGACGACCGGAAGACCTGCGTTTGATGCGAAGAAGGTGGCGGATATAAGACTGCAATTTCTGTCCGGTGACTACCATGTCGATACCGACGCGCTAGCGGTTAAGATTCTTAATGCAGCGGTTCTTGAAGTGCATTCGACATATTGAGGTCAATCCGTCCGACATTTTGAAATTCCCAGAGCTGGCTGGCTCTCACTAATAAAGGATCGGAACGGGCCCATCGCCTCTCTTGGTGGCCAAGGGCCCCGGTTTCTGCGTGATAGGCTTGGGAGGCCTATACAGTGAGGCGGCGAATATACTCTTTGCCGATCGGGGGCGGATGCGCTGAAAATTTCCAGAACTAGAGTTGCTGATCCGGTTCATCGGGACGGCATCGCTCGTTCAGAGTGCATCTTCTGTTCGGATGCCACACAGATTGTACGGCATGTTTGCGAAAACCGAGCCGGTCGGAAAGATGACGAGATCGGACATTAATACGCCGACGCTCGACTTTTGCATAGTATTGGCATGATCATTGCATGTCTCCCTGACAGGAGAATTTGAGCAATATATGTCAAGTCAATCGATCATAATAAACCGTGGGTGCCGCAAGTCACCGATGTTGTCCATGCCAACCGCTGTGCAGGGCGACGCGGTGTGCAGCCGTCAGACAGCGCGAGCGCAGCGCGGTGGCATGTCAGGATGGGCCGGGCTCGCAATGAACGGGCGGCAATCACTCATGGGCTTGCGGCTGCTGTCAGCAGATTGTCTCCGGATCACAATAGCAGGTCTCAGTGGCCGAGGGCAGTCGGGAAAAACCAGGCCTTCGGATAGCGCAGCTCGTTTTGCCCGTTCTCTGACCGTCTATCGTGAATTGTAGATGAAAATGACACGCAGAATTTGCAGGGTGAAAATGATTTCAGCGCCCATGAAAACCGGATTGCTGGCGGTGTCGGCGCTTGGCCTGATTGTCGCGATCATCTCGCCCGCCGTGGCGGTTCTTGCGGTTTTAACAGCGGCAGCTTTTGCAGGCGGTTTTTCCCTTTGTCTGCTCTACAATCCCAAGTCCCCGGACCCGATCGCTAGCCTGAATGATGAGAGACATTCGGGACGGATCGAATGGGAAGATGTTCCGATCCAGACACATCTGGTCATCAAAATTGGATACGGACTTTTCTCGCTGGTTGAAGACCAAAAGGGCGCTCCTTTGATAAACCGGGTCGCTGGAATCGGGGATCAGCTATCCAGGAAGCTTGGCTTCGATGTGCCGTACATTCCTATCAAAGTGGATTTGTCCCTCGAACCGAACAGTTATCGAATAGTGATGGGTAGAATGGTTCTCGCCGAGAATATGGTGTGGCCCGGAGAAGTTCTGGCCATCAATCACGGCGACGCGGATTCAATGGTCGACGGACGGCCTTGCAAAGACCCGACATTCGGGATGCACGCGGTGTGGATTCATGCCGATAGTCAAGATCACGCCATCGGTGCAGGATATCTGGTGGTCGACTCAGTCACCGTGATTGCAGCCCATCTAAAGGACGTCGTAGAGCGCAATGCAGCGAAGTTATTTGGTATCGATGACGCGACGAAACTGCTGGATAACCTGAAGAAATCGGCGCCGCAGCTTGTCGAAAGCCTCCTCCCAGAGGCCTTGTCGCTAGATGCCATTACCGCAGTATGCCGTGATCTTCTGGCTGAAAAAATACCGTTAAAAGATTTTCGCAGAATTTCCATCGCGATGTCGGTAGCATCCAGCTTGCATAGTGAAACCGCATCAAAGGTCGAAGTCGTAAGGCAGCAAATTGCCGATTTGATTGTCCAGACCATGGTGCCGGACAGCCTTCCCCTGCCAATTATGACTGTGGATGCGTCAATTGAAGGCCTGGTCGTCAGGTCACTGAAAGCGGGCGAGGGTGCCAGCTATCCAATCGACCCGCTGCTGGTGCAAAACATAATTGAAGCGGTGAATGCCGGCATCCAGGCCTTGCCGCCTGAGGCCCGCAACGTGGCCTTGATCACGTCTCCGGTGGTGCGCCGTTCGCTTAGTGCTTTGCTGAAACCGCGGTTCCCTGACTTGTCCGTACTTTCGTATCTGGAACTGCCTGAAGATAAACCGATCGAGGTGCACGCCAAGATAGGCGCTCCACGATCCAGCCACCGGGTGGCTGTCACAAATGGAAATCAAATTTAATGACCAGTCGGGGACACCACATGTTGAAAACAAAAAGCCGCGCATCGCAGGCTTATGGCGCAACGAACATAGATGAAAATCGACTGATCCAGGAGAACCAGTCTTTGGTCACTAAAATTGCCTGGCAGGTAAAATCATTCGCACCCGACCAAATGGAAATCGAGGACCTCATTCAGGTGGGACTTGTCGCCATGGTAGAGGCCGCAAAACGATATGTGGATCAAGGGCATAGCTTTAGTACCTATCTGTACGTGCGAGTGCGGGGCGCCATGATTGATGACCTGAGAACGACATGCAATCTGCGCAGAACATCTGTTGACTGGCACAAGAAGGTCCGGGGGTATCGGGGCAAGCTTTTACAGGAACTGGGCCGCGAGCCGACTGATTCAGAACTGGCTCTGTCGATGGACATGGCTCCAGGCGATTTCCGCAGGAATACAGACCGAGCGATCGATATTCACGTGGGATCACTCGACGAAATCTACAGCGATTCCAGCAGCTTGTTTACTGATGATGAAGATGATCAGCATGATAAATTGGAAAAGTCACAAATGGCTGATTTGCTGTCTGCGAAATTAAAGCAGCTCAATGAGCGCGAACAACTGGTGCTGAATTGCTATTTTGTGGAAGAATTGCAGCTTGATGAGATCGGTGCGATCCTTGACGTGTCTGCAGTGCGCATTTGTCAGATCAAAAAGCGTGCATTGGAGAAGCTGCAGGTAGCAATGGTCGGAGCCTAAGATTGATAAATCGCTTCCGCCACTAGTTCGAAATAGCCAATTTCTAACCAATATTGGCGTCGAGTTTTCGACGTGCAGGATCGGGCATGTCAACTTTCCGACACACCTGATGAAATTCCGACAGTGCCATCGCGACCCACGGCTAATTTTTGGCGTTTATAAAATTGGCACATGCATTGCAAAGTACTCCATGAGCGCAGGTCAAAAGATCCGGCGCTCGGTCTGCAAAGTGAGGAATAGCGATGCTGTACGAGAAATTGGAAGTTAGTCTGGTCACTAATTTTCTAAAACTTGGCGCGTTGCTAGCGAGTGAGAAGATGTATCACTCGTGCAATCAATACTTACCTTCTGCCGCGCAGTTACCCCGCAATACTCGTACGGCAACCAAGGGTAAGGATACGAAAGCTAGCGACCCCGTCATGGTATACTGTGACGGGGCGTTCCTTCAGTCCCAAGCTTCCCTTATCTATTTATCGCGTATCGAATTCAGCAATGCGGTGCAGAACTGAAGCCTCCACTATTCTCGCCAGAACGCAGGAAATGTTGATCTTGTCGCGTTTTTAGCGGTCTGATGATGTGACGGAGACCAGTCGACTATCAATGCAAAGGTCAAATATACGCTGCATTGGCGTCGATATGAACTCCGAAACTTAAGCAGCACGAGGAGCTTGGAGAAGGAGTGCTGTCCGGCTTGACGACAATTTTTAATTTCATTCATGGCAACCGATGAAGTGTCCCATGGCGTGGATTACAAATGTTTAAAATCCTTAATTTGCGTACGGATTGGCCGTAGAATATGCAAAGGACATGTATCATGCTTGCGAATGTTACCACGGATGTTCGGCCAGGTTTCGGAATTGTCATTCCGGAGGGCTTTTGCAGGCCGCTTCGCTGTCCTCAGAGGCCAGGCGTTTTATTCAGTCCTTCCGTGCCGACAATAATTCACCAACTTAACAGAACTTGAATTGAAACTCTCAGCTTTGTGCTTTGCGCAAATCACTATCGACCAGCAATTCCATTCTTTTAACGATTGTAGAAACTGATCTGGGAAAGCCATCGAATATGACGTTTCAAGCCCGCAAGAATCGAAACTCGAATTGCCAAACCGATCGCAAGGAAGGTAGAGCTCTGGCAACGCCGCCTTATAGCCTCGTCGCTGTGCTTTTTAAGGAACTCGGGGAGACACTGGACCTGATAATCGTAAGTGCTCGGCGCGGGGAAGGCGCTCGTCTTTTCCAATATCGCGCGAATGCGCGCGCTATTCTCAGTGGTTTGGACAAAGAATTAAATTTTGATGCAGCTGGAGAATTGGCACAGACGTTGCGCATAATTTACACTGAAGCCGCAAAGCGCATTCAGGTCGAGGGAAGAGAAACATGTGTCGAGCGCATCGAATCTGCCCGAGAGATGTTTCAACAGATTGAAAAAACCTGGAACGATATCGTGATATTTAAATAACAAAAACCGGTTTGGTTCAAGCCGTGACCTGGCAATCCATCGGCTCTGCAACACGCCCGTCGATATTATGCTTGCGCATTTTGTCGATCAAAGTGGTCCGCTTTATATTGATCGATCGCGCTGCCCGAGAGACCACGCCGTGCGATCCGTCCAGCGCTCTCATTATGATTCGGCGTTCTTCATGCTGGAGATGAAGATTCAGGTCCCGAACATCATCTCCCCGTGGCTCAAAAACCGGGAGAGCTTGATCGGCGATATGCGGAGCATATTGGTCCTTCAGTGACCGATCTGTCGCAGTCGATGCCGTCGCTCCCCCTGTTGGATGAGCCGGAGCTATATCGGAATGTATAAGCTTGGCGACGTCTTCGGCGAAAACTTGTTTGCCAGAAAAGAAAACACAGGCCCGTTCAATGGCATTACGCAACTCGCGCACATTGCCCGGCCAATCATAATGCTGCAGCGCCGCAAAGGCTTCTTTGGTAAAAATGGGGAGGGGAGAGCTTCCGCCCAGATTGCTCAGGAAATGAGCGACTAGCTCAGGTATATCTTCAGTGCGTTCGCTGAGTGCAGGTACTTCGATGGGCACTACGCAAAGCCGATAGTAGAGATCTTCGCGGAACGATTTGTTGTTGATGCATTCTCTAAGATTTTGATGCGTTGCAGCAATCACTCTGATGTCGACGCCGATGTTGCGATTGCCTCCGACACGGTTGACAATACGAGTTTCCAACACACGCAGTAGCTTGACCTGCATGTTAATGGGCATATCACCGATTTCGTCGAGGAATATGGTCCCGCCATCGGCTTGTTCAAACAGCCCGACATGCCGGTTTACGGCACCGGTAAAGCTACCTTTCTCGTGCCCGAACAATTCGGACTCGATCAATTGATCCGGAAGCGCACCGCAATTGACTGCGATATTGGTGGCATTCCTGCGATCTGAAATGGCATGGATGGCTTCGGCAACAACTTCCTTGCCGCTGCCGGAAGGGCCGGTGATCAAGATTGAGCTATTGCAGCGGCCGGCAAAGTTTACGATTGTACGCAGCTGTTGCATTATTGGACTATTGCCAATCAGCTTTTCAGCAATCAATGTCTCTAAATTTACATCGGTCATTATACTACCCAGATAACAAATACACACACATCCCCGATTTGCCGGGGAAGGGTGGTTCGAAGATCCCGCAATCGTCGAACCGTCACCTGGTAAAGATGCAAATGGCCGCATATTGTTAAATATGGGTTAACGGGGGGGATTCTTGATTTGGGCTAGGCAGGCTTAAAGCCTCCATCCAGGCCTATGGTCCCGAAGCCCCTGCAGGGTAACGCCGCAGTTGCGTGAAGGACAGTTAGTAAACGCAAGCGCGGCCTGCTCGGTTTTTCGCTATTCCCCACAGGATTCAGGCAGCGGCCCTGTTCGTCTAAAAGTTCTGAAAATGTATAGCCAATTCCCCGCCATCCCAATACCCTACGATAGGGCGGTCCGGACTTCAGAAAGGAGCGCTGGACAATAGGCTCTCTATCCTTTTTCGACATTCACCCGAAACCGCAACAAAAACCATGCGATTATCGGCTGGATTTGAGGACTTTTCCAGCAATCCTTGTTCGACCATGACATTTATATATCGCATCGCAGTGGTCATCGGGATGCCCGAACTATGTGCGATGGCCGAAACTGTCACTTGTTCGTCTTTGAGACCACAGATGTATATATCAAGACACATGTTCCAGCAGGAATCTGCAAATAACCCGTTTCCTGTATCCAGAGCCCCAGATTTTAATCGCCCCCAATGGAGGAATTTCTCGGCGCGATCAATTAGGCCTGCCGGGTCCAAATCTTTGCTGTCGGAGCACCGATCATTGCTGAGCTGGCCGCAAGAATCTGAAATCTTCTTGTCCAGAATTTCAAATTTCTCGTTTGCCTGCTTTATAGTTAAGCGAAGCTCCGCTAGATCAGCTTCAATACTATCCATTGCCGTTACACTGCAATTTTAGAGTCCCCCAGTCTTGACTACTTGAAGCAAAAAAACGCGTGGTCGAATTTTTCATCACCTACCATGATATTTTGGATTTCTTGCGGTTTAACTTCTTAATCTGGGGAGGTAAAGTTTTGCTAAACCTTATCCACTCTGCAGAGCAATTGTCAATGTGCAGGGGGCTGGCAGATCAAGCATTTTACATTCATCGCGGCTGCAGCGCTTGGCCATTATCAGTCAAAATATGTTGACGATCTTACAGAATTTTAAAAGGACCAAGTTGGCCGATCCCCGACGGGAGTGTGCGAGACCGATTTATTTAAGCGCAATCGCTCGTCGTTCCAGTCATTTTACAAGGAGGCCCCTTAGGTTTTTGCGAGTTTCTCCGTCACTGATTTCATGAGGGTGAAACCGGGTGATAAGATGGGGAACGCAGAACGCTTGCAGTTTGAAGCTGAAGCGGCGCGGCAATTCGCCTTGGAACGGTATGATGTGCTGGACAGTGCAGCAGAAGATTGCTTCGACCATATTACGCAAGCGGTAAAATTGGCTCTCGATGTCCCTAGCGTTGGCATTGCGTTCTTGGATGGAGATCGGATGTGGTTGAAATCGAAAATCGGCCTTGCAGCGTCAGAAATACCGCGAGATTGCTCCTTTAGCAATTACACCATTATTCAAAATCGACCGACGATTATCGAAGATGCCCGGCAAGACGCGCGCTTCAAGGACAATCCCGTTGTCCACAGCAGCCCATTTTACCGGAGCTATATTGGCGTGCCGCTGGTAACGCCTGATGGACATAATATTGGGGCGCTATGTGCCACGGATCTTGTCCCGAGGCAGTATTGCGACGAGAATGTCAAATGGCTGGAACGAATGGCGGAACTGGTCATTCATGAACTTGAGTTGCGACAACAAGCAAAAAAGGATCGGCTGACTGGTGCTCTCACCCGGAGCGGATTTGCGGTAGAAGTGCAAAAGGCAATTTCCCTGCACGAACGGCAAGGGATAAAAAGTACACTCGTGATTTTTGATGTGGACCTGTATAAAATGGTCAGCAAGCGTTTTGGCAGTCCCTCCGGCAACGCGTTATTGAGGTCTATCATCCAGCCTCTGGTCCGGCGCCTTCGGCGGTCGAATTATATCGGGCGTCTGGGCGGAACGCAATTTGCCGTGCTCCTCACATGCACCGCGGAAGAGAAAGCGCGGCAAGCGACGGAAAATCTGCGAAGAGAATTGGAGCAGGCAAACACAGATATCTTTTTTGATGTGAGCTTCTGTGAAATATCGCCTGATATGGGTGTTTGTGAAGACTGGCTTGAGCAAGCAAACCTCAATCTTCTTGCCGCGAAAAAAACGACTCGCGACGGGATCTGCGACGAATCCGGCACGCAATATAATATGGCCAGCGGAACCGGCTGATATGCGGTGAGGCGGACACGGCAAAATGGCGCCGTCCGATCCTCAAAGCTCATACACGATCCGGCGCTCGACCAGCCATCTGCCCTCAACCCTCCCAAGATAGTTTTGTTGCCAATTCGGGCAATGCATGGCAATTTGCTTTGAAAAAGCATTCGCTATCAAAGGAATTGAGCATGGCTACCGCAATCCAGACCAATGAATCCGCAATGGGCGTTGGCCCTGGATTTTCGATTCCCGATCCGCACGATATACCAAGTCTGAAGGATATGGTCTCCGAAGTTGAATGGCAGTTGCGTTGCGATCTGGCGGCTACCTACCGGCTTTGTGCGATGCACGCCTGGACCGATCTGGTGTTCACCCATATTTCCGCGCGGCTTCCCGATGAAGACGGTGAGGAGCGGTTTCTGATCAATCCTTATGGCGTATTGTTTGACGAAATGACTGCGTCCGCATTGGTCAAGATCGATCTCGAAGGCAATATCAAGCAGGATACACCCTATTTCATCAATCCCGCCGGCTTCACCATTCACAGTGCGGTCCACAGCGCCCGCGAGGATGCGGGATGCGTGATCCATGTTCACACACCTTATGGTATTGCCGTATCGGTTCAGAAGGCGGGCCTCCGGCGTTACACGCAATTTGCTATGCAAGTACATGATGACCTTGCCTATCATGATTATGAAGGCATTGCGCTCGACCTCGACGAGCGGGACCGTCTGATCAATGATCTCGGCGAAAAGAACCTGCTGATCCTGCGCAACCATGGTACCTTAACCGTCGGCGAGAATTGTGCGATTGCCTTTCTGCGCATGTATATTCTCGAAAATGCCTGCAAGACGCAGATATTGGCGCAATCTGTTGGCGGGGAAGAGCATCTTCATGAGGACAGCGCAGAGATGGGGCATCGCGTGCACCAGCAGGCTTCCGCTGCGTTCCAGAGGGGATTGGGCGACAATCTGATCTGGCCGGGCCTGATGCGAAAGCTGAAGCGCACCAATCCCGGGCATGATCACTAGGCCCGGGCTTTATAGATCAAAGGGGGTGCGGGAGAGTATCTCGACCTTCTTGTCGGTGAAGACGGCGGAGCCGAGTTCCTGTTTCTTTTCCTTCAGGAAGATGTCGCGCTTGCGAACCATCTCGATGATCGGATCGTGAAACTGGAGGACCGCGGCGGTTAGCCATTCGTTGACCAGCGGATCGCCAGGGGCACCGGTCATATCGAAATTACGCAGTCGCGAAGCGATAGCCTCGGCCGGCATCATATATTCATAGGTGACCCAGTAGTTGGTGGTGAACCAACTGATCGGCATGCCATCCAGGCCAAAGCTCAGAGCCCCGAAATGGACCACGCCTTGCGTCTTCTTGCCATTGGGCAGCTTTGCGGGTGGCTGATAATAAGGTTCGACGCCGTCAAACAGGTCGAGCGGCAGGAACATGTGAAAATGGCCATGCTCGCCGTCTTCGCGTTCTTCCGGCTTGTGCGCATGGTAGAACCAGCGCGACTTGTTGCCGGGCGCGATGCAGTCCCCTTTGGGATAATGCTGATATTGAACGAAAGGGGCGTCTGCCGGTACCACTCTGGGTACTAGCGAGACGCCCTCTTTAGCTATCTGGCCGGTAAGCTCAAACAGCCTTTCTAAAGCATTTTCCAATGCTGAATAAGCTAAGCTTACTCGGTAACTTCTTCAGCAGCAGCTTCGGCATCGCCAGCAGCTTCTTCAGTCGCATCAGCAACCGCATCGGTAGCTTCTTCAGCTGCACAGGTTGCTTCTTCAGCTGCACATGTTGCTTCTTCAGCAGCTTCTTCAGCTACAACAACTGCGTCGTCAGCCTGTTCTGCACATGCAGAAAGAGCAGGAACAGCGAGAGCCAGGCCGCCAGCTACAGCAAGCATTTTGCGGAAGTTTGTTTCGGTAGTCATTTAAAATATCCCCTTTGGATGAACTAGACTTTCCCCTTTATCTGGAAAGATACGGGCATGGCAAGCCTATTTCGTAAATATTGCATTAATCTGGCAGATCGCGGGGTGAAGATCCCTTTACGGGACGTTCGGCCATGTCTTTTGTGAGGCTCGCCATGATGTCGCTAGGCGCTATCGTTCAACCCCGCGAATCTTTCCCCATTGCCTCGCCACCGTGTAGCCAAGATAGCCGGTGCCAAAGAGTGCATAAAGCGGCTCGGGGATGCCGGCCAGATAGGCGTTCATCCCGGAAGCAATGTCGCGGGCGGCTTCCGGACGAAATGCTGCGATCAGCCCCATCGGGATCGACCAGAGCAGTAACAGATACATGACATAGAGAAAACTGGGGCGCGCCCGGCTTGTCCACGGGTCGGCCGATTGCGCCTCGGCCAATATGGCCGACATCTGCACGCGAACTTCTTCCAGTTCCTGACTGCCTTCCAGTTTCAGAAGTTCGAGCTTGGCCCGGTCACGCGCTTCCTTGTCTGGAAGGATCTTGTCGATGATATTTGAAACGGGGCCAATAAGCGTCGAGAGAATGGACATTTCGAGGTCTCCTGTCGGTATTTGAGATTTCAGACCATGTGTAAGTTGGTGCCAAGAACGGGCTTTGGGGGAGGGATCAATTCAGAAAGAGACTTAAGAGGGCTGCCAATCTTGACAAACTTTACACTGTTATAAGAAAACTGGATTCTGGCGGATTTCAGCCGATCCGATGGGCTAGCCAGCCATATAGAAAGGCCTCATTGGCCGGGCGTGTTTCTGCGAGCCTGATATAGCGGGCGCCCTGGAGTGCCTCGACCGCTTTCAACAGGACTTGTTCGCCTTGAGCGCCCCGCTTGCGCAGAAACGCGTCCAGGGCAGCCAGTGTCTCGCTGCCGATCACGCGATCAGCCGCAATATCCTTGTAATCGCGCCCGTTACGGTTGAGCGCATTCAGGGCGCGCTGTAGGAAGCCCGCAGCCGTGCGAACGCCCATATTGATTCCGGTATCAAATAGTTCGGCGGCTAGATGCCGGGCCCGTTGTGCAATCCGGTCAAAGCCTGGCTGATGCCAATATATGCGTTTATAGATGGCAGCCGCTTGTTCGCGTGGGAAATGCTGCATTTTACCCGCATAGCCATGTGTCCGTGCCACGGCTTCCGTGACACCCCAGCGTGTCGGGCCGCCCCGATCTGCAGGATGGTTGGAAAAGCCACCTTCCAGAGTGATGGCTTTGTCGATCAGTGTATCGATATCGAGGGAATTGGTCATGAGGGAACCGCCTTTCGTTAGGGAAGGGGTTAAATATAACCTATTTGGTTTCATGTAGGAAAGAAGGATCTGTTCGCTCCGCTACTGCGGCGGATTATTCAGGCGACCGTGTAATTGCCGGATTTACGTAGGTTTACGGATTCATTCCGTTGCTGATGGAGCTTACCTGAGAGCAAATGTCAGAAAAATTACAAAGGACCAATCAGATGTCATTGCATATTGGCGACACCGCTCCAGATTTTACCACGGACAGCACTATTGGAGAGATTGAATTTCACAAATGGGCTGGTGACAATTGGGTATTTTTCTTCAGTCATCCTGCCGATTTCACGCCGGTATGCACGACGGAAATGGGCCGGACCGCGCAACTTGCCGACAAGTTCGCAGAGCGCAATACCAAGCCACTGGGTCTGTCAACAGACACGGCCGAGGAACATCTGAAATGGATATCCGACGTCAACGAGACACAGCATACCAACCTGGAATTCCCGATCGTCGCAGATGCAGATCACAAGATCGCCAGACTCTATGACATGATCCATCCGGAAGAGAGCGACACGGCTGCGGTGCGTTCGGTATTCATCATCGATCCCGAGAAGAAGATCCGGTTGACGATGACTTACCCGATGAGCGTCGGTCGCAATTTCGACGAGATATTGCGCGTGATCGACGCGCTGCAACTCTCGGATGCAAAACGCATTGCCACACCGGCAGACTGGCGCCCCGGTGGTAAAGTCATCATCCCGCCGTCGATCGCCAATGACGAGGCCAGTACACTCTTCCCTCAGGGATGGGACGAATTGCGGCCCTATCTCCGCTTGACCGACGTTGCTTGAGGAGAATGCAAATGGCAGAATCCAATCAAGCCGAAGTCCGGGAAGCGGTGGGCATATTCGACAGCGAGGAACAGTTGCAGGCTGCGATTGATGACCTGTTGAGTCACGGATTTGACCGCGCAGAAATTAGCGTGCTCGCGCCAGTGACTGCGGTCGAGGAAAAGCTTGGGCACCGCTTCGAGTCGGTTGCCGAAATCGAGGATGATCCGGAGGCGATGACAAAGGCCTATGTCCCGATAGAAAGCATCGGCGATGCGGAAGGGGCGGTGATTGGCAGTCTGTTATATGTGGGAGCCTTTGCCGGGATTGTGCTCGTGGCTTCAGGCGGAGCTCTGGCTGCTGCACTGGCGGCGCTCGCCCTGGGTGGTTCGGGTACTGCGATCGGAATCGCTCTGGCTCGCTTCATCAATCAACATCATGCCGATTATATCGCGGAACAGCTGGAAAAGGGCGGTTTGTTGCTCTGGGTGCGGACCTGGGACAAAAAGGATGAGGCAAAAGCGGTTGAGCTGCTTTCGGGGCACTCCGCTCACGACGCCCATATTCACACGCTTCCCGGGTAAATCATTCAGCCAACTACGCAATATTGCGTATCGCGCCGACCATTTCACTCGTCCAGACATGATGCATGACCTGGAAAACAATCCGCCTTGAACTGGCCCGAACCGCTGACCATCCCAATGGCTCGTCAGCCCATGCTTATGTCTTTCGCGTTCCCTTGAACGATGACGGCTTCATTGAACCGGAGACGCTGAAAAAAGCTGAAAAACGGCCGGTGGTAAGGCGGTTCTGGCCCGGGGAGGCCGATCAGAGCGGGGTGGTTATTGCTTCGCCGAAGGGATGGGTCTTCTCCTACAAAGTAGGCGACGAAGATGATGAAGCCATTTTCCGGCTCAAGGATCACCCGCTTAAAGTTGGCGAATATCTGACGATCACGGAAACCGATGGCAGCGAACTGCCGTTTCGCGTCATCAGCTGTCACGAGTAGATCGAAAATCCGACCCTAGGGGGAAGTAATATGCTGACGAAATGGAAACTAGCCGGATTCGCATCCCTCGCAGCAATGGCGCTGACCTTTACAACCAGTCCTGCCGCAGCGGAATGTGTGATCGGATCGGCACCACTATTTGATCCGTTCGCGCCCTATAAAGAGCCAGGGTCGATCATTCACAAAGACAGCGGGTTCATATTCCCGGCAACCGTTGCGGGATTTCGCCGCGAGTGTGAAATGACGACCGATTTCTCCGGCAATAATTTCGAAATTGGATATCTGCGCGATTTTGAAGATCATGAGATCGCAATAAAAATCGTGATCATCCATCTCGAAGAACTGAATGCCGAAGATCATTACAAGATCGTAAAACCCGATCTGTTGTCGCAATATTCAAGCGCTGCAGTCGTTTCGGAAGGGGATTATTTCGTCTCCGGACGACCCGATATTGCGGCCTATCAAGGGATTTTTGACGGCGACAAGGGCGGGGTGCCCTGGCACTTCAGCGTTACCGCGATGGATTATGGCTATTGGGATGCGCGTTTGACGGCTTCCTATCCCCTGGAAGTCGATACCGCTGCTCAAGAAGCGATCATGGAATTGATCACCGCCTTCCAGTGGCAAACGCCCGCTAGTGAAAAGACGGAAGCAGCGGCACCGTGAAACGTATTGCGGTAATAGATGGCCATCCAGACCCAAGTCCCAGTCGCTTTGGTCATGCCATCGTCTCGGCATATGCTGACGCAGCCCGCGCTGCAGGGCATGACGTGCGGGTAATCCGCTTGTCCGATCATGATATTCCGATCCTGCAAAGCCGCAAGCAATGGCTTGAAGAAGATGTGCCCGACGCCGTTAGGCCGGGGCAGGATGCAATTGGATGGGCGCAACATATCGTCTTCTATTACCCGCTCTGGATGGGAGACATGCCCGCTTTGCTCAAGGCATTTATCGAACATGCTTTTTGTCCCAATTTTGCTCTCGACTATGGTGATGAGGACAGCAAGCAAATGCCAAAGAAATTGCTGCGCGGTCGCTCGGCGCGCCTCATTGTCAGCATGGGCATGCCAGCGTTTTTCTACCGCGCCTATTTCGCGTCCCACAGTGTTCGCAGTTTTCGCAGAAATATCTTGGAGCTTGCCGGTATCGATCCGGTGTCCACGTCATTGATCGGCAATGTGGATAGCAGCGAAAAACATCGCCTGCGCTGGCTGGATAAAATAGCCGCCCATGGCGCCGCCGGGGACTGATCGAGACCTTCTGGATATCCGTATAAACCCGTATATTGAGCGGTTATTTCTCCAGCTATTCCTAAGCCATCGCCTTTCCCCGAACGGGGAGAGGATTACAGGAGAAAATTCATGAAATCAGTGCTGCTATATATTGCCGACGATGCGGGCCTTGAGGCTCGGCTCCAAGCGGCGCTTGACCTGACCCGTTCGGTGGGTGGACATCTTCATTGTCTGCGCGCCAATCCCTATAATCCCCAAATGGCTTTTGATGGCGTCACCGGCATGTCGGTGATGTATGATATCAGCAAATTGGCACGGGAACAGGACGAAAAGCTGCGTGCGGAGATCGAAAAACGGCTGGCTGGTGAAGGTGTCTCCTGGGATTATCGAGAAGAAAATGTAGATCCCTCGCGCGGTCTGTCCAAAAATTCGGCCTTGGTCGACATCATCGTCTTGAGCTCTGCCAGCGGTGAGAAGGATGCGGCGCTGCCGCTCGGAATATTGGGAGATGTGCTGTTCAATGCGACGGCTCCGGTCGTGGTTCAGCCTGACAATGTGAAGAAATTTGATGCTTGCGGACCGGCACTGGTCGCCTGGAACGGCAGCCTGGAGGCGGGCAATGCGCTACGAGCTGCCGTGCCGTTGCTGAAAATGTCTAGCGATGTCCATATATTGACGGTCGAGGAGGACAAGGATCACGACTTGCCGCAGCTCTCTGCTTCGGAATATCTCGCCTATCACGGCATCAAGTCCGAAATTCATAGTCCCCCGGCTGGCGAGGGTCCGGTGGAAGCCACGCTTCTGGCGGAAGCGAAAAATGTGAAGGCGGAATATATCGTCATGGGTGCTTACGGGCATAGCCGGGCAAGAGAGTTTCTGTTCGGCGGCGTAACGCGCAACCTGTTCAAAAACTGCCATATTCCACTTGTCGTTTCACATTGAACGATGAAGCCTCGCGCCAAAGACGGTCTCGATTTCCTTTTGGCAATACCCGTATTTTGTGTAGGGTACGTACAATCGCTCTTTGCGATGGGGCAGCCGAAGGGTATAATTAATAAGTGCGTAAAACCAGCGCTTTTGACACGAATCGGACATTCGGTCTGGAATCCGTTCTGTCCAACCTGCCTAATTGTGTCATGATAGTCGATCGCGATCTGCAGGCGATCAACTGCAGTATTGCAGGGCTGAATATCATGGGTGTAGCCAGCATCGCGGAACTGCCCCACGGTGCGCCGGGAACCTGCGTCGCGCCATCCCACCAGCCAATTTTCCAGAAATCAATGGCGCTCGCATTTGATGTCAGCATCAACAGGAATATCGAGCCGTTCGAATTGCAGCTGGAATTTCCGGACGGCCGTTCGATGCTTACGCTTTGCAATCTGGCACCTCTGGCCAATTCCGAAGGTCATGTTGATGCCGTTCTGATTTCCTTTCAAGATATAACAGCGCATAAAAATACCGAGAAAAAACTCGATCAGGCAGATTCAATATTGAAATCGATTCTGACGACGATTCCCGACGCGATGATCGTGATTGATGAAGCCGGACTGATCAGTTCTTTCAGCACCACGGCCGAAAAAATGTTCGGCTATGAGCAAGAAGAAATCATTGGAGAAAATGTGAAAATCCTCATGCCGGAGCCCTATCGGGCGGCCCATGATGGATATATCGAACGCTATATACGGACCAATGAAAAGCGGATCATCGGCATCGGTCGAACCGTTGTCGGCAGCAGAAAAGACGGAACGACGTTTCCGCTGCAACTGGAAGTCGGCGAAGCAAAAATCGGCAATGAGCGCTATTTTACCGGTTTCATCATAGATCTCACCGAAAAAACGCAGACGGAAGCGGAACTGCAGTCCCTGCAAGCGGATCTGGCCCATGCCTCTCGGCTGAGCGCGGTCGGTACATTAGCCTCTTCGCTTGCCCATGAAATCAACCAGCCGCTGACCGCGATCGCCAACTATCTTTCAGCGGCGCGGGACATGATGGATGGTGATCTGGCGGAGAACCGGGAGTTTTTTCGGGAAGCTTTGGCGGAAAGCGTCTCCGAGAGCCTGCGGGCGGGTATCATTGTCCGGCGTCTGCGGGAATTTGTATCGCGCGGCGAGATCAACCGCAGGGTTTTGTCTATCGCTCAGGTGGTGGAAGACGCGACTGTCCTCGGTACGATCGGTGCCCAGGAAAAAGGCGTGGAATTCTCGATCGATATCGCGCCTGATACCAATCACGTCTTTGTCGATCGCGTGCAAATCCAGCAGGTGATGGTCAATCTGATGCGCAATGCGATCGAGGCGATGGCCGATAGCGCTGAGAAAAAGCTGCATATCGGTGTGAGGTCGATAGATGACGAGCGGGTGGAGATCTCGGTCTCGGATACCGGTTCCGGCATCGATCAGGAACTGGGCGACAGGCTTTTCGATCCATTTGCCAGTACCAAAGGGGATGGCATGGGATTGGGCCTTTCGATATGCCGGACAATCATAGAAGCACATGGCGGGACTATCCGCGTGGAACCCAATCCGGGCGGGGGAACCATATTTCGGCTAACTTTGGAAAAGGCGGAACAGGAGCAAGATGTTGACGAATGAGCGGCTGGTCTATGTGGTTGACGATGATGATAGCGTGCGGCGGTCGGCCGCATTCATGCTGCGACACGCAGGATTTTCAGTTCAGCCGGTAGAGTCCGGCGTTGCATTTTTGAAGCTGGCAAAAGGCGCCGACCGGGGATGCGTTTTGCTGGACGTCCGGATGCCGGAAATGGACGGCCTGCAGGTGCAGCAGCAAATGATCAAGGATGGTATTGATATGCCAGTCGTGATCCTGACCGGGCACGGCGATATAGAAATCGCGGTTCAGGCGATGCGGGCCGGGGCGGTCAACTTCCTCGAAAAACCATATGAGAAGGAAGCCCTGATCGCGGCCATGGAAGAGGCATTCGTGCGACTGGCGGATAGCAGCTTGAAGGAAATGGCTGCTTCCGAAGCGAAGGTCAGACTGGCCTGTCTGACCGGAAGAGAGCAGGACGTACTCGACGGGTTGCTGGCCGGATTTCCCAACAAGACCATCGCTTATGATCTCGGTATTTCACCGCGCACGGTGGAGATATATCGCGCCAATATGATGGAAAAATTGCGGGTGCGCAGTCTGGCCGAGGCTTTGCGCATCGGTTTTGCTGCGGAAGGTGCCAATGACCATGACGGGCAGGAAAAATAGCAGAATCCGGAAATTCAGCTTTTCGTGCCTTTCTTGCGGGACAGGCAGGCGTGGCACGGTTTGGCGCAATCATTCCTGCCATTGTCCTGATCAACAGGAATGGAGATATTTCGCACCTCGCCATCGGCAGAGCACAGACTGATTGTCATCATTTCCGATTTCGCTGAAAGCGGCATCGCGGCAAGCGGCAGCGCAATTCCGGCGATCGCAAACCGGCTGAACGGGGACTTCCTGATCCGGCATATCATGATGGCTCGTCCTGCTCGTCGATCAACACCCGCTGGGCCGCGCCATCGAGATCCTCGAACTGGTCGTTTCGCATGGCCCAGAAAAAGAACACCAGGCCGCAAAGCCCCATCAGCAGGGCGACGGGTATCAGGATTGCCAGGCCGCTCAATTGGCTGCTCCGTTGAGGCGCAGGGCATTGCCGACAACGATCAGCGATGAGAGTGACATGGCGATTGCGGCGATCAGCGGCGTTACCATGCCGGTAAGAGCGAGCGGCACGGCGAAAATATTATAGCCGATGGCGAGGGCGAAATTCTGGTGGACGATCTGCATGGTGCGGCGTGCAACTTTCACGGAAAGCGCAACCGGCAGCAGGGATTCGCTGGTAAAGACGGCATCGGCAGCCTGCTGGCCGACATCGCTGGCCGATCCCGGCGCAATCGAGACATGGGCCGCGGCAAGGGCAGGGCCGTCGTTCAGACCATCGCCCACCATCAGCACCTTGTGACCGCTGTCGGTCAGCCGGGTGATGGCTTCGACCTTGTCCTGCGGCGAGGCACCAGCCTGGGCAGGAATATCCAGAGCGCCTGATACAAGCGACACGGAGCGAATATTGTCACCGGATATGATCGAGGCAGGAAGTCCGAAGGCCTGCAATCTTGCAATGGCCTCTGGCGCGTCCGGCCGGATTTCGTCCTGCAGTTGCAGCACGACATTCTCGCTCCCGACGGTCAACTGGCTGGACAGATGGTCCTCGGACTTTTCGGGCTTGCCGAGCATCACTTTTACACCATTCCAGTGTGCAGTCATGCCTTTGCCGGGCACTTCCTGAATATCGTCCAACGCGGCGGGTTCAATATCAAGCGCCAGCAAGCCGGAGCGGATACCCTTGCTGATCGGATGGCGGCTGGCCTGTGCGAGCGCCAGTGTGACCTGTTTCTGGGTAAGGCTGAGGTCATCGAGATTGACCGGTGTCGGCCGACCAAGGGTGAGCGTCCCGGTCTTGTCGAACAGCGCGTAATCGACCTCCGCCAGTCGCTCCAGTGCGCTGCCGTCCTTGACCATCACACCCTTGCGCAGCAATGCGCCCGAGGCCACGACCTGCGCGGCCGGTACCGCGAGCCCGAGCGCACAGGGACAGGTAATGATAAGCACTGCGACCGCGATCAGCAGCGACTGGTGCCAGCCGGCACCGGCAAACATCCAGTAGGCAAAGGCGAGCAGGGCGAGGCTATGGACCGCCGGTGCATAATAGCGGGCCGCGCGATCGGCGACGCGCACGTAGAAGGAGCGTCGCTGTCCGGCTTCGTCCATCAACCGGGCGATGTCCGAAACGCTGGTGTCTTCGCCAATGGCCGTGACTCGCACAATGACCGGTGATGACAGGTTCAGCGTTCCGGCCAGAACCATATCGCCTTTGCCCTTTGGCTGCGGTTCGCTTTCGCCGGTCATCAGCGAGCAGTCGAAGCTGCTCGAACCCGTTTCAATCATTCCGTCGGCCGCGAGATTGCCACCGGCCGCAACCATCATCCGCATGTCCGGTTGCAGTTCTTTGGCGGCGACCCAGCGGGTGTTGCCGTCATTTTCCACTATCATCGCACCCGGCGCGGTCTGTTTCAGTAGCGCACCAATGCCTTCCCGCGCGCGATCCCGCATCATACCGTCCAGCACCCGGCCGGCGAGCAGGAAGAACAGCAGCATTACCGCGCCGTCAAAATAGGCATGGGCACCGCCTGTAGCGGTTTCATAGATGCTGAGGCCGGTTGCCAGCAAGATGCCGATCGAGATAGGCACATCCATATTGGTCCGACCGTAGCGCAGGGCCATGGCGGCAGATGCAAAAAACGGGCGACCCGAATAAGCGATTACCGGAATGGCGATCAAAGCGGAGAGCCAGTGGAACAAATCCCGGGTGACTCCGGCTGCACCGGACCAGACGCTGACCGACAGCAGCATGATATTCATCATCCCGAAGCCGGCGACGGCCAGCGCGCGGATCAGCTTGTCGGTGCTGCCTTTTTCTTCGGCCAAAGGATTGTCGGCGAGAATCTGCGCTTCGAAGCCGAGCGTCTCGATCTTGCGCCTGAGCTGGTCGTCATCCAGTTCCGGCAGATGGGTTATCGCCACCTGCTTGGTCGAGAAATTGACCCGCGAGGAAATTATGCCGGGCACGCCGCTCAGGCCGTTCTCGATTTTCGAGATGCAACCGGCGCAACGGATTGCCGGCACGGCAAAGCGGGAGACGATCGATTGCGACTGACCGTTGCTGATAGGCGCGATCGCGTTCACCAGATATCCCGAACCACGCGCATATTCTTGTCATCCTGGGTGATGATGATCTTCAGTTTCCAGCGGCCCTCGGGCAGGGACTGCACGCTGTGATATTCGCCTGTACCGGTCTGGGCGAAGCTGACCTCGAACGGATCGGACTGACCAATCGGATGTTCTGCAACAGCAGTCATCGTCGCTTTTTGCAGGGCGGTGCCGTCTTCGGCGGTGATGGTTATGGCGGCCTTGCCCGCTTTCCGGAAGGCAGGCGACACGGTCCAGCGATATTCCTTCTGATTGCGGGCCTGTTCCAGCCATTCATTATATTTCTGGCTCGCCACATAGCTGTTGTCGACGACCGTGCCGCTGAATGTCGACAGAGCAAATTGCGCCATCACCAGATTGACAACCACGACCACCCCGAAAAAGGCAACGATCATCGCCGCGGCATGATAGCCGGTGAATTTCTTCACTGCAGGAGTTTTCTCGCTCATTCGCCTGTCTCCGGTCTTTCGAAAAATACCTCGTCAATATCGCTCGCTTCCGCGTCATCCGCAGCGATCACTGTCAGGGCGAAGTCCTCCCGGACCCGTCCGTCACCCGGAGCGGCGACATAAAGCCGCAGTCTCGCTACGCTGTCGGCCGGAACCGTGGTGACCAGCGTCTGGCCCGCAGCTTCCCGTGATCCGGCGTTGGACCACATCACGGCGCCCTTGAGTTCAGTCATGCCGATGATCATGTCGCGCGGTCGGTTCTCCATATTGCGCAGATTGATCGTGTAGCTGTTGCGGACATGGCCGTCGGCGAGCTGGACATAAACCGGGTTGCGGTCATGATTTGCGCTGATATCGATGCGCGTCCGGTTGCCGACCGCGAACAGCATCGCCAGTCCGATTGCGCCCCAGATCGAGAAATAAAGGATCGTGCGGGGACGGAACAATGTTTTCAGCACCGGATTATGAGGTTTGCCGGCCTTTTCCAGTTCGGCGTCTTCCAGCGTGGCATAGTCGATCAGTCCGCGCGGACGCCCGACCTGATCCATAACCTTGTCGCAGGCGTCGATGCACAGGGCGCAGGTGATGCAGCCGATTTGCGGTCCTTCGCGGATATCGATGCCGGTTGGACACACCGCTACACACTGGTTGCAGTCGATGCAGTCGCCGAAGGCACCCGGCTGGGCCTCCGCCTTTTTCACGCTGCCGCGCGGCTCGCCGCGCCAGTCCTTGTAGGTGACGGTCAGCGATTTTTCGTCCATCATCGCGGTCTGGATGCGCGGCCAGGGACACATGTAGATGCACACCTGTTCGCGCATGAAGCCGCCGAAGATGAAGGTGGTCAGCGTCAGCACGCCCACCGTGGCATAAGCGACAAACGGGGCCTGACCGCTCCAGAAATCCACCACAAGCGTGGGCGCATCGGCGAAATACATGATCCACGCACCACCGGTCCAGAAGGCGATGAACAGCCACACCGACCATTTCAACAACCGTTTGCCGATCTTCTTCGGTCCCCAGGGCGCGTCCTGCAGGCGGAACTGGGCATTGCGGTCACCGTCGATGGCGCGTTCGACATGTTGGAACAGGTCGGTCCAGACAGTCTGCGGGCAGGAATAGCCGCACCATGCCCGGCCCACAGCAGAGGTGACGAGAAAAAGCCCGATACCGGCCATGACCAGCATGCCCGCGACATAATAAAATTCATGCGGCCAGATTTCGATGCCGAACATGTAGAAACGCCGGTTGGCGAGATCGACGAGCACCGCCTGATTGGGGGCATAGGGCCCGCGATCCCAGCGGATCCATGGCGTGACATAATAGATGGCGAGGGTGATCGCCATGATCACCCATTTCAGCCGCCGGAACGTGCCGTCAACCGCCTTCGGAAAAACATTCTTGCGCGATTCATAAAGTTTCAGCTCGGGATCGAGAATTTCCTTAGGATTGCTCATCGTTCCCGCTTTCGCCCGGCGTGCCAGCCGTTTCATCCAGCGCTGGCAGTTTTTCGCCGCCGCCAAGCGAATGGACATAGGCCGTCAGCATCCGGATGGTCGCGCTGTCGAGCCGCTGTCCCCAGCGCGGCATCACGCCGTAACGGCTGTTGGTGATCGTGTCGGTCAGCGAAGCGCGGTCGAGCCCATAGAGGCTGATCGCATCGGTGAGATTGGGCGCGCCCTGAGTGCGGTCGCCGGTGCCATCGGCGCCGTGACAGACTGCACAATTGGTTTCAAACAAGGCCGCTCCGCGTGTGGCTGCAGCGCTCTGCTTCTCCCGGCCCGCGAGGACGCGGACATGAGAAACCAGATCCTGGATTTCATTCGACTGCAATATGCCGTCCTTGCCGAAGGCCGGCATTTGCGAGAAGCGGGTCTGGTCGTGGTCCGGATTACGGATGCCGTGGATCAGCGTATATTCGATCGTTTCGAGATCGCCGCCCCAAAGCCAGTCATCATCGTTGAGATTGGGATAGCCCTTCGATCCAGCAGCACCGGAGCCGTGGCACTGAACACAGTGAACCTTGAAGGCAGACCGGCCGCCTTCGACCGCCTGCTGCATCAGTTCGGGACTGCCGTGCAGCTTGCGAATATCGGTCGATACCAGCGCCTGCCGGATTGGCTCCAGCTCAGTTTCGCGCGCAGACACCGATTGTGCGTAGTCGCCCCGGCTGCTCCAGCCGAGCAGGCCTTCGCTCGCGGAGTTCAGCATCGGTATGGCGGGATAGAGAATGACATAGCCAATTGCCCAGACGATTGTCGCATATAGCGTCAGCAGCCACCAGCGCGGCATCGGCGTGTCGAGTTCCTCGATACCGTCCCATTCATGGCCGACGGTTTCGGTACCGGTCGGTTGATCAACGCGTTTCTTCTCAGACATCATTCTTGTCCTCGTCAAAAATCATATGGGCGGCCTGTTCGTGCCGGCGTCCGGCACCGGGGCGAAAGGTCCAGCCGATCAGGGTCAGAAAGACCAGAGCCATGAACAATAGGCCCCAGCTGTCGGCAAAGTGGCGCAGCGCTTCATAGTTCATCGGGGCAGCTCCTGTGCTTCACCTGCCTCGAAATCGACCAATGTGCCGATCATCTGTAAATAGGCGACCAGGGCGTCCATTTCGGTGAGACTGTCCGGATTGCCGTCAAAGTCGCGGACCTGCACCTTGGGATAGCGTTTCTCGAGCTCGGTCGTGCTGGCCATCGGATCGACCTGGGTCAGCAGATCCTCATTGGCCTTTTCGATCGCTTCCTCGCTATAGGGAACGCCAACCCGCTTCAGGGCGCGCAGATGGCCGCTCATGTCGCCCGCGTTCAATTTCTTTTCGGCAAGAAAGGCATAAGGCGGCATGATCGATTCCGGCACGACGGCGCGCGGGTCGGTCAGATGCTGAACATGCCATTCATCCGAATAGCGGCCTCCGACTCTAGCCAGATCCGGCCCGGTGCGCTTGGAACCCCATTGAAACGGATGGTCATACATCGATTCCGCCGCCAGCGAATAATGGCCATAGCGCTCCACCTCGTCGCGGAACGGCCGGATCATCTGGCTGTGGCAGGAATAGCAGCCCTCACGGACATAGATATTGCGGCCAGCCAGTTCGAGCGGGGTATAGGGCCGCACTCCGTCGACTTCCTCCACTGTATTGTCGATCCAGAAAAGCGGTGCGATCTCGACGATCCCGCCGATTGCCACCGTGACCAGAGAGAGTACCGCCAGCAGCGTGATGCTGCGCTCGATCTTCTTGTGCTTTTGCGTGAGTGTGGTCATGTTCCTGTCTCCCTCACTCTGCCGGGGCCGCGACCAGCGGCTTGTCGGCGGATTGGTCATAGGGTGTTTCGGTCATCGATTTCTCATCCCGGACCTTGCCGGCAATGGTCATCCAGACATTGTAGATCATCACGGCTGCGCCAGCGAGATAGAGCAGGCCACCGGCTGCGCGGATCAGATACATCGGGAACATCGCCGAGACGACTTCGCTGAAGGCGTAGACGAGATAGCCGTCGTCACCATATTCGCGCCACATCAGGCCCTGCATGATACCGGCGACCCACATCGAGGCGACGTAGAGAACGATACCGATGGTCGCGAGCCAGAAGTGCCAGTTCACCATCCGCAGGCTGTACAATCTCGGATGACCCCAGAGACGCGGCACCATGAAGTATAGCGCGGCGAAGGTGATCATGCCGTTCCAGCCGAGCGCACCGCTGTGCACATGGCCGATGGTCCAGTCGGTATAATGCGACAGGCTGTTGACCGATTTGATCGACATCATTGGGCCTTCGAACGTGCTCATGCCGTAAAAGGCGAGTGCGAGCACCATCATCCGGATGATCGGATCGGTGCGGATCTTGTCCCAGGCGCCGTTCAGCGTCATCAGGCCGTTGATCATGCCGCCCCAGCTTGGCATCCACAGGACGATCGAGAAGACCATGCCCAGCGTCTGCGCCCAGTCGGGCAGCGCGGTATAGTGAAGATGGTGCGGACCGGCCCAGATATAGAGGAAGATCAGCGACCAGAAGTGGATGATCGACAGGCGATAGCTGTAGACCGGTCGCTCGGCCTGTTTCGGCACGAAATAATACATCATGCCAAGGAAGCCGGCGGTCAGGAAAAAGCCGACCGCATTATGGCCGTACCACCATTGGGTCAGCGCATCCTGAACCCCGGCAAAGGCGCTGTAGCTTTTTGCGCCGAGCAGGCTGACCGGCATCGCCAGGCCATTGACCAGATGCAGCATCGCCACGGTCAGGATGAATGCCAGGAAGAACCAGTTGGCGACATAGATATGCGGTTCCGAGCGCTTGACGATCGTGCCGATGAACACGGCTGCATAGCTGACCCAGACAATGGTGAGCCAGATATCGACATACCATTCGGGCTCGGCATATTCCTTCGACTGGGTGACGCCCAAAAGATAGCCGGTAGCGGCCAGCACGATGAACAGCTGATAGCCCCAGAAGACAAAACGGGCGAGGCGGGGGAAGGCCAGCCTCGCCCTGCAAGTGCGCTGGACGATATAGAAACTCGTCGCAATCAGCGCATTGCCTCCGAAAGCGAAAATGACGGCAGAAGTGTGCAGCGGGCGGAGTCGCCCGAAAGTGGTATATTCCAGCCCCAGATTGAGCACCGGAAAGGCGAGCTGCAGAGCGATGAACAAGCCAACAGCGAAGCCCGCCATGCCCCAGAACAGGGTCGCGATCACGCCCCAGCGGATCGGATCGTCGTCATATTTGCCGGGATCTGCGGGCGCTCTCAATATGCCGCGCCCGATGGCGGCATAATCAGCCTTGCTGACCGTCACCCAGAGCGCGATCAGGCAGGCGATCATGATGATTGCCATATGCACGGCAAATCCTCCATCCGCAGCCAATACCATCGCAACGAATGCCAAAAACACGAGCAGCAACCACCCGCCGGCCTTCACCAGTAAATTGTCCATAACGTCCTTCCCCGTTCTATAGGAAAGCCGCTAGCAGTCTGCCGGTTGGGGCTATATCAGTAGAGTTACGTAGTTGGGCAATAAACTGGCGGGCAGGCGTTCAGTCGACCGCGATTTTGGCCCATACCGGCAAATGGTCGGATGCCTTGCGCGCCGACGGGCTATCGTGGACGCCCGCCTCGAATGAGCGGATGCCGTCCGAGTGCATGATCCGGTCGAGCGTCGCAATCGGGCCGCGGGAATGAAAGCTCCGACCGCAATGGATCATCTCGAAAGCCTTGCCGAAATCCTTCAGACAGCCGCCGGCCGCGCTCCACTCGTTGAGATCGCCCATCAGCAGCACCGGCGCGTCTTTTTGCTTTTCCTGTGCAAGCTTGATGATGGCTGCGGCCTGCCGTCTGCGCCACAGGCCGGACAGATCGAGATGCATACCGAAAACTGCCAGCTGTTGTCCTGCCAGTTCGAAATGGGCCATGATCGCGCCGCGCGGTTCGAGGCAGGGGATATGCATGATATCATGCGCGATCACCGTCGCAGATTTGCGGGCCAATATCGCATTGCCATGCCAGCCCATTGAATCGATCTGTACATCCAGCGGAATCGCGCGATAGTCGCTGTGCATTTCCAGCAGTTTTTCAGGGATGGCGGCGGCTCGCGCACCAAAGCGGCGATCCGCCTCCTGCAGCGCGATGATATCGGCGTCGATTTCGTTCAGCACATCGATGATCCGGCCCGGATTGCGCCGTCGATCCGTACCGATGCCCTTGTGAATATTATAGCTTGCGACCTTCAACATAACGCGTTTGCCGCTGGTTCAGAAGGGGTTGATGGTAAAGCCCTGCTGTTGCAGCAAGGCATGGGCGGTCATTGCGGAGAGAGACATATTAATGCCCGGCAGCAGGTCGGCATTGTCGATGCCATGGGCCGCCGCGCTTTGGCCACAGAGATAGAATATCACGCCATGTTCCTGCAATTGCGCGATGGCTGCTGCGCTGGCATTTTGTGCGCCATCCTTGTGCGCCGCGAAAAATTCCTGACTGGTGAGATCGAGCGAGGCACCGCCATGGACGACGATGGCAAGACGGATATTCTCTTCCGGAACGCCAGCGGCAACGTGCATGTTGATGAAGCGGGCAGCGCTTTCGATGGTGCGATTGATCTTGCCCGATTCAGCGGGCGTGGCGACGTCGAAGGCAATGTTGAACATAGCATCTTTCGCCACCGGTTCGCTTTGCTCAACTGGTGCCGTCGGGCCAAAAGATTCGAAGACCGGTCCAGGTTTGAAATTTTCCATCTGCGCCGACGCGGTTTGTGCGAGCGCCAACAAGGGGAGCATCAGGGCGAGACGGATTATTTTCATTTTTGATCCTGTTCGTTTGCTGTTTGAGGCAATCTTGTCGCCATTTTAGTAGCCAATCGCCTGACCGTCCTTACGCATTTCGGTCGCGCCGGTGTACACGCCAGTCTTCGCATCGCGCGTGATCGCCTGATAGCCGCCAAACATTGCACCATTGCTCACGACTTTAACCTCGTGGCCCATCGCCTTGAGCCGTTCGATCGTTTCCGCCGATATACCCGGTTCGACATGGAGTATACCCAGAAGATCAGCGCCGGTTCCCGCCAGATCATCGGTCGGCTGGCGGCCACCATCATGGTTCAGGCGTGCCGCGTCGCCGGCTTCCTGCAGGTTCATGCCATAGTCCACCATGTTGATCATCACCTGGACATGGCCCTGCGGCTGCATACCGCCGCCCATCAGGCCAAAGGACATGAACGGCTTGCCGTCCTTCTTCATGAAGGCCGGAATGATCGTCTGGAACGGGCGCTTGCCGGGCGCATAGGCATTGGGATGCTTGGCATCGAGCGAGTATAATTCGCCGCGATCCTGAAACATGAAGCCGAGCCCGTCTGCAACCAGCCCGCTACCCATGCCGCGATAATTGGACTGGATCAGCGAGACCATCATGCCATCCTTGTCGGCGACGGTGAGATAGGTCGTGTCGCCTTCGCCTTCCAGCTTGGGCTCGCCGGGGCCGAAGCCGGACGTGGCTTTTGCCGGGTCGATCAGGTCGAAACGCTCTTTGCCATAATCATCCGACAACAGCCATTCCAGCGGGGCAGGGGATGCCTCCGGATCAGCGTAAAAGCGCGCGACATCTTCAAAGGCCAGTCGTTTGGCCTCGGTGATATAGTGCAGCACTTCAGCGCTGCCCCGCGGCCATCGGGCCAGATCAACATTTTTCAGGATATTCGCCATTTGCAGCGCCGCAAAACCTTGTGAGTTTGGCGGCAGTTCGCATAGTTCATAGCCCTTGCGATAGTCAACGCAGCCCGGTTCTACCCATAAGCTGCTGTGCGCGGCAAAATCCTCGTAGCGCAGATTGCCGCCAATCCGCTTGAAATAGGCGTCGATGGTTTTCGCAATGTCGCCCTTGTAAAAGGCATCGCGGCCACCGGTAGCAATCTTGCCGAGTGTATTGGCGAGATCGGGGTTCTTGAAAATCTCTCCCGCCCTGGGCGCGCCATTCTTGAAATAGGTATTCCGCGCATTGTCGAAATCACCGATCATATCGAGGCTTTGCTCGAACCGCTTGAGATTGCTGTCGAGATAATAGCCGATTACCGGAGCTACCGGATGGCCTTCGTTGGCGTAGGATATTGTGGGCGCAAGAATGTCGGCCATGCTCAGCTTGCCGAACTTTCCGTGCATTTCGAACCATGCGTCGACTGTCCCGGGTACGGTGATCGGCATCGGGCCAAAGGGCGGAATCGTCTTGCTGCCCTTGAGCTGCTTGATGAACTGCTGGTAGCTGGTCCCCATCGGGCTTTTGCCCGATCCGTTCAGGCCGTATAATTTCTGCGTCTTCGGATCCCAGATAATCGCGAACAGATCGCCGCCAATGCCGTTGCCGGTCGGCTCCATCAGGCCCAGGGCCGCGTTCGCCGCTATCGCGGCATCCACGGCGGTGCCGCCTTTTTTCAATATGTCGATGGCGATCTGGCTGGCCAGCGGATGGGCTGTCGCCGCCATGCCATGCTGTGCATGAACCGGACTGCGCGACCAGGCTTCGCCAACCGGCCGTCCGCCACCACCGATATCAAGTGCCGGCTTTTCCGGAGCCGCTGTTTCCTGCGCGGCAGCAGGGCTGATTGTGAAAGCGGCGAGAGCAATAGTGGAAAGAAGCAGGTTGCGCATAATATCATCCGTCTTGAAGGGGCATGTGCCTCGCGCGATGCGAGGCCAATGAGCCACTCTAACCAGTCTGCTTGCCGCATCAAGTAGGAACGATGGCCAGTGTCTATATTTGAGTGGCCGCCCAGCCGAGGCCATTCAAATGTATAAGCAGTCAGTCAGCTAACGCCTCAATATTGGATGCTTGTTAGAGCTAAAAATTTGTCATTGATTTCAAGATTGCCTCGGATGGATGTGAATTTGCGAATATACTAGCAAGGTTGAGTAATTCTTCACAGCAGGGATAAAATGAGTAAGAACTTATTCTTCCCTCCTTCGCTTTGGTTTCTGCCCATATTTGAGCAATAGATTTTATGTATTGCTTTGGTAATGGGTATTTTTATTACAGAATATCATTCATTAGCGTGTCATTTCGATTAGAAATGGGCAAATGAAAATAACTATTAATATCGTTTTCCATCATATATTTATGGACGTTCGGGTTTTTAATTTTCCCCATAGAAATCACCACTTATCCCTTGATTGACAATACATATGAGTTGTTTTTATATATTGAGTTCCAGTTCTGAAAAATTTGGTCGATGACCGGCATAGGAGTTTAGCTGTGGCTTTATCGCCAAATTTATATGGAGATATTAGGGCTCTTATCTCACTCTTAGTTGAGGCGAGAAAATTCGCCCGTTCGATCGGCGTCACGAGTGCGAGTTACCGTTTGGTCCCTGCTTACCGTTCTCAACTAGACGAAGCTGCCCAGCTCTTCCATTTTGGATTCTCCGACACATGGGCGTCGTTATATGATGACGATTACGACGTCCGAAAGCACGACCCGATTGCCGACTATGTCACACGCACGGGTAAGTCGATGACGTGGAAACAGGCGATTGAAGAGCAAGATCTTACTCCGGAGCAGTCTGCGTTTGTCCAATTAATGGAGGAACATGGCCTGATTCACGGCTGGGCGGCGCCGTTTTATGGCCCGCAGGGCCGCGAAGCCTATGTTACCTATTCATTTGGTCGCGAAATAATCGCCAGCGATGCCGATTCGCTTCGGCAACTAACCGATAAAACGGAGATTTTTCACAATAAGATGGTCCGGCTGGCTGAGCGCGGCGAAAGCAGCATTCCCAGCCTTTCAAATCGAGAAAATGAGGTCCTTTTGTGGATTGCTCGCGGCAAATCCAATTCTGATATAGCGACAATTCTGGATATTTCGGGCAGCTCTGTTGATACATATGTGCGTCGTATTTTCGAGAAGTTAAGCGTGAACCACAGGATTGCTGCAATTCTAAAAGGGCTTCATCTTGGACTTGTGCGGCTCTGACAAAATCCATTCTTGCCATCGTTCGAAAGGTAACATGACTCCCACGCTTTCAACTTAGGGAAGATAGCGCTTGGGCCTGAAAGAAGCCTATCTGATTCCGGGCAAGTTGCGGCCGTCAAGGCCCGTCAATACCGATGCTCTCTTTCAAGGTGACCTGGACCGGCGAGATGTATTGGAGCGGTGGTTAGCGACAGCGGCGCGAAAACAACGCCTGGATTTTATTCCGGGCGGATCAATCCAGCTTCGCGCATCAGCGCCTCCAGCTTGATCCCGCCAAAACCATAGGCCTTTTTATAGGCTTCATATTGCTCGAGATATTTAGGCGACGGCTTGTTCTTCTTGATGGCTGTGATCAGCGTGTTCTTTTGCGTGTGCTCGGTAGAGACGAAATCGATGACATCGACCTGGTAGCCCTGCGACCGGAGCAGCATCACGCGGCTGTTGTCGGTGATCAGGTCGGCCTGTTTTTGCAGGAACAGGCCGTGCGAGATGAATTTCCGGTTTGCGGTCTCGCTCTTCTGCAGGTCGACCAGAACCTCGTGCTGGCAACAGGGCGCGCAGACGATCAGTTTGGATTTCGACCTTATGCCATAGAATAAGGCATCATCCGTCGCCGTGTCGCAGGCGTGCAGGGCGATGATCGCATCATAATAGCCCTGAACGAAATCCTCGGCCTTCATGTTGTGAAACGCCAGATTTTCAAAGCCGGACGTTTGCGCTGCTTCATTGCACAGGTCGACCATTTCCGTGCGTGTATCAACACCGTCAATCTTCGGGTTGAGTCCCGCCTTGGCCAGTTGATCATACATCGCAAAGGTCAGATAGCCCTTGCCCGATCCGATATCCAGAACCTTGACCCGTTTCTGTTTTACCGCCTGAGTCCGCTCGATCCGCTCGATGAAAATTTCGACAAAACGGCAGATTTGCCGATATTTCGCATATTTATTGGGTTTGATCTCTCCGGCGTCGTTGGAAACGCCGAGCGCCTTCAGAAAAGGGCTGTCGCTTTTGACGAGATAATTCTTGTCGCGATTATGGGGCTTTGTGTCGGTCATCGGCTAGGCCATAAATATATCTGCCGGAATTGATAGTTTTTTGGCGGCCGCTAGGCTGGGAAATGGATGCTCGCCGGTAGAGAGGAGCCGGTATTCGGTGCTTGTCGTTCAGTTGGTTGCGGTCATTGTCTGAACGCGGGCGTCCGAATTATTCTGTCTGTTTGAAGGCGTTGGGCTTCTTGGGGAAGTCCGGCCGGGAACGCGATATAGTGTCACTGGCTGGTGCCGGTAGCGCAATTTTTGCCATATGCTTCCCGGGATGAAGCGGTCTGCTCCCGTTTTTTCCGTCAAGGTCACTATCAGTTCGGGCGTTGGTTCGGAAGTTTCTACCATCTCCCATTCTGGCTTTGGCGTTAGCAGTGTCTGCATGTCCGCATCCATGAAACGATTGCTGCTCTCGAACTTCGCCGGATTGTACAGAAATAGCGCGCCGTCAGGCGGTATATCGCCGATGACCGCAGCTTGCTCATTCTCCCATTTCAACAGCATATCGGCACGGTAGCGCGTCATGGGATCGGTATAAATGATCTCGCTATTCTGAGCCGCTATCTGCGCCAGCTGCCGTTCTCCGAACAACGGTTGTCTGTTCTCGACAAAAATGCCGAGTAAATTTGTCGCCACTATGATGAATAATATTGCAATCGCAGTTCGCGCTCGTCCTTTGGTGATCCAAAGCTGATACAAGGCTATACCCGCGACAATCGCTATCGCCAGGGCAGTGATCAGGAAATAGCGTGGGTTTAGCGGCAGCAAGGTTACCGCCGCGCCGACGCAGATGAACCAGCTTGTTCCGAATAATGTTATGATCCGTGCAAACTGGCGCAAAACCGTATCAGGGCCGGAAAAGCAAAACCAAATTGACAGGGGCACACCAATCCAGAACAGCAGCATGAATTCCTGATTGAACAGCAGCACCAGCAGCGGATCAATGGCGGGATGAATGATAAGATTGCCGGCAAGATCAATGCTCCGGTCGATCGTGGCATCATGGTTCATCGAAATGTTGAACCGAAACAACGGGTCGCCCGTCATGATCCACAGATAGGCAATTTCAAGCGCCCATATCATCAAGAAGCCAGCGGCAATCGTCAGATAACGCACACGGCTGAACTTGTAGCCGCGCAGAAAGAGAATGGCATAAAAGACCGCGATGAAAATTGCGGTTTCGCGGGTGAGGAAGGCCAGGCCGGCCAGCATGCCGGAAAACAGCAAGTCCCGCATCCGTCCTTCACCACGGGCGTAGCGCGCATAGAATAGCACCGAAGCGAACAGAAAAAAGGCCTCGACAATATCAACGCTCGCGATGGTGGTCTGGACTACGACAAGCGGCAAGGTGACCAGCAACAGCAGGCTCAGGTTTGCTGCAAAAACTCCGGAAATATGGACGATGGATCGCCAAATGCAGAGCAGCAGTGCCACCATCGCCAGATAGCTGGGCAGGACCATGGCATATTCATTATGGCCGAAAGTCAGAAACGAAAGGGCCATGGGAATGGTAATCGGGTAGCGGATGGTTCCATGGCCGCCAACAAACGGAAATTGTTCGATCCAGCCATAAGCTCCGATCGCGTAGGTAACATCATCCGAACCCAAAAACCCGACCCAAGCCCAAGCCGTAAGAGCCAAAAACAGGATGAATAGAGCAATGGCGCCGGGCCGCCGATCCAGTAGATGTTGCAGATTATTGATCATCTTGCGTGCCCCGTCTGAAAACCAGATTGCGGCTCAATAAAAAGGCCAGGACAATGGTGACAATGTCGGAGAAGAGCCTGCCAATGAGCGCCTCGATATTCATCGATATAACGAATAGATAAACCAGCCCGGATGAAATGATCAGATTGAGCAAAAGAACCGCGCCATAGGATATGAACTGCGTCGATGCTCGCTGGCGCTTTTGCCACGAAAAAGTGAAGTGACGGTGCAGGAAAAAGCCCAAAAGCGCGCCGCCGATTTTTCCGGCGATATTAGCGGCGAACAGCCAGTGGGGGTTCAAGAGCAACAGGCCGGTAAACACGCCGAAATCAAACGCAAAAACAAGTCCGCCCACGATCAGATATCGCATGGCTTGCGCGGACAAGCTTTGCTCTGCGCCCAAGATATGGGAAATGCGTCCTCGCATCATTGATGACTGACGCGATTTGCGCCTTCGTTGGTGGCGTCACCCG